>NZ_JAANHS010000020.1 GCF_011174775.1 Rhodobacter calidifons
CCTACAGCTTGTGCTTCGACACCACGAGTTTGGCACATCGCAATGCCGTCAGGGGAGAGCGGCATCCACCCCATCTCTTGAAGCGCGTTAAGCCCTCGGTAGATTAGCGCCACAGAATTGCCGTTGACCTGACCCCTGTCGCTCATCCAGCGGCGACTGGAACCGCGAGTTGAGAATTGCGCGCGCCGGGGCCGTGAGCAACGGGCATCGGCGCGGAGCTTTTCAGGTGGCGCAGCGTCGATGCCCGTTGCGGGTGCGACGTGGCGGCGAAGGCTGCGGGGGTAAGGTAGCCCAGCGAGGAGTGCGGGCGGGCGGTGTTGCAGTCGTGGACCCAGCCGCCGATCACGGCGCGGGCGTGGTTCATCGAGAGGAACATGTGTTCGTTGAGATGGCGTAGTCGGGACTTCGGCTCGGCGGCCGTCGGTGCTCAACTTCCGGCATGATGTCCTGCTGCTGGAGAACCGTCATGCCCAAGCTCTATGTCGGATTGGATGTGTCCCTCGAGACGACCAGCGTCTGCGCGGTCGACGAGGATGGGGTCATTCGCCTCGAGACGAAGGCTATCTCCGATTCGGTCACGATCGTGGCCGCGCTGGCGAAGCTCGACGGCGTGTTCGAGCGCATCGGCCTTGAGGCTGGGCCGCTGGAGGCGCTGCTGCGCGCCCGCGCCGCCATTCGCAAGGAGCTCGCGGCGCTTCAGGCCGAGCTTTTGCGGGTGACCCAGAACGACGAGTTGTGTCGGCGGTTCATGACCATTCCCGGCGTCGGCCCGGTGACGGCGCAGGCGTTCAAGACCACCATCGACCGGCCGGATCGGTTCCGCCGCTCCGCCGACGTCGGCGCCCATCTCGGCCTCGCGCCGCGACAACACCAATCCGGCGAGACTGATCAGCGCGGGCGGATCACCCGCTCCGGCGACGCCTTCACGCGCAGCGCGCTCTACACCGCCGCGCACGTCATGCTGACGCGCTCGACGCAATGGACTGCGCTGAAGACCTGGGGCGTGAAGATCGCGAAGCGCAGCTCGCTGAAGAAGGCGCGCGTCGCCGTCGCCCGGAAGCTGGCCGTCGTCATGCACCGGATGTGGCGCGACGAGACGCAGTTCCGCTGGACCGCAGAGGCATGATGGCGGGAGGACGCTGAACTTCCGGTCGGGCGAGACGTCGCGCCGATCGATCCGAGGTCCCGGCAGGTACGGGGATGAGGCGAAGGCCGCACGAATGTCTGGGCTGCTCCCGCGCGCAACCGCAAGCCCGCCGTTTAGCTTGGTCCGCCTCACCTTCGACCTCCATCATGCGGCGCGCCCCGCCAGGGCCGACCGCGGGCAGAAGCATGACCCCTCAAGGGACCGGGGATCGACGCAGCGCTTGACGCCGAAGTCCCGACCACAGAAGGCATTCGTCGCGCAGCCGGCCCTGGAAGCTCTCGGCGAACGCGTTCTGGGTCGGCTTGCCGGAGGCGATGTAACGCCAGTCCACCTTGTGCTCCTGGGTGAATTTGAGCACGGCCGACGACGTGAACTCGGTCCCGTTGTCGCTGACGATGACGCCGGGATTTCCGCGCCTGGCGATCAGCGCCTCGGAGCTCGCGGACCACGCGCTTGCCCGAAAGCGAGGTGTCGGCGACAGCGGTGAACCTGCTGCGCTTCATTCCGGTCCCTTCCTGATGGTCGGGATTCCAGCACGCCCTGGAGGAGAAACAAGGGGTCAGGTCACCTGGGCCGTGATGGTCGTCCTGATTTCTTAACTGGGCCTGCGCGTCCCGGAAGATGTCTCGGCCGTGGGCTTCGACCCTGCAGGGACGGATCGCCATGACGAAAGCCGCCCTTCAGCGCCTTGCCTGTGCCGAGGGGGGCCGAGGACCGGCATTGTCCGCAATGGTCCGGTAGATGCCCGGGCAAGGTCTCCACTTTCCGTTGCCGCAGACGGATGTCCGTCTGTTTGTGACACCCTGTACGCGGCGATGGCGGAGTCAGGCTCCGGCACGGCTGACGAGGTGTCAGGCCGTTGACCAGATGACCGCGGTCCGGCACCCCCGGATGCCCGAAGATTGACCATTCGGCCAGGGGACCCAGGCCTTTGCGGAAGAAAATCGACAAGAGGCCTTGACCCGCGTCGGGCCACTCATATCGTCGAGAGATAAATCGACGATCAGTGATGTGGCACTCGGGCCTTGCACGCAGACGAATAGACGTCTGCGACAAGGCCTTTTGAGGTTTGGGGTATGGGATTGAGACGGCAGATCAAGCTAGGGATCCTTCTGTCGCGCTCGGGCAGCTATTCGCTGATCTCCGAGGCCTGCCGTTCGGGCGCGCTGGCGGCGATTGCGCAGGTCAACGGCGACCCGGCGCTGGACCTGAGCTTTGTTCCGGTCGAGCGCGATCCCGGCGGCAACATCGACGCCTATGCGCCGCTTTGCGAGGAAATCCTGCGCGATGCCGGGGCCCGGCACATGGTGGGTTGCGTCACCTCATGGAGCCGGAAGGAGGTCATCCCGACGGTCGAGAAATACGGTGGCACGCTGTGGTATGCCGTGCCCTATGAGGGCTTCGAGGCGTCGGACCATGTGGTCTACACCCATGCCTGTCCGAACCAGCACCTTCTGCCGCTTCTCGACTGGGTGATGCCCGCGCACGGGCGCCGGACCTATCTGACCGGCTCGAACTATATCTGGGGCTGGGAGATGAACCGACTGGCCCGCGAGAGGATCATGGCGGCGGGCGGCGAGGTTATGGGTGAACGCTACCTGCCCATCGGGTCGCGCGACGTGGGCCGGATGATCGAAGAGGTCCGTTTTGCCCGGCCGGACTTCATCCTGAATTCGCTCATCGGGCCGTCGTCCTATGAATTCATGGCTGCCTATCGCGCCATGGGGCTGGAGGACGCGGCGTTCCGGCCCGACCGCTGCCCTGTCCTGTCCTGCAACGTCACCGAATGCGAACTGCCTGCGCTCGGTCAGGCCGCCGAGGGGCTGGTGGCGGCGGGACCGTATTTTCGCGGCGCGCCCGGGGCGGGCAATTTCGGGTCGTCGCACGAAGCGGCGGCGTTTTCGGCGGTGATGGAACTGGCGCGGCTTCTGGCGGGGCGCGAGGGTTCCGAGACCTGGCCGTTGTCGCAGCTTCTGGCCGGTCGGGGCGGGATCGTGGACCCGGAGACACATCACACCGTCCTTCCGGTGGTCATCGCCCGGGTTGAAGGCGGGGCCTTCAGGACGCTGAAGCGGTGGGAGGCGGTGGCGGGCGACCCCTACCTTACCCGCAGCCGGTCGATCCCGACCCCAAGCCTGCGGGTGGTGTCATGAAGCGCCGGGCGATCCGCATTCCGAACCTCGGCGGGGCGCAGGCGATCATCCTGCATCGACCGCATCCGACCGTGCAGGCGCTCAGCCGCCAGCTGACGGCCATCGGCCTGCAAGTGGTGCAGACCTGGCCCGAACTGGGGCCCGAGGCGCTGGCCGCCGACTACATCTTCTTCGACGCCGACATGGGCCATGACGGAATGTTCCCGTGGGAGCCGGGCCAGCCACCAATCCCGATGATCGCGCTGATCGGCTCCGAGGCTCCGGGCCGGATCGAATGGTCGCTGAAGGTCGGATCTCATGCCCAGCTTCTGAAGCCCGTGGGCGACGGCGGGGCCTATTCGGCACTGCTGATCGCGCGGGACGCCTTTGACGCGCAAAAGGCGCTGTCGGCCGAAATCGCCGACCTGCGGCGGCGGCTGCAGGAGCGACAGACCGTGGTCCGCGCCGTGACACTCCTGGCCGCGCGGGGCAAGTCCGACGCCGAGGCTTATGCGCAACTGCGCCAGATGGCGATGGCCTGGCGGATCAGCTTCGAGAATGCGGCGGCGCGGATCGTTGCAGCACAAGGGGGCGCGGATGACCGATCCGAGCGTCGTTGACGTCCCTCCACAGGGCGCGCTGGCCCGGCTTCTGCGGCGGAAGCTGGCGCTGTTCGGGCTGGCGATCATTGTCCTGGTGGTGGCCGGCGCGGTCTTTGCCCCCTGGATCGCACCTTTCGACCCGAACGACCAGATGTTCGACGGGCTGACGCTGGAAGGCGCGCCGATGCCGCCGGACGGGAAATTCCTGATGGGGACCGACCTTCTGGGCCGCGACCTTCTCAGCCGGCTCCTCTATGGCGCGCAGACCTCGCTGGTCATCGGGGTCGTGGCGAATGGCCTTGCGCTGGTGATCGGCACGCTGGTCGGCATCACCGCCGGCTTCTTCCGGGGCTGGATCGGCGGCGTCCTAATGCGCTTCACCGATCTGATGATGGCCTTCCCGGCGCTTCTGCTGGCGATCTGCCTCGCCGCGATCTTCCGGCCCTCGCTCTGGATCGTCGCCATGGTCATCGCGCTGGTGAACTGGGTGCAGACGGCGCGGGTGATCTATACCGAGACCTCGTCTCTGGCCACGCGCGACTTCATCGCGGCGGAACGCACGCTGGGCGCAAGCACCCCCCGCATCCTTTTCCGCCACATCCTGCCGCACCTTCTGCCCACGATCATCGTCTGGGGCACGCTGGGGATTTCCACCACGGTCCTTCTGGAGGCGACGCTCTCGTTCCTTGGCATCGGGGTCCAGCCGCCCACCCCAAGCTGGGGCAACATCATCTTCGAGAACCAGACCTACTTCCAGGCCGCGCCCTGGCTGGTCTTCATCCCCGGCGCTGCGATCATCCTTCTGGCACTGGCCTTCAACCTGGTCGGCGACGCGTTGCGCGACGTGCTGGACCCGACACAAAGGGGGCGCGACTGATGGCCGCCTATCTGATCCGCCGCCTGATCCAGTCCGCGCTGATCCTCCTTGGCGTCAGCTTCATCACCTTCTTCCTGCTCTTCGTCCTGCCCGCCGACCCGGTGCGCCAGATCGCCGGACGCTCCGCCACCGCCGAGACGGTGGAGAACATCCGCCAGCAGCTTGGCCTCGATAAGCCGTTCATCGTGCAATACGGCCGCTACCTGGGCGCGCTGCTGCAAGGCGACATGGGGCGCAGCTACCTCCAGAAGACCGAGGTCGCAGACCTGATCCTGTCGCGCCTGCCGGCCACGCTGCTGCTGATGCTGGGGGCTATCGTCTGCGAGCTGCTCCTCGGCCTGACCATGGGCATCGTCGCCGCGCTGTGGCGCGGAAGGGCCCTCGATCAGACGCTGATGGTGACCTCCTTCGTCACCGTCTCGGCCCCGCAATTCGTGGTCAGCCTGCTTCTCCTTTACGTCTTCGCGGTGAAGCTGGGCTGGTTCCCGATCGGCGGCTACGGAACCTTTGCGCATCTGGTGCTGCCGGCCGTCACCTTGGGCATTCTCGGCTCCGGCTGGTATTCCCGCATGATGCGGTCCTCGATGATCGACGTCTTGCGCGCCGACTATATCCGCACCGCCCGCGCCAAGGGCCTGACCCGCGCGCGGATCGTGCTGCGCCACGCGCTGCCCAACGCCATCCTGCCCGTCATCGCGATGATCGGCATCGACATCGGCATCTTCATGGGCGGGATCGTCGTGGTGGAATCCGTCTTCGGCTGGCCCGGCATCGGGCAACTGGCCTGGCAGGCCATCCAGCGCGTGGACATCCCGATCATCATGGGCGTCACGCTGGTCTCGGCCTTTGCCATCGTGCTGGGCAATCTGCTGGCCGACCTCATCGCCCCCCTCATCGACCCCCGGATCCGTCTTCGCTAACCCAACAGGAGAGAAAGAATGAAAAGACTGCTCGCCTCTACCGCCGTCATGCTGGCGCTGGCCCTGCCTGCCTTGGCACAGGACTACACGCCCGACCCCGCCGCGAAACCCGGCGGGTCGATCACCGTCACCTACAAGGATGACGTGGCGACGCTGGACCCGGCCATCGGCTACGACTGGCAGAACTGGTCGATGATCAAGTCGCTGTTCGACGGGCTGATGGATTATGTCCCGGGCACCACGACGCTGCGCCCGGGCCTTGCGGAAAGCTACGAGATTTCCGAGGACGGGTTGACCTACACCTTCCGCTTGCGCGCCGGGGTCAAGTTCCACAACGGGCGCGAGATGACGGCCGAGGACGTGAAATACTCGCTGGACCGCGTGACCAACCCCGAGACGCAGTCGCCGGGCGCGGGCTTCTTCAGCGCCATCGCCGGGTTCGAGAACGCCGGGCCGGGCGGGCTGTCGGGGGTCGAGGTCGTGGACCCGCTGACCGTGAAGATCACCCTGTCCCGCCCCGACGCGACCTTCCTGCATGTCATGGCGCTGAACTTCGCCAGTGTTGTGCCGAAAGAGGCGGTGGACGAGGCCGGGGCCGATTTCGGCAAGAAGCCGGTCGGAACCGGGGCCTTCAAGCTGGCGGAATGGACGCTGGGTCAGCGGCTGGTGTTCGAGAAGAACGCCGACTACTGGCGTCCGGGCGTGCCGTTCCTCGATTCGGTCGTGTTCGAGGTCGGGCAAGAGCCGGTCGTCGCCCTTCTGCGCCTGCAGAACGGCGAGGTTGACGTCCCCGGCGACGGCATCCCGCCCGCCAAGTTCACCGAGGTGATGGGCGACCCGGCCCAGGCCGCGCGTGTCGTGGTCGGCGGCCAGCTGCACACCGGCTACATCACGCTGAACGTCACGATCCCGCCCTTCGACAAGCTCGAGGTCCGCAAGGCGGTGAACATGGCGATCAACAAGGACCGGATTGTCCAGATCATCAACGGCCGCGCGGTTCCGGCAACCCAGCCGCTGCCGCCCTCGATGCCGGGCTATACCGAAGGCTATGCGGGCTATCCCTACGACCCCGAGGGCGCCAAGGCGCTCTTGGCCGAGGCGGGGCTGGCCGACGGCTTCGAGACCGAGCTTTACGTGATGAACACCGACCCGAACCCGCGCATCGCGCAAGCGATCCAGCAGGACCTCGCGGCCATCGGGATCAAGGCGAACATCCAGAACCTCGCCCAGGCCAACGTGATCGAGGCCGGGGGTGCTGGCACCGCGCCGATGATCTGGTCGGGCGGCATGGCATGGATCGCCGACTTCCCCGATCCGTCGAACTTCTACGGCCCGATCCTCGGCTGCGCCGGCGCGGTCGACGGCGGCTGGAACTGGTCCAAGTTCTGCGACCCGGTGCTGGATGCCAAGGCCGCCGAGGCCGACAGCATGGCTGACCCGGCCAAGGCCGAGGAGCGGCTGAAGCTCTGGTCCGACGTCTACATGGGCGTGATGGAACAGGCCCCCTGGGTCCCGGTCTTCAACGAGGAGCGCTACACGATAAAGTCGGAACGCATGGGCGGCGAGGATGCGCTTTACGTCGATCCGGTCTCGATCCCGGTCAACTACGACTACGTCTGGGTCAAAGAGTAAATGTGCAAGGCCTGCGACTACACGATCCACGGCGCGCAGCATCATTTCGGCTGGGACAACTCGCTCCCGCCCGCGCTGCGCGTCGCGCCGGGGTCGACCATCGAGTTCCACTGTCATGATTCCTCGGCGGGCCAGCTTGGCCCGTCGTCCACCCTGCAAAGCGTCATCGACCTCGACTTCGGCAAGATCAACCCGGTGTCGGGGCCGATCTGGGTGGACGGGGCGAAACCAGGCGACGTGCTGAAGGTGACGCTGAAGGGTTTCGCCCCAAAGGTGTTCGACGGCAAGGGCTTCGGCTGGACGGCGAACATTCCGGGCTTCGGCCTTCTGGCCGACCAGTTCACCGACCCTGCGCTGTGCCTGTGGTCCTACGACCCGGTCAGCATGGAACCGGCGATGTGGGGCAAGTCCGCCCGCGTGCCCTTGAAGCCCTTCTGCGGCACCATCGGCAATGCTCTCGCTGAACCCGGCCTCCACTCCGTCGTCCCGCCCCGGCGAGTCGGCGGCAACCTCGACATCCGCGACCTGACGGCGGGCGTCACGCTGTATCTGCCGGTCGAGGTGGAGGGCGCGCTCTTCAGCGTCGGCGACACCCATGCCGCGCAGGGCGATGGCGAGGTCTGCGGGACGGCGATCGAAAGCCCGATGAACGTGGTCCTCACGCTGGACCTGGTGAAGGACCAGCCGCTGAAAACCCCGCGCTTCACCACTCCCGGGCCGGTGACGCGGCACCTGGACGCCAAGGGCTATGAGGCGACGACGGGCATCGGGCCGGACCTGATGACAGCGGCCCGGGACGCGGTGTCGGGGATGATCGACCTTCTCACGAGGCAGCAGGGCATCTCGGCGGTGGACGCCTACATGCTCTGCTCGGTCTGCGGCGACCTGCGGATTTCGGAAATCGTGGACATGCCGAACTGGGTCGTCAGCTTCTACTTCCCCCGGGTCGTCTTCGAATGACCCTTGCGGAAGCCTTGCCAGCGTCCGGGGCGGCCCCCGCCCCGGAGACCGTCCTTCGGGTCGAGGGGCTGTGCGTCTCGGCCCGGACGGAACAGGGGCTGAAACCCCTGGTTCAGGACCTGTCTTTCGATTTGCGCAAGGGCGAGACCCTGGCCATCGCCGGGGAAAGCGGCTCGGGCAAGTCGATCACGTCGCTTGCCATCATGGGCCTGCTGCCGCAACCCGCCGTCCGCGTGACCGGGGGCAGCATCCGGTTCGGGCAGCAGGACCTGACCGCGCTCTCCGAACCCGCCCTGCGTCAGGTCCGGGGCGACCGGATCGCTATGATCTTCCAGGAGCCGATGACCTCTCTCAACCCGGTCATGACCGTTGGCGCGCAACTCTCGGAAGCAATCCGCGCGCACGCGCCCGTCGGCCGGACCGAAGCCCGCCGTCGCGCCATCGAAGCCCTTCGCGCCGTCCGCCTGTCGGAACCCGAACGGCGGATGGGCCAGTATCCGCACGAACTGTCCGGCGGCATGCGCCAGCGGGTGATGATCGCGATGGCGCTGGCGCTGCGTCCCGAAGTGCTGATCGCCGACGAACCCACCACGGCACTGGATGTGACCGTGCAGCGCGAGGTTCTGGACCTTCTGCGGGATTTGCAGGCGCGGCTGGGCACCGCAATCATCCTCATCACGCATGACATGGGCGTGGTCGCCGAAATGGCCAACCGCGTCATCGTCATGCAGCAGGGCCGCCAGGTGGAAACCGCGTCGACCGAAGACATCTTCGGTCGCCCGCAAGCGGCCTATACCCAGGCCCTTCTCGCGGCTGTCCCGCGTCTGGGCCGGGGCTCTGCGCGCGCGCCTGTTACCGGCGAGCCGATTGCCCGACTGTCCGACGTCGTGGTCCGCTACCCGCTGCGCGGCGGTCTGCTTGGCAGGATCACCCACAACGTCCACGCTGTCGAACATGTCAGCTTCGACATCCGCAAGGGCGAGACCTTCGCGCTGGTGGGCGAATCCGGCTGCGGCAAGTCCACCATCGCTAAGGCCCTCGTCGGCCTGGCCCCGCACCAGGGCCAGATCGAGATCGGCGGGCAGGCGATGCAAGGGCTGGACCCCGCGGGCCTGAAGGCGATGCGCCGCCGCGTGCAGATGGTGTTCCAGGACCCGATGGCGGCGTTGAACCCGCGGATGAAGGTGGGCGAGCTGATTGCCGAGCCGCTGGTGATCCACGACATCGGCGATGCCGCCAGCCAGCGCGCCCGCGCCGCCGACCTGATGGCCCGCGTGGGGTTGGAAGCCAGCCATCTTGACCGCTATCCTCATGAATTTTCCGGCGGCCAGCGCCAGCGCATTTGCATCGCGCGCGCGTTGGCCCTGCAGCCCGACCTCATCATCGCCGACGAAAGCGTCTCGGCGCTGGATGTCTCGGTCCAGGCGCGGGTGCTTGACCTGCTTCGGGCGCTCCAGTCCGAACTCGGCATGTCCTATCTGTTCATCAGCCATGACATGGCGGTCGTCGACAACATCTCGGACCGGGTCGCGGTGATGTTTCTGGGACAGATCGTCGAGATGGGAACCCGCGCGCAGATCTTCGGCAATCCCCAGCACCCCTATACCCGCCGCCTGATCGAAGCGGTTCCGATACCCGACCCAAGGCTGAAACGCCTGTCCCGTCCGCGCGACGCTTCCGAAGTCCCCAGCCCCGTGCATCGCCCCGGCCATGAGCCGGCGCGGGTCATCCTGCGGGACATCGGTGACGGCCACCTGGTGGGCACATCGGCCGGATAGGACCGGCAGGCGCGGAAACTCCCGGCGTTGTCGGGATCGCGGCGTCGATTGACACAAGTCATTCGAAACCGGCTATGCTTCGCTATCCTTCACCAAACCGCACAAGACGCAAAAGACCATGCCGCAGGACCAGCATCGGACAGTGCCCGGACCGACCAACGCCGAATCGCAGGATCGGGATGCGGGCCGGACGTCGTGATGCCGAGTCTCGCCCCTTTTGCCGAAGTAGCCCTGCTTCCGGTCATGGCCGCAGGGATCGGGCTGATCGGCACGCTGGCACGCCAGCCGCTGATCGTCAGCTTCATCGCCGTGGGCCTGGTCGCGGGGCCGTTGGCCCTGGATTTCGTGCGGTCGGACGCGCAGATCGAGCTTCTGTCCGAGCTTGGCATAGCAGTGCTGCTGTTCCTTGTCGGCATCAAGCTGGACGTCAAGCTGATCCGGTCGCTGGGTGTCGTCTCGGTTCTCACCGGGCTTGGGCAGGTCCTCTTCACCGCCTTCTTCGGCTATCTGATCGGCCTCGCCCTTGGGCTGGGTCACATCACCAGCCTCTATGTCGCGGTCGCGCTGACGTTTTCCTCGACCATCATCATCGTCAAGTTACTGTCCGACAAGCGCGAGATCGACGCGCTGCATGGCTAGATCGCGCTGGGGTTCCTGATCGTCCAGGACCTCGTGGTGGTGCTGGCGATGATCGTGCTGTCGGCGATCGGGATCGGCGCGGCCGAGGATGGGCATGGCGGTGGGTCGGTGGCCACCGTTCTGGCCTCGGGGCTGGCGCTGGTCGCCGCGGTGGTCGTGTTCGTGCGCTACGTCGCCAATCCGCTGACCGAACGGCTGGCCCGTACGCCCGAGCTTCCGGTGATCTTCGCCATCGCGCTGGCCGCCATGTTCGCCGCCTTTGGCGACCACGTCGGCCTTGGCAAGGAAGTCGGCGGTCTGATGGCAGGCGTCGCGCTCGCCTCGACGCCCTACCGCGAGACCATCGCCGCCCGGCTCGCGCCCTTGCCGGACTTCCTGCTCCTGTTCTTCTTCATCGCCCTCGGGGCCACGCTGGACCTGTCGCTTCTGGGCATGCATGTCGCCGGGGCGATCCTGTTCTCGCTTTTCGTGCTGATCGGCAATCCGCTGATCGTGCTGGCGATCATGGGTTGGATGGGCTACCGCAAGCGGACCGGCTTTCTGGCCGGGCTCACCGTGGCGCAGATCTCGGAATTCTCCCTGATCTTCATGGCCACGGGTGTGTCGATGGGCCAGTCCAGCCAGAGTCGATCGGCCTTGTCACCGTGGTCGGTCTGATCACGATCACGCTGTCGGTCTACATGATCACCTGGTCGCACAGGCTCTACGAAAGGCTGGGGCCCTATCTCGGCATCTTCGAGCGACGCAACCCTATGCGCGAGAAGGAGGATGACACGCCCGGTTCGGATACCCGGCCCCATGATGTGCTGGTGCTCGGGCTCGGACGTTACGGTTTTCGGATCGCCCAGGCGCTTGCAGAGGATGGCTTCCGTCCTCTCGGGGTGGACTTCAATCCTGAAACCGTGCGCATGGCCCGCGACCGCGGGTTCGACGCGGTTCTGGGCGACGCCTCCGACCCCGAGATGCTGGCGCATCTGCCTCTGGCCGGAATTCGGGCCGCGATCTCGGCCACACCGGCGGTTGCGGCGCCGCTGACCGACGCCGATCCGCACGCCACCGTCATCCGTGCCCTGCGCGACCTCGGCCACTCGGGTCTCATCGCCGTGACGGCCGAGGAGGAGCCGCTGGCAGAGCGTTATCGCAACCTTGGAGCCGCGATCGTTCTGTCGCCCTATGCCGACGCGGCCGAAGAAGCCGCGCGGCGTCTGCGCGATGCGCTGCGAGGTGACAAGGGCGCTCCGGAACAGACGGCGGAATGACAGCATCGCGCGTCCTCCCTCAATAGGCGGGACGGCCCGACGCTTGCATCCCAAAGCGGATTTGACTTTGCCGGGGTTGGCGCCTTCTGGGCATTTGGGCCCGAGACCGGATCCAGCTATGTGCCTATTGCAGCGCACCCGCCGCTGCGGTGCTCTCAATAGTCGGTCTCGACGTAGACGCCTGAGCAGTCGTAGGCGACCGCAGCCGCTGTGCTGCCGGTGTTCATGTAGTTGCGGGGACTCAGGAGCTGGGTGGCGGCGGGGAGGTTCGCGGTGATCTCGACCTCGGCGATGGCGCCGGAGACTTCCTCGACGACGCGGACCCAGACCGAGGCGGCATTGGGGGCGGCGTAGAGGAAGAGTTTCAGGACTTTGGTCGCGGAGTCGACGGGGAAGCTCGCGCCGAGATTGATGAGCGTGGGCGTGCCGGAGCCCGAGTTGTGGACGATCTGCCAGTTGGCGTGAGTGCCGCGCTGGAAGCCGATGCCGATGGCGTTGACGACGGCAGAGAGCGCGAGCGTCGTGGCCAGTGCCGAGGTCGACCCCATCAGCCCGAAGAACCCCATGCCGGTAGGCTGCAGGGTCGTCAGCGAGAGCCGGTTCACATAGGTGAAGCCGCCCAGGCCCTCGGCATTGCCGCGCCAGCAGACCCAGCCGGCGGAGCGTTCCTCGGCTGCGGCGTCCACGGTGGCGGCGCTGGTCATCCGCCAGCGGCGCATGGAGGTGGAGAGGTTGGTGGTGGCGAGCCCGGGCGTGGAGGCGGTGCCGACGCCCGAGCGCGGCATGCCGATCGCGTTGATCGTGGTGCCCGAGGACGGCGCCCAGTAGGCGATCCGGTTCACCCCGAAATGCGGCTGGAGCGGGAAGAGTCGCCCCGAGGGCCGCATGACCTCGAGCCAGGCCGACCCCGCCCGGTCGCGGGCGTAGAGATGGATGCGGCCCGCAGGCGGCGGATCGGGCGGTGTGGCGCGGCTGGGCAGGACCATCGGCTCGGGCAGCTCCACCCGGCCGCTGGCACGGTCGATGAGGATGGCGTCATAGTAGGTGGACCCATCCGGGCTGACCTTGAAGCCGAAGTCGTCGTTGCCGAGGAGGCCGATCAGGGCGCGGGCCGAAAACCCGGTCTTGAAAGCGAAGGCCGCGTCGTCGGCCGGCGCGTTCTTGTTGAAGGTCGCCTCGATGCCATTGCCCGCGTGGTTGAACAGCATCGCCGGCATGTTGATCGAGAAGCGGTTGAAGCTGTCGGCGGTGGCCCAGCCGAGGCCGAGCTGCTGGGCCGTCAGGTTCGCCTGGGGCATGCCGACCTGCGTGACGCTGTTGGCGAAAGTCACGGTGGGCGTGTTGATCACGGTCGTCCCACCGGCGCCGGATGTCGCCGAGCCGATGTTGACCACGGTGTTCGACCCGGATGCGCCGCCTGTGCCGAGGTTCACGGTCTTGGTGGTGCCGTTGGTCGTGGCGCCGGTTCCCAGTCCGTAGGTCGCCGTGCCGGTCGAGGTGCCGATGCTCGCGGTTCCCCCGGAGGCGGTCAGCGTGCCGGAGAAGGTCTTGTTGCCCGAGAAAGTCTGGGTGCCCGCGAGGATCGCCAGTTCCGAGGAGGTGTTCGGCAGCGTGTAGGTCCGCGTCTGTCCGGTCGAGATCCCAGCCAGCGAGAAGACCGCCTTCCTCGTCGGATCGGCGTCGTTGACGAGGCTGAATACGGCATCAGACACGTCGCGCGGCTCGCCGACGCTGGCCCAGCTGCTGCCGGACCAGACGAGGAAAGCGCCCTCGTCCGCGACCCAGACCAGCCAGCCAGGGCGCGGAGCCAGCCGGAGCCAGACGCCGTCGACCCAGAAGGCCACGTTCAGATCCCAGCCCGCCCAGAGCCCGGTCGCGCCCGAGGCCACGAGGTGGCGGTCGCCGTCGGCGGGGCTGGCGGGGGGTGCTGCGCGCGTGCGATCCAGCACGGCCAGCTGCACCATGGCATCGAGGAGCCGCAGCGCCTCGTTGTGGGTGACATGCTTCTGCGCCTGCGCGGCCATGAGATACGGCAGGCCGAGATGGGTGGTGGTGTCGGACATGGTTGATCCTGTGGCGTTCCCGATGTCGGGGATCAGAATTGCAGCGTGACGGCGGCAGGCGCGCCCCGCCCGAGGCGGGCGGAGAGCTGGAAGATGCGGATGACGAGCGTGTCGCCGGGACCGAGCGGCGCGCCCCAGTCGCTGGTCTGCTGGGCAGCGGTGTAGAGAACGGAGGTCGTGCTGCTCGTCAGCAACCGCTTCACCGTCGCCCCGTCACGGATCTCGACCTCGTAGCCTTCGACCTCCTCCCCGAGCGGAACCTCGACCTGTTCCCAGGCATCGGCCTCGAGCGCGCGGGAGCGGCGGGTCCAGCGGATCGTCAGATCGCTAGGAGTGCGCGCCCGCCGCCAGGGCTGTTCGACATGGACCGGCGCGAAGGGGCGCAGGCCGAGACCCGCAGGCGTGAAGGCTTGCGCGACATAGGTCTCGTCCGAGGGTGACCGCGTTGCCGGGCCGATGCGCCAGTTCCACGGCAGGCCGATATCCCCCAGCGCGACCGGCAGCGGCGCGAGCGTGCTGTCGAGCACCACCACCCGCGCCCCGGCCGGGGCCGGGTTCCCCAACGCACCTTCCGTCCCGCGCTGGCCGCGCAGCAAGCGGGTGAGCCTGTAGCGCCCCGGTGCGATCAGCTCGACCATTCCGGCCTGCACGATCTCCCAGACACCGGGGCTGGCCTCGATGGCCAGCGCATTGGCCCCGCCGAACAGGCTCAGATCGGTGACGCTCTCCAGCGTGCCGGTGAAGAGATCGAGCGTCAGGGCATTGCCCAGATCGAAGCGGGAAACCGGACCGGGCCAGAGGTCGAAGGCCAGCACGCCCATGCGGGCGCGGGTGGGCACGGTGGTCAGGAGTTCGAACCCGTCGCTGCCGGGGCTGCGGAAGACGGCAAGTTCGCCGGGCCAGGGGCGTGCATGGGCGGCAATGAAGGGACGGTGCGCGGGCTGGTCCTCGGTCAGCTGCGGCAGGTCGAGGAAGGCGACCTCGGGGGCGGCCAGCACCAGCGGGCGCGCGAGCGTGGCGGGTCGCGGATCGCCGGGCGGCAGGTCGTAGGCGGCGCGGTCCTCGCGGATCGCCTCGATCCCGCGCGCCTCGGCATCAGCGGTGGACAGCAACCGGAAGTCGAGGCTGCGGCCGTCGTGTGAAAGCCGGATCACGTCGGCGGGGTCCAGCTCCAGGCGCGAGGGCGGCAGGCGGAAGCTGGCGGTCTCGCGGCCGATCCAGGCTTCCATCAGCGCGCGGCGACAGCGGCGCTCGGCTTCCTCGGGCGCCACGGCCATGGGGAAGGCCTCGGACGCGACCCGGCTCGCGGACACAGTGATGCGCTGCGCCTCGACCTGGGCTGCGTCATAATCCTCGTCGGCGCGGGCCAGCTGCCACTTCAGCGCCTGGGGCAGTTCCGTCTCCTGCGCGCGGGTCAGCTCCAGCCCCTCGGCGCGGGGATCGGGGGCGGCGACGAGGTCGTCGGGGCCCAGTTCCGCGACAGCGGCGCGCCCGCGCATGACGAAGCGGATCACCCCGCCGGTCTCGACCGCATCGAAGCCGAAATGCCGCGCCAGCGTGGTGATCGAGGCACGCGGGGATTCCAGCGCGCCGATGGCATAGCCCTCCACCGCGCCCCAGAGGCCGGTTACGTCGATGCGCTGAGCCGGCAGCCCGGCGCGCAGGCAGAGATGCCGCACGAGGGCCGCGAGCGACACCGCCCCGAGCCGACCGGTCAGCCAGTGGC
Organism: Rhodobacter calidifons; assembly: GCF_011174775.1. Taxonomy (GTDB): domain Bacteria; phylum Pseudomonadota; class Alphaproteobacteria; order Rhodobacterales; family Rhodobacteraceae; genus Tabrizicola; species Tabrizicola calidifons. Next base: position 15,736 of record NZ_JAANHS010000020.1, read on the forward strand.
CCAGCCGCCAGTTGGGTCCGTCCGTCCACACCCCCTCGAGCGCGGGGAAGAACGGATAGGGCCGCGCATCCCAGGTCCAGGCAGCGCATTCCGGCACATGCACCATCCGGCCGCCATAGACTGCGGAGGTCGGGTTGTTCGCGGCCTCGCCCCACCAGAGATAGGTCGCCTCGATATAGGCGCGCTGGATCGCGTCGTCGCGCCAGCCGCGGGAGAAGTACGGCGTGAAGCTCTCGGAGGACTTCGGGTCGAAGAAGACGTTCGGCTGGTTGGTTCCTCGGTCGATGGCGGGGCAGCCGAGTTCGGTGAACCAGACGGGCTTCGACAGCGGCACCCATGCCGTGGGCGTGCCGCTTTCCACCCCGCCTGGGCGGTTGAAATGCGGCTCCGACCACCAGGCGCGCAGATCCTTGTAGCGGAACACCCATGGTTTGCCCGCGCTGCCGTCACTGATGGGCGTCCGCAGCTGCGCCGACCGGTCGGCCTCCGAGCCGTAGAACCAGTCGAAGCCCTCGCCGCCCGCGATGTTGGCCTGCAGATAGGCGCGGTCATGGATCGCGGGCCAACCCTCGAGCACATCGGCATGGTCGAACCCGTCGCGCCAGTCGGAGAGCGGCATGTAATTGTCGATGCCGACGAAATCGATGTCCGGATCGGCCCAGAGCGGGTCGAGGTGGAAGAACACATCGCCGCTGCCATCGCCCGGCTGGTGCCCGAAATACTCCGACCAGTCGGCGGCATAGCCGACCGGTGATCGCCGAGGGCTACGGTCTCCATAAGCGTTCGGTGTTCAAGATCCTCGCGTGGTCCAGCTGGGAGCACGTAAGATGAGCATCTTGGCTTTGGACCTTGGTACGCGGACTGGATGGGCGCTTCTAACGCGTGATCGGGCAATCACGACCGGCGTCGTCGAATTCAAGCAGGACCGGTGGCAGGGTGGCGGCATGCGCTTTCTGCGCTTCCGAGCGTGGCTGGACGAGGTCCATCAGCTCTCCGGCGGCTTCGATCAGCTGATCTACGAGCAGGTTCGCCGGCATGCGGGGACGGACGCCTCCCATCTCTACGGAGGCTGGTTGGCAATTCTCGAAGTGTGGTGCGAGCAGAACTCGGTTGCTTATCAAGGCGTCCCGGTCGGCACCATCAAGCGCCACGCCACCGGCAAGGGCAACGCGCCGAAGGAGGCTCTGATCGCCGCGGCACGAGCGCGAAGGATCGGGCCGAGCGGATCCTGAAGGATCTTGAGAATCGAAACACCACTGGTCTCGCGGCCATGGACATGCTGGCGGCGCTGGCAAAGGAAAAGGAGGAGGCGATCAAGGCCGCAAAGGATAGCGGGCTCTCCGCGCGAGCGTTTGGTGTCTACTGGAACCTCAAGGACGACGAACCTCTCCGTAACGCCGGCATTTCTCCCATGGAACTGGCGCGCGACGCGGAAACCGAGATGCATCGTTTCCCGAACGCCAAGGTCAATGACGACGAACGTCGGAAGCTGCGCGCCACCCTCTACCGCCCGCTTCTCGGGCTCTGCAAAGAGGAGCGCGGCCGGGTTGTAGATCTGGTTCTGGCGATCCTCCTCTACGGCGATCACGATGCCGAGTCCTGAAGACCGACGCGCCCCTCTCCGCGCCCGGGTCGACTACTGGTGTGAGCGTCTGAAGGCGACGCCGCGCATTGTCCGAATCCAGCGCATGACGCGCAAGTGGGGATTATGCTCAACCGGCGGTATCGTCACACTTGCCGAGGACCTGGCCGATCAGGAGAAGTGCTTCCAGGACTTCGTAATCGCACACGAGTTGCTGCATCTACGGGTTCCCAACCATGGCAAAGTCTTCAAGGCACTGATGACAGCGAATGTGCCCCACTGGCGTGAATATGAGAAGCACCGCTTGGACGGAAATCGATCAGGGGTTTCTCGATAATCGGGCATCACCACACAAGTCCCACTCGAGGGTCGAAGGGACAGCCCGGCCACTTCGCAATTCGACCAAACGTTCGATTTCTGTTCCTTCTCAAAGAATGTCCCTGAATTCGAAGTGTTCAGCAGGCAGAAGATTAACCTCTTTAAATTCAATGTCTTGTGAAGAATGCACCAAACTGGCGCAGTCATGAGGTCCGGAGAATATCGACCCCGAGAGACCACTTCCGGGCCGCGTGGCGCCGACGCCAGTGCTCAGCCCCTCCCGCATAACCCCCGAATACAACGGAAAAATCCGGCCGGAGCCGGATCGGGAGAACGCTTTCGCGAGGGCAAGTGGCGGACAGTGAGGGATTCGAACCCTCGAGACGGTTCCCCGCCTACACACTTTCCAGGCGTGCGCCTTCGACCACTCGGCCAACTGTCCGTCTGGGGCTGATACCTCGGGTTTGGCGGAGCCTTCAAGAGGCTATCTGGCAATTACGCGGAATTACCGGTGGCTGGCCGGTCAGGCTAAAGGCATTGACCGGAGCACAGCGCATCGGCCTATGCCAGCTGGAGGGACACACGCCGGTTCTGGCGGCCCTTGCTCTCGATCTTGCCGATCTTGATCTGGCCGACCTCGGCGGTACGGCGGACATGGGTTCCGCCGCAGGGTTGCAGGTCGATCTGGGTCTCGCCGTCGGCAATCCGCACCAGACGAACACGGCCCTGACCCAGGGGTGGCCGGACCGACATCGTCTTCACCAGTCCAGGGTTGGCCAGCAGCGCGTCGTCGCTGATCCAGTCGTCGCTGACCGTCAGATCCCGCCGGATCAGGGCGTTCAGCGCCTCTTCCAGGGCAGACACGGCGCCCGGCGGCTCCGGCATGGCGAAGTCGAGACGTCCCCTGTCGGCCGCGATCTGACCGCCGGTCACGGGAAACGGCAGGACGACGGACAGCAGGTGCAGGGCCGTGTGGACCCGCATGTGCCGATACCGGCGGCCCCAGTCGATCTGCTGACGCGCCGGGGCCCCGACCGGGGGCATCGGCGCGGGCTCGGCCGGGATCAGGGCAATGCCGCCTTCGACCTTCAGCGCGGTGGCGATCGGCATGCGCGTGCCGCCCCAGTCCAGCACGCCGCTGTCGCCCGGCTGGCCGCCGCCGGTCGGGTAGAACACCGAACGGTCCACGATCAGCCCGCCCTCCGGCGTGTGCCCGATGATCCGGCAGTCGGCAGCGGTCAGATAGGCGTCGTCCCGGAACAGAAGTTCGGTCGTCATCCGCTGTCATCCTTCTCGATCCCGGTGACGGCAACAGCCTTGCGGCGCCCGCGCGGCGGGGACGCCTGGCCGTCGCGCAGCCGCAGCAGCCCCTCGACGATTTCGTCCACGTTGCGCAGCGAAACGTCGGACTGCGCGAAGGGGATCTCGATGCCCTCGGCGGTGAAGCGTTCGAGGATCTGGTGGTTGATCTCGCTGCGCACCGTCAGAAGAAAATTCACATCCCGCAGGATCAGGCGGATCTCGAACTGGATGGCGTCGTTGCCGAACCCGGTCAGCACCACCAGCGGCGGCGGGTTCAGCACCGTCAGCGGCTGCGCCTCGGCGATCTCGCGCAGGATGCGTTCGACCTTGCGCGTGTCCGACCCGTAGGCCACCCCCACCGGCACGATCAGCCGGCCCGAAAGGTTGAAGCGGGTCCAGTTCGTCACCCGTCCGGTGATCAGGTCGGCGTTGGGGACGATCACGTCGTTGCGGTCGAAGGTCTCGATCCGGGTCGAGCGCACGCTGATCGCACGGACCTTGCCCTGCACCCCGCCGACCTCGATCCAGTCGCCCTCGCTGACCGGGCGCTCGACCAGAAGGATGATGCCCGAGATGAAGTTCGACACGATGTTCTGAAGGCCGAAACCGATGCCGACCGACAGCGCACCGGCAACGATGGCGAGACCCGACAGGTCCAGCCCCGCGGCGTTGATCGCGATCAGCGCTGCGAGGAAGATGCCGACATAGCCCACGCCCGCGACCAGCGCGGTCTGGCCGCCGGGCTCCATCCGGGTCTTGGGCAGGATGGTGGTGCGCAGGGCGCCCTGGAACAGGCGCGTCAGCATGTATCCGAGGACGAAGACCGCCGCGAAGATCAGGAAATTCGACGGCGAGATCCGGGTGCCGCCGATCTGAAAGCCTTCGTTGAACCGCGTCCACAGCTCGGTCAGATCGGACAGGCGTGCGCCCCAGATCAGCGCCAGCAGCGGCAGCGCCGCGATCGACAGAGCAAAGCCCGCCAGGACCGGCACCAGGCCGTCCCGCGCGGACTGGTCCGAGCGCGAAATCAGCGCCCAGGCGTCCCCGATCAGGCGTTGCAGGATGAACAGGATGGTGACCAGCGCAAAGGACAGCATGGCCGGATAGATCATCGCCTCGGCGGCCTGGACATAGCCGAGGCCGGCAAGCACGGGTCCGGCGATGCCGACCACCGTCAGGCCCTTCGCCAGAAGCTGGATCAGGCGAAGTCCGTAACTGGCGTTGCGGGCGTCCGTCTCGGCGATGCCGCGCAGGGTGCGGCCCAGACGGATCAGCACCAGACCTCCGGTCAGCAGGATCGGGAAGGTCATGACCGCCGTGGTCGCGTCCGAATAGGCCTGCGCATCCATCGCCGCGCCGCGCAGCAGATTGGCGGCAAGCACCAGACCCATCAGAACCGACAGCAAGCGCCCCTCGGCCCGCCGCTCCGGCGGCAGCGGCAGGACCGGATCGTCGTCCTGCACTCTGGGGAAGACCCGAGCGCCGATCCAGGCGAAGACAAAGACCAGCAGACCCGCCACGGGCAGGACCATGGCGATCAGGGTGCCGATCTCGCCCAGCATGCCGCTGACCAGCATGGCCCGGGACAGTGCCGCGACCCCGAGGGTCGGCAGCAGGATCCCGCCCAGCGAGGCGATCAGCGCCAGGAAATGCCGTCCGCGGACCGAGGCGCCGACTTGCAGACGCTCGGCAAAGGCCTCGATCCAACGCCGCACATAGATCACCAGTGCTGCGGCAACGACGACCAGGACCAGGATCAGCGGCAGGTTGTCGAACAGTGTCTGCCGCGCGGCCGGCGTCTGCCAGGCTTCCAGGATCTCGTCCCAGAGGCGTTGCACGGTGTCGGCGAGGCCGATGGCGGCCTCGGGCCAGTTGCCGGGATTAAGCGGCGATGGCCACAGTTGCAGAAGCTGGTCGGCCTGCCTTTCGCGCAGGGTGCGGTCGATCTCGTCGATCAGACCGTCGGCACGGCGATAGGCTTCTTCGGCGGCGATGCCGGGGGCCTGGACCTTGACCAGCTGGTTTGTCAGTTCCTGGCGGCGGGCCGAGATCTCTTCGGCCTCAACCGCGCCGTCCGCCGGAGCCGGCCCCAGGGCCTCAATCTGCTGGCGCAGGGTGGCGATCCGCGCGGAATTCGCGCTTTGCGCCGCCAGAAGCGCCGCCCGCCACTTGGCCAGCCGCGTGCGGATGTCTTCCAGCCGTTCGGACGGGGTGTTTCGGTCCTCGATCTCGGCCTCTGCGCGTTCGGCGATCCGCTCCCAGAGCGCATAGTCCAGCTCCGGGCTGTCGGCGGCAGGCGCCTCGATCTCGACCTCCGACCCTGCGGCAGCCGTCCTTGCCTGGTCCTGCGCCGGAACCGGCGCCGCCGTCAGCGCAAGGCCAAGCGCCAGACCCAGCCAGAGAAGGGGCCGCCTCATGCGTCTTCGTAAACCGTCGGAAGCGCCCGACCCGCCTGGTCAAGCCAGGCGGGAACCGGCAGGCCCTTTTCGCGCAGGAAGGTCGGGTTGTAGATCTTCGACTGATACCGGCTGCCGTAATCGCACAGGATGGTGACGATGGTCTTGCCCGGCCCCATCTCGCGCGCCATGCGGATCGCTCCGGCGATGTTGATGCCGGTCGAGCCGCCCATGCACAGACCCTCTTCGGTCAGCAGATCGAAGATGATCGGCAAGGCCTCGGCATCGGGGATGCGATAGCTGAAATCGGGCGTGAAGCCTTCAAGGTTCGCGGTGATCCGCCCCTGGCCGATGCCCTCGGTGATCGACGAGCCCGGAGCCTCCAGCTTGCCCGTGGTGTAGTAGCTGTGCAGCGCAGCGCCTTCGGGATCGGCGAGCCCGATCTTCACGCCTTTCGGTTGCAGGGCGGCGGCCACACCCGCCAGCGTCCCGCCCGAGCCCACGGCGCAGATGAAGCCGTCCACCCTGCCGCCGGTCTGTTCCCAGATCTCGGGACCCGTGGTCTCGATATGCGCCTGGCGGTTGGCCACATTGTCGAACTGGTTGGCCCAGATCGCGCCGTTGGGTTCGGTCTTGGCCAGGGCCTCGGCCAGACGGCCCGAATAGCGGACATAGTTGTTCGGGTTGCGGTAGGGCGCGGCCGGAACCTGCACCAGCTCGGCCCCCGCCAGCCGCAGCATGTCCTTCTTTTCCTGGCTCTGCGTTTCCGGGATCACGATCACCGTGCGGAACCCCATCGAGGCGCCGACCAGCGCCAGCCCGATCCCGGTATTGCCCGCCGTGCCCTCGACAATGGTCCCGCCGGGTTTCAGAAGGCGCTTCGCGATGGCATCCCTGATGATGTACAGCGCCGCGCGGTCCTTGACCGACTGACCGGGGTTCATGAACTCGGCCTTGCCCAGGATCGTGCACCCCGTCATCTCCGAAGCCTTTCGCAGCTTGAGAAGCGGTGTGTTCCCGATCGTGTCGGCCAGATCCTGATGAATGCGCATGGGGCGGTCCTTCCTTGGTCTCCAAGGTGTATGTGCCTCGTCGGCCAAACTCAAGCAGCCAGGCCAGGCGCTTTCGCCTCTTCGGCGGCGTCCCTGGCCTTTCGCCGGCCGGAACCGGCAACCGACCGCAAGGCTTGGGCAGCACCGGCCATCCCTGCGCGCACCCGGCAAGGGCAGGGCGAGCGGTCTTGTCGTCCGGCCCGGCTCGGTCATGCCGGCGTCATGGAATGTCCTGCGACGCCGGTCGCGTCCGGGCCTTCCCCATGCTGCGGCCTTGATCGGGGCCTCTGAGCCGCAGGCCTGCGGCATCAACCAGGGTCCCCGCGCCTCCTCCGGAGGCGACCGGACGGGGTTATTCGTTCGAATTCGTCGGAAGGTGACGCGAGGCTGTCCGGGGGACAGATCGCCCGGCATGGTCCGATCCCCGGACCGTGACACCGATATCGGAGTGTTCACTTCGCGCCACTGTTTTCGTGACTGTAATCACCATCTAGCCGAGAACGCAGCTTGATCGCATGGGCAACAGGCCCAGAGAGCACCGGCCCCACAAGACCGCGTTCGTAGCAACTTGCACCGAGGCCCGTGCTCAGCCCCTACCGCATAACCCTCGAAAACACGGAAAAATCCAGCCGCAACCGGACCGGCAGGGTATTCCTCCCCAAGGTCAAGGGGATGCAAGTTGAACGTGCCGGACGACTTCACCCGCGAGGGGCTGGGCACCGAGGTCGATTTCTCCCTGCCCGCCGAACGGTTCGTCCGCTCGCTGAACCAGATCATCGGATGGCGCGGCAAGCCTTTGGCGATCAGGGTCGACAACGGCTCCCGATACGTCAGTTCCATGCTGATGACCTGGGCCGAGAAGCAAGGCGCCGCCCTGACCTGCCTCCAGCCCGGCAAGCCCCGGCAGAACGCCTGTGTCGAACGCTGCAACCGGACGGTCCGGCATGAACGGCTGGCCCTCTGCATCCTTGAAACCATTCAGGAGGTGCAGCAGATCGCCACCGAATGGCTCTGGACCCAAGACAACGAAAGCCCCGACACGGGCATCGGCGGGGTGGCACCCGCCATGAAGCTGAAAATACCCGCGTGAGGTCTACAGTCGCGCCCCGTTAAACCGGGAAGGATTACCGACACCCGGAACGCGAATCTCCAGTCCATGGAGAGCAGCGGCATGGGTCAGGATCATCTTGATGACGCCGATGTCGATGCCAGGCGTCACGGGTCCTGCGCCCCGGTCCGCGCGCTTGCGGCCATATCCGATGAGCTTGTCCCGATCGCAATGCCCGATCCTCCCATTTCCGGGGTCGCGCTTCAGCGTCGCAAGTGTCGCCGCCTTGCTCCGACGGGGTGGTTTCCCTGCGGCGCGCATATCGGCTATATGAAGGTCAACCAGGTCACCGAAAGCGTGCAGGCGGGCCACGGACGATCGGTTGGGCGGCAGCCCCTGATCGACCAGGGTCTCGGCTTGGCGCGCCCATATCCGGGCGTCGTCACGGTGCGAGGGGCGTCTCGCCTGCGCAGCGGCCCTTCCGGCTGACCTGGACCCGGTAAGCACCGGAGGGAAGCTTGGTGATCGAGTCCATTTTCGTGTGCGCTATGTGTGCAGTTAGTCGTCGAAACAGGGGAAATCGGGGGCTATCAGGGCGTAGTCTGACGTGGACACAAACTGTGCCAACGGATTCAAGATACAAGAAAAAATGACACACAATCAATCACATCGCCTGTCCGTCGCCCCGATGATGGACTGGACTGACCGGCACTGCCGGGTCTTTCACCGGCAGATGACCCGCCGGGCGATGCTTTACACCGAAATGGTCACCGCCCCCGCCATCGTCCACGGGCCCAAGCCCCGGCTGCTGGACTATTCCCCCGTCGAACATCCTGTCGCCCTGCAACTCGGCGGCTCCGACCCGCGCGAACTGGCCGAGGCGACCCGCATCGCCAATGCCTGGGCCTATGACGAGATCAACCTCAACTGCGGCTGCCCCTCGGACCGGGTGCAGTCGGGCTGCTTCGGCGCGGTGCTGATGGAACGGCCACAGCTGGTCGCCGACTGCGTTCGCGCGATGCAGGGCGAAACCGACAGCCCGGTCACGGTCAAATGCCGGATCGGCGTGGACGACCAGGACCCCGAAACCGTCCTGCCGCGGTTCATCGAGACCATCGCCGGGGCAGGGGTCCGCCACATCATCATCCACGCCCGCAAGGCCTGGCTTCAGGGCCTTTCTCCGAAGGAAAACCGCGAGATCCCGCCCCTGGACCATGACCTGGTGCTGCGGATGAAGGCGCGCTTCCCGGACCTCACCATCTGCATCAACGGCGGGATCACCAGCCTTGCCCAGGCGAGGGCCTTTCTGGACGCGGGCCTCGACGGGGTCATGATCGGACGCGCCGCCTATCACGACCCGGCCTCGGTGCTGATCGGGGCCGATGCGCTCTGGGACGAGGATTTCGCGCCCGATCCGGTGGATGTCGCCAATGCCATGCGGCCCTATATCGCCGACCACCTTGCTGCGGGGGGCAGGCTGCACCAGATCACCCGGCACATGCTGGGCCTGTTCACCGGCCGCCCCGGCGCGCGCGGCTGGCGGCGCGTGCTGTCAGAGCAAGCCTCCCGCGAGGGGGCAGGGCTCGAGGTTCTGGAGGCGGCGCTTGCCGAGGTTCAGGCCAGGGCCGCCTGACGCGGGATCATCCGCGACAGGACCAGCGCGATCAGCCCGCAGGCCGCGATGGCCGCCAGCATCGGCGTGACCGTCCCGTCAAGGAACGGCCCGGCTGCCGCCACCAGCACCCCCGCCGCGACCATCTGCATCGTGCCGCCCAGCGACGAGGCAAGGCCCGCGATCTCGCCGTGCTCTTCCAGCGCCTGCACCTGCGCCGTGGGCAGGATCACGCCCAGGAAGATGTTGCCTATGAACAGCGTGCTCATCGTCACCGGCAGGCTTGCCAGCCCGGCAAGCGCCAGGCCGAAACCCGCAAAGGTCGCCAGCGCAAAGCCCACCGTCGCACCGGCGATCATCCGCAACGTCCCCAGCCGCCGCGACAGGGGCGAGGCGAATTGCGAGGCCGCGAAGAAGCCGATCGCATTGACCGCGAAGGCGAAGGAGAATTGCGTGGGCGTCAGCCCGAACTGGTCGCGATAGACGAAGGCGGCGCTGGCGATGAAGACGAAGAAGCTGGCGAAGGCAAAGCCCGCAAGGAAGGTCATCACCATGAACTCCCGGTCGGCCAGCAGCACCCGCGTCCCTGCCAGCGTGCCGGACAGGTCGAACCGCTGCCGGTTGGCGTCGGTCAGCGTCTCGGGCAGGGCGAAATGGATCAGGAAGAAGCTCGCAACCGCCGCCGCCAGCAGCGCCAGGAAGATCAGCCGCCAGTCCCCCAGCGCCAGCAGGCCCGCGCCCGACAGGGGCGCGAGCAAGGGCGAGACGGCGATCACGATCATGATCGTGGACATCATCCGCGTCGCTTGCGGCCCGGTCGCGAGGTCGCGGATCACCGCGCGCAGCACCATCATGTTCGCCGCCCCGCCCAGCCCCTGCACCATCCGCCCGGCGATCAGCCAGCCGATCGAGGGCGCCAGCGCGCAGATCACCGTGCCGGTGATGAACAGCGCCAGCCCGGCGTAGAGCGGCGGCTTCCGCCCGGCCTGATCGGCCCAGGGCCCATAGGCCAGCTGCGCGAGGCCAAAGGTCACGAAATAGCCGACGATGGTCCATTGCACCGCCTGCTGGTCCACGCCCAGATCGCGGCCGATCTCAGGCATCGCAGGCAGATACATGTCGATGGCAAAGGGCCCGACCGCCGCCACCAGGCCAAGGATGACCGACATCAGGGTCAGGGAAACGGGGCGGGACATGGGGATTCTCCTTGGGCAGGCGGGCTGCATACCACCTGGTATCTTCTGTCGCCAGATCGGAAATCATGACCCCTCCGGCAGGTCGTGCCATGCCGGGGCCGGTTCCGGTCGCATCGCCTCTGGCGGCCCCTGCGGCTCCGGGCTATGCCTCGGGGGCACATTCCAAGGTGACACATGCCCGACCTTTCGCTGCTTTTTCCGATGATCGCCGCGCTGGTGGTGATCGGCGCCTTTGCCGGAGTGATCGGCGGGCTTCTGGGCGTGGGCGGCGGGATCGTGCTGGTCCCGGCCTTCTTCTACGCCTTCGGCCACCTCGGCTATGGCGGCAGTCAGCTGATGCAGATCTGCGTCGCAACCTCGATGGCCACCATCGTCATCACCTCGCTGCGCTCGGTCTCCTCGCACAACCGGAAAGGCGCGGTGGACTGGCAGGTGCTGAAGACCTGGGGCCCGGCGCTGGTGATCTCGGCCGCCATCGGCACCTTTGTCGCCGGCAAGGTCTCGTCCCTGACCCTGCAAGCGGTGTTCGGCGCACTCGCGGGGCTTGCCGGGCTGTGGATGGCCTTCGGCCGCGACCACTGGCGGCTTGGCGCGGCGATGCCGGCCGAGCCTGTGCGCAGCGCGCTGGCCGGGGCGGTGGGCTTCTTCTCGGCGATGATGGGGATCGGCGGCGGCACCTTCGGCGTGCCCCTGATGACGCTTTACGCCATGCCGATCCACCGCGCGGTGGCCACCGCTTCGGGCTTCGGCGTGCTGATCGCGGTGCCTTCGGTCCTTGGTTTCCTGCTCCTCCCCGTCGCCGAGGCACCCCCTTGGACGATCGGAGCCGTCAACCTCCCCGCCTTCCTGGTCGTCATCGGCACCACGCTTCTGACGACGCCCCTGGGCGTGCGCCTTGCCCATGCGATGAACCCCAGGCCGCTGAAACGCGCCTTCGCGGTGTTCCTGACGCTGGTCGCGCTGAACATGCTGCGCAAGGTCATGGGATGGTAGGGCCGGGCTGGCAGCGGATCGGCCCCCACCCGGCCATCGCCGCCTGGGCCGCAGCGGCCCGCAGCGCCGCACTGGACGTCCTGGCCGCCACGACCGAGCCCTGGCGCTGCGGTGGCACCTGGTTCGTCGGCGTCGATGCCCTGCCCAATGCGCCGGACGGGTCCATCGACGGCACCGCCTTCCCCTGGCAGGCCCTGCCGCTTGCGCCCGAACCCCTGCACCGCGCCCAGCTGTCCGTGATCCGCCCCGGCTACCCGCAACCGTCGCCCGAGGAAACCCCGGCCGCCTTCGCCTTCCGCCGCGACCGCGACGCCGCGCATCTCGACGGCCTTCTGCCCATCGGCCCGGACAAGCGGCGCATGGTCAAGGAACCCCACGCCTGGATCCTCGGCCTGCCGCTGAACGACACCGCCGCCGCGCCGCTGACAGTGTGGGAAGGCAGCCACGACATCCTCCGCGCAGCCCTGCGCAAGGCCCTGAACCCCCACCCGCCCGAAACCTGGGGCGACATCGACATCACCGAAGCCTATCAGGCCGCCCGCAAGGACATCTTCGCCACCTGTCGCCGGATCGAGCTGCACGCGAAACCCGGCGAAGCCACGCTCCTCCACCGCCTCACGCTGCACGGCGTGGCACCGTGGAAACCGGACGACCGCGCCCCCGCCGAAGGCCGGATGATCGCCTACTTCCGCCCGCTTCTGGCAACGGCAGAAGCCTGGCTCGACAACCCCTGATTTGCCCATGTCCCAAATACTCTCAGGGGGTTTGGGGGCAGAATGCCCCCAACCGGAGCCAAGCGGGCCCAAGCCCGCGCAGGCGACCCAAGGGGAACGTGCCGTCAGGCACTCGATATGATCAGCGCTCCAGCCGGGCCAGCCGGCCGCCGCGGCGCTTCTGCAATCGCGGCGCGCGGGCGGGCAGTTCGGCCATCACCGCGGCCCGCTCCTCGTGGCTCAGCTTCGACCACTGGCTGATCTCGTCGATGGTGCGATAGCAGCCGACGCAGATGCGTTCCTCGGGATGCACCACGCAGAGCTTCACGCAGGGGCTGGCGATCTCGTCGCGCTTCCAGACATCGTCCTTCAAGCCTGCTCACCCCGCCCCATATGCGCCATCCGGTCCAGCGCGCCTTGCAGGATATAGCCCGCCGCGACCTGATCGATCACCTCTTTCCGACGCTTCCGCGACGTATCCGCCTCCAGAAGTGCCCTTTCTGCCGCAACGGTAGACAGACGCTCGTCCCAATAGCAGATCGGCAGGGCGGTCAGCTTCTCCAGATTGCGCGCAAAGGCCTGGGTCGCCTGCACCCGGGGGCCGATGGACCCGTCCATGTTCAAGGGTAGCCCGAGCACGATTCCCGCCGCGCCCCGCGCCTCCAGAAGCGCCAGCAGACGGCCCGCGTCCAGCGTGAATTTCTCGCGCCGGATCACTTCGACGGGCGTCGCCACCTGCCGCCGCAGATCGGACAGCGCGACGCCGATGGTCTTGTCGCCAAGGTCGAGCCCCGCAATCGCCCGCATCGGGGGCAGGGCGGCGACAAACTCCTCGACCGATGCGCAGATCACGGGTTCAGCCCGCTTTCCACCGCCGCCAGGCGCAGGAAGGACAGTTCCGCCGGGCGGCCCGCAAACTGCGCCTTCGCCTCGTCATAGATCGTCTGCGCTTCCGCCAGCCGCTCCAGCACCGCCAGCGACCGGATCAGCCGGTTCCATTCCTCGACCGTGCCGCCCTCGGTCGCCAGTCGGTCGGACAGCTGCGCCACCATGCCCTCGATCATCGCCTGCCCGTCCTCGGGAGACATCCCGCCCGCCGCAGCGATGTCGCTCGCCGTCGGTCCCGGGGCCTGGGGCGCCGCATAGCGCACCCCCGCCAGTTCCGCCACCTGACCGATGCGCTCGCGGATGGATGCCGTCCAGGGTGCGGAAGGATTGCCGTTCTCGGCCAGCGGCCGCCAGAAGCGGAAGGCCTGGTCAAAGCGGCCGCCCTGCACGAACATCTCGCCCACCAGATAGCGGGCGAGTTCGTTCGTCATGTCGGCCCGAAGGCTGGCGCGCAGCGCGGCCTCGGCCTCGGGCGAGACATAGCCGCCGGCCTCGGCCACCAGCGCCAGGGCAAGGTTGGCGTGATCGCTGGTGTCCGCGGCGCTGCCCCGCAGGGCCACAAGCCGCTCCTGCACCCGGACCGCGGCGTGAAAGTCGCCCGATTCGAAGGCCGTGCGGAACCGCGCGCGCAGCGTGTCGGCGTCGGTGACACCGGCCAGCTCGACCACAAGCGCCTGATCGGCGGCCGCGTCGCGCGGCCGGCCGATCCGCTCCAGCTCTTCCGCCTGGGCCGGACGGCTGGCAAGGCCCGCATCCAGCGCGGCCAGCCGCGCAGACAGCGCCATGTCGGGATAACCCGGTGCGCCCAGCCAGGCATAGGCCGCGATCCCGCCCGGCAGGATGACCGCCACGATCACGGCCGCCACCGCAGGCATTGAAGCAACCCGGCCCGGACCCGTGGCCCCGGCCGGGCGCGCTGCCGCTGCCGACCGCGCCCGCGCGCGGTCCACCTCCAGCAGGCGCTTGCCGACCTCGGCCCGCAGCCGCGCCGCCTCGTCCGGGCCGATGGTGCCGCGCGCCAGGTCGCGCTCGATCTCGGCGAACTGGTCGCGATAGACGGACAGATCGGCGCCCAGATCGTCCTGCGGCGCCGCTGCCGGCACCCGGCGCAGCGCCGCCACCAGCACCGAAGCGACCAGCGCGCCCAGGGTCACGGCCACCGCCCAGAAGATCCAGCCCGTCATCGCCAGCCTGCGCCCCTGCCCGTTGCTGCCCGTCCCCACGGCCCACATAGTCGTTTCGCCCCGCCCAAGAAAGGGGCATTCGGCCGCAGTCCTCCGCCTCCCCCCAGCAGCCTGGCCCGGTTCCCGATCCGCGTCATGTCGCAATTTTCCCGATTGTGCCGCCTGCGGGTGTGGCTGTAATCCGCATCTCATACAAGACATGGCAGCCAGACCCGCTCTGGCAGCCCCCGTCCGACAAGAGGCCCCGATGAAGCGCTATTCGGTCTTTGCCATCGCCCGCGAGGCAGCCCGCTACCATATGGGATGGGAGCGCGCCTGGGCCTCGCCGGAACCGAAACCGGCCTATGAGGTCATCATCGTCGGGGCAGGGGGCCATGGCCTGGCCACCGCCTATTACCTGGGCAAGAACTTCGGCATCACCAATGTCGCGGTGGTCGAGAAGGGCTGGCTCGGCGGTGGCAACACCGGCCGCAACACCACGATCATCCGGTCGAACTATCTTCAGGATTCCTCCGCCGCGATCTACGAAAAGGCCCGCAGCCTGTACGAGACGCTCAGCCAGGAGCTGAACTACAACGTCATGTTCAGCCCCCGCGGTGTGATGATGCTGGCCCAGACCCACCACGAGGTGCGCGGCTATCTGCGCACGGCCCATGCCAACGCCCTGCAAGGCGTGGCGACAGAATTCATCACGCCCCAGCGGGTAAAGGAGTTGTGCCCGATCCTGAACATCGACGGACCGCGCTATCCGGTCCTCGGCGCACTCTGGCAGCCGCGCGGCGGCACCGGGCGGCATGACGCGGTGGCCTGGGGCTATGCGCGGGCCTGTTCGGCGATGGGAATGCACATCATCCAGAACTGCGAGGTCAAGGGCGTCCGGTCGGAAAACGGCCAGGTCACCGGGGTTGACACCACCAAGGGCTTCATCGGCTGCAAGAAGCTTGGCCTGGTCGTCGCCGGCCATTCCGGCCAACTGGCCGAGATGGCGGGCTTCCGGCTGCCCATCGAGGCCGTCGCCCTTCAGGCGCTGGTCTCGGAACCGATCAAGCCCTGCATGGACGTGGTGGTCATGGCCAACACCGTTCACGGCTACATGTCGCAATCCGACAAGGGCGAGATGGTGATCGGCGGCGGCACCGACGGCTTCAACAACTATACCCAGCGCGGGTCCTTCCACCACATCGAGGAAACCCTGCGGGCGCTGGTGGAAACCTTCCCGATCATCAGCCGCCTGAAGATGCTGCGCCAGTGGGGGGGCATCGTGGACATGACCGGCGACCGCTCGCCGCTGATCTCCAAGACCCCCCTCGGCAACTGCTTCATCAACTGCGGCTGGGGCACCGGCGGGTTCAAGGCGATCCCCGGTTCCGGCTGGGCGATGGCCGAGCTGATGGCCAAGGGCGAACCGGGGCCGCTGGCCGCCGAGTTCAACATGTGGCGTTTCAAGGAAGGCCGGTTCATCGACGAATCCGTCGCGGCCGGGGTGGCGCACTGATGAACGGACAGGCGCGGCAGGGTCCCTCTGGGGAACCGGCAGAAGTTTCGGAAAATTCTCGCGGCCAGGCCGCAATGATGGAGCGCTGCGATGCTCATTCTTGAATGTCCCTATTGCGGCGTCAAAGCCGAGGAAACCGAGCTTTCGCCCGGCTACGAGGCGCATCTGAAGCGTTTCGGCCCCGGCTCCAGTCCCGAGGAGTTCGAGGCCTACATGTTCGCCCGCAAGAACCCCAAGGGCGTCCACTTCGAACGCTGGCGGCATACCTACGGCTGCGGCAAGTGGTTCCTTGCCGCCCGCTGCACCGCCACCCTGGAGGTGTTCGGAACCTACCCCGCGCAGGTCTCCGAACCCCCCGCCGACATCATCGCGAAGATCCTGGCCCGCCGCCCGGACTGGAAACCCGAATGACCATGCGCGCCGCTTTGGGCCAGCCCCCCCTCCCATCCTCCCCCACGCGGGGGGAGGGGCCTGTCGCGCCCCGCCGCGCCACCGGCCCCCATCTTGACCTGACGTCCCCCATCCGCGCCTCCCTCCCCCCCTCGTGGGGGAGGGATGGGGTGGGGGGGCTCCTTCATGCCGCAGGAACCACGCCATGAGCACGCGCCTCACCAGGGGTGGCCGTCTGATCGACCGGACCGCCGCCGTCGAATTTTCCTTCAACGGCAAACGGATGCGCGGTTTCCACGGCGATACCCTTGCCGCAGCCCTTCTGGCCAACGACCAGATGCTGGTCGGCCGCAGCTTCAAGTATCACCGCCCGCGCGGCATCGTCGCCTCGGGACCGGAGGAGCCGAACGCTCTGGTGAACCTCGGCTCCGGCGCGCGGCTGGAACCGAACCAGCGCGCCACCACCACGGAACTTTTCGACGGCCTCGAATGCACCTCGCAGAACCACTGGCCGTCCCTGGAATTCGACGTGGGCGTGGTGAACAACCATGTCAGCCGCTTCCTGCCCGCCGGGTTCTACTACAAGACCTTCATCCATCCGCGCCCGTTCTGGAAACATGTGTTCGAGCCGATCATCCGCCGCTCGGCGGGCCTGGGCAAGGCGCCGACCCAGCCGGACCCTGACCGCTATGAGCAGGCCTATGCCTTCTGCGACGTGCTGGTGATCGGGGCAGGGGTCGCGGGCCTGAAGGTCGCGAAGGCCGCCGCCGATGCCGGCCAGCGCGTGATCCTGCTGGAACAGTCCCCGACCCTTGGCGGCCGCGCGCCCGTGGACCAGACCGAAGTCGACGGCCAGCCGGTCGAAACCTGGCTGTCGGCCATGGAAGCCGACCTCGCCGCCCGCGACAACGTGACCATCCGCACCCGCACCTGCGGCTTCGGCGTCTATGACCACGGCTATGTGCTGGCCGACGAAAGGGTGGCCGACCACACGCCCGGCGACGGCCGGCCGAAGCACCGGCTCTGGCGCATCCGGGCGGGGCGCATCGTCTCGGCCACCGGGGCCATCGAACGCCCGCTGTCCTTTGCCGGAAACGACATCCCGGGCGTCATGCTCGCCTCGGCGGTGCGGGACTATGTGGTGAACTACGCCGTCTCCCCCGGTGACCGCACCGTGATCGTCACCAACAACGACAGCGCCTACCAGACCGCCCTTGCGCTGAAGGCGGCGGGCCTCGACGTGCCAGCCATCCTCGACGCCCGCGAAGCCGCAGACGGGGCGCTGCCGCAGGCCGCCCGCGCCGCCGGCATCCGCGTGCTGACCGGCAAAGCCATCGCCAGGGTCAAGGGCACCAAACGCGTCACCGGCGTCGCCATCTGCGCCCAGGCCGGGGAAGGGGCGGTGCAAGAGGAAATCGCCTGCGAGGCCGTCGCCATGTCCGGCGGCTGGTCCCCCGTCGTCCACCTGTTCAGCCATTGCGGCGGCAAACTGCTGTGGGACGAGACCATCTCGGCCTTCATCCCCGACCCCGCCCGGCCGCCGCTGAACCATGACGGCTCCGCGATGGTGGAATGCGTGGGCGCGGCGGCCGGAGACCTCGACCTCACCGGCACCCCCGTCGCCATCCCGCCCGTCTGGGTCATGCCGCAGGGCGCGCCGATCCAGTTGCGGTCGAAGATGTGGCTCGATTACCAGAACGACGTGAAGGTCAGCGACGTCGAACTGGCCTCCCGCGAGGGCTATGTCTCGGTCGAACACACCAAGCGCTACACCACGCTCGGCATGGCGACGGATCAGGGAAAACTCAGCAACATCAACGGTCTATCCGTTCTTGCTGAGACTTTGGGTCAAGAGATCCCGCAGGTCGGCACCACCACCTTCCGCCCGCCCTACACGCCCGTCACCATCGGCGCGCTGGCGGGCGAGGCGCGGGGCGAGATCTTCCAGCCCCTGCGCAAGACGCCCATGCACGCGGCGCATGAAAAGGCGGGCGCCTATTTCGAACCCGTCGGTCTCTGGCGCCGCCCCTACTGCTTCCCGCGCCCTGGCGAGACGCATGAACAGGCCGTCCACCGCGAGGTGCTGAACACGCGCCAGAACCTCGGGCTGCTGGACGCCTCGACCCTGGGCAAGATCATCGTCAAGGGCCCGGATGCGGGGAAATTCCTCGACATGCTCTACACCGGCGTCATGTCCACGCTGCCCGTGGGCAAGTGCCGCTATGGGCTGATGTGCAACGAGCAGGGCTTCCTGATCGACGATGGCGTCGTTGCTCGGATCGACGAGGACACCTGGCTTTGCCACACCACCAGCGGAGGGGCCGACCGCATCCACGCCTGGATGGAGGACTGGCTGCAATGCGAATGGTGGGACTGGCAGGTCTATACCGCCAATGTCACGGAACAGTATGCGCAAGTGGCCGTGGTGGGACCGAACGCGAGGAAACTGCTGCAAGTCCTTGGCGGGATGGACGTTTCCAAAGAGGCGCTGCCCTTCATGCACTGGGCGGACGGCACGCTTGCGGGCTTGCCCGCGCGGGTCTACCGGATCAGCTTCTCGGGCGAACTCAGCTACGAAATTGCCGTCCCCGCCAGCCACGGCGCGGCCTTCTGGGCGGCCTGCACTCAGGCAGGCAAGGCCCTGGGCGCGATGCCCTACGGCACCGAGGCGCTGCACATCATGCGGGCCGAGAAGGGCTTCATCATGATAGGCGACGAAACCGACGGCACGGTGATCCCGCAGGACCTGGGCCTCGACTGGGCGATCTCGAAGAAGAAGGCCGACTATCTGGGCAAGCGCGGGCAGGAACGCACTTTCCTTGCCAGCCCCGACCGCTGGAAACTGGTGGGGTTCGAGACGCTGGACGGCTCGGTCATCCCCGACGGTGCCTATGTCATCGCCGAAGGGGTCAATGCGAACGGCCAGCGCAACACGCAGGGCCGCGTGACCTCCACCTACTATTCGCCCACGCTGAAACGTGGGATCGCCATGGGCCTTCTGAAACACGGCCCCGCCCGCATGGGCGAGGTGGTGGAGTTCAACACCGTCGCCGGCGGCACGGTGAAGGCCCGCGTCCGCGATACGGTCTTCTATGACAAGGATGGGGAGAAGCAGAATGTCTGAGCCAGTCAGCGCGCTGAACGGCGCCAGCTTCCAGGGCTTCGCCACCATCCGCGAGATCGGCCCCCTCGGCATGATCACCTTGCGCGCCAAGGGCCTGAAATCGCTGGACAAGGCGGTGAAGGCCGTGACCGGCACCAAGCTGCCCGCTCAGCGCCGGATCGAGATCAAGGGCGACCGCGCCTGCGGCTGGATGAGCCCGGACGAATACCTGCTGATCCTGCCCTATGCCGAGGTCGGCGCGGCGCTGGCCAAGATCGCCAAGGCCCTTGCCGGAGAGCACCATCTCGCCGTCGATGTCTCGGACGCGCGTGCGGTGTTCCGGATCGAGGGCGACAGGGCCGATCAGGTGCTGCGCAAGCTGATGCCGGTGGATTTCGACTGGCTGGAACCGGGCGAGTTGCGCCGCAGCCGCGCAGCCCAGGTTGCGGCGGCGATCTGGCAGCAGGATCAGGGCTTTACGCTGGTCTGCTTCCGATCGGTCGCAAGTTATGTGATGGGCCTTCTGACCCACTCCGCCCAGCCCGGCAGCGAGCTCTAGCGATCCCGCCGCCTGCGGTCCGGGGAACCGGGCCGCCGCCCGGGTGTTATACCGGGTGCTTGCCCTTGACCTTCCCGCATCCAGACCTCTTATTCGTGGCAAGCAACCAACAGGAGCTTTCCCATGGCCTTCACCCTTCCCGATCTGCCCTACGCCCACGATGCGCTTGCGCCCCTCGGCATGTCGAAGGAGACGCTGGAATATCACCACGACCTGCACCACAAGGCCTATGTCGACAACGGCAACAAGCTGATCGCCGGCACCGAATGGGAGAACAAGTCGCTCGAGGACATCATCCGCGGCACCTACCAGGCCGGCGCGGTGGCCCAGAACGGCATCTTCAACAACGCCTCGCAGCACTGGAACCACAACATGTTCTGGACCTGGATGGCCCCGGGCGAGGACAAGAAGATGCCCGGAGAGCTGGAGAAGGCGCTGACCGAAAGCTTCGGGTCCGTGCAGAAGTTCAAGGAGGATTTCGCCGCCGCCGGGGCGGCCCAGTTCGGCTCGGGCTGGGCCTGGCTGGTCAAGGACAAGGACGGCAGCCTGAAGGTCACCAAGACCGAAAACGGCGTGAACCCCCTGTGCTTCGGGCAGACCGCGCTTCTGGGTTGCGACGTGTGGGAACATTCCTACTACATCGACTTCCGCAACAAGCGCCCGGCCTACCTGACGAACTTCCTGGACAAGCTGGTCAACTGGGAAGCCGTTGCCGCCGGCCTCTGATCCGGCCAGGATCCCGGAAATCATCTGTCGAAGGCCCGCAACGCAAGCTGCGGGCCTTTCGCTATCGCAGCGCCTCGGCCAGCGCGGCCTCCAGCGCGGCCACATCCGGCACCACCCGGAAATGCCGCTTCAGCGACACATCGGCAAAGCCTTCCGCGATCACATGGTCGATCAACCCCACCAGCGGCTGCCAGTAGCCCGCGACATCCAGCAGCAGGATCGGCTTGCCGTGCAGCCCGATCTGCGCCCAGGTCAGGACCTCGAAGAATTCGTCCAGCGACCCCGCACCGCCCGGCAGCACCACCACCGCGTCCGAGTTCATGAACATCACCTTCTTGCGCTCGTGCATGTCCTCGGTCACCACCAGCCGCGACAGGTCGCGCCCGGTTCGCTCGCGCCCCAGAAGATGCACCGGGATCACCCCCAGCCGGTCGGCCCCCGCCGCCTGTGCCGCCTCGGCCACCGCCCCCATCAGCCCGACATCGCCCGCCCCGAAGACCAGCCGCCAGCCGTTGCGCGCCAGCATCTCTCCGGTCGCGCGCGCGGCAAGGGCATGGGCCGGATTTCGACCGGGACGCGAGCCGCAGAAGATGCAGACGGAACGAAGGGACATGTCGAAACCTGAAAAGGGGTTGCTTTGCCCCGTCATATAGAGATTCCTGATCACAAGAAACGCAAGGCGGCGAAACCGCGCCGGGGGGAATTGGGGATGTCTTCATTCGGGGCCTTGGACCGGGGAACGCGCGTTGTCCTGTTGCTGCTGGGCGGGGTGATCCTGGCCGGCGCGGGCTATCTCGGCTGGCAGGCAACGCGTCCCGCCCCGGCAGACCTGGCTGGAACCGCCCCCGCTGCCGCCCCCGCACCCGAAGCTACCCCCGCACCCGCACCCGCCCCCGATCCTGCCGCCCTGTCCAAAGGGGCCGCAGCCGAGGCGCCCGCGTTGCAGCCCGGGGCCACGCCTCCGGTCGAGACGGCCGCCGCTGCGCCCGAGGCCGAGGC
>NZ_JAANHS010000021.1 GCF_011174775.1 Rhodobacter calidifons
CGATCGCAGCACAAAGCCCTCGGGAACAGACGCGGGGTGGAGCAGCCCGGTAGCTCGTCAGGCTCATAACCTGAAGGCCGCAGGTTCAAATCCTGCCCCCGCAACCAAAAATAATTGCGATAACAAACGCTTAAGAGCCGCCCTTCGGGGCGGCGTTTGCATTTGCAAAACCCGTGGAAGCACTGTGGAAGCAACAGGGCGCGAAGTCCTTCATACTACTTCGAATTCCTCTTCCTACCGCGACAGTCGGCGACTTACGGAGTGCCTCGAAAAAGGTTCTTCTGTGCGAACGCTCACCGGCTTAGGCAACTTTCCAGCCGAAGGAGGACGTGGCATCCAGCGATGACCGTGGCGCCTCAATCTGTCATGCACTAAGCTATACTGCAAACCACCAACATTGCGGAGGCCGAGGAAGGCTAGTTTACCGCAGTCTTACCCCACGAGGAGAAGTATTCCGTGTCCAAACAAGATCTTGATGAGACCTTCCTAAGGTCCCTCTTGGAGGGAGACGAGGTGGAAATGAGCGTGGTTTTTTCTGACCCATCTCTTCCGGACAACCCGATGATCTTCGTGAGCGACGAGTTCGAGGAACAGACGGGTTATAGACCTGATGAAGCCCTTGGGCGAAACTGTCGTTTCCTACAGGGCGCAGATACCAATCCCCACGCCATCGAAGCGATCCGGCAAGGCCTGAAGGCGGAGACGCGGTTCACCATCGATATCCTGCATTACCGCAAAGATGGATCGGAATTTCTTAACCGGCTGCGCATCCGTCCGATTTATGATGGCGACGGACGTTTGATGTTCTTTGCTGGCGCACAGAACCCGGTTTGATGGAGGACACGCCCACGTTTGCGCACTATGCCTGACTAATGGTCGGTTTGTTTTGAGTGGGAAACACATAGGCTGAACCGCAATAACGTTATGCGTAATGTTCCAGACATTCACTCTTTTTCAAAGCGGGGCTTGTTTTCAGAAGGTTATGAAATTGATTTACCGACAGTCGGTCTGACACTGCGACGAAAGATGCCCGGCGCGAGCGCCGGGCAATGATCAACTTGTTTTTCGTGCAATCACTCGGTTGGCATCAGTACGGCATCGATGACGTGGATCACGCCGTTGGTACAGTCGATGTCTGCCGCAACGACTGTGGCACCGTTGACGGTCACGCCCGTGGTAGCGTCGACGTGGAGTGCCTGACCATTGACGGTGGCGGGCTCGAGCTTTTTGCCTGCGATATCCGCCGCCATGACTTTGCCTGCCATCACGTGGTAGGTCAGGATCGCGGTCAGCTTGGTTTTATTCTCAGGCTTGACCAGTTCTTCGACCGTACCGGCTGGCAGTTTGGCGAAAGCATCGTCGTTGGGCGCGAAGACAGTGAAGGGGCCTTCGCCTTTCAGTGTGGCACCAAGGTCAGCAGCGGTCACAGCCGCAACCAAAGTTTTGAACGTGCCTGCGGCGACGGCGGTGTCTACGATGTCGTGAAGGGTGTTTGACATTAGAATGGCTTCCTATTTTGAAGAAAATGCAAAAAGACAACTGTCGACGGGCTCACAATCGATGAGAGCCGCGCATGCAATGGTCCGAGTGTGAAGACACGAAGCCGGGCTCAAACTTTACAAAGCGCCCTTCCTCGATTGAAAGGTAGCGCTGCATTGGATCAATGCAACTGGTGGATCTGTCGGGCGGCGGAAAGACTTTTGCTGCCTGCCGCAAGATCGGCAATCCTCGCGAACAGGAAGGATGAAGCAGCCGAACAAGTGCTTGTCGACGCAAGTCGCAGCGTCATGTTTCAGGAGCCACCCGCCGTCCTGCCTTTGCCCCGCCATGCCAGCGACTGCTGGTTTAGCACGTTCAGGTCGGTCCTTTCCGCGATTATCTGATCGCAAAGCTGCACTGCCTCCGCGGCCTGCGCTTGGCTGAGGTGCTTGTACGCCGGGCGGGCGATGTGGTCATACCACACCCCGCTGCAAATTGTGTCGAGTACGATCCGCTGAAAGCAGTGATCGTTTCGAACCGGCCATTGCCGTTTGCTGGTTTGCGCGAGTGCGGGCATGACCGTGCGGGTCAGATGCAGATACTGCTCGACGGGTGTGAGGTGGATCGGTGGCGGCAAATCGAAACTGCGCTGCATCTTGTCTTCCGGTGATGGGATGGGCTTAGGCCGATCGGGTATTGTTAGCAGAACCAAATCCACTTCGCGTCGCATGCCGTCCACCCTAAAAACGGAACACGAGCTTACGACCGCAATCGAGATATGGCTTCATGGCTGTGAAATCCAACTGTCCCTCAAGCAGGTGTTCAACGGTGACAAAACTGCACAGCGCCACTCGGCCGCGCAACAAGGCCGATGCCTCATGCTGCATGAACGGCCTCGATAGCACGGGTGCTTGACTTCTTGATGCGGCAAAGACACCTCCAGGCCTATGAAAAGCAAAATCCTCGACCCTGCGACACTTGGTGAAATCATCGAGATGGCGCTTAGCGATCATGCCAGCTTCGATCAGATCCGCACTTTGCGCGGGCTGGGGCCAGACGAGGTAAAGGCACTGATGCGACAAAACCTGAAATCCGGCAGCTATCGCACCTGGCGCAGACGTGTGCGCGCCTTTTCCGACCGGCGCGAGGTTTACAAATGAAGGCTGACCCCCATCCCTGGGCCTGCGATCTGTCGCAACTGTATGCCGAGGTCTGGCGGCGCCTTACCCGCGGTGTTCACGACCGGCATGCCCCGGCCCGACACCCGACACTGGCAACTGTCAGCCCGGAAGGCAGGCCGCAGGCCAGAACGGTTGTCCTGCGCGCGGCCGACAAAGCGGCGGGCACGCTGGATATTCATACCGATCTGCGGTCAGCCAAGGTCGGAGATTTGGGCGTCACACCATGGGCAGCGTTGCATGTGTGGGACGCCTCGGCCCATCTGCAACTGCGGCTGGAGGCTCACGTCACACTTCTGACCGGTCCGGACGTGGCGGCGATCTGGGCGAGCGTGCCCGCAGGTTCGCGATTGTCTTACGGCAGCACTCCGGCACCCGGCCAGCCCATCGCACAGGCGCTGGATTACACGAAAGCCGCCGACCCGGCGTCCTTTGTCCTCTTGCGGCTCGCGGTGGCAACTGTAGACGCCTTGCATCTTGGCCCGAACCATCGCCGCGCCCGGTTTGATCGCGACGATGATTGGGCGGGGATGTGGCTTGCACCCTGAGATTCGCAACGCTTGAAACCGCGGCTTTCACAGCGACTGCACGCTTCAGGCTATGGCGTTGCGCAGCGCGGCCATCGCTTCGCCATCAACGATCAAGCGCACCCCAAGCGTGCCGGTCCCGGACAGAACCGGTCGCTTGCGCAGGCAGATGTCCAACGCCTCGATCAGGGGATACCCGGCGCAGGCTTCGACGATGCAAGTTACCAGCCGCTCTTGAGTCTCATAGTGGTGGGCACGCGCCAGCGTGTCGATGTGCCGGATCAACGGATCATAGTCGAACACAAGCGCCATCTCATCCCGCGGAACCATCACCAGATGCGGCGCAATCGTCAGGGTAAGATCCAGCAGATGTGCATCTGGTACTACATCATCCGGACCGTAAGTCCCGATCCGCACAGCGATCTGCAGGTCTTTCAGTTCGACGTAACTCTGTGATGGCAAGGCCAAGCCTTCGTTTTCTGTTCGGGGTGCAGGAACGGCCGGGCAAGGCCGCGTCACCCGCACGGAAATCATACTTACGCGTCATCATCCAGTGCTGCCTCGCCCGCAGCGGTTAGGCCCAGCTTCAGAAGCTGCTGTGTCAGCAGGGCTTTGTAGCGCCTCTGGCGTCTACGGGCCTTCGCACCGGACGCGCGCCAACCCTCCCGCTTGTCCTGCACAAGCTCTTCTAGATCGGCGGCAACCGTTATCTTTCCTGCGTCAGATGGTGACGTTCGCTTGGACATCACCAAGCTATAGAAGCCCGCTGCCATGCGGCAAGCACGGCGCACCCGATATCAGAGATGGCGAAAGCCGTCGTGTTCGATCGCCACACCGAACCAAGGGCTGTTTTGCCACATCCTTTGAAGATGAAACCGAGGTGATACCGCCTATATTATTGTTACGCAGAAATGAAATGAAGCGCCATGAAACACAGTCACGACTTCACACCTGACACCCTGAACATCCACCACGCGCCGGTCGGCATGAATGATCGAATTGCACTCGGTGTGGTCAAGACGATGCGGGTTTTCGCGGATCGGTTCTTCGCAAAACGCTATGGGCACCGCGCCGTGGTGCTTGAAACCGTCGCCGCAGTTCCGGGGATGGTTGGCGGCCTGCTGCAGCACCTTCGCGCGATCCGGCACATTCGCGACGATCAGGGCTGGATCAAGGAATTGATCGAAGAGGCGGACAACGAGCGCATGCACCTGATGACGTTCATCCAGATTGCGCAGCCAAGTCGGCTGGAGCGGACGCTCATCATGGTGGCGCAGGCCGTGTTCTATAACCTGTATTTCTTCCTGTACCTGCTGGCCCCCAAGACGGCTCATCGGGTGGTCGGTTACCTCGAGGAAGAGGCGGTGATCAGTTACACCCATTACCTCGAAGAGATCGACTCCGGTCGGGTTGAAAACGTACCGGCACCGCAGATTGCTCTAAAGTACTGGAACTTGCCGTCAACTGCGCGGCTGCGCGATGTGGTGATCGTCGTGCGCGCAGATGAGGCACATCACCGCGACACCAACCATCACTTCGCCAACCAGATCGCCAAAGGCGCACATTCCTGAGCTGAGTGCGCAGGTGGGGCTGTCTGAATGCGATCGGGCGACCCCAGCGATCAAGGCGGAGTCGCTGGTCACAGAAATTCAAAGGAATTGCAGCAATGCTTGATGTGGAAATGATCCGCCGGGACTTTCCGATTCTGTCGCGGCAGGTCAATGGCAAGCCATTGGTCTATCTAGACAACGGCGCTTCGGCCCAGAAGCCGCAGGTCGTTATTGATGCCATCTCAACCGCCTATTCGCAGGAATACGCCAATGTGCATCGCGGTCTGCATTACCTTTCCAATCTGGCGACCGACAATTACGAACGCGTGCGCGGCATTGTTGCGCGCTTTCTGGGCGCGGCCAGCGAGGATGAGATCGTCTTCAACTCGGGTGCGACCGAAGGCATCAACATGGTCGCCTATGGCTGGGCAATGCCCCGCATGCAGGCAGGCGATGAGATCATCCTCAGTATCATGGAACACCACGCCAATATCGTGCCGTGGCATTTCCTGCGCGAACGTCACGGCGTGGTGATCAAATGGGTCGATGTGGACAGCACGGGCGCGCTGGACCCGGTAAAGGTGCTGGAGGCGATCACGCCGCGTACCAGGCTGATCGCCGTCACGCACTGCTCCAATGTTCTGGGCACCGTCGTAGACGTGGCGGCGATTTGTGCGGGAGCACGGTCGCGCGGCGTGCCGGTTCTGATTGATGGCAGCCAGGCGGCTGTCCACCTGCCGATCAAAGTCCAGGAAATCGGCTGCGATTTTTACGCGGTGACTGGCCACAAATTGTACGGCCCTTCGGGGTCAGGCGCGATCTATGTCCGCCGGGACCGGATGGCCGAGATGCGGCCCTTCATGGGTGGTGGCGACATGATCCGCGAGGTTATGCGCGATCACGTCACCTACAACGATGCACCGATGAAATTCGAAGCTGGCACACCTGGCATCGTGCAGACCATCGGTCTGGGCGTGGCATTGGAGTACATGATGGAACTCGGGATGGCCAACATCGCCGCGCATGAGAACCGGCTGCGCGACTATGCCCGTACGCGGCTTGACGGTTTGAATTGGATCACGGTGCAAGGCACCACGCCCGACAAAGCCCCAATTTTCTCTTTCTCGATGCAGGGCGCGGCGCATCCGCATGACATATCGACCATCCTCGACAAGAAGGGAGTCGCTGTGCGTGCAGGCCAGCACTGCGCCGGGCCGCTGATGGCGCACTTGGGGTTGAATGCCACCTGCCGCGCCTCGTTCGCTGTGTACAACACAAGTGCCGAGGTTGACGTGTTGATAGATGCGCTGGAGCTGGCGCATGACTTGCTTGCCTGACCGCCGTCGAACGACCCTGATCAGTTGACCAGTACTGGCGATGCGCCGATGAAGCTGCGATCCTCGATTTGCTTGACGAGGAAATCCGCGACATTCGCGCGCGCGATGACCCCGTTTCGCCATTCAGCTGGTTCGCGAAGCACCTTGTATCTCCCTGTTCGCGCACCATTCAAAAGCACGCCAGGCCGCGCAATCGTCCAATCTAGGCCGCTTTGCTTGATGAGCTTCTCCTGACGGCTCTTGTCGTCATAGGCGCGACCAAACACAATCTTGAACGGAATTCTTTGCAACGGGGCAATACTTGCTTGGCTATCCCCGGCTCCAAAGCCCGTGATGCAAATCAGGCGGTTGACGCTCTTGTCTTTCATGGCCGCGATCAGAACACGCGTCGCCTCAGAGAACAGATGCACGGGCTTGAACAAATCGCCCAAACCGACGCCGAGCGTTACGATGACCACATCAATTCCGGTAAGTGCAGCCTCTACATCTTGCTGATTCAAGGCGTTACCCTGCACCTTTTCCAATTTCGCATCAGACTGGTTTATTGATGTTGCGGATCGTGCCAAAGCGCGCACGTCATATCCTGCGGCAAGCGCTTGACGTGTGGTTTCAAGACCAATGCCTTTGCTGGCGCCAATGATCAATATCCTCATGTTGTATTACCCCGCTTCTGTGTGGTAATCGAATATTTCGCCAGAATTTCGCATAGTTTTCCATCGGATATAATAGAAATACATAGCCACACGCTCTTTTCTAAGGGGCCTGCGCTAACCATCTTCAATTTAAACTTGTGACCGGTAAGTGGGAAAATCAATCATGTTCTCCATCAGAGCGACGCCCCGCACCGCGCATGAAGAGTTTAGGACGCTTTGCAGCAACTGTAAAAGTTGCAACGGTGACGGCCGCTGCTGCAATGAGGACGGAGTGTCCAAGGATGCTTGCAGCCAGAAACGTATAACTTCCGATCGCGACCGAAAAACTAACTGCCCACATCAAGCCCAACACCTGCAGCACATAGTGTCGGACGCTGACATCAGGAATATGCCGCAGCGGGCTTACGTTGTGGTCAAACACAAAGTTCCACGCGTAGATGATGGAGGATTTTACGTTTGTAATCATGGCATTGGTTCCTTCTCTGGCTGACAAGACATAACCGCAGGCCACGCATACTCTGCACTCATGTAAAAAGATAGCGTTGAGGCGCCGCGGTTCCAGCCGGGTGGATCAAGTTAGGCACAGGTTGGGGCGATAATGAAGGCACCGTCCAACGGTCGGTAGCCATCTCTCAAAACCAGATTCTTCGAAGCTCCCCGCTCAGACTTGCGTTCTTCCCGTTTGGGTAAGCTCTTATCGCATTTGTTCAGTGTCCGGCCTTCTCCCTTAGATCGACCCGGTGATGTTTGACCGCATCGCGTGTCACGCTACCTTCGTGACAAGAAAAGGAATGAATAAAATGTTGAACTCGCTCACGACAGACAGTCAAGCTGATCGGACGTTGCTTTTGGTCGATGACGATGAGGCATTCGTAAAGCGTCTTGCGCGGGCGATGGAAAAGCGTGGGTTTCTGCCTGAGACCGCGCAGTCCGTGGCAGCTGGCCGTGGTATCGCCCTGTCCCGCCCGCCGGCCTGTGCGGTCGTTGACCTTCGGCTGGAGGATGGAAGCGGCCTTGATGTCGTCGAGGCTTTGCGGGAGCGTCGCCCGGACTGTCGCATCGTGGTGTTGACCGGGTACGGTGCAATTGCAACGGCGGTGGCGGCCGTAAAAATCGGTGCCACCGATTATCTTGCAAAACCCGCAGACGCCGACGACGTGACAAACGCCCTCTTGTCCCGGACAAACACGCGGCCCCCGGCCCCGAAAAATCCGATGTCTGCCGACAGGGTGCGGTGGGAACACATCCAACGCATCTATGAGTTGTGTGATTGCAACGTTTCGGAAACGGCACGTCGGTTGACGATGCATCGGCGGACTCTGCAGCGGATCCTGGCGAAACGCAGTCCTGTGTGAGAAAGGCATAATCACTCGGCACATGGTCCCCGACGGCCTCCCCCACAAAGATAGTGTCTCGGCCCAGTCTGACCGCGCCCTGCTACGAGCGGTTACAGACTGATGTGGGTGTCAAACGCACCGAGGCGCGACGTTTCTTTCTGCAATCCGCAGGTAGTGACTGCACTTAACCCGGGCTGCGCCCATAACATTGAGACCTCGTGATGCTTGTAGCCGCTCTTCTTGCGACCTCGCTGCTCTTCGGCGGCATGGTTCTGTACTCCTTCGGTTTTGCCGCCTTCTTGTTCACGGCGCTACCCGCCAATGTCGCGGGCCCGACGATCCGCCGGGCCTTCCCACATTTCTACTTGTTTGTGATGCTCAGTGCCGCCGCAGCGGCAGGCCTCGTCTGGGCCCACGACGCGTTGGCCGCCGGGCTTCTGGCGCTAATTGTGGTAACAACGATTCCCGCCCGCCAGGTTCTGATGCCCGCCATCAACCGCGCGACGGATGCAGGCGCAAAATCCCGGTTCAAATGGCTGCACGGTCTATCGGTTGCCATTACGCTGGTGCATATCGGGCTTGCGGGCGTTGTGCTGACACGGTTTCTCACGACGGTCCTGACATGACCGAACTTCCACCTGAGAATGTTCAATTGTACCCCCGCCCTCCTTCTATAGAAACCGTCGAACAGTGCATTATCATTCAGTTGGGTTGCGCGGTAATTGCTGATATGGTGCGAGCTTACCGCGTGCTGGAGACGCACCACGCGCCGACCTATTATTTTCCACCCGAGGGTGTCCACTCAACACGAAAAACTTTGAGGGTAACGTAAAGGGCGCACCTGGCACCCTGCACTGGTAGATCGGTTTTTTCTATTTTCTTATTAAGCTGGATTTATTTCGATCTTTTGGAACGCAGCTTTGGTGAGCCCAACAATTGGACTTCTATGTTCTGTAAACTTGTCTGACCCAATAAGTGTAAATCAACTGCGACATTCTGTCTGCCCCCATGTCGAACGAACCGAAATGCCCTACCTCCCTCTCACAGCGTGTTTAAGATGCCGATGGAGCAAAACATGGAAAACATCTCGGTGGGGCAATACGACCTCATATACAATGCTTTCTCATTTGCGTTTGCCACTCTTGCTGCAGCAACCATCTTTTTTTGGTTGGGCCGCAGTCAGGTGGCACCGCAATATAAGACGGCAATGACAATCACGGGTCTTGTGACGTTCATTGCTGCTTACCACTACTTTCGAATCTTCGAAAGCTGGGAGGCAGCCTTTAACGTGGCCGACGGAACCATCACTGCGACCGGATACGCGTTCAACCGGGCTTACCGTTACGTTGACTGGCTCTTGACAGTGCCATTGCTATTGGTCGAACTGATTCTCGTCATGGGTCTGAGCCGTTCAGAAACGGTATCGCGCGCGACAAGGCTCGGACTGCTGGCCGCTCTGATGATCGTGCTCGGTTACCCGGGCGAAGTGGCCACCACGAATGGTGCACGCTGGCTCTGGGGGAGCTTGTCGATGATCCCGTTCCTGTGGATCGTCTACGAACTGTTCGTCGGCCTTTCCAAAAGCATCGCTGCACAGCCCGAGGATGCACGCGGCTTGGTCAGCACAGCACGATATGTGGTGGTCGGAAGCTGGGCATTTTACCCGATCGTGTATTTTGCCGGAGCGGTGGGCCTCGACGGTGGCGCGGCGGCAACCGTGGTCGAAGTGGGTTACACGGTCGCGGACATCACCGCCAAAGCGGTGTTCGGTGTGCTGATCTTCCTGATCGCGCAGCGCAAGAGTGTGGCTTACTTCGCCAGTCTGCGGTCCGCAGGTCAGCCTGCTGAGTGAACCAATTGGCTGCCCGCGATCTAGCGGGCAGCCTTTTCTCTCCAACATCTTCAGCTGTTGACGGGAGTTGGTCATGCCGATGCGGATCCATTCTAATATTAGCGTGGTTGAGCATGTCATGCGCGATCTTCTTCTGGGCGGGCCTGTCGCACTCGCTGCAAAGTACCATCTCGACGGCGGGGGCAGCAGAGCGCGGGCCATTCTCGCCTTGGATGCCGCTTCGGCGCTCAATCTTGACGATACTGCGGCAACCTCCTGCGCCTGCGCCGCCGAGTTGCTGCACAACGCATCGCTCGTGCACGATGATCTTCAGGAGCAAGATGCAACCCGGCGGGGACGACCAGCTCTTTGGCGGAAGTTTGACGCTGCGACAGCCATTTGCGCGGGCGATCTCATGATATCGGCCGCATTCGCGAGTCTTGCAGCCCACCCAGATCTGCGCCGTGCGTTGATCCTCACACACGAAGCGGTTGCGAAAACAGCGCATGGGCAAGTCGATGATGCGCTCGCCCGAACGGCGACATTAGCCGATTACCACATGCTGGTCGGGGCAAAAACCGGCCCTTTGCTGGCGTTGCCGGTTCGACTTGCTCTGTGTGCTGCCGGCGCGCCGGGCGATGAAATTGCAGCGGATATCGGACGAAAGCTGTCAGTGGCCTACCAGGTACTGGATGACCTGACCGATGTTGACGACGACCGCGCGGCAGGCCGGGTGAACATCTGCGTATTGTTTGAAGCAAGCGGGCACT
Organism: Rhodobacter calidifons; assembly: GCF_011174775.1. GTDB lineage: Bacteria > Pseudomonadota > Alphaproteobacteria > Rhodobacterales > Rhodobacteraceae > Tabrizicola > Tabrizicola calidifons. The sequence goes on from NZ_JAANHS010000021.1 coordinate 10,663, forward strand.
CGCGCCCAACCGCCGCGATGATTGCGCGAGGTGAGGCGCAGAGTGCGCTGCAAACAGCGCGAAACTTGGCAGATCGTCTGCCAAACAATGTTGGGATTGCTTTTTGTAACCTCGCTGACCGTCTGGACAGCGCCTTGATGGAGCTTGCAGATGCCGCGTGATACCATGAATGAAACGCAGCCCCGGGCAATCGTTGCTGGCGCTGGCTTTGGTGGAATTGCCGCAGCGTTGCGCCTGCGCGCGCGCGGCTACAACGTGCATCTGATCGACAGGTGCGCGCGTCTCGGCGGGCGTGGACAGGTTTTCGAGCACGAGGGCTTTCGCCACGATGCCGGGCCCACAGTTTTGACGGCACCCCACCTGTTTGAAGAGTTGTTCGCGCTTTTTGGCAAGCGCATGGACGACTACATCGAGTTGGTCGAGCCCGATCCATGGTACCGGTTCCACTTCCACGATGGGGAAACCTTTGACTACGGTCCGACCGAGGCCGCCACCGAAGCTGAGATTGCGCGACTGTCCCCGCGCGACGTAGATGGCTATCGCCGCCTTGGCGCGTGGTCGAAGAAAATATACGACATCGGGTTCGAGCGGCTTTCCACGACACCGTTCCACTCCATCGGTTTCATGCTGCGTCAGATCCCCCATCTTGTGCGGCTACGATCCTATGAAAGCGTCTGGTCGATGGTCGGCCGCTTCATCAAGGATGATCGCCTGCGCAGGGCGTTTTCAATCCAGCCGCTGCTGGTGGGCGGCAATCCGTTTGAAACCACCGCAATCTACGGGATGATCAATCATCTCGAACGCACCCACGGCATCTGGTTTCCCAAAGGCGGGACAGGCGCGCTTGTCGATGCGCTGGAAAAGCTGATGCTGGAGGAAGGTATCCAGATCACTCTCAACACCACCATCGAACGGATAAAGCTGGACGGCGATCGCGCGACGGGCGTGGTCCTGGAAGGCGGGCGAGAGCTGGATGCAGGGGTGGTCGTGTCGAACATGGACCCGATGCATGTCTACCGGACCATGTTGCCGAAATCGGTGCAATCGCCCGTGGCAAGGATCAGGGCAAAGAATGCGCGGCTTTCCATGGGCCTCTACGTCCTTTTCTTTGGCGCGAACCGCACCTGGCCGGAAGTGGCACACCACACCGTCTGGTTCGGTGAACGCTACAAGGAATTGCTGAGCGATATTTTCCGTCGCAAGGTGCTGGCCGAAGACTTTTCCCTTTATGTGCATCGCCCCACCGCGACAGACCCCAGCTTTGCCCCGCAAGGCAAGGACAGTTTCTATGTCCTGTGCCCGGTCCCCAACCTTGCCGGAGGCCAGGATTGGTCGATAGAGGGGCCAAAACTGCGTGACCGCATCGTGGCCGCACTGGATGCGTCGATGCTTCCGGGATTGTCCGGGGCGATCACGGCCGAATTCGCGATGACCCCGGAGGATTTCAAATCCGATTACCTGTCGGTCGATGGCGCTGGTTTCTCACTGTCGCCATTCTTCTCGCAATCGGCGTGGTTCCGGTTTCACAATCTGGGTGAGGGGGTGCAAAACCTTTACTTCGTGGGGGCTGGCACCCATCCGGGGGCAGGACTGCCCGGCGTCGTGTCATCCGCCAAGGTTCTCGATACAGTGATACCGGCGGCGGCGGCGTTCGCATGACACCCGAGGCGATGCTGTCCCATCACGCTCGCAGTTTTGCGCCTGCCGCTCGATTGTTGTCGCGCAAGGATCACGCACAGGTGGCGCGGCTTTATGCCTTGTGCCGCACGGTGGACGATCTTGCCGATACTATCGGCGGGCCGGAAGTCCATGCACGGCTTTCGGCAATGGCAGCAGACCTGCGGGCCGGAAGAGGATCGGACCCTCTTGCCGCGGAAGCGCTGGTACTCTTTGCCGGACGGCCGGCGGGGTTGGCCGCCTATGTGCGATTGGTCGAGACGGTGGCAGAGGATACCGGCGCTACCTGCATTCCAAACGATGCTGCGCTTGAAAGCTACTGCACCGGGGTTGCTGGAACGGTCGGCGTGATGGTCTGCGCCCTTTTCGATGTGGCACCCCGCTGGCATGCCCGCGCCGCCGATCTGGGCAAGGCCATGCAGCTGACCAATATATGCCGCGATGTGTTCGACGATGCGGCGGCAGGGCGCCGATATCTGCCGTACACCTTGTGTCCGCACACACCTGGCGACATCGCTGCAGAAACGCCCGAAGCCCGCAATAACGTGCGCATCGCGGTCGCCGAGTTGCTTACTCGTGCAGACGTGCTTTACGCCGTAGGGCGGACGGGTTTGCCCGCGCTTCCTTTGCGGCTGCGTCTTGCGGTGTCGGCCGCGACGGCAATGTACGCTGGAATCGGATCAGAGCTGCGCGCGCGGGCCTGCGACCCAGCACAGGGGCGCGTTTACGTTCCGACGCGGCGCAAGCTGCTGCTGGTTTCGCAGGGTCTGCTGACCGATCTCCTCCCACGCTTCGGGACCGACTCAGGACAGTCTCATGCCCCGTCCTGACGTCGATATCGCCATCCTTGGTGGCGGCTGCGCGGGTCTGAGCCTCGCGGTTCGACTTGCGAGAGTCGGGCGTGATCTGTGTGTGATCGAGCCGCGAACAAGCTACAGCGACGATCGCGCGTGGAGCTTTTGGCGCACCGCTCCAGATCCATTCGAGGATTGTGTGCGCGCATCCTGGGCGCATTGGGATGTCAGCGGACCGGGCGGCACGGTGCGGCGCGGTTCATCCCGGATGCAATACCAGAATGTTGCCGCGGGTCCATTTTATGATCGGGCGCAATCTGTAATTGCTGACAATCCAACGGCAGCACTGTCGCTCGGAACTTCTGCAAGCAGCATCCGTCGATTGGCCAGTGGTTGGCAGATCGAAACGGACGCGGGCACACTCACGGCAAACCATGTGGTCGACACCCGACCGCCAAGACGTGCTCCAAGCTATGGCCAGTTCTTCCTTGGATGGGAAATTCGCACGGAACGGGCGGTTTTCGATCCCGATCGCGTGCATCTCATGCAGTTTCGCAAGGCGCGCAGCCGCGGCGTCGATTTCGTCTACACACTGCCGTTCGCCCGGGATCGTGCTCTTGTCGAGGTGACGTCCTTCGCGCCGGAAAACCCTGGGCCAGACGTTTTCAAAGCCTGGCTCGATGCCGAAATCGCAGCCCTGGACCCGGGGCGTTTCGAGGTGCTGCGCGAGGAGGCTGGTGCGCTTCCAATGCATGTCGGATTTGCCGATCCACGCGAGTTGGGTGTGATCGGCATGGGGCTGAGCGGAGGTGCCGCGCGCCCCTCCACCGGCTATGCGTTCACGCGTATTCAGGCACAGGCCGACCATGTGTTCCATGCCTTGCAGCGCGGAACGTCGCCGCACCCACGGCTGGACGGCTCCGCCACCCGTTTCATGGACCGCGTGTTCTTGCAGGTTCTGCAAACAATGCCGGAACGCGGTCCGGCATTGTTCGAGACGCTGTTTCGCAACGCGCCGCCCGACCGGCTGGAACGGTTTCTTTCGGGCTCGACACGGGCGGTCGACAGATTGTCCGTCATGAGATCCTTGCCGACTTTGCCATTTCTTCGGGCAGCGCTGGTTCCAGCATGATTGCATCACCGCGTTGGCAGGCCGTGCTGTTTGGCGCGGTCTCGGTTCTCGCCCTCGGATTTCAAATCACGATCCAACCCGACCTGATCCTGCAGCTTCTGCTTCTGGCGCCCCTGGTTGCCATCCTCGGACTGCCGCATGGCGCTCTTGACTTGCCCATTGCCGAGGCTGTCTGGCCCCTTGATGGGTTGCGTGGCAAGCTGCGGTTTGTGGTCATCTATCTGGGTCTCGCCGCAGGCGTGATCGTGACTTGGCTGTTGGCCCCCGGCTTTGCCCTCGTCGCCTTTTTGACGTATTCGGTTCTGCATTTTTCGGATGATTGGTCAAAGGCCGCATCGCCACTGCGATGGACCGGCGGTGTTGCCACAATCGGCGCGCCCGCATTGTTTTATCCAGAAGAGGTGACAATACTTTTTGCCTACCTTGCGCCGCCTTCTGCCGCCCAATTCAGCGCAACTGCGACAGCGATTGCAGGTTCCGTCGGGTTTTGCGTCTTCATCGGGGCAATGCTGTTGAAGCCGGATACGCGTGGGCAAGCCGCGGTCGAGCAGGCCATCCTGTGGGGCATCGGGGCGTTGTTGCCCCCCCTTGTTTTTTTCGGAGTTTATTTTTGCGGTTTGCATTCGATCAGGCACTTCAACGCAACAATCCAATCCCTGCCACAAACGCGGCGCGCACTCGGAATTGCAGCGTTCCTCTCTGGTCTCATTATCCTTGCGGCCATATTTTTTGTGCAGAATCAGACAGTCGGAAGTTCAGGCCCGCTCCCAAAAGATATCGTTCAGGCGATCTTCATCGGTCTTGCAGCCCTTACGGTACCGCACATGATCCTGATAGGTCGCTTCAATAGTTTATCTGGTGGACGGGGTAATTTGAAGACGCGCCAAAGTAGCGGCAGGTAGCAGTTTGGCGCGTCGTGGGTCCCCGCCAGCTGCAGGACGTGGACCAGTTCCGGTGCTAGAGAGCGTGTAGGATCGCACGTTGTCGAGCGCAGGGTCGGTCATGCATGGCCACCGGTAGCTGGTTTTTGCGCAATCCCCATGTAAAGGATGGCGGCCAAAGGCAGGGGGCCGAAGGTCAGGTCGCCCCGCCGATTGATGCCACGCGGGCCAAGGCCAGTAATGGGGCCCGGCACCAGCCCTGCACCTTGCAGCGCCACGCGCAATTCAGCCGGTTTGATGAACATCGCCGGGTCATGCGTGCCGCGCGGCAAAAGGCGCAACACATCCTCTGCGATGGTGATGGTGGCCAGCCGGGCAAGGGGGTTGCGGTTAATCGTGTCGAACAGGAACAACCCGCCGGGGCGCAGGGTGCGTGCTACCTCAGACAAAACCTTGTTCAGGTCGGCCACATGCTCCAGCACATCGACGCACACCACAGCGTCAAAACTCGCGTCGTCATAGGGCAGGGCCTCACCCCCCCCCACATCGTAGCCGATGCTCAGTTTGCCTTCGCGGGCATGGTCGCGGGCGGCGTCGATCGCCTCGGCGGCGGGGTCGATGCCGGTGACGTCAGCGCCCCGTCGCGCAAGCGCCTCGGCCATGAAGCCCCCGGCGCAACCAAGGTCGAGAACGGTTTTGCCCGCCCAGTCGATCTGGCGGTCGAACCAGGCCAGCCGCCCAGGGACAAGGTTCTTCAGCGTGCGGACCCAGCGGATGTCATCGGACCACCAGCGGTCGGCCACCTTGTCGTAGATCGTCAGGTCATTGCGCATTGGGGCGGTCCTTGGGCAAGCGGGGCAGGGCATAAGGCACGTCAGCGCGATACCGCGCGAAGCGGTCACCGTAGCGCTGGGCAAAGCGGCGTTCCTTCAGGCGTGGGGCAAGCAGGCAATAGGCGGTGAAGCTGATCGCCAGCATCAGCTGGTCTGGCGTCCAGACCGGCACGGTCCACAGTGTCAGGGCAAAGGCCACATAGATCGGCTGGCGGATCAGGCGGAACAGCCCCTGCGTTGGCATATCGGGAAATACTGGCCGAATGCGCGCCATGAGCGACATCCACCCCAATGCACCGGACTGAACCTCGGCTCCGGCGTCGAAGCTGGCTTTCAACAGGATCAGCCAGCTTGCGCCATAGGCCGCCGTGACCACCCAGAACACCGCCCCATCCGCCTGCCACCAGACGATGCCCGACGGCGTCCATAGTGCGAATAGCGCCAGAAGCTGGGCCGAAGCGATGATGGCATAGGTGGTTGTGGCCAGCGTCTGGCCATGCCGTCCGGGGACCAGCCGGGCCAGCAAGCGCCCGCCGGGGCCGGTCAAAAGCAGTGAATGGGCCAACGGAAACTGCACGATCAGGGCGGCATTGGCCAGCGCCGCCCATGGCCAGGGCACGGCGCCGAGACTTTCGCTCAGGCCAAAGAACATCGCTACAATCATTGCCAGCACGCCCGCGGCAAACAGCGTGTGGCAGAGCGCCCCAAGGCCGAGCGCGAGAGCGATCCGCCCGGCACCGCTAGGCGGGCGCAGGGCGGCGCGGATCAAGGTTACCAGCCGAGCGACGCGGGGATCTGTCAACATCGTCGGCCCCGCGCCAGAATGTCGTCGGCGATAGCGGTGCCGCTGTCCCACGTGGCCTCGACCCGTGCGCCAAAGCACCAGCCGCCGACACGAAACAAGGCTGCGTCTGCGCTACGCAGGAAGGGCAGGCCAAGCGCCGGTGTCACACGTGCATCACGCCGGAGGAGGGCGACGGCCTGCGTCACGTCTTCGTTCGTGACAGGGAACGGTTCGACTTTTTGCGCAGTCGAAGCCGATGCCAGCGGTAGATTGCAAGGGCGAGGACAAAATCATAGGCCGCACAGGCGACCTGTCTGATCCCCGGCAAGCCTACGACCCTAGCCAGCCAGCGATACTTTGGCATTTGTGCCCACAGCACCAGAAACGCCGGAATCCCCGATGTCAGCGAGCCCTCATGCAGCACGTAAAGGCGCCGAGCGGCAGTATCAGCATCCAACCCCCATTGATCCCTTGCGTCGGTGTTCAGATCGTCGAACCGGATCGGCAGGTCGTTTGCAACTGCATATCGCGCATAGTTCTGTATCTCAAAGTTACAGATCGGACAGGTGGCGTTGAAGAGAACCGAGGTTTTGGGGCTGTTTTCCATGTAGGAGAAATAGAACAACGGAGCGTGAAATCCATCATTCACCGTTGTCATCTTTCAACGCTGGAGAAAGATTGGTTTGGCGTTCTCTGGGCGATCTGACTTCTGTTTGACCACACAGGCCGGCTCGTGGACGGAACTATCGGTGGTTGGGATGTGCTGATCTTCAGCAGGTTTTCCAATCCAAGGCGCGCATGTCCCTCGCCGTGGTGTCGATTGACAACCCTGCCCCTCTTGACGCATGTCTACATCATCGCAGAGTTGCGCCCGGAGAGAAATCTCGCGGGCGCTTTTTAGTTTGTGGCGTTGGGACGGCGCGCAGCAGGCCAGCCAGGAAGAGCTGCTGTCCTTTGGTTGAAGCGGCGCTGATCCTGACAACGGCTACCCTCAAATCTCCCGCGCGAACCAGCGGATGCGGCCGATGATGCGGATCTCTTCGGCTGTGCGTTCATACTCGGGATAGAGCTTGTTGTCCGAAATCACCCGCACGGCGGGCGGGTCGCTGTTCGGGATATGCTCGAGCCGCTTGGCGACCAGCCCCATCCCATCGTCGAGCACGAAGATGCCGGGTGGGTTGGGCAGCTGGCGCGTTATGTCGACCAGCACCGCGTCGCCGCCAAGCAGGGTCGGTGCCATGCTGTCGCCTTCGACGTGCATGATCCTGAGCTGCGCGGGGCTGGCTTTCAGCTTGTGGCGGATCCACGACTGGCGGAAGTGGTAGGCGCGGCCGGGCGTATCGCCATCCTCGGTCACCACCGCGCCGCCCCCCATGGCGGGGCGAGGCGCGGCATGGGCAATCGCCACGAAGGCATCGTCGGGGTTTTCGACGAAGGGGGAGGGGCCTTCGACCTCGCCGATACCGTGGATCAGCCAGTCGCGATCCACCTTCAGCACCCGGGCAATATCAGCAAGCCGGTCGATGCCGGGGCGCGAGGATCGCCCGCGCAGGATGTCATAGACGAAGGAGCGGTTGACCCCTGCCATTTCTGCGACATGGGCCGGTGCCAGGCCAAGCTGATCTGAGCGGGCCCGCAGACGGTCGGCCAAGGTGTGGTTCTCTCTCATGTTGTCCCCAGCGCCATGTGGATAAGATAGGATAAGACAGGATTGAGTTGGGATCGTCAAGCGGCTAGAACAAAAGCCAAACACTTTGCATCGGAATCGGGGGCCAGGATGGAGATCGAGAAGGCATATTTCACCCTGGCGGAGGTGCTTGACCGCTGGTCATTGCCCGAGGCCGACGTCGCCTATCTGGCCGAGAATGACCAGCTGCGACTGTCGATCCGGATCCTCAACCTGCCGATCGAGTTCGGTGATTTCGAGGAAACGGACGACGGCAGATGCTACTCGATCCCCTGTGAACGGTCCTCGTTCAACGGGCTTCTCGATCTGCATGTCCAGGATGTCTTCCAGCTTTTCCGTATCGGCGAGGTCAGCGTTACCCGGTTCCGGACCGCAAAGGCGGACTACGCCTGCTTCTACGGATCGCGCGAAAGCCTGACAATCCGCAAGCCAGATTTGATGCTAAGGCGCGAAGAACGCGACCGTTTCGAGGCGGCGACAGGCTTCGGCGGTGCCTCGGGCATGAAGCTAGCGGGCGGATTTCACGCCTCTGCCGACTATCAGAATGTCCGCTGCCATGGCCGGGAGTTCCGGCTGGGTCCGATCCAGGCACAGGTCGTGCGGATCCTGCATGCGGCGGCCAAGCAGGGCGATCCGTGGCAGAGCGGCAAGGCGGTGCTTTCGCAGGCGGGGTCGCGCAGCCTCAAGATGGCCGACGTCTTCAAGTCCAAGAAGGACTGGCCGCTGCTCATCGAGTCGAACGGCCGTGGGGCCTATCGCCTCGCGGGCCTCTGAGTCGGACCCTCCGCGCGTCCCAGTTTGCTCCCCGCTGTGGGATGCACCGGGGGATGGAGGGGGATGGCGATCCCACCGTCATACGTTTCATCCCATGATTGAAACGGTCCGGCTGATCCCCCGCCATATCCCACTCTGATCCCGACGACATCCCCGCATCGCGCCGTGCATCTTCCTCCCAACGACACACCGGGAGAGGACGATGCAGACCAGAACCTGCCTGAACCAGACCGAACTTGCCGCGCGCTGGAGCATTTCGGCGCGCACCCTTGAACGCTGGCGCTGGACCGGCGAGGGCCCGGCCTTCCTGAAGATCGGGGGCCGTGTGGTCTATCGGCTCGAGGATGTGCTGGCCTATGACCAGGCCCGCCAGCGGCGCAGCACTGCGGATCGGGGCGCGGCATGATGGCCCGGCATTCCACCATCCGTGCCACCGGCGTCGTGTCGATCTTCGGCGCAGCCGGACCTGCCCTTGATGAGGTCGGGCTTTCGGCCTGGATCGCGCAGGCCGCACCCGGCGAGACGCTGGTCTACCATCGCGGCTTTCTCGCGGTCGATGCGACCTCGGTGATCTCGAAACTGCCCGCTGAACAGCAGCGCACCCTTCGCCTGGTGGCATCGGCCGCGTTGCGCGCCGCCGAGCAGGGCCTCGTCCACCTCGTCCAGGCCCGGATCGGCCCCGACCAGTTCGCCTACATCGCCATCGCCCGGACCAGACCGCGCCAGGCCGGTCCCTCCCTTTCGGTGCGCCTCCTCGAGGCCGCCTGACCCCATTCCCCTATCACGGAGACCCCCATGACGTTCCCGCAGAACACCCCCAGCATCGATCAGCTGATCAACCTGCCCGCTGGCGAGATCGCCCAGCTGCCTGTCGAGCTTCTCGCTGCCCTGCAGCGCGAGATCGACGCCGCGGCGAAGCAGATGAAGGCCGTCACTGCGCGCTTTTCCACCGCGCTTGAGGTCCGCTATGCCACCCGCGCCGCCGAGGCCCGCCGCGCCTGCGGCAAGGACAACGGAACCGTGCGCCTGGTCGATGGTGATTTCACCGTGGTCGCGGACCTCCCGAAGCGGGTCGAGTGGGACCAGGCCAAGCTCGCCGCCATGGTCGAGCGCATCCGCGCCGCGGGCGAGGATCCGGCCGAATACGTCGAGATCAGCTTCAAGGTGCCCGAGCGCGCCTACTCCGCCTGGCCCGAGGCGATCCGACAGGGCTTCGAGCCCGCCCGCACCGTCAAGACCGGCACGCTGAAGATCGACCTGCTGCCGCAGGAGGATCGCGCGTGAGCCTGCCCATCATCACCGCCGACCAGCGGCTGGCCGAGCCGCGCGGCATCAAGGGTTGCATCTTTGGAAAGTCCGGCATCGGCAAGACCAGCCTTCTCTGGACGCTCGACCCCGCCCGTACGCTGTTCATCGACCTCGAGGCGGGCGATCTGGCCATCGAGGGCTGGCCCGACGACAGCATCCGGCCGCGCACATGGGCCGAGTGCCGGGATTTTGCGGTCTTCATCGGCGGACCGAACCCGGCCTTGCGCGACGAGCAGCCCTACAGCCCCGCGCATGATGCCGCCATCTGCCAGAAGTTCGGCGATCCCGCCGCGCTCGATCGCTACGACACGATTTTCGTCGACTCGATCACCGTGGCGGGGCGGCTCTGCTTCCAATGGTGCAAGGGCCAGCCGGAAGCGGTGTCGGAGAAGACCGGCAAGCCTGACGTCCGCGGCGCCTACGGGCTGCACGGGCGCGAGATGATCGCATGGCTGACCCACCTCCAGCACACCCGGGGGCGCAACGTCTGGTTCGTGGGGATCCTCGACGAGAAGTTCGACGACTTCAACCGGCGCATCTTCCAGCCACAGATCGATGGATCGAAGACCGGGCTCGAGCTGCCGGGGATCGTCGACGAGGTGATCACCATGGCCGAGTTGAAGGCTGATGGTGGTGATCCCTACCGCGCCTTCGTCTGCCACACCATCAACCCTTGGGGTTTCCCGGCCAAGGACCGCTCCGGTCGTCTTGGCCCGGTGGAAGAGCCGCATCTTGGCCGCCTGATGGACAAGATCCGCGCCCTCGGCACGCCCGCGCCAAGGCGCCTGACCTTCACGCCGCCCGCTGAAGGCGCGGCTGATCACCCCCATCCGCAATCCTGACCCGCAAAGGAGACACCCCATGGGTTCCTGGAACGACTTCAACGACGCCCAGTCCAACACAAACCTCATCCCCAAGGGCACGCTGGCCAAGGTCCGCCTGACCATCCGGCCGGGCGGCTTCGACGATCCCTCGCAAGGCTGGACCGGGGGCTATGCCACCCGTGGCTCGACTGGCGCGGTGTACCTGAACGGCGAGTTCACCGTCACCGAGGGCCAGTATGCCCGGCGCAAGATCTTCACGCTGATCGGGCTCTACAGCCCGAAGGGCCCGGATTGGGCTAACATGGGCCGCAGCATGATCCGCGGCATGTTGAACTCGGCGCGCGGGATTTCCGACAAGGACCAGTCGCCGCAGGCGCAGTCTGCGCGCCGGATCAACGGGCTCGGGGATCTCGACGGGATCGAGTTCCTGGCTCGGATCGACGTCGGCACCGATGCGACCGGCGACGACAAGAACGAAATCCGCAGCGCGGTAACGCCGGACCATCGGGATTATGCCCAGAACATGGGGTTGGCGGTGCAACCCGGCTATCACCCGCCCGCGCAACCCGCGCCGCAGCAGTCGGTCCAGCAGCAGCCCGCGTCGCCGGTGCCCGGTCGTCCCTCTTGGGCGCAGTGAGGGCCTGATCCATGCGCCTTCGCCCCCGTCAGAGCCTGTTCGTGGAGCGCAGCCTCGCTGCGCTCTGCGATCACGGCAACACCCTCAGCATCGCGTCGACGGGCTTCGGAAAGACCATCGCCCTGTCGGCGGTTGTCGCCAAGTCCCTTGAGGGCAATGATGCCAAGGCATGCGTCTTTGCGCATCGCGACGAGTTGACCGCGCAAAACCGGGCGAAGTTCGGCCGGGTCGCACCTGAAATCACCACCTCCGTCGTCGATGCCGAGGCCAAGAGCTGGGCCGGACGGGCGACCTTCGCCATGGTGCCGACCCTCTCGCGGCCGGCCAATCTGGCGGCGATGCCCGCGCTCGACCTTCTGGTCATCGACGAGGCGCATCACGCAGTGGCCGACAGCTATCGCCGGATCATCGACCATGTCCGGGGCGCCAATCCTGCCTGCCGGATCTTCGGCGTCACGGCGACGCCCAACCGGGGCGACCGCAAGGGGCTGCGCGAGATCTTCGACAATGTCGGCGACCAGGTGAAGCTGGGCGAACTGATCGCCTCGGGCCACCTCGTCCCGTCACGCACCTTCGTCATCGACGTGGGCGTGCAGGACCAGCTGCGTGCCGTGCGCAAGAGCGCTGCCGACTACGACATGACCGAAGTCGCGCAGATCATGAACCGCGCGCCGGTGACCGACGAAGTGGTCCGCCATTGGCAGGACAAGGCGAGCGAGCGGCCGACCGTGGTCTTCTGTTCCACGGTCGCCCATGCCGAAAACGTCGCGGCCGCCTTCAACGCCGCAGGGGTTGCCGACACCTCGCTGATCACGCAGGCGATCGACGGCACACCTTGCGAGCTGGTCTTTGCCTGGAGCCTCGGCGCCAACGCCAGCTTCACCTCCACGGCGCACGCCGTGTACCTGCCGCGCCCTCGCATCGAGATCCCGGGCCCGCAGGGCATCCAGGCCACCTTCGACTGGCAGGCGGCCAAGGCCACCAGCCCCGCCCGGATGTGCACCGCCGTCCTCGTCAACACCGTCGCCACCTATTGAGAAGGCCTGCCATGCTGACCCTCGACCTTTCGAACGCGCCGCAATGGTGCGACCTCATCCCCGGCGTGCGTGTCCGGCTTCGTCCGCTGACTACGGCGCTGATGGTGTCCGCCCGCGGCGATCCCGCGATTGCCGATCTGCCCGAGGGGGCCGCGACCGAGGAAGCCGCGCTCGCCATGGCCAAGGCGCTGGCGCGGCGCGCGATCATCGGCTGGGAAGGGATCGGCGATGCCGCTGGCCATCCCATCGATCCAAGGCCCGAGGCCATCGACGCGCTTCTCGACATCTGGCCTGCCTTCGAGGCGTTCCAGACCCTCTACGTCGCCAAGGCGCTCCTGCTGGAAGCGGAAAAAAAAGTCTCTGCGCCCTTGCCGACTGGTCGCTCAGTGGGGGCGAAGGCTACTGCGCGGCCTGTGCAGGACCCTGTCCCGACTGCCCCGCACGGCTGAACCAGCCGCTGACGCTTGAGGGCGCGCAGGTCTGGGACCTGGCGCAGCGCCGTGGCGGGCAGATGCGCGTCCTCCCCGGCGCGGTGATCGGCTGGGACATGAGCGCAGCGCTGGCCTTGGGCTCGGCCCTCGGCATCTGCCCGCCCGCCATCGCCGAACTGCTGCCGGCCCTCGAGGCGGTGATGGTCCGCCGCGTCAACGAGCAGATCGCGGCCAACCGCGACTGACCCAATCTGGAGCCCCGATCCCATGGCCGAAAAACGCGTCTCCGTCCGGCTCGCCGCCGTGGGCGGCCGCCAGGTGCGCGCCGAACTGGAAGGGATCGGCGAGGCCGGGGCGCGCGGGTTCGGCCGTCTCTCCACCGAGATGGAACTGGCCAACACGCGCCTTGCTGGATTTGCCCGCAAGGCAGGGATCGCGCTGGCAGCCGTCACCGCAGCAGCCGCGGCGGCTGGGGTGGCAATGGTCCGATCGGGGCTCGCCAACATCGACGCGCAGGCGAAGCTTGCGCAGTCGATGCGCACCACCGTCGAAAGCATCCAGACCCTGACCTGGGCCGGGGAACTGGCCGGGGTCTCGATGGGCCAGATCGAGCAGGCAACGCAGCGCCTGACCAATCGCCTGTCGGAAGCGGCCAGTGGTTCCGGCGCGGCGGTCGGCGCGCTGCGGCGCCTGAACCTGACGGCGGCCGAGCTGCAGGCCCTGCCGCTCGACCAGCGTATCGTGGCGATCCAGGACGCGCTGACCCGCTATGTCCCCGAGGCCGAACGTGCGGCGGTCGCTTCGGACCTCTTCGGCGACCGGGCGGCGCTTGCCTTCCTGCGGATCGACAGCGCGACCCTGCGGGATGCGGCGCGCGACGTGCAGGATTTCGGGGTGGCGATCAGCGCGGCGGATGCGGCGCAGATCGAGCGGACGGGCGATGCCATCGCGCGGCTGAGCCTGATCTGGACCGGCCTCGTCAACCGCCTGACCGTCGCCGTCGCCCCTGCGCTGGAAACGGTGGCCACCAGGCTCGCCGACATGGCGCGGGCTACGGGGCCCATCGGGCAGGCGATCACCATGCTCTTCGAGAACCTCGGCCGCCTCGCCACCTATACGATCACCTTCGCCACCGTCATGGCCGGGCGCTGGGTGGCCGGGATGGCGGCCGCCGCCCTCTCCGTGCGCGGCCTCGCCACGGCGCTCATGTTCCTGCGCGGGGCGCTCATCCGCACGGGCATCGGGGCGCTGATCGTCGGTGCGGGCGAGCTGGTCTACCAGTTCTCGGAACTGGTGGCCCGAGTGGGCGGGGTCGGCGAGGCGTTCCGCCTGCTGGGCGATCTGGCCCGCGAGGTCTGGTCCCGCATCGGCCTGTCGCTGGACGCGGCCCTCGCCCGCATGGCGGCCGGATGGGAAGGGCTGAAGGCGACGGGTCTTTCGGCGCTCGAAGGCACGATTGCAGGCGTCGTCAGCTTCGGCGACCGGACGGCGGCAATCTTCCAAGGAGCATACGACGCGGCGGTGGCGATCTGGGGCAGCCTGCCCGGCGCCATCGCTGACTTCGCTTTTCAAGCCGCAAACGGGCTGATCTCGGGCGTCGAGGCAATGCTGAACGGCGTCGGCACCCGGATCAACAGCTTCATCGAGACGCTGAACGCGGCGCTGTCTCTGCTGCCGGAATGGGCCATCGGCGAGGGCGGTGTCCGGATCGGCATCCTCGATCCGGTGGAACTGGGCCGCATCGGCAATCCCTTCGAGGGGGCCGCGACCGCAGCCGGTGCAGCTGCCGCGGACGCCTTCTCGGCCGCGCTGGCCAAGACCTATCTCGAACCGCCTGACCTCGGCCTCGGGGCCATGGCCGACGATGCCCGCGCCCGGGCTGATGGATATCGCGAGGCCGCGCGGATGCTTGCCGATGCCGCCGGTCGGCCGCTGGCCAGCTGGCAGGCGCTGAAGGATGCTGTGAGCGGCACGGGGACGGAAGCCGAGACAGCGCTGGCGGATGCGGCTGGCGCGGCCGATGCCCTCACGTCCGAGCTGAACGATACCGCCACCGCCGCCGATACCGCGGGCGGGGCCGCGCGCGACGCGGGAGCAGCAGCGGCCGAGGGCGCGGACACCGCGCTGACCGGCTGGCAGGCCGTCACCGCCGCCCTCGCCGACTACGCAGCCAAGGCGCGCGATATCGGCAGCACGTTGGTCGGGGCCTTCACCTCGGCCGAGAACGCCATCGGTGACTTCGTGAAGACCGGCAAGCTCGACTTCCGCGATCTGGTCACGTCGATGATCGCCGACCTCGCCAAGCTCGCCGTCCGCCGCTTCATCCTCGGCCCCATTGCGAACGCGCTGGCTGGCGCGATTGGCGGCGCGGGCGTTCGCGGGGCTTACGCGGCCCCACTGGGGCCACGGTCCCCGCTCACCTTCGCGAACATCCTGCATGCGGGCGGCATGGTTGGTGCACAAGGTCCCGGCCGAATGGTCCCGGCCTTGGCCTTCGCGGGCGCCCCCCGAATGCACAGCGGCGGCTGGGCCGGGCTGCGGCCCGACGAGGTACCCGCGATCCTGCAACGCGGCGAGCGGGTGCTCTCCCGGCGCGAGGCGGCAGGGTACGGCCAAGCGGGCGCCTCCACCGTCAATGTCACGATCAACGCCCGCGACGCCGAGAGCTTTCGCCAGTCGCGCACGCAGGTTGCCAGCGACATCGCCCGCGCCGTGTCGCTGGGTCGGCGCGGCATGTGAGGACCAGCCATGGCATTTCACGAGGTTCGGTTTCCGGACAACATCAGCCGTGGCGCGCGCGGCGGCCCGGAGCGGCGCACGCAGATCGTCGAACTAACGAGTGGTGCCGAAGAGCGAAATGCGAGCTGGGCAAACAGCCGCCGCCGCTACGATGTCGCCTACGGCATCCGCCGCGCCGACGATCTGGCGGCGGTGGTCGCCTTCTTCGAGGCCCGCAATGGCCGCCTCCACGGCTTCCGCTTCAAGGATTGGGCCGACTTCAAATCCTGCCTGCCATCACAGACACCGGGCCCGACCAACCAGCCCATCGGCACCGGCGATGGGGCGGCCACGCTGTTTCATCTGACCAAGCGCTACACCTCCGGCGCGCAGTCCTGGAGCCGCACCATCGCCAAGCCCGTCGCCGGGACCGTCACCATCGCCCTGAACGGCACGCCGCAGGCCACAGGCTGGTCGGTTTCGACCGCGACCGGCCTCGTCACCTTCGCCACCGCCCCCGCCGCGGGCGTGGCGATCACTGCGGGCTTCGAATTCGACGTTCCCGTCCGCTTCGACACCGACATGCTCGACGTCACCCTCGACCTCGAGCGGCTGGGGTCGATCACATCCATCCCGCTCTTGGAGATCCGGCGATGAACGAAGAAACCGGCTTCATCGCCGCGGCATTGCGCGATCTGGCGACCTCCACCGCTGTCATCCTTGCCGCCTGGGGCGCTCTGGGCGGGGCCACCAACGCCCTGACCACACGGATGCGGCTGCGCAGCGCGCTGCGCCACATCTGCTCGGCGGGCTGATCGCGGCTGGGATGGGCAGCCTGTCGATGGCGCTCGTCACCCGTTGGCTCGGCCTGCCGCCCGAAGCCATTCCAGCCGGAGGTGCTGCGGGTTCGGCCGCCTATCTGGTCGGCGTCTTCGGCCCCGCCTTCATCGAGGTCGTCCTCGCCCGGCTGCGCAGCGGCAAGGGGGGCACCCCCGATGCATGAACTTCTCCGCCTTGCGCGCGCCATCCGCTGCGACGCAGCCGATCCCGAACAAGCCTTCAGCCACCGCCTGCGCATCGGCCTTCTGGTCGCCGCCCTGATCCTCATCCTTTCCTCCATCTTCGGGTGATCCCATGCACATGACCGACCGGGGCCTGCTGGCCCTGATCCGGCACGAAGGCGTCGTGCCCGGACCCTATCTGGATGTGAAGGACATCTGGACCTTCGGCATCGGCCACACCGCCGCCGCCGGTCCGCCCGATCCGGCGCAGATGCCGCGCGGCATGCCTGCCGATCTCGATGCCGGCATCCGCGAGGCCTTCCGGCTCTTCCGCACCGACCTCGCCGCCTACGAGTCCGAGGTGCTGCGCGCCGTAAAAGTACCGCTCGAACCCCATGAGTTCGATGCGCTGGTTTCCTTCCACTACAACACAGGCGGCATCGCCAAGGCCGCCCTGACACGCCACCTGAACGTAGGCAACCGCGCAGCCGCCGCGCAGGGGTTCATGGGCTGGCTCCGACCGGCCGCAATCCGCACCCGGCGCGAGGCTGAACGCGATCTGTTCCGCGACGGCCGCTACCCGACAGGCACCATCCCGGTCTGGGCGGTCGACCGCAACGGCAGGGTGGATTTCTTGCGACCGCTCCGTCGCCTCAGCGAGAGCGAGGCGCTGGCTTTGCTCCGCCCGACCGGCACGCCGACGCCGCCACCAGCCCAACCCACGACCACGCCCAGCTGGTGGCAGCGACTTGCCAACCTCTTCACGCGAAAGGAAACGACATGAACTGGACCTTCGCACGCGGCCTCGTCTGTCTCGCCTGCCTCGTTGCCTCCGGCCTCGCCATGGCCGGGCTTGCGGATTTCGATCTGGTGACGGGCAACTTCGATCTGCGCCCGTTCAACCTTTATGCTCTGACCGGCGCGGCGGGCGGTGTCGTGTCCTCGGCGCTGGCCTCGGTCGCCCTGTGGCGCGGCTGGGGGCGGAAGTGAAGGCGCTCCCGCCCACACTTCAGGCGCATCTCGACGAGGGCACCACCACTCTGGCCTGGTGCTGGCGCATCACTCGCGCCGATGGTGTGACCTTCGGCTTCACCGACCACGACCGGACGCTCAACTTCGACGGAACCGAGTTCGAACCCGAAAGCGGTCTGACCGCCTCCGAGGTCCGGTCGGGGTCGGACCTGTCCGTCGATGCGCAGGATGCCCAAGGCGTGCTGTCCTCCGACCGGATCACCGAGACCGACATCCTCGACGGCAGATGGGACAATGCGGCGGTCGAAGTTTGGCGGGTGAACTGGTCGGCCCCAGCGCAGCGTGTGCTCCTTCGGCGCGGGGCCATCGGCCAGATCCGGCGAGGGCGGCTGGCATTCGTCGCCGAGGTGCGGTCGCTTGCCCATATCCTCGGCCAGACCGTGGGGCGGACGTTCCAGGCCAGCTGCGACGCCGCGCTGGGCGATGCGCGCTGCGGCGTGAACCTCGAGGCCCCGGCCTTCAAGGGGACCGGCGCGGTGATCGATGTGCTGCGCGACCGTGCCTTCACGGCCGCCGGCCTCGGCACCTTCTCCGCCGGCTGGTTTGCCTTCGGGCTGGTGGAATGGTCGACCGGCGCGAATGCAGGGCGGCGGGTCGAGGTGCTGTCGCATGACCTTGTCGACGGCATTGCTATCCTGACTCTGCTGGAAGCCCCAGTGCGCCCGATCACGGCGTCGGATACCTTCGTGGTCCGCGCGGGCTGCGACAAGCGTATCGCGACCTGCGTTGCGAAGTTCGCCAATGTCGCGAACTTCCGAGGCTTCCCGCACATCCCGGGGCAGGACGCGGTCCTTCGCTATGCGACGAAGGATGGCGGACACGAGGGGGCGGTGCTGTGAAAGCTGCCGATCCCGTCCACGTCATCGCCATCGCGCGGTCCTGGTTGGGCACGCCCTATCACGACCAGGCAAGCCTCCGCGGTGTCGGCTGCGACTGCCTCGGTCTGGCGCGCGGCGTCTGGCGTGAAGTGGTCGGCCCCGAGCCATTCCCTATCCCGCCCTACAGCCGTGACTGGGGCGAGACCGGCCCGCGCGAGGTTCTGGCGGATGGGGCGCGGGCGATGATGCCGGAACTTGATCCATCCGAGGCTGGCCCCGGCACGTTGATCCTCTTCCGCATGATGCCCCGCGCCATCGCCAAGCATGTGGGCATCCTCACCGGCCCCGACACCTTCCTCCACGCCTATGAACGTCTCGGCGTGATCGAGGAACCGCTGACCCCCGCGTGGGCGCGCAAGATCGCCTTCGCCTTTCTGTTTCCCCAACGCTGAGAGAACCCCATGGCGACCCTCGTCCTCGGTGCCGTCGGTTCCGCCATCGGTGGGGCTTTCGGCGGCGCCATCCTCGGCTTTTCCGGGGCCGCCATCGGTGGCTTCATCGGGTCGACCATCGGTTCGGTCGTCGACAGCTGGATCGTTTCGTCGCTGGCGCCCGCGCAGAAGATCGAGGGCCAGCGCCTCGACAGCTTGCGCATCACGTCGGCGACTGAGGGGGCGATCATCCCGCGCCTCTACGGGCGCATGCGCATCGGCGGCAACATCATCTGGGCCACGGATTTCCGCGAGGAGACGAAGACCACGACGCAGGGCGGCGGCAAGGGTGGTGGTGGCGGCAAGGTCAAGACGACCGAGTATCTCTACTATGCGTCCTTCGCGGTCGCCTTGTGCGAAGGCCCGATCACCGGCATCGGCCGCATCTGGGCCGACGGCAAGCCCCTCGACATGACCGGCATCACCTGGCGCTGGTATCGAGGCAATGAGACCCAGACGCCTGACCCGTTCATCGCGGCGAAGATGGGCGCAGCCAACACCCCCGCCTATCGCGGCACGGCCTATGTCGTCTTCGAGGAACTGCCGCTCTCGACCTACGGCAACCGCCTGCCGCAACTGAGCTTTGAGGTGTTCCGGCCGCTTGCCGACCCCGACACTGCCGAGGGGCTGGTGAAGGCCGTGACCATGATCCCGGCCTCGGGGGAGTTCACCTATGCCACCGAAGCTGTGCGCAAGACCGTGGGCGCCACGACCACGGTGTTCGGCCAGACCACTGGCGGAACTTCCTCGGCCGAGAACCTGAACGCGCTGCCCGACGAGGCCGACATCGTCGTGGCGCTGGACCGCCTACAAGCCATGGCCCCGGCCGTCGAGAGTGTCAGTCTGGTCGTCGCCTGGTTCGGCAATGACCTGCGCGCGGGCAACTGCACGATCAAGCCGGGCGTCGAGGTCGCAACCAAGGTCACCAGCCCGAAGATCTGGACGGTCAATGGGGTGTCCCGCGTTGCGGCCCATCTCGTCAGCCGCGACGTCGAAGATCGGCCGGTCTATGGCGGAACGCCTGCCGACTTTGCGGTTGTGCAGGCGATCCGAGAGATGAAGGCGCGCGGGCTGCGCGTCACCTTCTATCCCTTCCTGCTGATGGACGTCCCGCCCGGGAACAGCCTGCCGAACCCCTATTCGAACAGTGCCGCGACGCCCGGTCAGCCGTCATTCCCCTGGCGCGGGCGTATCACCTGCTCCCCGGCGGCAGGCTATGCCGGGAGCGCAGACAAGACCGCTGCCGCGGCGACGCAGGTGTCCAACTTCTTCGGCGCCGCAAACCCGGCGCAGTTTGCGATCTCGGGCGACACCGTTACATGGACCGGTCCCTCGGGCGACTGGGGCCTGCGCCGCATGATCCTGCACTACGCCCACCTTTGTGCGGTGGCAGGTGGGGTTGATGCCTTCCTGATCGGTTCGGAGATGCGCGGGCTGACCACGATCCGGTCGAGCGCGAACACCTATCCGACCGTCACCGCCTTCAAGGCGCTGGCGGCCGACGTAAAGGCAATCCTCGGGCCGGGCACCAGTGTCGGTTACGCCTCTGACTGGTCGGAATACTCCGGTCACCAGCCCGGCGACGGCAGCGGCGACGTCCATTTCCACCTCGACCCGCTCTGGTCGGATGCCAACATCGATTTCATCGGCATCGACAACTACATGCCGCTCTCCGACTGGCGCGACGGCTTCGATCATGCCGATGCCCTCGAAGGCTGGCCCGCGATCCATGACCGGGGCTATCTGCAGGCGAACATCGCGGGCGGCGAGGGCTTCGACTGGTTCTATGCCTCCGAGGCCGACCGGTCGGCGCAGATCCGGACGCCCATCGCGGATGGCAGCGCGGGCAAGCCCTGGGTGTTCCGCTACAAGGACCTGCGCGCCTGGTGGTCCGAGCCGCATTTCAACCGTCCGGGTGGGGTGGAGAGCGGCACGCCGACGGAGTGGGTGCCGCAGTCGAAACCCGTCTGGTTCACCGAACTGGGCTGTCCGGCCATCGACCGGGGGACCAACCAGCCGAACGTCTTCTTCGACCCGAAGTCCTCGGAGAGCTTCACCCCGTATTTCTCGCGCGGCTGGCGCGACGACGCAATCCAGCGGGCCTATCTTGAGGCGACGTATCTCTGGTGGGGTCAGGGCACGAACAACCCGACGTCCGCGGTCTATGGCGGCCGGATGGTGCATGTTCCGGAATGCGCCGCCTGGACCTGGGACGCGCGACCCTATCCTTTCTTTCCGGAACTGACCGGGATCTGGACGGACGGGCCGAACTGGCGGCTCGGCCACTGGCTGACCGGGCGGCTCGGGGCTGTGTCACTGGCGGCCCTCGTGCGCCATCTCTGCCTGCGCGCCGGGCTGGCGGAGAGCCTCATCGACGTTTCCGGCCTCTGGGGCGCGGTCGAGGGCTATGTGATCGGCGCTCTCGAAAGCCCTCGCGCGTCGATTTCCACGCTGGCCCGACATTTCGGCTTCGATGCGATCGAAACGGAGGGGGTGATCCGCTTTGTCATGCGCGGTCGGGCGTCCGTCACCACGCTGGCCATCGACGATCTGGTTGCCAGCCGCGAGGGCGAGGCCTTCGAACTGACCCGCGGCCAGGAGACCGAACTGCCCCAGGCGCTGAAGTGGCAGGTCGCGCGCACCGACGAGGACTATGACGCGGCCCTCGTCGAGGCACGCAGCATCACCGTCGACACCACCCGCATTGCGTCCGAGTCCTTCCCCACGGCGATCCCGCCGAGGGTGAGGCGGGTGCGCCACGGGTTCGAGCACCCGCCGAACGAACGCCGCTGCCGCCGCACTGATGGAGGCGTGGATCGGCCGGGAAAGCGCCACCTTCCGCCTGCCGCCCTCGCGGCTGGCGCTCGACCCCGCCGACGTGATCCGGCTCGCGCATGACGGCCGCGAAGTGGAATTCCGCCTGGTCTCTGTCGCCGATGCCGAGGCGCGGGGCGTCGAGGCGGTGCGTCAGGACCGCGCCGCCTATGACCTGCCGCCCGGCGATTCCCGGCCCGCGAGCATTGCAAGCCCTGTCGTGTTCGGCACGCCGGAAGTGGTGATGCTGGACCGGCCGCAAATCAGCGAGGACCAGCCCGCCCATCGCCCCCTGATCGCCGCCCATGCCAGCCCCTGGCCGGGCCAGATCGCCGTCTTCCGCAGCGCCTCGACGGACGGGTTCAACCTCCTGACGACCTTCGGGAGCCGTGCTCAGATCGGCACGCTGGCCTTCGATTTGTTTCCCGGGCCAACCTCCCGTTTCGATCTGGGCAACGCGCTGGTGGTCGATCTCCTGTCCGGAACGCTGGAAAGCGTGACCGACGTCGCGCTGTTCGGCGGGGCGAATGCATTGGCCGTGGAGACAGCGGCCGGGGTCTGGGAGATCGTCCAGGCTGGCCAAGCCGAACTGATCGCACCGGGCCGCTATCGCCTGACACGCCTGTTGCGTGGCCAGCGCGGCACGGAACATGCGATGGGCAACCCGGCGCCAGCCGGGGCGCGGGTCGTGGTGCTGGATTCAACGCTGGCCTCACTCCCCATTGCCGAGGCCGATCTCGGACTGCCGTGGAACTGGCGTGTGGGCCCGGCCGCGCGTGCCTTCAGTGACGCGAGCTATGCCGCGCTGGGCTTCACCCCGTCCGGGCGCGGTCTTGTCCCCTTCGCGCCGGTCCATGTCGAACAACCATGGCGCACCGCCCGCAGCCCGGGCGATCTGACCATCAGCTGGACACGGCGATCCCGCGCGCTGGTCGCCGATGCCTGGGAACAGGTCGAGGTGCCGCTGGCGGAGGGTGAGCAGGGACCCTGGCCCCAGTGGGGCCAGGCAAGCCCTGCGAACGAAAGCTACGACATCCAGATCCTCGACGGTGCAGCCATCAAGCGGACGCTGAAGAGCAGCACGACCTCCGTCCTCTATACCGCCGCGCAGCAGGCCGCCGACTGGGGTGCGCCGCTCGGGCCCGGCCAGACGCTGGCGCTCCGCATCTACCAGCTCTCGAACCGCCTCGGCCGCGGCAC
>NZ_JAANHS010000022.1 GCF_011174775.1 Rhodobacter calidifons
CCGGACTGCCCTGCAAGGCTGAACCGGCCACTGACCTTTGAGGGCGCGCAGGTCTGGGACCTGGCGCAGCGCCTCGGCGGCCAGCTGCGCATCCTGCCCGGCGCGGTGATCGGCTGGGACATGGGCGCAGCGCTCAGCCTCGGCCGGGCGCTGGGCGTCCCGCCCCTGGCCATGGCCGAATTCCTGCCCGCCATCGAGGCGGTGATGGTGCGCCGCCTGAACGAAACCCTCGCCGCCGAGCGCGGCTGACCCTTCCACGAGGCAATCCCCATGGCCGAGAAGCGTGTATCCGTCCGCCTTGCGGCGGTGGGCGGCCGGCAGTTGCGTGCCGAACTGGAGGGTGTCGGCGAGGCCGGGGCCCGAGGCTTTGGCCGCCTGTCGCGCGAGATGGAGCTGGCCAACACCCGGCTCGCCGCCTTCGCGCGGCGCGCGCGGATCGCGGCCGCTGCGGCGGCGGGGGCGCTCGCGGCGGCGGCCACGGCGATGATCCGCTCGGGGCTATCAACTGTGGATGCGCAGGCCAAGCTCGCGGCCTCGCTCGACACGACGGTGGAGAGCATCCAGGTCCTCGAGCGCGCGGGCGATCTGGCGGGCGTGTCCATGGGACAGGTGGAACAGGCGACGGCGCAGCTGACGCGGCGGCTGAGTCAGGCCGCCGCCGGGGCGGGTCCGGCTACCGAAGCCCTGCGGCGTCTGCGGCTGTCGGCGGGAGAGCTGCAGGCCCTGCCGCTCGACCAACGCATCGCGCTGATCCAGGACCGGCTCGCGGAATTCGTGCCCGAGGCCGAGCGCGCGGCAGTCGCCTCGCAGCTCTTCGGAGACCGGGCGGCGCTCGTGTTCACGCGGATCGACACCGCCACGCTGCGGCAGGCTACGCAGGACGTGCGCGACTTCGGGGTGGTGGTCTCTGATCAGGACGCGCGCCAGATCGAACGGACCAATGACGCGATCTCGCGCCTCGGTCTGATCTGGCGCGGTCTGTCGAACCAGCTCGCGGTCGCCGCCGCCCCCGCGCTGGAAGCTGTCGCCAACGCCATGGCGGCGGTCGCGCGCACGACCGGGCCGCTCGGCATCGCGATCCGGACCCTGTTCGACAACCTCGGGCGGCTGGTCAGCATCGCGGGCACCTTCGCCGCCCTCATGGCCGGGCGCTGGGTTGCCGGGCTCGCGGCGGCCGCACTCTCGGTGCGGGGACTGGCCACGGCGCTCGTGGTCCTGCGCGGCGCGCTGATCCGCACCGGGATTGGTGCCCTGATCGTCGGCGCGGGGGAACTGGTCTATCAGTTCTCGCGCCTCGTCACGGGTGCGGGCGGCTTCGGCAACGCGCTGGAACTGATGGGCAATGTCGCCCGCGCGGTCTGGGACGGCATCAAGACCACCATGGGCTCGCTGGTCGACGATTTCCGGGCGTTGCGGGCGGATATCGAAAGCATCTGGACCCGCCTGATGGCCTTTCTCGCGGGGAAATGGGCCGATTTCCTCGGGATGATCGGCCCTACCTTCAACGCCGTGGCCGACCGGATCGGGGCGGACTTCCAGATCGACTGGTTCGGGGCGCAGTCCTGGGCCTCCATGCTCGACCACGCCGCCAGCAACGCGGGCACCATGGCCGAACGCTTCCGCCAGCGGGCGGCGGATACGCGCGCGGGGGCCTTCGACGGCGTGCGCGAGGCCGTCACCGCGCTGGTCGAGGCGGTGCGCGGCTCGGGCGAGGAAACCGAGGGCGCGCTGGACGCTGCTGCCGCTGGAGCCCGACGCGTGGCGGAGGCTCTGGACGAGGCGGAAACCTCGGCGGGCCGCGCGGGCGCTGCCGGGCGCGAGGCCGGAATCCAGACTGCCACCGGTGCCGAGGAAGCCGTGACCGGATGGCAAGCGGTCACTGCCGCGCTCGCCGACTATGCCGCAAGGGCCCGCGAGATCGGCGCCGATATCGGCCAGGCGCTGGTGGGCGCGTTTGGGGCGGCCGAGACTGCGGTTGCGGACTTCGTGCGCAAGGGCAAGCTCGACTTCCGGGATCTCGTGACCTCGATGATCGCCGATCTGGCGCGGCTCGCCGCGCGGCGCTTCATCCTCGGCCCGCTGGCGGGGCTGCTCGCGGGCGTCCTTGGCGGCGCGGGCGGCATGTTTGCCTCGGTTATGCACGCGGGCGGCGTGGTGGGCGCGTCCGGTCCCGGCCGGATGGTCCCTGCGCTGGCCTTCGCGGGTGCCCCGCGGATGCATTCCGGCGGCTGGGTTGGCCTCAAGCCGGACGAGGTGCCTGCCATCCTGCAGCGTGGCGAGCGGGTGCTCTCGCGCCGCGAAGCCGTCGGATATGGCGGTCGCGGCAGCGCGCCGAGCGTCAACGTCACCATCATGACCCGCGACGCCGAGAGCTTCCGCCAGTCCCGCACGCAAGTTGCCGCCGACATCGCCCGCGCGGTGTCGACGGGCCGACGCGGTCTTTGAGGATCCTGAGCATGGCGTTTCACGAGGTCCGGTTTCCGGACGCGATCAGCCGTGGCGCGCGCGGCGGGCCGGAACGGCGCACGCAGGTGGTGGAACTGGCGAGCGGCGACGAGGAGCGCAACGCCAGTTGGGCCAACTCCCGCCGCCGCTACGATGTCGCCTACGGCATCCGTCGCGCCGACGATCTGGCAGCGGTCGTGGCCTTCTTCGAGGCGCGCAACGGGCGCCTCCACGGCTTCCGCTTCAAGGACTGGGGCGACCACAAGTCCTGCCTGCCCTCGGGCACACCTTCGCCCCTGGACCAGCCGCTCGGCACCGGCGACGGGGTCAGGACCGCCTTTCCGCTGCTGAAGCGCTACGCCTCGGGTGGTCAATCCTGGACGCGCGCGATCACTAAACCTGTCGCGGGAACCGTCCGCGTGGCCCTCGGCGGCACCGAGCAGATCTCGGGCTGGTCCGTCGACACCACGACCGGCGTCGTCACCTTCGGCGCGGCCCCCGGCGCGGGCGTCCCCGTCACCGCGGGCTTCGAGTTCGACACCCCCGTCCGCTTCGACACCGACACGCTCGACGTGACGCTCGACCTCGAACGGCTGGGCTCCATCGCCTCCATTCCGCTTCTGGAGATCCGCAGATGAACGACAGCGGCAGCTTCATTCTTGGCGTGCTGCGCGATGTCGCGACCTCGGCGGCGGTCATCCTCGCCGCCTGGGGCGCGCTCGGCGGGGCGACGAACGCGCTGACCACCAAGATGCGCCTGCGCGATGCGATCCGGCACATCCTGCTCGGCGGTCTGATCGCGGCAGGGATGGGCAGCCTCTCGATGGCCATCGTCGCCCGCTGGCTCGACCTGCCGCCCGAGACGGTGGCGGCGGGCGGGGCCGCGGGCTCGGCCGCCTATCTCGTCGGTGTCTTCGGCCCGGCCTTCATCGAGGTCGCGCTCGCCCGCCTGCGCGGGCCCAGCGGGGGCAAGGACGATGCCTGAGCTCCTGCGTCTCGCGCGCCTGCTCCGCTGCGACAGCCCCAGCCCCGGGCACCGCTTCGCCCACCGCCTCCGCGTCGGCCTCGTCGTCGCGGGGCTGATCCTTCTCCTCTCGCTCCTGAGGTGATCCCATGCAGACGACGACCCGGACCACGGATCGCGGCCAGCTGGCCCTGATCCGGCACGAGGGCATCGTGCCCGGCCCCTATCTCGACGTGAAAAATGTCTGGACCTTCGGCATCGGCCACACGGCCGAGGCCGGACCGCCCGATCCAGCGCAGATGCCACGCGGCATGCCGGCCGACGTCGAGACCGGGATCCGCGAGTCCTTCCGGCTGTTCCGGTCGGACCTCGCCGCCTACGAGGCCGAGGTGCGCCGGGCGGTGAAGGTGACGCTCACGCCGCACGAGTTCGATGCGCTGGTGAGCTTCCACTACAACACCGGCGGCATCGCCAAGGCTGCGCTGACCCGGCATCTCAACGCGGGCGACCGTCAGGCGGCGGCCGAGGCCTTCCTGAACTGGCGCCGCCCCACGTCGATCATCCCGCGACGCGAGTCCGAGCGCGATCTCTTCCGCCACGGCCGCTATCCGGGTGGATCGATCCCCGTCTGGTCGGTCGACCGGAACGGCCGCGTCGATTTCTCCCGCCCGATCCGCCGTCTGAGCGAGACCGAGGCGCTGGCCTTCATGCGCCCGCAAGCCCCGCCTGTGGCGCCCCTCGCACCCCCTCAGCCCGCACCCCCGGCCAGCTGGCTCGCCCGGCTGGCCGCCGTCTTCGCCAACCTCACCCGGAGGGCCTGATCCCATGCGCTATATTCGTCCCCGCTCCCTGACCTGGTGGGCTGGCCTCATGGCCGTCGCCACCGGCACCGCCAACCTGGCGCTGCCCGCGACCGGCCCGCTCGCCGAGATCGCCCGACTGGTCACGCTGCTCGCAGGCTCCGGCGACGCCTCCCCGGCCGCGCTGATCGCGCTCGGCCTCGGCCTGATCGGCCTGCGCGACCGGCTTGAGCGCGGGTTCCACGGCCGTGATTGAGTTCCTCATCGGGATGGTCCTCGGCGGGATCATCGGCGTGATGGTCGTCGCGCTCTGCGTGGCAGCGTCGCGGAGGGATGGGACATGAAGACCCTGCCTCCTGCGCTTCAAGCCCATCTCGACGACGGGACGACGACGCTGGCGTGGTGCTGGCGCATCACGCGGGGCGATGGCATCAGCTTCGGCTTTACCGACCACGACCGGACGCTCAGCTTCGAAGGCACTGACTTCGAGCCCGAGAGCGGCTTCACGGCCTCGGAGGTTCGTGCGGGCTCGGACCTGTCGGTCGATGCGCAGGATGCCGAGGGCGTGCTGTCGTCGGACCGCATCACCGAGACCGACATCCTCGACGGGCGCTGGGACAATGCGGAGGTCGAGCTCTGGCGCGTGAACTGGTCGGCCCCGGCGCAGCGCGTACTCCTTCGGCGCGGGGCCATCGGCCAGATCCGGCGCGGGCGGCTGGCCTTCGTGGCCGAGGTTCGCAGCCTTTCGCATGTGCTGGCTCAGACCGTCGGTCGGACGTTCCAGGCGGGCTGCGACGCCGCGCTGGGTGATGCGCGCTGCGGGGTGAACCTGCAGGCGGCGGCGTTCCGGGGCACGGGCACAGTCACCGACCTGCTGCGGGACCGGGCCTTCACGGCCTCGGGGCTCGGTAGCTTCGCGGCGGGCTGGTTCACGCATGGCACGGTCGAATGGGCCTCCGGCGCCAATACCGGGCGGCGGGCGGAGGTGCTGTCGCATGATGTGGTCGATGGGCTGGCGATCCTGACACTGCTTGAGACTCCGGTGCGCCCTGTCGGTGAGGGCGACAGCTTCCTTGCCCGCGCGGGCTGCGACAAGCGGCTGGCCACCTGCAGCACGAAGTTTGGCAATGTCTCGAACTTCCGGGGCTTCCCGCATATCCCGGGCCAGGACACGATCCTGCGCTACGCCTCGCGCGATGGCCGCCATGACGGGGCGGTGCTGTGACAGCACCACGCGCCGTAGCCGATCCGGCGCTTGTCATTGCGGTGGCGCGCAACTGGCTCGGGACGCCCTACCACGACCAGGCCAGCCTGAAGGGCGTGGGCTGCGACTGCCTCGGCCTCGCACGCGGGGTCTGGCGGGAGGTGGTCGGCCCCGAGCCTTTCCCCATCCCGCCCTACAGCCGGGACTGGGGTGAGACCGGGCCACGCGAGGTTCTGGCAGAGGGTGCGCGCGCCATGATGATCGAGGTGGCGTCCACTGATGCCCCGCCCGGCGCGCTGGTCCTGTTCCGGATGATGCCGCGCGCCATCGCCAAGCATGTCGGGATCCTGACCGGTCCCGACCGCTTCCTCCATGCCTATGAGCGGCTCGGCGTGATCGAGGAACCGCTCACCCCCACCTGGCAACGGCGCATCGCCTTCGCCTTCCTGTTCCCCTCCGGAGACTGATCGCAGCCATGGCCACCCTCGTTCTCGGCGTCGTCGGCTCCAGCATCGGCATGGGCTTCGGCGGCGCGATCCTCGGCCTCTCGGGCGCGGCCATCGGCGGGCTGATCGGCTCGACCGTGGGGTCAGTCATCGACAGCTGGATCATCTCCTCGCTCGCGCCCACCCAGCGCATCGAGGGCGCGCGGCTTGAGAGCCTGCGCATCACTTCGTCCAGCGAAGGTACCGTGATCCCGCGCCTCTACGGGCGCATGCGGATCGGCGGCAACATCGTCTGGGCCACGGACTTCCGCGAGGAGACGCGCACCACCACCCAGCGAGGCGGCGGCAAGGGTGGCGGCGGCGGCAAGGTCCGGACGACGGAGTATCTCTACTATGCGTCGTTCGCCGTGGCGCTCTGCGAGGGACCGATCACGGGGATCGGGCGCATCTGGGCCGACGGCAAACCGCTCGACATGAGCGGCATCACGATGCGCTGGTACCCGGGCGACGAGGCGCAAGCGCCGGACCCGTTCATCGCGGTGAAGATGGGCGCAGGCAGCACGCCTGCCTATCGCGGCACCGCCTATGTCGTGTTCGAAGACCTGCCGCTCGGCGATTTCGGCAACCGCATCCCGCAGCTTTCCTTCGAGGTGTTCCGCCCGCTCGCCGATCCCGACACCGCCGAGGGACTGACCCGCGCCGTCACCATGATCCCGGCCTCGGGCGAGTTCACCTACGCCACGCAGGCGATCCGCAAGACCACAGGAGGTGCCTTCGGCGGCACGAGCGGCGGCACCACCACGGCCGAGAACCTGAACGCGCTGCCCGACACCGCCGACATGGTGGTGGCGCTGGATCGGCTGCAGGCCATGGCGCCGGCGGTCGAGAGTGTCAGCCTCGTCGTCGCCTGGTTCGGCACCGATTTGCGCGCGGGCAATTGCGCGATCAAACCGGGCGTCGAGGTGGCAGCAAAAGCCACGACCCCGCGGGTGTGGTCGGTCAATGGCGTCGGCCGCACCGCCGCGCATCTCGTGAGCCGGGACAGCGAGGACCGGCCCGTCTATGGCGGCACGCCCTCCGATTTCGCGGTGGTGCAGGCGATCCAGGAGATGAAGGCGCGCGGGCTCCGCGTGACCTTCTATCCCTTCATCCTGATGGATGTCCCGCCCGGCAACAGCCTGCCGAACCCCTACAGCGACAACGTTGCCCAGACGGGCCAGCCCGTGTTCCCATGGCGCGGGCGCATCACCTGCTCTCCGGCAGCAGGGTTCGCAGGCACGGTCGACAAGACCGCCACGGCCGCCACGCAGGCCTCGAGCTTCTTCGGCAGCGCGACCCCCGCCAACTTCTCTGTCTCGGGCGAGAGCGTCAGCTGGACTGGCCCAGCCGGTGACTGGGGCCTGCGCCGGATGATCCTGCACTACGCCCATCTCTGCGCCGCGGCCGGGGGTGTCGATGCCTTCCTGATCGGCTCCGAGATGCGCGGGCTGACCACCATCCGCTCGGGCACGTCCACCTATCCCGCCGTGCAGGCGTTTCGGGACCTGGCCGCCGCCGTGCGCGCGATCCTCGGCCCCACGACGAAGATCAGCTACGCCGCCGACTGGTCGGAGTATTTCGGCCACCAGCCGGGCGACGGCAGCAATGACGTGTTCTTCCATCTCGACCCGCTCTGGGCCGACGCCAACACCGACTTCATCGCCATCGACAACTACATGCCGCTGTCCGACTGGCGCGACGGCTATGAACACCTCGACGCACAGGCGGGTTGGCCCGCGATCCATGACCGGGGCTACCTGCAGGCGAACATCGCGGGCGGGGAAGGCTTCGACTGGTTCTATGCCTCGGAGGGGGACCGGTCGGCGCAGGTGCGTACGCCGATCAGCGATGGCAGCGCAGGCAAGCCGTGGGTGTTCCGCTACAAGGATCTCCGCGCCTGGTGGTCCGAGCCGCATTTCAACCGTCCGGGCGGGGTGGAAAGCGGCACGCCCACCGCATGGGTGCCGCAGTCGAAGCCCTTCTGGTTCACCGAGCTCGGCTGCCCCGCCATCGACCGGGGCACCAACCAGCCGAACGTCTTCTTCGACCCGAAGTCGTCCGAGAGCTTCACCCCGTACTTCTCCCGCGGCTGGCGCGACGACGCCATCCAGCGCGCCTATCTGGAGGCGACCTATCTCTGGTGGGGCGAGGCCGCGAACAACCCGCTGTCCCCGGTCTACGGCGGCCGGATGGTCCATGTCCCCGAATGCGCCGCCTGGACCTGGGACGCGCGGCCCTATCCGTTCTTCCCGGCGCTGACCGGCGTCTGGACCGATGGTCCCAACTGGCGCCTCGGCCACTGGCTGACCGGCCGGCTCGGGGCGGTCTCGCTCGCGGCCCTCGTCCGGCACCTCTGCCTGCGCGCCGGGATGCCGGCTCAGCGCATCGACGTCACCGGCCTCTGGGGGGCAGTCGAGGGCTATGTCATCGGCGCGCTGGAGTCCCCGCGCGCGTCCATCACCACGCTCGCGCGGCATTTCGGCTTCGATGCCGTCGAGACCGGCGGAGTGATCCGCTTCGTGATGCGCGGACGGGCTGCGGTGGCCGAGATCGGCTCTGATGACCTCGTCGCCGCCCCCGATCCCCGCGCCGAAGGGCTGGAGCTGACCCGCGCGCAGGAAACGGAACTGCCCCAGGCGCTGAAGTGGCAACTGGCCCGTGCCGACGAGGATTACGATGCGGCACAGGTCGAGGCGCAGCGCATCACCGTGTCCGCGAGCCGCATCGCCTCCGAGGCCTTCCCCATGGCGGTCGCGCCCGAGGAAGCCGAGCGCCGCTGCCGCCGCGCGCTGATGGAAGCCTGGATCGGGCGCGAGACCGCCAGCTTCCGCCTGCCGCCCTCGCGCCTGGCGCTGGACCCGGCCGATGTGATCCGGCTTGCCCACGACGGCCGCAGCCTCGACTTCCGGCTGCTGTCGAGCGCCGACGCCGAGGCGCGCGGGATCGAGGCGATCCGACAGGACCGCGCGGCCTATGACCTGCCGCCCGGCGATCCGCGACCTGCCACGCTCGCGCGCCCGCTGGTGCTGGCGGCCCCCGAGGTCGCCTTCCTCGACCTGCCGCAGCTGACCGAGGACCAGCCAGCCCACCGGCCCTTCCTCGCCGCCCATGCGCGCCCCTGGCCGGGCGAGCTTGCCGTCTTCCGCAGCCCCGGCAGCGACGGGTTCGAACTGCTGACCACAGTGCCCGCCCGCGCCCGCATGGGCGCACTGGCTTTCGATCTCTGGCCCGGCCCGGTCTCGCGCTTCGATCTCGGCAATGCCCTGACGCTCGACCTCTTCACCGGCTCGCTCGAAAGCGTCACCGATCTGGCCCTGTTCGGCGGGGCCAATGCGCTGGCGGTCGAGATCGCGCCCGGCGTCTGGGAAATCGTCCAGGCAGGCACGGCTGAGCTGATCGCGCCGGGACGGTACAGCCTGACCCGGCTCCTGCGGGGCCAGCGCGGGACGGAAGGGGCGATGGGCAATCCGGCTCCCGCCGGCGCGCGGGTCGTGGTGCTCGACAGCACGCTTGCGCCGCTGCCGATCGCGCTGGGCGACATCGGACTGCCTTGGAACTGGCGCGTCGGCCCGGCGACCCGACCGCCCTCGGACGAGACCTATGTGGCGAAGGCCTTCACACCTGCTGGCACCGGCCTGCGGCCCTTCGCGCCGGTCCATGTCGAACAGCCCTGGCGGCGGGCGCGGAGCCCCGGCGATCTCACGATCCGGTGGACCCGCCGCTCCCGCGCGCTCGAGGCCGATGCCTGGGAACAGGTTGAGGTGCCGCTTGGGGAAGAGGTCGAGGGCTACGAGGTCGAGATCCGAGACGGGGCGGCGGTAAAGCGGGTGCTGACCAGCGGCACGACCTCCGTTCTCTACACAGCCGCCCAGCAGACAACCGACTGGGGCTCACCGCTCGGCCCCGGCGACACGCTCGCGCTCCGCATCTTCCAGCTCTCCACCCGCCTCGGGCGCGGGGCACCGGCCAGCGTCACGCTGCAGTTCTGATCAGAGCCTTCGGGGATCCCCATGTCCGACACCACCACCCATCTCCTGCTGCCTTACATCCTGGCGGCGCAGGCCCAGAAGCACGTCACCCACAACGAGGCGCTGCGGCTGCTCGATGCCATGGTGCAGCTGGCCGTGCTGGACCGCACGCGCACCGCGCCGCCCGCAAGCCCTGCCGACGGCGATCGCTACATTGTCGGCTCGGGCGCGACCGGCGACTGGGCGGGCTGGGACCTGAACGTGGCGCTCTGGACGGACGGCGCCTGGCTGCGTCTGCCGCCGCGGATCGGCTGGCGCGCGTGGGTCGAGGACGAGGGGCTGCTGCTGGTCTATGACGGCGCAGGCTGGATCGGGACCACCCCGGACGTGCTGCAGAACATGGCGCTGCTCGGGGTCGGCACGACGGCCGATGCGTCGAACCCGTTCTCGGCCAAGCTCAACGCAGCACTCTGGACCGCGAGGACCGTGGCCGAGGGCGGCACCGGCGATCTGTTCTACACCATGAACAAGGAGGCCGCGGGCGACGACCTCGGTCTCACGCTGCAGACCGGCTTCGTCACCAAGGCGCTGGTGGGGCTCTTCGGCTCCGACCGCTTCCGCCTCGCGGTCTCCGCCGACGGCAGCACCTTCTTCGACGGGCTCAGCGTCGACAACGCCACCGGCATCGTCGATCAGCCCCGGCTGCCGCGGTTCAAGGCCTACACCAACTACGACAACTATGTCGGCGTCGGGACCTGGACGAAGATCGGCCTGAATAACACCGACTATAACGATCAGGGCGCTTTCGACGCCGCGAACAACCACTTCGTGGCGCCCGTCGACGGCACCTACCTCTTCGGTGCGACGCTGCTCTACAAGATCAACGCCAGCGCCACGGCCCGTATGCGCGGGCGGCTGGTGCTGAACGGCGCGACCGAAATCCGCGGCTCCCTCGGCGAAATCTCCGCCACCCACGTCTCGCTCGCGACTGCGATCTGGCTGCAGACCATGGTGCCGCTCACAGCGGGCGATACCGTCGAGCTGCAGGGGTATTTCCGGGTCGCGGACGGCTACTTCGCCGCCGATCACACGTCCTTCTGGGGCTGCAAGGTCGGCTGAGCGCAACATCCGGACCGAGGTCCGGCTCAGGAGGGCTGCTAAACTTCCGCGCCGATTTCTATCTGATCTTCGTCAGACAGCAGCCAGGTCGACAGCAGTTCGGCCGAAGCGGCAACTTGATCCGGCTTCCGCAGTGCGCATTCCCACACCGTTGCCACGCGCCATCCACCGTCCAGAAGCGTCGTACGAACGGTGCGGTCCCGAGCTACGTTCGCGTCGAACTTTGCACGCCAGAACTCCGGCCGGGTTGCCGGGACGGTCGCGTAGCGGCACCCCTTATGTCGATGCCAGAAGCAACCATGCACGAACACCACGGCGCGGTGCTTCGGAAGGACAAGGTCCGGTCGACCGTGAACCTTGCCGGAATGAAGCCGGAAGCGAAAACCGCGCGCGTGCAATGCCCGCCTGAGAGCCAGCTCGGGCTTGGTGTTCTTTCCCCTGATCCCCGACATCATCCGGGAACGGGTCTGCTGGTCCACGATATCGGTCACATCCGTCCTGGTTTTCGTCCCTGAACCTGGTATACACCGGCTGAATGAAATTCGTCAGGAGCCTGATTTGCCTTCCACTTTCGGCATTGTCGATCTGTTCGCCGGTCCGGGCGGACTTGGCGAGGGGTTCGCTTCCCTCGTCGAGGACGGCCATGCGCCGTTCCGGATCGGCATTTCGGTCGAGAAGGAGGCGTCGGCCCATCGGACCCTGACGCTGCGTGCCTTTCTGCGCGAGTACCGTGCACGTCATGGCGTCTTGCCGAAAGAGTTCATCGATTTCCATGCCGGGCTGGCATCCGAACCGGACTGGTCAGCCGTCGATGCCGAAGCGTGGCAGCATACCATCGACGAAGCCCGGGCGCTCGAGCTCGGCACCGGGGCTGCTGCGACCGCCATAGATGGCGCCATCGCGACGCTGAAGGCAAAGTACGACGACACGATCCTGATCGGCGGCCCGCCCTGTCAGGCCTATTCCCTGGTGGGGCGCGCCCGCTCCAGAGGCAAGGTCGGTTACGTCCCGGAGGAGGATGCGCGCCACTACCTCTTTCGCGAGTACATCCGGGTTCTCGACAAGCTTCGCCCCGCCGCCTTCGTGATGGAAAACGTGAAGGGCATGCTTTCGTCCACCGTCGAGAGCCGACTTGTCTTCGAGATGCTGATGGAGGATCTCTCCTCGCTTGGCACGGGTCACGCCCATCACTACGAACTTCGTGCCGTCGGGGTCGAGGATGGAAAGGCCAGCCTGCAGGAGGCGGCACAGCCTTCGGATTTCATCGTGCGCGCCGAGGCGTTCGGAGTCCCGCAGCGTCGCCACAGGGTGATCATCATCGGCATCCGTTCGGACCTCGCAGGACGGGCCGCCGATGCGGAGATCGCTGTATCCGGGATGGCGCGGACTGTCCGCGATGTCATCGAAACGATGCCCGCCTTGCGAAGCGGCATCAGCCGCGGGCGCGACGACGCCGTTGCCTGGCGAGGAGAAGTCCTCGACGCCGCGAAGCTGTTGGCCGGCATCTCCAAGGGGAAGGAGAACCGTGCGCTCCGTGAAGCGTTCCTGACCGTTTCAGAGCGAATGAAGGACAGCTCGCCAACCGTTCGGGCTTCATCACGGTTACCCGACGGCTATGGCACTTCGAACGATGAGTTGTTGCAGTGGATCGAGCGACCGGAACTTCGCGCGATTGCCCAGCACGAGACGCGCGGACACATGGCCTCGGATCTGGGCCGCTATCTGTTTGCTGCCGTGTTCGGGACCGTCCGTGGTTACAGCCCGAAGGCTGCTGAATTTCCCTTGGTGATCAGCCCAGATCACCGCAACTGGCACAGCGGTGTCTTCAACGACCGCTTCCGGGTTCAGCTGGCCGACGAGGCATCGACCACGGTCACGAGCCACATCTCGAAAGATGGCCACTACTTCATCCATCCCGATCCGATCCAGTGCCGCAGCCTGACCGTTCGCGAGGCGGCCCGCCTGCAGACCTTCCCCGACGACTACCTATTTCTCGGCAACCGCACACAGCAGTATGTCCAGGTCGGAAACGCCGTGCCGCCGTTTCTTGCAAGGAAGATCGCTGCGCTAGTGCTATCTACGCTGAAACGGTGAAAACCACCCATATGTAGTGACGGGCTCCAGGCCAGAATCTGCGACGACGCCGATGTCAGGCATCATGATTATCGCAGCTCTTGGATTGAACCCCGCGGAACAGGGAATTCAGCGGATCGAACCTTCGCCCACGTGTCCGCACGCTTCGCAACCTCCGAAATCTGCTGGCCCGGAGCGATCCTGTTGAACTCGGCGTTCACGACAACGGCCCAGTCCCAGAGCAGGTCCCGCAGACCAGCTGAAATCCCTTGCCGCATCCAGATCTGCTCGAGGTCGAGCTTGTCGCCAAGTCGGTCAGCGACCACCGAAACGACGTATGTGGCGATGTTCACCCATCCTTGGCGGAACACCTCCTTAGCCTCCTTCGTCTTGATCATGCTTTCAATTGCCTTGAACAGAATGACCTTGGCGATCATCGCCCGATACCAGCGGGCATCGAGTGGGCTGGGCACAATGGTCGGATCGTCATCGAGAGCAGCCATGAAGGCCGCGAAGTTCTTCTCGCCAGCCATGGCGACCTGGTTCGGCTTGCAGCGCCACGCTTCATGGTACTTGGCGATGTCGTTTTTGGTCAGCTTGCGTTTCGGCGGGATCATCTCCTTCAGGTTTCGCCTTTTGGCCGGCGTCGTGCCTTCTCTCAGAAGCATGACGTTGTAGGCGCCAGCTGCGCGCTCGTAGAACCATCGCGTTGCACCGTCAGGGCACCACGTGTCGTTCGCGAGTTTCTCAAGCTCTCGATGGAACGGGCGGTTTGCCGACAGGTCGGACATTTTCACCGCGTTCTGACTGTTCGCATAGCGGGACACGTTGCTGATCAGTCTCTCGCGCGCTTCGTCCTGCGATCCCTTGAGGATGATGATCTTGGCCGGGACCATGACGTGGCTCAGATCGATGGTGCGATCATCGCGGGATGAGAAGTAGATGGTCGAGGTCGTCTGGCCGCCGTTCACGATCTGCAGACCCTTCAGGAAGGACAGGCCCAGATTCCCGTCCTCAGTCCGCTCGAAGGCCGCTTCGTCGCAGACAAGCACGAGGCCATTGTTGAAGGCGAGGAAGTGCTCCGGTTCCTTTCGCAGCGTTTCGACGATGCCCTTGTTGACCGCGCGCTTGTTCCCCAGAAAGGTGCGGATATTGGCTTCGAGCAGGGTCGTCCCGTAGCGCAGATAGAGATCCCGGATGAGCTGCCCGGGAATGGCAGTAAGGGCATACTCGTAGTCAGCATCAGGGTCTGGGACATGTACGCAGGGAAGCGCCCGACCGATCGACTGGACGAAACTCACGGCCAGCTCGTCTCGCGGTTTGCCCTCAGTGTGGCGGAACAGCCTCTCCATATCCATGGCCTCGACGGCCACCATCTTCTGGTGAACCTCTTTGTTCGAGAACCGCTTGGTCTTGGTCTTGCCATCGGTGATCACGAACACACGAAGTCGGTCGATGTCGCCCCAGCGAGAACGAATGGTCGCAACCAGATCCCTGACCGGATGCGTCGGATCGATCCTTGCATCGAGGTTGCCGCTTGCCGCTCGAAACAGAAAGCGAACGCCTTCGCTTGCGGTTGCGGTGGCATCCGAGTCCCTGAGATCGTTCAGTTCTTCGGTCCCGAAATAGTGGGTCACGAAGAGGTCGAGAGCCGTTTCATCGGAGCTGAGCGCATAGCCCGTAATGCGGAGTTTCGCGTTGCCGACCTTGCCGCTCCAGTGACAAACGGTTGGTGCCTCGCAGATCCCGGTTTCTGCGACATGCTCCATGACCATTTCCGCAAAGACGAGCTCATCCGAAGGAAAGGGGCCTTCGCCGGCCTCTACGCGCTCGGCGATGATGGTCTGCAGATCGGAACGAAAGTTGCGGTGAAAATCATCGAGGCTCATGTCAATCCAGTCCAAATTCGTTGATCAACTCCGAAAGTCCGATCGAGGGAACTTCGAGCGCGTCGAGGTCGAGCACATAGGCAGCTGAGCGGATGGCAGCTGGAAGCGCCGCGCGCGTGAGACGCGGCATGTCACCTTCCGCGCGGAACGCCCTTGCGTCCTTCAATGTCAGCGTGCGCCCGTAGAGCGCTGCATGCTCGTCGAGGTACCCCATCACCATGAGCAGTGCTTCGAACCCGCGTTGCACTCCGGCCAGTCCGAACCTCTCTCGGAGTTCAGTCACAAGACTGACGAGCGAGATCCCATCGGTGGTTTCCTCGAAGCGGAAGGCGCACAGGAAGATCGGCGCCCGGTCACCATCCAGCTGTTCGATGCTGTTGATCCGCGCGAGGAAACTGCCGGTGCGGATCGTGCTCTTCACCTCTACAGCGCCCCCCCGAACGTGGAAGTCCTGCGCCGCTCGCAACGGTCCCTGCCAGCAGTCGAGAGCACCCGCCCCAAGGGAAGTGTCGGCCAGCAATCTGAGCATCCAAAGCTCGCCGAGAAGGCCGATCTGCGCGTCGGACGAAAGAGGGCGGTGTGATCGGGCCATGAAAGCCTGCCACTCCCTGACCCGCTCGAGGAACGCCTCCATAACGTCGCGGCCCGCGCCGTTGGCGGCAGTCTCCAGCGCTCTCAAGACATCCACGACCATGATGGCGAAGATGTCGGGTGAGCCCTCTGGCCGCCTGACGAGAGCAATCGCCGTCTTGCCTGCGAATACGGTCTGCCCCTCGATGCAGGCGACGTCGAAGCCCTTGCCTTCAGGAAGCCTTGCTGGGTTCACCGGCCAAGATCCCGGAAAGGAGACGATCAGCGCCTCCCGCCCGAGTGGAAACTGACAACCCGCCTCAACCGAGACCGCGCCCATATCGGTGAGATGTACAAACCGCCAGTCTTCCGCCGCTTCCTGTCGCGCGAGCGCTCGCCAGGCACGAGCAATCCCCTCTTCAGTCCACCCAGTCATTGAGGCCCCCCCACAGTACGCTGTTGGCAATGTACCTCGAGTTGGAGACCCTTCTCTCGGAAGTGCTTGACGGAAAACTGATTGCCCAGGCCACGACGGGATCGGCATCCTTCAGTTCATCGACACCCGCACCCTCGGGATCGAGCAGATAGAGCATGAGAAGGCCTCGTTCCCGACGAGTCGGAATGCCCGCTTCGGCGACGCCTTCCCCGAGTACGTGACGGATCTGTGGGCCTCTCGGTTCGGACGGCGGCTCCTTGCCTTCGTTTCGATCCGTGTCGTTGCGCCAGGTCTTCTGGCTGAGTTCGAGCGCTGCCTTCCATTCCGCCTCGGTCAGATCGATGGCCTGATCGCGAGGCGAGATCAGGGTCTTGATCGAGTATCGATCGGTATGTTCGGTGGTGCGCTTGCGCTGGAGCATGTTGATCGAGCAACCGCCTACTTTGCGGTGCTTGTCGTCCGGACCGCTGTCCTTCCCGATCAGCGCGACGGTCCAG
Organism: Rhodobacter calidifons; assembly: GCF_011174775.1. Taxonomy (GTDB): domain Bacteria; phylum Pseudomonadota; class Alphaproteobacteria; order Rhodobacterales; family Rhodobacteraceae; genus Tabrizicola; species Tabrizicola calidifons. The sequence continues at coordinate 16,451 of NZ_JAANHS010000022.1, forward strand.
CTCGTGAGCTCGCGATCCTTGTTCATTTCCTCGATGAAGTCCGCAATCAGCGGACTCATGATCCTGAAGCTGGCGGAGTGGGTCCTGTAGTCCCGCAGAAACGAGATGACGTTCAGGGCTGACACATTCCGCCAGAGGTGACCGTTCCACTTCTGACCTTGTGGAACGAAATGCTGATCGTTCAGATCCGTCGATGGACCGAGTGCGCTGATGAACCGATCCGTGGCATTGAAGTTTGCAGTGATGTCCTCCTTGCGGTTGGGAAACACGATGGTCTGCAAAAGGTCGCCCGAGTAGGTCAGCTGCATCGCGCGAGCGTTTCTCATCTTGGCCCGAGAAGTCACCGTCAGCACGGAATGCGATTTCACCCGCAGACCGAACTGTTTTGGCGTAGCGCCGGCCGCGACCATGTTGTCAAACTCCTGGCGGAGCTCTTCTGCGGCATCGGCGATGTGGCCGAACCACTCCACCATTTCCTGCGATGTGTAGAGGCGGCAGACATCGAGGTAGCCGTCGCGATAGCCGAACCATCGCCCCATCTGCATTAGCGTGTCGTACATGCGTGCGGTTCGAAGGAAGTAGCTCGTGCAGAGACCCTCGAGCGTCAGACCACGCGCCAGCTTGTCGCCGCCGATGGCAATCACCTTCAGGCCGGTGCCATCATTTTCGGCGTAGTCGAGTGCGTCCTTGGCCGTGCCGTTGATCTCGCGGACGCGAATGTCGGACAGTACGTCGGGGAGGACGGCACGAATGTCGGCCCACGGGAAGTCCTCTAGCGTTTCACCCTCGACGAGGGCGGAACGGATCCCCTGCATCCCTCGCAGAAAGGTTTCCTGATACTCCGTGCGCATGGACGCCTCGAGGTTCTCGAGCTCGATGCCGCGGATGTAGCGGCCCTTCAGATCTCGCACGTACTCTGCGACCTGGTTGACGACGGCGTTCTGCACCGAGGTGAAGCGGGTAACGTGGATGAGCATCGAGGAGTGTTTGCTGCCCTGTCCGCGCAGCTTCCTCACGGCACAGGCATAGACGAATGAGCGGATCGCTTCTGCAAGCGAGTCCGGCACACGGTCATCCCCCTGCCATCGCGGCCGGTAGCCGTTCTTGTGTCGTGGCGGCATCCACGGCTGGAACTCATCGTCCGCAAGCGGGCGCACCAGAGGCAGGTCTTCCGGCGTGCTGGAAGCTGATCCGAAGACACGACCCGGTCCGACATAATTCGATGGCGCCGCAAGGCTGGTGATGAAGGCTGCGGGGAAGAGGTCCGGTCCGTGCTCCTGAGTCTCCCCGCGGTCATGAATGAAGATGTTCGCAAAGGGTGTCGCCGTGTAGCCGACATAAGCCTTCCGCGAGAAATGGTGGAGGATCGACCGGATCAACCTGTTGATCGTCTTGGGCTCGTGTTCGAGATCCGGGTTGCCGAACTCGTCCACGACATCTTCACCGGTGTCGACAGATCCGTGATCGGACTCGTCGTCGATCACCATGAGAGGCAGGTTGGTGACGAGTTTGCGACCTGTTTCGGGGTCGACGTGATTGGCCACACGGTTGCGGATCCAGTGCAGCAGGCGCTCCAGCACCGTCTTGTTCTTCTTGACGACGAACAACCACGGTCGCTGTTCTGGGCTGATGTTCATCTTCGCGGCAACGGCCGTGTTGAAGTCGCCCTTGTCGCTCCGATTCGTTGCAGCATTGGGACGGACCGACATGTCCTTGTCGATCAGTCCGACCCCCACTGCTGGGAGCTCGTCAGCATCCGCGATGGTGGCAAAACCGAGAAACCCCTCGTCCAGGCGGATCTGGGTCTGTGCTCTGAGGTTGTTGTGCAGGCCGGCGAGCACGATGATGATCTTGTATCCAGCGTCGGCGGCCTTGCAGATCAGTCCGGTATAATTGCCTGTCTTCCCCGACTGAACGTGGCCAACGACCAGTCCGCGACGATCCCAGGCGCCTTCCCGGGTCGGGTCCTCGAGCTGTGAGAGGACTTCGTCAGTGGCGACGTCGAGCGCGTCGAGGGCTGTCCAGGGGATGCGCGCTTCCATGTACTCCGAGTAGCGCTGCCAATAGGTCCAGCCCTTCTTTCTTTCTGCATCAAGCCAGGCAACATGGTCCTCACCGCTCGACAGGGTGGCGTTCTCGCCCACCGTGCGGCTTGACCGGCGGATCAGTTCGTCAACGAGCGCGTCCCGATCAACAAGGGCGAAATCGTCCTCCATCATGATCGACAGCTTGGTCAGCTCCTTCTCGATCATTTCCGGAGTGACAGGGCTCTGAGCGCGTTCCGCAGCAAGGCGGAGCATGTTCTGGGCCATGGAAAGGATTGAATCGAAGGCCTTCTGGTTTGAAATCGTCATTGCGTGTCTTTCGCTTCAAGGGCTGCAACCAGGCCGAGGTGCCGGTCGAATGGGGGCGTGCGACCGAGCCGCTCGCGCGCCTCGGTCGGGCTGAGCCCGCGGAACTTCACCAGTGCTTGAAACATCGAGGACAGGGTCTCCATCACCTCGTTGTCAGCCGCTCCGGCGAAACCAGTTCTCGGCGTCTCCTTGTCTTCCGCCGTATCCAGCCAGATACGCTGCACGGGCACTGTCTCCTCGATCAGCCTCAGAAGAGCGAGGATGTCGGGCTTGAGTGGCCCGGCGCGATCGAGGATCGAGGCGACAAGATCATGGTCACGAGCGATCCGGTAAGACGTTCCTTGTGCCGAACGCCGCACTTGCCAGGCTTCGGCGACCGCGTTCGGGCGCGTGCCTGAGGCCGGGGTCACGTGTCCCCGGTGGGCGAAGACCCGCCGCGCCGTGTCGCGTGTTTCTGTTGCGAGACGATGAAGCTGGGATCGCAGGCGCACCGGGGGGCTGGCCGTTGATTTCAGGACATTGATCTTCCAATCGGCATCCGCGCTGTTCGGTATGTCGAGCCGGATACGAGCGAGCCTGTGAGCTTCATCGCGCGGCCATGGCTTGCCGCCATCGCCGAGGCCAAGCCAACCCCCAGCGAGAAGGAGACGCTTGTTGCGGTAGACGTAGAAGCCCTCCTGCTGCGTCCATCCTCCGGGCCCCGCCGCCGCTTCCTGTTCGGCAGGCTTGAGCATGTCGCGATGCGGAAGGACGTGGCATTGCACGGTCACACCGGTGGTGTGGAGGATCCGATACTCGGGGCTTTCGAGCGCCTTGCCGGGATGACCGATGAGGTACGGATCCCAAGGCTTCAATCCTCTGCCATTAAGAGTCAGGCGCAGCATGGGCAGTTGGCCATCGAGGAGCCGGTGAAAGGTCATTGCAAGATGCGCTTCCACGCGATCCGCGAGCTCGATCATGTCGGTGCCCGTGAAGCCATCGGTCACGATGCGGTCCAGTTTCTCCCAGAGTACGACGGTGCCGTGGGCCATCTTGTTCAGCGGCGCGAGCAGATGCTCTGATCCCGGCGCCGGCCCCTCGAAGAGCGGCCAATCGGCCCCGGGTTCCTGACCGATAAGATCGAGGTCCCAGCGCAAGCAGACGACCGGTCCACCTTCCTTCCGACTGGCGACGGTCAGGCGACGAGCCTGAGAGAAGCTGGCCGTCTTCAGGCCCAGCCCGAAGCGCCCAAGGTCAGTGGCGGCGCGTTCAGCCCTCGGATCGCGAGCGCCAAGGCGCATGCCTGCCTCCAGAGCCGCGTCGTCCATGCCTTCACCTTCATCGACAATTCTTACCCAGCTCTCTGGACCGGCCCACTCAAGATGAACGGCGACGTCGCGCGCATTTGCGGCGATGGAATTGTCGACCAGATCGGCCAGTGCGGTGGGAGGCGCGTAGCCGAGTCCACGAAGGGACTCGAGCATCGACCCGGCATGAGGAGGAGCATTTCTTACACCCATCCCGTCACATCCCCAGCAATTCCTGGAGCCGACGCTTGCGACCCGGATGGGAAAGACGATCGAGGCCTTTCGCTTCTATTTGGCGAATGCGCTCGCGCGTCACGCCGTAGATCTGACCGATTTCCTCAAGGGTCATGTCGGAAGCGCGCCCGATACCAAAGCGCATCCGGATCACATCAGCCTGACGTTCTGGCAGATCAGCCAGTGCGTCTGTCACGATCCTTTCGGTTTCTGCCTGGTCGAAGACATCCACTTCTGGAGGTTCGGGCAGCAGGTTGTCCCAGTCGTCGAGGCTTGCGGGATATTCGGCTTCACGCGGGATGCCGCGGAACTGTCTGACCTCGTCGATTGCCCATTCCAGCTCTTCGGCGAGATCGAGGTCGGAAACGGCACCGCCGACCCGAACGTCCAGCCTGTCGAGGGCGCGATCAAGCTTGGTGACCTTCTCGTTCCGATGCACGGGGATGCGGATCGCCGCGCCTTCATCAGCGCGCCATCGCATGATGGCCTGTCGCATCCAGTAAGTGGCGTAGATGAGGAAGCGATAACCACGTTCGGGATCAAATCGCCTTGTGGAACGCTGCAGACCCATGAACGCCACTTGGAAGACGTCCTCTGGATCCTCGCCTTCCTCCACGTTCCGCGAGGCAAACCGCCGCACGTAAGGCAGGTGCTCGCGGATAAGGTGTTCGGTAGCGGATTCGGAGATCAGGATTTCGGCTTCCAGCTGACTGGCCTCGGCTTGGCACGCTGGGAACTGCTCCAGTCTGCGGACCAACTCCTTGTGGAATGCGAGAGAGAGTTCCAATGCCTCGAGCGCAGCAAGTGCCTCTCTTCGTCGTTTGCCGTCCATTACCCGGCCAGTAGTGTGCCACGACCTCAGGGCGTCCGCGGCGGCCATTACTTCGGACGTCTCCGCATGGCCCGGTCGCGAGGGAATAATGGTTCTCAGGGAGACCGAGCCGGGGTCTCGCGAACCGTCGCGGATGCGGTCCATGACGTCGAGGATCGTTTCGACGGCGGTCTCGGAGGCCAGGATGCCCAGCTGGAGTTCCTGCTTGGCCCGCATCATTGGCTCCAGCAACTGCAGCTCTTCTGATTTGTCCATGACGAAGCGCTGTGTGCCGGGAAGCCGCGTCCGACGCGTAAGGGCTGCCTCTATCGCGTCAGCAAGGTCATCGGACGATATGTCCGAGACGGCGTCCCAGAGGTCGGCATCATGCCCCGTCGCTTGAGCGAGATCGAAGCCAGCTGCTTCCAGGTTGCGCTGGAGATTGATGCGCAGTTCCTCGAGATCACCATTCCCTTCGCAATGGGCGACCAGGCGGTCGATATCGTCGAGGGAGCACCGACCCTTTGCCAGAATCTCCTCTGCCCAGGTGAAGCAGAGATCTGGGTCGATCGACATCCGCGTGCCGGTCTGGACGACCGCTCGTTTGACCGATTGTCGGCCGCGGTTGCGGACCTGCCGGAAGTCACTCTCTGCACCGTGATCGGCGGCCGCAGCGGCACTGGAGCCGATGCCCTCTCCGGAAATTGGTGCTTGTGAAAGGTCGAGATCCCAATCCCCGTCCTCGTCATCCGAAACCACGGGTGACGAACTGACGAGCGCAACGAATGTCCCCGATGCCGTATCGCCCGCGTACTGATCGAAGAATTCCTCTGGTTCTGCCTCAGCTTCGAAATTCAGCAGGTCATCCAGGTCGTCAACCCTATCGGCTGGCTCAGTCTCCTGAATTCCCGCGAAACGGTGCTCCCGAACTGCATCGTGCCCGGCAACTACAGAGTCGACCACGAGTGAAACCTCGCGCTCGCTAACCGTCTCCGTCTCCGTCTCCGTTTCCGGCGACCCCGCAACAAGCGAAGACAGAAGCTGCGCGGTGAGACCGTGACCTTCGGCAAATGCCACATCAGCAGGCGTCTGTCGGTCGTGGTTCAGTACGCCGGGGTCGGCACCCGACCGAATGAAGAGATCGCAAACGGCAAGATTGCCCATGCGCGCAGCAAGGTGGAGCGGCGTATCTCCCTTAGGGTCGGCCGCGTGGAGGCGGGAGGATGCCGCAAAATCGGCAAGCCGCTCGAGCTTCCCTTCGGCGATCAGCCGGATCTCGAAAGGGCCAAGAACATGGCTCTCCGGTTCGCTCGTCGCCTCGTCGCGACTGCCGAAGATGCGGGACAGTCTATCCATGATCTTCATGAATGACCTCCCTGTTGAGAAGTATGATCTGCTGGTCTTGTGGCTTCCTCGCGCTGGGATCAGTATCGAGTCCGAGACGTCTCAGCGCGTAGTACAACAGCGCACGTCGGACCTTGATCTTCGCCTTGCCGCCACGCATCCCGTAGTCGAGCGCGATGACCTTTGCCTGAGTTTCCGACAGGGCGGGGTGGGGCCCGACCTCCAGCGTGACCTCGGAATGCCAGTCGCGATCATCGTCGGCTGACGCTTCGCTCTCACGCGATCCTCGAATCTCCAGCACCCGCGAGAGCAGGAAGTCCTTGAAGCAGTCATCGGTCAGGCAGAGCGCCCGGGTGTGCCAGCGGAACCCGTCGAACGCGATGGCGTGAGGCGCGATCCAGCGCCAGCGCGGCTCGGGGCTAGACAGGGACTGGTACTTCACCTCGATCGCCTCGGACCGGCGGATGGCGCCGACAACCGAGCGAAGTGTCACCGGCTCAACGCCGCGAACCGGCGTCGGGGCGGATGCGTAGGGTGGCAGGTCAGCGATCCAGCAATCTTCGCGCTCCAGCACGTCGTCGGCAACCAGGCGGAGCTGCGAGAGGTAGTGTGCGGCGTCTGGCGAACGGAACTTGCAGTCGAAGTCTGGGCCGCGGACGTAGGTCCGCGCGCTCTTGTCGTAGACCATGTTGTCCGGCGCCAGCGCGATGTAGCGGTTCAGGTCAGAGGATGCCTGGTTCACCGAGACGCCGAACTGCTGCATCACGTCGATGCGATTGACGTGTCCCTCCCAGAACAGACGGAACTCGATGAACTCGAGGCGCTGCTCAATCCCCCAGCGAAGTTCGGCCTTGTCCCGGTCCACGTTGCGCTCCCGCCCAGCCCTGCGCGCACGCGAACTGTGCGCGCCCAATCTCTGGGCTTTCTTGGACCGTAGCCGCGAGGGATTGCGCAATCAATCGAAAAGGGGCGCGTCGGGGCGCGATTATCCCAAGGATTGCCTGAGGTTCTGCGCCACCACATCGGCAGCCATCCGCACCGGCTCGGCCGCCAGATGGGCATAGCGCGCCGTGGTCTGGACCTGCGTGTGGCCAAGGAGCTTGCCGATCATCGGCAGTCCCTGACCCGAGGCGACGGCGGTCGACGCGAAGGTGTGGCGCAGGTCGTGTATGCGGACGTCCTTCACCCCGGCGCGGGCGCGAACGCGCTGCCAGAAGGGCTGTAGATCGCTCAGGCGCTTGCCCGGCAGGGTACCGGTGATGACCCACAGGTTCCCGTCGATGCGCTGAGCGTCGCGGAGCAGGTCGACGGCGGGCTGTCCGAGATGGACGATCTTGGCGCCGGACTTGGAATCCGGCAGGCGCAGGACGCGCTCGGCCAGATCGACGTGAGCCCACTGCAGCGTCATGATCTCGCTCAGCCGACATCCGGTCAGGATCAGCAGGCGGGCGGCGAGGATGGCCGAGGGCAGTTCGATCCCCTCCGCCTCCATCTCGCGCAGCACCTCGCCGATCCGGCGCAGCTCCGCCGCGCTGAGAAAGCGCTCGCGCTTCTCTTCGGAATACTTCCGGATGTGCTTTCGCGGATTGGTGCCGTCCGGACGCAGGCCCCACATCTCGGCGAGGCTGAACATCTTCGAGACCACTTCGAGGCAGCGGTTCGCCTGATAGGGGATATGGCGGAGGTCGTGGTGGAACTTCGCCACGTCGGCCCGGGTGGTGCCCGTGACCGTCAGCTGCCCGAGCGCGGGCAGGATGAAGCGCCTCAAGTTCCGGCGATATTCCTTGGCCGTGCTTGCCTTCACGCGGATCGCGATGTGCTCCTTGTCGAACCGCTCCGCCAGCTCCTTCACCGTGATCGCCCTGCGCCCCGCGTCCCGCTCGGCGGCGGGGTCCGCGCCATTGCGCGCGGCGGCGACGATGGAGATGGCGCGGTTGCGCGCCTGCTCGCAGGTCAGCACCGTGCTGGGCCCGAGGCTGATCCGCCGCGACCGGCGTCCGGCGCGATACTGGACCACGTAGCCCTTGCGCCCGCTCGGCAGCACGCGCAGCCCGAAGCCGGGGATCTCGCTATCCCAGACGAAGTATTCGGTGGGCTGAGCCTCGGCAGCGTCGACGATGCGTTTGGTAAGCTTGGGCATGGCGGCCTTCGGTGGTGCTTTCTCCATTCCACAGTGCTGAAGTGCGAACGACAGTCAACGAACACATTGAAATGGCGAAGAAAAAGGAAATACGGCGCGATTCTGCGCAGGACCTTTCGGCGCGGTGGTGCGGGGAACCGACGAGCTGCGCGAATCAGAACGCAGGTTCCGGACCCCGCGGACCGCTGATAGGCTCGGAAAAAAGAAACTGGCGATCCGATGGCTTCCAAGACCACCCTCAATGCGAAGAACCTCGAGGCGCTGGGCGCCGAGCGCCTGGCGCAACTGCTGATCGAGGTCAGCACCGGCAACGCGGCGGCCAAGCGCAAGCTCCGGCTCGCGCTGGCGGGCGCTCAGAGCCCAAGGGAGGCGGCGCGGGAGATCACGAAGCGGTTGACCAGCATCGCCCGCGCCCGCAGCTTCATCACCTGGAAGAACCGTAAGGCGCTGGTCACGGACCTCGAAACCCAGCGTCGCGCCATCGTCGAGCAGATCGCGCCCGCCGATCCGGATGAGGCAGTGGCGCTCATGTGGCGGTTCATGGCGCTGGCCACGCCGGTGTTCGAGCGTTGCGACGACTCCAGCGGCACCGTCATCGGCATCTTCCGCCAGGCCTGCGCCGATCTCGGCCAGCTCGCCGGGAAGGTCCGACCGGAGCCGCAGGCGCTCGCCGACGCTGTCCTCGATGCGCTGCAGGACAACGGCTATGGCCAGTATGACGGCCTGATCGGCACCATGGCGCCAGCGCTCGGCGAGAAGGGACTCGCCGCTTTGAGATCGATGGCCGAGGAACTCGGTCGCTCGCCTGTGCCGGTTCCGCCGAAGGATCAGTGGAAGGCGGTGGGCTGGGGCCCGGGCGGCACCGCGTACGAGCACGAGACGCGGGCGCGCGAGCGCGCGAGCACGGTCACCATGGCGCTCAAGGACATCGCGGACGCGCAGGACGACGTCGACGGCTTCATCGCTCAGTACGATCCGAAGACCCGTAAGGTGCCGCAGATCGCGGCAGAGATCGCGCAGCGTCTGCTGGCGGCCGGCAGGGCGGATGAGGCGCTGGGGTTCCTCGAGCGCGCGGAACTCGGCGACGGCTTGCGGGTTCCGCTGGCCTGGCAGGACATTCGCCTGCAGACGCTGGGGGCGCTGGGTCGCGGCAAGGAGGCGCAGGCGTTCCGGTGGGACTGCTTCGAGCGCACGCTCTCCGACGGCTACCTGCGGGCCTATCTCAAGAGGCTTCCCGACTTCGACGACATCGAGGCGGAAGAGCGGGCGATGGCGCACGCCATGGTCTATCCAAGGTTTCTTCACGCCTTGCAGTTCTTCCTCGAGTGGCCCGCGCTGGATCGCGCGGCCGAACTCTTGGTGGCGAGGCACGACGAGATCGACGGGGATCACTACGAGTATCTTGCCCCCGCGGCGGAGGCATTGTCAGAGCGTCATCCGCTGGCCGCGACGCTGGTGCTCCGCGCGATGATCGACTTCACGCTCACCCGATCACGGGCGAAGCGGTATCGGTATGCCGCCGAGCATCTGGCCACCTGCGCCCGGCTCGCGTGCGACATCCCGGACTTCGGCGCGTTCGAGACGCACGACGCCTATGTCGCCCGGCTGAAGGAGGAGCATGGCAGGAAGTTCGGGTTCTGGAGCGTTGCTGAATGACCGGCCAGAATCGAAGCAAGATGGAAAGTTTGTCATGGCCCTGAATTTGCTGGTCTTCCTCGGCTCCGTGCGGGACAGCACGCCGCCGCGCCCTGCACGCCTGGGGGAGCGGGTGGCCCGGGCCTGCCGGGGCTTGCTCGCGGCCGAGGGCCACGAAGTCGGGCTGGTCGATCCGCTGGATTTCGACCTCGGCGGGGCATTCAAGCCGCATTTCGCCCATGCGCAGGGCAAGGCGCCCGCGGCGCTCGAGGATCTGGCGCGGCGGATCGAGGCGGCGGACGGCTTCGTCATGGTCAGTCCGGAATACAACCACTCGATGAGCCCGGCGCTTGCGCATCTGCTGAACCATTTCGGCAGCTCGCTCTACGCCTACAAGCCGAGCGCGATCGCCACCTATTCCGCCGGGCAATGGGGTGGGGCGCGCGCGGCGGTGAACATGCGCACCTTCCTGTCGGAGCTTGGCTGCCTGCCGGTCTCGGCGATGATCCATGTGCCCAAGGCGCAGGAGGTCTTTACGGAGGACGGCGGCTACGCTCCCGGCGTCGATGGGGAGCGATGGGACGGCTATATCGGCCGGACCCTCGCGCAACTGATCTGGTGGGCCGAGGCCGCCCGCCGCCAGCGCGCCGAGGGCGCGGCCGACCGCCCCGCCGCCTTCACCCGCGACCCTTCGCAGCGCAACGCGCCGTGAACCGGGGCACCGCCTGGGCGACGCGTTTGCAGGGCGATGAGCGCCACTTGATGCGCCCTGCTACCGCGACCATCACCCGACGCGTACGTGGAAGCATTGTGGAAGCAAGAGGGGACAAAGTGCTGCCGGTTCCCGCGCAATCGTGCGCATGGAGCGCACGGGGCAGGGGTCTTCAACTGGCGGAAATGTCGAAGGAATACGAAACCCAGCGCAATCGTTCATGGTCCGTTCGGCACGACTCATAACCTGAAGGCCGCAGGTTCAAATCCTGCCCCCGCAACCAACTAAATGCCTGTTTCGGCGAGATAATCCAGAAAGCCCCGCGCCTCACGATAGGGGCTTTCGGCGTTTCTGGCACAGATTTGGCATACTTAGGACCAAGCCGTGCCAACGGCAGGCAACAGATCCCAGCAACGTTCGCCTCGGTCGCCAGAGTCGATTCCTGACCACGACATCATCCCGTCGTGTTAGTGTTGCGAGAACGAAAAGAGAACAAAGGCGACCGCTGGAGATGAAAGCGCGACACAGACTAGAGATCGACGCGATGGAGCCACTTGATAGCTTCGCTCCCATGGCTCCTGAACGCCCGCTGGAGCCCGCCAACGACAATCAGCCGATCTCCCGCACGCTCGACAAGCTGTTCGGGACGGCATTGGCCATCGAGCTCGAAGCAGCCAAGGAGGCCGGGGCACTCGGGTTCATGGCGCGCGCCATGGTGCAGGCGACGATGCCGCATCGCCGCGTCGCGCGCAACGAGTTCACCCGCACCAATGGCGCCTTCTCGCTGACGATGCTGGCGCCCTCGAAGATCGGACTCCCCTACGGCAGCATCCCGCGCCTGGTGACGGGTTTCCTCACCACCGAAGCCGTCCGCACCAAGGAGCGCCACATCGTTCTCGGCAGCAGCTTGAGCCGCTTCATGGCGGAGCTCGACCTAGCTCCGACCGGGGGGCGTTGGGGCACGATCCCGCGCTTGCGCGATCAGATGAGGAGCACCGAATGAAGATCGTGAGCATTCTGGCGGTCGACCTTGCGAAGCATACGATCCAAGTGTGCGGCGCGACAGCGGACGGCGAAGCCGTCTTCAACAGGAAGTACACGCGGGCCAAGTTCGAGGAGTTGCTTCTCAGTCACCCGAAAGCGATCGTCGCGATGGAAGCTTGTGCGACGAGCCACCACTGGGGACGGATCGCACAGAAGGCCGGGCACGACGTGCGCCTGATCTAGCCGACCTACGTGAAGCCGTACGTGAAGCGCGGCAAGAACGACGCCAACGACGCTGCGGCGATCGCGACGGCCGTGCGGCAGCCGGACATGCGCTTTGTCGCGGTGAAGACCCAGGAGCAACAGGCCCGCGCGGTGCTCTTCCGCACCCACCAGACCTTCACCCGACAGCGGGCCAAGCTGATGGTTACGCTCCGCGGCCATTTGCAAGAGCACGGCGTCATCGTCGCCAAAGGCCAAGCCGCGCTTCTCGCGTTCTCGGAGACCCTCGAAGCGTCTCCAGAGCTCGTGCCCGACTTGGTTTTCGAGACGGCGCGCCTCTACTTCCATCAGATTGAGCAGCTCGGCGGCACCATAGCCGCGCTCGAGCGGCAGATGGCGGAGATCGCAAAGACCGACGAGGTCGCCCGTCGGATCCAGACTATGCCGGGCGTCGGAACCGTAAATGCCGCGGCGTTTCTGGCGTTTGCGCCCGCCATGGAGTCCTTCCGCCGCGGTCGCGACTTCGCGGCGTGGCTGGGCCTGGTCCCGACGCAGCACTCGACCGGCGGCAAGACGAGACTGGGGAGAGTCAGCAGGATGGGTCAGGCCGACATGCGACGGCTGCTGGTCAACGGCGCGACCGTGTGCCTTCGCTGGGCGTCGGCGAAAGGGACGGCGCCCGACAGCTGGCTGGGCAAGCTCATGGCGAGAAAGCCATGGAAGGTAGGTGCCGGCGTTAGGGGCGCGAACAGGCAGAGCGGTGCCCGTCTTGTTGGCGTTCAACAGGTCGAGGGTGCGGGTCGCTGCCTCGGCCGAGTTCACCACGAGCGATGTCGGCGACGCCCCGATGCTGCCCGACCTGCTCGACCAGATCCCGCCGGAGCAAGAGATCGCCAGCGTCACCGCCGACGGCGCCTTCGACACCCGC
>NZ_JAANHS010000023.1 GCF_011174775.1 Rhodobacter calidifons
CGACATCCTTCAAGGCATGCGTCGTGCCGTAATGCACCTGCACCCCGCGCGCCGAGATCTTCGCAGTGGCGGTGTCGGTTTGCAGCCCCGTGCGGGTCATGTCGTTCATGGCGTCCATTTCCTTACCAGCGGCGTTCAAAGCGGCGGCGCAGCCAGATCGCGGCGCCGTTCAGCATGACGAGAATGGCCAGCAGCACCAGGATCGCGGCCGAGGTCCGGCTGACGAAACCGCGCTCGGGGCTGTCGGCCCAGATGAAGATCTGCGTCGGCAGGGTCGTGGCGCTTTCGAAGGGCGTCGAGGGGGCGGCGGTGATGAAGGCGTTCATCCCGATCAGCAGCAGCGGCGCCGTCTCGCCGATGGCCTGGGCCATGGCGATGATGGTGCCGGTCATGATGCCGGGCATGGCCAGCGGCAGCACATGGTGGAAGACCACCTGCTGCCGCGAGGCGCCGATCCCGAGCGCCGCTTCGCGGATCGAGGGCGGCACCGCCTTCAGCGAGGCGCGGGTGGCGATGATGATGGTGGGCAGCGACATCAGCGCCAGCGTCAGGCCGCCGACCAGCGGCGAGCCGCGCATCAGGCCGAAGTAGTTCAGGAACACCGCCAGAGCGAGGAGGCCGAAGACGACCGAAGGCACGGCGGCGAGGTTGTTGATGTTGATCTCGATCAGGTCGCTGAAGCGGTTCTTCGGTGCGAATTCCTCGAGATAGATCGCGGCGCCGATCCCGACCGGCAGGGCGATGGCGAAGCAGACCAGAAGAAGATAGATCGAGCCGATGAACGCGCCCTTCAGGCCGGCCAGTTCGGGAAAGCGCGAGTCGGCATTGCGGAACAGCGCCCAGTTGAACGGGGTGGAGATCAGGCCTTGTTCCACCAGCTTGTCGAAGGCCGCGATCTGGGCATCGTTCAGGCGGCGGTTCGCTTCCGGGGTGTTGCGGTCGATCCCGCCCTTGTTCAGCTGGTCGAACGGGTCCGAGACCGGCACGGTGATGTTCAGTGTGGTGCCGATCAGCGAGGGGTCGGCCACCACCCGGTCGCGGACCATGAACTGCGCCCCGTCCGACAGAATCCCGCGCACCTCGCGCAGCCCGGCCGTGTCCAGGTCGGGGAACATCTCGGCCAGGGTCGCCTGCATGATCTGGCGCCAGTTGCTGCCCGCGATGTTGTCGCTCCGGATCTGTTCGGGGTCCAGCTTGACCGCAAGGGTGACATGGGTCTGGGTGAAGGCCTTGTAGCCGGTCGTGGCCAGCGAGACCAGCATCAGCAGCAGGAAGCCGATGGCCAGGCTGATCGAGACGAGGCCGGCGATGCGCAGCCAGGTCTCGCCGCGCCGCCGCTTGCGCACGCGCTCGCGGTAGGCGGGGGCGGTCCAGTCGAACCGGTTGCCGGTTCCGGTATCGGGCGAGATGTCGGTCATGTTCGGCCGCCTAGTCGTAAAGCTCGCGGTATTTCCGCACGATGCGGATCGCAAGGATGTTGATGCACAGCGTGACGACGAACAGCAGCATGCCCAGGGCGAAGGCTGCCAGCGTCTTCGGGTTGTTGAATTCGGTGTCGCCGATCAGCAGGGTGACGATCTGCACCGTGACCGTGGTGACGGTGTCCAGCGGATTGATCGTCAGCTTGGCGATGATGCCCGCGGCCATGACCACGATCATCGTCTCGCCGATGGCGCGGCTGACGGCCAGCAGGATGCCGCCCACGATCCCCGGAATGGCAGCGGGGAACAGAACCTTCAGCATGGTCTCGCCCCGGGTCGCGCCCAGCGCAAGCGAGCCGTCCGACAGCGACCGCGGCACCGCGGACAGCGCGTCATCGGTGAAGGAGGAGATGAAGGGGATCAGCATGATCGCCATGCAGATGCCGGCGGCAAGCGCGGTGTTGGGCGAGATTTCAAAGCCGGCACTGGCGGCGGTGGACCGCAGGAAGGGCGCGATCACCAGGATCGCGAAGAAGCCGTAGACGATGGTCGGCACGCCCGCGAGGACTTCCAGCACCGGCTTCACGATGTTGCGGGTGCGCGGCGAGGCGAATTCGTTCAGGTAGATCGCCGAAAACAGGCCGATGGGAACGGCCACGACCAGGGCGATCATCATGATCACCACCGAGCCCAGAAGAACCGGGATCATCCCGAAGGCGCCCTGGCCCGCGACCTGATCGGCCCGGATGGCGATCTGCGGCTCCCAGCGGGTGCCGAACAGGAATTCGGTGATCGGGACCATGCGGAAGAACTTGATGCTTTCGAACACCAGCGAAAGCACGATGCCGATCGTGGTGAAGATGGCGACGGTGGAGCAGAAGATCATCAGGCCGAAGATGATGCGTTCGGCGCCGTGCCGCGCCCGGAACTCGGCCGAGACGCGCGAGCGCGCAAAGACAAGCAGCGCGACCGACATCAGTGCGACCACCACGACCAGGGCCATGCTGGCCGAGGCGTTGCGTGCCTTCAGCAGCTCGGCCGCGGCGACCTTCCATTCGGCGGGCGTGCCGAAGACCTGGCCACGGGCGATGGACTTGATTTCGGTCAGGGTCAGCGCAACCGCGCCGGCGTCCAGCCCGTCAAGCACCCCGGGAGGCAGGCTTGCCATCACGCTGCGGTCGACGATCGGACCCTGGAACATCAGCCAGGCGAGGATGACGATAAGTCCGGGAAGGCCGATCAGCAGGGCGGAGTAAAGGCCATGGAAGCCGTCCAGCGAGTGGAGGCGGATGCCACCGGCCCTGATCTGCGCAGCGGCTTGGCGGTTGAGGAGGTAGCCGACAATCACGGCCGCGAAAAGGATCAGGAATGCAAGCGATGTCACAGGCAGCCCCCCTGGGCAGAAAGACGCCGCCCGGAGCGTGACGCTCCGGGCGGCCAATCAGCTCTTACTTCTCGGGCGGAGCCATGTTGACGGCGTTGGTCAGCGCAGCCTGCACCTCGGCCAGTTTGTCTTCGGCCAGGACCACGAGGCCACGCTCGGACAGATAGCCGCCCGCGCCCAAAGCGTTTTTGGAGGCGTATTCCATGATGAACTCGTTCAGGCCCGGGATCACGCCGCGGTGGGCGTTCTTCACGTAGAAGTACAGCGGACGCGCGATCGGGTATTCGAAGCTGGCGATCGTGTCCTGGTTGGCCTCGACGCCGTTGATCTTGACGTCCTTCAGCTTGTCGAGGTTTTCGTACAGGAACGAGTAGCCGAAGATGCCGACGGCGTTCGGGTCGGCTTCAAGGCGCTGCACGATCAGGTTGTCGTTCTCGCCGGCCTCGATGAACGGGCCGTCCTGACGCATGCGCGAGCAGTCCTCGTCCACGAATTTCTTGTAGGCGTCCTTGTCGCCGGCCTCTTTCAGGGCCTTGGCATAGTCGGTCGCTTCGCAGCCCTTGTGCATCGCCAGTTCGACGAAGGCGTCGCGGGTGCCCGAGGTGGGCGGCGGGCCGTAGGCGATGATCGCGATGTCGGGCAGCGAGGGGTCGATGTCCGACCATTTCTTGTAGGGGTTGTCCACCAGCGCGCCATCGACCGGAACCTTGGCGGCCAGCGCCTTGTAGACCTGCTCCAGCGTCAGATCCCAATCGGTTTCGTTCTTGCGGTTCACGGCGATGGCAAGGCCGTCATAGCCGATCAGGGCTTCGGTGATGTCGGTCACGCCGTTCTGGACGCAGAGTTCGTATTCCGACTTCTTCATCGCGCGCGAGGCGCCGGTGAGGTCGGGATGATCCGCGCCGACACCGCCGCAGAAGATCTGCATGCCGCCGCCGGTGCCGGTGGATTCCACGACAGGGGCAGCGCCGCCGTGGTTGGCGAATTCCTCGGCAACAGCCTGGGTGTAGGGGAAGACGGTCGAGGAACCGACGATGCGGATCTGGTCGCGCGCGAAGGCCGGCATCGCCGTGGCAGCGGCAAAGGCCAGGACCGAGGCGGTCAGGTGGATCGATTTCATGGGTGCACTCCTGCAATAGGTGCGGCCAGTGGTGGCAGCGTAGATGTGGCTCTAGCCCTGCTGCGTGACGCTTAGATTGCAGCTTTGTAAAACCTGTATGACAGTCAGACGACGTGCGCCGGTCTTCGCATCCGGCGGGCGATGGTCTCGGCGACCATCATCGTGGGGGCATTGGTGTTGCCCGCGATGATCTGCGGCATCAGCGAGGCATCGACCACGCGCAGCCCTTCCACGCCCCGCACGCGACCCTCCGGGTCGGTGACCGAGGCCGCGTCGCGCCCCATCCGGCAGGTGCCCACGGGATGGTAGATCGTCTCGGCCCGGGCGCGGATATGGTCCTCCAGCGCGGCGTCGGTCGTAACGTCCTGGCCGGGAAGTGTTTCCCGGGCGATGTGGCGGGCCAGGGGCGGCGCCTGGGTGATCCGGCGGGCAAGTTTCAGGCCGCTCAGCAGGGTCGGCAGATCCTCGGGATGGGACAGGTAATTGGCCGCGATGCGGGGTGCGGCCAGCGGGTCGGGGCTGGCCAGCGAGATGCGGCCGCGGCTTTTCGGCAAGAGGTCGCAGACATGCAGCGTCAGCCCGTAGCCCAGCGACAACCGCCGGCCGTGGTCGTGCAGATAGGCGGGGATGAAGTGGAATTGCAGGTTTGGCCGGTCGCGGTCGGGACCGGATGCTGCAAATCCGCCGGCTTCGGCCACGTTCGAGGTGAACTCGCCCTGTCCGTGACGCATCCAGGACCATGCCGCCCGCAAGGCGCGCGGCAGGAACGAGGGGGCGATGCCGATCGCCTCGCGCCCGGTCAGCGCGGCCTGCACCGCGATGTCCAGGTGATCGGCAAGATTGCCGCCCACCTCGGGGGCCGCGTGCAGGACCGGGATGCCGAGCGCCTGCAACTCGGCGCCCGGACCGATGCCCGACAGCATCAGAAGCTGCGGCGAGTTGATCGCCCCGCCGGACAGGATCACCTCGCCGCCCTCGGTCAGCCCGATGCTGCGGTCGCGCAACTGGACGCCTGTGGCGCGACGGCCCGCGAACAGCACGCGCAACACCTGGGCGCGGGTGACGAGGGTCAGGTTCGGGCGCTGACGCACCGGGTCCAGAAAGGCGCGCGCGGCGCTGAAGCGGCGGCCGTCGCGCTGGGTGACCTGGTAAAGCCCGACGCCGGTCTGGTCGGCCCCGTTGAAATCCGCCCGGCCCGGCAATCCGCAGGCCAGACCTGCCGCGACGAAGGCATGGCTCAGCGGGTTCGGCTGGCGCAGATCGCTGACGGTCAGCGGCCCGCCCTGGCCGTGATGGTCGTCGTGCAGGCTCTGGTTGTCCTCCAGATCGCGGAACACTCCCAGAACCTGCGGCCAGTCCCACAGATCGCCCGCCGCCTGTGCCCAGTCGCGGTAATCCTGCGGGTGGCCGCGCATGTAGATCATCGCGTTGATCGAGCTTGAGCCCCCCAGCACCCGGCCGCGCGGCCAGTAGAGGCGGCGGTTGCCCAGTTCCGGCTCGGGCGCGGTCGCATAGCCCCAGTTCAGCCAGCGCATATGTGCCAGCGCGGCCAGGCCGAAGGGCATGTGGATCATCGGATTGCGGTCGGGCGGGCCGGCCTCGACCAGGCAGACGCGGGTCCGGGGATCGGCCGACAAGCGGTTGGCCAGCACGCAGCCGGCCGAACCTGCGCCGACGATGATATAGTCGAAACGATTCATGCGCGTGACCGAGGGGCGGCGTGGCAGCGGCTGGGCAGGGCGCCCGACATGGCGCGATCCTAGCCGGTCCGCGCGCCGGGCCTAGCGCGACGTTGCGTCAGGCCACTCGGCGTCAGGCCAGTTCGGGCAGGAAGGCCGGGCAGGCCAGTTCCAGCCCCTCGGCATAGATCACCTCGTCCTCGTCGAAGCGCAGCGTGAACAGCCGGACATTGCGATGCGTCTCGAGGCAGACGAACTCGCCATCCGCCAGCCGCGCCGCCGGGATCGCCGCGGCCGGAGCGCCGTACAGCGCCATGGCCCGCCAGTCGCGGATCAGGACCGGCTGGCCGGGGGACAAAAGCAGGTCCCGGTCGGGCCGGTCGTGCCCCATGGTCGAGGCCCTGATCCGCACCAGCCCCACCTGCTTGCGCGCCACGACCGAAACCGAGGTCAGCCGCCGCGCCCCCGCGCGGGTCACGATCCGGTCGCCCGGGGTCAGGAACTCGACCGGAATCAACCCGTCCAGCGTGCGCACCATCGTCCCCGCCAGCATGCCCTGCGGATCGGGCGTTCCGGCCCCGCCTGCGGATCGAGAAAATGGTGCTTCGGCGTCCACTGTGCTGCCCTTCAATCCCGTTTCCGCATCAGTTGCAGGGCTTTGTGGTCCGCTTTCGATGCTGGTTCGGTGATTTCTGGGCAGTTGTGGCCTGATCCCGCTGCGGTTGTGGCGCAAATGGGGCGATGTGTTTGCCTCTCGCGCCCCGGGGAAGGCTTTGCTAGAAGGGCGCGGCGTGCGGGTGTGGCGGAACTGGCAGACGCACCGGATTTAGGTTCCGGCGCCGCAAGGCGTGGGGGTTCAAGTCCCTTCACCCGCACCATGACGTCCGGACCTACCGGGTAAGCAGTCGCCCTTCGCTGCTGGTAAGCAAGGTGCGTGCGGGCCTTGGCAGCGGCACGGCGTCCGATCCGAGCGGAACAAGGGCGGACAGTTCGGCGCGCAGGGCTGGTGGCAGGGCCGCGTCGCTGATCCAGCCCGGGAAAAGGCTTTCCACCTCGGCCCCTTCGGCAAAGATGATCTCATGCCGGTCGAAAAGGAGATGCAGGTAGGTCTGGCCATCGGGGTCCGGCGTCGCCCGGACCGCCCGGTCACCCAAGAAGGCGACGGCTGGCACCAGAACCTCGGGCTCGGCGAACAGGAGTTCGGCCTTCCAGCCCGAAATGAGCACGCGATGCTGCGGCGACAGGCGCAGGTCGCGGCGCGGCAGCGTGCCATCAAGCGCCTGGGCGCGGATACATATCGGAAGATGCCGGGGATCGGCCCGCAGATCGGCGGGTGTCAGATGGGTGCGCGCCACCCAGCGCAGCACTTGCAGCCCGTGATCGCGGGTCCGGATCAGATCGCCTGGGGCCAGCCGTTCCACCGGGCGCGGACCATCGACCGTGTCGATCAGCGTTCCGGGCGTGAAACAGGGCGGGCCTGCCAGCTGGTCATAGGGAACGGGCGGGTTGCCAGAGAAGCCCGGCCCTTCGCTTGTGTTGACGACCGTGAGCGGCCTGCCGACCGGCGGAAAGCCATTTGCGCCCCCAAGGAAGGCGAGGCCCTCGATCGTGCCGTAGGCGGGGGAGGAGTTGTTCACGTTGTAGGCGTAGGCGGTATAGGTGATCCCGGTTTGGGGATCGAGCAGATAGACGATGTATTCCGCTTCGACGCGCGTTCCTGCCGCGTAAGTCTGCCCGTCGATCGTCTGCGCGAAGCTGAGGGCCTGGGTTGCGTCGTTGTCGTCGAAATTGGGGTCGTTGTCCTCGATGAAGGTCTCGACCCATTGATTGGAGTTCAGGGTGATCTCCCGCCCCCGCAGATGCGAGCCATCGCCCTGGGTGACGCCATCAAGGCTTCCCCCGCCGGAAACCGTGATGTTGCCCTTTTCCAGAATCCAGACCGAGTATTGCGCCATTGAATACCTCTCTGTCTGCCCGATCGACGCGGGCCGTTACCCGCCATTCATTGCACCGGAATGCCTTACGGATCGTTAAACGTGGTGGGCCTGTAGATCAACGCAGCACGGCGAGGCAAGCATAAAGGAGGCCGCCCAGAGTGGCTGATTTCCTCTTACGTCGCCCGGAAAGCTTTGCTATGAGGCGCGCAAAGTCTGACGGGCGCTGTCCGGCAGCGTTGTCTTGTTGTGCTATAGCACCCGTAGAACCTTAAGAAGGACACCCAAGCATGCAGGTCACCGAGACCCTGAACGAAGGCCTCAAGCGCGGCTACACCATCACGGTGACGGCGGACGAACTGGACGCGAAGGTCCAGGAAAAGCTGCTCGAGGCGCAGCCCGAGGTCGAGATCAAGGGCTTCCGCAAGGGCAAGGTGCCGCTGGCGATCCTGAAGAAGCAGTTCGGCACCCGGATCCTGGGCGATGCGATGCAGGAAGCCATCGACCGCGCGATGAAGGACCATTTCGACAGGACCGGCGACCGCCCGGCGTTGCAGCCCGAGGTGAAGATGGTCGGCGGCGAGACCTGGAAAGAGGGCCAGGATGTCGTGGTCGAGATGACCTATGACGCGCTGCCTCCGATCCCGGAAGTCGATGCCTCGAAGATCAAGCTGGAACGCCTGATCGTGAAGGCCGACGACAAGGCCATCGCAGAGGCGCTGGAGAACCTGGCCAAGTCGGCCAAGTCCTTCGAGGACCGCAAGAAGGGCTCGAAGGCCAAGTCGGGCGACCAGGTCGTGATCGACTTCAAGGGCTCGGTCGATGGCGAGCTGTTCGAGGGCGGCTCGGCCGAGGATTACCCGCTGGAACTGGGTTCGGGGTCCTTCATCCCCGGCTTCGAGGATCAGCTGATCGGCGCCAAGGTCGGCGACGAAGTGTCGGTCAACGTGTCCTTCCCGGACAATTACGGTGCCGCGCATCTGGCCGGGAAGTCTGCGGTCTTTGCCTGCACGGTGAAGGCGGTCAAGGAACCGAAGCCGGCCGAGATCGACGACGAGCTGGCCAAGAAGTTCGGCGTCGAGGACCTTGCCACGCTGAAGGCCCAGATCGCCGAGCGTCTGGAGGCCGAATACAAGGGCGCCGCGCGTGCGGTGCTGAAGCGGTCACTGCTGGATCAGCTGGACGGCATGGTCAAGTTCGACCTGCCCGCGAAGCTGGTCGAGGCGGAAGCCAACCAGATCGCGCACCAGCTCTGGCACGAGGAAAACCCGGATGAGCATGGCCACAACCACGGCACCATCGAAGCGACCGAAGAGCACATCAAGCTGGCCGAGCGTCGCGTGCGTCTGGGCCTGCTTCTCGCCGAGATCGGCCGCAAGGCCGAAGTCACCGTGACCGATGCCGAGATGACGCAGGCCGTTCTGGCCGCTGCCCGCCAGTATCCGGGGCAGGAACGCCAGTTCTTCGAATTCGTGCAGAAGAACCCGCAGATGCAGCAGCAGCTGCGTGCTCCGGTGTTCGAGGACAAGGTGGTCGATCACCTGGTGAGCCTGGCCGACGTGACCGAGAAGGAAGTCTCGAAAGAGGCCCTTCAGAAGGCCGTCGAGGCGCTGGACGAGATGTAAGGACCGGCCAAAGTCCGGCAGGTAGTATCAGGCCGCGCCTTCGGGGGCGGCCTTTTCCCTTTGCGCCTCGGCGCGGATCACCAGAAGGCCTGCGCCGATCAGCAGGGCGATGCCGCCCCAGGCGAGAAGGGTGGGAAGCTGCGCCCAGAACAGCCAGCCCCAGAGCACGCCCCAGATGATGAAGCTGTATTCGAAGGGCGCAACCGAGGACGAGGGCGCAACCCGGTAGGCATAGGTCAGCAGCGACAGGCCGACCGAGGCGATGAGCCCGCAGGCCATGAACAGCAGCAGGTCGCGCAGCGGCATCTCCTGCCAGCCCCGGGTCAGGAAGGCGAGCGAGGGATGCGTCGCGCCCTCATGGGCCCCCGAACCGAAGACCGCCGCCAGGGCGAGGGCGCTGGCGAGAAAGGTCAGGTTGCCCCAGAAGGTCATCGCCCCCGCGGTTTCCGTCCGGCCCAGGACCCGGGTGGCAAGCTGGGTCAGCGCATAGCCCAAGGCCCCCAGCACCGGCAGCAGCGCGGCAGGATCGAAGACGCTTGCGCTGGGGTTGAAGATCATCAGCATGCCCGCGAACCCGGCGGCAAGCGCCAGCAGGTTCATCGGCCCGATGCGTTCACGGAAGATCAGGGCGGCGGCGATGGTGATGAACAGGGGGGCGGTGAAGAACAGGGCTACCGTGTCGGCCATTGGCATGGCAGCAAGGCCGAGGTAATAGGCGGTGTAGGCGGTGAAGTTCAGGAAGCCTCGTGCGAGCATCCAACCCAAGTTCGGCGTGGTGATCGTGGTCAGCCGCCCATCCAGCACCCGCACGATGACCAGAAGCAGCGGCACCGCCGTCAGGCTGCGGATGATCATCGCCTGATACAGCGGATAGTCCCCCGACAGCCGTTTCAGGATCACGTCCTGCAACGAAAAGACCGCGATCCCCGCGACAAGGGCAAGGATACCGCGCTGGGTGGCTGACAAGTGCATGGGGGCAACGCTAGCCGGGGCAGGGGCCGTGGCTATCCCGCCCCCGACACGCGCGCGTCAAAGCGCGGCAAGCCTTGCATTGGCCGACGCAGCGCGCTTGCCCGCGACAGGGCTCATCCCGTCCTGAAAAGAAAAACCGCGCCCGGTTGCCCGGACGCGGCCGCGTGTTCCCCAAGGGGGACAGCTTATTCGTCGCTGGCCGCCGCGCCCATTTCGTCGAACAGCTCGGCGATCTCGAATTCGGCCTGGGCCTCCGCTTCGGCCGCAAGTTCGGCAACCGACTTGCCCGACGCCTGGAGCTCGGCCTCTTCGGGCGACCGGGCGACGTTCAGCTTGATCTTCACCGCAACTTCCGGGTGCAGACGCACCGTCACGGTGTGCAGCCCCAGTTCCTTGATCGGCTTGTCCAGCACGATCTGGGTGCGGTTCACGGTAAAGCCCGCTTCGGTCGCGGCCTGGGCCGCATCGCGCGGCGTGACCGAGCCATAAAGCGCACCCGCGTCCGACGCCGAGCGGATCACGATGAAGGTCTGGCCGTCGAGCTTGGCGCCCACGGCTTCGGCCTCTTTCCGCGTCTCCAGGTTCTGCGCTTCCAGCTGGGCCTTCTTCGCCTCGAACGACTTGATGTTGGCCTCGTTCGCGCGCAGCGCCTTGCCCTGCGGCAAGAGGAAGTTGCGGGCGTAACCGTCCTTGACGTTCACGACCTCGCCCATCTGGCCAAGCTTGGCCACACGTTCCAGAAGGATCACTTGCATGTCCTGTGCTCCTTATTTCACGGCATAGGGCAGCAGGGCCAGGAAGCGGGCGCGCTTGATGGCCTGGGCCAGTTCACGCTGCTTCTTCGCCGAGACTGCGGTGATGCGGCTGGGGACGATCTTGCCGCGCTCGGAGATGTAGCGCTGGAGAAGACGGGTGTCCTTGTAGTCGATGGCCGGTGCGTTGTCGCCCGAGAAGGGGCAGACCTTGCGGCGGCGGAAAAACGGTTTGTTCGCCATGATGTGTCCTTTCCCTCAGATCAACGACGCGCTGCGCCGAACGACGGACGCTCGCCACGGTCGGCGCCACGGTCAGGGCGGTCGCCGAACGACGGGCGCTCGCGGCGCTCGCCGCCGCCAAAGCCGCCACGGTCGCCGTCACGCTCTTCGCGTTTCTGCATCTGGACCGAGGGGCCGTCGCCGTGCTTGTCGACCTTGATCGTCAGCACCCGCATCACGTCGTCGTGCAGCCGCATCAGGCGTTCCATTTCCTGCACGGCAGCGGCGGGCGCGTCCGATTTCAGGAAGGCATAATGGCCCTTGCGGTTCTTGTTGATCTTGTAGGCCATCGTCTTGACGCCCCAGTACTCGCTATCGACGACCTTGCCGCCGTTGTCCGCGAGGACGGTGGAGAAATGTTCGATAAGGCCTTCGGCCTGCGCGTTGGACAGGTCCTGGCGCGCGATGAAGACATGCTCGTAAAGAGGCATGCGGGCTTCCTTCGTTTCAGGGCGGCTTCACAGGACGGGCACTGACCTTTCCGCAGCCCGTCCACGAGAGGCATCGCCGGTTCATGGATAAGCGGAAAGGATGCGGCCTTATACAGATTGCGCGCTGCGGCGCAAGGGCCGCATGCGGGCGATCATTCCCCGACCGGGTCTCGTGGGCGTCGCAGCGCGCGCACCTCGCGGACGAAGGTGTAGTCGTGATAGCCCAGCCGCGCCGCCGGATTGTAGCGGGCATAGTCCAGACGCCCGTCCACCAGGCAATCGTCGCGGATGTGGATGCCCACGACCTCTCCCAGGATCAGCTTTTCCGGGCCGATCAGGTCCACCAGCTTCACGACCCGGCACTCCAGCGTCGCGGGCGCATCTGCCACGCGCGGGCAGTCGATGGCGATGCATTCGGCCTTGGCAATCCCGGCGGCGACGAACTCATCCGTTCCACGCGGGAAACGCGCCGAGGTTGCATTCATCGCCTCCAGCGCCGCCTCGGCCACGATGTTGACCGCGAAGACCCCGCTTTCCTCCGCGTTCGCCATGCTGTCGCGGTGATCCCCGGCGAACATCACCTGCGGCGGCGTATAGCCCACGGCATTGAAGAAGGAATAGGGTGCAAGGTTGTCGCCCGTCGCAGCCCGGGTGGAGATCCAGCCGATCGGACGGGGCGATACGATGGCCGAGAAGGGGCTGTGCGGCAGTCCGTGACCCTCGGCGGGGCGGTAGAACATTCATGACCCTTTCACAAATTGATCCTGAGACTGCGCCATGTTACGGGCCGGTTCCAGCGGATTCGGCATGGCCTCGGAGGGACAGGGCGGTGTACCGGCTTGAGGAAGAGACCGAGGACGACTGGTGGGAGGTCGAGGCGCTTTATGACCTCTGTTTCGCCCCCGGCCGCACGGCGCTGTCCTCCTACCGGCTGCGCGAAGGTGTGCCCACGGTGGCATCCCTTTGCCTGACGCTGCGCGACGAAGGGGGCGGCCTAGCGGCCGTGATCCGTTACTGGCCGGCACGGATCGGGGAACATGACGTGCTTCTGCTGGGCCCCATCGCCGTCCATCCGACCCATCAGGGCGAAGGCCTTGGCGCGCTTCTGATCAACGAAAGCCTGGCCGAGGCCCGGCGGCTGGGCTGGGAGCGGGTGCTGCTGGTGGGCGATCTGCCCTATTACGGGCGCTTCGGCTTTCGCAAGCTGGACGGGGTGGAGATGCCGCCCCCCACCAACCCGGACCGGGTTCTGGGCCTGGAGCTGAAGGCCGGCGCCTGGGAAGGCGTGCGGGGCAAGGTCTCGAAGGCGACCTGAGCGCCGTGGCGGCGACCGGCCTTCTACGGGCCGTTGCACGGGCCATTGCACGGGCCATTGCACGGGGCGGCGTCAGCCCCATATCAGGGCCATGGACCGCACCCTTGTCGCACCGACCCCCGACCTTGCCGCCGAGGTGGCCGAGCTTGCCCGGCGCTACAAGCGTGCCAACGGGCCGGTGATGCGGCTGGTCAACCGGCTGGGCGGGGCCTTCGAGGCGCAGCTTGCCGCCCTGCCGGAGCCGGTGCGCGACCAGATCGAGCGGGTGACCGCGCAGGCGCTGGAGGCCTCTTACGGGCTGGCGGCGCGGGCGCCGGACCTCGGGCCGCGCGGACCGATGGCCGCCGTCATCGCCACCGGGGCAGCGGGCGGGGCGGGGGGCCTGCCCACGGCGGTCGCGGAACTGCCGGTGACGGTCACGCTGTTCCTGAACGCGATCCGCGTCGAGGCGCGGGCGGCGGGCCTTGATCCGGACGAGCCCTGGGTGCGTGCCGAATGTCTGCGGGTGTTCTCGGCCGGAAGCCCGCTGAAAGAGGACGACGGGATCAACACGTCGTTCATCGGCTCGCGGCTGGCGCTGACCGGATCGGCGGTGCGGAACCTGATTGCGACCATCGCGCCGAGGCTGGCGGCGGCTCTGGGCCAGAAGCTTGCCGCCCAGGCGATCCCGGTCATCGGTGCGGTCGCGGGGGCCACGCTGAACGCCGCCTATCTGGGCTATTACCGCGAGGTGGCACGGGTGCGCTTTGCGCTGGTCCGGCTGGCAGAGGTGCACGGGACCGAGGCGGTCGAGGCCGAATTCCGCCTGGCCACCACGCCGCCAAAGGTGATCCGGGCCTGATTGCCGCCGGATCAGGTCGAAAGCGGTTGGGTTTTCCCCGCCAGTGCAGGTAAAAGCCGCGCAGGCCGAAGCAGGGGGGGCGGAATGAGCACCGATGTCGTCGCAAGACTGAAGCAGATGGCGGGCGATCCGGACCGGATCTGGATCCGGGGCGGTGCGACCTATGCGGAGCTTCTGGCAGAGACGGGACGGCTGGCGAACTTTCTGGGCGCGCTGGGTCTGCGCAAGGGCGACCGGCTGCTGGTTCAGGTCGAGAAATGCGCGGCGGTCCTGTCGCTGTATCTGGCCTGTCTGCGGGCGGGGGTGGTCTTCCTGCCGGTGAACCCGGGCTATACCCCCTCCGAGACCGCGCATTTCCTTGGCGATGCCGAACCCGCGGTGGCGGTCGCCGATCCCGGCCGGGTCGCGGGCCTGGAAGGCCTTGGCGCGCGGGTCATCGCCTTGCCCGACCTGCTGGCCCAGGCCATGGGGCAGGGGGCAGACTTTCCCGATCCCGCCCACGGGCCGGACGATCTGGCGGCGATCCTCTACACCTCGGGCACCACGGGCCGGTCGAAGGGCGTGATGCTGAGCCGCGAGAACCTGGCCTCGAACGCCGAGACGCTGGTCGGGCTCTGGCGGTTCACGGCCGATGACGTGCTCTTGCATGTGCTGCCGGTCTTTCACACGCACGGGCTGTTCGTCGCCACGAACTGCGTTCTCTATGCGGGCGCCAGCATGATCTTTCACCGCGCCTTCCAGCCCGCGGCAGTGCTGGCGGATCTGCCGCAGGCGACGGTGATGATGGGGGTGCCGACCTTCTACACCCGCCTGCTGGCCGATCCCGCCCTGACCCGCGAGGCCTGCGCGGGGATGCGGCTGTTCATCTCGGGCTCGGCGCCCTTGTCGCCGGCGACCCATGCCGAATGGCAGGCCCGCACCGGACACGCGATCCTGGAACGCTACGGGATGACCGAGACGAACATGATCACCTCAAACCCCTGTGACGGGGCGCGCAGGGCCGGAACCGTCGGGATGCCGCTGCCGGGCGTCGAGGTGCGGATCACCGGCCCTGAAGGCGTGCTGCCGACCGGAGAGGCCGGGTCGATCGAGGTGCGCGGGCCGAACGTGTTCAAGGGCTACTGGCGGCTGCCGGACAAGACGGCCGAGGACTTCCGCGACGGCTGGTTCGTCACCGGCGATCTGGGCGCCTTCGATGCGGACGGATACCTGTCGATCCTGGGCCGGGCGAAGGATCTGGTCATCACCGGGGGGCTGAACGTCTATCCGGCCGAGGTCGAGGCGGCGCTTGACGATCTGCCGGGGGTCGCGGCCAGCGCGGTGATCGGCGTGCCGCATCCCGATTTCGGCGAGGCGGTGGTGGCCTGCGTAGTCGCCGCGCCCGGAGCGGGCCTTGCCGAAGAAGCGATCCGCACGGCCCTGCGGGACCGCCTGGCCGGGTTCAAGATCCCGAAGCGGGTGCTGGTGCTGGACGACCTGCCAAGGAATGCCATGGGGAAGGTGCAGAAGGCCGAGCTTCGGCGCAGCCATGCCGGTCTGTTTCAGACCGGCTGAGGCTGCGGTCCGCGCCTGCGGCACGGACGGACAGGCGCAAGGTGCCCGCCGTCAGCTGTCCAGCGTGGCCAGCCAGTCCATCAGCAGCGGCCGGGCGCTTTCGGCCCCTTCGGCGCGGGCGCGGTCGATCACCTTGCGCGCCTCGGTCAGATCGACCCGGCGCAAGAGCGCCTTGACCGGCCCGACCGAGGCCGGCCGCATCGACAGGCTGCGGAACCCGATCGCAGCCAGGGCCAGGGCCTCGATGGGCCGCCCGGCGTCTTCGCCGCAGAAGGACAGCGGCGTGCCGGTCTCGGCGCAGCGGGCGACGATCTGTTCCAGGAAGGACAGGAACGACAGGTTCAGCGTGTCGTAGCGGCGGCGGACCAGCTCGTTCTCGCGGTCGGCGGCGAAGAAGAACTGTTTCAGGTCATTGCCGCCGACGCTGATGAAATCGGTCAGCTCGAAAAAGGCCTTCGGGGCGAAGGCCAGCGAGGGCGTCTCCATCATCGCCCCGATCTCGATCTTCTCGGGGACAGGGTGGCCCAGGGATTTCTCGCGGTGCAGTTCGCGCAGGACGTGGGCGCGGGCCTGCTGGAATTCGCTCATCTCGGTGATCAGCGGGAACATCACGGTCAGCGGGCGGCCCTTCGCCGCGCGGATCAGGGCCTGTAGCTGCATGCGCAGCACGCCGGGCTTGTCCAGCCCGACGCGCACCGCCCGCCAGCCCATGGCGGGGTTCGGCTCTTCGGGCGGCTTCATGTAGGGCAGCACCTTGTCCGATCCGATGTCCAGCGTGCGGAAGGCCACGCGCTTGCCCTTGGCGGCATCCATCACCCGGGCGTAGAGCGCGGCCAGTTCCGCGCGCTGCGGCATCTTCGACCGGATCAGGAATTGCAGTTCGGTGCGGAACAGCCCCACCCCGTCGGCGCCCGAGCCTTCGAGGCTGGGCAGGTCGGCCATGAGCCCCGCGTTCATGTGCAGCGAGATCGTGGTGCCGCACAGCGTGGTCGCCGGCAGATTGCGCAGCGAGGCGTAACGCTTCTGCGCCTCGGCCTGCATGGCGATCTTGTCGCGGAAGGCACGGGCGACGGTTTCCTCGGGGCGCAGATGCACGATGCCCTGGTCGCCATCGACCAGGATCGGGTCGCCGTTCAGCGCCTCGGCGGTGATGCGTTCGGTGTTGAGGACCAGCGGGATCGCCAGCGCGCGGGCGACGATGGCGGCATGGCTGCCGACGCTGCCTTCGTCCAGCACCACGCCCTTCAGCTTGCGCCCGTAGTCCAGAAGTTCCGCCGGCCCGATGTTGCGCGCGACGAGGACCGGGTTCTCCGGCATCTCGGCGCCGGTGTCGCGGCCCTGGCCGGTCAGGATGCGCAAGAGGCGGTTGGACAGGTCGTCAAGGTCGGACAGCCGTTCGCGCAGATAGGCATCGGGGACCTGCGCCAGCCGCGAGCGTGCGGCGGACTGTTCCTTTTCAACCGCCGCTTCGGCCGAAAGGCCGCGCATGATGTCCTCCTCCATCCGGCGCAGCCAGCCGCGGGAATGGGCGAACATCCGGTAGGCTTCCAGCACCTGCTTCTGGTCCTTGTCCAGCTGCTCGGCTGCCAGAAGGTCGTCGATCGACACGCGCAACTCGCCCACTGCCGCGCGGATGCGTTCGATCTCGGTCAAGGGGTCGTCGGCGACCGGGTTGGTGATGACGACGCGCGGCTCGTGCAGCCAGACCCGGCCTTCGGCGGCGCCTTCCTGTCCGCTGGTGCCGCGGAACATCACCGGCTGCTTGTGCAGCGCCCGGATGCCGTTTTCCTCGCTGGTGAAGGCGCCAAGCTCGGTCATCTCGGCCAGCACCATGGCCACGACGTCCAGCGCATAGATCTCGTCTTCGGAAAACTGCCGCGCGGTCTTGGACTGCACGACCAGCACGCCCAGCCTTTCGCCGACGCGCTGGATCGGCACGCCCAGGAAGGAGGAGAACAGTTCCTCGCCTGTCTCGGGCATGTAGCGGAAGCCCTTTTCGTTGGGCGCATCGGCGGTGTTGACCGGCATTCCGGTGCGGGCGACCCGGCCGACCAGACCCTCGCCCAGCTTCATGCGGGTCTTGTGGACGGCGGCCGTCTTCAGGCCATGGGTCGCGCAAAGCTCCAGCGTCTCGGGGTCGCGGAACAGATAGATCGAGCAGACCTCGGTCCCCATGCTGTCGGCGATCAGATGAGTGATCTGGTCCAGCCGGTCCTGGCCCTTGCCCGGGACCGCCAGTGTGTCGCGCAGACGGCGCAGAAGCTTGCGGCTGTCGCTTTCGCTGCGTTCGGGCATGGGCGGATCCTTCCGGCGTCTTTTCCCTTCTATAGGGGGCTGTTGCGCGGATGGAAACGGCTTTGCGGGCGTCGGACAGGCAGGGCAGGCAATTGCCTGCGCATCGGGCAGGGAACGGGGGGCGCGGGTCCGAGGGACCGGCAAGCTGCGCGGCCAGACAGGCCTCGGGCGGTCGCTGTCCGCCCCCTGCCGCCCAGGCAACGGCCCTGCCGCAGCTGCGCGACCCTGGCGCCCGGCAGGCCGGGGTAGAGGAACCCGCAGCTGGTCAGGATGTCGCGCCGATCGACGGTCCTCAGGCCTTTTCCAGCTCGAATGTGTCGTGCAGGGCCTGGACGGCCAATTCCATGTACTTGCGGTCGATCAGGACGCTGATCTTGATCTCGGAGGTGGTGATGACCTTGATGTTCACGTTCTCGGCCGCGAGGGCGGCGAACATCCTGGCCGCCACGCCCACCTGGCTGCGCATGCCGATGCCCACCACCGAGACCTTGGCGACGTCGGTATCGGTCACGAGGTCGGCAAAGACGAACTTGCCCGCCGCCGATGCCTCGTCGATGGCCTTCTTCGCGCGGTCCACCTGGTTGGTGGGCAGGCTGAAGGTCATGTCGGTATAGGCGCGCTTGTCGGCGGGGTCGTCGCGTTCCGAGATGTTCTGGACGATCATGTCCACGTTCACGCCTGCATCCGCCAGCGCCCCGAAGATCGCGGCGGCCACGCCGGGACGGTCCTCGACCTTCAGCAGCGTCATCTTGGCCTCGTCGCGCGAAAAGGCGATGCCGGAGACTACCTTCGATTCCATGATTTCATCCTCGTCGCAGACCAGAGTTCCAGAAGTGTCCGTCGCCTCCTCGAACGAGGACAGCACCCGCAGTCGCACCTTGTAGCGCATCGCCAGTTCGACCGAGCGGGTCTGGAGCACCTTGGCGCCCAGGCTGGCAAGCTCCAGCATCTCCTCGAAGGCGATCTTGTCCAGCTTGCGCGCCCTGGGGCTGACCCGGGGGTCGGTGGTGTAGACGCCATCCACGTCGGTGTAGATGTCGCAGCGTTCCGCGCCGAAGGCGGCGGCGAAGGCGACGGCGGTGGTGTCGGACCCGCCCCGGCCGAGCGTGGTGATCCGGCCCTCGGGCGACAGGCCCTGGAAGCCCGCCACCACGGCGACCTTGAAGCCCTCGGCGAATTTCGCGTCGATGTTGTCGCGCGGGATCGACACGAAGCGCGCCGCGCCATGGGCCGAGGTGGTGTTGATCGGCACCTGCCAGCCCTGCCAGCTGCGCGCGGGGATGCCCATTTCCTGGAGGCGAAGGGCCATGAGGCCGGCCGTCACGTTCTCGCCCGAGGATACCACGGCGTCGTATTCGCGGGCGTCGTAGAGTTTCGAGGTCTGCTCGACCCAGCCGACAAGCTCGTTCGTCTTGCCGGACATGGCGCTGACGATGACGATGACGTCATAGCCGCGCTCGACCTCGGCCTGGACTTTCCTGGCAGCGTTTTCGATCCGCGCGAGGTCCGCCACGGAGGTTCCGCCGAATTTCATCACCAGAAGCGGCATCCACCCTCTCCGCGCACTGAAGTCGCGCGGTGTTTAGGCGGGAGGCGCGGCTGGCGCAAGGGGGTGGGTAGGGTGGGCAATACTGCCCACCCTGCGTTTCTGTCAGGCGCCGATCACGCCGCCGTCTTCGCGGGTGATGACCAGCGTGGCCGAGCGCGGCGGGGTGCCGTTGTAGTCGGGGAAGCCCGAGCCGTAATCCTTGGCA
This sequence comes from Rhodobacter calidifons, assembly GCF_011174775.1. Lineage (GTDB taxonomy): Bacteria > Pseudomonadota > Alphaproteobacteria > Rhodobacterales > Rhodobacteraceae > Tabrizicola > Tabrizicola calidifons. The sequence goes on from NZ_JAANHS010000023.1 coordinate 19,360, forward strand.
GCGAACTGTTCGGCCGAGGCATGGCCGCCCGGGTGCTGGACGTTGACGAACATCGTGGCGCCGTCCGGCGTGGTGATGACGCCGGTGATCTCCTGCCCCCAGGGACCGGTGAGGAAGCGGCGGATCTCGCCCGTCGCCGGATCGGCGGCCAGCATCATGTTCACCCCCAACGGCTCCAGCGGGCCCTTCTGGTCGGGGCCGATGTCGCCCATGTCGGTCTGGATCCAGAGCCGCGAGTTCGGGTCGCACCAGATGCCGTCCGGGCAGGCGAAGGTGCTGTCATCCCCCAGCTTCTCGCCCTTGAAGGTCAGCGACTGGCGCGGCGTCCCGGCGATCACGAACAGGTCCCAGGCAAAGCCGGTCGCCGCGTGATCGTTGCCCGCGACGGCAGGCGCAAAGACCACGCCTTCATGGGCAAAGCGGCCGAGATGCGTGCGCTTGACCGGCACCGAGGCCGGGTCGAAGGGGTCGAACTCGACCATCCAGCCGAAGGTGTTCGGCTCGTTGCGGTAGTCCTCGGCGGCGCTGGCGCCGGTCGCGGCGGCATTGAAGCGGATGTATTCGTCCGCGCCGGATGCGGCCTTTTCCCAGCTATAGCGCGAGGCCTTGTCCGGGACGCCGTAGCGCTTGTGTTCGCGCGGCATCTCGGCATCGGCGTTGACGAAATAGCCTGCCCAGTTCTCTTCGGCGGTCAGGTAGGTGTTCCAGGGCGTGACACCATGGGCGCAGTTGTTCAGTGTCCCGCGGGTCCTGGTGCCATCAGGGCTGAACTTGGTCACGAGATGCGCCGAACCGGCGGCGGGGCCGGAGATCGTCATCTCGGTCAGGCCGGTGATGCGGCGGTTCATCGGGTCGCCCTTGACCACCGACCACTGGCCATCGGCGCCACGGGTGATCCGGGCGACCGTGCAGCCATGGGCGTTGATCTCGGCCAGCACCTCGTCATCGTCGCGCATGCCGTTGGCGTCGAAGACCACGCTGTCGCCGTCGATCGCCTGACCGGCCCATTTCACCGCATGCAGGAAGCGCGGCTCGATATATTCGTGGTTCAGCACCAGAATTCCATCGGTCGAAGAGCCGTCGATCGGGAAGAAATGCATCCCGTCATGGTGGCTGCCGACCTGCACCGCCTGTGCGGCGCCGGTCATCGCGCCCGGCGTGTAGTCAGGGGCATCGGCGGTCAGCGGGGTGCCCCAGGGGGCAAGGATCTGCACCTTGTAGCCTTCGGGAACGACGACGGTATCCTCCTTGGACAGCGGCACGGGCTTGAAGCCCAGAAGCCCGGACGCAGCCGTGGTCTGCGCCAGCGCCGCGCGCGGGGTCAGGCCCGAACCGAACAGGCCGGTTGCCAGCGCGGCCAGCCCGCCGACCAGAAAGCCCCGGCGCGAGGTGCGGGCGTCGATCACGTCATACATCGTGGGGTTGGCGGAATGATTCGAGGGAACCTCGTCGCCGTGTTCATGGAACGGAGTGCTGCGGTAATCGGGATAGTCGTGTTCGTATCTGGACATGCCTTGCTCCATCGCGAGGAAGTGGTGGGACAAGGGGCAGCCGCCCGGCTACAGGCGCCTGTTGAAACTCCTGCCGAACGATGCAGGCGGCGGGATTCAGAGAAATTGCAGTTAGCTGGCGGTTTTGCGAAGGCGAGATGTCAGAGCGCCCGCCAGCCGATGTCGCGGCGGCAGAAGCCGCCCGGCCAGTCGATGCGGTCCACCATGGCATAGGCGGCATCGCGGGCCTCGCGCAGCGTCTTGCCGCGGGCGGTCACGTTCAGGACCCGCCCGCCCGAGGCGATGATCCCGGCGTCGCGGCTGGCGGTTCCGGCGTGAAAGACCATGTGGCGGCTGTCCTCGGGCAATTCCTCCAGCCCGCGGATCTGGCTGCCTTTGGCGTAGGCGCCGGGATAGCCCTGCGCGGCCATCACCACGGTCAGGGCGTGATCTTCCGCCCAGTTGACCTGGACCTCGTTCAGGCGTCCCTCGGCGCAGGCCAGCATCAGGTCCAGCGCCTGCGCGCCAAGGCGCATCATCAGGACCTGGGCTTCGGGGTCGCCGAAGCGGCAGTTGTATTCCACAAGGCGCGCCTGGCCGTCCCTTATCATCAGGCCCGCATAGAGCACCCCCTGATAGGGCGTGCCGCGACGGGCCATCTCGCGGATCGTGGGCAGGACGATCCGGTCCATCGCCTGTTGTTGCAGGCTGTCGGTCAGGACCGGGGCCGGGGAATAGGCGCCCATGCCGCCCGTATTGGGGCCGGTATCGCCATCCCCCACGCGCTTGTGGTCCTGGGCGGTGCCGATGGGAAGGGCATTGGTGCCGTCGGTGAGGATGAAGAAGCTGGCTTCCTCTCCGTCCATGAAGTCCTCGATCACCACCTCGGCCCCGGCCGCGCCGAATTCGCCGCCGAACATGTCGTCGATGGCGGCCAGCGCCTCGGCCTCGGTCATGGCGACGATGACGCCCTTGCCCGCCGCCAGGCCATCGGCCTTGACGACGATGGGCGCGCCTTTCGTGCGGATGTAGTCCTTCGCGGCGGCGGCTTCGGTGAAGCGGGCATAAGCCGCGGTCGGCGCCCCGCAGGCGTCGCAGATCTCCTTGGTGAAGGCTTTCGATGCCTCCAGTCTGGCGGCGGCGGCCGAGGGGCCGAAGGCCAGAAGACCCGCAGCGCGGCAGGCGTCGGCGACACCGGCGGCAAGCGGGGCCTCGGGGCCGACGATCACGAAATCGATGGCGTTCTCCTCGCAGAAGGTGACCACCGCCGCGCCGTCGAGGATGTCGATGTCGGCGTTCTCGGCCAGCATCGCGGTGCCCGCGTTGCCAGGGGCGACGATCAGGCGGTCGCACTTGGGGTTCTGCTTCACCGCCCAGGCCAGCGCATGTTCGCGCCCGCCGGAGCCGAGGATAAGGATGTTCATCGCCGCGCCCCCGCTTGGACTTTTCTTCCGCGCGTCATAGGGTCGGGGGCGACGGAGGGCAAGCGCCATGGACCTGATCGACGACGGCCCCGCGCCGCAGGGCAACCAGCCGGAATACACCGTGTCGGAGCTTTCCGGGGCGGTGAAGCGGGTGATCGAGGGGGAGTTCGGCCTTGTCCGCGTGCGCGGAGAGGTGGGGCGGGTGTCGCGGCCTTCGTCGGGGCATCTCTACTTCGATCTGAAGGATGATCGTGCGGTGATCGCGGCGGTCAGCTGGAAGGGGCAGGTCGCGCGGATGCAGGTGCGCCCCGAGGAGGGGATGGAGGTCGTGGCCACGGGGCGGATGACGACCTTTCCGGGGCAGTCGAAATACCAGCTGATCGTCGAGGATGTGGCCCCGGCGGGCGCGGGCGCCCTGATGGCGATGCTGGAGAAGCGGAAGGCGGCGCTGGGGGCCGAGGGGCTGTTCGATCCCGCGCGGAAGAAGCCGATTCCCTATCTGCCGCGCGTGATCGGGGTGGTGACCTCCCCGAGTGGGGCGGTGATCCGGGACATCCTGCATCGTCTGCGCGACCGGTTTCCCCGGCATGTGCTGATCTGGCCGGTGGCGGTGCAGGGGCAGGACTGTGCGGCGCAGGTGGCGGCGGCGATCCGGGGGTTCAACGCGATCGAGCCGGGCGGGCCGATCCCGCGGCCCGATGTGCTGATCGTCGCGCGCGGCGGCGGGAGTCTGGAGGATCTCTGGGGGTTCAACGAGGAAGTGGTCGTCCGGGCGGCGGCGGAGTCGCGCATCCCGCTGATCTCGGCCGTGGGGCACGAGACGGACACCACGCTGATCGACCATGCCGCCGACCTGCGGGCGCCCACGCCCACGGCGGCGGCCGAGCTGGCAGTGCCGGTGCGGCTGGAGCTTCTGGCGGCGCTGGACGCTCTGGGGGCGCGGCTGACGCGCGGGATCGGGCAGGGGGTGATCCTGCGGCGGCAGCGGCTGCGGGACCTGTCGCGCGCGCTGCCGAGGGTGGAGACGCTGGTCGCGACGCCCCGCCAACGGCTGGATGCGGCGGTGCTGCGGCTGGGCTCGGGGTTGGGGCTGGCGGTGGCGAAGAAACACCGCGACTTCGACCGGCTGGCGGGCCGGTTGCAGCCCGCGGCCCTGCGCGGACTGGTGGCGCGGCAGCGCGACCAGCTTGCGGCGCGGGAGGAGCGGCTGGGCCGGGCCTTCCTGATCCGGCAGGAGCGGCGGGAGGAGCGGCTGGAGGCTCTGGCGGCGCGGCTGGCCCCGGCGCTGGCGCGGATGCTGGGTGATGCGGCAC
>NZ_JAANHS010000024.1 GCF_011174775.1 Rhodobacter calidifons
CAAAAGACCGCACTCGATCACAAGTCCAGACGATCACAAATTCCTTGCAAACCGAGCGGCATCCACAAAAGAAGGTTCCGCCGCGGATTCTCATCCTGCCGCTCTGCCGGGCAATCCGCCTGTTTTCCAGGCAGACCGGCGCCCGTTTCCGGCGCGATCGGTGCCGATGGCATCAGAGGCGAGGACCGGACCGGACCGGCGCGTTTAGCTGGCCCACATGACGGCCCATTTCGCCCCCAGGATCGAACGCAGCCACGGCGTCGCGCGCCTTGGGTTCGGCTGCATGCGGGGCCGGACGCGGCTGGAGGCGTTGCGGCAGGAAGGCTCGGCCAAGGCCTTCGTGCATCCGGGCGCTTCGGGGCCGGAGGTCGTGTTCCTGAACACTTCGGGCGGGCTGACCGGCGGGGACCGGCTGGCGTTCGGCTTGCGCCTTGGCGCGGGCTGCCGGGTGACGGCGACGACCCAGACGGCCGAACGCGCCTATCGCTCGGCCGGCGGTGTGGCGCGGGTGACGGTGGAGCATGAGGTCGGTGCGGGCGCGCATCTGGACTGGCTGCCGCAGGAGACGATCCTGTTCGAGGGCGCGGCACTGGAGCGTGTGACGACCGTGCGGCTGGAGGCCGGGGCGTCCTGCCTGCTGCTGGAGGCGGTGGTGCTGGGACGGGCGGCGATGGGCGAGGTGCTGCGCCGGGTGCATCTGAACGACCGGCGGCAGGTGCTGCGCGACGGGCGGCCGGTGCTGGTGGAGCCGTTGCGGCTGGGCGATGCCGGGCTGGTGGCGGGCCGGGGCGTCCTGGGCGCGGCGCGGGCCTTCGCCAGCCTGGCGCTGGTGGCCGAGGGCGCCGAGGCGCGGGTCGAAGCGGTGCGGGCGGTGCTGGACGAACCGGGTGTCGCGGCGGGTGCCTCGGGGTTCGACGGCAAGCTGACGGTGCGGCTGATGGCGGCGGATGGCTGGCCGCTGCGCCGGCAGATCCTGCGGGTGCTGGGGGTGCTGCGCGACGGCCCCCTGCCCCGCGTCTGGCAGATGTGAGGACAAAGCCATGAACCTGACCCCCCGCGAGCGGGAGAAACTGATGGTCAGCCTCGCGGCGATGGTCGCCCGGGCCCGGCTGGCCCGAGGCGTCAAGCTGAACCATCCCGAGGCCGTGGCGCTGATCACCGATTTCGTCGTCGAAGGTGCCCGCGACGGCCGCAGCGTCGCCGACCTGATGGAGGCCGGCGCCCATGTCATCCGCGCCGACCAGTGCATGGAGGGCATCCCCGAGATGATCCATTCCGTCCAGGTCGAGGCCACCTTTCCCGACGGCACCAAGCTGGTCACCGTCCACCACCCCATCCGCTGAGAGGTTCCGATGAAACGCCTTTTCACCGCCCTGCCGATCGCCCTGCCCGCCCCCGCCCTGGCGCATGGGCTGGAGGAGACGGGCACCTTGCTTTCCGGCGCCCTGCACCCGGTGGGCGGGGCGGATCATGTGCTGGCGATGCTGGCCGTGGGGCTTCTGGCGGCGCAGATGACGGGGCGGGCGGTCTGGGCGCTGCCGGCGACCTTTGTCGCGGCGATGCTGGCGGGCGGGCTGCTTGGCGCCCGTGGTCTGCCCTTCCCGGCGGTGGAGCCGATGATCCTGGCCTCGATCATGATCCTGGGCGTGCTGGTGGCGCTGGCAACGCGGCTGCCGCTGCCCGCGCTGGTGGCGATGACGGCCGCGTTTGGCGCGGCGCATGGCTGGGCGCATGGGGCCGAGGGTCCGGAGACCGGCCTTGCCGCCTATGCCGCGGGGTTCGCGGCGGCGACAGCGGCGCTGCATCTGGCCGGCATCGCCCTTGGCCGCGCCCTGCCCGCCCTGATGCTGCGCGGTCTTGGCGCCGGAACGGCAGTGGCCGGGCTCGCGTTGGCAATGGCATGACCATGATCCCCGGGGAGATCCTGCCCGCCGAGGGCGATATCGAGCTGAATGCAGGCCAGCCGGTCACGGTGCTGATGGTGGCCAATACCGGCGACCGGCCGGTGCAGGTCGGCAGCCACTACCATTTCGCCGAGACCAACTCCGCGCTGTCCTTCGACCGCGCGGCGGCACTGGGCCAGAGGCTGGACATTCCCGCCGGGACCGCCGTCCGCTTCGAGCCGGGGCAAACCCGCGAGGTGCGGCTGGTGCCCTACGGCGGGGCGCGGGTGGTTCACGGCTTCAACCAGAAGGTGATGGGGCCTTTGCCATGACGCTTGACGCAAGGGCAACTGCGGGAGGACGCTGGGGGTTCCAGCCAACAGGGAGAACGACCCATGTGTGACGCCTGTCTGATCGAAAACATCAAGTCCTCGATGCTGTCCCGCCGCGCGCTTTTCACCGGGGCGGCTGCAACGACCGCCGCCGTGGTGGCCTCGGGCCTGACCACGGCGACGCCCGCGCTGGCGCAGGCCGCCGGGCGGGTGGTGGACCTGACCCATGCCTATGACGGAAGCTTTCCCACCTTCGACGGCAACCCCGGCATCCTGTACGAACCCGCCGTCACGTTCGAAGGCAACGGCTATCAGCTGTGGAAGCTGACGATCTACGAACACACCGGCACCCATATCGACGCGCCGCTCCACTTCACCGAGGACGGCACTTCGGTCGCCGATCTGGCGCCCGAGCGGCTGGTCTGCCCGCTCTGCGTGATCGACCTGACCGCCAAGGCCGCCGAGGATGCCAATGCCATGGTGGAACCCGCCGACATCGAGGCCTGGGTGAGCGCCAACGGCGATATTCCGGCGGGGGCCTGCGTGGCGATGAACTCGGGCTGGGCGGCCAAGGTCGCGACACCCGAATTCCGCAATACCCCGGACGGCAGTTTCGCCTTCCCCGGTTTCTCGAAGGCCGCGACCGACATGCTGGCGGGTTTGGACGTGGCCTGCATCGGGGTGGACACGCTGTCGCTTGATCCCGGCAATTCGGCCGATTTCGCGGTGCATTTCTCGTGGCTGCCCGGCGGGCGCTTCGGGATCGAGAACATGGCGAACCTCGATCAGGTCCCGGCGAAGGGCGCCACCGTCTTCATCGGCGCGCCGAAGCACAAGACGGGCACCGGCGGTCCGGCCCGCGTCATGGCGGTGCTGTGATGGCGGTGGTTCCGCTTCTGGCGGATCAGGAGGCGGGGGCCGAGGCCCTCGCCGTCTTCGACGACATCCGGGCGAGGCGGCGGACGGATCACGTCAACAACTTCTGGCGCGCGCTGGCGCATGACCCGGCGCTTCTGCGGGCGACATGGGACAGGGTGCAGGCGGTGATGGCCCCCGGCGCGCTGGACCCGCTGGTGAAGGAAATGATCTACATCGCCGTCTCGACCGCGAACGGCTGCGACTACTGCGTGCATTCGCATACGGCGGCGGCCCGCGCCAAGGGGATGTCACCCGCGCAACATGCAGAGCTGCTATCGGTCATCGCGCTGGCCGCGCAGACCAATGCGCTGGCGACGGCGCTGTCCGTACCGGTAGATGACCGGTTCACCCTGTAAGGAGACATGCGATGTACCCGATGATGACCCCGGCCCGGATGATCAGCCTGTCGCTGAAGACCGGGATGATGCTGATGGAAGCGCAGATGGTGATCGGGATGCGGATGATGGGGATGATGGGGATGTGGCGCGTGCATCCGTCCGAGAACGCCCGCATGTCGTCCGAGAAGGTCGCGGCCGCCAACGCATCGGCGGTGGCGGCCTCGAAGGCGATCATGGCGGGCAAACCGCCCGCCGTCATCGCCGAGGCCGCGCTGAAGCCCATCGCCCGCCGTACCAGATCCAACGTCAAGCGCCTGGCCGCACGCGGCCCCGGCAAACCCTGAAGGTCCTCCCATGCCAGCCCTGATCTCTCGCGCGTCCTATGCCGGCATGTACGGCCCCACCACGGGCGACCGCCTGCGGTTGGGGGATACCGACCTGATCGTCGAGGTGGAACGCGACCTCACCACCTACGGCGAGGAGGTGAAGTTCGGCGGCGGCAAGGTGATCCGGGACGGGATGGGGCAAAGCCAGCTGACCCGCGCGCAGGGGGCGATGGATACGGTGATCACCAATGCGCTGATCATCGACCACAGCGGCATCTACAAGGCCGATGTGGGGCTGCGCGACGGGCGGATCGCGGTAATCGGCAAGGCGGGGAACCCCGACACGCAGCCGGGGGTGGACGCGATCATCGGCCCGGGCACCGAGATCATCGCGGGTGAGGGGCGCATCCTGACCGCGGGCGGGATGGACGCGCATATCCATTTCATCTGTCCGCAACAGGTGGAGGATGCGCTGCATTCCGGCATCACCACGATGCTGGGCGGCGGCACCGGCCCGGCGCATGGGACTTTGGCGACCACCTGCACCCCCGGCCCCTGGCATCTGGGGCGGATGATCCAGGCGGCGGATGCGCTGCCGGTGAACCTTGCCTTTGCAGGAAAGGGCAACGCCAGCCTGCCCGAGGGGCTGGTGGAACAGGTCCGCGGCGGCGCGGCGGCCCTGAAGCTGCACGAGGACTGGGGGACCACGCCGGGGGCCATCGACTGCTGCCTCGGGGTCGCCGACCGGATGGACGTGCAGGTGATGATCCACACCGATACGCTGAACGAATCCGGCTTCGTGGAGAACACGCTCGCCGCCTTCAAGGGCCGCACGATCCACGCCTTCCACACCGAAGGCGCCGGCGGCGGGCATGCGCCGGACATCATGAAGGTGGTGGGCTGGCAGAACGTGCTGCCCTCCTCGACCAACCCGACAATGCCTTACACCGTGAACACGGTGGAGGAACATCTCGACATGCTGATGGTCTGCCACCACCTCGACAAGCGCATCCCCGAGGACGTGGCCTTTGCCGAAAGCCGCATCCGGCGCGAGACGATCGCGGCCGAGGACGTGCTGCACGACATGGGGGCGTTCTCGGTGATCTCCTCCGACAGCCAGGCGATGGGCCGGGTGGGCGAGGTCATCACCCGCACCTGGCAGACCGCGCACAAGATGAAGGTGCAGCGCGGGCGGCTGGCCGAGGAGCAGGGCCAGAACGACAACCTGCGGGTGCGCCGCTATATCGCCAAATACACGATCAACCCGGCCATCGTGCACGGGATCGGCCGGCACATCGGCAGCGTCGAGGTCGGCAAGCGCGCGGATCTGGTGCTGTGGAACCCGGCCTTCTTCGGAGCCAAGCCGGAAATGGTGCTGATCGGCGGCATGATCGCGTTGGCGCAGATGGGCGATCCGAACGGGTCGATCCCGGTGCAACCGATGTATTCGCGGCCCATGTTCGGGGCCCTGGGGCGGGCCGTGGAACGCTCGGCGGTGGTCTTCGTCAGCAAGGCCGCGCAGGAGGACGACCTGCGGGGGCGGCTGGGCATCGCCAAGGACACGCTGGCGGTGGAAAATACCCGCACCATCGCCAAGCGCGACATGGTGCTGAACGACGCCACGCCCAAGGTCGAGATCCACCCCGAGACCTACGAGGTCCGCGCCGATGGCGAGGTCATCACCTGCGCGCCCGCGCAGGAACTGCCGCTGGCGCAACGCTATTTCCTGTTCTGAGCCATGACCACGCTGCTGAAATCCGCCCCGCCCATCGCCCATGACCGTGTGGTCCTCGACTACGACCAGCGCCTGATCCGGCGGAAGCTTCTGACCACCCAGGGCGGCCGCGCCTTCCTGGTGGACCTGCCTTCCGTCACCAATCTGGATGACTACTGGGGCTTTGCCGTCGATGGGCTGAACGTCGAGATCGTCCCCGCGCCCGAGGCGGTGCTGGTCGTCACCGGCGACCTCACGCGGCTTGCCTGGCACATCGGCAACCGCCACACGCCCTGCCAGATCCTGCCCGACCAGCTGGTGATCCGCGAGGATCATGTGCTGGAACGGATGCTGACAGGCCTTGGCGCGACGATCCGCCGCGAAAGCCTGCCGTTCAGGCCGGAAGGTGGGGCCTATGGGCATGGCCGGACCTTGGGCCATGCGCATGGCGCGGACGGCGAGGCCGCCACGTTCGGCTGGCACCACCACGGCGACGGGCAGTTGCATTTCCACGCGCCGAAAGGGGCGAAGTGACTGCGCTGCTGACCCTTGTCCAGTGGCTGTCCCCCGCTTTCCCGACCGGGGCCTTCGCCTACAGCCACGGGCTGGAACGGGGGATTGCGGCGGGGGACGTCTCCGATGCCGCAAGCTTCCGCGAATGGCTGCGGAACATCCTGCACCACGGCGCGGGCTGGCAGGACGCCGTGCTGCTGTCGCAGGCCCTTGCCCCTGCGGCGGACCATGACGCGCTGGATGCGCTGGCCCGCGCGCTGGCGCCGTCGGCGGAACGCCTGCAAGAGGGCCTGGAACAGGGCGCGGCGCTGGCGCGCATGGTCTCTGGCCTGACCGGGCGCGCGCTGCCGCCCCGGATGTTGCCCGTCGCGGTGGGCGAGGCCGCCGCGCCGCTGGCCCTGCCGAGGGGACAGGTCGCGCAGCTTTTCCTTCAGAACTTCGCCGGCAACCTGACCACCATCGCCACACGGCACGTCCCGCTTGGTCAGACCGAGGGTCAGGCGATCCTGAGCCGCCTGCTGCCCGAGATCGAAGCCCTTGGCACACGGGCGGCGACCGCCAGCCTCGGCGACCTTGGCGGCTGCGCCCTTGCCGCCGACCTGGCCGCCTTCCAGCACGAAACCCAGGATGTAAGGGTCTTCCGCACATGACCAACGGCCCCCTTCGCGTCGGCATCGGCGGTCCCGTCGGCGCCGGCAAGACCACCCTCACGGAAAAGCTGGCCCGCGCGCTGGGGCAGCGGCTGTCGATGGCCGTGATCACCAACGACATCTACACCCGCGAGGACGCCGAGGCGCTGACCCGGGCCCAGGTCCTGCCCGCCGCACGGATCCGGGGTGTGGAAACCGGCGGCTGCCCCCACACCGCGATCCGCGAGGATGCCAGCATCAACCTTGCGGCCGTGGCCGAGCTGACTGGCGCCTTCCCCGACCTCGACCTGATCCTGATCGAGTCGGGCGGCGACAATCTGGCCGCGACCTTTTCCCCCGAACTCGCCGACCTGACGATCTATGTCATCGACACCGCCGCCGGGCAGGACATCCCGCGCAAGCGCGGGCCGGGGGTGACGAAGTCGGACCTGCTGGTGGTCAACAAGACCGACCTTGCCCCGCATGTCGGCGTCGATCCGGTCCTGCTGGAGGCCGACACCGCCCGCGCCCGCGGCCAGCGGCCCTATGTCATGGCCCAGCTGCGCCACGGCAGGGGGGTGGAGGAGGTGGTCGATTTCATCGTCCGGCACGGTGGCCTGCGGCTGAAGACTGACGCAGCGTAAAGACGACTCACGGCGCGCCGGAAGCGGGCGGACAGGAACCCCTGTCCGCCCGCTGCCATTTCCACAGGCCGATTGCCCACCGCAAGGGCGCTGCCCGCTCTGCGGCCTGCCCGATTTCTGCGCCGCAGCAAACCGCAGCGCCCAAATTTCAGCCACCGGCGCCCAAGGCGGCATGCATGCGGGCCGTCAGGCTAGGCGCAGGCGGCGCAGGGGGCTTTGCTGTCCTCAGCCAAGGCCGCTGCGAAGGCCCAGGCAGACCCAGCACGAAGTCCAACCAGGCCCGGCCAGGCCGAGGCCAACGAAACGGGGGATAGACAGGATGAACCTTACCAGACGCACGCTTCTGTCAGGCGCCGCCGCTGCCGCTGCGATGACCACGCCGCGTCTTGCCTTCGGGCAGGCCGAGACGATCAAGGTCGGCGTGCTGCATTCACTGTCCGGCACGATGGCGATTTCCGAGACGACGCTGAAGGACACCATGCTGATGCTGATCGAACAGCAGAACGCCAAGGGCGGTCTGCTGGGCAGGCAGCTGGAAGCCGTGGTCGTGGACCCGGCGTCCGACTGGCCGCTGTTTGCCGAAAAGGCGCGTGAGCTGCTGACCGTCTCCAAGTGTGACGTGATGTTCGGCTGCTGGACCTCGGTCAGCCGCAAATCCGTGTTGCCGGTGATCGAGGAACTGAACGGCCTGCTGTTCTACCCCGTCCAGTACGAGGGCGAGGAATCCTCGCGGAACGTGTTCTACACCGGTGCTGCGCCGAACCAGCAGGCGATCCCGGCGGTGGACTATTATTTGCAGGAACTTGGCGTGCAGAAGTTCGCGCTTCTGGGCACCGACTATGTCTATCCGCGCACCACGAACAACATCCTGGAGTCCTACCTGATCTCCAAGGGTATCCCGAAGGAGGACATCTTCGTCAACTACACGCCCTTCGGCCATTCGGACTGGTCGAAGATCGTGGGCGACGTGGTGGCCCTGGGCGCGGACGGCAAGAAGGTCGGCGTCATTTCGACCATCAACGGCGATGCGAACATCGGCTTCTACAAGGAACTGGCAGCCGCCGGCGTCAGCGCCGACACCCTGCCGGTCGTCGCCTTCTCGGTCGGCGAAGAGGAACTGTCGGGCCTCGACACCTCGAACCTTGTCGGCCATCTGGCGGCCTGGAACTACTTCATGTCGGCCGACACGCCCGAGAACAAGGCGTTCATCGAAGCCTGGAAAGCCTTCATCAAGGACGACAAGCGCGTGACCAACGACCCGATGGAAGCCCATTACATCGGCTTCAACATGTGGGTGAACGCGGTGACGGAGGCGGGCACGACCGATGTGGATGCGGTGCGCGAGAAGATGTGGGGCCAGAAGTTCCCGAACCTGACCGGGGGCATCGCCGAGATGCTGCCGAACCACCATCTGACCAAGCCCGTGCTGATCGGCGAGATCCGTGCGGATGGCCAGTTCGACATCATCAGCCAGACCGACCCGGTCCCCGGCGATGCCTGGACCGATTTCCTGCCGGAATCGGCGGTGCTTGAGGCCAACTGGAAGGATCTTCAGTGCGGCATGTACAACACCGAGACCAAGACCTGCGTCCAGCTGACCTCGAACTACTGAGCGGACCGGACAGACCGGGCACCTCCCCTCCCCCGCCGTGGGGAGGGGATGGGGGTGGGGGGCCTGCCGCCTCACCCCCTTGTCCCGCCTTCCCACAGAAAGCCCCGGACGCCCCATGCGCCTGATCGCCCTTCTGCTTGCGGCCCTCTGCCTGATGCCGCTTCCCGGCCTCGCGCAGGAGGCGGCCCGGATCGTCGAGGAAAACCGCGCCCTGATCGAGAAACCCTCGCGCCAGACCATCGGGCCGGTGATCGCGGAACTTGCCGCCAGCGGCGACGCGATGGCCGACGACATCCTGTCCGCCTGGGCCGACAAGCGGCTGGTCGTCCGCAAGTCGGATGGGGCGATGTTCATCGCCAAGGCGGAAGGTGGCGCGCTGGCCCTGACGGCGCTGGACGGATCGCCCGCCGGCACCGCCGCAAGCACCGATGTGACCGAGCTGAAACCGAATGCGGGGGTCAGGGGCCTGATCGCCACCGCGCTGGTGCAGTTCACCCTGTCCGACCCCGATCCCGCCCGGCGCCGCGCGGCGCTGGCCTCGATCGCGCAGGACCCGACCGCCGAGGCGCTGGAACCCCTGCGCGCGGCCATCGCGACGGAAGAGGACCCCGCGCTGAAGGGGAAGAAGGAGCGGCTGGAGCGTCTGTTGACCCTGCGCTTCGATCCCGCCACCGAGGCCCGCGTGGCGGCCATCGAAAGCTTTGGCGCCGATCTTGGCCTTGACCTGCGCGCCGCGCTGAACCCGCTGGTGGCGACGACCCGGGTCGCCTCGGCCACGCCTCCGCCCGGAAACATCGCGCGGGAATTGCGCCCTGGGTCCGACCTTTCCGAGGACGAGGCCTATGCGCTTCTGGTCGCCGCAGGTCTTGCCCCCGCGCGGCTGACGGTGCAGGACCAGCGCGCGGCGCTGCTGGCGCACCTTCGGGATGGCATGGTCGGCGGCCTGCCCGTCGCCGAACTGAACACGCAGGCGGCGCGGGACCGCGCCTACACCGCGCTGGAGGCCAGCGGGGCCGTGCCGCAGGCCGCCACCGAGGACGAGGTGCGAGCCGCCCTGGCTGCCGCAAGGTTCTACGACGTCTATGCCGAACCCGACCCCGCCGTCACCGCCGCTGCCCTGGCCGCGCTGGACCGGATCGCGACCCGGGTCGGGATCATGCAGGCCGCCGACCTGGGCCTGGACGCGCTGTCGCTGGCCTCGATCTACTTCCTGGCCGCCATCGGACTGGCCATCACCTTCGGCGTGATGGGCGTGATCAACATGGCGCATGGCGAGTTCATCACCATCGGCGCCTACACGGGCTATGTCGTCCAGCTGTTCGTGCCCGACTACACGCTGTCGATCCTGATCGCCCTGCCTCTGGCCTTTGCCGTCACCTTCGGCGCGGGCGTGACGATGGAACGGCTGGTGATCCGCCACCTTTACAAGCGCCCGCTGGAAACGCTGCTGGCCACCTTCGGCATCTCGATCGCGGTGCAGCAGATTCTGAAGAACGTCTTCGGGACGCAGGCCCGGCCGCTGACCTCGCCCGCCTGGCTGGACGGGGCGCTCAGCTTCAACGACGTGGTGTCGATCAGCTATATCCGCATCGCGATCTTCGTACTGGCGCTGGTGTTCCTGGCCTTCTTCCTGTGGCTGATGAAGCGGACGCGGCTGGGGCTGGAGGTCCGCGCGGTGACGCAGAACCCCGTGATGGCGGCCTCGATGGGGATCAACCCCGACCGGATCAACATGCTGACGTTCGGCCTTGGTTCCGGCATCGCAGGCATCGCCGGGGTCGCCATCGGGCTCTTCGCCAAGGTCACGTCCGAGCTTGGGACCGACTACATCGTGCAAAGCTTCATGACCGTCGTCGTGGGCGGGGTCGGCAGCATCTGGGGCACGCTGGCGGGCGCCACGATGATCGGCGGCTTGCAGAAGGTGATCGAGTTCTTCAACCCCTCGAACACCCTGGCCGCCCAGACCTACATGATCCTGTTCATCATCCTGTTCATCCAGGTCCGGCCCCGCGGCATCATCGCGCTGCGCGGCCGCGCGGCGGGGGATTGACACCATGACCCGAATCCTTGCTGCCGTGCTGGCTCTTCCGGTCAGCCCCCCCACCCCATCCCTCCCCCACCGTGGGGGGAGGGAGGCGCTTCGGTCATCGGAACGGCCCTTGCAGGAGGCGGTGCGATGACCCTCCTCCACCCGCGCCACCGCTCGGCACTTGTCTTCATCGCCTGCCTTGCGCTGTTCACCATCGGCGTGACCCTGGCCGCGCAGTTCGGCCTGGTCTCCACCTCTTTCGTGAAGACCCTGGGCAAGACGCTGTGCCTCTGCCTTGCAGCGCTGGCCATGGATCTGCTCTGGGGCTATGCGGGCATCCTGTCGCTGGGTCACATGGCCTTCTTCGCGCTGGGCGGCTACATGATCGGCATGTGGCTGATGTATGCCCGGACGGAAGAGATCGTCGTCGCCGCGCTGGCCAACGGCGGTCTGCCGGCCACGCCCGAGGAGGTCTTGCAGGGCATCGCCACCCAGATCTTCGGTGTCGTCGGCGCCAGCGACCTGCCCGCGATCTGGTCCTTCGCCCACAGCCTGCCCCTGCAACTGGCGCTGGTCGTGGCCGTCCCCGGGGTGCTGGCGCTGGTCTTCGGCTGGCTGGCCTTCCGCAGCCGCGTCACGGGGGTGTATCTGTCAATCCTCACCCAGGCGATGACGCTGGCCCTGGCGCTTTACCTCTTCCAGAACGACAGCGGATTGCGCGGGAACAACGGCCTGTCCGGCCTGCAGAACCTGCCCGGAGTCACCGCCGGTCAGGACGCGGTCAGCCTGTGGTTCTTCTGGGCCTCGGCCGCCGCATTGGTGGTGGCCTACCTTGGCCTGCATGCCATCGTTTCGGGCAAGTTCGGTTCCGTGATCCGCGCCATCCGCGACGACGAGGCGCGCGTGCGCTTCCTCGGCTATTCGGTCGAGGGCTACAAGCTGTTCGTCTTCACCCTGACCGCGGTCATCTGCGCGCTGGCCGGGGCGCTGTACTATCCGCAGGCGGGCATCATCAACCCGGCGGAGCTTGCCCCCATCGCCTCGATCTACCTGGCGGTCTGGGTCGCCATCGGCGGACGCGGGCGCCTGTACGGGGCGGTCATCGGCGCGGCACTGGTCTCGCTTCTGTCCAGCTGGTTCACCGGGGGCCGCGTGCCGTCGATCCCGCTGGGCTTCGGCACGCTGCACTGGGTGGACTGGTGGCTGGTGCTTCTGGGGCTGACCTTCGTCTGTGTCACGCTGTTCGCGCCGAAGGGCATCGGCGGGCTTTTCGACCGCTTTGCGGGCGTCCATTCCCCCGACCGCAAGGGCGCGGCCCTTGGCCCTGACCAGGGGGCGCTGATGGAACAGGAGGCGAAGCAATGAGCGCGCTTCTGGAAGTGTCCGGCGTCACCGTCAGCTTCGACGGTTTCCGCGCCATCAACAACCTGACCTTCGCCATCGGGGCAGCCGAGCTGCGCGCGATCATCGGGCCGAACGGGGCGGGGAAAAGCACCTTCATGGACATCGTCACGGGGAAGACCCGGCCCGACAGCGGCTCGGTCACCTTCGGCGAGAAGTCCGTGTCGCTGCTGAAACTGTCCGAGGCGCAGATCGCCCGTGCCGGGATCGGGCGCAAGTTCCAGCGCCCCACGGTGTTCGAGGACCAGACGGTGCGCGAGAACCTGACGCTGGCGCTCAAGGCCGCGCGCAGCCCCTGGGCCGTGCTGGTCTGGCGCAAGTCTGCCGCGGACGAGGCGCGGATCGTCACCCTGGCCGAACAGGTCGGGCTTGGCGACCGTCTGGAGCAGAAGGCAGGCATCCTGAGCCACGGCCAGAAGCAATGGCTGGAAATCGCGATGCTGCTGGCGCAGGAGCCGAAGCTTCTGCTTGTCGATGAACCCGCCGCAGGGATGACGCTGGCCGAACGCGAGAAGACCACGGAACTGCTGGTGGACATCGCGAAGACACGCGCCGTGGTCGTGGTCGAACATGACATGGACTTCGTCCGCCGGCTGAACTGCAAGGTGACGGTCCTGCACGAGGGCGCGGTTCTGGCCGAGGGCAGCCTGGACCATGTGACGAAGAACCAGACGGTGATCGACGTCTATCTGGGGCGCGGATGATGCTGACGACCGAAGGGCTGACGCTGCACTATGGCGGGTCGCAGATCCTGCACGGGATCGACTTTCAGGCGAGGGCCGGGGAAGTGACCGTGATCATGGGCACCAACGGGGTGGGCAAGACCAGCTTTCTGAAGGCGCTGGCCGGGACGCATCCCCGTTCCGGCGGCACCGTGACGCTGGACGGCGAAAGCCTCGGGGTCCTGAGGGCGCACGAAATGGCGCGGCGCGGGCTGGCCGTGGTGCCGCAGGGTCGGATGATCTTTCCGCTGCTGACGGTGCGCGAGAACCTGGAGACCGGCTTTGCGCTCTTGCCGAAGCACCAGCACCGGGTGCCGGATGCGATCTACGAGCTGTTTCCGGTGCTGAAGGACATGACAAACCGGCGCGGGGGTGACCTGTCGGGGGGCCAGCAACAGCAACTGGCGATTGCCCGCGCGATGATCATGAAGCCCAGGGTCCTGCTGCTGGACGAGCCGACCGAAGGGATCCAGCCCAACATCATCCAGCAGATCGGCCGGGTCATCCGCTATCTGAAGGATCAGGGCGGCATGGCGATCGTGCTGGTCGAGCAGTATTTCGACTTCGCCTATGGCCTGGCGGACCGGTTCTACGTCTTCCGCCGCGGCACTGTGACGGCCCATGGTCCGAAATCGGAGTTCGACATGGCGGCACTGCGGGCGGAAGTCTCGGTCTGATCCAGGTCCCGCCGTCACGGCGGGCGCCCGGCGGCGCGGCGTTCGTCGGCGTGTGCCTCTGCGGCGATCCCGATCATGCGGCCGTTGATCAGCCGGCGGATCAGCGCCAGCGCGACCGGACGGCCCCATCATCGAGATCCCGGCCACATCCGGGCGCTGCACCCGGTCCTGCACGATCTGCACCTCGCCCGGCTTTTCGGCCGAGGAGGCCGGGCCGGAGCAGAAGCGGGCATGTCCCGACCCGGCATTTTCGCTGCTGCACTTCCGGCAGCCCTTGGTGATCCGCGCGAAGAAGGGGGTGTCCATGCCCGTGACGACTATCGCAGGCTTGACGGGCATCCTTAAGGTCGGCTGGCTGGGGGCTCTCGTCGGGTTCTTCATCGTCGCGGCCGTGGCCGTGGTCCGCCTGCGCGCCCCGGGCGTGACGTCCCTTCGGGTGTCAAGCCGCGATCTCGGCACAGCCGCCGGTTCCCTTGCGGGCCGCCTGCCCCGTTCGGCGGACGCCGATCACAAAGCTCGTCGGTGCCGGAACATGGAAAGCGCCCGGGTTTGCGCTTTCGCGCCGCCGGGACGCCTGGCGGAAAACCCCATGAAGCATTGCCGTGCCTGGTCTCCCGTCCGGAGGGTTCAGGACGCCGCAAGGGTTCTGCCCCCATCAAACGCCAAGGGTTGGCTTCGCGCTGCACGTCGTGTATGCGGCGATGCAGCGAACCTGGACCCGGGCGTGATTCCCGGGTGGCTCTTCCGGCCGCCGATCCGCCGGACAACCTGAACCGACACGATAAACAGAACGCGGCACCCGGTCCGGATGGACGTGAGCCGATCAGGAACCCCTTGCATGATTTCACTTGATGCCTACCGCGCGCAGTGGCTTGGCAATATCCGCGCCGATGTCCTGGCCGGGCTTGTCGTCGCGCTGGCGCTGATCCCCGAGGCGATTGCCTTTTCCATCATCGCGGGTGTCGATCCCAAGGTAGGGCTTTACGCCAGCTTCTCGATTGCGGTTCTGATCGCCTTCGTCGGCGGACGGCCCGGGATGATCTCGGCGGCGACGGCGGCAACGGCCGTGCTGATGGTGACGCTTGTGCGCGACCACGGGCTGCAATACCTGCTGGCCGCAACGGTGCTGGCCGGTCTGATCCAGATCGGGGCCGGGTTGATGAAGCTTGGCTTCGTTATGCGCTACGTCTCGAAATCGGTGATGACCGGCTTCGTGAACGCGCTGGCGATCCTGATCTTCATGGCACAACTGCCGGAACTGGACCCCACGAAGGTCACATGGCTGACCTATGTGCTGGTCGCGGCGGGCCTGGGAATCATCTATCTGTTTCCGTACCTCACCAAGGCGGTTCCTTCGCCGCTGGTCACGATCCTGGTGCTGACCGGGCTGACGATGGCCTTCGGCTGGGAGGTGCGCACCGTGGGCGACATGGGCGCCTTGCCTGACACGCTGCCCGTGTTCCTGGTCCCCGACATCCCGCTGACGCTGGAAACGCTGCTCATCATCCTGCCCTATTCGGTTGCGGTCGCGGTGGTGGGCCTGCTGGAAAGCCTGATGACGCAAAGCATCGTCGATGACCTGACCGACACGAAATCCGACCGCAATCAGGAATGTATCGGACAGGGCATCGCCAACACGGCGACCGGGTTCATCGGAGGCATGGCGGGATGTGCGATGATCGGACAGTCGATCATCAACGTCAAATCCGGCGGGCGGGGGAGACTGTCATCCTTTACCGCGGGCCTTGTGCTGCTGATCCTGGTGGTCTTTCTGGGTGACTGGGTGGCGCAGATCCCGATGCCTGCGCTGGTGGCGATCATGATCATGGTCTCGATCGGCACCTTCTCGTGGTCATCGATCCGGAATCTGCGCCTGCACCCGCGCTCGTCCTCGATCGTGATGATCGCAACCGTGGCAGCGGTGGTCTGGACCCATAACCTGGCCATCGGCGTGCTGGTGGGGGTGCTCCTGTCCGGCATCTTCTTTGCCGGCAAGATCGCCCAGCTGTTCAAGGTCACGTCCACCATATCGAAGGACGGGCGCGTGCGGACCTATGTCGTCGAAGGCCAGCTATTCTATGGCTCGGTCGAGGATTTCATGAATGCCTTCGACTTCAAGGAGGCGCTTGACCGTGTGGTGATCGACGTGAGCCGCGCGCATATCTGGGACATCAGTTCGGTGCAGGCGCTGGACATGGCCGTCCTGAAATTCCGCCGCGACGGGGCGGAGGTGGACATCGTCGGCATGAACGAAGCGTCCGAAACCATCGTGGACAGGCTTGCCGTGCATGACAAGCCAGGCGCGATGGACAGGCTGATGGCACATTGAGGGGGGCGGGAAAATGACCAACGGATCGCAGAAGATCGTCGCCCTCGTCGATGGGTCGATCTATTCCGCCAGCGTCTGCGAACATGCGGCATGGATTGCCCGCCGCACGGACGCGCCTGTCGAACTGATCCATGTCCTCGGCCGCCGGGAGGCCGCGGGCAACCACGACCACTCCGGCGCCATTGCGCTTGGGGCGCGGACGGCCCTGCTGGAGGAACTGGCGGCGCTGGATGCACAGCGCGCAAGGCTGATCAGTCATCGCGGCCGGGCGATCCTGGAGGATGCGGCCAAGCTTCTGGAAGAGGCGGGCGTGTCGGATGTCACCACCCGCCTGCGCCACGGCGACATTGTCGAGGCGGTGGCCGAGCTGGAAGGCGATGCCCGCGTGATCCTGATCGGCAAGCGCGGCGAAGCGGCGGATTTCGCCAGGGGGCATCTGGGTTCGAACCTCGAACGCATCGTGCGGGCCAGCCACAAGCCGGTCTTGGTCGCCTCACGCGCCTTCCGGCCGATTTCCAGGGTGCTGGTCGCCTATGACGGCGGCGCATCGGCCATGAAGGCCGTGGATCACATCGCGCACAGCCCGCTGTTCCAGGGGCTGCTGGTGCAGGTGGTGACCGTCGGCAATGCCGCGCCGGAGGTGACGAAGGGGCTGGCGGATGCGCAGGCCCTGCTGAAGGCCGCCGGGCTTGCCGTGGAAACCTCTGTCCTGCCCGGCCAGCCGGAGACGGCCCTCGGCAAGCTGGTGGACGAGGCACAGTTCGACATGCTGGTCATGGGTGCCTATGGTCATAGCCGCATCCGCAGCCTGATCATCGGCTCGACCACGACCGCCATGATCCGCGCCTGCAAGGTGCCGGTCCTGTTGATGCGGTGATCCTGGGACGGCACCCGCATCCATGCGACGCCCCCCGGGCTTTCCCCCGGGATCGGGCGATCCCGGTCAGGGCCGGACGCCCTGCGCTGCGCCCGCCGTTCGGGCGGCCACGGATTGCGACGGTCTGGCCTTCCCGACATCTCCGGTTCGCCGTCGGAACGCCCCACAGCGCTGATGCGGCTTCGGGGAAAATGGTCGTATACGACCACAGGACGTTTGGGCTTCGGCCCGCCACCCGCTAGAATGGCAGCCTGGCTTCGGAGGCGAGATGCGCGCGATTGCGATCCTGATCCTGTCCACCCTGCCCGCCCTGGCCGACCCGGCCGAGGATCTGGGCACGCTCAACCCCGAGGAAATGACCATCGCCCGCATCCTGGACGATGTCGCCCGGGGCGAGACGAGCATGATGGCCTGCGCGGCCGGATACGGGATCACCAAGAAGGGCGACCATGACCCTGCCCGAGCGGTGTTCGAGGCCTGCGCCCGCGACGGCTGGACCGGGGCGATGACCTGGATGGCGCAGCTGGACGACAACGGCCTGGGCACCCCCGACGAGGACCCGGCCCGCGCCGCCCACTGGGACCGGATGGCCGCCGAGGCGGGCGATCCGGTCGGCATGTTCAACTACGGGCTCGACCTGATGCGCGGCCGGGGCGTTCCCGCCGACGAGGTCGGCGGTCGCGCCCTGGTGGACCGGGCGGCCGCAGCGGGGCTGCCGGTGGCGCAAAGGTTGCAGGCGGCGGGCTATGACCTCGACGAGGTGACGCCCGATGCCGACAACTGGAAATACGAACGCCGGCTGTACTGACCCCCCAACCAAGGTCGCATAGGCCGGGACGCGGAATCGTGGCTTACTGACGGGCAGCAACTGGAGGAGGACCCAAGATGCGCTGGACGAAACCGAAGGCCGTGGAAGTGCGCTGCGGCATGGAGATCAACATGTACGGCCCGGCCGAGGACGACCGCACCCTGGTCTGATCCGAAGGCCAGGCCATGCGCCTGACGGTGCTTGGCGCCGCGGCGGGCGGCGGGGTGCCGCAATGGAACTGTGCCTGCCGGAACTGCTCCCTGTCCCGCGCCGGCGACCTGCCACGGATGACGCAATCGTCCGTGGCTGTTTCATTGAACGGCACCGACTGGGCGGTGCTGAACGCCTCGCCCGACATCCGCGCCCAGCTGGACCGGCCGGCCTTCGCCCCGCGCGGGTTGCGCGGCAGCCCGGTCAGGGCGGTGGTGGTGACCAATGCCGACGTGGACCACATCGCGGGCCTTCTGTCGCTGCGCGAGGGGACGGGTTTCGATCTCTGGGCCAGCGCCGAGACGCATGGGGTGCTGGCGGCAAACCCGGTTTTCGGGGTCCTGTCCGAGGTGGTGATGCGGCGGCGGATGGTGCTGGATCAAGGCTTTTCGCCCCTGCCCGGCCTGACCGTCACCCCTTTCGCGGTGCCCGGCAAGGTGGCGCTGTTCCTCGAGGCAGAGCTCGGGGCGGGCCACCTCATGGGCGAACAGACCGTGGGGCTGGAGATCACCGGGGGCGGTAGGCGCGTCCTTTACATCCCCGGCTGCGCCGCGCTGCCCGACTGGCTGCTCGACCGGATCGAGGGGGCGGATGTGCTGCTGTTCGACGGGACGGTCTTTGCCGATGACGAGATGATCCGCGAAGGCGTCGGCAGCAAGACCGGCGCGCGGATGGGACATGTCGCGATCGGGGGGGCGGACGGCACGCTGGCGCGCTTCTCGGGCCGGAGGATCGGGCGCAAGATCCTGATTCACATCAACAACACCAATCCGATCCTGCGCCCCGACAGCCCCGAACGGGCCGCAGTCGAAGCAGCGGGATGGGAGGTCGCACAGGACGGAATGGAGGTGACGGCATGACCGAGATGGGCAAACCGATGGGCGCCTTCGAGGCCCGGCTGCGCAGCATCGGCGACGAGCGCTATCACGACAGGCATCCGTTCCATCAGCTCTTGCATGGCGGCAAGGCGACGGTGGATCAGGTCCGGGCCTGGGTGGTGAACCGCTGGTATTACCAGAGCCGCATCCCGATGAAGGACGCGGCCTTCATGAGCCGGGTCGAGGACCCCGACCTGCGCCGCGCCTGGCGCAGCCGGATCGAGGATCACGACGGCACCGAGACCCGCGACGGCGGCATCCGCCGCTGGCTGAAACTGGCCGAGGCGGTGGGGCTGGATCCCGACTATGTGGCCTCGGGTGTGGGCGTCATGCCCGCGACGCGCTTTGCGGTGGACGCCTATGTCCACTATGTCCGCGAACGGCCCCTGTTGCAGGCCGTGGCCTCTTCGCTGACCGAGCTTTTCGCGCCGAAGATCCATGCCGAGCGGATCGCGGGCCTTCTGGAGCACTACGACTTCGCCACGCCCGAGACGCTGGCCTATTTCCGCCACCGCCTGGGCGAGGCACCGAAGGATGTGGCCTTCGGGCTGCAATGGGTGCTGGACCATGCCCGTACTCCCGAAGAGCAGGACGCGGCGGCGGCGGCGCTGGTGTTCAAGACCGAGGTCCTGTGGGCGCAGCTGGATGCGCTGTGGCATGGCTATGTCCAGCCCGGCCACATCCCGCCCGGCGCCTGGCGGCCCGGCGAGGGGCTGCGGTGATCCCGGTCCTGCCCCCCGGCGTGCGGCTGCACTGGGATGCGGTGCGGGGCAGCCATGTGCTGCTGGCGCCGGAACGGGTGCTGATGCTGGACGAGGTGGGCCATGCGATCCTGTCGCGGGTGGACGGGGCGACGCCGGTGGATGTGCTGGTCTCGGGCCTGGCCGCCGACTTCGCCGCCCCGGTCGAGGAAGTCGGGCCGGATGTGACCGAGTTCCTGACGGGCCTCGCACTTGAACGGCTGGTGGACCTGCATGCCTGACGGTTCCCGCCCCGTTCCCCCGCCGATCGCGATGCTGGCCGAGCTGACGCATCGCTGCCCGCTCTCTTGCCCCTATTGCTCGAACCCTGTCGATCTGGCGCGGCGCGAGGCCGAACTGACGGCCGGACAATGGGCCGATGTCTTTGGACAGGCGGCGGCGCTGGGGGTGTTGCAGGTGCATCTGTCTGGGGGCGAGCCGGCCTCGCGCCGGGATCTGGAGGAGATCGTCGCCGCGGCCCGGGAGGCGGGGCTTTATGCCAACCTCATCACCTCGGGCGTCGGGCTGACGCCGGAGCGGATCGCCGCGCTGGTGGCGGCGGGAATGGACCATGTGCAGCTGTCGGTGCAGGGCACGCGGGCCGAGACGGCGGACCGGGTGGGCGGCTACAGGGGCGGCTTCGCGCGGAAGATGGCGGTGGCCGAGGCCATCGCGGCGGCGGGGGTGGCGCTGACCCTGAACGCGGTCATGCATCGGCACAATCTGGACGAACTGCCCGAGATCTTCGACCTGGCCGAGCGGCTGGGCGCGCGGCGGGTGGAGGTGGCCTGCGTCCAGTTCCAGGGCTGGGCGCTGGAGAACCGGGCCGTGCTGCAACCGACCCGCGATCAGGTGGAAAAGGCCAAGCGGCTGGTGGCCGAGGCCCGCGCCGCGCGGCAAGGGCGGCTGGTCATCGACTTCGTGCCCCCCGATTACTACGCCGACCTGCCCAAGGCCTGCATGGGGGGCTGGGGCTCCACCGGGCTGAACGTGGCACCCGACGGGACGGTGCTGCCCTGCCACGCGGCGCAGACGATCCCGGGCATGGTCTTTGCGAACGTCCGGGAGGTGCCGCTGGCCGAGATCTGGTATCGCGGCCCGGCCTTCGCGGCCTTCCGCGGCACCGACTGGATGCCCGAGCCCTGCCGGTCCTGCGACCGTCGCGAGGTGGATTTCGGCGGCTGCCGCTGTCAGGCGCTGGCTGTCCTGGGAGACGCCTCTGCCCCCGACCCGGTCTGCCGCCGCACCCCCGGCCGGGCGCGGCTGGATCAGCTGCTGGCCAACGAAGGCAACGCCCCCGGTCTGGAGGCGGCGCGATGGCGGCGAATCGGCGGCTGACTGCCCACGCATGGGCAGTCCTTACAGCCCAGTGAAATCAATGGCTTGGTCGTGGGCATTCAGGATTGGTTAACTCAAGTTCCAAGTGCAACGGTTGTTGGTGTTTTTTCGAGTTCCTCGGCGAGGGCCTGTGCTGGTGTTTTC
>NZ_JAANHS010000025.1 GCF_011174775.1 Rhodobacter calidifons
GCCGCATCCGCGGCAAGCGCGACGGGGCCCGCCGCCGCGCCATCGCCCATGAGCCGGTCAAGGGCCGCGCGCACCGCCGCCTGGGTGGCCGGGTCGCCGCGGTCGGCGCCGCCCGACGGCGTACGATGGGGGCCTGCTCCCGTGCGCGGTTCGACCCAGAACTCGACCGCGATCTCGCCCGCGCGTTCGAAGACAAGCGTGGCCGGAATGCGCTCGCCTTCCTCGAAAGGGTCGCCGTCCAGCCCCATGAACAGCACATGCATCCCGCCGGGGGCCAGCGTGACCGTCTGGCCCGGGGCGATGGCGATGCCCTCGGGACCGACCTGCCCCTCGGACCCGCGCAGGACCACGCGCGCAAAGGCGGCGCGCACCGCGAGCAGGCGGTCGGGCGCGTCGCCGGTGTTGGTGATCGTCAGGAAGCCAGGCCCGGACAGGGCGGTGGCCGGGGTTTCCAGCGCATAGGGGTGGTCGATGACCAGCGTCTCGGTCGTCACCTCATGGGCGGCGGCGGGGGCCGCAAGAAACGCTAGGGCAAGGGCAAGCTGTCGCATCGCAGGCTCCGGTCAGTCGGGCAGGGTCAGCGTGCCGGTCAGCGTCACGCGCTCGAAATCGCTGATCAGCAGGCGCAGGGCGACCTCCCACTCGCCCGGAACCGGCAGGGTCACGGGCCCGGCGTGCCAGAGCCCGTCGCCGCCGTGCAGGGCGGTCAGCCGGATCGGTTCGATCCCGGTCTCGGGCTGGGTCAGGACGACCTCGACCTCCTGCGGGACCAGTTCGTCGAAATCGCCGGTCTGCGGCCCGAGCGAGACCTCGACCGGCCCCGCGCGGCCCGGGGTCAGGCGGATGTCGGCCATGGCGCGGGCGGTGTGGATGTGGGCATAAAGCGGCTTGGCCGGTTCGATCAGCGCGCGGGGGGGCGGGGTCAGCCGGAAGCTCGAGGCAAGGGCGAGGACGAGGAGGCCCAGCACGATCTCGGCCCGGATGGCGCGGGCAAGCCGCGGCGCGGCATCGGCGCGCCCCGCCGCCAGCGCGGGCGTCAGTAGCAGGCGGTTGCGCGCGGCCAGCGCCAGAAGCCCCGCCACCAGCGCGAGTTTCGCGCCAAGCACAAGGCCATAGGCCGACCCCGCCAGCGCCGCAAGGCTGCCCGCCTGCGCCCAGGTCAGCGTCGCACCGCTGAGGACAAGAAGCCCGACCAGCGGCACGGCGAGGCTTGAGAACCGCCGCAGCAGCAGCCCCGCCTGCGGCCCGCGCAGGGCGAGCAGAAGCGGCAGAAGCGCCCCCATCCAGAAGATCAGCGCCGCGGCATGCAGGGCCACGGCCGGAACGGTCAGGGCGCGCGGCGCGGCGGCTGCGGCATGGCCCGAGGCCGCGAAGGACAGCGCCGCCAGCGCCCAGGCCCCCAGCGCGAACCCCGACCTCAGGCGCCCATCGCCCGCAGGCGTGCCAACCCCGGCCAGGCCCGCCGCAAGCACCGACAGCGCGACCGTCACGGCGACGGGCGCGGCAAGGCCCGCCGTCCACGGCGCAGCGGACAGGAACGCCGAAACGGGAAGCGACAGCATGTCGAGCCCCTGCACCCCGATCAGACACGCGCCCAGCGGCAGGGTCGCGGCGGCGGCCACACGCCCGATGGCCAGCAGCGCGGGCGGCATCGGGGCGCGCGCCACCAGCGCCGAAAACAGCCCCAGACCCACGGCAGTGACAAGCGCGACCGTCAGCGCCAGGCGCAGCGCTGCCGCCATCCGCGCCGCCCCCGCCGCAAGCTCTGCCGGGGTCGGCGGGGTGGCCGAGGGCGCGCCGATGTGAAACGTCAGCGTCCCGCCGACCGGGTGCCCGTCGTCCGAGACCACGCGCCAGGACAGAAGCTGCGTGCCTCGGGCCAGGCCCGCGGGCAGCGCGACGGTGAGGGTGGCGTTCTCGGCCCGGCCCTGGGGGTCGGATGCCGCGCCGTCAGGACCGATGAGCCGCAGGATCAGCGGCGCGACCGCCTCGTTGAACGCGAGCCGTGCCACGGCCGGGGCCTCGGCCAGCACCGCCCCTTCGGCCGGGTCGGATGCGCGCAGCTGCGCATGGGCCAGCGCCTGAAGGGGCAGAAGGGCGAGAAGGAGCGCAAGCAGCAGACGAGTCATGGTCGGATGATCCTTGGGAAAAGCCCGCCGGGTCCGGGAATCTCGACCCGGCGGGAAGTCGGCGCCGCGCAAACAGGAATATGCGCGCGCCTAGTGTGCAGGCCGGCCAGGAACGCCTTTGCGAACCGGCCTTCACGCAGCTCAATGCTTGTGGGCGGCCTCGCCGGGGGCGATGACCTTGAAGCCCGGGGCCGGATCCTTCAGATCGTGGCTGTCCTGGTCGGCGGCGGAAATCTCGATCCAGCGTTCGGCGCCGTTCGCGCATTCCTGGATGGCGGGGATATAGACCATCTCGCCCGCCGGCAGACGGTCGGTCACGCGGGCGCGGAACACGAATTCGTCGTAGTATTCCGAGGGCAGCTCGCCCGACCAGATGATCTCGCGCACGCCTTCGGTGAGGGTCTTGCCCCAGAGCTCGTAGCTGTGCTCATAGGGGCCCTTGACGGTTTCCAGCGTCCAGCCGGGCTTGACCATCGGCTGGGCGGCGATCAGGCCCTCGGGGATCTGGACGCGCACCCGCAGCGTCGCCTCGTCGCCGCAGCCGTGCGGCACGCGCAGGGTCAGGCGGGCGGTCTGGCCCTGGACGACTTCGGTCTCGGCGAAGGTGGCGTGGGCCAGCGCCTGAGACCCGATGGTCAGGGGCAGAGCGACGGCCGCGGCGGCAAGAACATGCTTCATGTTGGTGTTTCCTTTTCCGGGTTCAGTTGAGGGGCATGACCCTGTTCGCATTGGCCGGGTGCCCGTCCGGCCAGGGGTCCGCAAAGGCCGGATCGGTCAGGAAATCCCTGTCCGTCAGGCTTTCGAGAAAGGCGATGAGGTCGGCGATCTCGGCGTCCGAAATCGCGAAGCCGCCGATCAGCGCGTCCTTGTGGGGATTGGCGTGGCCCGCGCCGGCATGGGGGCCTTCGGTGATGCTGCGTCCGCCGGCGGCGTAGTGGCGGATCACCTCGTCCAGCGTCGCGATCGAGCCGTCGTGCATGTAGGGTGATCTTGCGCGCGGCATCGGTCCGGGCCGGCCCCGCGTCGGTGACCTTGTTCAGGATCACCACATCGGCAAACTCGATCTGCTCGGTCAGCAGGTTGACGAGGCTGCGGTCGTCGCCCTCGCCCAGATGTTCGCCCCGGTCGCGCAGGAAGTCGTGGCTGGAGAAATCCTTGAGCAGGTTCACCGCATCCACGACCGTCACCATCGTGTCGAGCCGGGCGACATCCGACAGGCTCTCGCCCTTCTCGTCGCGGAAGTCGAAGGTGGCGGCCACCGGTAGCAGCTCGGAAATGCCCGTGCTTTCGATCAAGAGATAGTCGAAGCGCCCCTCGGCGGCGAGCCGGCGCACCTCCTGCAACAGGTCGTCGCGCAGGGTGCAGCAGATGCAGCCGTTCGACATCTCGACCAGCTTCTCCTCGGCGCGGCTGAGTTCGGCCCCTTCGCGCACGAGGTCGGCGTCGATGTTCACCTCGGACATGTCGTTGACGATCACCGCCACGCGGCGGCCTTCGCGGTTGTTCAGCACGCGGTTGAGAAGCGTGGTCTTGCCCGCGCCCAGAAAGCCGGACAGCACGGTGACGGGAAGGCGGGTGTCGGGTCGGGGCATGGAAACCTCTCAGATGTCAGGGAACGGGGGGGCGCAGGGGCGATGCTGGTCAGAACGGCACCTCGAGCCGGTGCACCGTGACGCCTTCGGGCAGCGCAACCGGATCGGGGCGCAGGCGCAGCGTGGCGAGGCTGGCCTCGAGATCGGGCTTCGGGATGTCGCGGGCGATGACGACGACGCGGCTGGTGGTGTCGCACGCGGGCCAGTCCTTCAGCGGCACGGGCGCATCGAAGATGTGCTGCACGCCATGCACGACGAAGGGGCAGGGCGCGCCCTCGACATGCAGGATGCCCTTCATCCGCAGGATGTCGGGGCCGCGCAGCGCGATCAGCGTCTCGAGCCAGAAATCGAAGATCTCGGCCGGGATCGGCGCGGTCAGGGTGATCGAGGCGGTGGCGATGCGGTCGTCCGTGGCGTGGTGCGAGGCGGCGGGCAGCGCAGGCGGCGGGCCGGCCTTGGGCAGGGGCAGGCCCGACAGCCGCGCCAGGGGGGCGGGCGCGGGCTGGGCCAGCTAGGCCAGCGCGTGATCCGGCGCCATGGCGCGGCGCAGGGCGGACAGGCCGAAGAGCGCGCCGGGCGGCACCGCGCCCCGGTCGGCGGTGATCCGCGGCGCGCCGGGGTTCAGCCGGTCGAGCCGTGCCTCCAGCGCCGCGAGGCCCGGCCCGTCGGCCAGATCGGTCTTGGTCAGCACGATCCGGTCGGCCATGGCGACCTGCGCCCGCGCCTCGAGGTGACGCTCCAGCGTGCCCGCCCCCAGCGCCGCATCCACCGCCGTCACGATCCCGTCCAGCGCATAGTTCGGCGCCAGCACCGGATCGACCAGCAGCGTGTGGTGGATCGGCCCCGGATCGGCCAGCCCCGTCGTCTCGATCACCACCCGGTCGAAGGCCACATCCTTGCGCATCTTGCGCCCCAGAAGCGCAGTCAGCGCCTTCGACAGATCGCCCCGGATCGAGCAGCAGATGCAGCCCGAGGCCATCAGCACCACATCTTCGGCCGCCTCCTCGATCAGGTCATGGTCCAGCCCCGCCGCGCCGAATTCGTTCACCACCACCGCGATGCGCCCCGCCGCGGGGTCGTGCAGCAGCCGATTGAGCAGCGTGGTCTTGCCCGCGCCCAGAAAACCGGTGAGCAGCGTGACGGGGATCGGGGCGGGCATGGGGCGACCTGCTTGCATCTTCGGGACGGCCGTGATTGTTATAGTATAACATTGTCATCTGCAAGGCTGCCCATGCCCACTCCCCCCGTCGCCTTCCACCCTCGCCGCTCGGTCGAAGAGGTCGAGGAAGGCTGCATCCTTGCGCCGAAGTTCGGCCCCGACGGCTTGATGCCCTGCGTCACCACCGATGCGGCCACGGGCGAGGTGCTGATGCTGGGCTGGATGAACCCCGAGGCGCTGCGCCTCACGCGCGAGACGGGCGAGGCGCATTATTTCAGCCGGTCGCGGCAGGCGCTCTGGCGCAAGGGGGCGACCTCGGGCCTCGTACAGCGCGTGACCGAGGCGCGGATCGACGACGATCAGGACGCGCTCTGGCTGCGCGTCGCGGTGGCGGGCTCGGGCGCCTCCTGCCATGTCGGCTACCGCTCCTGCTTCTACCGCGCCGTGCCGGTGGGGGCCGAGGCCGGCGGGCCGCTGCGCTTTGCCGAAACGGCGCGGACCTTCGACCCCGTCGCCGTCTATGGCGACGCCCCCAACCCCACGCAACTCTGAGGTCTTCCAATGAAAGTCGCCTATGTTCTGGCCACGCCCATGGCCTCGGCCTTCAAGCTCGCCCGCATGATCCTGCCCCAGCTCGAGGCGGGCACCCACGGTGCCGAGGTTGTCGGCATCATGTTCTTCGACGACAACGTCTACACGGTGCGGTCGGGCGACCCGGTGGGCGAGCGGCTGGCCCGGATCGCCGCCGAAAGGAACATCCTGCTGATGATCTGCGACGACTGCGCCATGCGCCGGGGCCTTGCCGAGGGCGAGTTCCACCAGTGCGGCTCGGGCGAAGTGGTGGCGAAGGACTGCGTGCCGGGCGTGGTCGCCGGCTGCTTCCCGCAGCTCTACGGCGCACTTGCCGGCAACCCGCCCGATCAGGTGATCACCCTCTAGGCGCGCGGGCGGCAGGGTGCGGCGGGCGCCGACCGTTCAGGCGCAGGGCCCTGGCCCGACCACCCGACCAGCAGCGTCCGATGGCAGAAGGTGTCGAGCAAGGCGCGGTCGTGGCTGACAAGGACGATCCCCGCGCCCGCCTCGGCCAGCCGGGCCAGCCCGTCGAGGGCGCGCGCCTTCTGCCGCGGATCAAGCGCACTGGTGGGCTCGTCGGCCAGAACAAGCGCCGGGCCGGCCAGGCTCGCGCGGGCCAGCGTCACCCGTTGCGCCTGACCGAAAGACAGGTGTTCCGGCCGCAGGCCGGGGTCGAGATGGCCTAGCCCGAAGGCAGCAAGCGCCCCGACCGCGGCATCCCGGCGTGCGCGCCCCGGCACCCGACGGGGTGCTACGGTCAGGGGTTCCGCAACGATCCGCGACAGGGGCCAGCGCCGGTTCATGCTGGACAGGGAATCCTGGAACAGGCTCAGGACTTCGCCCCGCTGCGGCGGCCGCAGGGCGCCGGAGCGGCGGATGACCCCTGCGGCCGGGGGCAGCGCGCCCGCCAGAACCGCCAGCAGCGTGCTCTTGCCCGTGCCGGACCGCCCGGCGATGCCGATGACCTCGCCGCGGCAGAGCGCCAGATCGAGCCCCTCGATCAGCCGCAGCCCGCCGCGCGCCACGGCCAGACCCGACGCCGCGAGCACTACCTCGCCCCCCGGCGCGGCCGGGCGCGCGACCGCCCCGGCCTGCCGGAAGGCGCGCAGGGCAGGGGGCAGCCGGTCGGCGGCGAGATCAGCGCGCGCGGCCACCGCGGCGATGCGGCCGTCCTCGATCAGCAGCACCCGGTCGGCGATGCGCTGCACCAGCGGCAGGTCATGGCTGACGACGACGGTCCCCGGCGCACCGGCGCGCAGGCAGGCCATCACGGCATCCGCGGTTTCGGCATCTACGGCCGAGGTCGGCTCGTCGGCCAGAACGACAGGCGGGGCCAGCGCCACCGCCGCGGCGATGTTGGCCCGCTGCAACATGCCGCCCGACCATTCGTGCGGGTGGCGGTCGAGCGTGGCCGGATCGAGCCCGAGCTGCGCGCAGAGCCCGGCGATCCGGGCGGCGTCGGGGGGCAGGCCATGGGCGCGCCAGGCCTCCTCGACATGGGCGCGGACGCGGCGCAGGGGGGCGCAGGCGTCGAAGGGGTTCTGCGCGACAAAGCCGATCTCGCGCCCCAGGCGTTGCCGCAGCGCGGCGCGGTCGGCAAGCCGGACGGGGCCGCTTGCGGTTCGCGCTGTGCCCTCCACATGGGCCGAAGGCGGCAGCAGGCCGAGCAAGGCGCGCAGGAGCGTGCTCTTGCCGCAGCCCGAGAGGCCCAGGATGGCCAGCGTCTCGCCCGGGGCAAGGTCGAAGGCGATGTCGCGCAGCACCGGTATGCCGCCGTAGGAGACCGACAGCCCCGCGACCGAGAGAAGGGCTTCGGTCATGATCGGCCCTCGGGCGTGGCAAGGTCGCGCAGCGCCTCGCCCAGCAGGTTCGAGGCCAGCACCGACAGCAGGATGCAGGCCGCGGGCGCCAGCAGCAGCCAGGGCGCGACCGTGAACAGATGGCGCGAGTCGGCCAGCATCGCCCCCCATTCGGCATGGGGCACCTGCACCCCGAGCCCGAGGAAGGAAAAGGCCGAAATCGCCGCGATCTGCCCGCCAAGGCCCAGCGTGCCCAGCACCAGAAGCGGCCAGAACACCGGCGGCAGCACGTGGTGCAGGATGACCCGCCATTCCGGCACCCCGATCTGGCGCGCCACGATCGCGGCCGGGCTGCGCACGGCCTCGAAGGCACAGGCGCGGGCGATGCGGGCCGTGTAGGCCCAGTCGGCGGCGATCAGGGCGATCAGCAGGTTGGTGTAGCCGGGGCCGAGCAGACCGATCACGGCGAAGGCGAGGATCAGGCCGGGCAAGGCCATCACCACATCGACCGCGCGCATGACAACGGCATCGACCCAGCGCGCGCCCAGCGCGGCAAGGGTGCCCACGACCAGCCCGATCAGCGTGATCGCGACCGCCACCAGCGCCGCCCCGCCAAGCGACCGGCGCGCGCCGTCCAGAAGCCGCGACAGCTGGTTCCGGCCGGTGGCATCGGTGCCCAGCCAATGGCCCGGCCCCGGCGGGCGCAGGGCGGCGCCATAGTCGGGGATGTTCGGCGGATGCGGTGCAAGCCACGGCCCGGCGACCGCCACAGCCCCGAGCGTCAGGGCCAGGATCAGCCCCCAGCGGCCTGAAGGATGGCGGGACAGGCCTGCGACAAGCCCCGAGGCAGGGCGCGCAGGCATCGCAGCGGCCAGGCGCGGGCGGGCCAGCATCAGCGGCGCGCCTCGGGCCTCAGCCGCGGGTCGATCAGCAGCGCCAGCGCATCGACCAGCAGGCTTGCCGCCACATAGGCCAGGACCGCGATCAGCACGAAGGCCTGGATCACCGGCACGTCGCGCACCGACAGGGCGGTCAGAACGTGCTGGCCCACCCCGGGCCAGGTGAAGATGGCCTCGAGGACCGGCGCGCCGCCGATCAGGCCGCCCAGGCTGATCCCCAGCGCCGTCAGCCAGGGCA
Source organism: Rhodobacter calidifons (assembly GCF_011174775.1). Lineage (GTDB taxonomy): Bacteria > Pseudomonadota > Alphaproteobacteria > Rhodobacterales > Rhodobacteraceae > Tabrizicola > Tabrizicola calidifons. The sequence goes on from NZ_JAANHS010000025.1 coordinate 8,390, forward strand.
GCAGCGCGGGGGGCAGGGCATAGACCGTCAGCACCCGGCCGGGGCCTGCCCCCCGCGCCCGCGCGACGTCGGCCGGGCCCCGGGCCAGATGCTCGATCAGGCCGGCGCGCAAGAGCTGCGTCCAGCCCGCCGCGCGGTCGATGCCCAGCACGGCGGCGGCCAGCACCAGCGTGGCCCCGGCCCCGCCGGACAGCACACGCCCGAGGCCGAGCCCCACCACCGCGAACTGCAACACCAGAAGCGCCAGCACGAAGGACGGCGTTGCGGCCAGGATCCGGGTATAGGCCAGCACCACCCGGTCGGGCCAGCGCCCGGTCCAGCGGGCCGCCACCAGCGCCAGCGCCAGCGACCAGCCGACCGAGATCGCGAAGGACAGCCCGACAAGCTGCAGGCTGGCAGGCAGGCGGCGCACCAGCCCGTCCCAGACCGGCTCGCCGGTGCGCCAGGACAGGCCGAAGTCGCCCTGCACGACGCCGCCGAGCCACAGGAGGTAGCGCTGCCAGAACGGCAGGTCGAGCCCGAAGCGGTCGCGCAGCGCAGCGATCTGTTCGGCGGTGGGTTCCTCGATCCGCCGGGCTGACAGGATCATGTCCACCGGATCGCCGGGGGCGAGCGGCAGCATCAGCCAGACCAGCAGGCTCGCCCCCGCCGCGGCCAGAACGGCCTGCCACAGCCGCAGGACGAGGGCGCGGATGATCCCGCGCCCCCGCGATACGGCTCCCGTCACTCGCAAGGCGCCGTCTGCCAGGAGACGTGGTAGAGCGCGAAGCCCGGCTTGTAGCAGGCATAGCGGTCGTTCACGATCACCCGCCCGAGATGGATGTTGAACGAGAAGGCATAGGGATCCTCGTCCCACAGGATCGTCTGGATGCGATGGAGGATCTGGGTGCGCCGGGCCGGATCGGGTTCGGTCGCCAGTTCCGGGACCAGCGCATTGACCTCGGCGTTGTCATAGCCGCCGTAGTTCCGGCGGGCGCCGGGCAGGAGATAGGAGTCCAGGAAGCTCTGCACCCGCCCCCAGCCCGCCGCCCCGGTCGAGACCATGGCGATGTCCCAGCGGTTCGACGGCTCCATCAGCGCCTGGTTGATCCCGTCGTAGCTGACCACCTCGGCCCCGATGCCCACGCGGGCCAGTTGCGCCTGCACGGCCGTGGACAGGGGCACGAGGTCGGGCTGCTGGGGATAGATGGCCAGAACCAGCGACAATGGCGCGCCGTCCTTCGCGCGCATCCCGTCCGGGCCCGCGACCCAGCCGGCCGCATCCAGAAGGGCGGCCGCCTCGGTCGGGTCGGTGCGGTAGTTTTCCAGCGCGAAAGGCAGGTTCGCCGCGTAAAGCGAGGTCGCCTGCGCCAGTCCGCCCCGGAACACGTCCTCGGCGATCTCGCGATAGTCCACAGCGCGCAGCACGGCCTTGCGCACGGCGACATCGGCCAGCGGTCCCTGCCTGAGGTTCATGTAGCCGGTGAAGCCGCCGGTGGACAGCGCGCCGATGTTGAAATGCACCCCTGGCGTGGCATCGACCGCAGGTCGCGCCGCGAGCGGCGGGTAGAGCGCGATGTCGGCCTCGTCGTTCTGCACGGCAAGGATACGCGCGTTGGCGTCGGGCACGAAGGCCACGGTCAGACCCGGCAGCGCCGGTTTGCCCTGCCAGTAGCCAGGATGGGCGACGGCCTCCATCCGCGCATCGTCAAGCGCGGTCACGGCATAGGGGCCGGTGTAGATGCCCGCGCCCACGAGCTTGCCCCAGTCCTCGCCGACCGCCGCCACGGCCTCGGCGTCGAGGATCAGGAAGACGGCTTCATCCGCCAGCACGCCGGGCAGCTCGGGCCAGGGCGCGGGCGTGGTCACGGTCAGCTCCAGCGGCCCGGTCACGGCGAAGGCGGCACCCTCCGGAACCGCGCCCTTGGCGGATTGCGAATTGGCGATGGCCGCCTCGATCGCGGCCAGGACCGCGGGCGCATCGACGGGCTTGCCGTTCTGGAAGGTGATCCCCTCGCGCAGGGTCATGACCCAGCGGGTCGGCTCGGGGTTCTCCAGCGCGGACAGGAGCCAGGGATGGTGCTTGCCGTCCTCGCGGAACTGCATCAGAAGCTCGGCCTGCCCGAACTCCTGCATCCAGAAGCCGTCCTCCCACGGGTTCATGCTGTCGATGGCAAAGGACGTGACGATACGCAGCGGCGGGTGGTGATCATGCGCGGCCGCGGGCAGGCCAAGCGCGACGGCTGCGGCCGCGGCCAAGAGGGCGCGGCGGCTCAGGGACAGGATCACGCAGGTCTCCTTGCACTTTTGGGGGAAATCGTCGCCCGGCGGCTGCCGGGGCGTTCTGCCAGCCGTAGGTCGGGCAGGTCAGACCCGCGGCCGATGACCTCGGTCACCAGCCGGTCGAGCGCGGCCTCGTCGGGGATCCGGTACCACGCCCCTTGCGGGTAGAGCGCGACAAGCGGTCCCTGGTTGCAGGGATAGAGGCAGCCGGTAGAGGTCGTCAGGCAGCGGTCCGACAGTCCGGCCGCGGCCAGCCGGGCCTTCAGCCGCGCCAGAAGGGGGCCCGCCCCGCGAAAGGCGCAGCGCGGACCGGTGCAGACCAGCAGATGGATGTCGAAGTCGGGCAGGAACTGCCAGCCGGGCTTGCCGAGGCTTGCGGTCAGATCCCGGGCGTCCTGCGTGCGGGCCGTCGGCGACAGGGCAACCAGCACCTCGGCCGCATCCTCGGGTTCGGGCGGTTCGGCAAGCTCGATCCGCACGGCTGCACCTTCGGTCGTGGCGAAATGCGCCACCGCGCCGGGCAGCCAGGCGCGGATGTTCGCGGCCATGGGAAAGCCCGTGGGCACCACGCGGACGTGCCGCGCGCCCCCGTCGCGCGCCGCCCGCAAGGCGCAGGCGAGCCCCGGCCCCGTCCCCTCCAGGCGCACCACGGTGACAGGCGGCGACCAGACGGACCGGGCGGCGCGGTGGACGGCCGCGAGCATCCGCGCCTCGTCCCGGCTCGACAGGCTGGGTTGGGACAGGCACAGGATGATGTGATCGGGCGTGCCGGTCATTGCAGCCACCCGCCCGCCGTGCCCGGGTCGGCCCCCATCACCGCCAGCCGCCCGCCGGACAGGCACAGCGACAGGCGGCAGATGCCCCCCGCCGCCAGGGGGCAGCCGACCTCGACCGCAAAGGTCAGCGGCGCCCCGTCGGGCCCGGTGACGGCGGCCAAGAGGGACGACAGATCAGCCATTTGCCGCGCCACGGCGTTGATCGGCGGACAGGCGGCGCAGGATCGGCCACAGGGAAGCCGACCGCCGACCACGTCGGCCGTCGTCAGGGGGGCGTCGTGAACCGCTGGGCCCAAGGGAGCGTCCTTCGCGTTCCGCGGGGCTGCGGAGCGGGCAGGACGATGCGTTGTCGCGCAATGGGTTGCGCTGGCGTCATGGTCATGTCTCCTCCGGGACACCCCGCCCGGGTTGGGTTGCAAGGCATGACGGCAGGTCTCCTGACTCGCGGGTCGCCGCTTGCCTGCACCTTCCCGCCCCCTCGGGGCAGTGGCTCTCGCAGGGTCGCTCGCCGCTCACAGTTGCGGGGGCAGTCGCGGGTTCGGTGGCTGATGCCTACGCCTCACCGCGTTCCCTTTTTATCCGCCACCCTTTCGGGCTTTGGAACCGTCAGTGTTATTGTGTAACGTCTCTCACGAAAGCGTCAAGGGGGTTCCGACGATCCCGCCGGTCGCTTGCTCCGGACCCGAGACCGGGGTTCGGCTGCTTGCAGCGGGTATGACGCACCCTTGGATCGGATCGCCGCCTCGTCCCATCGGAGGCCCGACCATCTGACCGCGCTGTCCTGCGCGATGCCCCCGGCGCGCGGCCGGGGAGGATCATCCTCGCCTGGTCGGCCTCACGATGGGCCAGGCCATGGGTGCGGAGGGCTATTCCTTTTTCACGGGCGTCCATGCCGCCTGGCGCGGCAGGGGCCTCGGCCGCGCGCTGAAACTGCGCCTCATCGCCGCGGCCCGGCGGGACGGCGCGCGCGCACTGCAGACGACAAACCTCGACGGCAACCTGCCGGCACTCCGGCTGAACACCGCCCTCGGCTTCCGTCCGACGCCGGGAAGCATCGAACTGCGCAAGCGCCTCGTCCCGCCAGGCAGGCACTGATGCGGCCCTGCCGGAGGTGCGGCAGCTGACGTTCGGCAGGCATCGCCGGCGTTCGCAAGGGCGGGCAAAACCGGCGGTGCCGCGCCAGTTCCGCCTTGCCCGATGCAGCCACGCCGATCGCCATGTTGCAGATCCGGGCCGTTCAGAAGTCCGTCTCCAGATACACCCCGGCGCAATCGAAGGCGACGGCAGCGGCGGTCGCGCCGGTGTTCAGGAACAGGCGCGGCGACAGGAACTGCGTTGCTGCCGGAAGGTCGGCGGTGATCTCCTGCTCGAAGATCGCGCCGGAAACCTCGTCCACCACCCGCACCCAGACGGAACTGCTGTTCGGCGGCGCGGCGATGAACAGGGTCAGCACGCCGCCCGTGGCAATCGCGAAGCCTGTGCCCATGTCGGTCAGGGTTGGCGCCCCGGTGCCGTCATTGGCCACCAGCTGCCAGCGAGTGTGGGTGCCGCGCTGGAAGCCGATACCGATGCAGCTGATGGCGGCGGCTAGTGTCAGGGTGGTCGCCAGCGCGGCGGTGGAGCCGTAGAGGCCGAAGAACCCCATGCCTGTGGCTTGCAGGGTCGTCAGCGAAATCCGCGTCACGAAGGTCCAGCCGCCGAGGCCTGCGGCATTGCCGCGCCAGCAGGCCCAGCCTGCCGATCGCTGGTCGGCCACCGAGTCCACGACGGCCGCCGAGGTCAGACGCCAGCGGCGCATCGAGGCTGCAAGGTTCGTTGCGGCGAGCGTCGGGTGCGATACCGTGCCGACTGAGGTGATGGGCAGACCTTCGGTGGTGATGGTCGTGCTGACCGAGGGAGACCATGTCGCGATCCGGTTCACCCCGAAATGGGGCTGCAGGGGGAAGTCCCTGCCCGAGGGGCGCATGACATCGATCCAAGGTGCCCCGGCGCGGCTGCGGGCGTAGACCGACGCCTTGCCTGCCGGTGGCGGGGGCGGCGCCGCGCTGAGGCCGGGCAGGACCATGGGCTCGGGCAGTTCCACCTGGCCGCTGGTTCGGTCGATGCGGATCGCCTCGAAGAAGGCGGACCCGTCCGGGCTGACCTTGAAGCTGAAATCGTCCGACCCGAGCAGCCCGATCAGCGCCCGCACCGAGAACCCGGTCTTGAAGGCAAAGGCCGCATCATTCGCCGGGGCCGCCTTGTTGACTGTGGCTTCGACCCCGGCACCTGCGTTGTTCAACAGCACGGCCGGGGTGTTGACCGACAGGCGGTTGAAGCTGTCGGCCGTCGCCCCGCCGAGGCCGAGCAATTGCGCAGTCAGGTTGGCCTGGGGCATGCCGACCTGCGTCACGGCATTGGCGAAGGTGACCGTGGGTGTATTGATGACGGTTGTCCCGCCCGCGCCAGCCGTGGCCGACCATCCGGCCGGGACCCGGCGCGCCCACCATGCCGCCCGTGTGCAGGACCGAGGCTAACATGCCCCCGGCGCCGCCGAGCACACCGGACAGGAGCCCCGCGAGCGGGCCGAGGATGAAGCGCCGCGCCGCGAGCCTTGCCAGATCGGCGATCATCGAGGTCACCAGGTCGCGGAAGTCGAGCTTGCCCTTGCGCACGAAGTCGGCGACCGCGTTCTCGGCCGCCCCAAACGCGCCCACCAGAGCCTGGCCTATATCCGCGCCGATCTCGCGCGCCTTGCTCGCATAGTCGGCCAGCGCGGCGGTGACCGCTTGCCATCCGGTCACGGCTTCCTCTGCTCCGGTCGCGGTCTGGGTTCCGGCCTCACGCCCGGCAGCGCCCTCGCGACCCGCAGAGGTCTCTGCCTCGCCCAGCGCCTCGGCAACGCGCCGGGCGCCAGCTGCAGCGGCATCGAGCGCGCCCTCGGTTTCCTCGCCCGACCCGCGTACGGCCTCGACCAGCGCGGTGACGGCCTCGCGCACACCGTCGAAGGCACCCGCTCGCGTGTTCGCCGCCCTCTGGCGAAACCGCTCGGCCATGGTGCCCGCGTTGCTGGCGGCGTGGTCGAGCATCGAGGCCCAGGACTGCGCGCCGAACCAGTCGATCTGGAAATCCGCGCCGATCCGGTCGGCCACGGCGTTGAATGTGGGCCCGATCATCCCGAGGAAGTCGGCCCACTTACCCGCAAGGAAGGCCATGAGCCGGGTCCAGATGCTCTCGATGTCGGCACGCAGCGCCCGGAAATCATCCACCAGCGAGCCCATCGTCGTCTTGATGCCGTCCCAGACGGCGCGGGCGACATTGCCCATCAGCTCGAGCGCGTTGCCGAAGCCCCCTGCGCCCGAGACGAGGCGGGAGAATTGATAGACCAGCTCGCCCGCCCCGACGATCAACGCGCCGATGCCGGTGCGGATCAGCGCGCCGCGCAGGACCACCAGCGCCGTGGCCAGTCCCCGCACCGACAGCGCCGCCGCCGCCAGCCCGGCAACCCAGCGCCCGGCCATGAGGGCCGCGAAGGTGCCCGCAATGCTCACCAGCCGCCCGAGGTTGTCGAACAGGGTCCGGATCGCGATGCCGAGGGGGCCAGTGGTGCGCGCCACCGCTGCCACGGCATCGGCGACGGCCTCCAGCGCGGGAGCGGCGGCGACCGCGAGCTGGTTCGACAACCCGCGCCAGATCAGGCCCAGCCGCGAGATGGCGTCATTGGTCCGTTCGATCTGGCGGGCGTCCTGGTCCGAGACCACCACCCCGAAATCGCGCACATCCTGCGTGGCCTGCCGCAGCGTGGCCGTGTCGATCCGCGTGAACACGAGCGCCGCCCGGTCCCCGAAGAGCTGCGAGGCGACCGCCGCGCGCTCGGCCTCGGGCACGAATTCCGCCAGCCGATCCTGGATCAGCGCGATGCGCTGGTCGAGCGGCAGGGCCTGCAGCTCTCCCGCCGACAGCCGCAGGCGACGGAGCGCCTCGGTCGCGGGACCGGCTCCAGCCGCCGCCTGGCTCAGGCGACGCGTCAGCTGCGCGGTCGCCTGCTCAATCTGGCCCATGGAGACGCCCGCCAGATCGCCTGCGCGCTCGAGGACCTGGATGCTCTCGACCGTCGCGTCGAGCGAGGCCGCGAGCTTGGCCTGCGCATCCACGGTGGACAGCCCCGAGCGGATCATCGCCGTGGCCGCCGCCGCCAGCGCCCCGGCCGCCGCCGCCGCCGCGATCCGGGCGCGCCTAGCGAAGGCGGCGAGACGGGTGTTGGCCAGTTCCATCTCACGCGACAGACGGCCGAAACCCCGCGCGCCCGCCTCGCCGACACCCTCCAGTTCGGCACGCACTTGCCGCCCGCCGACCGCCGCTAGGCGGACGGATACGCGTTTCTCGGCCATGGGGATTGCCTCGTCGGGGGTTCAGCCGCGCTCAGCGGCGAGAGTTTCGTTGGTCTTGCGCACCATCACCGCCTCGATGGGCGGCAGGAATTCGGCCATGGCGAGGGGCGGAACACCCAGCGCACGGCCCAGCGCGAGCGCCGCGCCCATGTCCCAGCCGATCACCGCGCCGGGCAGGATGCGCAGCTGCCCACCGAGGCGCTGCGCCAGGTCCCAGACCTGCGCGCCCTCAAAGGTCAGTGGCCGGTTCAGCCTTGCAGGGCAGTCCGG
>NZ_JAANHS010000026.1 GCF_011174775.1 Rhodobacter calidifons
GCGCGGCGGCGGGCGCGGCGGCGGCCAGAGGCGCCTCGGCCGCCGGAGCCGCCGCAGAGGCAGCCGGCGCCGCCGCCGGAATCGGCGCCGGGGTCAGCGGTTTCGTCGGCTTGGCCGCATTCTTCAGCGGATCCCATTTCTCGAACCTGTCGGCGGCGGACTTCACCGCATCAAGGCCCATCGCCTTGGGCGAGGTCACCTTCTTCAGATCCTCCGCCACGTCCTTGACGCCGCTGTCCCTCGCGGCCTGGTCCATCGCCCGGCTGAACTCGCGCCCCATGGACCGGACCTTGGCGGTGAACCGGCCAAGCTCGCGGAACATGCCGGGCAGGTCCTTCGGGCCGATGAAGATCAGCGCGACGATGCCGACGACCAGAAGTTCGGACCAGCTGAAATCCATCCCGCGTCTCCCGAAAGGCCGTCAGGTCAGACCTTGTCCTTCTCGGCGGGAGTCACGTCCTTGGCCGCCTCTGCCTTGGCGTCCTCGATTTCCTTGCTGCCTTCGTTCACACCTTTCTTGAACGCGGTGATCCCCTTGCCGACCTCGCCCATCAGGCTGGACACCTTGCCCTTGCCGAACAGGACCAGAAGCACGACCGCAATCAGGATCAGACCGGGAAGACCGATGTTGTTGAGCATGAGAAGCCCTCCATGCAGGCCCCGAACCCGGGGCGGATTCCGTCACTGCCTCCAATTACGCCCCCGATCCCCCGAGTTCCAAGACCCAAGCCGCTTGGCAAGCGCAGTCAACTGACAGTATTTTGTCAGCAGGACGGGTGATACTGCCCCTGCTGCACCCGGAAGACCCCATGAAACGCGACGCCCGCCTTTACGACATCGTCCAGGCCCTGCGCGACGGCCGGCTGCATACGGCCTCGGAACTGGCCGCGCGCACCGGGGTCTCGACCCGCACGATCTGGCGCGACATGGAGATGCTGGCAGCCACCGGCATGCCGGTCGAGGGCGAACGCGGGCTTGGCTATATCCTGCGCTCGCCGCTGGTGCTGCCGCCGACGATGCTGACGCCCGAGGAGCTGGAGGCCCTGGTCGAGGGGTTGCGGCATGTTGGCCGCGAGGGGAACCCACGGGCGAAGGCGGCGCGCAGCCTGCTGTACAAGGTCGCCACCCTGCTGCCGCAATCGGGGATCGAGGTCGAGCCGCCCTGATCCCGCAAAGGCATCAGACCCCGAAGACGAAACAGCGGTCGCGTCGGATCATCAGCCACAGCACCGTGCCGGGCTTGGGCAGGAAGACCCCCGGGACGCTTGCCGTCAGCTTGGCGCCCTCGAAATCCATCGCGAAATCGACCAGGCTTTCGCGCCCCAGATAGCGGCTGCGCAGGACGGTGCCGCGCGCAGGCACCCCGTCCTCGGGGGTCGGGTTCGGGCCGCGCCCGCCGCGGTCGAAGTCGATGCGCAGATGTTGCGGGCGGATCACGATCTCGACCTCTGCGCCGTCGGCATGGCCCGGGGTCAGGAAGGCCCCGAACGGCGTTTCGGTCAGCGCCCCGCGCGAGATGCCCCGGACCACGTTGACATCGCTGAAGAAGGCCGCCGCCGCCTTGTCCACCGGCGCGTTGTAGACGTTGTAGGGCGCGCCCTTCTGCACGATCCGCCCGCCGCGCATCAGCGCGATCTCGTCGGCCATCCGCATCGCCTCGTCGGGTTCGTGCGTGACCAGAAGCACCGCCGTCCCCGCCTCTTTCAGAAGGTCGAGCGTGCGGTCGCGGATGCCGTCGCGCAGGCGGTTGTCCAGCCCCGAAAAGGGTTCGTCCATCAGCATCACCCGCGGATTGGGCGCCAGCGCCCGCGCCAGCGCGACCCGCTGCTGCTCGCCCCCCGAAAGCTCGTGCGGATGCTTCGGCCCGAAGCCGCCCAGATCCACCTTCTCCAGCAGCTCGCCCACCCGGCGCGCCTTTTCCGCCCGGTCGAGGCGCAGCCCGAAGCCCACGTTCTCGGCCACCGTCAGATGCGGGAACAGGGCGAAGTCCTGGAACATCAGCCCGACCGAGCGCAGTTCCGGCGGCACATGCACCCCCGGCCCGGCGACGGTCTGCCCGTCCAGGCGCACCTCGCCGGCATCGGCGCGATCGACCCCGGCGATGATCCGCAGCGTGGTGGACTTGCCGCAGCCCGAAGGACCCAGCAGGCAGGTCACCTGCCCCGCCGCCACCGACAGCGACACCCCGTCCACCACCTTCCGCCCGCCGAAGGACCGGCTGAGGTTGGTCACGTCCAGGCGCAGGGGCAGGGTGTCGGGCATGGATTCTCAAGAAAATCGGTCAGGCTTTCCCCTAGCAGCGCGAGTCGGGGCGGGCAAGTCTGCACCGGACGCGCGCGGTGTCGCACTCGGGACGACTGCGCATCAAACCCGGGCCGCTTTGGCGGATTGATGCGGCAGCCGCGCCAATTTCGCGGTTTCGGGGGCAGGAATTTGACGCAAGGGTCAAGCGGTGCTTCGCTGAACGGGTTGCTCTGCCCACAGGTGCCGCGATGTTGTCCCGTCCCCTTGCCCTTGCCGCCGCCCTTGCCATTCTTGCCAGTCTGTTTCTGCCCTGGCTCTCTTCGCCCTTCGGCGAGAACGTGGTCCCCTGGACCGTCCTGCGCGAGATGGACCAGGCCCGGGCCCAGGAAATCCTGTCCGGCGCCCGGCCCGAAACGATCGCCTATGGCTGTTCCTTCGTGCTGGCCGCACTCTTCGTCGCCTTCGCGCTTTTCGGGCGCGAGTCGCGGCTTCTCGCGGTGCTGACCGGGGCGCTCCCGGTCGCGCTGGTGGCCTGGGCGCTGTTGTCGCTGATCGGCAAGGCCGATGCGACGGGTCTTTCCTTCTCGGGCTCGGCCATCCCCGACATGACCCATGGCATGCTTGGCGCCGGGGCCTGGGCCTGGGCGCTTGGGGCAAGCCTTCTGGCGACACTGGGCGTGATCGATCCCGGCCGACGGCGCGGGGCTTACGGCTGAAGCCTACAGCGTCGTGTTCGTCGCACCGCCGTCCAGAAGGATATTCTGCCCGACGATGAAGCCTGCGTGCTGCGAACACAGGAAGGCACAGGCGGCGCCGAACTCGGCCGGGGTGCCATAGCGCCCGGCGGGGATCGTGGCGGCGCGTTCGGCGATGGCTTCCTCCATGCTGATCCCGCGCGCCTTGACCACCGCCGCATCCAGCGCGATGGCGCGGTCGGTGGCATGGATGCCGGGCAGCAGGTTGTTGATCGTGACGCCCCTGCCCGCCACCTGCCGCGAGGTGCCCGCGACAAAGCCCGTCAGCCCCGCCCGCGCCGCGTTCGACAGGCCCAGCACCGAAACCGGCGCCTTGACGGAGACGCTGGTGATGTTCACCACCCGGCCCCAGCCCTGCGCCATCATTCCCGGCAGCACCGCCTGCATCAGCGCGATGGGCGTCAGCATGTTGGCGTCCAGCGCCTTGATGAAATCCTCGCGGCTCCAGTCCGACCACATCCCAGGCGGCGGCCCGCCTGCGTTCGTCACGAGGATGTCGAAGGGCCCATGCTCCAGCACCGCCATTCGGCCCGCCTCGGTAGTGATGTCGGCGGCCACGGCGACCACGTTCACCTGATGCCGCGCCCGGATATCCGCAGCGGCGCTCTCCAGCGCCTCGGCCCCGCGCGCGTTCATCACCAGATCGGCGCCCGCCTCGGCCAGGGCCTCGGCACAGCCCCGGCCCAGCCCCTTGGACGACGCACAGACCAGCGCACGCTTTCCGCGTATTCCGAGATCCATCATTTCCCCCTGACGTTCCACCGCAAAGCCTAGCAGCCGCGCCGCAGGGGGCCAAGCCCATCCCCTGCTTGCCCATGTCAGAAATACTCTCGGGGGTCCGGGGGCAGACGGCCCCCGGCGCCAAGGCGGCAGCGCAGGTCGCAACCCTGACCACAGACGCGCGCGCCAGAGCGCCTTTCGGCCCCCACCTCAGCGGCCGTGTTGCGGCCAGCCCGGACGCGCGGTATGGGGGGCGCATGTCGAACCGCGCCCCCCTTCCGCCCGAAATCGCCCGCCGCCGGACCTTTGCGATCATCTCGCACCCCGACGCGGGCAAGACCACGCTGACCGAAAAGTTCCTGCTGTTCGGGGGCGCGATCCAGATGGCCGGCCAGGTTCGCGCCAAGGGCGATGCGCGGCGCACAAGGTCCGACTTCATGAAGCTGGAGCAGGAGCGCGGGATTTCCGTCTCCGCCTCGGCCATGTCCTTCGACTACCGCGAGTTCCGCTTCAACCTGGTGGACACCCCCGGTCACAGCGACTTTTCCGAAGACACCTACCGCACGCTGACCGCCGTCGACGCCGCGATCATGGTGATCGACGGGGCGAAGGGCGTGGAGTCCCAGACGCGCAAGCTGTTCGAGGTCTGCCGGTTGCGCGACCTGCCGATCCTGACCTTCTGCAACAAGATGGACCGGGAAAGCCGCGACGTGTTCGAGATCATCGACGAGATCCAGGAAAACCTGGCGATCGACGTGACGCCGGCAAGCTGGCCGATAGGCCAGGGGCGCGATTTCATCGGGGCCTATGACCTTCTGCACGACCGGCTGGAGATCATGGACCGCGCCGACCGCAACCGGGTGGCGGAATCGATCAAGATCAGCGGCGTGGATGACCCGAAGCTGGCCGAACATATCCCGGCCGAGCTGTTGCAGAAGTTCCATGACGAATTGGAGATGGCGCGCGAACTCTTGCCCGCCTTCGACCGCACGGCCTTCCTGAACGGGTCGATGACGCCGATCTGGTTCGGAAGCGCCATCAACTCCTTCGGCGTGAAGGAGCTGATGGACGGCATCGGCGAATACGGGCCGGAACCGGAACCCCAGAAGGCCGCGGAACGCCAGATCGACCCTTCGGAACCCGCCGTCACCGGCTTTGTCTTCAAGGTCCAGGCCAACATGGACCCGAAACACCGCGACCGGGTGGCCTTCGTCCGCCTCGCCTCGGGCCATTTCGAACGCGGCATGAAGCTGCACCATGTGCGCACGAAGAAGCCGATGTCGATCACCAACCCGGTCCTCTTCCTGGCCGCCGACCGCGAACTGGCCGAGGAAGCCTGGGCCGGCGACATCATCGGCATCCCGAACCACGGCCAGCTGCGCATCGGCGACGCGCTGACCGAAGGGGAGTCCCTGCGCTTCACCGGCATCCCGTCCTTCGCGCCGGAACTCCTCCAGACCATCCGCGCGACCGACCCGATGAAGGCCAAGCATCTGGAAAAGGCCCTGACCCAATTCGCCGAGGAGGGCGCCGCCAAGGTGTTCAAGCCGATGATCGGCTCGGGCTACATCGTCGGCGTGGTGGGCGCCCTGCAATTCGACGTGCTGGCCAGCCGGATCGAGCAGGAATATTCCCTGCCCGTCCGCTTTGAAGGGTCGAACTTCACCTCTGCCCGCTGGATCTCCGGCGACAAGGCCGAGATCGACAAGCTGGTGAACGTGAACAAGGGCCACATCGCGCATGACAGCGACGGCGATCTGGTGTTCCTGACCCGCCTGCAATGGGACATCGACCGCGTGGTGCGCGACTATCCCGGCGTCAAGCTGACCGCGACCAAGGAGATGATGGTCTGAGCCGCGCTTGACCGCCCGCGTCGGTCGCCCTAGCCTCTTCCACCACTTCGTGGCGCCGGAGGCCCAAGCCAGCATGACGACCGCCGAGCCCGACCCGCCCCAGCCCGATCCGGACACGCCGATCGAGACCTATCCGGATGCCCCCGACAGCCTGATCCAGATCTGGGGCCAGCGCCGGCGCCGGCTGAAGCTTGCTGCCCGCGACTGGTTCCCGCCCGCCGATCTCGACCTTGCGCCGCTTCTCGCCGCGCGGATTCCGGAAAACCTGCCGCCGCTGCAAGGGTCGCAGACGCTCCACGCCCGCAAGCTGCACCAGATGCGGGTCGAACTGGCGGGCAAGCCGGAACTGGCCGCAGTCAACGCGATCCTGATCGCGCATCTGAGGAAACAGCGGTTCCCGGCCCATGCCCCTGCCCTTTTCCGCCGCATCTGGGCCGAGGCCGGGCCGCAGCTCATGCCCGAACTGCCGGGCCGCTGGCTGATCTCCTCGGCCATCACCTTCGGCGACCACGGCGAGACCGAGGCGCAGAGGCGGGTGGGACTGTCGATCAACATATTGTTTTCGCTGATGAAGCTTTACGAATTCGAACGCCTCCATTCGGGTCTCGATGCCGCGACCCCTTTTCCGATCCGCCGCATCCGGTCGCGCCGCCTGCCCCTGGACATGCCGCATTTCAACCTGGGCGACGGGGGCCTGGACATCAACCTGCTGGCCCAGATCTGGAACGAGGCGCGCAAGGCCCCGGTCGTGGGGCCGCTGGCCTGCCATCTCTTGCAGCGGCTGAACTGCGACCCGCGCGGGCTGTTCCGCCGGATCGGGATGATGCGGGCAGGCAAGCAGATGGAGCGCATCGCCCGGGCCATCGACGACCTGCCGCCGGGCCCGACAGAGACCGGCCGGCCGGGCTGACGCCCGAAACAGGGCGGCACGCGCGGGCGGCTCAGAAGGTCAGCCGGATCGTCGTCGCGCCGATCTCGGTAACCAGGCGCCGGCCCTGGCGCGCCAGTTCTTCCGGCACCAGCGCGAAATGCACCTGGTTCGCGCCGATCTCGGCGGGCGCCCGCGGCTCGGTCAGCACTTCCCACAGCGCGGGATCGACCTTCAGCCGGGGCGCCTCGGCCAGGACCATCCAGCCGCTATCGCCCCGGGTCACGCTGATCCGGCCGCCATAGGCCAGCGCGCTTTCCAGGCATTGCAACAGCAGGAACGCCAGCCGCACCTCGCGCCGGGGCAGGTCTGCCGGACTGGTCCAGGCATAGGCGATCCGCCCGCCGCGGCCGAGGTCGCCCAGGATCGAGACCACCTCGGTCCGGCCGATCCGCTGGTCGCTTCCGGCCTGGCCGAAACAGACCCGGAAAAAGCGGATCCGCGCATTGGCATTGGCCACGCTTTCGGAAATCAGCGCCATTTCGGGCCGGGCGCCGCCCGGCTCCATCGCCAGAAGCTCCACCCCGTTGCCTATCGCCCCGATCGGGCTGATAAGGTCATGGCAGATGCGCGAGGCGATCAGGGCGGCGAGGTCAGGCTTGTCTTGCATCGTCGAACCGGGCGAAAGGACAGGGTATGGCGGCACTTCTGGAACCGGGCATGCTGGTCAGACACCCGGAGCGGGACGACTGGGGTCTGGGTCAGGTACAGTCGAACGTCGACAACAGGGTGACGGTGAACTTCGAACATGCCGGAAAGGTGGTGATCGACAGCAAGCGGGTCTTCCTCATGCCGGTGGCGGAACCTGATCATCCATAGTGCGAATTCCCCGCCGAAACTCAACCGGGAATTGCCAGGGCGACGGCAGTCCGGCAGACGGTTGCAAAGTCGGCCCCCGGTCGGTAAGTCAGACCCGTTGGAAGTCCTGAACCGGGTCGATGTCTGCCGAACCTGCCCCCTATGCCGTGCGGCTGGCGACCACGCCCGAGGATCTGGCCGCGGCCCAGGCCCTGCGCTACCAGGTCTTCGTGCGCGAGCTTGGCGGCGATGGCCCGCTGGTCGATCATGCGGCCGGCCTCGAACGCGATGCGTTCGACCCGTATTTCGACCACCTGATCCTCGTCGACCGCCGCGTCGATCCGGCCACGACCGCCCATGTCATCGGCGCCTACCGCATCATGCCGGGCGAACGCCGCGCCGCCGCCGGGCGCTTCTATTCCGAGACCGAGTTCGACCTGACGCCGCTCATCGCCTCGGGCCGGCACCTCCTGGAGCTGGGCCGCTCCTGCGTCCGGGCCGACCACCGCGGCGGCACAGCGATGTTCCACCTCTGGAACGGGCTGGCCGACTATGTGCTGGACCGCGGGATCGAAGTGCTGTTCGGCGCGGCCTCCTTCCACGGCACCGACATCGCGGCCCTGGCCCAGCCCTTGTCCTACCTGCATCACCACCACCTCGCCCCGCCGGAGATGCGGGTCCGCGCCCTGCCCCCGCACCGGCAGGAGATGGACCTGATCCCCGCATCCAGCCTCGACCGCCGCGCCGCCATGGCGGCCACCCCGGCGCTGATCAAGGCCTATCTCCGGCTGGGCGGCTTCGTCGGCGACGGCGCCTGGATCGACCACGACTTCAACACCACCGATGTCTGCCTGGTGATGGACACCGGCCAGATGTCGGCCCGCCACCGCGAATTCTACGTCCGCAAGGCCGGCGGATGAGCGACTGGCAGTCTGCCCCCCCGCCGCCCCTGCACATCACCCCCGCAGGCTGGCTCCGCGTGATCTGGCGCGGCGCGCTGCTTTCGACGCTGACCTATGGCGGCCTCGTCGTGCTGCTCCTGGTCCGGCTGGTGGAATGGCCGCTCTGCGGCCAGGCGCGCCCCGTCACTCCGCAGATCACCCGCACCGTCTGCCGCGGCGCGCTGGCCATCCTCCGCCTGCCCATGACCGTCCACGGCTCGCCCATGACCCGGCCCGGAGCGATCGTGGCCAACCATTCCTCCTGGCTGGACATCTTCGTCCTCAACGCCGCCCAGACCGTCTGTTTCGTCGCCAAGGCCGAGGTCGCCGACTGGCCCGGCATCGGCTGGCTGGCCCGCGCCACCGGCACCGTCTTCATCGCCCGCAAGGGGACCGAGGCGAAGAAACAGCAGCAGATCTTCGAATCCCGCCTTCAGGCCGGCCATCGCCTGCTGTTCTTCCCCGAAGGCACCTCGACCGACGCGATCCGCGTCCTGCCCTTCAAGTCCACCCTGTTCCAGGCCTTCTTCTCGCCCGCCCTGGAGCGCAGCATGCACATCCAGCCGGTCACCGTGATCTTCCACGCCCCCGCAGGCGCCGACCCCCGTCATTACGGCTGGTGGGGCGACATGGATTTCGCCGGCCACCTTCTGAAAACCCTTGCCACCGCGCCGCAGGGCCGGGTCGAGGTCATCTTCCACCCCGAAGTTCCCGTCGATGCCTTCGAGAACCGCAAGCAGCTGGCGCAGCACTGCGAACGGGTGATCCGTACCGCCCATGTCAACGCCGTGGACTGAACGCCACAGCATTTGCCCATGTCCCAAATACTCCCGCCGGAGGCATCTGCCGCCGCCACCCGCACGCGGCCGACGGGACCGGGCGCGCTCAGCCCTGCCGCAGCACCTTTTCCAGCGGCCGGCCCTTGGCCAGTTCGTCCACCAGCTTGTCCAGGATGCGGATCTCGCGCATCAGCGGTTCGGCGATCTCCTCGATCCGCACGCCGCAGATCACCCCCGTCACGCGCGCGCGATTCGGGTTCAGCGCCGGGGCCTCGGCGAAGAACCGGGCGAAATCGTCGCCCCGCTCCAGCACCGCCGCCAACCCGGCCGCGTCATGGCCGGTCAGCCAGAGGATCACCGTATCCAGCTCGGCCTGGGTGCGGCCCTTGCGCGCGACCTTGGCCAGATACAGCGGATAGACCTTGGCCAGGCTCATCGAATGGATGCGATGGGTCATCGCTGCCCTCCCCGCCCCGCAGCGCTCAGCGCAGCCGGCGCAACAGCTCCAGGCTCGGCTCGCCCGTCACCGGAACCCCGACGCTCGCCTGCCACGCACTGATCGCGGCCTTGGTCCTGGCCCCGATCACCCCGTCGGTGCCGCCGGTATCGAAGCCCCGCGCGGTCAGCAGCCGCTGCAACTCCTGCCGGTCGGCCCTGGTCAGCCCGTTGGCATCCGGGCCGAAGCTGGCCTGCACCGGACCCCGGCCCAGGATCCGGTCCGACAGATGCCCGACCCCGATCGCATAGTTCTGCGCGTTGTTGTAGCGCAGGATGGTGGCGAAATTCTGCGTCAGCAGGAAATGGGGCGCGCCGCCGCTGTTGCCGCCCGCGATGATCGAGCCGCCCGCCAGCGCCCGCCCGTCGGCCGCGCGCACGCCAAGGGATTGCCACTCGGCCGCCGACCGTCCGTTGCCGCGCCCCAGAAGGCCGGTGTTGAACCCCGCGGGCAGCGAGACCTCCATTCCCCAGGGCAGGCCACGCGTCCAGCCCGACCGCGCCAGATAGGAGGCGGTCGAGGCCAGCGCGTCGGTCGGGTCCTCCGACCAGATGTCGCGCCGCCCGTCGCCGGTGAAATCCACCGCATAGGCCAGATAGCTGGTCGGGATGAACTGGGTATGGCCCATTGCCCCCGCCCAGCTGCCCGTCATCGCGGCCGGAGAGACATCCCCCGCCTGGATGATCTTCAGCGCCGCGATGAGCTGGCTTTCGAAGAAGGCGCCGCGCCGGCCCTCGTAGGCCAGCGTGGACAGCGCCGAGATCACCGGCACGTTGCCACGTCGCGTGCCGTAAAAGCTTTCCAGCCCCCAGACCGCCGCGACGACATGGCCCTCGACGCCATAGCGGGCCTCGATCGCGGACAGCGTGCTGCCGTATTGCGCGAATTTCTGGCGGCCGAGGCTGACCCTTTCCTCCGAGGTGGCGATGTTCAGGTAATCCTCCAGGCTGCGCTTGAATTCGGTCTGGTTGCGGTCCTTCTCGATGACTTCGGGCAGGAAGCCCGCGCCGCGGAAGGCCGTGTCCAGCGTGCCGCGGCCGATCCCGCCTGCGGCCGCGCGCGCCTTGAAGCTCTCGACCCAGGCGTCCCAGCCCGCATTCGGCACCGCGCGCGGCGCCGGGTCGGGCGCCCGGTAGCCGCCGCCTGCGCCGCCGCCGCCGGATCGGCCCCCGCCCCCTGGGACACAGGCCGAAAGCAGGGCCGCGGCCCCGCCCATCAGGACCCCGCGCCGCGTGAAAGCTTCGCCGATCATCGTCTCTGTCATGGTCCGGTCCTGCCTGCTGCTCTTGTTATCCGGCGATGATAGCCGTCCCGGTGCCCCAAGGCCAAGCCCGAACCGCCCGACCGGCAAGGCCGCGCCGCGCCCCCTGCCCGTCAGGTCGATTATCCCCGCCAGGAAAACCTGGTCGTTCCGAACCGCACGGATCGAGGCTGCGCCGGGTCATGACAGGGTAAAGAATTCCCGAACGCTTGCCGTCAAGCCATTGAAACCATTGGCCCTGAACACAGCGCCACGCGCGGCGCCGCAGGGGAGGCGGCGCCTCAGTCACCCTGCTGCTTCAGCTTCCAGGCGATCTGCCGCAGCATGCCGTGGAAGGTCTGCACCTCGGCCCGCGTCAGCCCCAGCCGCCCCCACATGTTGCGCAGGTTGGCCTTCATCCCCTCGGCCTTGGTCACGGGAAAGAAGAACCCCGCCGCCTCCAGCCGTTCCTCGAAATGGTCGGCCAGCCGGTCCACCTCCTCGCGGCTGGCAAACTCGGTCCGGGCCAGTTCCATGACGGCAGGCGGCACCGAGCTCCCCTGCCGCTGCCATTCATAGCCCAGAAGCAGCACGCACTGCGCCAGGTTCAGCGAGGGGAAATCGGGGTTCACCGGCACCGTCACGATGGCATTGGCGCGGAGGATGTCCTCGTTCTCCAGCCCCGCCCGTTCGGGGCCGAAGAGAACGCCCACCCGCTTGCCCTCGGCCCCCAGCGCGCGGGCCATCTCCATCGCGCGTTCGGGGGTGACGACCTGCTTCACCAGCTCGCGCCCCCGCGCGGTGGTGGCGAAGACGAAGTCGCAGTCGGCGATCGCCCCCGGCAGGTCGGCAAACAGCCCCGCATGATCCAGCACCCGCCCCGCGCCCGAAGCCATCGCCACCGCCTTGGGGTTCGGCCAGCCGTCGCGCGGCCCCACGACCCGCATCCTTTCGAGGCCGAAGTTGAGCATGGCCCGGGCGGCGGCCCCGATGTTCTCGCCCATCTGCGGACGGACCAGGATGAAGACGGGCGGGATCATGCAGCCACCTTTGCGAAAGCCTTGCCGCCAGATAGGCCAGGCCCGCCCCCCAGGCAAGGAGAACCCCGTGGCCTTCGACCCCAGACCGGCCCTTGCGCTGACCGCCGTCCGCGCCTTGTCCCCCAAGGTAGCCAATCCCGCAAAACGCTGATAGACCGGCCGGAAATCAGACGCCCGGAGCCCGAAATGGCCGCAGACGACCGCCCGCAGATCACCCTGATCACCCCGCCGACCTTCGACCCCGAGACCTTCGCCGACCGGATTGGCCGCATCCTCGACGGGGCCGAGATCGCCTGCCTGCGGCTGTCGCTCGGCACCCGCGACGAGGACATCCTGATGCGCGCCGCCGATGCCGCGCGCGAGGTGGCCCATGCCCGCGACGTGGCGGTGGTGATCGACAACCACCTGATCCTGGCCGAGCGCCTGGGCCTTGACGGTGTCCACCTGACCGACGGGGCGCGCCATGTCCGCAAGGCGCGCAAGGACCTTGGCGCCGATGCGATCGTGGGGGCATTCTGCGGGGCCTCGAAGCACGACGGGATGACGGCAGGAGAGGCCGGGGCCGATTATGTCAGCTTCGGCCCCATCGGCGAGACGCGGTTGGGAGACGGCAGCCGGGCCCCGTTCGAGCTGTTCGAATGGTGGTCAGAGGTGATCGAGGTCCCGATCATCGCCGAAGGCGCGCTGACCGCCGAGCTGGTCGCGCGTTTCGGCCCCGTCACCGACTTCTTCGCCGTCGGCGAAGAGATCTGGTCGGCGGATGACCCTCTGGCAGCGCTGAAGGCTCTGCTCGCGCCGCTTGGCTGACCCCGCTTGTCGATGACTTCGTCACGCCTCGCTGTCGCCCCTGCGAAGAGAAGCCGAAGGCGCACAAGGAGCCGCCGTCACAGGAAACGCCTTCGCCTCAGTTCGACCACCACCTGCGACAGATCGGCCCCACGCGCCGGGCCATGTTTCAGGTCGCGTCCCGTCGCGCAGCCCAGGCTTCGCCGGCAGGCAAGTCCCGGCCTCAGTCGTTCGGGCCCGAGCTGCCGGTCAAGCACCACCGCCCCGGTCCAGCTTGCGGATATAGGTCCAGGTCGGAACGTTCACCCCGCGCGCGACCGAAAAGCTTTCGGCGTCGCCGAGATACTGGAAGCCCGCGTTGGTCAGCACCCGTGCCGAGCCGGGGTTGTCCTGAAAGGCCTCGGCAAACATCGTGCAGTTCTGCTGCGGGTTGGCCGCAACCAGCGCGTTGACCGCCTCGGAGGCGATGCCGAGGTTCCAGAAGGCGGGCGCCACCCAGAAGGCCACCTCGGACTGGTTGCGGTCCATCTTCTTCAGGCTGATGACCCCCAGGACCTCGGGCAGGCCCGAGCGGGTGCCGTCCATGACCCAGATGTCCTCATCCCCGCCCGCGGCCATCGCGCGGGCGCAGAAGGCTTCGGCCGCGCCGGGCGGCAGGGGATGGGGAATGCCCTGCGTCGCCTCGGCCACGCGTTTGTCCCCGGCGTACAGCGCGAAGAGGCCCGCGTCGGACTTGCGGACGGGGCGCAGCGTGAAGCGTTCGGTCGCGATCTCGACCGGGCTGGCGATCTTTTCCAGGATCATGGCTTCCCTCCCTTCTGAAGCTCATGTGGGGATTGCCGGATAGCCGCGCAATCGCCCGATTGTTTGACCCTTTCACGGTCACGTCATGGCAAGGGGCCACAATCGCGCCGGGTCTGGGGCCGGAAACGAGAAAGGGACCGGCCTTTCGGCCGATCCCCCCATTACAATCCGATTGTAAAGGTTCGGCTTACTCGGCTGCCTCGTGGACGGGGAGGACCGAAATGAAGGTGCGGCCCTTGAGGCCCTTCTTGAAGGTCACGCGGCCCTCGACGGTGGCGAAGATCGTGTGGTCGGTGCCCATGCCGACGCCCTGGCCCGGGAACCATTTGGTCCCGCGCTGGCGGCAGATGATGTTGCCGGGAATGGCGTGCTGGCCGCCGAACAGTTTCACCCCGAGGCGACGACCGGCCGAGTCGCGGCCGTTGCGGGACGAACCGCCTGCTTTCTTGTGTGCCATGGGGGATTACTCCTCTGCGCTCGCAGCGGCCTTGGCGGCACGCTTGGGTTTCTCGGCCGCCTCGGGCGCGGCGGCCTTGGCGGCTTTCACGGGCTTTTCGGCCCTGGCGGCACCGGGTGCCTCGTGCGCGGCGCGGCGGGCGGCAACGGTGCCGACAGCGGCCTTCACGCCCGTCTTCTCGGCGCCCTTTTCCAGCACCTCGGTCACGCGCACCAGCGTCAGGTGCTGGCGGTGGCCCTTGGTGCGCTGGCTGGAGTGCTTCCGGCGGCGCTTGACGTAGTGGATGACCTTCTCGCCCTTGATCTGGTCGATCACCTCGGCCTGCACGGCCGCGCCGGCCACGAAGGGCACGCCGATGGTCGTGCCGACCATCAGGACCTCGTTGAACTGGATCTTGTCACCGGCAACGGCATCCAGCTTTTCAACGCGCAGCACGTCACCCGCCTGCACCCTGTATTGCTTGCCGCCGGTCTTGAGGACCGCAAACATGGTCTTTCCTTCCATCGCTCCGCGCCCTGTGGCCCCCGATCCTTCGGGTGTTCCCGGGGGTTCCCCCGCCTCGGACAGCGCGCCCCGGACGGGGCGTCATTGAAAACATGGACCCCGGCCCAGAGTCGCCCCTGGCCGGGATGCGCGCTTATGCGGTGAAGCGGGCCAGGTGTCAAGCGCCTGCCGATCAGATGTCGCGGCTCAGCATCGCCTGCCCGGCGGCGCGGCCGAGCTCATGCGACACCGGGCGGAATACCTGATCGAAGGCCGCGAACAGGGCCCCGTTCAGCCGCTGACCCGCCGGGCTTTCCCAGAAGGCCACATAGGATTGCAGTTCGGCCTCGGACAGGGGGGCGTAGGCCAGACCCAGATAGGCATAAAGCCAGGTCGAGCTGTCGGACCGGATCTGGTCTTCGCGCGACCAGATATCGGCCAGGATCTCGTCTTCGGACATGGCCCGGCCATAGACTCCGGTGCCGGCCATTCCGGTCATGAAGGCCAGGTTGCCCGACATCGACCCGGCGACATTGCTTTCCAGAAGGTCGGCGGCCTCGATCATCTTTCGGATCAGCGCGACCTTGGGATCGCGCGCCGCCGCCGCATCATCGGCCGCGACGCGGGCCGCTTCTTCCCGGGCAGTGTCAAGGAAGGCGCGCCGCGCCTCGATCTCGAGCGTCAGGATGCGTTGACCGAGTTCGGACCCGAAGAAGGCCGCCACCTCTGCGAGGGTCTCGGTGTCCGGACCCAGGGCCTGCGCCAGGGCGGCGTCGAACCCGGCCCGCATGCGGCCGACGTCGTAGATCTGCGCCACCGTCGCCTCCCACCGCGCACCGCCGCGCCCGGGGAACATGTCCGCCTCGATGGATCTGCCATGCGCAAGCCCCTCCTCGCGCAGCACCTCGAACAGGGCGTCGAGCCGCAGGATCCGGCCCAGTTCCGCCACGGACTGCCCGGCCACTGGCGACGGCAGGGCGGTCTCGGCTGCCACGGGCGCGGCGGCCGACAGGAGGGCGACAAGGGCAAGACGCGGCAGGGACATGAGCATCGCTCCATGGGATGCGGCGGGGATTGGCCTTTGGACCAGAGGTAGCCGCCTGGCCGGAGCTTGCCAAGGCAAGGCTGCCGCAACAGGACGTGATCGCGGCACCTGGCCGGCGCGTCATTCTGCCGAATGCCCCTTGCGCATCGCGCGGCTCCCGGCTATCCACCCCGCCACATAGACGACCCCTGAAGCGCGGAGAGGTGACGGAGTGGTCGATCGTGGCGGTCTCGAAAACCGTTGTAGGTTTGCGCCTACCGTGGGTTCGAATCCCACCCTCTCCGCCACAGCCATTGAAATCATTGGACAATTCGGCGCGCCCTGTTCGGGGCACTAAATGGGCACTAAAGCAGTCCTCACTAGGCTTGTTGGCTTTGTCGGCGGGGGCGCGCCTCGGTAGGTGATCCATTCACGTTTTCGTGAGCATGGTCCGTGGTCAGCCGGGACAAGCCGTGGGCTGCTCGCCTGGGCCGCGCGCCTGCCGGTGCCGCTGTCATCGTCCGGGAGCCGTCCCCGTGGCGGTGGCGCTGGATTGGCAATTTCCCCCGGCTCTGATGATGTGACCGCCCCCCGACGGCATCGATGTGCCGAGGTGGGTCTGCGAGGATCCACAAAGGAGGACGGTCATGCTGGATGTTACCACTGTCGGGCTCGACCTGGCGAAGAA
>NZ_JAANHS010000027.1 GCF_011174775.1 Rhodobacter calidifons
GGCTCGTGCCTCGACGATGCTCCGCAAAGATCACCGCCCGCTCCGCACCATCCAGATGCAACCCCCGCCGATCCATCGCAACCCCCATCACAACCTCAGCTGTTGCGCTCCATTCTAGAGGTGAAGGTTTCTTGATCTCTCGGGGTGGTGGGTCGGCCTGCGCCGAAAGGGCACGGAACGCCCCACCCTGGCTGTGCTGCGCCCGGGTCCGGGAGGGCGTTCCCGGGTGTGACGGTGGCGAAATCGAGCGCCTGCGGCGCGCGGCATCTGTCTCGGCCTTGCGCGTCGAGGACGCGCAAGACCTCGGGCGTGCCTCCGGCGGGAGTATTTGAACATGGGCAAATCAGGGGGGCGGGTGCGGTGAAGTGCCGGGGCGCGCAAGGGGCGGGGGTTCCTCCGGCAGTCGGTCAGCGAGGGCGGTTGACGGTTGCGGTGGTGGTCGCCTGGCGCGCGCCGGAGCCTGGCGGGGGGCTGGCTGAAGCGGCGATGTGGCACGACATCGGCATCGCCGTCGAGGTTGATCCGGGCCTGGGTCATGGCCTCGGTCCAGCCGCGATGGCACCCCGGATGGCGCGGACGGCAGCGAGGCGCCGGGACGGCCTTTCCCACGGCGCGCGATGCCGGCTGCGCCCGTGCCGGAGCCCTGTCACCGCATCGGGCCTGTGGCGGCGGGGGCGGGCAGAGAGCGACGCCCCGGTCAGAGCCGGGCATGCGCGCTGTCCCTTGCCGGACGGATCGTTCATGCCCGGGCAGAGCGGGAGCGTGACGGGCTGTGCTGCCGGGCCGGATACCCCCGTTCACCGGGCCGTGCCTTGACCTTTCGGGCCCTGTCGCTCAGGTTGCCGCGCACTCAACGGGCCCGGAAAGGGCGGAAGGCAGATGGCACAGAGCACGGCGCCCTTTTCGGGCTTTGAATTCATGATCGCCTGGCGCTATCTGCGCGCGCGGCGGGCCGAGGGCGGGGTCTCGGTGATGACCTGGATCTCGCTTATCGGGATCACGCTGGCGGTGTTCGCGCTGATCCTGACGCTGGCGGTGCGGGCGGGGTTCCGGGCCGAGTTCGTGGACACGATCCTGGGGGCCAACGCGCATGTGACGGTCTATTCCTCGGGCGTGGTGGGCGAGGACGGGCAGCTGATCCGGGGGTTCACCCAGCCCGAAGCCATGGCGGCGGCGATTGCCAGGGTGCCGGGGGTGACGCGGGCCGCGCCGCTCATCAAGGGCAAGCTGATGGTGTCGGATGGCGAGGACACCACGGGGGCCGAGGTCTATGGCATGAGCCCGGAGGATTTCGCGGCGATCCCGCGTATCGGGGCGGGGTCGGGGGCGATCGGCGATCTGGCGCGTTACCCGGAGGGGATTGCGCTGGGGTCGGGCATTGCGCGAGAGCTGGGGGTGACGGTGGGCGACCGGGTGCGGCTGATCTCGCCCTCGGGCGTCAGGACCGCGATGGGGACGACGCCCCGCGTGAACGCCTACGAGGTGGTCTATATCTTCACCGCCGGGCGCTATGACATTGATACGACGCGGATCTACATGCCCTTCATCGAGGCGCAGTCCTTCTTCAACAAGGAGGGCCGGGCGGACGAGATCGAGGTGATGGTGGAAAACCCCGATGCCATCGAAAGCTATGGCGATGCGATCCTGAAGGCGGCGGGGCCGGCGGCGATGCTGTGGACCTGGAAGGACAGTTCGGGCGCCTTTCTGCGCGCGCTGGACATCGAGGACAACGTGATGTTCGTGATCCTGTCGGTGCTGGTGCTGATCGCGGCGATGAACATCGTCTCGGGCCTCATCATGCTGGTGAAGAACAAGGGGCGCGACATCGGCATCCTGCGGACGATGGGGCTGACGGAAGGCAGCGTGCTGCGGGTGTTCTTCATCTGCGGGGCGTTCACCGGGGTGATCGGGACCGTGGCCGGGGTGATCCTGGGCTGCGTGACGGCGCTGAACATCGACCAGATCATGTCGGCCATCAACTGGCTGAACGGGGCGGAGGTCTGGGACCCCTCGATCCGCGGCATCTATTCCCTGCCCGCGAAGTTGCAGGCGGGCGATGTGCTGTCGGCAGTGGCCTTGTCGCTGGGCCTGTCCTTCGTCGTCACGCTCTTCCCCGCCCGGCGCGCGGCGCGGATGAACCCGGTGGAGGCGCTGCGCTATGAGTGAGATGCTGGCGCTGGAGGGCGTGGAGAAGGGTTACAACCGGGGCAAGCCGTCCGAGGTGATCGTGCTGCGCGGGGCGTCGCTGACGGTGGCGCGGGGCGAGGTGGTGGCGCTGGTCGCGCCTTCGGGGGCGGGGAAATCGACGCTCTTGCACATCGCGGGGCTTCTGGACACGCCGGACGCGGGTGCGGTGCGGCTGGACGGGCGCGCGATGGGGGGGTTGTCGGACCGCGCCCGGACCGAGGCGCGGCGGGCGGAGGTGGGGTTCATCTACCAGTTCCACCATCTGCTGCCCGAGTTTTCCGCGCTGGAGAATGTGGTGATCCCGCAGCTGGCCAACGGGGTGGCGAAGGCGGCGGCCGAGGCGCGAGCGATGGAGTTGCTGGAGAAGGTCGGCGTCGGCGCGCGGGCGGGGCATCGCCCGGCGGCGCTGTCGGGGGGCGAGCAGCAGCGGGTGGCCTTCTGCCGGGCGCTGGCCAATGCGCCGAAGCTGCTGCTGGCGGACGAGCCGACGGGGAACCTGGACCCGGCGACCTCGGATCAGGTGTTCGGGGTGCTGATGGATCTGGTGCGGGCGACGGGGCTTTCGGCGCTGATCGCGACGCACAACCTGGAGCTGGCGGCGCGGATGGACCGGGTGGTGCGGCTGGCAGGTGGCCGGGTGACCTGAATCAAGGCAGGGGTGCGCGGACCCTGCGAGCCTGCCGGGAAACGAGGGAGAGAGAGATGCGGCTTGTCCTGCTGATGGTGATGGCGGCCCTGGGCCTGGCCGGTTGCGTGGAGAAGGAGAGGGCGCCGACCGGGGCGGAGGATTACGCCAGCTATTGCGCGGCCTGCCACGGGGCGGGCGGCAAGGGGGACGGCCCGGCGGCAGCGGGGCTGGACCGCCGGCCGGCCGATCTGACGCGGCTGTCGGCGCGCAATGGCGGTGCGTTTCCGGGCACGCGGGTCATGGCGAAGATCTGGGGCTATACCGGAGGCCGGTCGGGGGCTTCGCCGATGCCGGCCTTCGGTCCGCTGTTGCAGGGGGATCTGGTGCCCTATGACGGCGGGGATGGCATCGCCTCGCCGACGCCGGTGCGGCTGGTGCAGATCGCCGAGTTCGTGAAGGGCTTGCAGGAGTGATCCGAGGGCACCTCGTGCGGCAGGGCCGCCCCTTCGCCGGGTCCCGGTCGATGGCCGGAGGGTCCCCGGTCAGCTCTTGCGGCCGTCGCGGATGAAGGGCGTGGCCTGGCCGATCCGGTCGTGAGGCCGGCGGGCGGAGGTAGCGGACCTCTGCGTCAGCCGATGGACCGCCGGAGCGTCGGCAGCGTCGGCGCGGGCATCGACCGCCTTGATCTGCGCGCGACCGAAGCAGCGGGCTGTGGGCGCGGTGAACAGGTGATGGAGAAGGCAGACCTCCTCGATCTTCCGGCCGAGGCGGTGAAACAGGGAATGCGCAAGGCCCGTCAGCCTGCCGGCCACCTCGGCCACGCGGGCGCTCAAGTCGCGCAGATCGCCGGTCCGGAGCCCGCGCCAGCAGGCTTCGTTGCCGGGGCAAAGCGGACGGGTCGGCACCTCGGGACGGCGGGTCGTCCCGGGGCACCGCTTCCTCGGTCGGGGCCGGCCTGCATTCGCGCAAGGGGCTTGGCAAGGCGCCGGAAATCCTGACTATGCCGCCGCAAGGCCGGAACCAATAGCCGGGTCAAAGCGCAGGAGGTTCGGATGACTGGGCAGATTGCAGCGCGCCTTCAGCTTGCCATGGCCGGCGCTCTGGGCGGGGCGCTGCTCTGGGCGGCTTCGGAAGCATCGCAGCGCAACTGGATCGCCGACTATCCGATGCTGATCCTGATCGGCGGGCTTCTCACCCTGTTCGCGGCCCTGTTGGGGATGGCGGGACCGATCGGCCTGGCCCGGGCCCTGCCCAGAGCGGCGGGACTGGCGGCAGTCGTCGCCGCACTCCTGGCGCTGACCATGCTGCGCTATGCCACCCCGGGCGATTTCCTTCGCGGCGTGGTGCCCGCGCTTGCGGCTCTGACCGTGGCCCTCCTGCCTGTCCCCTTCCTGATTGCCGCGGCCAGAAGCGGCTGGCGCGATTACCCGGCGCTGTTCCTGGAGGCCTGGTCGGTCCTGCTGCGCCTTGCCGCGGCGGGGGCCTTCACCGGGCTGGTCTGGCTGGTGATCTATCTGTCGGACGAAGTGCTGCGGATCGTAGGCATCCATGTGATCGGCACGCTTCTGCGGAGCGAACTGGCCATGATGCTTGTCACCGGGGCGGTGCTGGGGCTGGGCATGGCGGTGATCCATGAACTGGCCGACCTTCTGTCGCCCTATGTCGTCCTGCGGCTGTTCCGGCTGTTCCTGCCGGTCGTCCTGGCGGTGATGGTCGTCTTTCTGCTGGCCCTGCCGTTCCGCGGCCTGTCGGGCCTGACCGGAGCGCTTTCCCCCGCGCTCTTGCTGCTGACGCTGGTCGGGGGCGGGATTGCGCTGGTGTCGATCGCGGTCGATCAGTCGGACGCCGAGGCGGCCGCGAACCCGGTGCTGCGCCGTTCGGCACAGGCCATGGCGCTGATCCTGCCCGTCCTGGCGGGCCTGGCGCTGTGGGCGATCCGGCTGCGCGTGGCCGACCGTGGCTGGACGCCGGACCGGGTCTTCGTGGCGCTGGTGGCCGGGATCGGGGTGGGCTACGGGCTGGTCTATGCCCAGGCCGTGCTGCGCGGCGGGGCCTGGATGGAACGGATCCGGCAGGGCAACATCCGCATGGCGCTGGCGGTGATCGCGCTGGCCGCGCTGTGGCTGACGCCGATCCTGAACGCCGAGCGCATCTCGGCGCAAAGCCAGCTGGCGCGTTTCCTGGACGGCAGGACGCCGGTCGAGGCGCTGGATATCCAGGCCATCGGCGGCTGGGGCAAGCCGGGGGCCGAGGCGATGGCCCGGCTGGAGGCCATGGCAGCAGAGCCGGGGCAGGAGCTGCTGGCGCGGCGTCTGTCCGGCGAGGCCATCGGGCCAGGCGCGGACGAGCGCGGCGCCCTTCAGGCCGCGGTGGCGGCGGCGATGCCGGTCCAGCCGGCCTCGGCCACGGGCACGCGCGACATGCTGCTGGATGCGGCCGAGGACTACATGCTGCGCGACTGGAAACAGGTCTGCGGTGAGGGCCTGGGATCGGGCCGCGCGGGTTGCCTGATGGTGGTGGCGGACCTTCTGCCCGCGCTGCCGGGCGAGGAGGCCATGCTGTTCCTGCAAAGAGGCGCCGATTATGTCGAGATCACGGGCATCTACCTCGGGCCGGACGGCAGGGTGGTGCAGCGGATCACCGCACGCCCGGACGGCGGGTTCTTCAGCGGCGCCGAAGCGGCCGACCTGATGCGGTCCTATCAGGATGCGCCGCCGCCGTTGACGCCGGCGCTGGTGAACCAGCTGGGCACCGGCGAGACCGGATTGATGATCCAGCCATGACCCGGGACCCTTGGAGATTTCGTTAACCCATGCCCGCTAGACTGCCCGCGAATCCGTCGTCGAGGTCGGGAATGGATGCGCTGCTGCTGCGATCGGTGCAGAATTATGTGCTGGACACCTTCGGCCAGGCCCGCTGGCACGAGATCTGCGCCGCTGCCGGCCAGCCCGTTCAGACCTTCGAGCCGATGCTGCGCTATCCCTCTGGCCTGGCCGACCGGATCGCCGACATCGCCGCCGAGGTGCTGGGTCGCCCGGTCGAGGCGATCTGGGAGGATATCGGGACCTATCTGGTGACCAACCCCGACCGCGAAGGGGTGCGCCGGCTCTTGCGCTTTGGCGGGGTGTCGTTCAGCGACTTCCTGCATTCACTGGAGGAACTGCCGGGACGCGCCCGGCTGGCGCTGCCCGATCTGGATCCGCCGGAAATCCTGCTGACCGAGGTGGGACCAGACCGCTACGAATTGCGCTGCCGGTCGCCGCTGAAGGGGATGCAGCGCGTGCTCACGGGGATGCTGACGGCCATGGCCGACGATTACGGCGCGCTTTGCCTGATCGAGCCGGGGGCAGAGGACTGCATCCTGATCACCGTGCTCGACAGCCGCTATGCCGAGGCAAGGGCCTTCGAACTGGCCAGGCCGGACCCCTAGGCCATGCTGAGCGCGGCACCAACCGGACCCGGGCTTGAACTGGATGGCGCGACGCTGGCGCGGTTCATGCCGATGCATCTGTTGACCGACGCCGAGGGGCGCGCGCTGAGTTTCGGGCCGACGCTCGCCCGGGTGCTGCACGGGGCGGCGGTGCCCGGCGCGCGCTTCGAGGACCTGTTCGAGGTGCGCGCGCCCGGTGGTGCGGTCTCGGTGGCCGAAGTGCTGGAGCGGATGCCGAACCGGTTCCGGCTGGTGCTGCGGCACGGGGCGCGGGTGGGGCTGCGGGGTCTGGGCCAGCCCCTGCCGGGCGCGGGGCGCATCCTGTTGAACCTCACCTTCGTCGATCTGATCACGGCCGCCCGCGAATACGGCCTGACGGATGCGGATTTCGCCGCGACCGAGCTTGCGACCGAGGTGCTGTTCCTGGCCGAGGCGAATGCCGCCGTCACACGCGAGCTGAAGGGTCTGACGCTGCGGCTGGAAGGGGCGCGGATCGCGGCCGAGGAAGAGGCAATGACCGACCCGCTGACCGGCCTGCGCAACCGCCGCGCGGTCGATCTGGTGCTGGACCGCCTCTGCGCCGCCCAGTCGAAGTTCGGGCTGATGCACATGGACCTCGACTATTTCAAGGCGGTCAACGACAGCCTCGGCCATGCGGCGGGGGATTTCGTGCTGGAAAACGTCGGCCGGATCCTGCGCGAACAGCTGCGGATCGAGGATTGCGCGGCGCGCATCGGCGGCGACGAATTCGTGCTGATCGTCACCGGCCGGTCAGAGCCTGCGACCCTGATGGCCATCGCCAACCGGATCATCGCCCGGGTGGGCGAGCCGATGCTCTTCGACGGCCGGGAGGTCCGGGTCTCGGCCAGCATCGGCATCGTCCGGTCGGTGAACTGCCCGACCGTCGAGGCCGCCCAGCTGTTCACCGAGGCCGACCGCGCGCTTTACGCCGCGAAACATGCCGGCCGGGGCCGGGCCGTCCTGGCCGACTGACGCGACGGACTGACGGATCAGGCCGCGCCCTCGGGCCGCGGAAGCAGCCAGAGGGCGGAGGGCGGCAGCGACACCGTCACCTCCTGCCCGGGAGAGAGGGGCAGTCCCGCCTCGGGCGCGACCAGGGCCTGAAGCGCGAACCCCTCGACGCCCAGATCGACGCGGGTCTGGGTGCCGAGGAAGGTCACCGCCTGCACCCGCGCAGGCAGCGGGTTCGGGCCGGGTCCAAGCCGGATGGCCTCGGGCCGGATGGTCAGCAGGCCCGGTCCCTCCGGCAGTCCCGGCGCCAGGTCAAGCGCCCCCAGCGCACAGTCGAACCGGCCGCCTCGGGCCTTGCCGGGCAGGAAGTTCACCCCGCCGAAGAAGCGCGCCACCGCCTCGGAGGCGGGGCGGCGGTAGAAGGCCTCGGGCCGGTCATGCTGGACGAGGCGACCGTCCAGAAGCAGCGCGATCCGGTCGGCCAGCGCGACCGCCTCGGCCTGGTCATGGGTGACGACAAGGGTCGTGATGCCGGTCTCGCGCTGGAGATCGCGGATCAGGCCGCGCATCTCGTCGCGCAAGGTCGCGTCGAGGCTGGACAGCGGCTCGTCCAGAAGCAGCACCTCGGGCCGCAGCACCAGCGCCCGGGCCAGGGCCACGCGCTGGGCCTGCCCGCCCGACAGCTGCGCCGGCCTGCGGTCGGCAAGGTCGGACAGGCGGACGCGCGCCAGCATCGCCGCGACGCTGGCGGCGATCCGGTCGGGTGCAAGGCCGCGCATCCTGAGGCCGAAGCCGACATTGCCGGCCACGGTCAGATGCGGAAACAGCAGCGGGTTCTGGAACACCATCGCCACCCCGCGTCGTTCCGGCGGCAGGTCGCGGATCGAGCGGTCGTCCAGCCGGATGTCGCCGGCATCGGGGGCGATCAGGCCGGCGATCAGCTTCATCGTGGTGGTCTTGCCCGACCCGGAAGGCCCCAGAAGCGCGGTCAGGCTGCCGCTGGCAACCGTCAGGTCCAGCCCGTGCAGCGCGGCCTGCCCCGCCCCGGCATAGCGTTTCGCCAGTCCCTTCAGCGTCAGCCGGGTCACGGTCGCAGGCCCTGGGTCAGCGCCGCGCCGCGCCCCGTCACCTGGCGGGCGGTCAGGATCAGCACCAGAAGCCCGGGCAGGATGTAGATCAGCGCGATCGCCCCGGTGATGTCGTTCCGTCCGGCGCTGGAGAAGCTGAACATCAGAAGCGGCAGGGTCTGCACCTTGCCCCCGCCGATGGCCAGCGTCAGCAGATATTGCGACCACGAGACGAGGAAGGCGAAGAGGCCGGCCGTCATCAGTCCCGGGAGGATCGCGGGCAGGGTCACGCAGCGGAAGGTCTGGAAGGGCGTGGCGCCGAGGGTCCGGGCCTGGGCCTCGAGCTCGGGGTCGAGGCGCGCGAAGACGGCGGCCATGACCAGCGTCATGTAGGGCAGGACCGGGACCAGATGGGCAAGGATCACCCCCGCCACCGTGCCGGTCAGGCCAAGCCGCAGGAAAACCCCATGCAGCCCGAAGACCACGGCGATGGCCGGCAGGACCGCCGGGGCGAGGAGGAGGAGCGTCACGATCCCCTTGCCGCGAAAGCGGTAAAGCCCCAGCGCCCGGCCGGCCGGCACACCGACCAGCGCGGCGATGAAGGTCGTGGCCAGCGCGATCAGCGTGGTGAGCGCGAGGCTCTCCAGCACGCCCGAAGCGGGGTCGAGCGCATGGGCCCAGGCCCGGCCCGACCAGGCCTGCGGCAACAGATGCGGAAAGCGCCAGCCCTGCGCGACCGACCAGAGCGCCAGCGGCACCAGCGGCAGGATCAGGGTCCCGGCGAGGGCAAGCCCGGCCAGAAGCCGCAGGCGGTCGGCGCGGCGCGGGTCAGGGCGCATCATTCCCCCCCCTGCCGCACAGCGCGCGCGACCAGTGCCAGCAGGGCAAGGCCGATGGCGGCAATGACGATGGACATGGCCATGGCCTCCGGCCGGGTGGCAAGGTCGGTGTCGGTCCAGGCCTGCCAGGCCAGCACGGGCAGGGCCTTGGGGGCGTGCTGGCCGAGGATGAGCGGCACCTCGTAGGCGCCGAAGGCGAAGGCGAAGACCAGCGCCGAGGCCGCCGCCAGACCGGGGGCCAGCATCGGCAGAAGCACATGGCGGAAGGCCTGCCAGCGTGTCGCGCCCAGCGAACGGGCGACGGATTCGTGATCCTCGCCAAGTGTTTGCAGGTTCGCCAGCAGGATCAGCGCGATGAAGGGCACTTCCTTCCAGACGTAAAGCAGGATGATGCCGATGGCGAAGGGGTCGTTCACCAAGACCGGAAAGTCCGCCGGCCCCGCGATCAGCCCGGCGGCATGGGCCAGCCGCGCGAAGGCGCCGGACTGCGACAGAAGGTAGAGGATGCCGATGGCGCCCACCACATGCGGGATGGTCAGGTTCAGCTGCACGAGGAAGCTGATCAGCGCACGGCCGGGAAAGCTCTGGCGCAGAAGCAGGGCGGCCACAAGCGCGAGGATCGCGGCCAGAACGGTCGAGGCCGAGGCGATCCAGAGCGACAGGCCCAGCGAGCGCAGGAAGCCGGGCGAGGTCAGGATCGCGGCATAGGCGCCCAGGTCGGGCTCGGTCAGGCCCAGGGCGGGGAAATAGCGGAACGAGCGCAAGAGCGTCAGGCCGAGGCCGGACAGGAACAGCCCGCCCAGCAGCAGAAGCGCGGGGGCAAGCAGAAGGGCGATGCGGGTGCGGTCGGTCACGCGGGGCCTTTGCAACGAAGTTGCGACAGCTTGCGCGAGGCCGGGGCCGCGGGCAAGCGGGGCGGCGCGTCGTTCGCCTTCGGCTTCTTCTTGCCGGGGCCTGCGACGAGAAGCCGAAGGCGCACGAGGAGCCCTGCGGTCAGTTGCCCACCTTCTCGGCCCAGCCCTTTTCCAGCGCGATCAGCCAATCGGCCTGAAGCTCCGGGAGGGCCGCCTTTGCCAGTTCGGCGGCGGGCACCACCGAGGGATGCCCCTTGATCGCGGCAAAGCCTGCCTGCACCTCTGCCGAAGTGCGCGCGATCTCGATGGCCGGAGCGGCGCCCCAGACCTCGGTCTTCGCCTTCTCCAGCTGCGCCTCGCCCGACAGAAGCAGGTTCTGCACCACCATCGCCGCCGCCTTGTTCGGCGCATTGAACGGGATGAGCGTGTAGTTGGTGTTGCCGATGGTGCCCGACGCCAGCCCGAAGGATCGCGTGGTTTCGGGCCAGCTGCCCGCCTGCACCGCCAGGCCGAACTGCGCGGGGTCGTAGTTGAAGCTGAAATCCACCTCGCCATTGGCGAAAAGCTCGTTCAGCTGGGTGATCGAGGTCGGATAGGTCTGCCCCCCGCGCCAGAGGAAGGGCTCGATCTCGTTCAGGATCTCCCAGGTGCGGGCCGACACCGTCTCGAAGGTCGCGGGATCGAAGGGGCCGAGCAGGTCGTCGGGCCCGCCTGCGGCATGGATGAACACATGGCGCAGGAAGGCGGATCCGGTAAAGTCGGGCGGGGCGGGATAGGTGAAGCGGCCGGGGTTGGCGCGGATCCAGTCCAGCAGGGCCGCCATGTCGGCAGGGGGGGCCGGGACCACGGCGCTGTCATGGGCGAAGGCGAACTGCACGGTGTTCCAGGGCACCTCGCAGCCGTCCACCGGAACACCGAAATCATTGGCGATGGCGGGGTTGTCCCAGTCCACCAGCGCGTTGTTGGGCAACAGGTCGGTATGGCCGCAGAAGGCCAGCCCGCCCTGCTTCATCGACCGGAAATTCTCGCCGTTGATCCAGATCAGATCGACGCTGCCCGCATCGGTGATGCCGGCCTCCTTCTCGGACAGGATCAGGTTCACGATCTCGGCCGCGTCGGTGATCGGCACGCGGTTCAGGGTGATGTCGTATTCGGCCTTCAGCCTGTCGGCGACATAGCCCGAGACATAGGCGTTGATCATGTCCGACCCGCCCCACATGAACCAGTTGACCGTGCCGCCGCGCGCCTCGGCCTCGATCTGGTCCCAGGTCATGGCTTTCAGCGCCTCGCCGTCGGCGGTGTCGGCAAGGGCGGCGGAGGAAAGAAGAAGCAGGACGGACAGGGAACGCAGCATCGGAAGCCTCGGTTGCAGGGTCGCGTCCATCAAATCCGGCGCGACCGAAAAATCCAGTCACATGGCCGTTGGTCGATTGTAACGGAAGTGGCAGCCCGTAGGGGAGTCGAACCCCTCTTCCCAGGTTGAAAACCTGGTGTCCTAACCGATAGACGAACGGGCCACTGCCGCGCCAGATAGCCGCCGGCGCGAACAAGCGCAAGGGGTCAGCCGTCGATCCGCGCGGCCATGATCGCGATGGCCTGCTGATAGACCTTCGCGGCGTTCCATTCCTTGATGACGGCGAAGTTCGGCTCGCCCTCCTGATAGCCCTGGCCGGGTTTCCAGCCCTTGCGCCGCAGGAAGTTCGCCGTCGTCGCCAGGGCATCGGCCTGGTTGTAGAGATCGATCACCCCGTCGCCGTTGCCATCGACGCCGTAGGTATAGGCATTGCCGGGCAGGAACTGGGTATGACCCAGCTCGCCATGCTTTGCGCCGATGGTGTTGGCCGAGATCATGCCCTTGTCCACCATCTTCAGCGCCCCGATCAGATGCGGGCGGAAGAAATCGGACCGGCGGCAGTCGTAGGTCAGCGTGGCGATGGCCGACACGACATTGGTGTCGCCCATGAAGCCGCCGAACCCCGTCTCCATCCCGTGGATCGCGATCAGGATGCCGGCCGGCACGCCGTAGGCGGCCTCCAGGCTGGCGTAGAAGTCCGCGTTCCTGGCCTTGCGGCTGCGGCCCTGCTTGACGATCGTGTCGGCACCGCGGACGCTGAGAAACTTGTCCAGGCTGTACTTGAAGCTTTTCTGGTTCCGGTCCGCCCCGATCGTGGCCTTGGAATAGGACGTCGCCATCAGCGCGTCGATGCCCCGCTTGCCGACGCCTTCCGCCTTCGCCTCGGCGGCCATCTCGGCCTTCCAGGCCTCGTACTGGCCGCCGGTGTCGCTGCACCGGGCAGCTTCGGCGGCGAAGGGCAGCGCAAATGCGATCAGTGCAATGGCAGTAGGCGGCAACAGCTTCACTTCAGGCACCTTTCCGAAGAATTTTTGCCAGTCTATTCAACGAGGCGAAACAATCAAGCGTGGCGACCCGAGCGATTCGCCGGCCGGTCTGAAATGTCGGTGAAGTGGCAGCCCGTAGGGGAGTCGAACCCCTCTTCCCAGGTTGAAAACCTGGTGTCCTAACCGATAGACGAACGGGCC
>NZ_JAANHS010000028.1 GCF_011174775.1 Rhodobacter calidifons
CCTACAGCTTGTGCTTCGACACCACGAGTTTGGCACATCGCAATGCCGTCAGGGGAGAGCGGCATCCACCCCATCTCCGGCGCGCGCCGGCAACAGAAAAAAGGCGATCAAGGTATAATATTGTTTTTTTACAATATCTTATCGGACATCCGGCGTGTTCAAGATCTTTCCCTCATGATCGATCCGCTGCACCCGCACTGGCCCGACCGGGCGGCCTGACCGGCCCGAGGCCCCAAACTCAGGCGGCGCGCGGTGCAAAAAGGATGATCGCCGCCCCGATCAGGCAGACCGCAGCCCCGGTGACATCCCATCGATCCGGACGCTGCCCCTCGACAAACCAAAGCCACACCAAGGACGCCGCAATGTAGACGCCACCATAGGCAGCATAAGCCCGCCCGGCAGCATCCGTCGGCGCCAAGGTCAGCAGCCACGCGAAGGCCGCAAGCGAAACAAGGCCCAGAACCAACCACAGCGCCGAGGCCCCAAGCCGCATCCAGGACCAGACGGCAAAGCAACCGGCAATCTCGGCCAAGGCGGCAAGGGCATAAAGCGCCACGGTCGGGGCGGAACTCATCCAGCAACCTCGATCAGGTGTCCGGACGGGGCATGGTCCGCGCAACATTTCGCGTGGTCGCCCAAAACCTCGATCACGCGGCAATCGGCAATCACGCCCCCCGCACATTGGATCAGCATCCGCTCCAGTTCGGCCTTGAGCGCTGTCAGCCGTGCGATGCGCGCCTCGACCGCTGCAAGTTGCGCCGATGCGATGGCGTCGGCGGCGGCGCAGGACTGGTCCGGCCGGTCCGACAGGCTGAGCAAGTCGCGGATCGCATCAAGCGGAAAGCCCAGCTCACGCGCGTGGCGGATGAAGGTCAGCCGTTCTTGCGCCTTTCGGCCGTAGAGCCGTTGATTGCCTGCGCTGCGTTCGGCCTCGGGCAGCAGGCCGATCTCTTCGTAATAGCGGATCGTGGGCACTTTGACCCCCGATGCCTGGCTCAACTTTCCGATGGTCAGCATGAATGACTTCTTGCTCCTCTAGTTGCTAGAGAGATTAAACAGGGGCCGGATCAGATGCAATCGCCTCGGGTTTTAGGGGCGGTAAGGCTTGAAATGGCAGACAAAACCTTGGGCGAAACGCAGGAATGGGTTGTGACCGGGATGGATTGTGCCTCCTGCGCGGTCAAGATCCGCACGGCGGTTGAGCGTCTGCCGGGCGTTACGGATGTGAATGTGGCCGTCATGGCCGAAAAGCTGACGCTGCGGCTGGAACCCGGCACCACGCCGCGCGACAAGATCGAGGCGGCGGTGGTCAAGCTGGGATTTGGCATCGGTGCGACCAAGGCGGCCAAGGCCAAGGCCTTTGTGCTGCCGGGCGCAAAGGTCGAAGAACCCGCACACGACGACTATGCCCGGCACGATCACCCGGATGCCAAGGTTAACGTCATGATCACTGATGAGGGCCACGGCGCGCCCGGCCATCTGCATGACGATCCTGCCGACAAGGGCAAGGAATGGTTTCAAACCGGCAAGGGCCGTCTGGTGATCGGCACCGGGCTACTTCTTGCCGCCGCCTGGGCCGTGAAACTGCTGGCGTCGGAAGACATCGCAAACTGGGCCTTCATCGCCGCCTGTGTCATCGGCGTTGCCCCCGTCGCCCGGCGCGCCTTCGCCGCGTTGCAGGCGGGCATGCCCTTCACCATCGAGATGTTGATGACGATCGCCGCCGTCGGGGCCCTGTTCATTGGTGCTGCCGAAGAGGCGGCGCTGGTGGTGTTTCTGTTTGCTGTGGGCGAAGTCCTGGAAAGTGTGGCCGCCAACAAGGCGCGGTCATCCATCAAGGCGCTGGCCGATCTGGTGCCCAAATCGGCGCTGATCGAGGAGAACGGCAGGACGCGCGAGGTCGCCGCGAGCGAACTTCAGGTTGGGCAGATGATCTTTGCCCGTCCCGGCGACCGCATCGCCGCGGACGGCGAAATTGTCGAAGGCACCAGCGGCATTGACGAAAGCCCGGTGACCGGCGAGTCGATTCCCAAGACCAAGGTGCCGGGCGATCAGGTCTTTGCAGGCTCGATCAACGCCGAGGCCGCCCTTCGCATCCGCGTGACCAAAGCCGCCGAAGACAATACGATTTCCCGCATCATCAAGCTGGTGGAGGAGGCCGAATCCGCCCGCGCGCCCACCGAACGCTTCATTGACCGGTTCAGCCGCATCTACATGCCAATCATCGTCGGCCTGTCGCTGCTGGTGGCTCTGGTGCCGCCGATGGGCTTCGGGCAGGACTGGGACACTTGGATTTACCGCGCATTGGCCCTTTTGCTGATCGGTTGCCCCTGCGCGCTGGTGATCTCGGTCCCCGCCTCCATCGCCTCGGCCCTGTCTGCAGGCGCCCGGCGCGGGCTTCTGATGAAGGGCGGTGAGGTGATTGAGGCGGCGGCGCGCGTGACCCGCGTGGCCTTCGACAAGACCGGCACCCTCACCCACGGCAAACCCGCCGTCACTGACATCGTGACGCTGGGGTCCGCAACCGAAGCACAGGTGCTGGCAGTCGCCGCGGGCGTCGAAGGCGGGTCAAGCCACCCTCTGGCCTTGGCGATCCTGCGGCGAGCCGAGGCGGACAAGATCACAGCCTTGCCGTCGCGCGAGGCGAAAGCGATCGTCGGCAAAGGGGTCGAGGCGATTGTCGGGGATGCGAAGGCGTGGGTCGCCTCGCCGAAGTTTGCCATGGACGCGGGTGCCCTGGACGGCCTGGGGCTGCGCCGCGCCACGCAACTGGAGGATGAGGGCAAGACCGTTGTCGTGGTCTACCGCGAACGTCAGGGCCTTGGCCTGATCGCCCTGCGGGACGAGCCGCGCGCAGATGCCGCGGAAGCGGTGCGCCAGTTGCGCAAGCTGGGCATCACGCCCGTCGTGCTGACCGGCGACAACCCCCGCACCGCCGCCGCCATAGCGGGCGGCATGGGGTTGGCGTACCGGGCCGAGATGATGCCCGAGGACAAGCTTGAGGAAATCCGCAAGATGTCCGAGGCTGGCGGCGTGATGATGATCGGCGACGGGATCAATGATGCACCCGCGTTGAAGCAGGCGAGCATCGGCGTGGCGATGGGGTCTGGCACCGATGTGGCGCTGGAAACCGCCGACGCGGCAATCCTGCGTGACCGGGTGACGGACGTGCCAGGGCTGATCCGCCTGTCGCGGGCCGCCATGGCCAACATTCGCCAGAACGTGACGCTCGCCCTTGGGCTGAAGGCGGTGTTTCTGGTGACGACGGTGTTCGGCATGACAGACCTCTGGATCGCCATTCTGGCCGATACCGGGGCGACGGTACTCGTCACGCTGAACGCATTGCGATTGCTCCGGTTCAACCCCGAGCGTGAGGGCTGATCCGATGATGTCTGGTTTTGGCTGGGCCGCACTGGCCCTTCTATTCGGCTATCTCGCGCTGTTCTTCTGGGGCAGCTCCATTGCGGCACAGGCCGCAGGCAAACCTGTCTGGCTGTTCGCACGGGCCACCGGGCGTGACCGGCTGGCGGCCTTCGGGTTCCGGGCGGCGTTCACCTTCGCGGTTTTCGGTCCGCTGCTATGGCTGGCCCTGCCCATCTTGCACAAGGTCGATCCCTTCTGGACCGAGGGGAAAGCCCCGGTTCTTGGCATGATCGGCATCTTCATTGCGGGTCTTGGCGCGATGGTGGCCTTTGCCGCGCAGATGTCGATGGGCACATCCTGGCGGGTCGGTGTGGTCAGCGGTGCGACGGGCGATCTCTTCTCGGGTGGCCTTTATCGGTTCAGCCGAAACCCGACCTTTGTCGGGCAATGCGCCCTCTTGGCCGGGGTCGCTCTTGCGGTGCCGTCCGTCCCGACCATCCTTGCGCCGATCCTTTTCGTTTGGTCGGCCACCACGCAGGTCCGGTCGGAAGAGACCGCCCTTCGTCAGGCCTTGGGGTCTGGTTACGACCGCTATGCCGCCGCCGTCCCACGCTGGATCGGCCTGCGTCGAAAGGAGCCGGACCTTGACCGACCGTGACACCGGGCAACTGTCCCGCGACGATCTATTCCAAACGGTGGCATTTCTGATCGCGCTCACGGCAACGCTTGGTGCGCTGTTCATCGGTGAGGTTCTGGGACAGATGCCTTGCACCCTGTGCTGGTATCAGCGCATCGCGATGTTTCCGCTGGTGCCGATCCTTGGATTGTCGCTGTGGCGCGGGGACGGCATGGTGCGTCATTATGCCTTGCCGCTGGTCCTTGCAGGCTTGGCGCTGGCCGGCGGGCACTCCGGGCTCTATCTCGGGCTGATCCCGGAAGTGATAGCACCTTGCACAAAGGACGGCCCGTCCTGTTCCGGTCCTGCGCAGATCATTCTGGGTCTGCCCATCCCCTACCTGTCGCTGGCAGCCTTTGCCGCGATCCTTGTCTGTCTCATCTTGCCGAAAGGAACCCGCGCATGAACCGCCGCACTTTGTTCATCGGAGCTTCAACCCTCGGGCTTGCCACCTTCGGGGGCGGTGCCTTTTTCCTGAACCGCCAGCGACAGGCCGAAGCCGAAGCGGTCGCCGCAGCGACCCCGGCCGTGGACCCGGCACTTCTTGTCCGGCCCTACTCTCCAAGCTTTGGCCCGGCAGATGCGCCGGTCACGCTGGTTGAATTCTTCGACCCTTCCTGCGAGGCCTGCCGCGCTTACCATCCGGCCGTCGAAGAGATCCGACGCATGTTTCCGGATCAGGTCAGAATCGTGCTGCGTTATACGCTTTTCCACGAGGGCTCGGACGAAGCCGCCCGCATCCTTGAGGCTGCGCGGATGCAGAACAAGTTCGAACCGGTGCTTGACGCGCTCTTTGAGGAACAGCCTGGCTGGGCCGTACACGGATCGCCGGAAATGGACGTCGCATGGGAAATCGCCGCCAATGCGGGTCTGGCTGTGGAACGTGCCGAAACCGACAAGCTATTCCCGGGGATTACCGGCACCCTCAATCAGGACATGTCCGATGTCGAAGCCTTGGGTATCCGCCAGACGCCGACCTTCTTTCCGAACGGCAAGCGCCTGGAGAATTTCAGCGCTGAAAGCCTGATCGCCGATGTCCGGTTCGCGGTCGAGAACGCCTGACTTTGTGGTCTGGAACGGGGCGCTCAAGCCTTGCTGGCGAAAGCTGCAAACAGGGCGAGCGTCCGTTCGCTGACGTGATGTTCGATGCCCTCGGCGTCGTGCTCGGCCGTCTCGGCGTCCAGTCCCAGGCTGAGCAGGAAGCGCAGCACGATCTCGTGCCGACGGCGGCATTCACGGGCGAGAGCGCGGCCCTCGTCCGTCAGAAAGACCGATCGATACTTCGCGCGGCTGATCAGGCCCTCGCGGGCCAAACGGTCCAGTGCCTTTGTCACGGTGGGGGCGCGCACGCCAAGGCGCGCGGCGATGTCCACCGGGCGGGCTTCGCCATGGTCGTGGATCAGTTCCGCGATCAGTTCGACATAGTCCTCGGCCAGTTCGCGGCTGCGCGCGTCACGCACGCCCTGAAACGCCTCGGCGCGCAGGTCGGCGGGGCGGCCATCGGTCACGACAGGTGTCGCGGTTGCAAGATCACGCTGTGTCATCGGATCAGTGTCGCACATTGAGGATTGACAAGTAAAGTCGCGCCTCTGATAGTTAGCACTGTCTAACTTTATTCGCCAAGCCTTTGGTGCGGCCCCGGCGGCAACAGAAAGCACAGTCCCATGCCCGCAAGCGCCTGGCGTCAGGAACGTGAGACGCCGTCGCTGTCCGAGCTCTTTCGCAGCATCTCCGTCGGCAATCGCGGCACCAGCCGGTTCCGTCGGTTCCTCGCGTTCATCGGCCCCGGCTACCTCGTTGCCGTGGGCTACATGGACCCTGGCAATTGGGCGACATCGCTCGCGGGTGGGGCCGCGTTCGGCTACACGCTGCTGTTCGTAGCGCTGTTGTCGAACATCATGGCAATCCTGCTGCAATCGCTGTGCGCCCGGTTGGCGGTCGCCTCGGGGCGTGATCTGGCGCAAGCCTGCTGCGATGCGTTCCCGAAGTGGATGTCATTCCCGCTGTGGATTCTTGCCGAAGGGGCCATCATCGCCACCGATCTGGCCGAGGTGATCGGCACCGCCATCGGTCTGAACCTGCTGTTCGGCATCCCGCTGGAAATCGGCATCTTCATCACCGCCGCCGACGTGTTCCTGATCCTTTGGCTGCAGAACAAGGGTTTCCGTTGGATCGAAGCGTTGATCATCTCGCTCATGGCGCTGATTGCCGCCTGTTTTGTCGTGCTGATCGCTCAGGCCGACCCGGCCTGGGGTGAGGTCATCGCCGGGTTCGCACCCAGCCGCGAGATTTTCGGCAACCCGACAATGCTGTATCTGGCGCTTGGGATCATCGGAGCCACGGTGATGCCACATAATCTCTATCTCCATTCCGGCATCGTTCAGACCCGCGCGCCTTCGGCCTCGATCTTCCTGCCAAGCGCGAGGCGCTGCGTCTCGCAACATGGGACAGCACCATCGCCCTGATGTTCGCGCTGACGATCAACGCCTCGATCCTGATCCTGGCCGCTGCCGCGTTCTACACTGCGGGTCAGAATGATGTGGCCGAGATCGACAAGGCGCATCTGCTGCTGGAACCGTTGCTGGGGTCGTCCCTCGCGCCGATCCTTTTCGGTGTGGCGCTCTTGTGTGCGGGCCTCAATTCCACCGTCACCGCGACCATGGTCGGGCAGATCGTCATGGAAGGGTTCATCAACCTGCGCATCGCCCCTTGGGCGCGGCAGTTGATCACGCGGTGCCTTGCCATCGTGCCCGCCATCTTCGTGATCCTGATCTATGGCAGCGAAGGCGTCGGGCAGCTCTTGATCCTCAGTCAGGTCGTGCTGTCATTCCAACTGCCCTTTGCCATTGTGCCGCTGGTGATGTTCACCGCGAGCCGTGCCAAGATGGGGGAACTGGTAGCCCCCCGCTAGCTTACCGGCCTGTGTTGGCTGATCGCGGCGATCATCATCCTGCTGAACCTCAACCTGCTGTCGACCGTCCTGCTGAGCTGATCCCTCACCATTCTGTGAAACGGTGATGTCGCGCTTGAACCTCAAGTTACTGGAGGGTTTAGAGCCGCATGAATAGTGGAGTATGGGACGGATGCGTTTGACGGGACCGCAGAAAATCCTCTGGGCGGCGGCAGGTTTTGCCGCCCTTGCTTACGGGGCCTTGATGGTTTTCTCCGACCGTGCGCCGGTATCTGTGGCGCAAGCG
This sequence comes from Rhodobacter calidifons, assembly GCF_011174775.1. Classification (GTDB taxonomy): domain Bacteria; phylum Pseudomonadota; class Alphaproteobacteria; order Rhodobacterales; family Rhodobacteraceae; genus Tabrizicola; species Tabrizicola calidifons. The sequence goes on from NZ_JAANHS010000028.1 coordinate 7,237, forward strand.
GCCTTCCGGCCGACATTCACGCTACCGGACGCGGAAGGGCGGCTGCGCACCTTGTCTGATTTCGCGGGCAAGCATCTGCTAATGTTCTTTGGCTTCACCAACTGCCCCGATGTATGCCCGACGACATTGGCCGAAGTCGCGCAGGTCATGGACGACCTGGGTGAGGAGGCCGCAAACGTTCAGCCACTGTTTATTTCCATCGATCCCGAGCGCGACCGCAGGCTTGGTTTGGCGGCATTTACCGCAGCCTTCCACCCAACGATCCTGGGGCTTGCCGGGGACGCAGAGCAGACCCGCGCCGCTGCGGAGAGCTTCAAGATAAACTTCGAACGCGAGGAAGATGCCGCAGCGCCGGATGGCTATATGATGTCCCATAGTCCTGCGCTCTACCTGATCGGGCCGGACGGGGATTGGCTGCGCCAGTTTACCTACGGCACCCCCGCCGCCGACATTCTTGCCGACCTTCAGTCCAGATTGTGAGATTCCCTTGAATACTCTGATGCTCTCCACCCTTTTGACCCTGACGGCCCCTGCCGCCTTCGCCTGTGAAATCTTCACCGTCGGCGACCTGTCGGTCGAACATGCGTGGTCCCGCGCCACCATCGGTGCGGATCGGCCGGGCGTGTTCTATGTCGAAGTGACCAACGCCGGAACAACCGACGATGCGCTGATCGGGATTGCGACCCCTGCGGCAGGGATGCCGATGCTGCACGAAACCGTGGTGACGAATGGCATCGCTTCGATGCCGCATGCCATGTCCATTCCCGTGCCTGCCGGGCAGTCGGTCAAGCTTGCGCCGGGCGGCTATCACGGGATGCTGACGGGCCTGACCACTGCACTGAACGAAGGCGACAGTTTCCCCGTCACCCTGACCTTCGAGAAGGCGGGCGAGGTCACCGTCAACGTCGAGGTCTTGTCCCTGCGTGCGGAGGGGCCGGATTGCGAACACGCCGGGCAGTGATCCTTGGACTGGGCGGCACGGCGGGGGCACTTGCGTTCACCCTCGGCCTTGGCTGGTGGAAAAGCCGCAACAGCGCGCAACCAGGTGCCGGTCTGTTGCCGCTGCCCGTCGCCGACATGTCATTCAACCTGTCCAACCATCGCGGCAACCCGGTGCAGCCCGCCGACTGGATCGGACGACCGACGATGGTGTTCTTCGGCTTTACCTGGTGCCCCGACGTGTGCCCGACCACGCTGTCCGACATCTCGGATTGGCTGGCCGATCTCGGGCCTGAGGCTGACCGGTTGAACGTGGCGCTGATTTCCGTCGATCCCGAACGCGATACGCCCACCGTTCTGGCCGAGTATCTGTCGAACTTCGATCGTCGCATCGTCGGGCTGACAGGTCAGCTGCCCGAGGTTGAGAAGGCCGCAGCCGGTTTTCGGGCTAAATTCGAGAAACTGCCTCGAGACGGCGACTACACGATGAACCACACGGCGGGGGTTTTTCTGTTTCATGCCGATGGCCGCTTCGCTTCGATCATCGACTTCCACGAAGACCGCCGGTTCGCCCTTCCCAAGATCCGCCGCATCCTGACCTGAGCACCTGGAGTTTTCACATGCCGCATCTGAACCGCCGAAGCTTAGTCCTCTCCACCGTGTCTCTTGGCGTTGCCGCGGCCTTTCCGCTGCAGGCGCAAACCCTGCCGCCGATCCACGTCGCCAAAGGCACCGGTTGCGAATGCTGCACGGCATGGGTGGACCACCTGCGCGCCGAAGGCTTCACGGTGACCGAGGAAGAACTCTACGGCAGGCTGCTGATCAACTACAAACTCGACAACGGCATTCCGCAACGCATGACGTCCTGCCACACTGGCAAGATCGAGGGTTACATGATCGAGGGCCATGTGCCCGCCGCCGATATTCGTCGCCTGCTGAGGGAGCGCCCGGATGCCATCGGCCTTGCGGTGCCCGGCATGCCCTATGCATCACCGGGAATGGGGGATGAAACCGACCGCGAGGATTATGAGGTTTTCCTGATCGCGCGCGACGGGACGACGTCGGTTTTAACGTCCTATCCCGCAGCCTGACGTCCGATCCTCTCGGCGATACCACGCGGTCCTTTGGCGATCATCCTGGGGTATTCAATTCGTGAAAACGCCAGCCCGAAGGCTGGCGTTCCCATTGTTGTGGTCAAGTGCAGATCAGAAACAGCACTCGAACATCGCAGCGCAACAGGCCATCAGATCGCCGCAGCAATCCGAGGCCGCAAACGCGGCGCCGCCAAAGGCGAGCAGGACTGCCGCAGCAGCCAGTGTGGTTTTCATCATTGGTCTCCTTGATGAGATTGAAATAGGGACGCCGTCTCAAGCAAGGGATCGGGGGGGTGGCACATCCGGCTCGGTCAGGATGCCAGAAAAACTCACGACCGGCGGGACGGGCACAACTGAAACTTGGCCGATGACGACTGGCGCAGCATCGACGCTGTATTGAAACGGGACACCGCAGGCCAGAACGCAGACGGCTTCTTGGGTTTCCATGTCCATGCCCGCCATGGCGCAGTCGGTCTGACCCGTCGGGCAATAGTCGGAACTCAGCATCACCAGTCCGAGGCCGACCATAACAACGCAGGCCCGCAGGGTGCGGGCGAACAAATTCAAAAACTTGAAAACAAGGCCAGCACTCATGGTTACAGATTGCTTGGCAGCGCTTTCGAAGCAAATCACAAACTGAGCAGTCAAGGAACAGCCGATCAAAATCTCACGATTGGTCGCAGATCCCGGGCAACTTCCCATGCACGCGGAGGGCTTCGACGCATGGAAGCTCCGTTGCGACGTGCCAGAATGGCTGCAAACCGGCAACGATGCAGCTCACGCTCAATAATCCGTCTCCACGTAGACCCCCGAACAATCATAAGCGACTGCTGCCGCCGTCGCGCCTGTGTTGAGGAAGAGGCGGGGTGACAGGAACTGCGTCGCGGCGGGCAGGTCGGCGGTGATCTCCTGTTCGAAGATCGCGCCTGAAACCTCGTCCACCACCCGCACCCAGACGGAACTGCTGTTCGGCGGCGCGGCGATGAACAGGGTCAGCACGCCGCCCGTCGCGATGGCAAAGCTCGCGCCCATGTCGGTCAGGGTCGGCGCCCCCGGCGCCCCGGTGCCGTCATTCGCGACCAATTGCCAGCGGGTGTGGGTGCCGCGCTGGAAGCCGATGCCGATGCAGTTGATGGCTGCCGCCAGCGTGAGGGTGGTGGCCAGCGCCGCCGTCGATCCGTAGAGGCCGAAGAACGCCATCCCGGTCGCCTGCAGTGTCGTGAGCGAAATCCGCGTCACGAAGGTCCAGCCGCCGAGGCCTGCGGCATTGCCGCGCCAGCAGGCCCAGCCTGCGGAGCGCTGGTCGGCCACCGAGTCCACGACGGCAGCCGAGGTCAGACGCCAGCGGCGCATGCTGGCAGCAAGGTTCGTTGCGGCGAGCGTCGGGTGCGATACCGTGCCGACCGAGGTGATCGGCAGGCCTTCGGTGGTGATCGTCGTGCCGGTCGAGGGCGACCAGTTGGCGATGCGGTTCACCCCGAAGTGCGGCTGGAGCGGGAAGTCCCGACCCGAGGGACGCATGACGTCGATCCACGGCGCGCCTGCACGGTTGCGGGCATAGACTGAAGCCTTGCCTGCGGGTGGCGGGGGCGGTGCAGCGCTCAGACCCGGCAACACTGTCGGCTGCGGCAGTTCCACCTGGCCGTTCGTGCGGTCGATCCTGATCGCGTCGAAGAAGGCCGAGCCGTCGGGGCTGACCTTGAAGCTGAAATCATCGTTGCCGAGGAGGCCGATCAGCGCGCGGGCAGAAAAGCCGGTCTTGAAGGCAAAGGCCGCATCATTCGCCGGGGCCGCCTTGTTGACTGTGGCTTCGATCCCCGCCCCTGCGTTGTTCAGGAGAACGGCAGGCGTGTTCATCGAAAACCGATTGTAGCTGTCAGCGGTCGCCCCACCGAGGCCCAAGAGCTGCGCAGTCAGATTCGCCTGTGGCATGCCGATCTGCGTCACGGCATTGGCGAAGGTGACAGTCGGCGTGTTGATGATGGTCGTGCCACCCGAACCATCCGTGGCCGAGCCGATGTTGACGACCGTTGTTGATCCGGACGCGCCGCCGGTGCCGATGTTCACGGTCTTGGTGGTGCCATTGGTCGTGGCCCCGGTGCCCATCCCGTAGGACGCCGCCGTCGTCGCCGTGCCGATCGATGCGCTCGCTGCGGAAACCGTGACGGTTCCGGATGCTGTCAGCGTCCCTGAAAACGTCTTGTTCCCGGTGAAGGTCTGGGTGCCCGCGAGGATCGCCACCTCCGATGAGGTGTTGGGCAGTGTGAAGCTGCGGGTAGTGCCTGCGCTGATCCCCGCCAGCGAGAAGGTCGCCTTCTTCGTCGGATCGGCATCGTTGACGAGGCTGAAGACGGCGTCCGAGACGTCGCGCGGCTCGCCCACGACCTCCCAGGCGCTGCCGGTCCAGACGAGGAACAGCCCCTCGGCCGCCACCCAGACCAGCCAGCCGGTACGCGGCACAAGCCGGATCCATGCGCCGTCGACCCAGAAGGCGATGTTCAGATCCCACCCAGCCCAGAGGCCGGTCGCACCGGAGGCGACGAGGTGGCGGTTGCCATCGATGGGGCTGGCCGGCGGCGCGGTGCGCGTCCGGTCGAGGACCGAGAGCTGGACCATGGCGTCGAGCAGGCGCAGCGCCTCGTTGTGCGTGACATGCTTCTGCGCCTGCGCCGCCAGGAGATAGGGCAGGCCCAGATGGGTCGTGGTGTCGGACATGGGAAATCCCGTCAGAACTGGAGGGTCACGGTCGCGGGCGTGCCGCGGCCGAGGCGGTTCGAGAGCTGGAAGATGCGGAGCGCCAGCGTCTGGCCGGGCCCGAGCGGCGCGCCCCAGTCGGCGGCCTGCTGCGCGGCGGTATAGAGGACGGAGGTCGTGCTGCTCTTCAGCGTCCGCTTGATGGCTGC
>NZ_JAANHS010000029.1 GCF_011174775.1 Rhodobacter calidifons
CCGCGGCGGTCGCTCCGGCCGGCCCGGCACCCGTGGCGGCAGCGGCGGACCCTGCGCAGGCCGCCGCGCCTGCCCCGGAGCAGGCCGTCCCTGCGGCCCCGCCCAAGTCGGAGGCACAGATCGCCTGCGAGAAGCAGGGCGGCAGCTGGTACAAGATCGGCAAGGGCGAAAAGCGCGCCTGCGTGCGCCGGACGAAGGACGCGGGCAAACGTTGCCAGCGGGAAAGCCAGTGCGACGGGGTCTGTCTGGCCAGGTCCGGCACCTGTTCGCCCTACAAGCCGATGTATGGCTGCAACGAGATCCTCCAGGATAACGGTGCCCGGGTGACCCTGTGTCTCGAATAGGTCTCGCCTGCGCGCTGTTCCTGGCCGCCTGCGCCGCAAAGGCGCCGGTGGCGACCGCCTTCCGGGCCGAGGGCAGCCCGATCTGGTCGGCTGCGGCCTTCCAGCCGGCAGAGGCCGCAGGGACCTGGCGCCAGGTTGCGACCTTCCAGGCCGAAGGGGCAAGCTGCCGGGCGGGCTCGGTGGTCCTGACGCCCGAGGCGGGCGGGCTGCGGATGGAGGGCACGCTCTGCCTGGCCGGGGTGGCGCGAAACGTCTCGGGCCTTGCGCCGGTGACGGGGCCGGGACGGCTGAGGGTCGCGGGCGAGGACTGGTGGATCCTCTGGGTCGATACCGGCTACCGCACGCTGGCCATCGGCACGCCGTCCGGTCGGTTCGGGCTGCTGCTGGACCGGGGCGCCATTCCGGCCGACCGGATGCAGGCCGCGCGCGAGATCTTCGACTTCAACGGCTATCGCACGGCGGCCATGACGGCGCTTTAGGCCCCGCTCGTCGGTGGCTTCGCCCCTCCTCGCCGGGTCGGGCCCGGGGACGAGGAGCCGTCACCGGACGCGGTCGCGAAGTCCGCGCAGATGTGCGGGCATGTCGCGGGCGCCGACCTCGGCCTCGCGCACCAGAAAGTCGAAGTGCTGGCTGATCGTCTCGATCCGGGCGCTGTCGCGGAAGGCCAGGTAGTGCCGGCCAAGGTAGATCACCGCAAGCAGCGGCCCGAAGATGGTGACCGGGGCGGAAAACAGTTTGCGCGCGTCGAACAGGCAGACCCGCAGCGAGGGGTAAAGCTGGTCGCAGAGCGCCATCAGGTGGTCGAGCTGGGCCTGGCGCAGATCGGCCGGGAGGCCCTCGTAATAGCCCGAGGCGGTGGCGAAGGCGGTCAGCTCGTGAATCGGCAGGGCGATCTCGTAGTCGGATCCCGCGCCGCGCATCCATTTCAGCCGGTCCTCGAAGGCGCCGATCGCCTGTTCCGCCGTCCGGCCAAGCTGGGGCTCGTATTCCCATTCGACCATGGCGCGGGTCTTCAGCATGTCGGGCAGGGTGGCAGGGACATGGCGGATCTTGTAGCCCGCCGCCTCCTGGTGCCAGGCGAAGATGCGTTCGTCGATCAGCGCGCGGGGCGCTTCGGTCAGCGACAGCGAGGCGGCAAGCAGGTCGGCAATCGGCTCGGGGCGACCCGACAGGCCCAGAAGCCAGTCCGCACTGATCCCCAGTGCCCGGGCGCAGTCGGCGGCAAGCTGGGCGTTCGGCATCCTTGTGCCGTCCTGCAACAGGGCCGAGATGGTCGAGCGGTCCACCCCGCAGGCGCGAGCCAGCGCGGACTGGCTGACCTTGCGCGCGGCCATCGCCTCGGCCAGGCGCTGCCGGAACATCTGAGCGCGGTCGCGTTTGTCGATTTTTTCCGGCATTTGTCGTTTCTCAAGAACATCTGCGGAGTAAAGTTTACGATATCCCGAATTCCCGGCAGAGGGCGGACTTGCTACTGTCACGGCAATGTTACCCTGAACCGAGGGCCATCTTGCAGACCGAGACCCGGGCCGTCGAATGGCCCACCCTGATCGTCTTCGCGGCAACCTACGCCCTTTGGGCGCTGGCAACCACCTGGCTCTGGCCGCTGTCCCCAGTCCTGGCGATCGCCGCCGCCGCGCTTGCCATCGCGCAGTTCTCCTCGCTGACGCATGAGGTGCTGCACGGCCATCCCTTCCGGTCGCAGCTCTGGTCCGAGGCGCTGGTGTTCCCGGGCCTGACGGTCCTTGTTCCCTACCTGCGGTTCAAGGACCTGCACCTGCAACACCATTTCGACCCTGCGCTGACCGACCCTTACGACGACCCGGAGTCGAACTATCTCGACCCCGCCGTCTGGGCGCGGCTGTCCCGGCCGGTGCAGCTTGTCTTGCAGCTGAACAACACGCTGGCGGGGCGCATCCTGATCGGCCCGGCGGTCTCGACGGTGGTCTTCCTGGCGTCGGACTGGCGGCTGGCGCGCAAGGGCGACCGGCGGGTCATGCTCGCCTGGGCGCTGCATCTGGCGGGGCTGGCGCTGGTCCTGGCCTGGCTGCTGACGCTGGGGCAGATGCCGGTCTGGGCCTATCTGGTGGCGGTCTACCTGAGCATGAGCCTGTTGAAGATCCGCACCTTCCTGGAACACCGCGCGCATGAGGCGGCGCGGGCGCGGACGGTCGTGATCGAAAGCCGGGGGCCGCTGAGCCTGTTGTTCCTGAACAACAATTTCCACGTTGTCCACCACATGCACCCGGCCGTGCCCTGGTACAGGCTGCCCGCGATGTATTTCGCCAACCGCGACCATTACCTGCGCCGCAACGACGGCTACCGCTACCGCAGCTATGCCGAGATCTTCCGGCAGTTCCTGTTCCGCGCCAAGGACCCGGTGCCGCATCCGATCTGGCCGGTCGAAAAGGGCGGGGCGCTAGACCAGCCGACGGAACTGCGGGGTGGCGCCGGAATTGTCGAAGAACGGCACGCCGGGCTGATCACCGCCCGCCAGTAACGCCGCAACCTCGGCCAGCACCACCTCGGTGATGAAGGGCAGGTCCAACGCGCGGGCCTCGGGCAAGGGCAGCCAGGGCAGGTGCGAAAGTTCGCCCGAGGCGGCCGAGAAATCCTCGCCGTCGCCGTCCAGCGCCTCGGCATGGGCCAAGAGGAAGCGCGCGTCGAAGCGGCGGCTGCGGCCGGGCGGCGTGATCGCGCGAAAGACGAAGCGCAGCGAGGGCCAGTCCATGGCGGCAAGGTTCAGGCCCGTCTCCTCGGACAATTCGCGCAGGGCGGCGGCGACGATGCTGCCGGGCGGGGGCGCATCCTCGGGGACCAGCAGTCCAAGCCGCCGGGCGCATGCGTCGGACAGGAACCCCTCGCGCGGGGCAAGCAGATCCTCGGGGTCCACCCGGCCGCCGGGAAAGACGAATTTCGACGGCATGAACACCGCACCCGCGCCGCGCTGGCCCATCAGGACCTGCGGTCCGGCGCTGCCCTCGCGCCAGAGGACGACCGTCGCCGCCGGGCGGATCGGTTCAGTCATGCGGCGCGGCGCCGAAGCCGTGCATCCGGTTCGCCCATTGCAGCGCCACCAGCGCCCCCTTCAGCCGAGGCAGCAGGTAAAGCGACAGCGCCACGGTGCCGATGGTGAAGCCGACCGCCATCACCAGGGGTTCGGGGCGCCAGGAGGAATAGGTGAACAGCAGGAGCGGCGCGAGCAGGTGGCCGACGATCAGGATCGTCAGATAGGCCGGACCGTCGTCGGCGCGGTGGTGGTGCAGCTCTTCCCCGCAGACCGGGCAGGCATCGCGCACCTTGAGATAGCCCCGCATCATCGGCCCGGCGCCGCAGTTCGGGCAGCGCCGCCGCCAGCCGCGCCAGAGGGCGGGCTTCAGCGGGCGGTCTTCCGGCGCGGTCGTGTCGGTCAGGCTCATGGTCTCGGTCCTCGGCTTTCCGGCGGTGCGGTCGGGATGCGTGCACCATAGCGCCGCCCAGGGCCGGATCACAGGGGAAAGGTCGGACCTGTGTCCGCGTGTCGCATTTTCCCGCGACGGAAGCGCGCCGTCCGGTCGTGTGAGGGTGCAGAACGGGCCGACAGGCGGCCCAAAGACAGGAGAAGAACCGATGAAAGCAGCGCAAAAGACCACCGTCGCCCTTCTGGCCCTTGCCGGAGCCCTGGCGGGCACCGCTGCCATGGCCGAGCGGGGCATGGGCGGGATGTGGGGCATGGGCGGCATGGGTGGCATGGGCGGGGCCGGCGGGGCGGGTGCGATGCTGGCCGAGATGTTCGATGCCATCGACGCGGACAAGGACGGCAAGATCACCCAGGCCGAGATCGCCGCGCATCGGGCGGCCGAATTCACCGCTGCCGACACCAACGGCGATGGGCAACTCGGCGCCGATGAGATCCAGGCGATGCTGCTGAAACAGATGCTGGCCCGTCAGGCCGCCCGGATGATCGAGAACATGGACGACGACGGCAACGGCGCGCTGTCGGCCGCCGAGATGCGCGAGGGTCCGATCGCCCGGAACTTCGCCCGGATCGACACCGACAATGACGGCGCGATCTCGAAGGCGGAAGCGCAGGCCGCCGCCGAAAAGGTCGGCAAACGCCGGGAAGGCCGCCGGCACATGATGCAGGGCGACCGGAACTGACGCCTTTTCCCGCGGCAGATGCGAGGGTAGACCTGACGCAGGATGACGATGGCCTTCGATGCAGGCGACGAGACCTCGGACGAGGCGCTGATGGTGCTCTATGCCAATGGAGACCGTCAGGCGGCGCTGGCCTTGACCCGCCGTGTCACGCCGCGCGTGCTGGCCTATGCCGCGCGGCTTCTGTCGGGCGACCGGGCCGAGGCCGAGGATGTGGCGCAGGAAACCATGCTGCGGCTGTGGAAGGTCGCGCCGCAATGGCGTCAGGGCGAGACGAAGGTGACGACCTGGGCCTTCCGGGTCGCCACCAACCTGTGCATCGACCGCCAGCGCGCCCGCGGTCGCCGGCGGCAGCTGGCGCTGGAGGATGCGCCCGAAGTGGCCTATGCCGCCCCCGGCGCGGAGGGGCGGCTGCAAGCGGCTGGGCGGCTTGCCGCGCTGGAGGCTGCGCTGGCCCGGTTGCCGGACCGGCAGCGGCAGGCGGTGGTGCTGCGCCACCTGGAAGGCATGACCAACCCCGAGATCGCGGCGATCATGGAGATCGGGATCGAGGCGGTGGAAAGTCTGACCGCACGCGGCAAGCGCGCGCTGGCGGCACTGTTGGCGGGCCGGAAGGAGGCCCTGGGTTATGAGGATGACGGACATGCAGGATGATGATCTCGACCGCCTGCTTGCGGCGGCGGCTGCGGCGCCGGCCAGGCCGTCGGACGATCTGATGCGACGGGTGCTGGCCGATGCGCTGGCGCAGCAACCGCAGCCGCCTGTGTTGCAGGCCGGGCCGGTGGCGGTGCGTCCCGGGCTGTTGTCCCGGATCGCCGCCGCGCTGGGGGGCGGGCCGGTCCTGGCCGGGCTGGGCACCGCGGCGGTCTTCGGTCTTGCGCTGGGCTATCTCAGCCCGGCCACGCTTGACTACCTGACCGGGGCCACCGCCGATGCGGCGGAATTCTTTCCCGATGCCGATTTCCTGACGACCGAAGGCTGACCGCGATGACCGACCAACATGCCCCGACACAGCCGCCCGTTCCCGGTCCGCCCGCGCCCGCCCCCGCGCCGTCCGGGGCGCGCTGGCTGAAGCTGGCGCTGGCGGTGTCGGTCGGGCTGAACCTTGTGGTCGCGGGACTGGTCCTGGGGGCCTGGCTGCGCGAGGGTCCGCGCAAGGGCATGCCGCGCGACCTGTCCTTCGGGCCGTTCACCGAGGCGCTGAGCGACAAGGACCGCCGGGCGCTGCGCCGCGACCTCATGGGACGGCTGGGCGAATTCCGCACCGCGCGCGAGGCGGCCCGGGCTGAATTCGCGGGCCTCCTGACCGCGCTGCGGGCCGAACCCTTCGATCCCGAAGCCCTGAAGGCAGCCCTTGCCGCCATCGAGACCCGCAACGCGGACCGGCTGGAACTGGGCCGCAGCCTGATCGAGACCCGGCTGATCGAGATGTCCACCGCCGAGCGCCAGGCCTTCGCCGACCGGCTGGAGCGTGGCTTGCAGCGCCGCCCGCGCCCCTGACCGGCGCGGGCGGCTCCGGTCGGCGCGCGTCAGGCCGCGCTGAGGCGATAGGTGACCTGGTTCCGCCCGGCGCCCTTGGATTCCAGAAGCGCCAGGTCGGCCTGTTCCACCAGACCCTCGATCCCGAAACTGTCCGGACCGGCCATGCCGGCCACCGCGACGCCGATCGAGACGGTGACGCGCAGCGCCTCGCCCGAGGCGAGGCGGATCGGCTCGTCGTCCATCACCTGGCACAGACGTTCGGCCACGGCGCGGGCCAGGGGCATGCCGGTGCGGGGCAGGATGGCCAGGAACTCCTCGCCGCCGATCCGCGCCAGCACATCGCAGTCGCGCAGGTTGGCGGTCAGCCGGCGCGCGACCTCGACCAGAACCTGATCTCCCGCAGCGTGGCCGTAAAGGTCGTTCACCTGCTTGAAACGGTCGAGGTCCATCACCATGACCGCAAAGGGCGACCCCTCGGCCCGCGCCCTTGCGGCCACGGCGGACAGTTGCGGGGCGGCATAGCGGCGGTTGTAGAGGCCCGTCAGCGGGTCGCGCATCGCCAGGCGCAGGCCGTCCTGCATCCGGGCCCGCTGCCGGTCGGAGTGCCGCTTGCGCCGCAGAAGTCCGCGGGTGCGCAGCACCAGCTCCTCGGCCGAGACGGCCGGGCCGACCGCATCGTCCGCGCCAAGGTCGAAGGCCATCGCCGCCTCGTCCCCCGCCCCGGCCGGCCCCACCACGCAGACCGCCGCATGCCGTGTCGCCTGGTGGCTTTTCAGTTCCGACAGAAGCCGCAGGGTGGCCGAAGGATTGCGACCGTCGTCCTGCAACACAAAGACCTCGGGCAGGCTGTGGCGCTGGTGCCTGGCGATCTCGGCCAGGGCCTCGGAGCGGGTCAGGACGACCAGCCGGTCGCGCAGCTTTCCGGCCAGCGCGTCACGCAGGGCTTCGCCCGACTGGTGATGCGGCGTGACCAGCGCGATGGTCGCCTGCGGCTCGAAGGCCAGGGGCGCCTCGGCCAGGCCCGGCACCGCCAGAGCATCAGGGGCGGGAAAGTCGCTTTCCGCCTTCAGGCGCAAGAGGTTGCGCAGCCGGGCCAGCAGCACCCGTTCGTTGGCGGGATGGTCCATCACATCGTCGGCCCCGGCCGCGAAGGCCGCAAGCCGTTCGGCCGCGGCACCTGTCGCGGTCAGCGCGATGACGGGGATGTCGCGGCAGGCCGGGTCGCGGCGCAGGTGCTGGAGCACCTCGAGCCCCGAGATGTCGGGCAGGCCGAGGTCAAGCAGGATCAGGTCGGGCCGGTGTTCCTGCGCCATGGCAAGGCAGGTGGCCCCGTCATGGGCCAGGAGCGCCTGGTAGAAGGCCACGGACAGCCGGGCCTGCTGGATGATCCGGTTCGCTGCCACATCGTCAACGATGAGAATCCGTGCGCTCATCTTCCTTGCCGTCTTGTCCATCGCCGTGATGCAGGACAGTCTGCCCGGAAGAAGGTTAAGAAATCCTTTAACACGTCCTGCCGGGGCCGTTCTCGCAAAGCTGTGATGCCGGGCAGCGGGTTGCGACGGCATCGGGCCGGGCCGGCATCGAAAGGCTATGGGGCTGGGATGACACCCGATATGGCGCAGACACTGGCCTTGCAGGCCCTGGCCTGGATCGCGGCCGAGGACGAGATCTTTCCGCAGTTCCTTGCCGCGACGGGCGCCGGTCTGGCAGAGCTGCGCGCCCGGGCCTGCGAGGCCGAGTTCCAGGCGGCGGTGCTGGATTTCCTCTTGCAGGAGGACCGCTGGGTGGTTGCATTCTGCGATGGCCACGGTCATCCCTACACCGCACCTCTGGCCGCGCGCCTGGCCTTGCCGGGCGGGGCCGAGATGCACTGGACCTGACGCTGAACCCGGGATGCGGCTGCGATGATTGATGGCCTGTTGTTCGACAAGGACGGAACCCTGTTCGACTTCCGGGTCAGCTGGGGCCGCTGGGCGGAAGGCTTTCTGACCCGGATCGCACGGGACGCCGCCCATGCGGCGCGGCTGGGGCGCGCGATCGGCTTCGATCCCGCGACCGCCAGTTTTGCCCCGGACAGCCCGGTGATCGCGGCGACGGCGGCCGACATTGCCGCGGCGCTGGCGCCGGAACTGCCGGGGGTGACGGTGGCCAAATTGACCGAAAGGATCGACGCCAGCGCCGCCCTGGCGCCGATGTCCGAGGCGGTGCCGCTGCGGCCGCTTCTGGAGGCGTTGCGGGGCAGGGGGCTGCGGCTGGGCGTGGCGACGAACGATTCCGAGGCTCCGGCGCGGCAGCATCTGTCCCGGCACGGCATTACCGACTGTTTCGACTTCATCGCGGGCTACGACTCGGGACACGGGGCCAAGCCCGGGCCGGGCATGTGCCTGGCCTTCGCGCGCGAAACGGGGTTGTCGCCGTCCCGGGTGGCGATGGTGGGCGACAGCCTGCACGATCTGGAAGCGGGCCGCGCCGCCGGAATGCGCCGGATCGCGGTGCTGACCGGGGTCGCCCGGCGCGAGGACCTTGCCCCGCATGCCGACGCGGTTCTGCGCGACATCGGCGAGATTCCGGGCTGGCTGGCCGGCCTGAACAGCTGAAGAAGCCGGGCCGCGAACAAAAGCGACGTGATTTTGTCGCAAACGCGGTAACGCCCGACGCGCCGCTTCCGCATCTTCGGATATAGGCAACGGAGATGCAACGATGATCGATGAACCAGTCCGCAGGAAGCGTGCCGGGGGCCGGGCGGGGATGAAGGTCCGCGCGGGGAGCTCGGTGATCGACCAGATGCCCTGGCGGATCCCGGTGAACCCGGACGCTCCGGTCGAGCCGCTGGATGCGGACGGGGTGCAGCGCATCCACAAGACCGCCATGCGCATCCTGCGCGACATCGGGATCGAGTTCCTGAACCCGGATGCAGTGGAGCATCTGCGGAAGGCGGGCTGCATCGTGAACGGGACCAACGTCCGCATGGACGAGGATTTCGTGATGGAGATGGTTGCCCGCGCGCCCGAGACCTTCACGATCACCCCCCGGAACCCTGATCACGAGCTGATCATGGGCGGCAAGCACATGCTGTTCGTGAACGTCTCCTCGCCGCCGAACGCCTGGGACATGGAACGCGGCAAGCGCTCGGGCGACTTCGAGACGTTCAAGGAATTCATGAAGTTGACGCAGTATTTCAACTGCATCCACATCGCGGGCGGCTATCCGGTGGAGCCGGTGGATATCCATGCGTCCGTCCGGCATCTGGATTGTCTGTATGAAAAGCTGACGCTGACCGACAAGGTGGTCCACGCCTACAGCCTGGGGGCCGAACGGGTCGAGGACGTGATGGAGATGGTCCGCATCGCGGGCGGGCTGACGGAGGCCGAGTTCCAGGCGAAGCCGCGGATGTACACCAACATCAACTCGGTCTCGCCCCTGAAACACGACTATCCGATGCTGGACGGCGCGATGCGGATGGCCAAGCGGGGCCAACCGGTGGTGGTGACGCCCTTCACGCTGGCCGGGGCGATGGCGCCGGTCACGATGTCGGGGGCGGTGGCGCTGTCGATTGCCGAGGCCTTGGCGGCGGTGGCGCTGCTGGAATACATCGCGCCGGGCTGTCCGGTGGCGATCGGGACCTTCACCTCGAACGTGGACATGAAGTCTGGGGCTCCCGCCTTCGGCACCCCGGAATACATGCGGGCGACGCAGATGACGGGGCAGCTGGTGCGGTTCTATGGCGTGCCGCTGCGGGCCTCCGGCGTCTGCGCGGCGAACGTGCCGGACGGGCAGGCGATGTGGGAGACGTCGAACAGCCTCTGGTCCGCCGTGCAGAGCCGGACCAACATGGTCTATCACGCCGCGGGCTGGCTGGAGGGCGGGCTGATCGCGAGCCCCGAAAAGTTCGTCATGGACTGCGAGGTCCTGCAGATGATCCAGCGGTATTTCGAGGAGGCGACCTGGGCCACGCGGGACGAGGACCTTGCCTTCGAGGCGATCAGGGAGGTCGGCGCGGGGGGGCATTACTTCGGCATCCAGCACACGCAGGACCGCTATCAGCAGGCCTTCTACCAGCCCTTCGTGTCGGACTGGCGGAACTATGAGGCTTGGGCCGCGGACGGGTCGGTCTGGACGGTGGAGCGGGCGCATCGGATCTACAAGCAGATCCTGGCCGAGTTCGAGGCACCGGCGATGCCGGGGGACCAGCTGGAGGAGTTGCAGCGGTTCGTCGCCCGGCGGAAAGAGGAGGGCGGGGCGCCAACCGACTTCTGAGGTGCGCCGCGCGCGGACAGTTTTGTGCGTCTTTTGGAATCAATGGCTTGTCTGCGGGCGTTCAGGATTGGTTAACTCAAGTTCCAAGTGCAACGGTTGTTGGTGTTTTTTCGAGTTCCTCGGCGAGGGCCTGTGCTGGTGTTTTC
>NZ_JAANHS010000002.1 GCF_011174775.1 Rhodobacter calidifons
TTCTTCGCCAGGTCGAGCCCGACAGTGGTAACATCCAGCATGACCGTCCTCCTTTGTGGATCCTCGCAGACCCACCTCGGCACATCGATGCCGTCGGGGGGCGGTCACATCATCCGAGCCCCGTGCCAGGACAAAATTGGCCAAAGGTTGCTCGGATCCCCGCCGCTCGCATCGAGAGCGAGGGACCGTCGAAAGCGACTTCGACTGTGAAGCGCGGGGCCGGTCGCGTCACCTTCGGAGCAGGGCCAGCGCGGTTGCAGCCGGGGAAACTGACCCGGCCCGGTCCTGAATTTCCGATCGCAGAACGAACCTGCGGATCAATGCGTCAAGTTTTGCCGGATCGTTGAACTGCGCAAGATCCGGCGACCCGAAGGCCGCCTCGGTCTTCGCCCGCAATGTTGCGACTTGCTGGTCAAGGTCGATTGCCGCGAAGCTTTTCGGCAATCCGAATGCCGTCTGGATCATTTCGCGCAAGGGCGGATTGGCAAGAAGACTGTACCACTTTGCCTTCTCGCTGGACGACCTGGTGGCAAGATCCGAGATCTCCCTTTCGGCATTGAGGGCAAGGCGATAGGTGTTGTTCTGAGTGCCGACGTCCTTCTCGAAGCTGCGTGTCCTGAACAGGGACAGGATCTCTTCCGGAAAGGTCGAGATCATCGTGCGCGGAACCGAGAAATCCCCGTAGCCGAAGGCGGCTGCAAGCTTCTGATACTGCTTGTTGGCAAGCCGGTTCGCGAGACTTCCCTCCTTGAGCGTACCACCCTCCAGTACCTTCTGGATGAATGCCTTGCTGTTCACATCGCCCTCAAGCCCGAAGGCCGTGAGAGCGATGCGCAGAAGCCGCTTGTCGTTCACCAGCTTCTCGGCCGTATCAGCCGTGCCGATCCTGTCCCGGAAGTAGGCCTCGTCGCGCCGTTGTGCCGGAAGCGCCTGCTGAACGGCCTGCTGTCGGGCCATCGTGCGCTTGAGGAAGGTCCAGCCCGAATAGCCCGAGAATGGCAAGAGCGGCTGGAAGGTCACGCGCGACCAGCGGCGAGGAGCCGCTCCTCTCGTGGAAGCAGGGCGCGCAGGGCTTTCAGGGCCTGATAATGCTGATCCTCAATCACCGCACGACTGGCGATGGTGAGCTGCGTGCGGCTGTCATAGTCAGTCAAGACCTGCGAAAGCTGCTCGATCCCGCGCAGAAGCTGCAACTTTGCTTCTTCGGCATCTGCGTCGCCGGACAACACCAGTTGCGCGATATAGCAGACCCTGCGGACTGGCGTGTTCACCTGTTCTGGGTGGATTGCATCCCGCAGACGCAAAATGTTGGCATTTGGCGTCATGACGGCAAGGCGCGACCGCTTGTCGCCGTTCTCGATCACCGCTCCGTTGATCAGCACCCGCTCATGCGGTCCAAGCTTGAGGACAAGGCCACTCATCTGCCGCCCCCTTCCCCACGCAGACCACGCATGACGGCCATGTTGATGTCCGTCAGGACTTCGACGCTGGCCTTATCGTCAAGGACAGCGCGGCTGTGGTGGACAGTGAACTCGTAGAGGTAGAATAGCCGTGCACGCAGGGCGGCCGGAAGCGTGTTGCCAGGCAGCGCGACGTCGGATGCGAGCGTCGACCAGAGCTGCATGTTGTCGGTCACGGCGCGCACCAGAGCCGGAAAGTCGGTTGTCCGGGAGGCCCAGGCGCTGCGCAGACGCTGGGTGACCTGCGCAAGAAGATCGTATTCGACCGAGCGCTGCGACCGCGTTGGCGCCTCTGGTCGAGCGTAGCTTATGGCGGAGTGGAAGGTCATGGGGTGTCCATCTGTTCGAAAGCGTCGGGGTGAAGGTGGCCGCGGAGGCCATTCTCCGCGGCCCTAAGTGCTTAGCGGAACAGAGACAGAAGGCCCTGCGGCTGCTGGTTGGCGATCGACAGCGCCTGGGTGGCCAGCTGCTGCTGGACCTGCAACGCCTGGAGGCGGGCCGAGGCCTCCTCCATGTCGGTATCGACCATGGCGCCGATGCCGGTCTTGAGCGAATCGGTCAGCTTGCCGACGAACTCGCTCTGGATCTCGACCCGCTTCTGCGCCGAACCGAAGGAAGCGGCGGCGTCGATCGAGGTCTGCAGCATCCCCTCGATGTTGCCCAAAGCCGCAAGGGCGCCGGCTCCGGTCGTGACATCCAGACCTGTCAGGGCCCCCAGGCCACCTGCGTTGGCGTTCTTGAACTGGGCGCTGACCGAAAGGTCCGACGCACCGCCATTGGTGAGAGACAGGGTCCCGGGAGCGCTGCTGTCATAGTCGATGGTCAGACCAGCAATCCCGAGGCTTTCGATCGCAGTCTTCAATCCGACCGCCGCCACGCCCTCCGGCGTGGTGGACGCCACATCGGCGGCCGTGAAGGTATATGAGGCCGTCTTGCCGCCGATCGTGATCGACAGGCGGTCGCCTGCGGCAAAACCCGCGCTGCCATCGATGACGATATCACCGGTACCGGTGCCGGCGGCCAGAGCAAATCCTGCCGTATCCGCCCCGGTGGACACGCCGGTGGTGCCGGTGAAGGCCGCCTTTGCCACATAGGCACCGGTGGACAGGTTCTGCGCATTCACCTCGATGTTGTTGGAGGAAACGCCGGTCTGGCTGCGGTCCAGCGACGACAGGATGTTGACCTGGGTCTGCGAGCCATTGACGAGGTTCAGGCCATTGAACTGCGCCGCACCGACGGTGGATTCGATCTGCTTGGTCAGCGCCTCGATATCCGTCTGGATCTTGTTCCGATCGACGTTCTCTGCCTGGGCGGCGACGATCTTGCCCTTCATTTCGGTCAGAAGTTTGGTCACGGTTTCCGCCGCGTTGCGCGCGACGGTCAGAGTGGCAGAGCCGACCGCAAGGCTGTCGGAGATGCCCTTGAAGCCCTCGACATCGGATTCCATCACCTTCGAGATGGCCCAGACGGCGGCGTTGTCCTTGGCGCTGGCCACCGACTTGCCGGTGGAGATGTCGGCCTGCGTCTTGTTCAGGTTGGCATTGATGCCCTTCATCGTCTGGAGGGCCACCATTGCGCTGGTATTGGTCAGAATCGACGACATGTTTCAGTCCTTGCTGCAAGGCCGCAGGTTTCACGGCCGGAAAAGCCACGGATCGTGGCAGTTGTGGCGTTCTGTCCATGCCGCCGGGTGACCGGAAGCGCCGCCCCGTCATGAGGCGCGAGGACCATCAAGCCGCAAAGCGCCTAATCATTTCCTAACCTGGCAAAGGCAAATGCCCGGCATTTGAATGACTTCTGATCGAATCCTGCCGTCTTCAAGCAGCCTTGCCTGTGGATTCAGGACGGGCCGGTCGCAGCGCGGCGCAGTTGAAACCGCTGGATCTTGCCTGTGGGGGTCTTGGGCAGCGCCTCGGCAAAGACCACGCTGCGCGGGTATTTGAACGGGGCAATGACCCGTTTCACATGGTCCTGCAGCGTCCTGACCATCAGTGCGTCGCCCTGTTGCCCGGGCGCAAGCACGACATGGGCCTGGACGATCTGGCCGCGTTCTGCGTCGGGGACGCCGACGACCGCGCATTCCAGAACCGCCGGGTGCTGAAGCAGCGCCGCCTCGACCTCGGGTCCGGCGATGTTGTAGCCGGCGGACAGGATCATGTCGTCGGTGCGGGCGGCGAAGTGGAAGTAGCCGTCCTCGTCTTGCCAGAAGGCATCCCCGGTCAGGTTCCAGCCGCCCTGCACATAGTCGCGCTGGCGGGCATCGGCGAGGTAGCGGCACCCCGTCGGGCCGCGCACGGCAAGGCGGCCGACCTCGCCCCGGGGTTTCTCGACCATCTCCTCACCCAGGATCCGGGCCTCATAGCCCCTCACGGGCCTTCCGGTGCAGCCGGGCCGGTTATCGTCGAACCGGTTACTGATGAAGATGTGCAGCATCTCGGTCGCGCCGATCCCGTCCAGCATCGCCTTGCCGGTCTTGGCGCGCCATTCCTCGTAAACCGGGGCGGGCAGCGTCTCGCCTGCCGAGACGGCGGCCCGCAACGAGGAGAGGTCGGCGCCCTCGTCAATGGCTTTCAGCATGACGCGATAGGCTGTCGGCGCGGTGAAACAGATTGTGGCTCGATGTTCTTCGATCATCGCCACAATGTTCGGCGGCGAGGCCTGCTCCAACAGCGCCGCGGCCGCGCCGAACCGCAGCGGGAAGACGGCCAGACCGCCAAGACCGAAGGTGAAGGCAAGCGGAGGGCTGCCGATGAACACGTCCTCCGGCGTCATGCGCAGCACTTCACGCGCGTAGCCGTCGGCAATGACCAGGAGGTCGCGGTGGAAATGCATCGTCGCCTTCGGTTCGCCGGTGGTGCCAGAGGTGAAGCCCAGAAGCGCCACGTCGTCGCGTCCGGTAAGGACGGCCTCGAACCGGACCGGCTTCTTCAGTGCGCGGCGGTCGAGTTCGGCGTCATGATTGGCGGTGCCGTCAAAGCCGACAACGGTCGTCAGGAACCGGCTGTCCTTGGCGCAAAGGACAAGCTCTTCCATCAGCCGGGTATCGCAGAGCGCATGACTGATCTCGGCCTTGTCCACGATCTTCGCCAGCTCGCCCGCGCGCAGCATCGGCATTGTGTTCACCACCACCGCCCCGGCCTTGGTGGCCGCCAGCCAGCAGGCCACCATGGCCGGGTTGTTCGCCGAGCGGATCAGAACGCGGTTTCCGGGCTTGACCCCGTAGTCCTCGATCAGGACATGCGCGATCCGGTTGGTCCAGTCGGTCAGTTCCTTGTAGGTCCGGCTGCGGCCATTGCCGATCAGGGCAACATGATCACCGAACCCCTGAGCGACCATGCGGTCGGTCAGCTCGACCGCGACATTCAGCATCTCGGGGTAGTCGAAGCCGGTCAGATCGATCGGCGGCCAGTCCTGCGGGGCGGGAAGCCGGTCGCGGGTGAAACTGTCAAGGTGTCCGGTTGGTCCAAGCATGGCGGCTCCTTACG
This sequence comes from Rhodobacter calidifons, assembly GCF_011174775.1. Classification (GTDB taxonomy): domain Bacteria; phylum Pseudomonadota; class Alphaproteobacteria; order Rhodobacterales; family Rhodobacteraceae; genus Tabrizicola; species Tabrizicola calidifons. The sequence goes on from NZ_JAANHS010000002.1 coordinate 4,946, forward strand.
CGCGGTCCCGGTCCCGCCGGGAAACGGTGCCTCAGTCGGGAACGATGGCCGTGGCCTCGATCTCGACCTTGGCGCGGTCCTCGATCAAGGCGACGACCTGGACCACGGCCATCGGCGGGTAGTGGCGGCCGATGATCTCGCGGTAGATGCGGCCCAGCGCCTTGGGATCGGCCAGATAGGCGTCCTTGTCGGTGATGTACCAGGTTAGCCGCACCAGATGCTCGGGACCTGCGCCGCCTTCGGCCAGAACGGCAACGACGTTGCGCAGGGTCTGTTCGACCTGGCCAAGGAAGGTGTCGGTCTCGAACTGACAGTCCGCGTTCCAGCCGATCAGCCCGCCGGTCAGGACCATCCGCCCCCGCGCGGTCGCCCCGTTGGCATAGCCTTTTGCCGGTTTCCAGGCCGGCGGATGCAGGATCGTGATGCTCATGTCGTCTCCTGGAAAGCTGCGATGCGGTCGCGCAGGTCCTGTGGCCAGGACCTTGGGCGACCCGTTTCGTTGACGTGGACCAGGGTCAGGCTTGCCGAAAGCCGAAGCTCGCCCGCGCCATGCGCCCGCAGGGCAAGGCCTGCGGAACTGCGGCCCAACCTGGTCACCGACAGGTGCCAGTCCAGCATGTCGTCCAGACGCGAGGGGGCGTGGAACACCGTCTCGATGGCCACGGTCGGCACGCCTGTGCGGCTGGCCGTCATCTGCCCGAAGGTGCATCCGGCCACGTCGCGGAAGAAATTCTCGATGACCGAGTTCATCATCTCGAAATAGCGCGGGTAAAAGACAATGCCGGCGGGATCGCAGTGGTTGAACTCGACGCGGATGCTGCGGGCATAGGTCATGCTGTCACCCGCCCAGAACGCTGCGAGCAATCACGACGCGCTGCACGTCGCTGGCCCCTTCATAGATACGCAGGGCGCGGATCTCGCGGTAAAGCTCTTCGACCTTCACCCCGTGTCGCACCCCGTCGCCGCCGTGCAGCTGGACTGCCATGTCGATGACCTCCTGCGCGGCTTCGGTCGCGTAAAGCTTGGCCATCGCGGCCTCCCGACTGATCCGGGCAGTGCCCTGATCCTTGGTCCAGGCGGCGCGATAGACCAGCAGGGCCGCCGCATCGACCTTCAGCGCCATGTCTGCAAGGTGCCCCTGCACCATCTGCAAGGCGGCCAGCGGCTCGCCCTGGATCCGGCGCGCGGCGCTGCGGGCAAGGGCCTCTTGCAGCGCGCGGCGTGCCAGGCCCAGCGCCGCGGCGCCGACGGTCGAGCGGAAGACATCCAGCACCGACATCGCCAGCTTGAAGCCGTCACCGGCACGACCGATCAGCGCGGCATCGGGCAGTTGCGCATCGGTCAGTTGCAGCGTGGCCAGGGGATGCGGCGCCATGACCTCGATCCGCTCGGTCACGGTCAGACCCGGGACATCCGCGGGCATCAGGAAGGCTGACAACCCGCGCGCGCCGGGGGCCTCGCCCGTGCGGGCGAAGATGACATGGATATCGGCGATGCCACCGTTCGAGATATAGGTCTTGGTCCCGTTCAGGCGCCAGCCGCCCGCGACCTTTTCGGCCATGGTCGAAGTGGCAGCGACATCCGAGCCCGACGCCGGCTCGGTCAGGGCAAAGGCGGCGATTGCCGCGCCGGACCGGGTCCGGTCCAGCCAGGCCCGCTGCGCGTCTGTCCCGAACAGCGAGACGGCACCCATGCCCAGGCCCTGCATGGCAAAGGCGAAATCCGCAAGGGCATCGTGGCGGGCCAGCGTCTCGCGGATCAGGCAAAGCGTCCGGACGTCCAGCCGCTCTCCTTCGGACGCCCCCGTGTGGCGCAGCCAGCCGCCAGCGCCAAGCATCGCAACCAGAGTCCGGCAGGCGGCGTCCACATCGTCATGCGGGACGGGCAGGTTGGCGGCGCACCAGGCCTCCAGCCTTGCGGCCAGATCGCGGTGCTGCGGCTCGAAGAACGGCCAATCCAGGAAGCTGCGGTCCACGTCCCCTGCCATGCGGTCAGTTCCCCTCGAACACCGGCTTTTCCTTCGCCACGAAGGCCCGATAGGCCCGTTCAAAGTCCTTCGTCTGCATGCAGATCGCCTGGGCCTGCGCCTCGGCCTCGATCGCCTGTTCCAGCCCCATGTTCCATTCCTGGTTCAGCTGGGTCTTGGTGATCCCCTGCGCGAAGGTCGGCCCCGCCGCCAGTTGCCGGGCCAAGGCCATCGCGGCGTCGTCCAGCCCCTCGGTCGGGTGCAGCGCATTCCAGAAGCCCCAGGCATGGCCCTCTGCCGCCGTCATGACCCGTCCGGTGTATAGAAGTTCGGCCGCCCGGCCCTGCCCGATGATCCGCGGCAGCATCGCACAGGCCCCCATGTCGCAGCCGGCAAGCCCGACGCGTGTGAACAGGAAGGCGCATCTTGCGTCGGGCGTGGCCAGCCGCAGATCCGAGGCCATGGCCAGGATCGCGCCCGCCCCCACCGCGATGCCGTCCACCGCCGCGATCACCGGCCTGCCGCAGCCGATCATCGCCTTGACCAGGTCTCCGGTCATCCGGGTGAAGGCGAGGATATCTGTCATCTCCATTCCGACCAGCGGGCCGATGATGTCGTGCACATCCCCGCCGGAACAGAAATTGCCGCCGTTCGAGCCCAGCACCACCACATCGACATCCGTCGCATGGGGCAGGGCGCGGAACAGGTCGCGCAGTTCGGCATAGCTGTCGAAGGTCAGCGGGTTCTTCCGATCCGGGCGGTTCAGCCTGAGGATGCCGATCCGGTCCCGCACCTCCCACAGAAAATGCAGCGGTTTCAGGTCGGCAAGCGCGGTGCGGGTCAGAAGGCTCATCGTTTCGCCGCCCTCTTCAGGATTTCGGTCAATGTCTCCACATCGGCGTCGCTCAGCCCGGCAAAGATCCGGGCCACCTCGGCCTCATGATCCCGCGCGAGTGTCTCGAAATGCGCGAGCCCCTCGGGCGTAAGCGAGACATGCACGGTGCGCCGGTCGCTTTCGGACGGTCGCCGCACGACCAGGCCATCCGCCTCAAGCCGGTCCACCACCGCCGTCACATTGCCGTTCGAGACCAGCAGCATCCGGCTCAACTCGCTCATGCTGACCGGATCGCGGCGGCGGTAGAGGGCGGCCATCACGTCGAAACGGGGCAGGGTAGAGCCGTGCCGCACCCGCAGGTATTCCCGCAGCTCGGCCTCGGCGGTGCGGGTGACGGACAGAAGCCGGACCCACAGCTTGAGGCGGCGTTTCGATCCCTCGCTCATGCCTCTCCCCCTGCGATGGCAAGCGTCTGCCCATTGATGCCCTCGGTCCCGGCGCTGCAAAGCCAGAGCGCGGCCGACGTTACCTCGGCGGGCTGGATCAGGCGTCGCTGCGGGTTATGATCGGCCAGAGTCTGCCGCGCGGCTTCGGGTGTCATGCCGGTCTTGCCGACAATGGTTTCGACCGAGCGGTCGGTCATCTCGGTGTCGAGAAAGCCGGGGCAAAGCGCATTGACCGTGACGGCCTTGCGCGCGACCTCCAGAGCAAGTGACCGCACCAGTCCCACCACGCCGTGCTTGGCGGCCGCATAGGGCGCGACGTAGGGATAACCCTTCAGCCCGGCGGTCGAGGCCACGGCAATCAGCCGCCCCCAGTCGCCGAACTGTGCTAGCCCGGCGCGAAAGGTCAGGAAGACGCCGGTCAGGTTGACCGCGATCATCGCGTTCCAGTCTTCCAGCGTCGTCCTGCCAAATGGGGCGCTGGTCGCGGCCCCGGCATTGGCGATCACCACGTCGCAGCGACCGGCCTCGGCGAAAAGGCGTTGCACACGGGCCTCGTCGCTGACGTCGGCCAGAACGATGTGCGCCCCGGTCGCGTCGGCAACCTTGCGCAGCGGAGCTTCGCGGCGGCCGCAGATCACCACCTCGGCCCCGGCTTCGGCGAAACCGCGCGCAAGGTCCGCCCCGACCCCGGTGCCGCCACCGGTGATCAGCACGCGCCCGCAGCGTGGATCAAGCCCGGAGACCGTCATGCGCGGATCACCTCCTGTTGCCGCTGGCGCAACCTGACCAGCAGGTCGCGGCCGCCGCGATAGGGTGCGGGCCAGTCAACCTCGGTTTCGCCCTGTTCGGCGGCGGCATGCAGCGTCCAGTAGGGATCGGCCAGATGCATCCGCGCCAGCATGACCAGATCCGCCCGGCCCGCCATCAGGATGCCGTTCACCTGATCCCAGTCGGTGATGTTGCCCACCGTCATCGTGGCCAGGCCCGCCTCGTTGCGAATGCGGTCGCTGAACGGGGTCTGGAACATGCGCCCGTAGATCGGACGTTCGGCCGGGTCGGTCTGCCCGGAGGAGACGTCAATGATGTCCGCCCCTGCCTCGGCGAACTGCCGGCCGATGGCGACGGCCTCTTGCGGCGTAACTCCGCCCGCGATCCAGTCGCATGCAGAAATGCGCACCGACATCGGCTTTTGCGCAGGCCAGACCTCGCGCATGGCCCGGAACACCGCCAGCGGATAGTTCATGCGGTTTTCCAGGCTGCCGCCATAGGCATCGGTCCGGTGATTGGTCACGGGACTGATGAAGCTGGCCAGAAGATAGCCATGCGCGGCGTGCAGCTCGATCATGTCGGCCCCTGCGCGGTCGGCCATCCGCGCGGCGGCGACGAACTGGCCCTTCACCCGCTCCAGGTCGTCCGCATCCATTGCCTTCGGCACCGCATTGTCGGTCCGGTAGGGGATGGCCGAGGCCGACAGGATCGGCCAGTTGCCCGCAGCAAGCGGGCGGTCGATGCCGCCCTCCCATGGCACGCAGGTCGAGCCCTTGCGCCCCGCATGGCCGATCTGGATGCAGAATCTGGCATCCGTTTCGGCATGGATGAAGTCCGCCAGCCGTTTCCAGGCGGCCTCGTGTTCGGGCGCGTACAGGCCGGGGCAGCCGGGCGTGATGCGCCCCTCGGGGCTGACGCAGGTCATCTCGGTATAGACCAGCCCGGCCCCGCCCTTGGCCCGTTCGGCGTAGTGAACCAGATGCCAGTCGGTCGGGCAGCCGTCCACCGCCTTGTATTGCGCCATCGGGGATACGACGATGCGGTTCTTCAGCGTCATGTCGCGCAGCCGGTAAGGCGCGAACATCGGTCGGCTTCCCTTGCGGCCGCCCGCCTGTTCCTGGAACCAGTCTTCCGCCGCGCTGAGCCAGTCGGGGTCGCGCATCCGCAGGTTTTCATGGCTGATCCGCTGCGAGCGGGTCAGCAGCGAATAGGCGAACTGGATCGGCGGCATGTCGAGGTAACGCTCGACCTCTTCGAACCATTCCAGGCTGTTCCGCGCCGCCGATTGCAGGCGCAGCACCTCGACCCGCCGCTCCTCCTGATAGCGGCGGAAGGCGTCCTCCATGCTGGCCTCGGAGTGCAGATAGTCAGCCAGCGCGATCGCGCTGTCGAAGGCCAGCCGGGTCCCCGAACCGATCGAGAAATGCCCGGTCGCCGCAGCGTCGCCCATCAGGACCACGTTCTGGTGATACCACTTCTCGCAGATCACCCGGGGGAACTGGATCCAGACCGCCGAGCCGCGCAGATGGGCCGCATTCGACATCAGGTCGTGCCCGCCGAGATGCCGCTCGAATATCCTGCGGCAGGTCTCGACCGTTTCCTCCTTGCTCATCCCGGCAAAGCCGAGGCGGTCCCAGGTCTCGGGCAGGGTCTCGACGATGAAGGTCGCGGTGTTGTCGTCGAACTGGTAGACATGGGCCCAGACCCAGCCATGTTCGGTCTTTTCGAAGATGAAGGTGAAGGCGTCGTCGAATTTCTGGTGCGTGCCAAGCCATACGAACTTGCAGCGCCGGGTGTCGATGTCGGGACGAAAGACTTCGGCATATTCCTGCCGGACCAGGCTGTTGATCCCGTCACAGCCGACAACGAGATCATATTCCCGGCGATAGTCCTCGGCGGACCGGAAGGTCGTCTCGAACTCCAGCCTCACACCCAGGTCCCGTGCGCGGGCCTGCAACAGGATCAGCATCGCCTTGCGGCCGATCCCGGCAAAACCATGCCCCCCCGACACGGTGCGCACACCGTCATGGACCACGGCAATATCGTCCCAGTAGGCAAAACTGGACCGGATCACCTCGGTCGAGACGGGATCGTTCTTCTGCATCCGGGCCAGCGCCTCCTCGGACAGGACGACGCCCCAGCCGAAGGTGTCGTTCGCGCGGTTCCGCTCCAGCACGGTGACGTCATGCGACGGATCGCGCAGCTTCATCGAGATCGCGAAGTAAAGACCGGCCGGCCCGCCGCCGAGGCAGAGTATCTTCATCACCCGGTGCTCCCCTTTGTCCGGAAGTGTCGCAGGTCGGCGATGAATTTCAAGCTTAAAACTTTTATGCTTGAAAATTTTCCGCCTTGTCTCATGCTGCGGTCATGGATCATCTGCTGGAGATCGACGAAGGCGCCTGGGTGCGGCTGGTGCTGAACCGGCCGGCGGCGCGCAATGCGCTGGACACGGCGTTGCTGGGCGATCTTGCTGCAAGCCTGGAACGCCTTGCCGACCGACCCTCCTGTCGGGCGGTCCTGCTTCAGGGCGCCGGGGGCAATTTCGCGGCCGGGGCGGACATCGCCGAGATCGAGACCAGAACCGCGGCCGAGGCAGCGACCGACCCACGCAAGGCCCATTGGGCGGCGATCCGCGCCTTCCCGAAACCCATGGTCGCGGCCATCGAAGGCTTTGCGCTGGGCGGAGGGCTGGAGCTTGCCTTGATGGCCGACCTGATGGTTGTCGGCGACACTGCCCGCCTCGGGCTTCCCGAGACCAACCTCGGCCTGATCCCCGGCGCGGGTGGCGGCCAGCGGCTGCTGTCCCGGATCGGTCCGGCCCGCGCGGCCCGGATGGTCCTGACCGGAGAGATCATGGATGCGGATACCGCCTTCGCATGGGGCATCGCCTCGCATCGTGCGCCGGATGCCATCGCCGAAGGCGCGGCTCTGACCGCCCGGCTGGCCGACCGCGCGCCCCTGGCGCTGAGGGCGGCCAAGGTGGCCCTTGTCGCGGGCGCCGAGGCATCCCTTGCCTTCACCGAAGAACGGGCAGGCTTCGAGGCACTGCTGTCCTCGGCCGACAAGCAGGAAGGCATCCAGGCCTTCCGCGCGCGTCGCAAGCCCGAGTTCCAGGACAGGTGAGACGCATGGATCCGACAGCCATCGGCGTCATCGGTCTTGGCACGATGGGAATCGGGATCGTCCAGGTCTTCGCATCGGCCGGCTATCAGGTGCTGGCGACCGACAGCCAGGCACCGGCCTGCGCCAGCGCCAATCACCGGCTGGCCGCCGCCCTCGCGTCACGGGTTCAGGCCGGAAAGCTGACCGAGACGGACAGCATCGCAATTCTTTCGCGGGTCCGGGTGGTCGATGGCCCTGCCCGGATGGCCCCTGTCGCGCTGGCCATCGAGGCCGTGGTCGAGGATCTGCCCGTCAAGCGGGCGATCTTCTCGGCGCTGGAACGGGTGATTGCGCCGGATTCCATCCTGGCCAGCAACACCTCGTCGCTGCCGATCGCGCAGATGGCAGAGGGTCTTGCCTGTCCCGGGCGCCTTGTCGGTCTGCATTTCTTCAACCCGGCCCCGGCGATGAAACTGGTGGAACTGGTGGCCCATGCCGACACTGCCCCTTGGGTTCTGCCGCAGGTGCGGGCGCTCATGAAGCCTGTCGGCAAGACGCTCATCGACTGCCCGGACCGCCCCGGCTTCATCGTCAACCGCTGCGCGCGGCCCTTCTATGGCGAGGCGCTGGCCCTGCTTGAAGAAGGACGCTCAGCCGCCGCGATGGACGCCGCGATGCTGGCGGCGGGCTACAGGTTGGGTCCGTTCTCGCTGATCGACCTTGTCGGCGCCGACATCAACCTTGCCGCGACCGAAGGGCTGAACCGTGCGATGGGCGGGCACCCGCGTTACCACGTCTTTGCAGCCCTGCGGGCGCAGGCGGCCAGCGGCAATCTCGGACGCAAGACAGGCAAGGGCTTCGTCTTTCCCGACCAGCCCGGCTCTCCTCCCGGCGACGCCGATGCCATTGTCCTGCGGATCGAAGCGACGCTGGCCAACGAGGCCGCCTGGCTGCTGGCAGAGGGCGGCACAACGCGCGAAGGGATCGACACCGCCATGAAGCTTGGGCTGAACCTGCCGCGCGGGCCCTTCGAGTGCCTCGAGGCGCAGGGCACCGACAGGATCATCGCCGAATTGGCCCGCCTTGAAGGCGCTGCGCCCGCGCATCTGCGTGGACGCTATCTGCCCGCACCAGAACTTGTTCCAGCATGACCCGAGACGTCTTCCTCTGCACCATGCGCCGCACGCCGATCGGTCGCTACGGCGGGGTCCTGGCCAGCCTTCGCCCCGACGACATGGCCGCGCTGGTGATCGACGGCCTGCTTGACCTTTACCCGGGTCTGCCGGTGGACGAGGTGATCTTCGGCTGCGCCAACCAGGCGGGCGAGGACAACCGCAATGTCGCCCGCATGGCCGTGCTGTTGTCGCGGCTGCCGGAAACCGTTCCCGCCCTCACCGTCAACCGGCTTTGCGCTTCAGGCCTGGATGCAGTCATCGCCGGGGCCCGCGCGATCCGCGACGGGGCCGATCTGGTCATCGCAGGCGGCGTCGAAAGCATGAGCCGCGCGCCCTTCGTGATGCCCAAGGCCGAATCCGCCTTTGCCCGGAAGACGGAAATCCACGACACGACCATCGGCTGGCGGTTCGTGAACCAGCGGATTGCGGATCTTTACGGAATCGATTCGATGCCCGAGACGGCCGAGAACGTGGCTGCGGATCACGCGATCAGCCGGGCCGACCAGGACGGCTACGCGCTGCGCTCGCAACAGCGCTACGATGCGGACTGGCATCGCGCCGACATCCTGCCCGTGACCCTCCGCTGGCGGTCCGGCGAAGCCGTCATCGACACGGACGAACATCCCCGCGCCACATCGGCAGACCGTCTGGCAGCCCTGCCAACCCCGTTCCGCGCCAACGGGACGGTGACGGCAGGCAATTCCGCCGGCGTCAACGACGGGGCCGCCGCTGTGCTGCTGGCCTCGGCCCGGGGTCTGCAACGGGCTGGCCTGACACCCCTGGCCCGGATCGGTCGCGCAGCATCCGCCGGAGTTGCCCCGCGCGTCATGGGCATCGGTCCGATTGCGGCTGTCGAGCGGCTGGTCTCCGCCGGAGTGCGCCCGCCGGCCGAACAGGACGTGATCGAACTGAACGAGGCTTTCGCCGCCCAGGTCCTGGCCTGCACCCGCGCCTGGGGACTGGAGGACGCCGATCCCAGAGTCAACGCGCAGGGCGGGGGCATCAGCATGGGCCATCCACTGGGCATGTCCGGTGCCCGCATTGCCGCGACGGCCGCGCGGCGTCTTGCGGAAGGCAGGGGCAAGTCCGCTCTGGCGACACTGTGTGTCGGGGTCGGACAAGGCGTCGCGCTGGAACTCCTCCCGGTCTGAGACGGCACAGGCTGTCCTGCTCTGCCTGGCGGTTGGGTCGGTGCCCTCCGACCGGGGCCCGTCAAACGCGATGCGTACGCCCGGGACCCTCGATGGGAACTGGCGCCTTCTGCCCGCGCGCGTTGTAGGTGTTCAGTTCCGGACCCCTCGTGATCTCGCTCATCCGCAAGCGGGCGGCGCGGACCCCGCGGCTTGCCGCCTCGATCAGCCGCGCGTTCCGCTGGGCCTTGGCAAGTACCGATTCCGCCAACCGCGCATCGCCGCCCGGGATGCTGCTGGAGTCGATCTGGGGCGCCAGCCGCGTCAGGGCCGCAAAGTCGCCAGTGGTCAAGGCCTCTGCGACCTCATCCAGCAGGGCTTCAAGCCTGTCCATTCTCGGCCTCCGTCATCGCCTTGAAGATCATTTCGGCCAGCCCGATTCCTCCACTCTGCACGATCAGTCTTGCCTGCTCTTGCCGCAGGAACGAGGCAAACTGTGTCTCGCCCGCCCCGCCGCCGAAAGCCCCCTCCATCGCGCCAAGACCGGAATGTCCCAACATCTCGGACAGGAATGTCGCCTCCAGTTCCCGTGCCTTGGTCATAAGCAGATCGATGCGCGCCGGCGCCGGGATCTTTACCGAGGATACGTCCATCGCATGCTCCAGAAGGGTCGAATTTTCCGCAAGGATCAGGGATGCGGGTAAAGAATGGGTAACTTCTGCACCGGATAACGGTCTGGCAGCGGCAGATGTCGTGGACCCATGCAGAACGCAGTTTCAATCGCATCGATCACCGTTCCTGTCAGTGACATCGGGCCGATGCCCGCCGCACCGACGGGCCGCGGGTTTGCCTTCACGCTTTCGGAACCGGTCACGGACCCCCTTCACGCCAGCCAGTCGCCCGACGGGGCCGAGGCGAGCCCCCCTGGTGTCCCATTCCGGAACGAACGCCTCTTCGTCAGATCGACCCTTGGCAGCGGATCCGACCCGGAAAGGTGCGCTCTGAACTCCGCCGTTGCCGACCAGACGGGTTGTCTGCCCATCGGTTGGGCGGGTCCATGGCAGGCACTGTTGCCCATCGCTGCTGATGCAGGTGCCGTCGGACGGCAGGCCGGCCCGACCAGGCCGGACACCGAAGGAACGATGCTTTCTGCGGCAGCGGCGGATCCGTGGTCGGAGCTTGTTCCCGCTTCGCCACCCGGTTCGGACTGGACCCCCGACACTCCTCTTTCCATGGCAGGTGGCCGCACTGCCGCACCGGAATTCACAGGGCCATCGCCTGTGGCGGACTCTCGACCGACGCAAAGTGCTGGTTCTGTCCCGGGAACACCCGCAGGCGAAGCCGGGCCGGATGCCACATCCCTTGTTGTGATTCCCGCCGGCGGCGCAGATGTCGCGACAGCCGCCTTCCACTTCCGGCGTGGGGCAGCTGAAAACGAGGACGCTGCCGCCAACCTGCCGAAACCTGTCGAGCCGGCCGAGCCGGCCGAGCTCCTGACCGGAGCGGGATCCGCGGCCGGATCTGAAACAGATGCCGCCACCCCCAATCCGTTGAAGGTCGGGTCCGGCGATGCGCCGACGCACCGTCCCACGCCCAGCACCTTCGGGCCACGGCCGGACCTTGCGGAGGACCTGCCCGCCCATCCGATACCGGCTTCCGCGTTCCGGCAGACCGGGGCGGACCAGACAGGTCCGACGCTGCCGTCCGAGTCGGATCAGACCCCTCCTGCCGCTCAGGCGTTCGATCCCGATCGAACAGCGTACGGGGGCCGGAGGTCCGGCAGCATCTGGGAGCGTGCTTTCCTCGACACGACCCGTGACCATGCGGCCGGTCCGTTCCCTCCCGCCTCGAATTCGCCCGAGGATGATCCGGCCGTTCCCGTGGCGGTCCTTCAAACCGGCATGGCGGGCCCGGTAACAGTTTCTGGTCATGTTTCTGTCGATCCGGGGCCTTGGCCGGTCGCTCCGATCACCGCAGGCGCATCGGGGATCATCCCCGAACCACCAGAAGCCCTTGCCGCTATCCGCCCGGCAGTGCGGTCAGCCGATGGACGCCCGGTCAACCATGTGGTCGGGATGCTGGTGGAATCATGGCCCGACCCATCGCCTGGCCGCAGCGATGCCCCCGAGGAACAGACGGCCGTGGCTGTGATGGTATCTTCCCCCGGTCAGGCAAGCCCCTCCGGCGCGAAGGTCGATCTTGCCCCGCACCTCTTGTCGCATGTGGGGGTGCAACTCGCAGCCGTCCTGTCCCATGGTTCCGGCGGTGTCACCGAGCTTGCGCTGGCGCCCGCCGAACTGGGCCGGGTCCGGTTGCGGATGAAGCCGGACGCAGCGGATCCGGACCGACTGGTCGTCATCATCACGGTCGAGCGACCTGAGACGCTGGATCTTTTCCGGCGTCATGCCGGAGACCTTGCAGAAGCGATCCGCAACGCCGGCTTCTCCGGATCAAGCATCGATTTCGCGCATGACGGCGAAGACCGCCTGACCAGAGCCGGACACGAGGATCGCGGAATCGGCGCCTCGGCGGTGCCGGAGGACGAACCCCCCACCCAAACCCCGATGCGTCATCTCCTCGGGGAAACCCTTGATCTCAGATTGTGAGGCCGGAATGGACATCTCAACCGTCAGCTCTTCGATGTATGTCGCGCAGCAGTCCGCGGCGCCGTCGAAGATCACATCGGACTTCAATACCTTCCTGCGCATGCTGACGGTGCAGATGCAGAACCAGGATCCCTTGAAACCGATCGATTCCGCGGACTACGCGGTGCAGCTGGCGACCTTCTCGGGGGTCGAACAGCAGGTGCGGACCAACCAGCTGCTTGCCGATCTGCAAAGCAAGTTCCAGCAGCTGGGCCTGGCAGAGATGGCCGGCTGGGTCGGCAAGGAAGCCAGATCCAATGCGCCGGTGCTGTACGAAGGGAGCCCGATAACCCTTTCGCCCAATCCCGCCGTCGGATCAGACCGGGCGGTACTCGTGGTGCGTGACAGTGCCGGCAGGCTGGTCTCTCGCGAGGAGATCCCCGTCAGCATCGAGCCTTACCAGTGGCTTGGCGCCGGAATCGACGGCGCGCCGCTGCCGACGGGAACCTACACGATCACGCTGGAAAGCATGCGCGGCGATACACGGATCGACGCCAGACCTGTCGAACACTACGCCCGCATCGTCGAGGCAAAGGGCAGCAGCACGGGAACCACACTGGTCCTGCGCGGCGGGATCGAAGTGCCGGCCTCCAGCGTGACGGCATTGCGAAGCCCGCAGGGATAGGTCGAGCTTCCCGCCCTTCGGCTGTCCGGTCATCGACAGCGGGCGCTTCTTTGCCAGCCTCCTGTGCGACGCAGGCGCTCTGCCAAGACAACGTCGCGGGGCGATAAGGTTTCCTTGCCCAGCCATGGCAGAGTCAGGTTCACGCCGCGGACGCTCGCGGGCCACACTTCACTCGCGAAACCGGGCCTCGACCGGCTCCGGCTCCTGCGGCGCTCCGAGAAGAGGCATGAGCAGGCCGAACAGTTCAGCCTGGCTGGACAGGCCGCAGCGCGCATAAAGCTGGCGGCGAAACACCTTGACGGTCTGCGGACTGACCTGAAGTTGCAGCGCGATGGAGGCAGACGAATGGCCCTGGAGGATCAACAGCGCCACATCTGCCTGGCGGGGGGTCAGGCGAATGCCGGCATCGGCCAGGCGGTCCCGGATCTTTCCGGCAACCGCCTCGGGGGCTACTCCTGCCGCCGAAAGCCCGGACCAATGCCCCTCGGCAAGCGCCAGGACGATCGGGGCAATCCTTTGGCAGGTCTCGATGGCGCGCGCCTCGAAAGCCCGAAGCGACTGGCCATCCCGACCGAGACAGAGGTTCAAGGTAACGCCGGGTGACGGATAGGCCACGAAGGTCAGCTCGTCGACCAGCGTGGTCTGGCGGTAATAGTCGTTGAAGTAGCGGCTGCGCTGGAAGGCGTCGGGGGCGACGTCCGACAGTCGGTAAAGTCCGGCCGGTGCCCGCGCCAGGTGAAGGGCGTGAAAGGGGTCAAGCAGGTAGGCCCCGCCCAGATAGGTGCTTTCCAGCTGACCGAAGACCGGACTGCCCGGGGCCGAGTGCCGGAACAGCACCTGTGGCGCAACCCCGTCACGATAGGCCAGCACGATCAGATTGTCCGGGGCAACGGCCCGGTGAAACCAGGCCCAGAGCGCGCTTTCGAAACCCGGCCGCGCCAGGCGCCGGACGGCTTCACCCAGGGCCTCCTCGGCGCAGTTGGGTTGCGCACGCATGATACCTCTCTGGGGGTATATACCACCCGAAACACGATGGGCTATCCTTTCCACATAGTTTCGGGGGTATGGATGCGTCAATGACAGCCGCGGTGGATCTGAAGAACGTGGTCAAGCGCTATGGGCCGGTGACGGCGCTGCATGGTGTCTCTCTGGCCATCGCAGACAACGAATTCTTCACGTTGCTCGGTCCCTCGGGCTGCGGCAAGACCACCCTCCTGCGCCTGATCGCCGGGTTCGAGGACATTTCGGAAGGAGAGATCCGGCTGTTCGACAAGGACATCGCCGGGCTGGAGCCCAATCTCCGGCCCGTCAACACGGTCTTCCAGCACTATGCCCTGTTCCCGCACATGACGGTTCTCGACAATGTGGCTTTCGGGTTGAAGATGAAGGGGGTAGACCCGGTCGCCCGACGTGCGCGGGCCGGGCAGATGCTTGAGATGGTGCATCTTTCCGCCTTTGCCGATCGGTTTCCCTCTCAGCTTTCCGGTGGCCAGCAGCAGCGGGTGGCCCTTGCCCGCGCCCTTGCGCCCGAGCCGAAGGTGCTGCTGCTGGACGAACCGCTTTCCGCGCTCGACCTCAAGCTGCGCCAGGCCATGCGGGTCGAGCTCAAGCAGTTGCAGGAACAGACCGGCATCACCTTCATCTTCGTCACGCATGACCAGGAGGAAGCGCTGACCATGTCGGACCGGATCGCCGTGATGAGCGCGGGCCGCGTGCAGCAGATCGGAACGGCGCGCGACATCTACGAGGCGCCCGAGAACCGCTTCGTGGCCGATTTCATCGGCGAGACCAACCTGTTGCAGGTGGATGTCGCAGCCGTCCGCGAAGGCAGGGCAACGGTCGTCCTGCCTGGCGGAAAGCAGATCGTCTGTCCCGCCTCCGGCACGTCCAGCGGGCGCCATAACCTGTCGATCCGCCCCGAACGCCTGACCATTTCGGACAATGCCGACCTGATGGCGACGGTCGAACGGGTCGTCTACCTTGGCACCGATCTTCAGGTCATCGCCCATCTGGACAGCGGCGAGCCGATTTCGCTTCGGCTTCAGAATGCCGCCCGGGTCTCTCTGCCCGAGCCCGGCCAGCGCATCGGCCTGCATCTGGAGGAAGGCGGCGCCCGCCTTCTGGCCGACTGATGGCGGGCCCGGGTCGCGGCACAGGTTCCGGTGACGCCACCTACCGCGCGCTGGTGCGGCCGCTCTTGATCCCTAGCTGGCTGGTCATCGGCATCCTGATGGTGCTGCCGGTCGCATTGATGGCGGTCTATTCCTTCCTGACGAAAGAGTTCCGCGGCGGCGTGATCTGGGACTTCACCCTTGCCGCCTACGACCAGTTCTTCCTGGACCGCGGCCTGTTCGGCGACGAGCCGCCGCGGATCGAGTGGACCTACATCACGATCTTCTGGCGGTCGATCTGGCAGGCTGTGCTCGCGACGCTTCTCTGCCTGCTGATCGGCTTCCCGACGGCCTGGTTCATTGCGACCCGACCCGCGCGGACAAGGGGAATCTGGCTGTTCCTCGTCACGATTCCCTACTGGGTCAATCTGCTGATCCGTACCGTCTCGCTG
Source organism: Rhodobacter calidifons (assembly GCF_011174775.1). Lineage (GTDB taxonomy): Bacteria > Pseudomonadota > Alphaproteobacteria > Rhodobacterales > Rhodobacteraceae > Tabrizicola > Tabrizicola calidifons. Next base: position 20,201 of record NZ_JAANHS010000002.1, read on the forward strand.
CGGTTTCTCTTGCGCGACCAGGGTCCGATGAACGAGGCGCTGATGAGCCTGGGCCTGATCAGCAGCCCGATCTCGATCATCAACACCAACCTTGCGGTGCAGATCGGGCTTTTCTACAGCTACCTGCCCTTCATGGTGCTGCCGATCTATGCCGCGGTCGAGCGCTACAATTTCGCCCTGTCCGAAGCCGCCGCCGACCTCTACGCCAGCCGCTGGGCAACCCTGCGCGAGATCGTGCTCCCGGTGGTCAAGCCCGGAATCATCGCCGGCTGCATCCTGGTCTTCATCCCCTCGCTTGGCGCCTTCCTTGCGCCCGACCTCCTCGGCGGGGCCAAGACCTTCATGATCGGCAGTCTGATCGACGAACAGTTCCGCGGCAGCCAGGGCAACTGGCCCTTCGGCGCGGCAGTGGCCATGATCCTGATGACGCTGGTGCTGATCGTCCTGCTGGTCTACGCCCGCGCACAAGGGAGGGCCCCGCGATGATCCTGCCGCCAGCCCCCCACCCCCAACCCCTCCCCACGAGGCGGAGGGGAGCCGCCCGCCCCGGACCTCGGGCTCTCCCGCTGCCGCCTCGCGCCTCCCTCCCCCCTCGTGGGGGAGGGATGGGAAATGGGGGCCACCGCAAGGGGGCGCGGTCATGAAGGGTGTGCGGCATTATCCCGGCTTCCTGCCCCTGACCATTCTCTGCCTGGTCGTCCTCTACACCCCCCTGATCGTCGTCGCGGTCTACAGCTTCAACGCCTCGACCTCGATTACCAGCTGGGGCGGCTTCAGCTTGCGCTGGTATGGCGAGGTCTTCACCGGACGCGAGGCCGCGCGCTTTGGTCAGGCGGCCTGGAACTCGATCACCATCGCGCTGATGGCCGCGACCACCGCCACGGTGATTGCCACCGCCGCTGCGTTGGCGATGGTGCGCGGCGGGCCGTTCCGCGGCCGACAGGCCAGCTTTGCCCTCATCAACCTGCCGCTGATGGTCCCGGAAATCGTGATCGCCGTGGCGACCCTCATCTTCTTCTCCACCATCGGGCTGCGCACCGGCTATCTGACCATCCTTCTGGCCCATATCACCTTCTGCATCCCCTTCGCCTACCTGCCCATCGCCGCCCGGCTGGAAGGGATCGAAGGCACCTACGAACAGGCCGCCCGCGACCTTTACGCCACCCGTGCCCAGGCCTTCCGGCTGATCCTGCTGCCCTTGATGATGCCCGGCGTGATCTCGGGCTGGCTTCTGGCCTTCATCATCAGCCTGGACGACTTCATCATCACCAACTTCGTCAAGGGTGCCGGGATGGAGACGCTGCCGACCGCGATCTTCGGGTCGGTCAAGCAGGGCATCAAGCCGAACATCATGGCCATTTCCACGCTGATGCTGCTGGTCAGCGTCCTTTTCGTCACCGCCGCCTACCTCATCAACCGCAAGGGCCGCCAGAGCCCCTGAACGACATGGAGAGATACATGAGAAAACTGCTTCTGACCTGGGTCTTCCTCGCTTCGCCCGCCTTTGCCGAGGGCCAGCTCAAGGTCTACCACTGGTTCGAATACATCCCCGACGACCTGGTGCAGAAGTTCGAGGCCGAGACCGGGATCAAGGTCACCATCGACACCTATGATTCGAACGAGGCGATGCTGGCCGCGCTAAAGGCAGGCAAGCTTGGCCAGTATGACGTGGCCGTGCCGGCCGATTTCATGGTCGGCATCATGGCCGCCGAAGGGATGCTGGACAGCTTCACCCCCGAAGAAATGCCGAACCTCGGCAATATCGAGCCGCAATGGCTGGACGTGCCCTTCGATCCGGGCCGGAAACATTCGATCCCCTACCAGTGGGGATCGACCTCGTTCAGCGTGAACCGTGACGTCTATCAAGGCGACATCTCGTCGCTTGCCACGATCTTCGACCCGCCGCCGGAACTGTCGGGCAAGATCAACGTGCTCGACAGCCAGAACGAATTGCTGATCCTGGGCAGCCTCTACCTTGGCATCCCGCAATGCACCCAGGACCGCGAGGCGCTGAAGGCCCTGAACGACATGCTGCTTGCCGCCAAGCCGCATTGGGCCAGCTTCGGCTCGGACATTGCCAAGGACGTGCTGGTGTCGGGCGATGCGGCGGCCGGGATGATCTACAACGGCTTTTCCGCCAAGGCGCGTGCCGAGGGCGCGAATGTCGAATACGTCTATCCGAAGGAAGGCCATGTGGTCTGGATGGACAATGTTGTCCTCCTCAAGGATGCCCCGAACCGGGAGAATGCGTTGAAGTTCATGAACTTCCTGCTCGAACCCGAGAATGCGGCGGCCGTCACCAACTACGCCGCCTATACCTCGGGCGTGATCGGGGTGGACCCGTTCCTGGACGAGGCGATCAAGACCAGCCCGGAAAACAACCCGCCCGAAGGGATCACTCCCGGCGTCTTCGCCCAGGCCTGCGACGAGGAAACCCAGCGCCTCTATGACGCGATCTGGACCAACCTGAAGAAGTGACCGCCGGGGGCCGGATCACCCCGGCCCCTTTCATCCTTGCACAACCATCCCGGGGGGTCCGGGGGGCTGACCCCCGGTTCTGACAGATGAAACTCGCACTCTGGCAGGGCACCTCGCCCGCCGCCGATCTGGACCGCGCCTGCGCCGAGGCCGAGACCGCCCTTGCCGCAGCCGCGGCGATGGGTGCGGCGGCGCTGGTCCTGCCCGAGCTCTGGCTGCCCGGCTACAACCGGCCGGACCTTCCCGCGCGGGCCCTGCCGCTGGACAGCGCACCGCTGCGCCGCCTTGCCTCGGCCGCGCGCGCCCACGCGACAGCACTGGTTGTGGGCTATGCCGAGCGCGACGGTGACAGGCTTTACAACTCTGCCGCCTGTTTCGGCGCGGACGGAGGCCTGCTGGCCAACTACCGCAAGGTTCAGCTTTACGGGCCGCGCGAACACGCGCTCTTCACTCCGGGTAGGTCCTTCGCGACCTTCCCTCTTGGCGGCCAGACGGTCGCACTGCTGATCTGCTATGATGTCGAGTTCGCGCCGCATGTGAAGGCGCTTGCCGACCGGGGTGTCCGCGCGATCCTGGCCCCTACCGCCAACATGGCCCCCTTCACCCATGTCGTGCGCCACACGGTGCCCGCCATGGCCGCAAACCACGGGGTCAGCATCGCCTACGCCAATTACTGCGGCAGCGAGGACGACCTGACCTATGTCGGCGGCTCGCTGATCGCCGGGCCACATGGCGAGGTGCTTGCCCAGGCCGGAGATCACCCCGCGCTGCTGATCGCCGAGATCCCACCCCGCGACCCGGCCCGCCTGTCCACCCAGTCCGCCGATCTGAGGGCCATCGAATGACCCGTCTCCTCGCACATGACATTCTGTTCACGCCGATGCGGATCGGCCCCAAGACAGCCCCGAACCGCTTCTACCAGGTCCCGCATTGCAACGGCGGCGGCTACCGCGACCCTTCCGCCGTGGTCGAGATGCGCCGCACCAAGGCCGAGGGCGGCTGGGGCGTGATCTTCACCGAACAGACGGAGATCCATCCGACCTCTGAAATCACCCCCTTCATCGAACAGCATCTCTGGGACGACCGCGACATCCCGGCTCTGGCCCGGATGGCCGAGGCGATGAAGTCGCACGGCGCGCTGGCGGGCATCCAGCTGGCCTATTCCGGCATCAACGGCCCGAACCTCTACTCCCGCGAGGTGCCGCTGGCCGTCTCCGGCGGCCCGATCCTGACCTTCACTTCAGACCCGGTTCAGGCCCGAACCATGGACAAGCAGGATATCCGCGACCTCCGCCGCTGGTTCGTGAATGCTTTCCGCCGCAGCCGACAGGCGGGCTTCGATCTCGTCTGCCTCTATGGCGCGCATGGCTTCGGCATCCTGCAACACTTTCTCAGCCGCGCGACCAACCACCGGACCGACGAATACGGCGGCAGCCTGGAGAACCGCGGTCGGTTCCTGCGCGAAGTCGTCGAGGACTTCCGCGAGACCACGAAGGGAGAGATGGCCGTCACCCTGCGCATGTCGCTGCACGAAGCCGGCGCCTACGGCTTTTCCAATGCCGAACTGCGCGATTTCATCGCGATGCACGGCGACCTTCCCGACCTCTGGGACCTGGCCCACGGCACCTGGGAAAACTGCTCGGGCACCAGTCGCTTCAAGCCGGAAGGCGCGCAGGAAGACCTGGTCCGCGGGATAAAGGCGCTGACCTCGAAGCCCGTCGTGGGCGTCGGACGCTTCACCTCTCCCGATGCGATGGTGCGCCAGATCAAGGCCGGCATCCTGGACTTCATCGGCGCGGCGCGGCCCTCGATCGCCGACCCCTTCCTGCCGCTGAAGGTGCAGGAAGGCCGCTACGAGGACATCCGCGAGTGCATCGGCTGCAACATCTGCGTCAGCGGCGACATGACCGGCGCGATCAGCCGCTGCACCCAGAACACCGCCTTCATGGAGGAATGGCGCAAGGGCTGGCATCCCGAGCGCGCGTGGCCGAAAGGGGCGTCCGAAAGCGTCCTGATCGTCGGCGCCGGACCGACCGGGCTGGAGGCCGCCCTGCAAGCCGCAAGGCGCGGCTACAGGGTCACCCTGGCCGAGGCGACCACCACCCTCGGCGGCCGCGTCGCAAGGGAACGCGCCCTTCCCGGCCTGTCAGCCTGGGGCCGGGTCGCCGATTACCGCACCGGCCAGATGGCCCCGATGCCGAATGTCGAGATCTACCGCGACAGCCCCCTTGCGCCCGAGGACATCCTCGCCATGGGGGCCGACCATGTCGCCGTCGCCACGGGGGCGACCTGGCGCCGCGATGCCGTCGCGCGGCTGCATCTGCACGACATTCCGACCGATGCGCGCATGGCGCTGTTCACCCCCGACGACGTGATGGCGGGCCGCATGCCCGAGGGCATGACCGTCGCGCTTTACGACGACGACCATTTCTACATGGGCTCGGTCCTGGCCGAACTTCTGGTGGCGAAGGACAACCGCGTGCATTTCGTCACCCCCGCCGCGAAGGTCGCGGAATGGACCGAAAACACGCTGGAGCAGGGCACGATCATGCGGCGCCTGCTGGAGCTTGGCGTCGAGCTTCACCTCGGCAAAGCCCCGGAAGCCATCGGCGCGCGCGAGATCACCCTCGGCTGCGCCTGGACCGGACGGCAGATGGCGCTGCCCTGCGATGCGGTCCTCCATGTCACCTCCCGCAGCCCGAACGACCGGCTGTACCATGCCACCCGGGCGCTGGACTGGCAGGGCGCCGGCATCCGCTCGCTGAAGCTGATCGGCGATGCCGCCGCCCCCGGACCGATCGCCTGGGCCACCTACGCCGGCCGCGCCTGGGCCGAGGCGCTTGACCAGCCCGATCCCGGCGACGCCCTGCCTTTCCGGCGGGAAATCGCCCAGCTGCTTCCGCCGGACCGGATCACACCCTGACAGAGGTACCCCGGTCCTCCGGTCTTGCGCCAGACCGGATCAGACCGCCGGACCCAGCGTCCCGAGCGGCACGTCCTTCAGATGGTTCTGCGACAGATAGCGGACAAAGTTGTCGCGGAACTGCCGCGTGTGTTCATGGGCAAGCGCATCGGCGCGCGCCACGTCCCGGTCCCGGATCGCAGCCAGCATCTCGTCATGGCCGTCAGTCGAAAGCACGCCTTCCCCGCCTTGCTCCAGATAGGCGAAGTGCAGGTGCAGCAGGCGCCGTCCCTGGTTCAGCAGCCGCTCGTAGAAGGCCGCAAGATAGGGATTGCGGCCGGCATGTGCGATGGCCATGTGGAAGGCCTTGTTGGCTTCGGACATCGCCAGATGCTCGCCGCGCTGAACCGTGGCGATGAACTCCCTTTGACGGCGGGCAATCACCTTCAGGTCCGGATCGGTGCGCAGTTCGGCGGCCAGCCGGGTGGTCATGCGCTGGGCGACATCCAGGGCCTCGACAAATTTCGGAAAGCTCTGCACGTCGATCGGCGCAACCACGGTCGAGCGGTTCGAAAGGGTCACCACCAGGTCATCGCCCGCAAGCCGGATCAGCGCCTCGCGGATGGGCGAGCGGGACATCGAGAACCGCTCCGCCAGCGATGTCTCGTCCAGGACCGCTCCGGGTTGCAGCTGCAACGCCAGGATTTCGTCCCGCAGCGTCTCGTAGGCGAACCTCACTCCGGTCCCCTTGACCCGTCTCGGTTCCGTCTCGTTCCGCATGTCCCCTCTCCCGGTTCCCTGCGCAAAGCACCCTAGACCAGCGCCTGCCAACAAGTCGACACCATCCATTCCTGACGCGGACTGTCGTCATCATGTCGTCACAAGGGAAGACCGAACCATGGGCAAAACCGGCACGGGGACGGCGACAGGGAGTGGCAGTCCACCAAAGGTTCGGATTATCTTGCAAGCGGCGGGGGTCCAACGGGTTCGACGGGCACGGACATGCGCCCGCACAAAAGGGCTGTTCCGCGGCACCGGACGGGGGCATCCTGCACGGAGCATGACTATCTTCGCGGCCCGGATGCGGCGAGAGCAGACCCCCGGCGCCCGGCCAGAGGTCAGGGCTGTTCCGAACCGATCAACCGTTGCAAAGGATCCACCCATGTCCCGCAAGGTTTGCATAGTCACCGGAGGAGGGCGCGGCATCGGCGCCGCCGTGGCCCGCGAGATGCATGCGCGCGGCTATGCGCTTGTGCTGATGTCTCCGTCCGGTTCCTGCGAGGCGCTGGCCGCGGAACTGGGCGGCGTCGCCCGGCGCGGCGTCGCGCAAAGCGCCGAGGATCTGAAGGCGCTGGTCGATCTTGCGCTGTCCACGCATGGCCGGATCGACGCCGTCCTCAACCATACCGGCCATCCGCCGAAGGGCGACCTTCTGTCCATCCCGGACGAAGGCTGGACCCTGGCGCATGACATGATCCTTGCATCGGTCATCCGGATGGCACGCCTCGTCACGCCGGTCATGGAACAGCAGAAGGGCGGATCCATCGTGAACGTCACAACCTATGCCAGCCACGAGCCGTCCCTGTGGTTCCCGGCCTCATGCACCTACCGGGCAGCGGTTTCGACCTTCACCAAGCTTTTCTCCGACCGCTACGGCCCGTCGAACATCCGGATGAACTGCCTGGCCCCGGGGTTCACCGACAGCCTGGACGTGGCGAAATACGCCGAACTGGCGGCGCTGAAGCGTATCGGTACCGTGCAGGAACAGGCCAAGGCGGCGGCCTTCCTGCTGACCGATGACAGCAGCTACATCACCGGCCAGACGCTGCGCGTCGATGGCGGCCTGACGCGGTCGGTCTAGCCTTGAGGACCGGACAGGACCTGTGCAACTGTCGCCTGTTCCTCAACAGTCGGGTGTAAGGTCGAACAGCATGACGTGGCGGTAGGTCTCGCATGGGTCCAGCCGCGCCGAAGGGAAATGCGGCATGTTGGGAGAGTTCGGAAACCGCTGCGTTTCCGCCGCAAAACCGGCAAAGCGCGGATAGCGGGCGCCGCCCTTCCCCGGGCTGCCATCGAAATGCGCGCCAGTGTAAAGTTGCAGGCCCGGCTCGGTCGTCGAAAGCCGCATCTGACGACCCGAAACCGGGTCCCTGGCGCGCAGGCAGGGACGCAGTCCATCGGCGCCGGTCGGGGCGGAAAGGCACAGGTTGTGATCGAAGCCCGCTGGTCCGGGTAGTCGCGCACCGATGGGGCGCAGGGACCGGAAATCGAAGGCTGTGTCGCCCACCGTCAAGACTTCCCCGGTCGGAATCAGCCGGTCATCAACCGGCAGGTAGAAGTTCGCCTCGACCTGCAACTCCTGCCGCAGGACATCGCCCGACCCATGGCCCGCCAGGTTGAAATAGGCGTGATTGACCAGGTTCACCGGCGTGGGAGCATCGGTCTGCGCCTCCATGGTGATCCGCAGGCCTACCCCCTCGATGCGATAGGTGACGCGCGCGGTCAGGGTTCCGGGATAGCCCATCTCGCCGTCGGGCGATCGGGTTGTCAGGATGGCGTGCTGGTCAGAGAAATCCTCGATCTGCCAGCACTTGCTGTCCAGCCCGGCCCGGCCGCCATGCAGGTGCTGCGCGCCCTCGTTCTGGTCCAGCTGGACCGTGCGGCCATCAAGCACCAGCCGCCCCCCCGCAACCCGGTTGGAATAGCGCCCGCAGGTCGCCCCCAGATAGCCGCCCCGGTCCCTCCAGTCGGACAGAGCGTCATAGCCAAGGACGATATCCGCCAGCGCCCCGGTGCGATCCGGCACCCAAAGCGCGGCCAGTCTTGCGCCATAGGTCAGGATTTCGGCCCTTAGACCCTGCGCGCCGGTCAGGGTGATGCGATGCACCTCCTGACCGTCGATCTGCCCGGCACTGGTTGGGGTGGCCATCGTCAGTTCGCCCAGTCCTGCGGCAAAAGCGCATCGGGCATGTTCTGATAGGCCACCGGCCGCAGCCAGCGCCGGATCGACAGGGTCCCGACCGAGGTCGCCCCGAAGTTCGTGCTGGCGGGGTAGGGGCCGCCATGGACCTGCGCGTCCACGACCTCGACCCCGGTGGGGAAGCCGTTCGCCAGAACCCGGCCCGCCTTCCGTTCCAGAACCGGCATGAGGGTGCGGGCAAGGTCGAGGTCCGCGTCGTCCAGATGCAGCGTGCAGGTCAGCTGCCCCTGCAAGCTGCGCGCCACGGCCTGCATCTCACTCGCGTGACGGACGCGGACGATCAGACCCAGCGGGCCGAACACCTCTTCGGCAAGGGCATGGTCCGCCAGCCAGTCGGCGCCCGACACCTCAAACAGATAGGGCGTCGCATTGCGCTGGTCGCAGGTGGTGGTCAGCACCGACCGGACCCCGGACCCGCGCGCGATCCTGTCCCGGCCGGCCCGGAAGGCCTCGGCAATTCCGTCCGTCAGCATGGTCTGCGGGCCGACCGCGCCGACCGCCTCTTTCGCCGCCGCGACGAAGCGGTCCGCATCGGCGCCGTCGATCATCACGGCGATCCCCGGATTGGTGCAGAATTGCCCGGCACCCAGCGTCAGGGAACCGGCCCAGCCCTTCGCTATGGCCTCTCCGCGCGCGGCCAGGGCGGCAGGCAGCAGGAACATCGGGTTGACCGACCCGAGCTCGCCGAAGAACGGGATCGGCTCGGGCCGGGCGGCGCAGAGGTTGAACAGCGCGCGTCCCCCCGCCAGCGATCCGGTGAAGCCGACCGCCTTGATGAACGGGTGCTGCACCAGAGCCTCGCCCACATCCCGCTTGCCGCCCTGCACCAGACTGAACACCCCGCGCGGCATGTCGCAGCCAAGGACCGCCGCCAGGATCGCCTGGGCGACGATCTCGCCGGTTCCCGGATGTGCAGAGTGCCCCTTGACGACTACCGGACAGCCCGCCGCCAGGGCCGAGGCCGTATCGCCCCCCGCCACGGAAAAAGCGAGCGGGAAGTTCGAGGCGCCGAACACCGCCACCGGTCCGATGGGCCGCTGGATCATCTTCAGATCCGGCCGGGGCAGCGGCTGACGGTCGGGCAGGGCCGGATCGTGGCGTCGGTCAAGCCAGCCGTCCTTCAGGATATGGCTGGCAAAAAGCCGCAGCTGCATCGTGGTCCGGCCCCGCTCGCCTTCCAGGCGGGCGGCGGGCAGGCCGGTTTCCTGGGTTCCGATCTCGGTGATCTCGGCGCCGCGTGCCTCGATCTCGTCGGCGATCCGGTTCAGGAAAGCCGCGCGCCGTGCCCTGGGGACGGCGCTATAGTCCGCAAAGGCCGCTTCGGCGGCCGCGCAGGCCGTCTTTACATGCGCAGGGGTTCCCGTTGCAAAGCTGTGCGACGGGCCATGCGCCGGCGATGATTGGAACGTCTGGGCCGAACCCACCCATTCGCCGGCGATCAGGTGTTTTCCAGTCAGCATGAGAGCCTCTTTCAGAAGTCGAAGGCGACGGTCGTCACCCGCTCGCCAAGGGTCAGGGCATCGGCCACATGCACCATAGGGGAAAGGTCAACCTCGCTTTCCCCGGCGCGGACCAGCTGGGCCATGCGCGCATAAAGCGCGGGATATTCGCCCATGATCGTGTTCTCTCCGGCCATGGGCTGCCCGTCGATTTCCAGCACGTTGCCCCCCATGCGCAGGGCTAGCCTGCCGGCGTCGGTGTCCACGTCGATGTCCCAGGTCTGCGGACCTTCCTGCCGCCAGTCGAAGTCGGCGGTGACATTGCCCGAGAAGGTCAGCTGTGCCGCGATCGGCGTCTGGCGGTTGGCGGGAAACTCCAGCCGGGCGCGGGTGAGGTGCACGGGATCAGGCAGGATCTCGGTCAGGATCGACAGCGCGTTGATGCCGGGGTCGAAGACGCCCATTCCGCCGGGCTCGAACACCCAGTCCTGGCCGGGATGCCATTTCCGCACATCCTCGCGCCAGGTGATGTGGACCTTCCGGATCGCCCTGTCGGCAAGCCATGCCTTCGCCGGGGCGACGGCATGGGCCATGCGGCTGTGCCAGGTGGCGTACAGCGTCAGGCCCCGGTCGCGGGCCAGCGCCTGAAGCGTGTGCACCTCGGCCAGCGTGGCACCGGGGGGCTTTTCCAGCATCGCATGCCGGCCGGCCTTCAGCGCCGCCTCGGCATAGTCGAAGCGCGGCACCGGAGGCAGACAAAGCGAGACCACCGGCACGTCCGGACGCTCGGCCAGGAAGCTGGCGAAATCGGTGTAGGCCGACACGCCCGCAACCGTTCCCTTGCGGCTGACGGTTGCGGCAAGCTCCCAGTCCGGACTTGCCGCAATCGCCGGGACATGCTGATCCAGCGCGATCTTGCCGATACCGACCAGCGCGACCTTGGTGCGGGCCATCAGTGGCTCTCCCGTGCCACGGCGTTGCCGCGGCATCCGACCAGAAAGTCCATGTCGGCCCCCTTGTCGGCGCCTTCGACATGGTCGTGGTAAAGCTTCGCATAGCCCGAGGCGGGCGGCTCGACCGCTGGTTTCCAGGCGGCGAGGCGCGCCTTCAGCTCTTCGTCCGGAATATCCAGATGCAAACGGCGGTTCTCAACGTCCAGTTCGATCATGTCGCCGTTGCGCACCACCGCCAGCGGGCCGCCGCGCGCGGCCTCGGGGCTGGTGTGCAGCACCACCGTGCCGTAGGCGGTGCCGGACATGCGGGCGTCGGAAATCCGCACCATGTCGGTGATCCCCTTGCGCAGGACCTTGGGCGGCAGGCCCATGTTGCCGACCTCTGCCATGCCGGGGTAGCCGCGCGGGCCGCAGTTCTTCAGCACCATCACGCAGGTTTCGTCGATGTCCAGCGCCTCGTCCTCGATCTTCGCCTTGTAGTCGTCGATGTCCTCGAAGACGACTGCGCGGCCCCGATGCTTCATCAGATGCGGGCTTGCTGCCGAGGGCTTCAGCACCGCCCCGTCCGGCGCCAGGTTGCCGCGCAGCACCACGATGCCGCCCGACTGCGTAAGCGCCCGGTCCGCCGGCAGGATCACGTCGTCGTTGTGGATGCGGGCGTCCTTCACCTCGTCCCAGATCGGCCCGCCCGAGACTGTCAGCGCGTCCCGGTTCAGCAGCCCCGCCTCGCCCAGCCGCCGGATGACGGCGGGCAGGCCGCCGGCGTAGAAGAATTCCTCCATCAGGTATTTGCCCGACGGCATCAGGTTGACGATGGTGGGCACGTTGCGGCCCCAGTCGTCCCAGTCGTTCAGCGTCAGGTCGATGCCGCAGCGCCCGGCAATCGCCAGCAGGTGGATCACTGCGTTCGTGCTGCCCCCGATCGCCGCATTGGTGCGGATCGCGTTCTGGAAGGCCGCGCGCGTCAGGATGTGGCTGGGGCGCAGGTCGTCCTTCACCATCTGCACGATGCGCCGCCCTGTCAGATGCGCCATCACCCGGCGGCGGCTGTCCACCGCCGGGATCGCGGCATTGCCCGAAAGGGTCATGCCCAGCGCCTCGGCCATCGAGGCCATGGTCGAGGCCGTGCCCATCGTGTTGCAGGACCCGGGGCTGCGCGACATCGAGGCCTCGGCCTCGACGAATTCCTCGGCGGTCATCTCTCCGGCCTTCACGGCCTCGGAGAACTTCCACAGATGCGTGCCGGATCCGACACGCTCACCCCGATAATAGCCGTTCAGCATCGGCCCGCCCGAGACCATGATCGTGGGCAGATCGACCGAGGCCGCGCCCATCAGCAGGCTTGGTGTGGTCTTGTCGCAGCCGACAAGGCAGACGACGCCATCCATCATCTGGCCGCGGATGGTTTCCTCCACCGCCATCGCGGCAAGGTTGCGGAACATCATCGCGGTGGGGCGAAAGGCGCTTTCGCTGACGGAAAAGACCGGCACGATGATCGGGAAACCGCCCGCCTCATAGACCCCGTGTTTCACCCGCTCGGCCAGGTCGTTCAGATGCGCGTTGCAGGGGTTCGCCTCGCTGAAGGTATTCAGGATGCCGATGACCGGGCGGCCGTCGAACAGGTCGGCGGGCAGTCCCTGGTTCTTCATCCAGCTGCGATGATAGATCGCGTCCTTCGAGTTGCCCGCGAACCATTCCTGCGAACGCAAGCGGCGCGGCCAGGGGGCGGGTTTGAAATTGCTCATGATGTTGCCTCACAGGGGATGGACGCGGCAGATGCCGGGCGCCTTGGGCGCGAAGGTCAGAGTGTTGCGCAGCGGTTGGCCGAAATCCGCGACTTCGATCTCGAAGATGTCGCCGGGTTCGGTCCTGATCCCGTCCGCAAAGGACAGGGTAGCTGTGCCGAAGAAGTGCACGTGCAGATCGCCCGGCTGGCGGAAGATGTCGTACTTGAAGTGATGGTGTTCCAGATTGGCAAGGCTGTGCGACATGTTGGCCTCGCCCGACAGGAAGGGCTTTTCCCACAGCGTCTTGCCCTGCCGCAGGATGCGGCTTTTCCCGCGCAGATCCGACGGAAGCGCGCCGACCAGGATTTCCGGCCCGAACGAGGCCACCCTCAGCTTGGAGTGCGCCAGCCAAAGATAGTTGACCCGTTCGGTCACATGGTCCGAAAACTCGTTGCCCAGCGCCCAGCCGATCCGGTGCGGCGTTCCGTCCGGGCCGATCAGGTAGATGCCGGCAATCTCGGGCTCTTCGCCCCCGTCCTCGGCAAAGCCCGGGGCCTCAAGGGCTGCGCCCGGGGCGACCGCCGCGTGGCCGTTGCCCTTATAGAACCATTCCGGCTGCGCCCCGACCTCGCCTTCGGCAGGGCGGCCGCCCTCCAGGCCCATGCGGAACATCTTCATGCTGTCGGTCAGGGCTTCCGCGCCTTCCAGTGTGGCATGCATCGCATCGCGGGCTGCGGCGCTGCCCAGATGGGTCAGCCCCGTCCCGGTCAGGTGCAGATGCGCCGGGTCCGGATGGCTGACGGGCAGGTCGAACTCTGCCCGGGTCAGATCCACAGTCTCGCCCAGCCCGCGACGGGCGATCTCGGCCGCCAGACTCTGACCGGACCGGATAGCGGCGCCGGCCAGTTCATAGACCGAGGTGGTGTTGCGCAGGATGCGGGCATCAAGGCCCTCGCGCACGACGACCCCCGCGCCCCGGACGGTGGAAAGATGCAGCATCGCCTGCCTCACTTGTTCTTGTTGTAGACATCGAAGATCACGGCGGCGAGCAGCACCAGACCCTTGATCATCTGCTGATAGTCGATGCCGACTCCCAGGATCGACATGCCCATGTTCATCACGCCCATGATCAGCGCGCCGATCACCACGCCGATGATCTTGCCCGACCCGCCCGTCATCGAGGCTCCGCCGATGAAGACGGCGGCGATGGCATCCAGCTCGAACCCAGTCCCGGCCTTGGGCGTGGCCGAGTTCAGGCGCGCCGTCACCATCATCCCCGCCAGCGCCGCCAGCACGCCCATGTTGACGAAGCAGGCAAAGACCAGCCGTTCGGTGTTGATGCCCGAAAGCTTGGCCGCCTTCTCGTTTCCACCGACGGCATAGATGCGCCGGCCCTGAACCGTATTCTCGGTGAAGAAGGCATACAGCACGATCAGGATCGTCAGCACGACCAGCACGTTCGGCAGGCCGCGGAAGCTGGCCAGCTGCCAGCCCACAAAGGCCATGGCCGCGGCGATCACCAGCGTCCGGCCCCAGAACAGGCCCGCCGGCTCGGGCGTGATGCCGAATTCGGCGTCCCGTTTCCGCGCGCGCAGGCCGATCCAGACCACAAGGGCCATGGCCAGCGCCGCGATGATCAGGGTCAGCCCATGCGGCTTCATCACGCCGGTCAGGTCGGGAATGAAGCCCGAGGACATGGCCTGGAATTCCTTCGGGAAGGGGCCGATGTTCTGCCCGCCCAGAAGCCACAGCGTGGCGCCGCGGAACACCAGCATCCCGGCCAGCGTCACGATGAAACTGGGGATCCGCCAATAGGCCACCCAATAGCCCTGCGCGGCGCCGATCGCTCCGCCCACGATCAGGGTCAGCGGGATCACGACATAGATCGGTTGTTTCAGCTGGACGGTCAGATAGGCCGCGACCGCCCCGGTGAAGGCCGCGACGGACCCGACCGACAGGTCGATATGACCCGAGACGATGATCAGCAGCATCCCCAGCGCCAGGATGATGACATGCCCGTTCTGAAGAAAGATGTTGGTGATGTTCGGCGCCTGCAGGAACATCGGCTTGCCCTGCATCGACACCAGCACCGAGAACAGCACCACGATCGCGACCAGCGCGAGAAGCATCCCGTTTTCGCGCAGGTGCCCGCCCAGAGAACCTTGCTTGTCAGCCATTCACGCCACCTTCCCTGTGGTCTTGCCATTGTCCTTGACGATCAGCGCCATGATCCGCTCCTGGCTCGCCTCCCCGCGCGCCAGCTCGCCGACGATCCGGCCCTCGTTCATCACATAGATCCGATCGCACATGCCCAGCAGTTCGGGCATTTCCGACGAGATCATCAGAACGCCGCGGCCCTGGTCGGCCAGATCCTTCATGATCGTGTAGATCTCGAACTTCGCGCCCACGTCGATGCCGCGCGTGGGTTCGTCCAGGATCAGGAGCTCCGGGTCGGTGAACAGCCATTTCGACAGCACCACCTTCTGCTGGTTGCCCCCCGACAGGTTCACCACCTTCTGCTGCACGCCCGGCGTGCGGATCGCCAGTTGCTTGCGGTAGGTCTCGGCCACCTGCGCCTCGCGCCGCTTGTCCAGAACCGACCGACGGGCGATACCGGCCAGATTGGCCAAGCTGATGTTCTTCAGGATCGGCTCTTCCAGGATCAGGCCCAGCGCCTTGCGGTCCTCGGTGACATAGGAAATGCCGGCCTGGATCGCCTTGGTCACGGTCGAGACATCGACCGGGCGCCCGTGCATCTTCACCGTGCCCTGGTGCCCCTTGCCATAGCTTCGACCGAAGATCGACATGGCAAGCTCGGTGCGGCCCGTTCCCATCAGCCCGGCGATGCCGACGATCTCGCCCTTGCGGACGTTCAGACTGACCCCCTTGATCATCTGCCGCCCCGCCTGTTCGGGGTGCCAGCAGGACCAGTTCTCGACCTCGAACAGCATTTCGCCCGGATGGCTGTCGCGCTCGGGGTAGCGATGCGCCATGTCGCGGCCGACCATGTCCTTGATGATGCGGTCCTCGGAAATCTCTGCCTTGGTCAGGGTCGAGACCGAGGTGCCGTCGCGGATCACGGTGATCCGGTCGGCGACGCGGGAAATCTCGTTCAGCTTGTGGCTGATGATGATCTGGGTCACGCCGCGCGCCTTCAGCTCCAGCATCAGGTCCAGCAGCCGGTCGGCATCGGCCTCCTGCAACGCGGCGGTGGGCTCGTCCAGGATCAGAAGGCGCACGTTCTTCGACAGCGCCTTCGCGATCTCGATCAACTGCTGCTTGCCGACGCCCAGCTTGCCGACCACCGCGCCGGGGGGTTCGTTCAGACCCACCTGCCGCAGCAGCTCCCCGGTCTTCTTGAAGGCCATGGGCCAGGAGATCACGCCCTTCGACGCCACCTCGTTGCCCAGAAACAGGTTTTCGGCGATCGACAGAAGCGGGATCAGCGCAAGTTCCTGGTGGATGATGATGATGCCCTTGTGCTCGCTGTCGCGGATCCCGCGGTTGCGCAGGGGCTGGCCGTCATAGACGATCTCGCCGTCATAGCTGCCATGCGGATAGACACCCGACAGCACCTTCATCAACGTGGATTTTCCGGCCCCGTTCTCGCCGCAGATGGCGTGGATTTCCCCGGCCTCGACCGTCAGGCTGACCCGGTCAAGCGCTTTCACGCCCGGGAAGACCTTGCTGATCTCCCGCATTTCCAGAAGTATCGACATTCTTCCTCCCGCTGGCGGAACCTGCCTGCGCGGGAGCGGCGCAGGCAGGCCCTGTCAGATCAGCCTACTTCAGCTGGTCCGCCGTGTAGTAGCCCGAACCGACAAGAACTTCCTCGTAGTTCGAGATGTCCACCGAAACCGGCTCCAGCAGATAGGACGGCACGACCTTGACGCCGTTGTCGTAAGTCGAAGTATCGTTGATCTCGGGTTCACCGCCGCCAAGGACCGCATCCACCATCTTGACGGTGACCTTTGCCAGTTCGCGGGTGTCCTTGAAGATCGTCGAATACTGCTCTCCGGCGATCATCGACTTGACCGAGGGGATCTCCGCATCCTGACCGGTGACGATCGGCATGGGCAGATCGCCCGAACCATAGCCGACACCCTTGACCGACGACAGGATGCCGATCGACAGCCCGTCATAGGGCGACAGCACGCCATGCAGCTGCTTGTCGCCGTAGTTCGAGGTCAGCAGGTTGTCCATCCGCGCCTGGGCGACTGCGCCATCCCAGCGCAGGGTGCCGACCACGTCCATGCCCATCTGGCCCGAGGGGATCACGATGTCGCCCGCGTCGATCAGCGGCTGTAGGACCGACATCGCGCCGTTGTAGAAGAAGAACGCGTTGTTGTCGTCGGGCGAGCCGCCGAACAGCTCGACATTCCACGGCTTCACATCCGGGAAACGCTCCTTGAGACCCTTGACCAGGCTTTCCGCCTGCTGCACGCCGACCTTGAAGTTGTCAAAGGTGGCGTAATAGTCCACCGACCCGCTTTCTCGGATCAGGCGGTCATAGGCAATGACCTTGATGCCCTGCGCGGCGGCGTTGTCCAGCGCGTTCGACAGCGTGGTGCCGTCGATGGCCGCGATGACCAGTGCCTTGACCCCGCTGGTGATCATGTTCTCGATCTGGTTCAGCTGGGTCGGGATATCGTCTTCGGCATATTGCAGGTCGGTGGCATAGCCGGCCTCCTGGAACGCCTTGACCATCGATTCCCCGTCCGAGATCCAGCGCGACGAGGATTTGGTGGGCATGGCAATGCCGATGGTGCCCTTGTCCTGGGCAAAAAGCGGCATTGCCGAAAGGGCGGCGGTGGCGCCGGTCAGGGCCATGAGGCCACGGCGGGTCAAGATCATCTTGTTTCCTCCCGATGATTCTTCTTTGCATCCGATCTGGGCGTGCCTTTGCTGCCCTTGCACACGGACGCAGCGCAGATTGCGCAGCAGATCCATATCTGTCAAATAGACGTTGTGCGATGAAACATGGCTAAATCGTTATGAATATCACCGAGACCGGCCTTGCAACGCAGCTGCGACGGCTCAAGCCTGCGCAATTGCGCCTGCTGGCCGAACTGGACGACACGGGCGCCCTCGGTCTTGCGGCGGCCAGGATCGGAATTGCGCAACCGGCCGCCTCGCGGCTGCTGGCCGACATGGAGGCGACGCTTGGCCTGTCGCTGCACGAACGCCACGGCCGCGGGTTGCAGCTGACAGTCGTTGGCCGTGCCCTGGCCCGGCGCGCCGCCCGGATCGAGATCGAACTGGCCGATGCCGCGCGCGATCTGGCCGAGGCCGCCACCGGGCGGGCGGGCGTCGTGCGGGTCGGCGCGGTGACCGGCCCGGCGCTCAGCCTGGTGATGCCGACGCTGATCACACTGCAATCCGATCTGCCCGACTTCCGCGCCGAGGTGACGGTGGCGACCTCGGTGACCCTGTGCGAGCTTCTGCGCGCGGGTCGGCTGGACTTTGCGCTTGCACGCCTGTCGCCCGGCGAAAGCCAGCTCGAGGCGCATGTGCTGGCGGTTGAGCCGCTGTCGCTTGTGGTGCGACGCGGACACCCGCTGCTGGTGCGCCCGATCCTGTCGCTTGACGATCTCCTGGGCTTCGACTGGGTCATGGGCGACGACGAGACGCTGCTGACCCAGACCGTCCTGACCCGCCTGACGGAGCTGGGCCTGCCGCAGCCGAAGCGGCGGATCTCGACGTCCTCTTTCCTGTTCACGCTGGCGCTGCTGAACCAGACCGACGCCATCGCGCCGCTGGCAACCCCGGTCGTTGACAGCCTTGCGGGCAACCCCTCCGTGCCCTTCGTCTCGTTGCCGATCGACCTTGGCCTGGCAGTCGCCCCGTTCAGCCTGGTGACCCGGATCGGGTCGCAGATGACGCCATCGGCCCAGCGCCTGGCCGACGCGGTGCTGGCCGCAGCCTAGGCATTGCGATCCAGCCAGTCGGCAAAGGCCGAAACGACATCGGCGTCGCAATCCACAAGGTGCTGCGGCGCGGGATAGTCGCCCGCATGAACATCGGCAACGTAGCGCCCCATGGCCTCGATCCGCATCCTCTGCAACCGGTCCTGTTCGGCCGCGAAGTCGGCATAGACCTTGGCGTGCCGGGGGATCCGGCCGCGGTTCTGGCCCAGGACGTCATCGGCGAACAGATACTGCGCATGCCCGCCCGCCCCCGCCCCCATCGAGATCAGGAAAAGGTCTGTCCGTTCCGCGATCAGGCGGGTGATGGAATGGGGGACGACCTCGATCTCCACGGCAAAGGCCCCGGCTTCTTCCAGCGCCCGGCACTGGCGCCAGACAAGCTGCGCCGTCTCAAGCGTCTTGCCGACCGCCTTGAACCCGCCGGTCCAGGTACGTTTCGCGGGGATCAGGCCGACATGGCCGCAGACCGGCAGCCCGTGGTCCGCCATCGCACGGACGGTCGCCAGCGCGCCGGAGCAGTATAAGGCGTCCGCCCCGTGCTTGAACAACGGGAAGGCCCAGCGCAGGAAGTCGTCCGTCCCGCCGATCTCGTAGAAATTGTCGCCGGGGAAGATGAAGGCATCGGGCGCCACCTCGCGGAAACGGCGGTCGAACACCATTGCGGGCGGGACAGACAGAAGCTCGACGCCGGCCTTCGCTGCGGCCTCGGCTTCCTCCAGCGACTCGACCCGCAGCATGGCGAAAGGATGCCTGCCCCGCTGGTCCAGCAGATCCCGCACGGTGGGCGGCGCCATCACGCGACCTCGACAAGGACGCGGCCGCCTTCGACCCTGACGGGGAAGGTGCGCAGGTTCACGCAGACCGGCGCGCGCTTCGCCTCGCCCGTGCGATAGTCGAACTGGCCGTTGTGCTTGGGACATTCGATCAGGTGCCCCATCACCAGCCCGTCGCAGAGATGGACCTGCTCGTGCGTGCACAGACCCGCCGTGGCAAAGAACTCTCCCTCAGGCGAATGGTAGATCGCGAAGGTCTGTCCGCCATGATCCCAGCGGATCAGGTCTTCGGCGTCGATGTCCTCCGTCGCGCAGGCGTCAATCCAGGGCATGTCGGGTCCTCATTCTGCGGCGGCCGGGCGCATCATCCCCGGCACGTACTGGTGGAAGTCCTCGCGGTAGGGCCTGGCCGTCGGCGGCAGGTCGCGCTTGATGAAATAGTCCTCGTTCACCACCTGGCGCCTGATCGCGGGCCACATCTCGGCAAACGCTTCGGCGATGGAACGGTTGGGCGGGGGCAGGTCGTCCTTGATGACCTCGTGCAGGCGCGGAAGGGCGTGGTAGGGCACCATCGGGAACATGTGGTGTTCGACATGGTAATTCATGTTCCAGTAGATGAAGCGGGAAATCGGGTTCATGTAGACCGTGCGGCTGTTCAGGCGGTGGTCCACCACGTTGTCGGCAAGGCCCCCATGCTGAAGCAGCCCGGTCATCACATGGTGCCAGGCGCCGTACATCCGGGGCAGGCCGATCACCATCAGCGGCAGGATCGACCCCAACCAGAGCGCAAGGCCAAGGGTTGCCGCGTAGATCGACAGATGGATGATGGCGACGCGCTGCACCTTGCCCCATTCGCTTTGCGGCACGAAGGTCTTCTCCGCAGCCGTCGGGCCGGAAAGCGCGTTCCGGATCAGGGTCGGAAAGAACCTGATCACGTCCAGGATACCGAAGAAGTTCAGAAACAGCTTCGCCAGTTCGGGCGGGCGCATGACGGCGATTTCGGGGTCGCGGCCGACGATGTAGGTTTCCGAATGGTGCCGTGCATGGCTCCAGCGCCAGGTGGCCGAGTTGCGCATGATCATGAAGCTGGCGATCTCGTAGACGAGGGTGTTCATCCAGGGCGTCCGGAACGCGGTGCCATGGCCGCATTCGTGCCAGCGCGAATCGGAGGCCGAACCGTAGAGGACGCCATAGGCCAGCCAGAACGGCGCCGACCACCAGGACGGCCACAGTGCGATGCCGATGCCCGCAAGCAGGATCATGCTGCCATAAAGGATCACCGTGTCACGGATCGCCGGCCCGTCACTGCGCGCCATCAGCTCCTTCATCACCTTCCGCGGCACCTCGCTGTGATACCATTCCGCCGCCGTCAGCCCGCTTTCGACCGCGCGTTTGGCGTCGGGGCCGAAAGGACTGTAGTTGCGCTTTGCCATATCAGCCTCCTGCCTCCCTGGTCCTAGGGGTGAAGCCACCCTGCGCCCTCGTGGATAAGGCAGCCGGAAACGGATCGCCAAGAACCCGGCTTGCAGGTTTCGTCAAGATCCGTCATCCTTCGGCAGCTTTCTGATGGTTTTTCGTCATCCAAAATGGCAAACCGGCCCACGATCAACGATGTCGCCCGCGAGGCAGGCGTGTCCAGCGCGACCGTGGACCGCGTGCTGAACGGGCGCGAAAGGGTGCGGGAGGAAACCGCCCGCAAGGTCTATGAGGCGGCACGGCTCATCGGCTACCATGCCGCGCCGCTGATCGGGCAGAGGGTGCAGGCCGACCTTCCCCGGCTGCGGCTTGGCCTTGTGCTGCACAAGGAGCGGCAGGCCTTCTATCAGGCCTTCAAGGCCGAGGCCGAGCGGGCCGTGACCCAGGCGACCGGGGTCCGTGCAAGCCTTCAGGTGGCTTTCGCCGCGTCACAGTCGCCCAGGGACTTCACCGAGCTGATGGAGGGGATGGCCGGCCGCGTCGATGCCGTTGCCGCCACTGCCGTGACCCATCCCGAGGTGACAGAGGCGGTGGTGCGGCTGAACGCCAGGGGCATCCCCTGCTTTTCGCTGCTGAACGACTTTGGCCAGGGTGTCAGACAAAACTATCTGGGACTCAACAACTTGAAGGTCGGGCGCATTGCAGCACACATGATTGCGACCGCCGCGCACCACGCGGGAAAGATCGCCGTCTTTGTCGGCGGCTACCGCTGGCACGGGCACGAGCTGCGGGAAACAGGCGTGCGCAGCTATTTCCGTGAACACGCACCGCAGTTCCAGGTGCTGGATACGCTCATCAACCTTGAGACGCGGCAGCTGACCTACGAGGCGACGCTGGACCTTCTGTCCCGCCATCCCGACTTGCGCGGCATCTACTGTGCGGGCGGCGGGATGGAGGGGGCCATTGCCGCTGTACGCGAGGCCAGGGCCCCCGGCGAGGTGGCCCTGGTCGTGAACGAACTGACGCCGGAAAGCCGCGCGGCCCTGATCACGCGGCATGTGACCATGGTGATCGCCACGCCGCTTCAGCGGCTTTGCAACGATCTCATCCGGCTGGCGACCGAGGCGGTGACCGAAGGCATGGTCCCCGTCCAGGGCCAGCATTTCCTGCCTCCGGACATCTACCTGCCCGAAAGCGTCTGACGAAAATCAATCATCGCTCTGCGTGATCATTCGTCAGAGATGATGGGAACGCCCCGCAACGGATTGACGCGGCGGGAGAGTCTCGCGGATGGTCCGGCCCAGGAAATCGCCGCGGTTGGGAGGCCGGGAATGATCCAGTTTGCGTTGAACCACATGACCGTGGCCCGCATGTCCTTCCGTGACCTCGTGGCGCTGGCGAAACAGCTTGGCTGTGTCGGGATCGAGGTACGGAACGACCTGCCCCAGCCGCTGTTCGACGGGATGGAGCCGGCCGCGGGCGGTGCGCTTGTCCGCGAGAACGGCCTGCGCCTTCTGGCGGTGGCCGAGGTGAAGCGCTTCAACGACTGGTCGTCGGACAGGGAGGCCGAGGCGCTGGCGCTGATACGGATCGCCAGGGCAGCCGGAGCCGAGGCGGTCAGCCTGATCCCGCGCAACGACAATCTCGGCATGGGCAATGGCGAACGCCAGGCAAATCTGCGCGTGGCGCTGAAGGCGCTGAAGCCGATGCTCGAGGATCACGATCTGGTCGGCATGGTCGAACCCCTGGGCTTCGAGACCTGCGCGCTGCGCTACAAGGCCGAAACGGTCGAGGGGATCGAGGCGGTCGGCGGCCGGGGCCGGTTCAAGCTGGTCCACGACACCTTTCACCACACGCTGGCCCATGGCGGGCCGCTGTTCCCGGATCATACCGGCATCGTCCATGTCTCGGGCGTGGTGGATCAGCAGGTCGGGATCAGCGAGATGCGCGACCCGCATCGGGTGCTGGTGACGCCGGGCGACCGGCTGGGCAACCTGGACCAGATCACCGCGTTGCAGGCGGCGGGCTGGGTCGGCCCGGTGAGCTTCGAGGCGTTCTCGGCGGAGGTTCATGCCCTTGCAGACCCCGCCAGCGCGCTGCGGTCCAGCATGGATCACATTGCGAATGTCCACGCATGATCGTCTTTGCAACCTGTTGCAAGAATCGGTTGACCGGGGCGCGGCAGCGGCTCGGTCTGAACTGACGAATGGCTGCGACAGGCGGGAAGCGCGTCGCGGCATGGAATTGAACCGCTGTAACGGACAGCGGACAATAACGGGAGGAGTGACCCATGAAGAAGACCCTTATCGCCACAGGCTTCGCCGCGCTGATGACCACGACCGCCATGGCGGACGGAATCGGCGTGTCGATGGCGCTGTTCGATGACAACTTCCTGACCGTCCTGCGCAACGGCATCCAGAAGACCGCGGATGAACGGGGACTGAAGGTCCAGATCGAGGACGCGCAGAACGACGTGGCCAAGCAGCTGGACCAGATCAACAATTTCATCGCCTCGGGCGTTGACGCGATCATCGTGAACCCGGTCGATACCTCGGCCACCCAGGCCATGTCGGACGCCGCCGCTGCCGCCGGCGTGCCCCTTGTCTATGTGAACCGTCAGCCGATCAACGTGGACAGCCTGCCCGACAACCAGGCCTTCGTCGCCTCGAACGAAAGCGAATCCTCGCGCCAGGGCTTCATCGAGCAATGCAATCAGTGGAAGGCGGCCGGCAAGGAAGAGGTCAGTGTCTATGTCATGCAGGGCGAGCTGTCGAACCAGGCCGCCGTGCAGCGCACGCAGAACTATTATGATGTGATGAACGAGGGGCTCTGCGCGGTGAAGGTCAACGTGATCGACCAGCAGACCGCCAACTGGTCGCGGGATCAGGCGCAAAGCCTGATGACCAACTGGCTTTCCACCGGCACCCCGTTCGACGGCGTCCTTGCCAACAACGACGAGATGGCGCTTGGTGCGATCCAGGCGATGAAGGCCGCCGGGATCGACATGGGCTCGGTCATCGTCTCGGGCGTCGATGCGACCCAGGACGCGCTGGCCTCGATGCAGGCCGGGGAACTGGACATCACCGTGTTCCAGAACGCGGCGGCCCAGGGCAGCGGCGCGCTGGATGCGGCGGTCAAGCTGGCTGCGGGCGAGGCGGTGGACCAGAAGGTCTATATCCCGTTCGAACTGGTGACGCCGGCGAACATCGACGCCTACCTGACGAAGAACTAAGCCCCTTCCGGGCACCTCAGGGGCGGCCGGCGACGGTCGCCCCGCTTTTCTGTTGCAGGTGGGGCACATCGGCCAGCCTTGTTGAATTCTGGGGAGGGACGGCAACGTGGCAGAAGCAACGCATGGCCTTGGCGGCCTGAAATACGACCCGGCAAAGCGCACCCGTGCGCCGGAATGGAACGTGTTCGGCGCGCTGGTCCTGATCATTGTGATCTTCGAGATCCTGAACCGCATGCAGGGCGGCTCGTTCCTCTTCAACATGCGCGACAATGTGGACGCGATCTTCAACAAGCAGCGGCTGGACATCATGATCCTTCAGGTCGCGATCATCGGGATCATCGCCCTGGGGGTGACGCAGGTCATCATCATCGGCGGCATCGACCTGTCCTCTGGGTCGGTCGTGGGCGCGACGGCGATGATCGTGATGAGCTTTGCCCAGACCGCCACGGTCAACGGCAACCCCAACCCCAAGGCGATCTTCGGCGATTGGGCGATGGATCTGCCGGTGATCGTGCCGATTGCCATAGGCCTTGCCTGCGGACTTTTGGCCGGGCTTATCAACGGCTTGCTTGTGGCCTACACCAGAATTCCGCCCTTCATCGCCACGCTGGGGATGATGGTCTCGGCGCGCGGTGTTGCGCGCTGGTGGTCCAACGGCCAGCCGGTCAGCTTTCCGACTGCCGAATACGGCCAGCTGGCCAACGGCGATCTTCTTGGCGGAATGACCTTCGGTCTCCTCACCTGGCCAGGCCAGAACCCTGCCGTGGTCTTCGTCCTGCTGGCCGTGCTGTTCCACGTCATCATGACCAAGACGCTTTATGGCAAGCGCTGCTATGCCATCGGCTCGAACGAGGCGGCCGCGCGGATGTCCGGGATCAACGTCGACCGCCACAAGGTGCTGGTCTATGCCATCGCCGGTCTCCTGGCGGCGGTTGCGGCGGTGCTTCTCACCTCGAAGAACCTTACCGCGCAGGCCGGGATGGGGGTGATGTACGAACTCGACGCCATCGCGATGGCGGTGATCGGGGGCGTGTCGCTGGCCGGTGGGCGCGGGTCGATCCTTGGCACGGTTCTGGGTGCCGCGATCTTCTCCGTCATCATCTCCGGCTTCACGTCGATCAAGCTGGACGCCTACTACCAGGAGATGGTCAAGGGCGCGATCATCGTGGGCGCCGTGGTGCTGGACCAGTGGCGTCAACGCAAGCGGGCAAGGGGGTAGTCATGTCGAAGATCATTCTGGAAACCCGCGGCCTGACCAAGCATTACGGCGGCGTCCATGCGCTGGAAGATGCGAATTTCATCCTGCATGACGGCGAGCATGTCGCCGTCGTGGGCGACAACGGCGCGGGGAAATCCACCTTCGTGCGCCAGGTGACGGCGGTGGAACAACGCACCTCCGGCGAGATCATCTTCGACGGCCAGCCGGTGCATTTCTCGGGGCCGCTCGAGGCGCGGCAGGCCGGGATCGAGACGGTGTTCCAGACGCTGGCGCTTGCCGATGATCTGGACGTGCCGTCGAACCTGTTCCTGGGGCGCGAGCTGTTCAAGTTCCGTCTCGGCCCGTTTTCCTGGCTGGACCGCAAGACGATGCGCGACCGGACGCTCGAGGCGCTGAAGACGACGGCGGTGAAGATCCCCAACATCGACAACCCGATCCGCAACATGAGCGGGGGCCAGCGCCAATGCGTGTCCATCGCACGGACGGCAGCCTTTGCGTCCAAGCTGGTGATCATGGACGAGCCGACGGCGGCGCTGGGGGTGCAGGAGACGGCGCAGGTCGAGAACATCATCCGCGGCCTGAAGGACCGGGGCATTCCGATGATCCTGATTTCCCACAACCTCCGGCAGGTCTTCGATCTGGTGGATCGGATCGTCGTTTTTCGCCGGGGTCGCATCGTCGCCTCCTTGCGGAAGGACGAGACCGACGGCAACGACATCGTCAGCTACATCACCGGCGTGAAGGGTGGTTCGGACACCGCCTATGCCTGACAGTGGAAAGCCGGGGTCGGCCCGGGACAAGGAGAAAAAATGACGATCAGGTTCGGGCTTCTGGGTGCGGGGCGCATCGGGAAGGTGCATGCGAAGGCGGTGACGGGGAACCCGGGCGCGCGGTTGGTGGCGGTGTCGGATGCGATGCCGGCAGCGGCGCAGGCGGTTGCGGATCAGTATGGTTGCGAGGTGCGGACCATCGAGGCGATTGCGGCGGCCGGGGACATCGACGCGGTGGTGATCTGCACGCCGACCGATACCCATGCCGACCTGATCGAGCAGTTCGTGAAGGCCGGCAAGGCGGTGTTCTGCGAAAAGCCGATCGACCTGAGCCTCGCCCGCGTGAAGCAGTGCCTGGAGGTCGTCCGCGCCCACAACGGCACGCTGATGGTTGGCTTCAACCGCCGTTTCGACCCGCATTTCCGGGCGGTGCGGGGCGAGATCGACAAGGGGACCATCGGAGCGGTGGAGATGGTGGTCATCACCAGCCGCGACCCGGGGGCGCCTCCGGTCGATTACATCAAGCGGTCGGGCGGGATCTTCCGGGACATGACGATCCATGACTTCGACATGGCCCGGTTCCTGCTGGGCGAGGAGGTCTCCGAGGTCTCGGCGATGGCTTCGGTGCTGGTCGATCCCGAGATCGGCCAGGCGGGGGACAGTGACTCGGTCCAGGTGATGCTGAAGACGGCCTCGGGGAAGATGGCGGTGATCTCGAACAGCCGCCGGGCGACCTATGGCTACGACCAGCGGATCGAGGTGCATGGGTCCGGCGGGATGGTGGCGGCCGAGAACCAGCGGCCCGTCAGCATCGAGGTGGCCACCGGGGCGGGCTATACCCGGCCGCCGTTGCATGACTTCTTCATGACCCGCTATACCGAGGCCTACGCGGCCGAGATCGCGGCCTTCATCGATGCGATGGCGGGGAAGGCCAAGGCGCAGCCTTCGGGGGAGGATGGGCTGGCGGCGCTCGCCCTCGCCGAGGCGGCCTTGAAGTCGGTCGCCGAGGGGCGGGTGGTGAAGATGAGCGAGATCCTGTGAGGGTGCGCCGCACGCGGTCACTTTTTTCGAGTGAATGAAATCAGACACTTGGCCGCGGGCATTCACGAATCGTTAGGAATTGGCCGGCCCTTCGGGGCTGGCCTTTTCGGTTCCGCGGAACGGCGGCATTGAGAGCGGCCCCCCGGTCTGATAGAAGGCCGCAAATCCGTTTGGGAGACCCGGAACATGGCAGACGAAACCCCGGCAGGGAATGGCGCGGCGGCGGCCCCTGCGCAGATCAGGATGCAGGTGCTGGCACAATATGTGCGCGACATGTCCTTCGAGAACGTGGTGGTGCAGAAGGGCCTGAGCGCCGGCGAGGTCCAGCCGGACATCCAGGTCGCGGTCAGCCTGGACGCCCGCAAGCGCCCGGCGCCGAACCAGTTCGAGGTCATCACCAAATACAAGGTCACCTCGAAGAACAAGGTCAACGGCGATGTGCTGTTCCTGCTGGAAGTCGAATACGGCAGCACCTTCCACATCGAGGGCGTGGCCGAAGAGCAGCTGCACCCCTTCCTGCTGATCGAATGCCCGCGCCTGATGTTCCCCTTTGTCCGCCGGATCATCTCGGACGTGACGCGCGACGGAGGCTTCCCGCCGCTGAACGTCGATACGGTGGACTTCATGGCGCTGTACCGGCAGGAATTGGCCCGGCGCGCGCAGGCGCAGGCGGCATCGGCGGCGCCGAACGAGCAGGTCAACTGAGAGACCCCGCCCCGGCCTTGTGCCGGGGCCTCGGGCAACGGGGGAGGTCCCGGGTCAGGCCCGGGACGGGTGTCCCCGTGATGATGTTGCGCTAGACGGGCTTCTTCCAGATGGCGGCATCGCCGAGCTTGCCGAGAAATGCGGCGTGCGCGGCGGCCTCGTCTTCGGTGATCCGGGCGGGCAGCGGTTCGGGGCGCGGGCGCGGGCGCCAGGCGATCGCCTCGCCGCTGGCATTGCGCGCCGAGGCCGGGGCGGCGGCGGCAAGCACCAGGTCCGGCTGGCGGCCGCCGATCAGCTCCAGATAGACTTCGGCCAGGATTTCGCTGTCCAAGAGCGCCCCGTGCTTTTCGCGCATCGAATTGTCGATGCCGAACCGGCGGCAGAGCGCGTCGAGCGAGGCGGGGGAGCCGGGGAATTTCGTCCGGGCGAGCATCAGCGTGTCGGTCGCGCGCGAGAACGGCAGGCCCGGCAGGCCCGCGCGTTCGAGTTCGAAATTCAGGAATTTCATGTCGAAGGCGGCATTGTGGATCACCAGCTGCGCGTCGCCGACGAAATCGAGGAAGGCCCGGCCGATGCGCGCAAACACCGGCTTGT
The DNA here is from genome assembly GCF_011174775.1 of Rhodobacter calidifons. Taxonomy (GTDB): domain Bacteria; phylum Pseudomonadota; class Alphaproteobacteria; order Rhodobacterales; family Rhodobacteraceae; genus Tabrizicola; species Tabrizicola calidifons. The sequence continues at coordinate 48,357 of NZ_JAANHS010000002.1, forward strand.
CGCGCAGGGTCACGCCCCCCGGGACGGGCTGGCCGGGGGGGTCCAGGATGTCATGGCCGATGCCGTGCACCTCGAAAGCCTCTTTCGGCATGGGGCGTTCGGGGTTGATGTACTGGTGCCAGGTGCGGCCCGTGGGCAGGTGGTTGTAAAGCTCTACCGCGCCGATTTCGACGATGCGGTGGCCTTCGGCGGGCTCGAAACCCGTGGTTTCGGTGTCGAGGACGATTTCACGCATCAAGGGTCCGCCGGATGTCTGCCAGCACATCTTTCACCGCCTGCCGGGCGGCTGCAAGACTGGTCGTGGGGATGATGTAGTCCGCCCGCGCGCGCTTTTCGGCATCGGGCAGCTGGCGGGCGAGGATGGTCTGGAATTCGGCCTCGGTCATGGCGCCGCGGTCGAGGACGCGCTGGCGCTGGATCTCGGCAGGGGCGGAAACCACGGCCACGGCATCGCAGGCGGCGTCCAGGCCGGTTTCGTACAGAAGGGGAACGTCGAGAAGCACGATGTCGTCCGCTTCATGGGCCTTCAGAAAGGCCGCCCGGTCGGCAGCGACCAGCGGGTGAACGGCGGCGTTCAGCCGGTCGAGAACGGTGCTGTCGGCCTGGATCAGCGCGCGAAGTCTGGCGCGGTTGACGCTGCCGTCGGCGTCGATGGCTTCGGCGAAAAGCGTTTTCACCGCGCGCGCGGCGGGCTGGCGGGGCTGATACAGGCGATGCACGGCGGCATCGGCGTCCCAGACCGGAAGGCCTTCGTCGGCGAACATCCGGGCGGTGGTGGACTTGCCCATGCCGATGGAGCCGGTGAGACCGAGGATGAAGCTCATGCCGAAAGGACGGCCTTGCGGGTGGCCTCATCCACCTCGGGCCGGATGCCGAACCAGCGTTCGAAACCGGGCGCGGCCTGGTGAAGCAGCATGCCGAGGCCATCGACGATGATGCCGCCACGCTCTTCCGCCTCGATCAGGAACTGGGTCTTGAGCGGGGTATAGACAAGGTCGTTGCAGACCGCGCCGGGGTTCAGGCGGTGCATCGGCACGTTGAACTCGGCCTTGCCGGTCATGCCGAGCGCGGTGGTGTTGATGACGGTCACGGCGTCGTCCATCAGGTTTGCAGCCTGCACCCATTCATGGACGTGGATCTTGGCGCCGAAGTCCTGGCGGATGGCATCGGCCCGGGCGCGGGTGCGGTTGGCAAGACGGATTTCCGGCACGCCGACCTCGATCAGGGCCGCGACGACAGCGCGGGCGGCCCCTCCGGCGCCGAGGACCACGGCGGGGCCCGAGGCGGGTTTCCAGTCCGGGGCGTGCTGGCGCAGGTTGGCGATGAAACCGGAGCCGTCGGTGTTGTCGGCGTGGATCTTTCCGTCCTTGCGGAAGATCAGCGTGTTGGCGGCGCCGATCAGCGCAGCGCGGTCGGTGACGACATCGGCGATCTGGAGGATGGCCTCTTTATGCGGGATGGTGACGTTGCAACCGACGAAGCCCAGGTCCGGCAGGGTGCGGAGGAGGCGGGGCAGGTCGAGTGGCGCGATGTCGATGGGGATGTAGTGGCCCTTGATTCCGTAGCGTTTCAGCCAGTAGCCGTGCAGCGCAGGGCTGCGGCTGTGGGCGATCGGATGGCCGATGACGGCGGCAAGCGGGATGCGGGGGTGGTCGGTCATGCGGGGATGATGCCCTTTGTGCCCGCCCAAGCCAACAGCGGTAACAGTGGCAGGCCGAGAATGGTGAAGTGGTCGCCCTGGATGGCCGAGAACAGGCGGACGCCTTCCTCTTCGATCCGGTAGCAGCCGACCGAGTAGCGGATGCTGTTCCAGTTCCGGGCAAGGTAGTCCTCCAGATAGGCGTCCGAGAAATCGCGCATGGTCAGGCGGGCTTCGCCGACGTGACGCCAGACGGGTCGGGCCGCCTGGTAGACGACGGCGGCGGAGAGGAGCTTGTGGGTCTTGCCCCGAAGGGCGCGCAACTGGGCGCGGGCGTCGTCGGGGGTTTCGGGTTTGGCGAAGGTCTGACGGTCGAGCGCGAGGACCTGGTCGCAGCCGAGGACGAGGTCGGTGGGGTGCTTCTCGGCGACCTTGCGGGCCTTCATCTCGGCCAGGGTGTCGGCGATGTCGCGGGGGGAGGCACCCTCGGCCACAAGCGCGTCGCGGATCGTCACCTCATCGACGCGGGGGGCGACGGGGGTGGGGTCGAGGCCCGCGGCGCGGAGCATGGCGAGGCGGGTGGGAGAGGTGGAGGCGAGGATCATGGGGGGTGTGGATATCCGCGGTTTGTTCCTGGGGTCATGGCGGGGGCGAAAGCCGGGTCGCAGGGGGGGCTGTGAGCATGTGACGCAGTCCGGGGTGCACGGGCCAGAGATATCCCGCTGTGCACGGGATTGTCACGGGGGACGGGAAAACGTGTTGTGCCCGGGCTTGGGACAGCACTCGCCTGTGGATTGTGTTCGCCAGTGATACGTAATAAAGTATTGATTTGGAAGATATAATTTTGCAATCTTCCATCTGCGGTCCAGTTTTCCACGATTTGTCCCCAGGCCGCTTCTTGTGGACGGATCTGGGGGCGACCGCGGAAATCCCGTCATCCACAGGCTCTACATCATCCACATTCCTTCTTTCATTTATTCCTTATAGTAGAAAGAACAGCGGCCCTCTGGTGGACAAGATGCTTGGGACAATCACGGATTTTCTGGCCGACTGGTATCTGGTGACGAAGTCGCTGCATGTCGTCTCGGTGATTTCCTGGATGGCGGGGATCTTCTATCTGCCCCGGCTGTTCGTCTACCACGTCGAGCAGGTGCAGGCGGGGTCTACCACGGACGCGATATTCCAGACGATGGAGCGGCGGTTGTTGCGCGGGATCATGAACCCGGCCATGGTGGCGACCTGGGTCTTCGGACTGGCGCTGGTCTTCACGCCCGGTGTGGTGGACTGGTCCTTCGCCTGGCCCTGGGTGAAGGCGGCGGCGGTGCTGGGGATGACCTGGTTCCACCACTGGCTGGGCCTGCGCCGCAAGGAGTTCATCGCGGGCACCAACACGCGCTCGGGCCGGACCTACCGGATGATGAACGAGGTGCCGACCGTGCTGATGGTCGTCATCGTCTTTTCGGTGATCCTGCGATGGTAAGGCTGGCCAGCCTTCTGCTTCTGTGCGCCGGGCCCGTCTGGGCCGATCTTCTGGCTGCTGGACAGGATCGGCGCGACATCGTCTTTTCGGTCATCGACGGCAAGCCGATGCTGGAGGTGACGGTCAATGGCCAGCCTGGCCAGATGATGCTGGACAACGGCACGCCGGAGGCGGTGATGCTGAACCGCGAGGCGGCCGATCTGGCGCCGGGGCAAGAGGTGGCGCGGGGCAATGCGGCGTCTGGCCAGCCGATCATCGTCATGCTGCACGATGCGCCGGAGATGCTGGTGGACGGGGCCCCGCTGTCGTTGCCGCCGAAGGTGGTGAGCGGCGACTTCGGCTTTGTCGAAGCCCGGTTCGGCGCCGGGTTCATGGGCTTTCTCGGTTCACCCGCTGTCGAGCCGCATCCCTTCCTGCTGGACTATGCGCGCAAACGTCTGATCGTGCTGCGCGAGGGCAGCCTTGCCCTGACCCCGGAGGACCTGCGCGGCGAGATTGTCTTCTCCTACTGGAAGGGCGAACAGCCGACCACCGCCGTGCAGATCGGCGATCAGGCGATTCTGGCCGACTTCGACACCGGCGACGGGGGAACCCTCTATGTGCGCCCCGAGACGCAAGCGGCGCTGACAGAGGCCGGGCTCTTGACCGGAGGACCCGATCTCTGGCAGCTGGCGTCGATCCGGCTGGGGGACATGACGTTCGGCCCGCTGACGGTGAACCTGGTGCAGGCTGGCGGCCCGCGGGATTTTCGCCACAGCGGCCCGGCGGATTTCCTGCGACTTGGCGCAAGGTTCCTGGCCGATACCCCGGTGTTGTGGGATTTTCCGCAGCATCGGCTGATCTTTCTGGCCCCCGGCGCGGCGCTGTTGGCCGATCCGGGTTTGCCAGATTGACTTTGACCGCCGCTGCGGTGTAGACCAGCGCCGCAGGACCGTCCGGTCCACGGCATCTCCCGTTGCACATCTGCTGAGACCCGCCGCATCAGGCCGTGGTCCGTCCGAAGGTATTCCATGACCGTTGACCGCTTGAACCTTGCCGAACTGAAGGCCAAGACCCCCGCCGACCTGTTGGCGATGGCCGAGGAGTGGGAGATCGAGAACGCGCCCAGCATGCGCAAGGGCGAGATGATGTTCTCGCTGCTGAAAGAGCACGCCGAGGAAGGCTGGGAAATCGGCGGCGACGGTGTGCTGGAGGTGTTGCAGGACGGTTTCGGGTTCCTGCGGTCGCCGGAAGCCAACTATCTGCCCGGCCCGGATGACATCTACGTCTCGCCCGAGATGATCCGCCAGTTTTCGCTGCGCACCGGCGACACCATAGAAGGCGTCATCAAGGCGCCGCAGGACAACGAGCGTTATTTCAGCCTGACCAAGGCCACGAAGATCAACTTCGACGATCCCGAAAAGGCCAAGCACAAGGTCCATTTCGACAACCTGACGCCCTTGTATCCCGACGAGCGGCTGAAGATGGAAATCGACGATCCGACGATCAAGGACCGTTCCGCCCGGATCATCGATCTGATCGCTCCGATCGGGAAGGGCCAGCGCGCGCTGATCGTGGCGCCGCCCCGCACGGGCAAGACGGTGCTGTTGCAGAACATCGCCCATTCCATCGCGACCAATCATCCCGAGTGCTATCTGATCGTCCTGCTGATCGACGAACGCCCCGAGGAAGTGACCGACATGCAGCGCACGGTGAAGGGGGAGGTCGTGGCCTCGACCTTCGACGAACCGGCGACGCGGCACGTTGCGGTGGCCGAGATGGTGATCGAGAAGGCCAAGCGCCTGGTCGAACACAAGCGCGACGTGGTGATCCTGCTCGACTCGATCACCCGCCTGGGCCGTGCGTTCAACACGGTTGTGCCGTCCTCGGGCAAGGTGCTGACCGGCGGTGTGGATGCGAACGCCTTGCAGCGGCCGAAACGGTTCTTCGGCGCGGCGCGGAACATCGAGGAGGGCGGGTCGCTGACCATCATTGCCACGGCGCTGATCGACACCGGCAGCCGGATGGACGAGGTGATCTTCGAGGAATTCAAGGGCACGGGCAACTGCGAGATCGTGCTGGACCGCAAGGTGGCCGACAAGCGCGTGTTCCCGGCGATGGACATCCTGAAATCCGGCACCCGGAAAGAGGACCTGCTGGTGGACAAGATGGACCTGCAAAAGACCTATGTCCTGCGCCGCATCCTGAACCCGATGGGCACCACGGATGCCATCGAGTTCCTGATTTCCAAGCTGAAGCAGACCAAGACCAACGCCGAGTTCTTCGAATCGATGAACACGTAAAGGCGCGCGGCGATGGACACGATCTATGCCCTCGCCACGGCGCGGGGTCGGGCGGGCCTCGCCGTGGTTCGGATCTCGGGACCGGCGGCGTTTGCGGCCGGTTCCGCGCTGTGCGGGACGCTGCCGGTTGCGCGGAGGGCGGGGCTGCGGCGGCTGATGTGGGGCGGGGAACTGCTGGACGAGGCGCTGGTGCTGTCCTTTGCCGAAGGCGCGAGCTTTACTGGCGAGGCGGTGGTGGAGCTGCATTGTCACGGCGGCCCGGCGGTCGTGGGGGCGGTGCTGCGGGCGCTGGCGGACCAGCCGGGTTTGCGGCTGGCCGAACCGGGCGAGTTCACCCGCCGCGCGCTGGAGAACGGCGTGCTGGACCTGGCGCAGGTCGAGGGGCTGGCCGACCTGATCGACGCCGAGACGGAAGCGCAGCGGCGGCAGGCGGTGCGGGTGCTTTCGGGGTCTGTGGGTCAGAAGGTGGAGGGATGGCGGCGCGATCTGATCCGGGCGGGGGCGCTGCTGGAGGCGACCATCGATTTCGCCGATGAGGAGGTGCCGGTGGATGTCTCGCCGGAGGTGCTGGCGCTGATCGACGGGCTGATGGCCGACCTCGGGCGCGAGGCGGCCGGGGTGGCCGCGGCCGAGCGCATCCGCGACGGGTTCGAGGTGGCGATCGTGGGCGCGCCGAATGCGGGGAAGTCCACGCTGCTGAACCAGCTGGCGGGGCGGGAGGCGGCGATCACGTCGGAGATCGCGGGGACGACGCGGGATGTGATCGAAGTGCGGATGGAGATTGCCGGGCTGCCGGTGACGTTCCTGGATACGGCGGGCCTGCGGGATACCGCCGATCCTCTGGAGCAGGCGGGGATCGAGCGTGCCCTGGCGCGTGCCAGGGCGGCGGATTTGCGCCTGTTCCTGACGGACGGATCACCCTTGCCAGGGCTGGACCCAGAAGGCGATGATCTTGTGGTTTTAGGTAAGTCTGACACAAGATCAGGTGTTGATGGCCTGGCCGTCTCGGGCAAGACCGGGGCGGGTGTGCCGGAACTTCTGGCCCGGATCGGTGAAATCCTTGGTGAGCGGGTGGGTTCGGCCGGCGCCCTGGTGCGTGAACGGCATCGCGTGGCTGTGACAAGGGCGATTGCCGCTCTGGCCGAGTCACGGGCGGAAGTGGTAAGACCTGACTCGCGCGTCGAGCTGGCGGCAGAGCATCTGCGGCAGGCCGTCCGGGCACTGGATGCCCTGGTCGGCCGCGTGGATGTGGACGATCTTCTGGGCGAGATTTTCGCCAGCTTCTGCATCGGTAAGTGAGGGTTTCACGTGAAACACTACGACGTCATCGTGATCGGAGGCGGCCATGCAGGCGCCGAGGCGGCAGCGGCGGCGGCCCGGATGGGCGTAGCGACGGCCTTGGTGACGCTGCGGATCGAGACCTTGGGCGCGATGTCCTGCAACCCGGCGATCGGAGGCCTGGGGAAGGGCCACCTTGTGCGCGAGATCGATGCGCTGGACGGGCTGATGGGCCGGATGGCGGACCGGGCGGGAATCCAGTTCCGCTTGCTGAACCGACGCAAGGGCCCGGCTGTGCAGGGCCCGCGCGCGCAGATCGACCGGCGCCTCTACCGCGAGGCGATGCGGGCCGAGCTTCTGGCGACGCCGGGGCTGGAGGTCATCGAGGGCGAGGTGGCGCGGCTGCGGCTGGCCGGCGGTGCTGTGGCGGGGGTTGTTCTTGCCTCGGGCGTCGAGTTGTCGTCGGGCCAGGTGGTGCTGACGGCGGGGACGTTCCTGAACGGCGTGATTCACATTGGCGACCGTCGGATGGCGGGCGGGCGGATGGGCGATTCGCCGTCGAAGATCCTGGCAGCGCAGCTGTCCGAGCTCGCGCTGCCCGTGGGGCGGCTGAAGACGGGCACTCCGCCGCGGCTGGATGGCCGGACCATCGACTGGTCGCGGCTGGAAAGCCAGCCGGGCGACGAAGTTCCGTCCGTGTTTTCGTTCCTGAACCGCGCCCCCGAGGCCAGGCAGATTTCCTGTGGAATCACCCATACGTCCGAGGCGACTCACCAGATCGTGCGGGATAACCTGAGTCGCTCCGCCATGTATGGGGGCCATATCGAAGGTGTCGGTCCGCGCTATTGCCCGTCGATCGAAGACAAGGTCGTGCGATTTGCAGACAAGACCTCGCATCAGGTCTTCCTGGAGCCGGAGGGACTGGACGATAGCACCGTTTATCCGAACGGGCTGTCGACCTCGCTGCCCGAAGATGTGCAACACGCCTACATCCGCACGATTCCCGGTCTGGAACAGACCGTCATCCTGCAACCCGGCTATGCCATCGAATACGATTATTTCGACCCCCGCTGTCTGCATCGGACGCTGGAGACCCGCGCGATCCGGGGTCTGTATTTTGCGGGCCAGATCAATGGAACGACGGGATATGAGGAAGCAGGGGCGCAAGGGATTGTTGCCGGCCTGAATGCAGCAGCAGCATCCAGGGGCCGCGCTCCAGTAGAGTTCAGCCGGACCGACAGCTACATCGGCGTGATGATCGACGATCTGACAACTAGGGGGGTGACCGAGCCCTACCGGATGTTCACGTCGCGCGCCGAGTTCCGGCTGACGGTGCGGGCCGACAACGCCGATCGGAGGTTGACGCCCGTGGGCATCGCCGTCGGCTGCGTTTCGGCCGCGCGGCGGCAGGCGTTCGAGGCGAAACTCGACGCGCTTGAGTCGGGCCGCGCGGCGTTGCGGGCGGAAATGATCGCGCCAGGGGTGCTGAACGAAATCGGCATTGCAGTCAGCAGGGACGGCGGGCGGCGCTCTGCCTATGATGTGCTGTCCCTGCCGGGTGTGGATCTGAATGTCGTGGCAGATGCGCTGCCAGCCTACCGGATGTTGAGCCGTGACGTGCTTGAGCAGCTGCAAATCGACGCGACATACGATCAATATTCCGATCGTCAGGCCAAGGAAATCGCCGATCTGCGGCGACAGGAAACGCAGCGTATCCCTTCTGGCTTCGACTACACGCGGATTTCGGGCCTGTCGAACGAGCTGAAACAGAAGCTGGGTCGCGCGAAGCCCGATTCGATTCTGCAAGCGTCGCGAATCGAAGGAGTGACCCCAGCAGCTCTGTTGCTTCTGCTTGCGCATTTGCGGAAGCCGATTGCAGACCGGCTTGCAGGATGACGGCGACACGCAATCTTCCGGGGCTGGATGTTTCACGTGAAACATTGTCGGCCTTGCAAGCGTACGAATCGCTTGTGCAGCGCTGGAACACGGCGATCAATCTGGTAAGCAAGGGCACGCTTGCGGATTTCTGGATGCGACACGTCGTCGATTCAGCGCAAGTCTTCACGTTCTGCCCCGAAAAAGCGCAGACCTGGGTCGATCTGGGGTCTGGAGCCGGGCTTCCGGGGCTTGTTGTTGCGATAATCGCGCGAGAGTTGCGGCCAGGCTTGAGGGTAACGCTTGTCGAATCCGACCTGCGGAAAGCAACCTTCCTGCGCCAGGCAGCGCAAGCACTGGAGCTGTGCGTTACTGTTCTGAGCCAGCGAATCGAATCGGTTCCAGCTTTGTCTGCGGATGTTGTTTCTGCGCGCGCGCTTGCTCCCCTTGCCGACCTTCTCGGGTTTGCCGATCAGCATCTTGCGCGTGATGGCGTTGCGATCTTCCCCAAAGGTGCGCGCTATGAGACCGAGGTTGTCGAAGCCCGCAAAGCGTGGTCGTTCGACGTCGTCCGCCAGCCCAGCCATTCCGATGCAGAGGCAGCTCTTCTAGTAATCAGGAACATCCGCCGTGCCCAAGACTGACAAGACCTCCATCCTTGCGCTTGCCAACCAGAAAGGTGGCGTGGGAAAGACGACAACAGCGATCAATCTGGCAGCTGGCCTGGCAGAGTTGGGAAAGAAAGTTCTTCTTGTCGACATCGATCCACAGGGGAACTCTTCGACCGGTCTTGGCATCCGCCCGGACGCGCGGAAGAAGACGAGCTATGACTTGATTGTCGACGGTGCAGATCTACAGGATGTTGTGATCGAAACCGGTATTCCCGACGTCATGATCATTCCGGCGAACGCGGATCTTGCGTCGGCCGACCTGGACATCGTGTCCAACGAGAAGCGCAGCTACTTGCTGCACGACGCGCTGCGGCGGCCGGAAATGGACGCCTACGGCTTTGACTACATCCTGATCGACTGCCCGCCGGCGCTGAGCCTGCTGACGGTCAACGCTCTTGTCGCAAGCGATTCGGTGCTTGTCCCGCTGCAATGCGAGTTCTTTGCTCTGGAAGGGCTTTCCCAGCTGATGCTGACGATCCGGGACGTGCGGCGATCGGCCAACCCGGACCTGCGGATCGAAGGTATTGTGTTGACCATGCACGACCGGCGCAACCGGTTGACTGCTCAGGTCGAGGCTGATGCCCGGGCGAACATGGGCGACCTGGTGATGAAGACAACAATTCCGCGCAACGTGCGAATCAGCGAGGCACCGTCCTTTGCGCTGCCGGTGCTGACTTATGATCCGGCGTCGAAGGGTGCGGAAGCCTATCGCGCGCTGGCGAGGGAAATCGCCGACCGCCGCAAAACCCCGGAAGTTTCAGAGGCTTGAGCATGTCAAAGACGGAGAAGAGGGGCCTTGGCCGTGGATTGTCGGCTTTGATGGCGGACGTCCATCTGGCGGGGCCGGAGCAGATGGCGGCGCCGCGCAAGGCAGAGCTGCACGTCCCGGTGGAGAAGCTGGAGCCGAATCCGCAGCAGCCACGGCTGGATTTCCGGCAGGACGAGCTGGAGAGCCTCGCTGATTCGATTCGGCAGAAGGGCGTGATCCAGCCTCTGATCGTGCGGCGGAAGCCGGGGCGGGATGTGTATGAGATCGTCGCGGGTGAGCGGCGCTGGCGGGCGGCGCAGTTGGCTCAGCTGCACGAAGTTCCTGTTGTAGTGCGGGAGCTTAGCGATACGGAAGTGCTGGAAGTCGCGATCATCGAGAACATCCAGCGATCGGATCTGAACGCCATCGAAGAAGCGCTTGGGTTCCGGCAGCTGATGACTCGATTCGGGCACACGCAGGAGAAGCTGGCCGAGGCGCTGAGCAAGAGTCGCAGCCATGTCGCGAATCTGCTGCGGCTGTTGACGCTGCCGGATGATGTGCAGGATCTTGTGCGCGACGGGAAGCTGTCGGCCGGTCATGCCCGGGCGCTGATCGGCAGCCCGAAAGCCAGCGAACTGGCGGCGCAGATCGTGGCCAAGGGACTTTCGGTGCGCGAGGTCGAGCGGCTGATGAAGGCGCAGGAGACGGCGAAAACACCATCTGCGAAGGCTGCCAGGGGAGCGGAGAAGGACGCGGACACGCGGGCGCTGGAGGGGGATCTTTCGGCGAACCTGAAGATGCCGGTGCGGATCGAACATGCGCCGGGCGGAGAGAGCGGGGAGCTGGTGATCCGCTATGGATCGCTGGATGACCTCGACAGGTTGTGCCGGATTCTGTCTCAGCTACCAGATGAAGATTGATCAGCCCGCGCTTAGCCGGTCCGCCAGCAAGGCGCGGAGGATGCCGTTCAGCATCATGACCCCGGTCTCGGTCGTACGGATGCGGTCGCCGTCCTGATGCAGGAAGCCGAGATCGATCATTTCGGCAAGGCCCGCCGCGGACAGAGGCGATCCCCGGAGAGCCTGGAACCGCGAGAGCGATGCCCCCTCTTTCAGCCGCAGGGCGAACATCAGGTATTCGGCGGCGCGTTCCTCGGGCGTGAGGCGTTCGACGCGTTCCGCTGACCCGGGGTGGGTCAGGGTCTGATCCAGCCAGGGGGTCGGCTGACGCTCTGCTTCAGTGGCGAATCGGGCCGAATCGAGGGTGAGTCGGCCATGTGCGCCGGGGCCGATTCCCGCATAATCGCCCATGCGCCAGTAGATCAGGTTGTGGCGTGATTCGTCGCCCGGGCGCGCGTGATTCGACACCTCGTAAGCGGGGAGGCCAGCGGCGCGAGTGATCTCTTGCGTCAGTTCGAACATGTCGGCGGCGAGGTCTTCCTCGGGCAGGCCCTTCAGCAGGTTCTTCGCGTGCATCTTGCCGAAGACGGTGCCGTCCTCGATGGTCAGCTGGTAGAGCGAGAGGTGCGAGGTGCCGAAGTCTAGCGCGCAGTTCAGTTCGTCGCGCCAGGCGGAGAGGGTCTGGTTCTGGCGGGCGAAGATCAGGTCGATGGAGACGCGATCGAAGGTGGATTGGGCGATGGCGATGGCTCTGGCGGCCTCGTCCACCGTGTGCATCCGGCCGAGGCGACGCAGATCGTCTGGATCAAGCGATTGAATCCCAAGGGAAACACGGTTGACTCCGGCTTTGGCGTAGGCGTCGAAGCGGCCAGCCTCCACGCTGCCGGGGTTGGCCTCCAGCGTGATCTCCACGTCATTCGCCAGGGTCCAGGTGGCGCGGATGCGGTCGAGGATGCCCTGGACGGTCGCGGCCTCCATCAGCGAAGGGGTGCCGCCGCCGAAGAAGACGGTGTTGAGGATGCGACCTTCGGTGAGGGCGCCGATGCGGTCGATCTCATGCTGGAAGGCTTGCAGCCAGCGCGACTGGTCGATGCGGGCGGCGACGTGGCTGTTGAAGTCGCAGTAGGGGCATTTCGACTGGCAGAAGGGCCAGTGTATATACAGACCGAAGCCCGCATGGCGCCAGTCCTCCATCAGGGGAACATCGCCGCAACGAGTTTGCGGAAGGCATCGGCGCGGTGGGAAAGGCGGTTCTTTTCCCAACGGTCCATCTCGCCGAAGGTCTGGGCATAGCCATCGGGCAGGAAGATCGGGTCGAAGCCGTGGCCTTGCTCGCCGCGGCCGGGCCAGACGAGGCGGCCGGGGGATTTGCCTTCGAAGACAAGGTCCCGGCCATCGGGCGCGGCGAGGACGAGAGTGCAGCAGAACTGGGCGGTGCGCGGTTCGGGGGCGTGGATCGCCTCCAGCTCGCGCCAGACGCGCTCCATCCCGACCTTGAAGTCGCGGCCTTTCGCGGTTGTGGCCCAGTCGGCGGTGAAGACGCCGGGGGCCCCGCCAAGGGCATCGACCGCGAGGCCCGAGTCGTCGGCCAGCGCCACGAGGCCCGAGGCTTTCGCGGCGGCATGGGCCTTGAGGCGCGCGTTTCCGATGAAGGTCGTCTCGGTTTCCTCGGGCTCGGGCAGGCCGAGCTCTCCGGCCCCGACGACGGTCACGTCGAAGTCAGAGAGGAGATCGGCGATCTCTTCCAGCTTGCCACGGTTATGCGTGGCGACCAGCAGTCGATCCCCGCGCTTGAGCATCCTAGAGGCCCAAGGCCGCGCGTTGGGCGGTGACGAGGGCGGCGTTGCCCTGGCGGGCGAGGTCGAGGAGATGCAGCAGTTCTTCCTGGCTGAAGGCAGAGCCCTCGGCGGACATCTGCACCTCGATCAGCTTGCCCGCGCCGGTCATCACGAAGTTGCCATCGGTCCCGGCTGCCGAATCCTCGGCATAGTCGAGGTCGAGGACGGGTTGCCCGGCATAGACGCCGCAGGACACGGCGGAAACGTGGTCGAGGATCGGGTCGGAGGTGATGACGCCGGAGGCCAGCAGCCTGTTCACGGCCAGCCGCAGCGCAACCCAGCCGCCGGTGATTGCGGCGCAGCGGGTGCCGCCATCGGCCTGGATCACGTCGCAGTCGATGACGATCTGCCGTTCGCCCAGGGCCTGCCGATCCACGCCGGCACGCAGGGCTCGTCCGATAAGCCGTTGAATTTCCTGAGTGCGGCCGGATTGCTTGCCCGCCGCCGCCTCTCTCCTCGTGCGCGAGTTTGTCGCGCGCGGCAGCATGCCATATTCGGCGGTGACCCAGCCCTGGCCGGTGTTCTTCAGGAAGGGGGGCGCCTTGTCCTCGATCGTGGCCGAGCAGAGGACGTGGGTTTCCCCCATCCTGATGAGGCAGGAGCCCTCGGCATGTTTCATCACGTTGGTTTCGATTGAAACCGCCCGAAGATCGCTTAGTTTTCTGCCTGACGGGCGCATTGCCGAACCTTTCCTGGGAATGCGGCCACATATGCAACCAAGAGCGATGGATGCAACCCCGATTACCATGACGACGCCGCAACCCGTTCTGGCCGAGATGAACGACCGCACGCGCGAGGTGTTTCGCCGCGTGGTGGAGGGCTATCTGTCCTCGGGCGAGCCGGTGGGGTCACGCACGCTGACACGGAGCATGTCCGAGAAGGTCTCGGCCGCGACGGTGCGGAATGTGATGCAGGATCTGGAATATCTGGGCCTGCTGGACAGCCCGCATGTCTCGGCCGGGCGGGTGCCGACACAGATGGGCCTGCGGATATTCGTGGACAGCCTGCTGGAGGTGGGCCAGGTCGCGCCGGAGGATCAGGAAAAGATCGACGCGACCCTGGGCATGAACGATCAGGACGTGACGACGCTGCTGGATGAGGTGGGCGCGGCGCTGTCGGTGATCACCCGGGGGGCAAGCGTGGTGCTGGCGCCCAAGCGCGAGGCGGCGATCCGGCATATCGAGTTCGTCAGCCTGGCCGCCGACCGGGCGCTGGTGGTGCTGGTGTTCGCAGACGGGCAGGTGGAGAACCGGGTTTTCGTGCCGCCGCCGGGGCAGACGCCGTCCTCGATGCGGGAGGCGGCGAACTTCCTGAATGCGCTGGCCGAGGGGATGACGCTGTCCGAGCTTCGGGCACGGATTGCCGGCGAGATCGCGGCCAGACGGCAGGAGATTGATTCGCTCGCGCGCGATCTGGTCGAAAGCGGGCTGGCGCTGTGGGAAAACGCGGGCGAGCCGTCCGAGCGGCTGATCGTGCGCGGCCGGTCCAATCTGATCGACAACGTGGCCGATCAGGCGGAAATCGAGCGCATCCGCGTGCTGTTCGACGATCTGGAGCGCAAGCGGGATATCGCCGAATTCCTGAACCTGACCGAGGCGGGCGAAGGCGTGCGCATTTTTATCGGGTCCGAGAACAAGCTTTTCTCACTTTCCGGTTCAAGTCTGGTGGTTTCTCCCTATATGAACGCGGATCGGAAGATCATCGGCGCGGTGGGCGTCATCGGTCCGACCCGGCTGAACTATGGCCGGATCGTCCCGATCGTCGATTACACCGCCCAGCTGGTGGGCCGCCTGGTCAGTGACCGCGGCAAGGGCTGAAAAGGACGTTGTGAATGTCGCAGGAAGAAATCTCTGCCGAGCAGGTGGAGCTGGAAGAGCTTGAAACCCCCGAAGTCGATGAGCTTGAGGCCCTGCGGGCCGAGCGCGACGAATTGCGCGACAAGTTCATGCGCGCGCTGGCGGATGCCGAGAACAGCCGCAAGCGCGCCGAGCGGGACCGGCGGGAGGCCGAGATGTATGGCGGCTCGCGCCTGGCGCGGGACCTGCTGCCGGTCTATGACAACCTGAAGCGCGCGCTTCAGGCCGTGCCCGAGGAGAACCGCGAGGCCAGCGCCGCCCTGATCGAGGGCGTGGAGCTGACGCTGCGCGAGCTGACCAATGTGATGACGAAGCACGGGGTGACGCCGATCTCTCCGGCGGTGGGGGACACGTTCGACCCGCAGTTGCATCAGGCGATGTTCGAGGCGCCCTTGCCGGGGACGAAGGCCGGGCAGATCATCCAGGTGGCGACGGAAGGCTTTCTGCTGCACGACCGCCTGCTGCGCCCGGCGCAGGTCGGGGTGTCGTCGAACACGGCGGAGTGAACCACAGGGTGCGCTACAGCGCACCTTCGGACAGTGCGCTGTAGCGCACCCTACACCAGGCTTTTGAGTTCGTAGATCAGTTTCAGGGCGTCCATCGGGGTGAGCTCGTCCGGGTGGATGTCCTTCAGCCGTTCCTCCACCGCCGAGACCTTCTGCTTCTGCGGCGGGGGAGGCGGGGGCGCGGCGCGGAACAGGGGGAGGTCGTCGATCAGCGTGGCCTGCTTGCCGCCTTCGCGCTCGCCCTTCTCCAGCGCCTCAAGTACGACCTTCGCCCGTTCGATGACCGACTGCGGCAGGCCCGCAAGGCGCGCGACCTGCACGCCATAGCTGCGGTCGGCCGCACCTTCGCGGACCTCGTGCAGGAAGATGACCTCGCCTTCCCATTCCTTCACCGTGACGGTGGCGTTCTTCACGCCCGGCAGCTTGCCCGCCAGCGCGGTCATCTCGTGGTAATGCGTGGCGAACAGCGCGCGGCAGCGGTTGACCTCGTGCAGGTGTTCCAGCGTGGCCCAGGCGATGGAGAGGCCGTCGTAGGTGGCGGTGCCTCGGCCGATCTCGTCAAGGATCACCAGCGCGCGGTCGTCTGCCTGGTTCAGGATCGCGGCGGTTTCGACCATTTCCACCATGAAGGTCGAGCGGCCACGGGCGAGGTCGTCGGACGCCCCGACGCGGCTGAAAAGCTGGGAGACGAGGCCGATGCGGGCTGAAGCGGCCGGGACGTGGGAGCCCGCCTGCGCGAGAAGAGCGATGAGGGCGTTTTGTCTTAGAAACGTGGACTTACCCGCCATGTTGGGGCCGGTCAGCAGCCAGATCGCCGGGGTGTCCTTGTCGGTGAGTTGGCAGTCGTTGGCGACGAAGGGTTGGCCGTCGCGGCGCAAGCTGCGTTCGACAACGGGGTGGCGGCCAGCGGTGATCTGGAAGGCGCGACTGTCGTCCACCTCGGGCCGGCACCAGCCTTCCTCGGCGGAGAGATCGGCGAAGGCTGCGGCAAGGTCGATCTCGGCCAGCGCGCGGGCGGCCCGGGCGATGGGGGCGGAGGCGTCGAGGATCTCGGCCTTGAGGGCGGAATAGTGACGCTTTTCGATGTCCAGGGCGTGGTTGGCGGAGTTCAGGATCCTCGTTTCCAGGTCGGAGAGGGCGAGGGTGGTGAAGCGGACCTGTCCGGCCGTGGTCTGGCGGTGGATGAACAGCTCCGGCATCGCCCGCATGCGGTCTTCGTGGGTGGTCGTCGTCTCGATGAAATAGCCCAGCACGTTGTTGTGCTTGATCTTGAGGGACTGGATGCCGGTGGCCTCGATGTAGTCGGCCTGCATCCGGGCGATGACGCTGCGGCCTTCGTCGCGCAGCGCGCGGGTGTCGTCCAGTTCGGGGTCGAAGCCGGGCG
Source organism: Rhodobacter calidifons (assembly GCF_011174775.1). Taxonomy (GTDB): domain Bacteria; phylum Pseudomonadota; class Alphaproteobacteria; order Rhodobacterales; family Rhodobacteraceae; genus Tabrizicola; species Tabrizicola calidifons. The sequence continues at coordinate 64,813 of NZ_JAANHS010000002.1, forward strand.
CGATAAAGCCGCCGTCGCGGGTCAGCAGCGGGGGTTCGGCGACGAGGGCGCGGGTGAGGAGGTCCACCAGCGCGTCATGGCCGACGAGGGCCTGTGCGGCTTCGGCCAGGAGCGGCGGAGCGTCGGTCAGAAGGGTGGCGATGCGGCCCGCCTGTTCGAGACCCGCGCGGATGGCGGCCATGTCGCGTGGGCCGTCGCGGTCGAGCGCGAGGCGGGAGAGGGCGCGGTCGATGTCGGGGACGCGGCGGAGGGATTCCCGGAGTTGGTCGCGGAGGCTGGGGGATTCGAGGAGGAAGTCGAGCGCGGCCTGGCGGGCGTGGATGGTGCGCAGGTCGAGCGAGGGGGAGGAGAGGCGGCGTTCGAGGAGGCGGGCGCCGCCGGCGGTTACGGTGCGGTCGATGGCGGCAAGGAGCGAGCCTTCGCGGCCGCCGGAGAGGGCCTGGGTCAGTTCGAGGTTGCGGCGGGTGGCAGTGTCGATCTGCATCGTGCCGCCGAGGGGTTCCTTCACCGGGGGTCGGAGGAGGGGCATCCGCCCGCGCTGGGTGAGGTGGAGGTAATCGACAAGGGCGCCCATGGCGGAGATTTCGGCCCGGTCGAAGGTGCCGAAGGCGTCAAGAGAGGCGACGTGGAAGAGGTCGCAGAGGCGACGCTCGGCGTTGGTGGAGTCGAAGCTGCCTCGGCTGAGGGGGGTCACGGCGAGGTTGTCGAGGAGGGGCGCGATCTCGCGTTCGCGGGCTTCGGAGAGGAGAAGCTCGCGCGGGGCGATGCGGGCGAGGTCGGGGGAGAGGCGGGTGAGGGAGGAGGGCATCACCCGGAATTCGCCGGTCGAGATGTCGGCCCAGGCCAGCGCCGCCTGGTCGCGGACCTCGGCATAGGCGGCAAGGAAGTTGTGGCGGCGGGCTTCGAGGAGGGAATCCTCGGTCAGCGTGCCGGGGGTGACGAGGCGGACGACGTCGCGTCTGACCACGGCCTTCGAGCCGCGCTTCTTCGCCTCGGCGGGGTCTTCCAGCTGTTCGGCGATGGCGACGCGGAAGCCCTTGCGGATCAGGGTCAGGAGGTAGCCTTCGGCGGAATGGACCGGGACGCCGCACATCGGGATCGGCTCGCCAAGGTGGAGGCCGCGCTTGGTGAGCGCGATGTCGAGGGCGGCGGCGGCGGCCACGGCGTCGTCGAAGAACATCTCGTAGAAGTCGCCCATCCGGTAGAAGAGGAGGGCGCCGGGGTTCTGGGCCTTGATCTCCAGATACTGCGCCATCATCGGCGTGACGGTGTCGTCGGTCACTGCGTGCCCCCTTGAGTGGGGGGAGAGTAACGGCTGGGGGGGCGTCGGGGAAGGGGGGTGCCCGGCTGCAATGGCCCGCCTCTGCCGGAGCGGAGTGCCCGGAGCATCGGTCGGATGCCTCCGGCGGGAGTATTTGGGCCGAAGGCAAATGCGCAGGTTGATCGGAGGCCGGACCGGCGGGAGTTACAGCACGTAGCGGGAGATGTCCGCCGAGCGGGCCAGCGCGCCGAGATTGGTTTCGACAAACCGGGCATCCACTGTCACGGACTGGCCAGAGCGGTCGGGCGCGTGAAAGCTGAGGTCCTCGAAGACGCGCTCCATCACCGTGTAGAGGCGGCGGGCGCCGATGTTTTCGACGCTGCGGTTCACCTCGGCGGCGATCCGGGCGAGGGCGGCGATGCCGTCGGGGGTGAAGGTGACGCTGACCCCCTCGGTCGCCATCAGGGCGGTGTACTGCCGGGTCAGCGCATTGTCGGTTTCGGTCAGGATGCGGACGAAATCCTCTTCCGTCAGGGGGGCGAGTTCGACGCGGATCGGCAGGCGGCCCTGAAGTTCGGGAAGGAGGTCCGAGGGCTTGGCGATGTGGAAGGCGCCGGAGGCGATGAAGAGGATGTGGTCGGTCTTCACGGGCCCGTGCTTGGTGCTGACGGTGGTGCCTTCGATCAGGGGCAGAAGGTCGCGCTGGACGCCTTCGCGGCTGACATCGGCGCCGCGCGCGTCGGAGCGGGCGCAGATCTTGTCGATCTCGTCGAGGAAGACGATACCGTTTTCCTGCACGGCTTCCAGCGCGGCAGCGCGGACGGCCTCATCATCCAGAAGCTTGTCGGCTTCCTGGCCGATCAGCACCTCGTAGCTTTGCGCCACGGTCATCCGCTTGCGGGTGGAGCGGCCGCCAAAGACCTTGAACAGGTCTTGCAGGCCCTGCATCTGGCTTTCCATCCCCGGCATGCCGAAGCCGAGCGGCATGGCGGGCGCAGCATCGGCGACCTCGATCTCGATCATCGTGTCGTCCAGTTCGCCGCGCTTCAGCTTGCCGCGAAAGGTTTCGCGGGTCTGTTCGCGGGCCTCCTTGCCGGCGATGGCGTCGATCACCCGGTCCTCGGCCGCCTTCTGCGCCCGCGCCCTAACCTCGTCGCGCATCCGGGTGCGGGTGTCGTTGATCGCGACATCGACCAGATCGCGCACGATTGAATCGACATCGCGACCGACATAGCCGACCTCGGTGAACTTGGTGGCTTCGACCTTGAGGAAGGGGGCCCTGGCGAGTTTGGCGAGGCGGCGCGAAATCTCGGTCTTGCCGACGCCGGTCGGGCCGATCATCAGGATGTTCTTCGGATAGACCTCGTCGCGCAGGTCGTCGCCCAGACGCTTGCGGCGCCAGCGGTTGCGCAGCGCCACGGCGACGGCGCGCTTGGCGTCCTTCTGGCCGATGATGAAACGGTCGAGTTCCGAGACGATTTCGCGCGGGGTCAGGTCGGTCATTCGGTGGATCCATAGGGCGGCAGGCGGGACTTGCCGGGGAAATCGGGGAGGATGCCCATCAGCCAGGCGCGCAGCTGGACCCACCAGGTGCCGATGGCGGTGATGAAGGCGCCGAGGACGAGGAGGATGTAGATCCAGCCCGTCCCGCCGGTTTCCCCCATGGCCCAGGAGATCACGACGGCGATATAGGCGATGGCTGCGGTCAGGAAGCTGCGGCGGTCGATCACCAGGGCAAGGATGGTGATGAGCACCAGGGCGATGGCCAGAAGGCCGGTGCCGCCGCCGTTCAGCAGCGTGATCGCGACGGTATTGACCAGCGCGGGCGCGGCGAGGAGGTGGCACCAGAAGGCGGTGGCGGAATGGCGGCCCAGGCGGTGCGGGTCGCGGGTGTCGAACCACATGCCGACCAGGAAGGCGCCGATGCCGAACAGCAGGGTTGCCGTGGCGAAGGCGGGGCTTTCGGTCAGGTCGAACAGAAGCCCGAAGTTGCCGGTGGCGATCGGGGCCAGGTTCGACGCCGAGGCGGTCAGCGCATAGATCATGCCCAGGATCGCCGCCCCGGCGAGAAAGGCCGAGAAGGGCAGGCGGAACCGGCGATACCACAGCAGCAGGGCCAGTGCCGAAAGGCCGAAGCCCGCGATGCCGATCACCCGTTCGTCGAGGTTGGTGCGGGCCAGAAGGGCGAAGGCGAAGATGACGATGCCGATGCCATAGGCGCTGGCCAGCACCATCGAGGGCAGGGTCATCCGCCGTTTCAGGGTGAAGTAGCCCGCCCACCACCAGGCGATCGCGGCCGTTGCCAGCGGGACCAGCGTCATCAGGGCAAAGCCTCCGACAATGGTCAGAAGCATGGTCGCCCCGGTCAGCAGGATCACCAGGCCGATGGAGATGAAGATCTCGGAGAAGCCGCGGAAGAATTCGAACGGTTCGTCCTCTTGCGGGAGGGCGGCGCGCTTGCCGGCGCGGTCGGCCGCCAGGGCCGAAAGCGAGGCGGCCTGGGCTTCGCTGAGAATCCCGGCGGCGACGGCGGCACGGAGATCGTCTGGGGTCATGCGGGGCCATCCTTGGCGGGAAATCGTCCACGCAGAGATAAGGGGTTTGTGGCGGCAAACCAAGTCAGGTATTCTGGTATCTACCTGCGGTATATACGTTCGAAAAGTGTAGTTACACTTTGTGTATACGTTCAGACAGGGTTGCAAGGCCCTGCCAAACATAGAAGAATTAACACGCCTGTGTCGTCCGAGGGAGTGCGTGAATGGTGGAAGAGGGACCGAAGCGGCTGAGCATCGCCGAGAAGCGGGCGATGAATCTTCCCCTGGTGCTGCACGCCGAAAACCAGGTCGAGGACCGGCCGGACGAGGTTCTGGCGCAAGGCAGCTGGACCGAGACGGTCCTGCCCGAGCAGACGCGGAAGAAGCTGATCTCTCTGCGCGTCGATCCGGAGGTCCTGGAGTTCTTCAAGGCGCAGGGTCCGGGCTATCAGACGCGGATGAATGCCGTCCTCCAGGCCTACATGCAGGTCAAGAAGGAGATGGGCAGGGGCTGACCCCGGCACCGATCCGCTCGACCGTCAGGTTGCCGTTGGTATAGACGCAGATGTCGGCGGCGATGGCCATGGCGCGGCGGGCGATCTCTTCGGCCGGCAGGTCCGTTGCCATCAGGCCCCGGGCGGCGGCGAGGGCGAAGTTGCCGCCGGAGCCGATGGCGGCGACGTCATGTTCGGGTTCCAGCACGTCGCCGGCGCCGGTGATGACGTAAAGTGCCGCGCCGTCGGTGACGATCAGCATGGCTTCGAGGTTGCGCAGATACTTGTCCATGCGCCAGTCCTTGGCGAGATCGACGCAGGCGCGGGCGAGCTGGCCGGGGGCGGCCTCCAGCTTCTTTTCCAGCCGTTCCAGCAGGGTGAAGGCATCGGCGGTGGACCCGGCGAAGCCCGCGACGACCTCGTGGCCGCCGGGGGACAGGCGGCGGACCTTGCGGGCGGTGCCCTTGATGACCGTCTGGCCCAGCGAGACCTGGCCGTCGCCGGCCACCACGACCTCGCCGCCGCGGCGGACCGCAAGGATGGTGGTGCCGTGCCAGCCGGGGAATGTGTCGTCCGCCATGATGCCCTCCGTTTGGGACCATATAGCCATCCCGGCGCGGCAAGGCAAAACGCCCGCGCCTTGCGGTGCGGGCGTTCGGTCCGACTGGTGCCGGGATCAGCGGCGCAGGCCGAGGCGGGAAATCAGCGAGGCGTAGCGCGATTCGTCCGTTTTCTTCAGGTAGTCCAGCAGCTTGCGGCGCTGGGCGACCAGCATCAGAAGGCCACGACGCGAGTGGTTGTCGTTCTTGTGGCTCTTGAAATGCTCGGTCAGGGTGGCGATGCGCGAAGACAGGATCGCAACCTGGACTTCGGGCGAGCCCGTGTCGCCTTCCCTGGTCGCGTATTCCTTGATGAGCTTCGCCTTTTCTTCGACGGTGATCGACATCGGGGTCTCCTTGGCTAGGGTGATGGCGCAAGCCGGGATGTCGTCCAGCAGGGCCCTTGGAGGGTCCGCCATCGGGCGGATGCGGGCGTATAGGCGGATTCGCCCCGCTTGGAAAGGGGATTTGCGGATCCCGGCCTTCCGGAGTGATTAACCAACGGCGCAGATTCCGGGGGCCGGGCCGCAGGAAGGGCTTTGGTCGGCGCCGGCCGAGTGGTAGTCTGACGGGGAGAATCCTTGTGTTAACATATGGTTAACATCAGGATGCCAGGTCTTGTGTCCTGTTGCGCGGCGGCCGGAGGGTGAAGAGTTGCTTGCTGTATTCGGGTTGTTCGGGATCCTCATGGCCGGTCTTGCCGCGGATGCCCTTCTGTTCGGGCGTGACACCGGGGACGAATCCCCGGGCGGTCCGCAGGATGACCGCGCCGAGGGGGACGATGATCTCGACTGCGAAAGCGATCTTCTCGACCTTGTGATCATAGAACCGGGCGTTCCCACGTCGGATGACCTTCCCGACGCCGTGGATGCTCCGGTGTCGCTGGACGGCAGCGACGATGCGGATGTCCTGTCCGGGGGGGGCGGGAATGACCACATCCGGGGACATGGTGGCTCTGATCTCATTGACGGCCGCGGTGGTGATGACTGGATCGACGCCGGGGACGGCAATGATGCGGTCTGGGCCGGCGACGGTGCCGATACGGTTTATGGCGGGGAGGGGAACGACAGCATCCTGGGTCAGGGGGGCGACGATCTTCTGTTCGGCGGGGCGGGGAACGACAGCCTCGCCGGGTGCGAGGGGGACGACACCCTGCTGGGCGGCGAAGGCCGTGACACGCTGATCGGCGGCGAAGGCGACGACTGGCTGGATGGCGGGGACGATGACGACTGGCTTGTCGGCGGCGTCGGAAACGACACGCTGGTCGGTGGTCGGGGCAGCGATGTCCTGGACGGCGGCGCCGGTGACGACTGGATATCGGGCGTCGAAACCGGGCCGGGCGGTCAGCAGGTGGACTACATCAATGGCGGCGACGGAAACGATCGTCTGATCCTGGGCGCCGGCGACATCGCGACCGGGGGCCGTGGCGCGGATGAATTCGTGCTGGACGAATGGCTTTCGGAAAGCCTGGTCGCCCAGATCACCGATTACGATCCGGCCGAGGACAGCCTGGTCATCGTCTACGACCCCAGCGTGCATACCGACCCCGTGCTGACGATCGGCCCGAACGAGGGCGGGCCGGGTCAGGTGGTCTACCTTGACGGTGCCAGGGTGGCCGTGGTCAGCGGGGCCCCGCTCAGCCTGTCGGACATCCGACTCATGGCGCGTCCTGAGGGCTACCAGGGCTGCGGCTTCTGGTCATAGGCCACATAAAGCGGATGGCGCGGCTGGCCCTGGCCGGTCAGTCCAAGATGGAACAACGCCGCCCCGGACTGTCGCAGAAGGGCGCCGACCCTGGCCCCACGATCCAGGTGCAGGCCATGGTTGCCCCAGGCGCAGAGGATCAGCTTTGCTCCGGGCAGGCTGTCCAGGATCGCCGCATCGTTGTCGGGACCGACGGGGTCGTCCTGCGCGCGCATTTCCCTGGGGTCGGTGGCGCGGAAGGCGAAGATGTTCGTCACCCGGAAGGATCCGAACCCAAGTGCAGCCGCGCGCCGCTGGCAGCGTTCGACCGTGGGATCATTCTGGACCTCGGTGGCGGTGGACGGGTTCAGCATGACAAACAGGGCGCGCGGCCCCGACCCCCAGGTCCGGGTCAGCAGGTAACGATACCGTTCGCAATCGGAATAGACCGCTTCCGAGCGGATGCCGTTTGCGGAATGGCTGCGCGAAATCAATGGTCAGGCCTCCGAAATCCCTTGCCGGTCCCCCGTGCCGGCCCTTGTCCTTCGCCCGAAGGAAAGTGGCAGCAGGGAATCCAAGGGGCGTGACCGCGTCAAGGCCGGAACCTCTGCACCCTTCCCGGTTCCGGCCGACCGGCCACCCCACCCGCCGGCAGGGCGCGGAATCCGCTTGTTGCGGGTCCGCGACGACGACTAGATAGGCCTGACGCGACCCAAACCCGGAGACCGCGACATGTCCGATCTGATCATCTCTGTCTACCGCAGCCAGGCCGCGGCCTTCGCAGCCGGCGAGCAACTGGCCGCCTTTCAGCGCGCCGCAGGCACCGAGCCGGAGGACATCGTGGTCGTCACGCGCAGCGCCGAGGGTCGGATCTCGGTCAACCAGTCGATCGACATCGCCACCGGCGCACCGCTGGGCGGCGGAGGCTGGGGCATGCTGATCGGCACCATGTTTCTGGATGCGCGCAAGCCGCAACCCGGGTCCAAGGGGCTTGCGGCGCAGTTGCGCGCCGCCGGACTGGACGAAGGCTTTCTGGCCGGAGCCGTGCAGTCCCTGGACAAGGGCGGAGCCGCCGTCGGGCTGCGGGTGCGGATGCTGGGCAGCAACCGGGTCATCGAGAAGCTGGAAAGCCTTGCGGGCGCGCCGCAGATCCTCAGGACCCGGCTGGATGCGGATACCGAAGAGGCGCTGACCGGCATGATCGGCCAGATCCCCGAGGCCGCGCTGGGCCGGACCGCGCGTCCCCGGGGGGGCTGAAGGACGTGCGGCTTGGCGGGACCAGCCTGCCTGCGGCCAGGTGAGGGAATGAGCGAGAAATCCGCCGAAAAGACTGCCGCCAAGCCGGCCAATCCGCCGCGGAAGCGCAAGGCCAAAGCCGTCGAGGCGCCGCCCCCGCGCCGGTCGGTGCTGCGGACAGGCCTGCGCTGGACCGCGCGGGCCCTGGGCGCCGTGGCGGCGGCCTATGCCGTGCTGATCGTGCTGTTCGCCTTCGTGCCGCCGCCGATCAACGCCTATCAGCTGGCCGAATCCTCGCGGCTGGGCGGGATCGAGAAGGAGTGGGTCAGCTGGGACGAGATCGCGCCGGTCATGGGGCGGTCGGTCGTGGCGGCGGAGGATGCGAACTTCTGCAATCACTGGGGTTTCGACATGGCCGCCATCCGGCAGGCGATCGAGGCGGGCAGCAACCGCGGCGCCTCGACCATCAGCCAGCAGGTGACGAAGAACGTGCTGCTCTGGCACGGCCGCAGCTGGCTGCGCAAGGCGATGGAGGCGGTGCTGACTCCGGTGGTCGAGCTGGTCTGGTCCAAGCAGCGTATCCTGGAGGTCTATCTGAACGTGGCCGAGTTCGACGAGGGCGTCTTCGGCGTCCAGGCGGCGGCGCGGCACTACTTCGGCGTCGATGCCCGCGACCTGACGGCGTTGCAGGCCGCACGGCTGGCAGCGGTATTGCCGGATCCGAAGGGGCGCAGCGCGTCAAATCCCTCCACCTTCGTGCGCAGCCGGACCCGGGCGATCATTTCGGGGGCCGAGACCATTGCGGCGGACGGCAGATCCGCCTGTTTCGAGGGATGACCCCGCGCAGGGATTGAATTCCGGCCCCCGGCGCGGCAATGAGGGGAAAGACCGGAGAGCTCCGCCCGATGAACCGTCCCTCGAACCGCCTCTACCACGTTCCGCTGTCCCCGTTCTGCCGCAAGGTGCGCCTGACTTTGGCGGAAAAGAAGATCGAGGCCGAACTGGTGGAAGAGCGCTACTGGGACCCCTCGCCGGACTTCCTGCGCCGCAACCCGGCGGGCAAGGTGCCGATCCTGAAGATGGGCACGCGCACGATGAGCGAAAGCCAGGCGATCTGCGAGTATCTGGAGGAGATCGCGCCTCAGGTGCCGCTGATGCCGAAGGATCCTGACGGCAGGTATGAGGTGCGCCGGCTCTGCGCCTGGTTCGACGACAAGTTCCACCACGAGGTGACGTCGAAACTGTTGTACGAACGGGTGAACAAGAAGGTCACCGGCCAGGGCTATCCGGATTCGAAGAACGTCAAGCTGGGATCGACGCGGATCAAGTATCACCTGGACTACATGGCCTGGCTTCTGGACCAGCGGCGCTGGCTGGCGGGCGACGCGATGACGTTGGCGGATTTCACCGCGGCGGCGCATCTGAGCTGCCTTGACTATATCAGCGACGTGGACTGGAACCGGCACGCGGTGCTGAAGGACTGGTATGCGAAGATCAAGTCGCGCCCCAGCTTCCGGCCACTGCTGGCGGACCAGATCTCGGGCTTTCCGCCGGCGCCGCACTATGCCGACCTGGATTTCTGATCCCGGGCGCCGACCGGGGGCCAGCCCCCGGACCCCCGGGATATTTGCGGACAGATGAAAGGGCTGACGAAAGAGCGGCTGGTGGCGCGGGCCCTGGAGGAGGGGTTCGTGAAGGTGGGGGTCTGCCGCCCGGATGCGGTGCCCGAGCAGGCGGGGCGGTTGCGGGCGTTTCTGGCCGAGGGGCGGCACGGGCAGATGGGCTGGATGGCCGAGCGCGAGGCCTGGCGGGGCAATCCGGCGGCGCTGTGGCCCGAGGCGCGGTCGGTCATCATGCTGGCGGAGGCCTATACGCCGGAGGCCGATCCGCTGGCCGGGCTGGGCGCGCGGGACCGGGGGGTGATCTCGGTCTATGCGCAGGGGAAGGACTACCACGATCTGGTCAAGCGGCGGCTGAAGCGGCTGGGGCGCTGGCTGATCGATCAGGCGGGGGGCGAGATCAAGGTCTTTGTCGATACGGCCCCGGTGATGGAGAAGCCGCTGGCGCAGGCGGCGGGGCTGGGCTGGCAGGGCAAGCATACCAATCTTCTAGGCCGCGATCTGGGCAACTGGATCTTCCTGGGCGCGATCTTCACCACGCTGGAGCTGGAGCCGGATGCGCCGGAGGTCAGCCATTGCGGCAGCTGCACCGCCTGTCTGGACATCTGCCCGACCGCCGCCTTTCCCGCGCCCTATCAGCTGGATGCGCGGCGCTGCATTTCCTACCTGACCATCGAGCACCGGGGGCCGGTGGACGAAAGCCTGCGCGGCCTGATGGGCAACCGCATCTATGGCTGCGACGACTGTCTGGCCGTCTGCCCCTGGAACAAGTTCGCCGTCGCGGCGCGCGATCTGGGATACCGACCGAAGGTCGGTCTGCCAGAGCTTTCGCTACTGGCCGGTCTGGACGATGCCGGGTTCCGCGCGATGTTCGCGGGCAGCCCGATCAAGCGCATCGGGCGCGACCGCCTGGTGCGGAACGTGCTGTATGCGATCGGCAACTCGCGTTTGCCTGATCTGGCGGCGGTGGCTGCCGAACGGCTGGACGACCCCGATCCCGCGGTGGCGGACGCCGCAGGCTGGGCCCTGCGGCGGCTGACCGGGGCAGAGGCCTCGCCGCCCTAGCTGCGCACCACGCGCTGGGTCTGCACGCCCAGACCGTCGATGCCAAGCCGCATGACCTCGCCGCCCTTCAGATAGACCGGAGGCTTCTGGCCCAGACCGACACCGGGGGGCGTGCCGGTCGAGATCACGTCTCCGGGTTCCAGCGACATGAACTGCGACAGGTACGAGACGATATGGGCCACGCCAAAGATCATCGTGGCGGTCGATCCGTCCTGATAGCGGCGGCCGTCGACCTCCAGCCACATCTTCAGATTGCCGATGTCGCCGGCCTCGTCCTTCGTCACCAGCCAGGGGCCGGTCGGACCGAAGGTGTCGCAGCCCTTGCCCTTGTCCCAAGTCCCGCCACGTTCCAGCTGGTACTCGCGTTCCGAAATGTCGTTGACGACGCAGTAGCCGGCGACGTGATCCAGGGCGACGGCCTCGTCGATGTATTTGCCGCCGGTGCCGATGATGACGCCCAGTTCCACCTCCCAGTCGGTCTTGACCGAGCCCCGGGGGATCTCGACGTCGTCGTCGGGGCCGCACATGGCGGTGATCCACTTGTTGAACACCACGGGTTCGGTGGGGATGGCCGCGCCGGTTTCGGCGGCGTGGTCGGCGTAGTTCAGGCCGATGCAGATGAACTTGCGGGTGCCGCCGACGCAGGGGCCAAGCCGGATGTCCTTCTGCGGCGTGCCGGGGACGAGCGGCAGGCTGGCCGGGTCCAGAGCGGCCAGACGTTGCAGACCGGCGGGGGACAGCGCGTCCCCGGCGATATCGGCGACATGGGCCGAGAGGTCGCGGATGCGGCCGTCCGCGTCCAGGAGACCGGGTTTCTCGGCGCCCTTGGCCCCGTATCTGAGCAGCTTCATTGGATGTCCTTGTCCGGGTGCGAAGATGGCAGGTCGGCCGCAGGCTACCGTCCCGGGCGGCGGAATGGCAAGATGACGCGGACGGGCCACGCGAAAGGGTTGGCGCAGCGGCGATTCGGGTGCAGACTGTCGCGGTTGCAGTTGCCTGGGAGGAAAGCATGAGCCGTCATCTGGCAGACCATCGCGCCCGGAGCACCGGGGCCCGCGTCAAGCATTTCCTGCGCCTGTCCCGCACGCCACGGGAAACCTGGCAGCGGGCACGGGGCGCCTCGGGTGCTTCGCGGCTGGTCCAGTTCCTGCGGATCGAAAGGGGCCGGACCGCCTGACCTGTCGGCGACAGCCTGGCGTCAGGATCGGGCCGGTTTCAGCTTGTCGCGCAAGGCGGCAAGGATGTCGCGCAGATCGGCGATCTCGGACATCTGGAGTCCGGTCTTGGCGGCAAAGGCCTTCGGCACATCGGCCAGCTTCAGCGACAGGGCGCGTCCGGCTTCGGTCAGCGAAAGGCGGACCTGACGTTCGTCCCTGGTGTCGCGGCTGCGGGTTATCCAACCCGCAGCCTCCATCCGCTTGAGCAGTGGCGTGAGCGTGTTGGAGTCGAGCCGCAGTTCGGCGCCAAGCTGGCTGACGGTCATCCCGTCCCGCGTGCCCAGGGCCGAAATCGCAAGGTATTGCGGATAGGTCAGGCCAAGCGGCTGCAACAGCGGGGCATAGGCTGCGTGGACCGCATGGGCGGTCGAATGCAGCGCAAAGCAGAGCATGTCCGACGGAGCAATGGCCATGCCGGATGATAGATCGCAGGCGATATAATTTCAAGCTCCTTGCGCCGCAGCGTTGACCGGTATGGTGGAGTGTCCTATAAATCGTAAACGATTAAATCGCACAAGATGGAGAACTGGATGGCAGTCGATGTGAAATACTGGACCGAAGCAAAGGCGACGGGCGGCGGACGGAACGGGGTTGCCTCGTTGGCGAACGGTCAGCTGACGGTGACGCACGCCAGCCCGAAGGAACTGGGCGGTTCGGGCCTGGGCCACAATCCGGAAGAGCTGCTCGCCCTGGGCTACAGCGCCTGCTATCTGGGCGCGATGCGCTTTGCGGCCAGCAGCGAGAAGCTGGGCACCGTGCCGGACACGGCGACGGTGACGGCACATGTCGGGATCGGCGGCCGGTCGGACGGTGGCTTCGGGCTGAAGGTGCGGCTGGTGGTCAGCATGCCGGGGGTCGACCGGGCGGTTGCCGAGAAGATCGCCGAGCGTGGCCACTTCATCTGCCCCTACTCTCATGCGACCAGGGGAAACATCGAGGTTGAAACCGAGATTGCCTGAAGCGGGCCAGTGCCGGGTGCCGGGCCTATCACCCTATGCGCTCGTCCCGCCCGCGCCGGTCTGAGGCTGGTCGGCAGGGGAAACAGCAGGCGCAACGGCCTCATCGGTCAGCGTAAACGCCACCGCGAGACTGCCAATCAGCATTTCTCCGCCGTCTTCAACCATGCCAAGTGCCTGCTGTGCAACGGTTCCGAACAGGTCGGTCCCTGTCAGATGGGACAGGAGAGAGTGAAGGGCATCGACGCCCACGCCGAAGAAGCCCAGAGCCAGAACGATCATCAGATACCGCCAGTTCATCCGCAGCGTCGGCGCGCCGGGCCCTCAGGACCGGACCAGCTTTTCGTATTCGGTCGCGACACGGCGGGTGAGTTCGCCCACCTCGAACATGTACTCGCCGATCTGACCCACAGGGGTCACCTCGGCGGCGGTGCCGGTGAGCCAGCACTGTTCGAAGGTCGCCAGTTCCTCGGGCAGGATGTGGCGTTCGTGCACCTTGATCTGCATGTCGCGCAGCATCTGGATCACCGTCTGCCGCGTGATGCCGTTCAGGATGCAGTCGGGGTCCGGGGTGTGGACCTCTCCGTCCCGCACGAAGAAGATGTTGGCCCCGGTCGCCTCGGCCACATAGCCGCGATAGTCGTAGAACAGAGCGTCCGAGCAGCCCTTGGCCATCGCGGCGTGTTTCGACATGGTGCAGATCATGTAGAGGCCCGCGGCCTTGGCGGCGGTGGGGATGGTTTCGGGCGAGGGGCGCTTCCATTTAGCGATGTCGAGTTTCGCGCCCTTCATCTTGGCGTCGCCGTAGTAGGCGCCCCAGGACCAGCAGGCGATGGCAAGGCGGACAGGGTTGCCGAGGGACGCGACACCCATCTCTTCCCCCGCGCCGCGGAAGGCGACGGCGCGGACGTAGGCGTCGGTCAGGCCATTGGCCTTCAGCACCTCTTCCTTGGCGGCGTCGATCTGTTCGGCGGTGTAGGGGATCGGCATGTCCAGAAGCTCGCCTGAGCGCAGAAGGCGCAGCGAGTGTTCGTGGCCCTTGAAGATCTTGCCATTGTAGCAGCGTTCGCCTTCGAAGACGGAGGAGGCATAGTGCAGCGCGTGGGTCAGGATGTGGACATTCGCGGAGCGCCAGTCCACCAGCTTGCCATCCATCCAGATGAACCCGTCGCGATCGTCATAGCCTGCCATTTGACCCTCCAGCTTTGCGAAAGTTGCGCCAGAAAGGTCCGTATCGGACAGATTCTTGCGCCAAATCGGCTGAGGGTTACGGGTTCGTGCTTGGAAAGTCAACAAGGCTGACGTAAATTCCGGGAAAAGGAGAGCGCGATGGCCGAGACACCGGGTGGCGAGAACCTGCTGTTCCTGACGGATGAACAGCTGCGGAAGGGCATCGAGGCGATGTTCTTCGCCTATCGCGGGTTCACGGCCGACCCGGACCGGATCCTGGAAGGCATGAACTATGGCCGGGCGCATCACCGGGCGATTCATTTCATCCATCGCTCGCCCGGGACCACGGTTTCGAACCTCCTGTCGATCCTGGGTGTTACAAAGCAGTCGTTGAATCGTGTGTTGCGCACCCTGATCGAGGATGGCCTTGTTCGCAGTGAAAAGGGCAAGGTGGATGCGCGGGAGCGGCATCTGCATCTGACGGACAAGGGACTGATGCTGGAACGGGAATTGTCGGACGCGCAAAGGGCGCGGATGCGGGCGGCATATCGCGCGGCGGGGCCGCAGGCGGTTGCGGGCTTCCGGCAGGTGCTGGAGGCGATGATGGACCCGGAGATGCGGCGCCAGTACAACCGGCTGAAGGAGGGGGGCTGATGGTTCCGGACGCTCATCTGCTGATCGTCGATGATGACGAGCGTATCCGGGGGCTGTTGCAGAAGTTCCTGATCCGCAACGGATTTCTGGTATCTGTCGCGCGGGATGCGGCGCAGGCGCGGAAGATCCTCGGCGGGCTGGAGTTCGACCTGATTGTCCTGGATGTGATGATGCCGGGCGAGGACGGGGTGACGCTGACGCGCGAGTTGCGCAAGCGGATGCAGACGCCGATCCTGCTGTTGACCGCCCGGGGCGAGACGGCGAACCGGATCGAGGGGCTGGAGGCGGGGGCGGACGACTACCTTGTGAAACCCTTCGAGCCGAAGGAGTTGCTGTTGCGGATCAACGCGATCCTGCGGCGCGTCCCGGCGGCCAAGGCCGCCGAGCCCGTGCGGCAATTCCTGCACATGGGCGCGGTGCGCTATGATCTGGACCGGGGCGAGATGTGGCGCGGGGAGGTTCCGGTGCGGCTGACGGCGACCGAGGCGGCGCTGATGCGGATCTTTGCCGCGCAGCCGGGGGTGCCGCTGAGCCGCGAGAAGCTGGTGGCCGACCAGGGCGAGGACGCGGCGCAGGAGCGTGCGGTGGACGTGCAGATCACGCGCCTGCGGCGCAAGATCGAGGACGACCCGAAGGCCCCGCGCTATCTCCAGACTGTGCGCGGCGAGGGCTATATGTTGCAGCCGGATTGACCTGTGGCTGCCCCCGGGGCGCTGCCCCGGACCCCGGGATATTTTTGGACAGATGAAAGGGCAGCGCGTGCTTGTCTTCAACTCTGATGCCTTTGCCGGCCATGCGACCCCGCCAGGACATCCCGAACGGCTGGACCGGCTGGCGGCGGTGGAGCGGGGGCTGGTCGGACTGGCGGTCGAGCGGCGGGACTGTCCGCCGGGGGACGAGGCCGATGTCCTGCGCTGTCATCCGGGCGCCTATCTGGCGCGGGTAAAGGCCGCGGTCCCGCGCGAGGGCTGGGTGCAGCTGGACGGGGACACGTTCCTGTCGCCGGGGTCGTATCAGGCGGCGATGCGGGCGGTGGGCGGGATCTGTGCGGCTGTGGATGCGGTGCTGCGCGGGGAGGCGATGACGGCCTTCGTGGCCGGGCGCCCCCCCGGGCACCATGCCGAGCGCGAGACGGCGATGGGGTTCTGTCTGTTCGGAACCGTGGCCATCGGGGCGAAGCGGGCGCTGGATCATCACGGGCTGTCGCGTGTCGCCATCGTGGATTTCGACGTGCATCACGGCAACGGGACGCAGGATCTGTTGTGGGACGAGGGGCGGTGTCTGTTCGTCTCCAGCCACCAGATGCCCCTGTATCCCGGGACCGGGCGGCCCGAGGAGCGGGGGGCGCATGGGCAGGTGCTGAACGTGCCGCTGCGGGCGGGCTCGGGCGGCAAGGCGATGCGCGAGGTCTATGAGGGTGCGGTTTTCCCGGCGCTGGAGCGGTGGAAACCCGAGTTGCTGCTCATATCCGCGGGCTTCGATGCCCATGCCGACGATCCGCTGGCCGGGCTGGAATGGCAGGCGGAGGACTATCGCTGGCTGACCGACCGGCTGTGCGATTTCGCGGGGGGGCGGGTGGTGTCCTCGCTGGAGGGGGGCTATGATCTGGACGCGCTGGCGGCAAGCGTCGCGGCGCATGTGGGCGCGATGGAGGAGCGGGGCCGATGAGCGACAAGGCCGTTGAAAAGGCCGTTGAGGCGATGAGTTTCGAGGAGGCGATGGCCGCGCTGGAGCAGGTCGTGGGCGCCCTGGAGCGCGGCGAGGTGCCGCTGGAGCAGTCGATCGCGCTGTATGAACGCGGGGCAGCGCTGAAGGCGCATTGTGCGAAGAAGCTGGCCGAGGCCGAGGAGAAGGTGGAGCTGATCCGGGCGCAGGAAGGCCGGGCGGTGGGCACGACTCCGGCGGAGGGGATGTGAATTTCTCGCAGAGGCTGGCGGCGGATGCCGGGCTGATTGAGGCTCGGTTGTTGTCTGCCTTGGAAGGGCGCGCGGACCAGCCGGTGACGCAGGCGATGCGTTATGCGGTCCGGGGCGGCAAGCGGCTGCGCGGGTTTCTGGTGCTGGAAGGCGCGCGGATGCTGGGGGTTCCCGAGGCCCGGGCGGTGAGTGCGGCGGCGGCCATCGAGGCCCTGCATGCCTATTCGCTGGTGCATGACGATCTGCCCTGCATGGACGACGACGACCTGCGGCGGGGACAGCCGACCGTGCACAGGAAGTGGGACGAGGCGACGGCGGTGCTGGCGGGGGACGCGCTTCAGACGCTGGCCTTCGAGCTGTTGTGCGATCCGGCGCTGGGGTCGGCCGAGGTGCGGATGGCGTTGGTTGCGGGGCTGGCGAAGGCCTCGGGGATCGACGGGATGGTTCTGGGTCAGGCGCTGGACATCGCGGCGGAAACAGTGGGGCGCGCGCTGACGCTGGAGGAGATCACGGCATTGCAGGCAGGCAAGACCGGGGCGCTGATCGGCTTTGCGGCCGAGGCGGGGGCCGTGATTGCGGGGGCGGACCCTGACCCCCTGCGGCGATATGCGGCGGCGCTGGGGCTGGCCTTTCAGATCGCGGACGACCTTCTGGACGTGACCGGCGACGAGGTACAGGCCGGCAAGCGGCTCCACAAGGATGCAAGGGCAGGGAAAGCGACCTTCGTTTCGCTTCTGGGACTGGAGGGTGCACAGGCCCGGGCGGCCGCTCTGGTGGCCGAGGCCGAGGCGGCTCTGGCCTGCTACGGAGCGCGGGCGGACAATCTGCGCAGCGCCGCCCGATTCAGCATCGAGCGGCGTGCCTGATCTTCGGATTCGCGACAGGGTTTGTCCGGGTCAGGTCGAGGAAAGCCTTCCCTCCAGAGAAGTTACCAGCTTGCCGATCAGGGCCGGGTCGAACTGGACCGGCGCCTTTGCCGCAGGATCGGGGGCCAGCATCAGCACCTCGTCGAAGTCAAGAACAGCCTTTGTGGCAGAAGTCTTGATCGCAGGGTCGCGGCTGAAGACCAGGGTATCCAGCTTGCCGCGCGCTGCCATCAGCAGACCCCAGGCTTCCTGATAGTCGGCCACCGCGGTCGTGCCGGAAGGATCCAGTTTCCGCTGCGCTTCCTGTGCCGTGGCAATCACGGCATGAAGGATTTCCTGCTCGGTCGGCTGCAAGACCTCGAGGGTGCGCTTGATGCCGGTCAGCGCGGCAACATAGGCCGCGTCGATCGTCTTCCGGTCGCCTGCATTCTCGAGGTCGATCAGAAGGGGTTCGAGGTCGGGCGCTCCGGCCTTGGCCAGTGCCTCGCTGATCTCGGGAAAGGTTTCCTGGCGCGGGTGGGAAAAATGCGACCCCTCGGCGCTGACCAGCTGGTCGTTGCTGAACAGCGAACCCAGCAGCAGATCGTGTTCGATAGCGATCAGCCCGGTGATGAGACGGACCCGGTCCGCATCCATCTGGACCAGCATCGGCGCGTGGCCGCCGGGTGCAGGGTAGGCTTTCAGGATTACAGGCCCGGCGGCAAGGTCCGCCGAAGCCACAACCGGGAAGATGGCGACACAGAAGGCAAGCAGGCTGGCTGCCGCCCGGACATCAACATAACGACCGGAACACTCTTTCGCTTTCAACATCTCGCTATCGCTCCATGATCCGTGTTCGTGCGACAGGGTCGGCGACCGCTTGGGGATGTTGCCCGCAACCTGCGTACCGGACCCTCGGCTCGCCTGTGGGGCCTACCGGCGAATCTTGACGAGATTTCGGTTCCTGGATGAACAATTCAGGGCCAAAGCAGCGCGCGTAGCCTCATGTGCCCGCTGCCGGCCGTGCGGGCCGCCCGATGCGTCACCTTGGTGATTGCCCGATGCCCGAAATCCGTCTAGGTCGGGGAAAATTGCAGTCGATCGAGGATCTGGCGTGGCAGACCGACCCAAGACTCCTTTGCTAGACCGGGTGACGCTGCCCTCGGACCTGAAGGCGATGAGCGACCGGGAGCTTCACCAGCTGGCCGCAGAGCTGCGGGCCGAGACGATTTCCGCCGTGTCGCAGACGGGCGGGCATCTGGGGGCCGGGTTGGGCGTGGTCGAACTGACGGTGGCGCTGCACGCCGTCTTCGACACGCCGCGCGACAAGCTGATCTGGGATGTCGGGCACCAGTGCTATCCGCACAAGATCCTGACCGGGCGGCGGGACCGGATCCGCACGCTGCGGCAGGAGGGGGGCCTCAGCGGGTTCACCAAGCGGTCGGAAAGCCCCTATGACCCGTTCGGAGCGGCGCATTCCTCGACCTCGATCAGCGCAGCGCTGGGGTTCGCCATGGCGGCCGATCTGGGTGGCGACCCCGGCGATGCGATTGCGGTGATCGGCGACGGGGCGATGAGTGCGGGCATGGCCTTCGAGGCGATGAACAACGCGGGCCATCTGAAGAAGCGGCTGTTCGTGATCCTGAACGACAACGAGATGTCGATCGCTCCGCCCGTAGGCGCGCTGTCGGCCTATCTGAGCAGCATCTATGCCGCCGCACCCATGCAGGACCTGAAGCAGGTGGCGAAGGGGATCGTGGGCCTTCTGCCCTCGCCGCTGCAAGAGGGGGCGAAGCGGGCCAAGGAGATGCTGAAGGGCATGGCGGTGGGCGGGACGTTGTTCGAATCGCTGGGGTTCGAATATGTCGGGCCCATCGATGGGCATGATCTGGACCAGCTGCTGCCAGTGTTGCGGACGCTGAAGGCGCGGGCGACGGGGCCGGTCTTGCTGCATGTGCTGACGAAGAAGGGCAAGGGCTATGCCCCGGCCGAGGCGGCGCGGGATCGGGGACATGCGACGGGCAAGTTCGATGTGCTGACCGGGGTGCAGGTCAAGGCGGCGTCGAACGCGCCGAGCTACACCAAGGTCTTCGCGCAGTCGCTGATCGCCGAGGCGGAGCGGGACGAGAAGATCGTCGCGGTCACGGCGGCGATGCCGGACGGGACGGGGCTGGACCTGTTCGCGGGGCGGTTCCCGAGGCGGTGCTTCGACGTGGGGATCGCCGAGCAGCACGCGGTGACCTTCAGCGCGGGGCTGGCGGCGGGCGGGATGAAGCCGTTCTGTGCGATCTACTCGACCTTCCTGCAACGCGGGTACGATCAGGTCGTGCACGATGTAGCGATCCAGCGCCTGCCGGTGCGCTTTGCCATCGACCGGGCGGGGCTGGTGGGCGCAGACGGGGCGACCCATGCGGGGGCCTTCGACGTGGCCTTTCTGGCGAACCTGCCGGGCTTTGTGGTGATGGCCGCGGCTGACGAGGCCGAGCTGGTGCATATGGTGGCGACGGCGGCGGCGCATGACGACGGCCCGATTGCCTTCCGTTATCCGCGCGGTGAGGGTGTGGGGGTGGAGATGCCCGCGCGCGGGGTGCCGCTGGAGATCGGCAAGGGCCGGGTGGTCCGGGAAGGCTCGCGCGTGGCCCTCTTGTCCTTCGGGACCCGGCTGGCGGAAAGCCTGAAGGCGGCAGAGGCCCTGGGCCAGCGGGGCGTGTCGGTGACGGTGGCGGACGCGCGCTTTGCCAAGCCGCTGGACCGCGAGCTGATCCTGCACCTGGCGCGGGGTCATGAAGCGCTGCTGACGGTCGAGGAGGGCGCGATCGGGGGGTTCGGCAGCCATGTGGCGCAGCTTTTGGCCGAGAAAGGGATGTTCGACCGGGGGCTGAAGTTCCGCAGCCTGTTTCTGCCCGACATCTTCATCGACCAGGCCTCGCCCGAGGCGATGTATCGGGTCGCGGGCCTGGATGCCGGGCATATCGAGGCCAAGGTGCTTGAGGCGCTGGGCGTCGCGGTGGTGGGGAAACGGGCGTAGCTGCGGATCGCCCCGCATCCCTGATCGGGATCAGATCAGCGGCCGCTGCTCCTCGCGTTCCATCGGCAGGCCGGCGAGGGCGAACAGGCGCGCGGGGTCCGGCATGTTCAGCCGGCCGCGCCGCCAGACCAGAAGGCCCAGCGCGCGCAGTTGCGACACGGTGCGGCTGGTGTGAACCTTCGACAGGCCCAGCGCGTCGGCAAGTTCGTGCTGGCGGAAGGGCAGCGCAACGCCGTCCGGCGTGATCTCGCCCAGCGCCGACAGCCTTTGCCAGATCCGCGCCAGAGCCCAGGCGACACGTTCGGTCGCGTCGCGTTGGCCAAGGGTGGCGATGGTCTCGCCCAGAAAGTGCTCTTCGACGGCGGCGAGCCAGGTCAGGTCGTAGGCCCTGTCCGGCTTGTCGCGGAACAGGTCCCACAACCGGCTGCGCTGGAAGATGCAGACCCGCATCGGCGTGGTCGCCTGCACGCTGTGGCGCATCTCGCCCATGATCCCGGCCTGAAGGCCCAGGAAGTCGCCGGGGAAGACGAAGTTCACCACCTGGCGCCGGCCATCCTCCAGCTGGATGGAGCGGGTCGCGAAACCTTCAAGCACGGTGTAAAGCCGTTCCGACCGTTCGCCCTGCGCCAGAAGCGTCTCGCCGGGCCGCACCACCGCCTCGCCGGTCTTGAAGGCCCGCATGAAGGCGATCTCTTCGGGTGTGAAGGGCAGGAACATCCGCCTTTTCTGAAGCGGACAGGCGGCGCAATCGGTCATCTGCATCATTTCGGCCCTCGAACTTAACGCAGGTTAATGCGGACGGCCCGGAGTCCGTTCCATATGAGGTGTGGAAAACGCAAACCGACTGACATGCCTGCTGCTGGAGCCCGTCGCGCTGGTCGCGGAGGATCTGATGGCGATTGTCCAGGACGTGATGCCGGACACGCGGATGCTGGTCGCCGGATCGGCGGAGCAGGCGATGACGCTGTTGCAGGACGCGCGGGTGGACATCGCCTTCCTGAACCTGTCGCCCCTTGAACTGGCGCGCAGCGATCTGGTGCGACAGCTGGAGCAGACAGGTGCGACCGTGATCCTGCTGGGTCACGAGGCCGACGCGCTGGCCACGCGCCACCGGTTCCTGGAACTGCCCTTCGTCAGCTCGGCGATCGCCGCGGAACTGCGTGACGTCCTGGACCGGGTGCTGGGCCAGTCCTCGCGGCCGGGCGGCGGCAGAATGGCCTGACGCGGATCAGTCGCGGCGCAGGCCGTCCATCACCCGCACCAGCGCTTCGCTGATGCCGGGTTCGGACAGCGCATGTCCCGCCAGGGGAACCATTCTGAGCTCGCAAGCCGCCCAGCCGCGCGCCAGCGTCCAGGCCGAGTGCGGCGGGCAGATCATGTCGTAGCGGCCCTGGACGATGGTGGCCGGGATATGTTCGATCCGCTTGCGTTCGCGCAGGATCCAACCGTCGGATTCCAGGAAGCCCGCGTTCTGGAAATAGTGATTCTCCAGCCGGGCAAAGGCGCGGGCATAGTCCGAAGGGCTTTCGCCCAGGGCGCCTTCGTTCTGGATCGAGGCGAGCGCGTTTTCCCAGTTGGCCCATATCCGGCCAAAGCGGGTTTCCTCGACCAGGTTGCCGGAAAAGAGCCTGCGGTGATAGGCGGCGATGAGGTCGCCGCGCTCGGCCTCGGGGATGACATCGACAAAGCGCGACCAGAGATCGGGGAAGAAGGCCCCTGCCCCGCCGCCGTAGAACCAGGTCAGCTCGGCCCGGGTGGCCAGGAAGACACCCCGCAGGACCAGGTGCATCACCCGGTCGGGATGGGTGATCGCGTAGATCAGCGCCAGCGTCGCGCCCCAGCTGCCGCCAAAGCCGATGAAACGGTCGATGCCCAGGGCGGTGCGGATCGTCTCGACATCCTGCACGAGGTGCCAGGTGGTGTTGGCGGTTACGCTGGCATGGGGACGCGACCGGCCGCAACCGCGCTGGTCGAAGAGGACGATGCGGAAGGCGCGCGGGTCGAAATAGCGGCGCATGGCGGGGGAGCAGCCGCCGCCGGGGCCGCCGTGGAAGACGATGACGGGGATGCCCTCGGGGTTGCCGCACTGTTCCAGATAGACCCGATGGCCGTCGCCAACGTCGATCACGCGCTGATCGAAGGGGTCGATCGGCGGATAAAGGAATTCGACTGCGCGCTTTTGACCTGATCTCTGATCCATCTTCACCCTATATAGCCACGGGAAAGCCCGAAGTCGAAGGGCAATCACGGGACAGTCGGGAGACGACGATGACGGTTGACACTGTAGACCCGGCAGAGGTCGCCAAGTTCGAGGCCATGGCCGCCGAATGGTGGAACCCCGAAGGGAAGTTCAAGCCGCTGCACATGCTGAACCCCTGCCGGCTGGACTATATCACCAGCCAGATCGCCGCCGAGTTCGGGCGGGATCTGGCGGGGCCCGCGCCGTTCACGGGCCTGCGCATCCTGGACATCGGCTGCGGCGGCGGCCTTCTGTCGGAACCCATGGCCCGGCTGGGGGCCGAGGTGGTGGGGGCCGATGCGGCGGCGCGCAACATCCCGGTGGCGCGACTGCATGCCGAACAGTCCGGGCTGGCGATCGACTATCGCCACACCACGGCCGAGGCGCTGGCAGCGGCGGGTGAACGGTTCGACGTGGTGCTGAACATGGAAGTGGTCGAGCATGTGGCCGACCCGCTGGCTTACCTCACCGCCTGCCAGGAGCTTCTGAAACCGGGCGGGCTGATGATCTGTTCCACCCTGAACCGCAACCCCAAGTCCTTTCTGATGGCGATCATCGGCGCGGAATGGGTCATGCGCTGGCTGCCGAAGGGCACGCATGACTGGGCGAAGTTCATCACGCCGGACGAGCTGTACGCGCTGATCCAGAAGGCCGGACTGCGCCCGGTGGACCGCAAGGGGATGGTGTTCAACCCGGTCACCTGGCGCTGGAGCCTTTCGGACCGCGACCTGAGCTGCAACTACGTCACCGCCTCGGTCAAGCCCCAGGCGTGACCCCGGCTTCGGGCGGGAACCCGGTCGAAGGCGCGCGAGACATCGCGGATCAGGTCGGCCAGATTGTCGATGTCGGCCAGGCCGTGGCGGGCCGAAAGCTCGATCCGCCAGCGCGGAACGTGCAGCGGCACCTGCGGCGCCAGCAGCAGGCCGACCCGCGGTCCGGCGCTTTGCAGAAGCGCGGCCCGGGGCAGCGCGGTCAGGAATGGCAACAGCACCGGCACGAAGGGCGCGGCGGAGCCCGGGACACGCAGCCCGTCCGCCATCAGGTGATTCCGCAGCCGCAACGCCAGACCTTGCAGCTTGCGGCGACGGCGGCGTCCCTCTGGCCCGAAAACCATCTCGGCCGCCGCCAGCGCCGCCGCGGCGCGGTCCGTGGGCAGGAAGGCCGAGACCGGCCTCTGGCGGCGCAGGCGCTCTTCCGGATCGGGGTCGCGCCAGGCGGCAAAGCCTCCGGTCGTGCCGAAGGCGGGCGCAAGGTCGCCAAGGACCAGGTCGGCGCGGCCGAGGCAGGACTGGATCTCCATCACGCCGCCGCCGTCGGGACCCATCAGGCCGAAATCCTGCGACAGGTCAACGACCAGCACGGCGCCATGCTGGCGGGCCAGCTGGCCCAGAGCTGAAAGGTCCGTCAACCGTGCCCCATGCGCCGAAACCGCCGGTGCGACGATCAGCACGCGGCCCATGGTCGGCTGCCGGCAAAGGCGGCGCAACCGCCGCTCTGCCCCGTCCAAGGAAGCCGCAGGAAAGCGCTGCGGGCGGGCGCCGGTGGCACGAACCGTCTCGAACAGGGCGGAATCGACACCGGAATCGACCAGAGCCTCATCCCCCGGACCCATGACCCCGGCCAGCGCGATGCGGCTGGCATCCGCGGCCGAGGCGAAGGTCGCCGCGCCGGCCAGCGAGAGCGCGTCGGCAATCCGGGTTGCAAGTGCCTGTGCAGGATCCCCGCAAGGCTCGGCCAGCGCGCAACCTGGGCCTGACCGCAGGCGCAGGGCCAGCGGATCGCGCGTGGCAAAGTCGAGCCGGGGTTCCTGTTGGAACCTGGATATTTCGCTGCGGTCCCGCAGAAGGCCGCCGTCCAGGAGCCGGAGCAGGCTTTCGGCCTCGGCAGTGCCGGCGGGGAACGGGGTGGCCGAAGCGGGTCTGGGCATGGCGTCACCTCTTTCGGGTTCCGGAAACGGACTTGGGCGGCGGTCGCGGCGCCGCTTCGTTGTCCAGCCTCCGATCAAGGGGGAGAAATGCGCGTTAATTCCCCGTGAAACGCCCGGAATCCGTGAACTGGCGGGTCGAATGGCGCCAAAAACCGGAGAATCGGCGCCGGACACCGCCGGAACCACCCCGGTTTTCACGCGATTTCACGATTTTCTCGCGGGCACCAAGCGCCGGTCGCGGCAATTGACGAAGATTTCACGCAGACCCCTCGAAGGTCGTTGCGAACCACGAAACGCGATGACAAGCGGGGCAAAGGCGATGTTCATTCGGCTGATAGGGTTGTTCCAGGTGCAGGATGCAGACGGGCGGGATCACACGCCGCGCGGGGCAAAGGCCCGCGCACTCCTGGCGCTGCTCTGCCGGACACCGGGCCATTGCCGCCCCCGGCGCTGGCTGGAAAGCCGGCTCTGGTCGGACCGCGGGCAGGAGCAGGCTTCGGGAAGCCTGCGCCAGGCCTTGACCGAGTTGCGCAAGAGCCTTGGCCCGCTGGCCGTCCACCTGCACAGCGACCGGGACAGCGTGGCGCTGACCGAGGTCACGACAGACATCGATCGCGACCCGGTGGCGGCCCGGATGGCGCTGGCCGGCGGGCGCGAGTTCCTGGAAGGCAACGACGTGATCGACGCGGCCTTCTGCGCCTGGCTGACCGAGGAGCGGCAGCGTCTGGCCCGGCAGCTGGGCGGCGCGACCCTGGCTGAGCAGGTTCCGGGGCGCAGCCAGCCCTTCACCCTGCGCATCGGCGCGCTGCCCGAAGGCATCGGCGCCGACATGGCGCGCGACCTGGCTCAGGCGGTCGCGCGGCTGGCGGCCGAGCATCTTCTGCGCGATGGCGTCGCGGCCTTCGGATCGCCCGCGGCCCTGTTGCCGGACGGGCTGGATCTGGAGATCGAAGGCGCCTGGAGCCAGGACCGCGCCCATCTGAAGGTGCGGCTGGTTGCCCAGTCGGACCGCAAGACGATCTGGAGCCAGCGGCTGATCGCGACCCGTCCTTCCGCCGAAGAAGGGCAAGGCGCCGCATCGGCGCTGATCTTCGAGACCACCGACGCGCCGATCATGTAGGCTTGTCCTATGCCGGCCGGACCGGCTAGCAGGAGGACGGTTCCGGGCCGGAAGGGGGTGCCATGTCGATCACACGCTATTTCCGCGACTTTCCGGCCCGCAGCGGCGACAGGATGCTTCTGAAGATGGAGCATTATCTGGAAATCTACGACGAGATCTTGGCCGGCTGGCAGGGGCGTGATGTGTCGTTCCTCGAGATCGGCATCTACAAGGGCGGCTCGTTGCCGATGTGGCAGGGGTTCCTCGGACCGGCTTCGCGCCTGGTGTTCCTGGACATCGACCCGGCCTGCCGCGACCTGGCGCTGCCGGGCACCCTGGTCGAGATCGGCGACCAGGCGGACCCGGCCTTTCTGGACCGGGTAGGCCGGGACCATGGCCCCTTCGACCTGATCGTGGACGATGGCGGCCACAAGATGCATCAGCAGATCACAAGTTTCCGCCATCTCTGGCCCCGGCTGCGCGACCGGGGGCTGTATATCGTCGAGGACGTGCACACCAGCTACTGGCCGGGCTTCGGCGGCGGGTTCCGTGAACCGGCCAGCTTCATCGAATTCGCGAAGGATCTGATCGACCGGATGCATTCCTGGTACACCGAGGACGACGCGGGCTTTCCGCTGCATCCCCTGGCACGCGAGATCGGCGGCATCCGCTTTCATGACAGTCTGGTGGTCATCGAAAAGCGGCTGAAAGAGCCTCCGGTCTCGATTGCGGCAAGGAACGGTCAGGTCACGCGGTCGCGCAGGATCCTGGAGGTCCGGGGGCGGCGGTCGATCTTCTGAACCTTGCAATGCAGGGCCTTCGCCTTTAGCAGAGGGGCGGTTTCCGAGGAGAGGCGCGATGGACGGGATCGACACGCTGAAGGCCAGATATCTGGCGGCGGTGGCCGGTGCGGCGGATGAGGCCGGGCTGGAAGAGGTCCGCGTCGCGGCGCTGGGCAAGAAGGGCGAGATCTCGGCCCTGATGGCGGGTCTGGGCAAGATGGACCCCGAGGCGCGCAAGGCCGCCGGGGCCAGTCTGAACGCGTTGAAGGACGAGATCGACGCCGCCCTGCGCGCCCGGAAGGTGGCTCTGGCCGATGCGGCGCTGGACGAGCGGCTGAAGACCGAATGGCTGGACGTGACCCTGCCGGGGCGGCCCAGGCCGCGGGGGACGGTGCATCCGGTCAGCCAGGTGATGGAAGAGCTGACGGCGATCTTTCCCGACATGGGCTTTTCCGTGGCCGAGGGGCCGCAGGTCGAAAGCGACTGGTACAACTTCGACGCGCTGAACATCCCGCCCGAACACCCCGCGCGGCAGGAACATGACACGTTCTTCATGCACCGCGCCCCGGGCGACAACCGCCCGCCGCATGTGCTGCGCACGCATACGTCGCCGGTGCAGATCAGGGCGATGATGGAACGCGGGGCGCCGATCCGGGTGATCGCTCCGGGCCGGGTCTATCGGATGGACATGGACCAGACCCATACGCCGATGTTCCACCAGGTCGAGGGGCTGGCCATCGACCGCGACATCAGCATGGCGAACCTGAAATGGTGCCTGGAGGAGTTCTGCCGCGCCTTCTTCGAGGTGGACAAGGTGGAACTGCGCTTCCGCGCCTCGCATTTTCCGTTCACGGAACCCTCGGCCGAGGTGGACATCCGCTATTCCAACACCGGCGGCCAGCTGAAGATCGGCGAGGGCGACAAGTGGATGGAGATCCTCGGCTCTGGCATGGTGCATCCCAAGGTGCTGCAAGCGGCCGGGGTTGATCCGACCCAGTGGCAGGGCTTTGCCTTCGGCATGGGGATCGACCGGATCGCGATGCTGAAATACGGCATCCCGGACCTGCGGGCCTTCTTCGAGGCCGATCTGCGCTGGCTGCGGCATTACGGGTTCAGCGCGCTGGATGTGCCGGACCTGGCGGGGGGGCTGTCGGCCTGAATGGACGACCCGGATCTTTCCGCCCGCCAGCACCTCGCCGCCAATGACCCGGCCTTTCCGGCGCGGCGGGAGGAAGCCTGGGGCCGGATCGTGGCGACGCTCGACGGGGTGCTGGCGCCTGCGGGCTATGCGCTGACCAAATCGACCTGGAGCCGGGTGACGGCGGCGGGCAAGTCGGCGGTGCACCTTCAACGGGACCGCTATGGCTGGGACGTGCGGATCGTGCTGCGGTTCGTGACCCCGGACGGCGAGGTGCCGGACCATCCCGACTGGCCGGGTGGCGAGGACGTGACATTGGCCGATTTCTTCGAGCAGGCAGTGGGCGATCCGGGGACGCTGGCCTTCATCGACGTGCTGGAGCGGCCGGAGTGTCTGGACGTGGCCGTGGTGACACTGCGCGATCAGGTCTTGCCCTGGTTCGAGGCGCTGCATCGGGACCACCCGCCCCGGACCTGATCCGGGGCACCCTGCAACGCGAGAGGCCCCGGATCAGGTCCGGGGCGGGGTTTCCTGCAAACGACGTGCCGCGGCCTGTCCCGCCCAGCGGCCTGTGGCCCAGCAGGCGGTCAGGAGGTAGCCGCCCGTCGGGGCCTCCCAGTCCAGCATTTCCCCGGCGGCGAAGGTGTTCGGCAAGGCTTCCAGTTCCAGATCGGGGGTGAGGGCGTCCCAGTCGATGCCGCCGGCCACGCTGATTGCCTCGTCCAGGGGGCGGGGGCCTTGCAGGGGGATGGGCAGGTGCTTGATGTGCGCGAACGGGTCGCTTCGGGCGAACTCCATCACCAGGGCGATCTGGGTTCGGTCGAGGCCGAGTTTGCGCAGTCGATTCGCGGTGCTTTCGCCGGGCCGCATCTTCGCCAGCCTTCGAGCAATGTCATCCTGCGTCAGGTCAGGCAAGAGGTCGAGGTGAAGTGTAGCTGCATCGCGCAGATACTTGTATATACTGTATATACCGCCGCCTTCGATCCCTCTGGAGGAGATGACGAACTCGCCAAGCGCCCGCTGCGGCCCGGCAATCAGGGCTATGCCTTTGACGGGGCGTCCGAAAAACGGTGCCATGTGGTGCGACCAGTCGACGTGGAACCCCATGTTGGCGGGCTGCCAGGGGGTGATCCGGACGCCCTTTGCCTCCAGCCAGGGGACCCAGGCGCCGTCAGAGCCGAGCCGTTGCCAGCTGGCACCGCCGAGGGCGAGGACGGTCACTTTCGGCATCAGGGTCCGGGGGCCATCGGGCGCGTCAAAGCGGAAGGCGCTGCCGTCAAAGCCGGTCCATCGCCAGCGGGTGCGGATTTCGACGCCCTGGGTTGCGAGACGCTGGAGCCAGGCACGGAGGAGGGGCGAGGCCTTCATTGCCACGGGAAAGACCCGGCCGGAGGAGCCTGTATATACGTCCTGCCCCAGAGCACGGCACCAGTCCTGCACCTGTTCGGGGCCGAAATCAGCCAGGATCGGGCGCAGGTGGGGGCAGTCGTAGCGGGTGACGAAGGTTTCCCACGGCTCGTCCCTGGTCACGTTCAGGCCGGATTTCCCGGCCATCAGGAACTTGCGGGCGACCGTGGGTTTGGCCTCACAGACAAGCACTTGCGCGCCGGTCTTCGCAAGCTCTTCGGCCGCCATCAGGCCAGCGGGGCCTGCGCCGATGACCAGTGCGTCAGGTTGCGCCATTGCGCAGTTCGACGATGCGGTGGGGGTAGGGCATCTGGATCCCGGCCTCTTTCAGCGCGTTCCAGATCGCGAAGAGGACCGCAGAGCCATACTTGTTCTTGCCGTCGTCGATGCCGGAAACCCAGTATTCAACGGCGAAGTTGACGCTGGACTCTCCAAAGCCGCGTAACTCGCAATCCGGGCCCTCCGGGGACTGAAGAACAAAGGGAAGCTTCGATACAGCGCGTTCGATCAAATCGGGCACGATGTTGATATCGGTTTCGTAAGTAACTGAGAATTCAGCCTCATACCGATTGGCGCTGCCCTGGTCGGAGTAGTTGACCACCCGCGAGGTAATGAAATGTTCGTTCGGGACGACGATCCATTTGCCGTCGAAGGTTTCCAGCACACAGGCACGGGCGGTCATCTTGACGATGGTCCCCTTCTCGCCGCCGTCGAGTTCGACGTAATCGCCGACGGTGGTCTGGCCTTCGAGCAAGAGGATGATGCCGGAAACGAAGTTGGCGGCGATCTGTTGCAGGCCAAGGCCGATCCCGACGCCCAACGCGCCGCCGATGACGGCGACAGCGGTCAGGTCGATGCCCATGATCGACATCAGCAGCAGGAAGGCCGCGCCGAAGATGGCGATCTCGGAGGCCTTGATCGCCAGTTCCCGCGTGGCGGGGCGAAGGTCCGGCTGTGCCTTGATGTAGCCCGCAGACTGGCGGTTGGACCATGAACCGAGCCAGAACAGGAGCGCCCCGGCGATCACGCCCCGGATCAGGCCAAGCGCGGTGAAACGGATCTCGCCAAGGTTGACCTGGGCGGCATCGAGGTAAGCGGTGACGTCATCCAGGACGCCCAGCGCGTTCAGCGCCATGACGGGGAGGAGGATGTAGCGGCCCATCAGCTTCAAAAGGCCGGGGGGCAGGATGCGGCGGACAAGCTCCAGCGCGGCGAGGAAAAGGAAGATGCGCTTGCCGAAGGCGATGACTTCGCCGCTGCCGAAGGCGGCGCGGGTGAGCCCTTCGCCCACGGCGGTTAGCGCGTAGGCGAGGAGGGGAAGGAGCAACGGCAGGAATTGCAGCGCAAAGCGGCGGAGGCGGACGACGATGTGGGTGGCTTCGGCCTTTGGCGTGAGGGCCTTCTCGATGACGGGCATCAGCCGGCGGGTGAGGAGGGTGGCCAGCATATACGCCACGATCAACAGGCCGAATTGCATCAGGGCCGCTGGCGAGGAGAGCCAGCGCAAAGCGATATCGACAGCCTGTTGCAGCCAGTCCTCGACCCTGTCCACGATTTACCTCCGGTTATGGGCGATGCGCCCGATGGTGTTCAGCAGGATCTGCGCCGCAAGGATCGCGGTGGTGCCGGAGTGGTCGTAATCCGGGGCGACTTCCACGAGGTCGATGCCGATGACGTTGCCCTGCTTCGTCAGGCCGTCGATCAGCTCCAGCACCTCATAGTAGAGGAACCCGCCGTGCGAAGGGGTGCCGGTTCCGGGGGCGATGGAGGGGTCGAAGCCGTCGATGTCGATGGTCAGGTAGTAGTCGATTCCCTTCGGAATACGGGCGAGCGTCGCCTCTACCCCCAGCTTGCGCACCTGGCGGACCGACAGGATGTCGTCGCCCATCGCGCGGGCGGCGACGTAGCCGTCCTTGGCGGTGGAAGAGACGTTGCGGATGCCCAGTGCGGTGATGCCCTTGACGTGATCCTGTTCGGCGGCGCGGCGCATCGGGTTGCCGTGGCCATGGCGGACTCCGTGGCGCACGTCGACGAAATCGAGGTGGGCGTCGATCTGGACGATGTGCAGGGGGCGGCCTTCGAAGGCGCGGATGCAGGGGATGTTGATGGAATGGTCGCCGCCCAGCACCACCGGGACCGCCCCGGCGGCGAGGATGGCGCGGACGCCTTTCTCGATGTTGGCGTGGCTGGTTTCGGTGTCGGTGTGGACGATGTCGGCATCGCCGATGTCAAGGATGCGGACGCCTTCCAGGTAGGTCACGTCGTCTTCGTGGTCATAGGCCCCGGCATGGCCGAAGGAGAAGAGCGTGGAGGCCTCGCGGATGCCGCGGGGGCCGAAGCGGGCTCCGGCGCGGAACTGGGTGCCGAAGTCGAAGGGCGCACCGAGCACGGCGAAGTCGGCGTCGATCCTGGACCAGTCCGGTTCATAGGGGTTCTTGCCGAAGGTCGAGATGCCGACGAAGGGCAGGTCAAGGCGGCCCGTGTCGTAGGCGTTGGTCATGGCGCGTCCCCGTTGGTCATGCGTTTCAGGGCGGCAACATGCCCCGGATCGGCGGCAAGTGCCTGTTCGGCCAGCGACATTGCGGTGTCGATAAGGGTATCTGGCGGGCAGATGCGATCGATGAGACCCCAGGAAAGGGCGGTCTCGGCGTCGATCTTCTGGCCTGCAAGCAGGATCATCTTCGCCCGGGATGGCCCGATCAGGGCGGCAAGCCGGCCGGGGTCCGAAGGCTGCGGCCGATAGCCAAGCCGCATGACCGGATAGAAGAAGCTGGCCGAAGGCACCGCGATGCGGAGGTCGCAGGCCAGTGCGATCCCCATGGCACCCCCGGCAAGCGTGCCGTTCAGGGCAGCGATGGAGAGGCCGGGGAAGGCGGCGATGGCGCTCGATGCGGCCTCCCATGCCGGCGAGAGGCCGAGGCCCGCCTTCATCCCGTCAAGGTCGGCCCCGGCAGAAAAGACCTTGCCTTCGCCGGTCAGGATCAGGACCTTCGCGGTGCTTTCCCGCACGGCGGCGGCGATGCCGTCCAGCATCGGCTGGGTCAGGGCATTGGCCTTTTCCGGGCGGGCAAGCGTGATCGTGCAGCAATCGCCCCGTTGATCGACCCCGATCATGCGTCCCCCGTCCGACATTCTGACCTGCGCCCGTGGAATCCCTTGACGCACATCCCACGAGATAGAAAGGTTGCGGCCGCGAATTCAACCCGAAAGGCATAGGCCCATGACCCCCTCTCTTACCTGTTCCTCAGCGATCGGTCTTGTTTTGCTTGCAACCTCGGCCAGCGCCGATGTCACGCCGCAAGAGGTCTGGGCCAGCTGGCAGGCCATGCTGACCTCGGCCGGGCAAGAGCTGACCATCGGCAACACCGCGGACAACGGCAGTTCGGTCGAGGTGACGGACCTGGCCGTGGCCTACAAGGACGAGATGGGGGGCAGCGCGGCGGTTTCGTTCGACAAGTTGACATTTGTCGGTAACGGCGACGGGACAGTGACGGTGACGATGCCGGAAAGCTATCCCCTCGAGATGTCCTTCCCGGCAGAGGGCGATGGCCCCGGCGCGATGAAGCTGACGGTCAGGCAGCCGGGGATGAAGATCGTGGCCGGCGGCAGCGCGACCGAAACGCGCTATGAATTTGCCGGCCCGAAGGTGACGGTTGAACTGGACGAGATCAAGGACCAGACCGGTGCGGTTCTGGACACCAAGGCCGATCTGACCATGGCCGATCTGACCGCCCGCTATCTGGTGGCGCAGGACGGCGACAAGACCACGCTGGATTCTGACTTCGCCGCCGGTTCGATGCTTCTGAACCTGTCGGGCGTGGACAGTTCGGGCGAAAATGGCGGTCGCGGCACGATCATGCTTTCCCTGTCCGGGTTGACCGGGGCGACCAAGGGCACCTTCCTGGGTGCCGACGTGATGGCCAACATGGCGGTTGCGCTGAATTCCGGCTTCACGATGGACTCGTCGTTCAACTTCGGCGCCCTGTCGATGAACCTTGACATCGAGGAGGCGGCAGGTCCGTCCCGGGTGGTGGCGAATGCGACGGGCGGCGGCTTCGTGCTGGCGATGGACAAGGCGCGGATGACCTACGGCACCTCGCTGAACGGCGGCAAGTTCACCTTCTCGGGCGCCGAAATCCCCTTCCCGCAGGTCGAGCTGGCCTTTGCCGAAAGC
This sequence comes from Rhodobacter calidifons, assembly GCF_011174775.1. Taxonomy (GTDB): domain Bacteria; phylum Pseudomonadota; class Alphaproteobacteria; order Rhodobacterales; family Rhodobacteraceae; genus Tabrizicola; species Tabrizicola calidifons. The sequence goes on from NZ_JAANHS010000002.1 coordinate 97,856, forward strand.
GGGTTCAACCTGCTGATGCCGGTTTCGAAGTCGGACAGCCCGCAGGATTTCGCCTTCCTGACCAAGCTTGTCGATTTCACCGTCTCCGAGGACATCTGGGCGATGGTCGATCCCGGCGCCAGCCTGTCGCGCGAGCCGGCGACGATCATCGTTGACCTGAAGGGCACCGGCAAGTGGAAGGCCGACATCATGGACCCGGCCGTCCAGATGGACGGCGCCGAACCTCCGGGAGAGCTGGACAGTCTGGATGTCACCCAGATCCTGGCCAGGGCTGCCGGGGCCGAGGTTTCGGCAACCGGCGGGCTGGTCTTCGACAACAGCGACATGATGACCTTCGGCGGGATGCCGCGGCCGGATGGCAAGATCAGCATCGGGATCAAGGGCGCGAACAAGCTGGTCGAGAATCTGATCGCGCTGGGCATCCTGAGCCAGGAGGACGCGATGGGCTTCCGCATGGGGATGGCAATGTTCACGCGGCCCGGCGCCGGTCCGGACGAACTGACCTCGGAGATCGAGTTCAAGGAGGGCGGGCTTTTCGCGAACGGGCAGCGCCTGCAATAGCGGCGACCTTGCACAGGGACGTCGGCAGGGCTACCTGATCCCGACACAGCGCGGGACCAAAGTGATGAACCAAAGCCTTGCCGACCTGAGCCACGCCCTGCTGGAGGCCGCCCGCAAGGCGGGCGCCGACAGTGCCGATGCCCTGGCGGTCTCGGGGACTGCGGTCTCGATCGAGATCCGCAAGGGCGCGCTGGAGACGGCCGAACGGTCGGAAGGCGTCGAGATCGGGCTGCGGGTGTTGCTGGGCCGGCGGCAGGCCTGCGTCTCGGCTTCGGATACATCGCAGGCGACCATCCAGGCCCTGGCCGAGCGGGCCGTGTCCATGGCCCGCGAGGCGCCGGAGGATGCGACGGTCGGGCTGGCCGAGCCGTCGCAGCTTGCCTCGGGCTGGGATCTCGGGATGCTGGACCTGGCCGATCCGGCCGGCGAGCCGGCGGCGGCGACGCTGGAGACCCTGGCCCGGACGGCAGAGGCGGCGGCGCTGGAGGCCCATGGGATCACCCAGGTCGAGGCCGCGGCGTCCCACAGCCGGCGGGCGCTGCACATGGCGGCGACGAACGGGTTCTCCGGGGGCTATGGGCGGACATCGACCTCGCTGTCGGCCGTGGCCTTCACCGGATCGGGGACCGGGATGCAGCGCGACCATGCCGGCGAGGGGCGTATATACGCCGCAGACCTGCCCTCGGCCGAGGAGATCGGTCGGCTGGCGGCAGAGCGGGCGCTGGCGCGGGTCGGCTCGGTGAAGCCCAGGACGGGAACCTTTCCCGTGGTCTATGACGAAAGGGTGGCGGCCTCGCTGGTGTCGCATCTGTTGTCGGCGATCAACGGCACCGCGATCGCGCGGGGCTCCAGCTGGGCGCGGGAACTTCTGGGCAAGCAAGTCCTGCCGACGGGCCTGTCGCTGATCGAAGACCCGCATCGGCCGCGTATCGGCGCGTCGCGGCCCTTCGACGGCGAGGGGCTGCCGACCCGGCGGCGTGAGATCGTCGCCGACGGCGTGCTGACCGGCTGGGTGCTGGACCTGGCGACCGGGCGCAGGCTGGGCATGGCCTCTACCGGGAATGCGTCACGCGGGGTTTCGGCACCGCCCTCGCCATCGACGACGAACATCGACCTGACGCAAGGGGTTGCCAGCCGGGAGGATCTGCTGAAGCAGATGGGAACCGGGCTTCTGGTGACCTCGATGATCGGCGCGACGATCAACCCGACCACCGGGGACTATTCGCGCGGGGCTGCCGGGTTCTGGGTCGAGAACGGCGAACTGGCCTATCCGGTCCACGAATGCACCATCGCGGGAAACCTGCGCGACATGCTGTTGCGGATCGTTCCCGCCAACGACGCGCGGGCGCATCTGTCCACGCGGGTGCCGTCCTGCCTGATCGACGGGATGACCCTTGCCGGCGCGTGACCTGGCCCTTCTGACCGAGGCCGCGCGCGAGGCGGGGCGGATCGCGCTGCGCTATTGGCGGAAAGACCCGAAGGTCTGGGACAAGGGCGGCGAGCATGGGCCGGTGACCGAGGCCGACCTGGCCGTCAACGACATGCTGAAGGCGCGGCTGCTGGAGGCGCGGCCAGGCTACGGCTGGTTGTCCGAAGAGACGCCGGACAGCCCCGACCGGCTGACTGCCGAAGCGGTGTTCATCCTGGACCCGATTGACGGCACCCGCGCCTTCATCGCCGGCGAGGAAACCTGGGCGCACTCGCTGGCAGTCGCGCGAGAGGGCAGGATCACGGCGGGCGTCGTGTATCTGCCGGCGCTTGACCGTATATACACGGCTTCCGAGACCTCTCCGGCGATGCGGGATGGCGAGCTGATTGCCGTCAGCGGGCGTGACCGGCTGGAGGGCGCCAACATCCTGACGACAAAGGCGAACATGGCGCCCGAGAAATGGCCCGGCGGGGTGCCGGAGATCACGCGCAGTTTCCGCGCCTCCCTGGCCTACCGGATGTGCCTGGCGGCCGAGGGACGGTTCGACGGGATGCTGACCCTGCGCGATGCCTGGGAGTGGGACATCGCCGCGGGGGCGCTGATCGCCGAAAGGGCGGGGGCGGTGGTGACCGACATGACCGGGGCGCCGTTGCGGTTCAACGCGGCAGGTGCGCGGGCGCAGGGGGTTCTGGCCCTGCCGCCGGGACCCCATGCCGAGGCCTTGGCGCGGCTGCAGGGTTAGGGTCTATACAGCCCGCCCGATCTGGGATAGGTGCCCCCGACGGTCGAGATTCCGCGACGGTGGGCGAGGGGGCCCGCATCAGGGGGACAGGGGCCGTTTGGCTTTGACGGGCGAATAGCTGCGCCCCCTTTGGAAAAGACACCATGACGATCGAAAATCTGGCCGCGCCTCTGGCGCAGGCCCTGGCCGACAAGGGCTTTCAGACCCTGACCTCCGTGCAAGAGGCCGTGCTGGCCGAAGGCGTCGCGGGCCGTGATGCGCTGGTTTCGGCGCAGACGGGCTCGGGCAAGACGGTGGCCTTCGGGCTGGCGATCGCGCCGGAGATCCTGAACGGGCAGGACGTTCTGCTTTACGCGGACAAGCCCATCGCCCTGGCCATCGCGCCGACGCGAGAGCTGGCCTTGCAGGTCGCGCGCGAGCTGGAATGGCTTTACGCCGGGGCGCAGGCCCGGCTTGCCACCTGCGTTGGCGGGATGGATTACCGCAGCGAACGCCGCGCGCTTGAACGCGGGGCGCATATCGTCGTCGGCACTCCGGGCCGGTTGCGGGACCATATCGAGCGCGGCTCGCTGGACCTGTCGGCTATTCGCGCCGTGGTGCTGGACGAGGCGGACGAGATGCTGGACCTGGGCTTCGCCGAGGATCTGGAGTTCATTCTCGCCGCCGCCCCGCCGGAACGGCGCACGCTGATGTTCTCGGCCACCGTGCCGAAAGAGATCGAGAAGCTGGCGGGGACATTCCAGAAGGACGCGTTGCGCATCGTCGCCCAGGGCGAGGCGAAGCAGCATGTCGATATCGAATACAAGGCCTATTCGGTGGCGGTGCGCGACCGGGAACATGCGATCTTCAACGTGCTGCGCTATTACGATGCGCGCACCGCCATCGTCTTCTGCAAGACGCGGGTCAATGTGAACCACCTGCTCGCACGCATGGGGAACCGGGGGTTCCAGGTCGTGGCGCTGTCGGGCGAGCTGTCGCAGCAGGAACGGACCCATGCGCTTCAGACGCTGCGGGACGGGCGGGCGCGGGTGTGCATTGCAACGGATGTCGCCGCGCGGGGCATCGACCTGCCGGGGCTGGAACTGGTGATCCACGCCGATCTGCCGTCGAATTCGGAAACCCTGCTGCACCGTTCGGGCCGGACAGGGCGCGCGGGCAAGAAGGGGGTTTCGGCGCTGATCGTGACGCCGGCGGACTACAAGAAGGCGCAGCGGCTGCTGGCGGGCGCGAAGGTCGTGGCCGAATGGAGCGGCGCGCCCGGGGCCGATGATGTGCAGGCCAGGGATGACCTGCGGATCCTGGAGCATCCGGCGCTGACGGCCCCCCCCGGCGAAGAGGCCGGGATCGCAGCCGAGCTTCTGGAGCGGTTCGGGCCCGAGGCGCTGGCCGCAGCCTTCGTGCGGCTGTGGCGTGAAGGCCGGTCGGCGCCCGAGGTGCTGTCGACCGACAACCCGATGCCCGCCCCGGCCACCCCACGCGAACGGGGAGAGTTCGGTCCTTCGGTCTGGTTCCGGATCAACGTCGGGAGGGCGGGCCGCGCCGAGGCGCGCTGGCTTTTGCCGAAGATCTGCGATGCCGGCAGCATCGGCAAGGAGTCCATCGGTGCGATCCGGGTGCGCGAGGAGGAAACCTTCGTCCAGATCGCCGAAGGGGTGGCGGACAGGTTCCGCGGCCAGATCGAACTGGACAAGGGTCTGTTGATGGAGCGGCTGGAGGGCGAACCGGATTTCGACCGTCCGCGCCCCGAAAAGCCCCGGTTCGAGCGTCCGGCACGGCCGGAACGGGCCGACCGTCCGGTGCGGGCCGGGAAGCCGGCCTACACGCCGAAGCCGCCGCGCGTGGTCGAGGAGGAGGGCGAGGCCGATTCCCCGCGTGCGACTGCGCCGCAGCCGACGGCGAAGCATGCCGCGCGGCCAAGGGTGACCCCGACCGAGGCCCGACCAGAGCGTCCCGCGCGCAAGCCGCAGGATGAACGCGCGCCCCGTCCCGAGGGCGACGAAGACCGCCCGCGCAAGCCGCGCTGGTCGCCGGATCAGAAGGCGGCTCCGCGTTCGGCGGGCTACAAGAGCCACGGCGAATCGGCAGATCGCCCGGCGCGGGCGGCAGGCTACAAGAGCCACGCGGCGGAAGGTGGCTACCGGGCCAGGCCCGAAGGCTGGAAACCGCGCGAGCAAGCCGAAGATGCCGAACGCCCGGCGCGCAAACCCTATGCGGGCAAGTCCGAGGGCTACAAGCCTCGGGAGGCCGGCGAGCGTCCGAAGAAGCCCTATGCCGCGAAAGGCGAGGGCTTCCGGCCCAGGGAAGACGGGGACCGCCCGAAGAAGACCTACGCCCAGAAGGGTGACGAGGCGCGGCCTTACGCAAGGCGCGAGGGCACCGGGAAACCGGCGGGCAAGTCCTTCGGGACCAAGAAGCCGTTCGACCGGGCGGGTTCCGACCGCCCGGCCAGGCCCAGGCCCGATGCGCGGGACACGTCCCGGCGGTTCGTGCCACCGAAAGGGCCGAAACGCTGAGCCCCGTCGCAAACAGCAAGGCCGCCGGATCCATGCGGACCGGCGGCCTCTGCCTTGGAAGAATGGTGCCGGTGAAGGGACTCGAACCCCCGACCCCATCATTACGAATGACGTGCTCTACCAGCTGAGCTACACCGGCATTCTTCCGTGCGCGGGCTATTAGCATCGCCCATCCGCGGTGTGTAGCCCCAATTTGCGCAAAGCGCGAGGCTTCTTGGCGGCGCGCGTCCTTCTCGTCCGGCGGATCCGGGACCGGCGTGCGAGTGTCGGCAGCGCGGAAATCAGCCCGCCGGACGGAACCGGCGGCGCTGTCCATCCTGCGGCAGCCGGATCATGCCCTAGTTCGCGCGACGTGCGATCTCGTCGGGAGGAAGCGGATCCGGCAGTGACAGATCGGCTTCGGGCGCGGGCTCGGGGCGGCTCTCGATCAGCGGCAGCAGTTCGGCCAGGGCGGGCGAGGCGGCCGCATTCGCCGGCGGGGTCGTCCAGGACAGGGTATCGAAGCTGCCGCAATTGTCGCAGACCGGGGTCCAGCCGTCATGGATGGCATGACACTTGTCGCACACCCATTGCGGACCGCGCGGTGCGGCGATGGCCTTGGCTACAAGATCGCGCACGATTGTATCGTCAGCGCCTTCTCCGCGCGCGATGGCGGCAAGAATCGCCAGGGAACGTTGCGTCGGCGCCCGGGTCGCGACATCTTCCAGCGCCCGACGCGCCGCGGGGAAATCCTCGGCGGCGATCAGAAGTTCGGCAAGCAGCATGCGCGTCTCGTCATGGTCCGGGCGCAGGGCGGTCAGGGTGCGGAACCGCTTGAGCCGCTCTTGCGGGGTCTCGTCCGGCACGATCTCGGCAAAGGCCGCCGCGAGGTCGGGGTGGGGCAGGACCTCCCATGCCTTCTTGAGCACGCGTGTCGCATTCTTGCGGTCGCCCTTGGCAATGTAGCCGCGCGCCGCCATCGCCGCGGCGGGGATCAGGTCCGGCGACAGCCTGTTCGCCTCGATGGCCGCTTCGCGCGCCTCGATGCTGGCAGCGTCGTCGAACACGGTCCGGGCCTGCTGCAAGGCCAGCACGGCGTCGCGGCGGCGATAGACGTCCTTGGGCAGGCCACCGGACTTCAGCTTGGCCCCCAGGGTGGACCGCGCCCCCGCCCAGTCGCCGGCATCGGCCTGGAGCTGCAACAGGATGTCCTGCGTCTCCGCATGTTTCGGCCGAAGCTGGAAGGCCTTTTCCGCCAGCTTCAGCGCCACTTCGCGATCCCCTTCGGCCAGCTTCTGCTGCAACAGGCCGCGCAGGCCGACAAAGCGGGTCGTCTCGTCGGACAGCAGCGTCTTGTAGGCCTCGGTCGCGCGCTTGCGGTCGCCGGCGGCCTCGGCGGCCTGAGCAACGATCAGCGTGGTCAGTTCCGGTTTGCCGAGCAGACGCTCGGCATTCTGCGCCCGCGACAGCGCCAGGCGGGGCTCGCCCGAGGCCAGCGCCATCATCGCCTCGGACAGGGCGCGATAGCCCTTCCGCTCGCGGTTCCGGTCGAAATAGCGCGAAAGGGCCGTCTCGTCGCCGTTCAGGAAGCGGAATGTCGCGCCCAGAAGCCCGAGCGCCTTCAAAAGCAGCCAGACCGCCAGGATGACCAGAAGAGCCAGGACGACGGCCTGCACCGGGCCGATGGTGAATTCCCAGCCCGCCACGATCAGGCGCAGCGTCTCGCCGCTTTCCGAAAGCAGCCCGGCGGCCAGGGCCAATCCGGCAACGAGGACAACGAAGAGAACGACCTTTGTCAGCGACCAGAGCATCATTCCCCCCGGGCCGAACGCAGGGCGGTAGCGGCCTCGACCTGCGCATTTGCCGCCGTGATCCAGGCCGCGAAGGGCGCCTGCACTGCCGGGTCGAGCGTCGCCAGTTCGGCAAGGGCATCGGCGACCCTGCCTTCGGTCAGCGCGAATTCGGCCCGGGACAGGACCGCATCGGGCGCCGCGCCTTCCAGCGGTGTCAGGGGCCGCGCCGCGGTCTGTGCCGCGAGGAAGCCCAGCAGGCGATCGAACCAGCTGTCCCCGGCGCTGGTCTGGCGCGCGATCCGCAGCGCCTCGCGGGCGGCTTCCGGGAAGTCGGCCTGAAGGCGGGCCAGCGTCGGCACGCCGCTGTCGGCCAAGGGGCCAAGCGCCGCAGTCAGCGCCGGATCGGCCAGCGCCTCAAGCTCGGCGGCAAAGGGGCCTCCGGTGGCGACGGCTGCCGTCAGGGCGTCCAGCGCCTTGGCGCGGCGCGCGCTTTCCGCGGCACTTTCGGCTTCGGCAGCACGCGCCTTCGCCTCGGCCTCGGCCGCGTCCAGCCGGGCCAGCGCCGCGTCCAGTTGCTGCCGGATCTCGGGCGAGGCGTCGGTCGCGGGCAGGTTGGAAAGCCGCTGTTCCAGATCGGCCAGCCGGGCTGCCAGCGCAGCATCGCCCGTGGCGCCATCGGCCGGGGCGGTCTCGAGCGCGGCCAGCCGCTGCGCGAGGTCGTCAAGCCTCGACAGGTCCGGTGCGGCAGGTTCGGGAGCCGTTTCCAGTGCCGCGACGCGTGATGCGATGGCCGCAGCCTCGGCCTTGGCCGCGTCCAGGGCCGCCACCAGCCGCGCCTCGGTTTCGTCCAGCCGGGTGGAGAGCGCGGCAAGTTCGGCCGGATCCGTGGATCCGCCGAGGCCAAGCAGATCGAAATGCGACAGCGCAAAGCCGCCGATGGCGGCAAGCGCCCCGCCGAGAAGTGGAGCAAGAACCCCGGACCGCTGCGGCTGCGGCGCGGGTTTTGGCGGGTCAGGCGGCTGCGGGACGGCGGGTTCCGGTGCCGGGTCCACCGACGGGGAATCGGCGATGGCTGGCTCGGCCACGAAAGGCTCGGGGGTGTCGGAGGGGGGCGCGGCGGGATCCTGCGGGACGGGCGCGGGCGCTTCGACGGGGGCCTCGGGCGGGGTTTCCTTGCGTCTGGTCATGCGTGGGCCCCCTGCAACCCTTCTACGTCGCTGGTCCCAACCTACACACTGCCGGCCCCCCGGTTCAAGGCAGAGGGGGTGCGGCAAGCAAGCTTTCGACCGCATCCAGCATGGCTTCGGCATCGGGACGTGCGGCGATGGTCAGGGCAGCGTGCGGGATGTCACGCGAAGCCGCCGCAACGGCGGGGCTGATCGCTGCGATCCTGAGGTCGGACCGCAGCTGTGAAGGCATGGCCGCGTGGAACAGGCGCGCGCTTCTGGGCGAGAACAGCGGCAGGATCACGGGGCCGCCCTGCTGAAGCACACGCGCCGATTCATCCGAAAGTGGTAGCGCCTTCTGTAGATACACTTGTAAAGATATCGTCATGATACCTTCTGAATTCAATATCTTATCGACGTCTCCTGATGTATCTACGCCGTGTATGTATAGAATCCTGCCCTTGGGTGGGTCCGCCAGGATCGCCTTCACCAGGGCTTCGGCATCACCGTCGGCGGACCTTGGCCGGAACCCTGCCGCCGCTGCGGCGGCAGCGGTCGAGCGTCCGACGCACCAGGCCAGCTTAGGCAGGGGAACCCCCAGCCGCACCGCGCCCTCCACGCCGTGGGCCGAGGTGAAGACGACCGCGGCAAAAGGGCCATCGGGAAGGGCAGGAGACAGGAACTCCGGCGCCATCAAGGGTGCGACCAGGGGGCGAATCCTGTCACCAAGGCGGGAAAGCAGCCGCGCGGCAAAGGCCTCGGCCTGGGCGCGGGGCCGCGTGAGAAGCACCGGCAGGGTCGGATCGGCCGGGGACGGATCGGCCGGGGACGGATCGGATTGTCTCGCCATGCCCATGGTGTTACCTGCCGATGACCTTTGGTGCAACGGCAGGCCATGGACCGGACGCTGACCCTTCTCGGGATCGAGACCAGCTGCGACGATACTGCGGCGGCGGTCGTGCGCGCCCCCGCAGGCGGCAGGCCAGAGATCCTGTCCTCGGAAGTCCTGGGTCAGACTGCCCTGCACGAGGCCTATGGCGGCGTGGTCCCCGAGATTGCCGCGCGCGCCCATGCGGAGCGGCTGGATGGCGTCGTCGCGGCGGCCCTGGCACAGGCCGGGGTCGGGCTTGAGGGGATCGACGCGGTTGCCGTGACGGCGGGTCCTGGGCTGATCGGCGGGGTGCTGTCCGGCGTCATGCTGGCACGCGGGCTGACTGCCGCGCGCGGATTGCCGCTGGTGGCGGTGAACCATCTGGCGGGACATGCACTGACGCCCCGGCTGACTGACGGGATCAGTTTTCCCTACCTGATGCTGCTGGTCTCGGGCGGGCATTGCCAGTTCCTTCTGGTGAAGGGCGCCGACAGCTTTCAGCGGCTGGGCGGGACGATCGACGACGCCCCCGGCGAAGCCTTCGACAAGACCGCCAAGCTTCTGGGCCTGCCGCAACCGGGCGGGCCGTCGGTCGAGGCCGAGGCCGCATCCGGCGATCCCGACCGTTTCCGCTTTCCCCGGCCGCTTCTGGACCGAGAGGGCTGTGACATGTCCTTTTCCGGGCTGAAGACGGCGCTGCTGCGGGCGCGCGACGCGCTGGTGGCCGAAAAGGGCGGCATCACGGTGCAGGACCGCCGCGACCTTTGCGCCGGATTTCAGCTTGCGGTGACCGAGGTCCTGGCAACCAAGACAGCGCGGGCCCTTGCAGCGGTCGCAGATCAGCGCCCGACGGCGCTTGCCGTCGCCGGGGGCGTCGCGGCGAACCGGGCGATTCGGGCCAGGTTGGAAACGGTCTGCGCCCGCTTCGGTCTGCCCTTCGTCGCGCCACCCTTGCGGCTGTGCACCGACAATGCGGCGATGATCGCCTGGGCCGGGATCGAGCGGTTGCGCCTGGGTCTGGCCACACCCGCCGATTTCCCTGCCCGGCCACGCTGGCCGCTGGATCAGGCGGCGCCTGCGCTGCTCGGATCGGGCCGGAAGGGGGCCAAGGCATGATCGGCATCCTGGGGGCGGGCGCATTCGGGACGGCTCTTGCCGTTGCGCTGGGCCGGTCGGGCCGGGCGGTCCGGCTTTGGGCGCGAGACGCGGATCAGGTCAGGGCGATGCAGGCGACACGGCGCAACGCGGTGGCGCTGCCGGATGTGGATCTGCCGGAGACGGTCTCGGTTCACGCCGAGATCGCCGAAGTTGTGCCTGCCGAGGCGCTGCTGCTCTGCGTCCCGATGCAGGCCCTGGCTGCGCTTCTGGACGGACATACCGGGATCGACGGGTCCTGTCCGCTGGTGGCCTGCTGCAAGGGGGTGGACCTGACCAGCCTCCGCGGCCCGGTGGCCCTGATCCGGGATCGCCGGCCAGAGGCGGTGGCGGCCATCCTGACCGGGCCAGGCTTTGCGGCCGACATCGCCCGGGGCCTGCCGACGGCCCTGACCCTGGCCGCGACCGAGCGGGGCGCGGCGTTGCAGGATCTGCTCTCGACCCAGACCCTGCGTCTGTATCGGACCGACGACATCATCGGGGCCGAACTGGGCGGGGCGCTGAAGAATGTCGTCGCCATCGCGGCCGGGGTGGTGATCGGCGCGGGCCTGGGCGAAAGTGCCCGGGCCGCGTTGCTGACCCGCGGCTATGCCGAAATGCTGCGGCTGGCCATGGCGCTGGGCGCGCGGCCCGAGACGCTGGCGGGCCTGTCCGGCCTGGGAGACCTGGTCCTGACCTGCACCTCGGCGCAATCGCGCAACTTCCGCTATGGCGCCGCCCTCGGCCAGGGAACCGTGTTCGACCCGTCCGTCACGGTCGAAGGCATTGCCACCGCCCGTGCCGTCCTGCGGCTGGCCGCCGGTCTGGGCATCGACATGCCGGTCACGGCGATGGTGGACGCCCTTGCCTCGGGTCGGATCGCGCTGAATGATGCCATCGCCCGGCTGATGAGCCGACCGCTGAAACAGGAATGACCATGCGCTATGCCGTGATCTGTATCGACAAGCCTAATGCCCTTCAGACCCGCACCGAGAACCGGCAGGCGCATCTGGACTATATACAGGCGACCGGCGTGGTCGAGCAGGCCGGCCCCTTCATCGACGCGGCGGGACAGATGTGCGGCAGCCTGGTGATCCTGTCGGTCGGCTCGAAGGCCGAAGCCGACTCCTGGGCCGCCGGCGACCCCTATGCGAAGGCCGGGCTGTTCCAGTCGGTGATGGTGCAGGAATGGAAGCGGGTGATCGGATGAACTACTGGCTGTTCAAGTCCGAACCCGATGTCTGGGGCTGGGACCACCAGGTCGCGAGGGGCGAGGCCGGCGAGGAATGGCACGGCGTGCGCAACTATCAGGCCCGCAACAACATGCGGGCGATGAAGCTGGGGGACCGCGGTTTCTTCTACCATTCCAACATCGGGAAAGAGATCGTCGGTATCGTCGAAGTCTGCCGGGAAAGCGCGCCGGACAGCACGACGGATGATCCGCGCTGGGACTGCGTCTGGATCAGGGCGGTGAAACCCTTGACCCGGCCGATCAGTCTTGACGAATGCAAGGTCACGCCCGGCCTTGAGAACATGGTGCTGGTCAACAACACGCGCCTGTCGGTGCAGCCGGTCCGCCCCGAGGAATGGCAGATCATCTGCCGGCTTGGCGGCGTGGAACCCTGGGGTGCGGCAGGACCGGACGGATAGGATATCGGATTACCCGCAGGCGGAACTCTGCTAGACTGCATGCCGGCCGACCTTGGTCAGAGGTTTCATCTGGTGCAGGAACCCGGGGATCCCGGCTGATCAAGGTCCTGTCGGGTCGATGGCTGTCAGCGTTCCCGTGTCCGGACGATTTCCTTGCTCTGCCGGGCCGGTGCTGTATTCGTTGCTTGATCGGGTGACCAGATGAAGATCAGCGAAGACCTGCACGAGCGCAAGCGCGGGACCGGCGCCCGTTTCGTCTATGAGACCTTGCGCGAGGAGATCCTTGATCTGGTCCTGCTTCCGGGCGAGCCCGTGGACGAGATCGGTCTGGCCGAGAGGCTGTCCATGTCCCGCACGCCGGTGCGCGAGGCGCTGGTGCGGCTGGCGGCCGACGGTCTGGTCACGCTGTTGCCCAATCGCTCGACCATCGTGGCGCAGATCGATTTCCCGAACCTGCACCATTATTTCGACGCGCTGACCCTGATGTATCGCATGACCACCCGGCTTGCGGCCGAGTTTCATGACCAGGCCGAACTTGCCACCATCCGGGACCGTCAGCTGGACTACTCGCGCGCCGTGTTGTCCGGGGATACCGCCGGAATGATCCATCGCAACCGCGACTTTCACATCGCCATCGCCGAAGCGGGACGCAATCCCTATTACCTGCAACTCTTCGCGCGGCTTCTGGACGAGGGGCGGCGCATCCTGGGGCTGTATTACTACCCCACGTTCGAGCCGCGGCTGCCGCATCCGTATATACAAGAGCACGAAGCCATCATCGCCGCCATCGCGGAACGGGATATCGAGACCTGCGACCGGCTGGCCAGGGAACATGCAGACGGGATCGTGCAGCAGATCCAGACCATGATCGCGCGCGATCACCGGCGGGACGTCGCGTTGTGAGATTCTTGTCGACAAACAAAATACAACAGATATCGTTCGGCAGGTGACGACGGGATTCGCACTTGGCTACGAGGAGCGGCGCATGAATTCGGACATCTTCTCGGGCACGATCCCGGCCCTGATGACGCCTTGCAAGGCAGACCGCACGCCCGACTTCGATGTCCTCGTTGCCAAGGCGAAAGAGCTGATCGGTCTGGGCATGTCGGCGGTGGTCTACTGCGGCTCGATGGGCGACTGGCCGCTTCTGACGACCGAGCAGCGGATGGAAGGTGTCGAACGTCTGGTGAGGGCGGGGATCAGGGTGGTCGTCGGGACAGGTGCTGTAAATACGGCCACTTCCGCGGCCATTGCGGCCCATGCCCGGAAAGTCGGGGCGCATGGCCTGATGGTGATTCCGCGCCTGCTGTCGCGGGGCACGGTCGTCGCGGCGCAACGGTTGCACTTCAAGACCGTGCTTTCGGCTGCGCCCGACCTTCCCGCCGTGATCTACAACAGCCCCTATTATGGCTATTCCACCAAGGCCGACCTGTTCTTCCAGCTCCGGGCCGAGCATCCGAACCTGGTCGGCTTCAAGGAATTCGGCGGCTATGCCGACCTGTCCTATGCGGCCAATGCGATCACCGGGGCGTCGCCGGACCTCAGGCTGATGATCGGTGTCGATACAGCCGTCTACCACGGCTACGTCAACTGCAACGCCGATGGTGCGATCACCGGGATCGGCAACGTGCTCCCGCGCGAGGTGCTGCATCTGGTCGCGCTGTGCAAGGCCGCCCGGAAAGGGGATGCCGTGGCGCGGCGGCTGGCCTGGGAGCTGGACCAGGCGATGCAGGTTCTGTCGGAAGTCGATGCCGGGCCGGACCTGGTGCTGTTCTTCAAGCACATGATGGTCCTGCGCGGCGAGACCGCGTATCTACACCACTTCAACGAAGGCGACGAGCTGACGGCCAGCCAGAAGGGCTTCATCGAGGCGCAACTGAAGATGTTCGACGCCTGGTATGCCGATTGGGCCAGGCAGCCGGAGGCGCGCAAATACGCCGCCTGACATGACCGAAGTCATCGTCATCGGGGCCGGGGTGATCGGCCTCTCCGCCGCGCTGATGGCACAGGCGCGGGGGCTTTCGGTCACTGTGGTTGACCGCGAAGGCCCCGCTGCGGGCGCCTCGGCCGGGAACGCGGGGGCCTTTGCCTTCACGGACATCCTGCCTCTGGCTTCACCCGGACTCCTGCGCAAGGCCCCGAAATGGTTGCTGGATCCGCTTGGCCCGCTGACCATCCCGCCGGCCTATGCCGTGCAGATCACGCCATGGCTCTACCGATTCTGGCGCGCTTGCTCCCCCCGCGCCGTCGCCGCCTCCACCGCCGCGCAGACCGCGCTGATGGACCTGTCCCGGGCGGAGCTGGAACCGTTTCTGGCGGCAACCGGCACCCTGGGAATGCTGAGAAAGGACGGAAACCTTCAGGTCTATGAGACCGAAGCCGAATTCCGCGCCTCTCTTCCCGGCTGGGAGGCGCGAACCGCCCACGGAATCGATTTCCGCCACATGGGGCCGGAGGAGATGGCCGCGCTGCAACCCGGTCTCTCCTCCCGGTTCATCCGTGGCACCTTCACTCCCGGCTGGTGGTCCATCGCCGACCCCTTGCTGTATGTACAGGCCCTCGCCGACCGCTTCCGCGCTGCGGGCGGCCGTATCGACACCGCCGAAGTCACCGGCCTCAGCCCTCGGGACGGCCGCGTGTATATACGAACGAAGGTCGGGACGCTGACGGCCGACAGGGTCGTCCTGGCCGCCGGGGCCTTTTCGCACCGCATTGCCGCCACCTTGGGCGAGCGCATCCCGCTGGAGACCGAACGCGGCTACAACACCACGCTGCCCCTCGACGCGCTGGACCTGCGCTGCCAGATCACCTTCGGCGGCCATGGTTTTGTCATCTCGCGCCTTTCGACGGGCATCCGGGTCGGCGGGGCGGTGGAACTGGGTGGATTGTCGCTGCCGCCGAACTATAGGCGGTCCGAGGCCATGCTGCGGAAGGCAAAGGCTTTTCTTCCTGCGCTGAACACCGAAGGCGGAAGGCCGTGGATGGGCTTCCGCCCCTCGCTGCCGGACAGCCTGCCGGCCATCGGCCGGTCCAAGGCTTCGCCGCACATTGTCCATGCCTTCGGTCACGGCCACCTGGGCCTGACCCAAAGCGCCGGGACCGCGCGGCTGGCGGCGGACCTGTTGACCGATGCGGCGCCCGCGATCAACCTGACCCCGTTCTCGCCGCAACGCTTCTAGATGCGGGCCTACGCCCGCGGAGGTTCTGACATGGCCGTATATACGTTCTCCTGCCTCGACGGGCATACCTGCGGCAATCCGGTGCGGCTGGTTTCCGGTGGTGGGCCCCGGTTGGCAGGTGCGACGATGCTGGAGCGCCGGGCGCATTTTCTGAGGGATTACGACTGGATACGGACCGGACTGATGTTCGAGCCGCGGGGGCATGACATGATGTCGGGGTCGATCCTCTATCCGCCGACGCGGCCCGATTGCGACGTTGGGGTGCTGTTCATCGAGACCTCCGGCTGTCTGCCGATGTGCGGGCACGGGTTGATCGGGACGGTGACGATGGGCATCGAGAACGGGTTGATTACGCCGCGCGAACCGGGGCAGTTGGCGGTGGATGCTCCGGCGGGGAAGGTGGAGGTTGCGTATATACAGGACGGGCGGTTCGTCGAGGAAGTGCGACTGACCAATGTGCCGGGATTCCTTTATTCTGAGGGGCTTACGGCGGAGGTTGAGGGTCTGGGCGAGGTCGTGGTAGACGTGGCCTATGGCGGGAACTTCTACGCGATTGTCGAGCCGCAGAAGTGCTTCCGCGATCTGGCCGACCATACGGCGGGGGAGCTGCTGGGGTGGTCGCCGAAGCTGCGGGCGGCGCTGAATGCGAAGTATGAGTTCGTGCATCCCGAGCATCCGGCGATCCGGGGGCTGAGCCATATCCTGTGGACGGGCAAGCCCACGGTGCCGGGGGCGCATGCCCGTAACGCCGTGTTCTATGGGGAAAAAGCGATTGATCGCAGCCCCTGCGGGACGGGAACCTCGGCCCGGATGGCGCAACTGGCGGCGAAGGGGAAGTTGCGCGTGGGGGACGAGTTCCACCATGAGAGCATCATCGGGTCGATCTTCAAGGGGCGGGTCGAGGCGGCGGTGACGGTGGCGGGACGGGAAGCGATCGTGCCCTCCATCGCCGGGTGGGCGCGGCAGACGGGGATCAACACGATCTTCATCGACGACCGCGATCCGTTTGCGCACGGATTCGTGGTGAAATAGCGGCCGTTCCGGCGTTCGCAGCGTTAGATCAAGGGGTTGGCTGTAGATACGGCGTCTGGCATCTGTCTGGCAGGCGTCTGGCTTCCGTCCAGACGCGCGGATGGCCTCTGTCGCGTTAACCACCTGTCGCGAATCGGGTTCGGGCGAATGCCCCCCACCCCCATCCCCTCCCCACGGAGGGGGAGGGGCGGCGCCTGGCAAGTCGGTCGGCCGCTGCGGGTGGGGTCGCGCCCGGCAGACGCGTCGAAGGCCGCCGGCGCGATACTGGCGGCAGGGAAAGGGCGAAGGGGCGGTCCCCTAACCCTTTGCCGAGAAGTAATCCGCGATGGTCCTGGCCATGGCCTGCGAAATCCCGTCCACGGCTTGCAGGTCTTCCACCCCCGCCCGCGCCACGGCTTTGGCGGACCCGAAGTGTTGCAGGAGGGCGCGTTTGCGGGCGGCTCCGATGCCGGGGATGTCGTCGAGGGGGGTCAGGCTGACCGCCTTCGCCCGCTTGGCGCGGTGGGCGCCGATGGCCCAGCGGTGCGCCTCGTCCCGCAGGCGCTGGATGAAGTAGAGGACGGGGTCGTTCCGTTGCAGGGCGAAGGGGCGTTCGCCGGGGCGGTGGAACTCTTCCTTCCCGGCGTCGCGGTCGATGCCCTTGGCGACGCCGACCACGGGGATGTCCTCGACGCCAAGCTCGGCCATGATCTCGGCCACGGCTGACACCTGCCCCGCGCCGCCGTCGATCAGCAGGAGGTCGGGCCACATCTCGGTCTTGCGGTCGGGGTCTTCCTTCAACAGACGCTCGAAGCGGCGGGTCAGGACTTCCTTCATCATGCCGAAATCGTCCGAGTTCGCCCCGGCCTCGGACCTGATGTTGAACTTGCGGTACTGCGATTTCAGAAAGCCCTCGGGCCCCGCGACGATCATGCCGCCCACGGCATTGGTGCCCTGAATGTGGGAGTTGTCGTAAACCTCGATCCGGCGCGGCGGGGCGTCGAGGTCGAAGGCCTCGGCGAGACCCTGGAGGAGCTTGTTCTGGGTGGTGGACTCGGCCATCCGGCGGGCGAGGCTTTCGCGGGCGTTCCTGACCGCATTTTCCACCAGTTCCGCCTTTTCGCCGCGCTGGGGGACGGCGAGTTCCACCTTGCGCCCGGCGCGGGCGGTCAGAGCCTCGGCCACGAGGTCGGGGTTGTCGAGCGTGTGGGAGAGGAGGATCAGGCGCGGCGGGTCCTTGTCGTCGTAGAACTGGGTGAGGAAGGCCTCCATGATCTCGGGCGCCTCGGCCCCGGCCCCGGTTTTCGGGTAGAAGTCGCGGTTGCCCCAGGACTGGTTGGCGCGGATGAAGAAGACCTGCACGCAGGCCTGGCCGTGTTCGAGGTGAAGGGCCACGACATCGGCTTCCGAGACGCCCTGCGGGTTGATGACCTGGCTTTGCTGCACCTGGGTCAGCGCCTTGATCCGGTCGCGCAGGGCGGCGGCGCGTTCGAATTCCATCGCCTCCGACGCAGCGGCCATGTCGCGGGCGAGATCGGCCTGCACGCTGGTCGTCTTGCCTTCGAGGAAGCGCTTGGCGTCCTCGACCAGCCCCGCATAGCCCTCGGCGCTGATCTTGCCGACGCAGGGCGCGCTGCACCGCTTGATCTGGTATTGCAGACAGGGGCGGGTGCGGGATTCGAACATGGAATCCGAGCAGTTGCGGAGGAGGAACACCTTCTGCAACTGGTTCAGGGTCCGGTTGACGGCGCCCGCGCTGGCGAAGGGGCCGAAGTAGGCGCCCTTCTCCGACTTCTTGCCGCGGTGCTTCTTGATCTGCGGAAAGGGATGTTCGGAGGAGATCAGGATGTTCGGGAAGGACTTGTCGTCGCGCAGCAGCACGTTGTAGCGCGGCTTCAGCTGCTTGATGAGGTTCTGTTCCAGAAGCAGCGCTTCGAGTTCCGTCCGCGTGGTCAGGAACATCATCGAGGCGGTTTCCTGGATCATACGGGCGATCCGCGCCGAATGGCCCGTGGGCCGGGCGTAGTTCGCCACCCGCGCCTTCAGATTGCGCGCCTTGCCGACATAGAGCACCTCGGAGGCGGCGTTCAGCATCCGGTAGACGCCGGGCGAGCCGTCGAGAGTGCGGAGGTAATCCTGGATCACCTCATGTCCGCTGCGCGGTTTGTCGTCCATGGTTTACAGTCTGTCGATTCTCGGGTTCGGGCTGCCACCAACCGAAGGGCGAGGCAAGAGCAAAGCTGTCCACGGAATCTGGGGATAACTCTGCGGAGAAGTTTTCGCGAATGTCAATTTTCCGTTGTTTTCGGCCCGGTTCGTGAGGTTGCCTAATTTTTAGGCACAATTGCAAGTCATTGATATCAAAAGAAAGAAATTTGTCCTCTTGGCAAATCCCTGAAATCCCAAGCGAATTATGACGAAGCTGTGACAGGGACGTGAGAAGTGGACAACTTGCCGTCGGGGTAGCCGGCGAGGCTATTCCACGCCCAGCACGTCAGGGGTCTGCCAGCCCAGATGCTGGCCGCCATCGACTGCGATGAACTGGCCGGTCACGGCGGGGCTGTCGAGGAAGAATCCCAGCGCGGCCGTGATGTCGGAGGGGTTCGCGCCGCGGCGCAGGATGGTGGCGGCGCGCTGGCGGGTGAAGTGTTCGGCCGACTGGCGCGCGCCCTGAAGCGTGGGGCCGGGGCCGATTGCGTTGACGCGGATATGGGGCGCAAGGCCCTGGGCGGCGGTGCGGGTCAGCGCCCAGAGGCCCATCTTGGCGATGGTGTAGGTGCTGAACTCGGGCGTCGGTTTCAGGATGCGCTGGTCGATCATGTTGACGATCAGGCCCCGGGCGAGGGGTTCCGCGTTTTCGTCGGTGGTGGCCTGGGGGCACTGGCGGGCGAAGCCCTGCGTCAGGACATAGGGCGCGCGGAGATTCGATTCGATGTGCCGGTCCCAGCTTTCGCGGGTCGCGGTGTCGATGCGGTCGTATTCGAAGATCGAGGCGTTGTTGACCAGAACGGTCAGCGGCCCGAGGGCCGCCGTGACGGCAGGGATCAGCGCCTGTGTCTCGGCTTCGACAAGCAGGTCGGCCCGGAAGGTCTGCGCCTTGCGGCCCGTGGCGCGGATTTCCTCGGCGACTGCCTCAGCTTCCTCTGCCGAGGCCGAATAGTGGACCGCCACGTCATGGCCGCGCCCCGCGAGGTAAAGTGCCATCGCGCGGCCCAGCCGCTTGCCCGCCCCCGTCACCAGTGCCGTCATTTCCGCTTGTCCCCGCAGTCGCATGTCGTCGTGCCGATGAGGTAGCGCCCGCATTTGCGGCAGCGAGCGGCTTTCTGGCGTTTCTGCATCACGCGGGGCAGGGCGCCGGGGAACAGGGCACGGCCGATCAGGGCGATCAGGACCATGGCCAGCAGGAAGACGAGGATGATCTTGAACAGCATCTAGAGGCCGTAGCGCGCCCAGAGCGCCCTGTCCTCGATCGCGCCGAGCGTTTCGTCCACCAGCGACAGGCCGAGACGCTGGAACAGGCTGCGCTTGCGGCCGAAGGGGACCGGCTTGACCTTGTCGCCATACAGCTCCTTCAGTTTGGGCACCATGTGGGCGATGCCATCGGCAAGGCCAAGGTCCACCGACTGCTGCCCGACCCAGATGTCGGCGTTGAAGAGGTCCGCCGTCTGATCCAGCCGCGCCCCGCGCGAGCGTTTCACATGATCGATGAAAGCCTGATGGATCGGGGTTTGCAGGGCCTTGAGCCGTTCCACATCCTCGGGTTTCTGCGGCAGGAAGGGGTCGGCGAAGCTTTTGGACTTGCCCGCCGTGACCACGCGCCGCTCGACCCCCTGGCGGGCCATCAGTTCGGGAAAGCCGAAGCTGGCGAAGATCACGCCGATCGAGCCGACGATGCTGCTGTGATCCACCCAGATGTCATCTGCCGCGCAGGCCAGCCAGTAGCCGCCCGAGGCCGCGACATCCTCGACAAAAGCGTGGACGGGGATCTTCTTCTCATCCGCCAGCCTGCGGATGCGGGCGGCGATCAGGCTGGACTGCACCGCCGATCCTCCGGGCGAGTTGACCTGAAGCGCCACGGCGGCGGGTTTCAGCTTGAAGGCCTTGTCGATCAGGGGCGCCAGCGCCTCGTCGTTGAGGGACCGGGTGCCGGTGCCGATGGTGCCGCCAAGGCGGATCACCGGGACGATGGCGGGTTTCGGCAGGAAGGGGATGAAGCGGCGCATGGGCCACAGGTAAGCCGTGCAGGGCTTGCGGGCAAGGGCGGCGCGCGGCAGGGTTCGGGAATGATCGACAAGCTGGAAATGTTCATCGCGCTGGCAAAGGAACGGCACTTCGGCCGCGCGGCGGAGGTCTGCGGGGTGACGCAGCCCTCGCTGTCCAGCGCGATCCGGCAGCTGGAGGATCAACTGGGCGTGCAGCTGGTGTTCCGGGGCAGCCGCTTCCAGGGCCTGACGCCGGAAGGCCAGCGGGTGCTGGACCGGGCGCTGGGCATCGTGGGTGACGTGCGGGCGTTGAAGGACGAGATGCGGGTGGTGCGGTCGGGCCTGTCGGGCAACCTGCGGATCGGGGTGATCCCGACGGCCCTGCCGATGGTGGCCGATCTGACGGGGCCTTTCACGCAGAAGCACCCGAATGTGCGGGTGTCCATCCTGTCGCGGACGAGCATCGAGATCCTGACGGGCATCGAGGCCTTGGACCTGGAGGCGGGCATCACCTATCTGGACAACGAGCCGCTGGGCCGGGTGTCTCAGGTGCCGCTTTACACCGAGTTCTACCGGCTGCTGATCGCCCCCGGATCGGACATGGCCTCGCGGCGGCAGGTGAGTTGGGCGGATCTCTCGGCTGTTCCCCTGTGCCTTCTGACCTCTGACATGCAGAACCGGCGGATCGTGAACCAGCATCTGGGCGAGGCGGGGGTGGTGGCCCAGCCGATGATCGAGTCGAACTCCACCATGGCGCTGGTCGCCCATGTGCTGACCGGGCGCTGGGCGAGCGTGGTGCCGAAGAAGCTGGCCGACATGTTCGTGGCGGATGGGCGGCTGGTGTCGATCCCCATCGTCGAGCCGGAGGCCGAGCATACCGTGGGCCTGATCGCGGCGCGGCGGGACCCGCAGACTCCGGTCTTGCAGGCGCTGGTGGACGAGGCGGCGCGGCTATTTCGATAGTTTCCGTCTATCGTTTGACGGTATATCTACATTGAAAATCGTATCAAGCCGGGCGTATACCTTGGGATGCCAGCCAGAGGTCTGCCCGCATGCTCGATTCCCAAGACCATTCCGACCGGATCGCCGAGATCCTTGAGGCCCATCAGGGGCTGGAGGGGCCGCTGCTGCCGATCCTCCATGCGGTGCAGGAGGCGTTCGGCTACATCCCCGAGGCTGCGGTGCCGCAGATCGCCAAGGCGCTGATGCTGTCGAAGGCGGAAGTGCATGGGGTGGTCAGTTTCTACCACGATTTCCGGTCGAAACCTGCGGGACGGCATGTGCTGAAGCTGTGCCGGGCCGAGGCCTGCCAGACCATGGGCGCGGATGCCGTGGCGGACCGGATCAAGCGGGCGTTGGGGATCGGCTGGCACGAGACGACGTCGGACGGCCGCGTAACGCTGGAGCCGGTGTTCTGCCTGGGCCTCTGCGCCTGCGGGCCGGCGGCGATGGTGGATGGGCGGCTGGTGGGCCGGGTGGATGAAAGCGTCTGCGCGGAGGTGGCGAAATGAAGGTCTTCGTTCCTCTGGATTCGGCGGCGGTTGCGCTGGGGGCTGACCGGATCGCCGAGGCGATTGTGGCCCAGGGCGCGGCGCGCGGGGTGACGGTGCAGGTGGTCCGCAATGGCTCGCGCGGGATGGTCTGGCTGGAGCCGCTGGTCGAGGTGGAGGTGGATGGTGTCCGCCACGGCTTCGGCCCGATGACTCTGGCCGATGTGCCGGGGCTGTTCAGCGATCTGGCGTCGCACCCGAAGGCCATCGGCCCGGTCGAGGCGCATCCCTGGATGAAGGGCCAGACGCGGTTGACCTTTGCCCGGGTGGGCGTGATCGACCCGCTGTCGCTGGACGACTACCGCGCGCATGGCGGGCTGGTGGGGCTGGACCGCGCCCGGGGGATGACCAGGGCCGAGATTGTCGCCGAGGTGACGGAGTCCGGCTTGCGCGGTCGCGGTGGGGCCGGGTTCCCGACCGGGATCAAGTGGAAGACCGTCTCGGAAGCTGCGGGCGACCAGAAATACATCGTCTGCAACGCGGATGAGGGCGACAGCGCCACCTTCGCCGACCGGATGCTGATGGAGGGCGATCCTTTCTGCCTGATAGAGGGCATGGCGATTGCGGGCCTCGCCTGCGGGGCTACCAAGGGCTATGTGTATATACGTTCTGAATATCCGGTGGCGATCCGGGTGATGGAGGCGGCCGTTCGGATCGCGCGCGAGGCCGGGGTGCTGGGCGCGGCCTTCGACATGGAAATCCGCGTCGGTGCAGGGGCCTATGTCTGCGGCGAGGAGACCAGCCTCCTGAACAGCCTTGAGGGCAAGCGCGGGGTGGTCCGCGCCAAGCCGCCGCTGCCGGCGCTACAGGGGTTCCTGGGGCGGCCTACCGTGGTGAACAACGTGATTTCCTTGGCGTCTGTGCCGGTGATCCTGGCGAAGGGCGCGGCCTTCTACAAGGACTTCGGGCTGGGCCGGTCGCGCGGGACGATCCCGTTGCAGATTGCCGGGAACGTGAAATACGGCGGGTTGTATGAGGTGGCCTTCGGGCTGACCCTGGGCGAGATCGTCAACGGGATCGGCGGCGGCACGGCCAGTGGCCGGCCGGTGAAGGCGGTACAGGTGGGCGGGCCCCTGGGCGCCTGGTTCCCGCCCGCGCTGTTCGACACGCCCTTCGGGTATGAGGAGTTCGGCGCGAAGGACGGGCTGATCGGCCATGCCGGCCTGACCGTCGCCGACGACACGGTTGACATGTTGCAGATGGCGCGCTTTGCGATGGAGTTCTGCGCGATCGAGTCCTGCGGGAAATGCACGCCCTGCCGGATCGGCTCGACCCGGGGGGTGGAGACCATTGACCGGCTGGCCCGGGGCGATGCCAGCGCGCTGCCGATCCTGACCGACCTGTGCAACACGATGAAATTCGGCTCGCTCTGCGCGCTTGGGGGCTTCACGCCCTATCCGGTGCTGAGCGCGCTGACGCATTTCCCCGATGACTTCGCCCGGCAGCGGGAGGCCGCAGAATGAGGCTGCAAAATTCTTCGAAGAATTTTGCCAAGATTTTTCGAAAAATCTTGGCCCGCGCGGGTGGACAGGTTCCGAGGAGGACCGCATGAAGGACTTCATCATCCCCGACCGCGATTTCGGCACTCCGGCTGCCAGGTCGAAGACCATGGTCACGCTGACCATCGACGGCTTTGAAGTGACGGTGCCGGAAGGCACCAGCATCATGCGCGCGGCGGCGGAGATCGGGATTTCGGTTCCGAAACTGTGCGCGACGGACAGTCTGGAGGCCTTCGGGTCCTGCCGTCTCTGCCTGGTGGAGATCGAGGGGCGGGCAGGAACGCCGGCCTCCTGCACCACGCCGGTGGCGCCGGGGCTGAAGGTTCACACCCAGACCGGCAAGCTGAAGCAGCTGCGGCGCGGGGTGATGGAGCTGTATATCTCGGACCACCCGCTGGACTGCCTGACGTGCAGCGCAAACGGCGATTGCGAGTTGCAGGACATGGCGGGGGCGGTGGGCCTGCGCGATGTGCGGTATGAGGCTGTAGATACGCATTTCAAGCCGCGCAACACCAGCGGCGAGGCGAACCCGCTGTATATACCGCGCGACGATTCCAACCCCTATTTCAGCTATGATCCGCAGAAATGCATCGTATGCAGCCGCTGCGTGCGGGCCTGCGAGGAAGTGCAGGGGACCTTTGCGCTGACCATCGAGGGGCGGGGCTTCGACAGCCGGGTGTCCTTCGGCGCGAAGTCGGACAATGCGCTGGCCAGCGATTGCGTGTCTTGCGGCGCCTGCGTGCAGGCCTGCCCGACGGCGACCTTGCAGGAGAAGTCGGTGATCGAGATCGGGACGCCGGACCGGTCGATCATCACCACCTGCGCCTATTGCGGGGTGGGCTGTTCGTTCAAGGCCGAGATGCGCGGCGACGAGCTGGTGCGCATGACGCCCTACAAGCACGGCAAGGCCAACCGGGGGCACAGCTGCGTCAAGGGCCGGTTTGCCTATGGCTATGCCACGCACAAGGACCGCATCCTGAAGCCGATGATCCGCGAGACCATCGAGGAGCCCTGGCGAGAAGTGTCCTGGGCCGAGGCGATGGAGTTCGCCGCCGCCAGGATGAAGGGCATCCAGGCGAAATACGGGCGCAATTCGGTGGGGGTCATCACCTCCAGCCGCTGCACCAACGAGGAAGCCTATCTGGTCCAGAAACTCGCCCGGGCGGTGTTCCGCAACAACAACACCGACACCTGCGCGCGGGTCTGCCATTCGCCCACCGGCTATGGGCTGGGGCAGACTTTCGGCACCAGCGCGGGCACGCAGGACTTTGATTCGGTCGAGGAAGCCGATGTCATCATGGTCATCGGTGCGAACCCCCATGCCGGGCATCCGGTCTTCGCCAGCCGGATGAAGAGGCGGCTGCGCCAGGGGGCGAAGCTGATCGTCGTCGATCCCCGGCGCACGGAAACGGTGGAAGGCCCGCATTACAAGGCGGCGCATCATCTGGCGCTGACGCCGGGGACGAACGTCGCCGTGGTCTCGGCCATGGCGCATGTGATCGTGACCGAGAAGCTCTACAATGAAGAGTTCATCCGCAGCCGCTGCGACTGGGACGAGTTCCTGGACTATGCCGAGTTCATCAGCGACCCGCGTCACAGCCCCGAGGCGGTGGAGCTGGTCACCGGCGTCCCGGCCGAGGAGCTGCGCGCGGCGGCGCGGCTCTATGCCACCGGCGGCAATGCGGCGATCTACTACGGGCTTGGGGTGACAGAGCACAGCCAGGGCTCCACCACCGTGATCGGGATCGCCAACCTCGCCATGCTGACCGGCAATATCGGGCGGCGCGGCGTGGGGGTGAACCCTCTGCGGGGGCAGAACAACGTGCAGGGGTCCTGTGACATGGGGTCCTTCCCGCATGAACTGCCGGGCTACCGCCATGTGAAGAACCCGGAAGTCCGCGCGATCTATGAGGCGGCCTGGGGTGTCAAGCTGGACCCGGAACCCGGCCTGCGCATCCCGAACATGCTGGACGCCGCCGTGGAAGGCACGTTCAAGGGGCTCTATTGCCAGGGTGAGGACATCCTGCAATCCGACCCCGACACGAAGCACGTTGCGGCGGGTCTGGCGGCGATGGAATGCGTGATCGTCCACGACCTGTTCCTGAACGAGACGGCGAATTACGCGCATGTGTTCTTCCCCGGCTCCACCTTCCTGGAAAAGGACGGGACCTTCACCAATGCCGAACGCCGGATCAACATGGTCCGCAAGGTGATGGCTCCGAAGCAGGGCTATGCCGACTGGGAAGTGACCCAGATGTTTGCGAACGCGATGGGGGCGAACTGGGGTTACACGCATCCCAGCCAGATCATGGAAGAAATCGCCATGACCACGCCGTCCTTCGCGGGCGTGACCTACGAGAAGCTGGAGACGCTGGGCAGCGTCCAGTGGCCCTGCAACGAAAAGGCGCCCGAGGGCACTCCGCTGATGCACATCGACGGCTTCGTGCGCGGCAAGGGCAAGTTCATCCGCACCGAATATGTGGCGACGGACGAAAAGACCGGGCCGCGCTTCCCGCTGCTGCTGACAACGGGGCGTATCCTGTCGCAGTACAACGTGGGCGCGCAGACGCGGCGGACGGCGAATGTGGTCTGGCATGATGAGGATGTGCTGGAGATCCACCCGCACGATGCGGAAAACCGCGGCATCCGCGAGGGCGACTATGTGCGGCTGGCCAGCCGGTCGGGGGAGACGACCTTGCGGGCGACGCTGACCGACAAGGTGCCTCCCGGCGTGGTCTATACGACCTTCCACTTCCCCGGAACGCAGGCGAACGTCATCACCACCGACTTCAGCGACTGGGCGACCAACTGCCCGGAATACAAGGTGACGGCGGTGCAGGTCTCGCCGTCCAACGGTCCGTCCGAGTGGCAGAAGGAATACGAGGCCCAGGCCGCCCGGTCGCGCCGGATTCTGGCGGCGGAATGAAGGGCGCGCGGGCCACGCCCCGGCTGGTGTTCGGGACTTCGGTTGCGGCCGGAGAACGGGTGCTGCCCGAGGAAGTGGCCGTGGCGCTGTCATTCAACGGGACGACGCAGGCGGTGATGATGGCAACGCCCGCGGATCTGGAGGATTTCGGTGTGGGCTTCGCCCTGACCGAGGGGATTGCCCGGCCCGAGGAGATCCTGTCGGTCGAGGTGGTCGAGGTCGCGCGGGGCTGGGACGTGCAGGTCTGGCTGCGCCCCGAGGCCGA
Organism: Rhodobacter calidifons; assembly: GCF_011174775.1. GTDB lineage: Bacteria > Pseudomonadota > Alphaproteobacteria > Rhodobacterales > Rhodobacteraceae > Tabrizicola > Tabrizicola calidifons. Next base: position 124,326 of record NZ_JAANHS010000002.1, read on the forward strand.
GGCCCGGCTGGCGGCGCGGCGGCGGGTGATGGCAGGGCCGGTGGGCTGCGGGCTGTGCGGGATCGACTCGATCGACCAGGCGCTGCGCGAGGTGCCGGTGGTGCCGCCCTCGCCATTCCGGATGACGCCTTCGCAGGTGCTGGCGGCGGTCGCGGCGCTGCCGGGGCAGCAGCGGCTGCACGACGCGACGCGGGCGGTGCATGGCGCGGCGTTCTGGAACGGGCGGATCGCCCTGGCCCGTGAGGACGTGGGGCGGCACAACGCGCTGGACAAGCTGGTCGGCGGGATGCTGCGGGAGGGGATCGCTCTGCCGGGTGCGGTGGTGCTGACCAGCCGCGTCTCGACCGACATGGTGCAGAAGGTGGCCATGCTGGGCGCGCCGATGGTGATTGCGGTTTCAGCCCCGACGGTGGCGGCGGTGGATCTGGCCGAGGCTGCGGGGATCACCCTTGTGGCTGTGGCGAGGGGGGAGCGTTTCGAGGTCTTCTCGCATACGGATCGGATTGTGACGGAGGAAGCCCGTGTCGGTTGAAAAGATCACCCGGATGGCGAATGATATCGCGAAGTTCATGGAATCGAAGCCGCATGACGAGGGCGCGGCGCTGCTGGCGGCCCATATCAACGATTTCTGGGATCCCCGGATGCGGCGGCAGCTGTTCGAGATCCTGGATGCCGGCGGGGCGGGGCTGCGGCCGCTGGTGATCGACGCGGCCGGCGCGATCCGGCGGCCGGTGCCCGCAGCGGCCTGATCCCGGGGGCGCCGGAATTCTGAAGAAGAATTCCGGTCCGGAAATCGTTCGATTTCCGGTGGCGGGCGTCAGTCGCGCAGAACGCCGGCGAGATGCGCACCGTAGCTCGACTTGCCGAAGACCTGCGCCTGGCGTTCCAGTCCGGCGCGGTCGATCCAGCCCTGACGGAAGGCGATCTCGTCCGGCGAGCCGACCTGCATCCCCTGCCGGTCCTGAAGCGTGCGGACGAAGTTCCCGGCATCCAGCAGGCTGCCCGGCGTGCCGGTATCGAGCCAGGCGAAGCCGCGGCCCATGCGTTCGACCCGGAGGCTGCCCTCGGCGCGGTAGTGTTCCAGGACATCGACGATTTCCAGCTCGCCGCGCGGCGAGGGCCTGATCGTCGCGGCAATGTCCGGCGCGCGGCCGTCGAGGAAGTAGAGGCCGGTGATCGCGAAGCTCGAGGGGGGGACCTTCGGTTTCTCGACGATCCGGGTGACGCGGCCGTCGGCGTCGAAGGCCGCGACGCCATAGCGTTCGGGGTCGGAGACATGGTAGCCGAACACGGTGCCCCCCGAAGCCTGCCCGCTGGCGCGATGCAGGATTTCGGGCAGGCCGTGGCCGAAGAAGATGTTGTCCCCAAGGCACATGGCGGAAGGCGCGCCCGCCAGGAAATCGCGCGTCAGAAGGTAGGCCTGCGCCAGGCCCTCGGGCCGTTCCTGGACAACCCAGGTGAAGCTGACGCCCCATTGGCGGCCGTCGCCCAGCAGGCGCTGGAACTGGGGCTGATCCTCGGGGGTGGTGATGATCGCGATCTCGCGGATGCCCGCAAGCATCAGGACCGAGATCGGGTAATAGATCATCGGCTTGTCGTAGATCGGCAGAAGCTGTTTCGACACGCCCAGCGTGATCGGCCAGAGGCGCGAGCCGGTGCCTCCGGCGAGGAGGATGCCTTTGCGGGTCATGAGCGCAACTCCTTCACGATCGCTTTCAGCCCCTCGCGCCAGTCCGGGCGCGGGAGGCCGAATGCAGCGGTGAATGCCCGACAATCGAGGCGGGAATTCAGCGGGCGTCTGGCCGGGGTGGGGTATTCGCTGGTCGGGATGTCGGTGATCCGGCAGGAAAGTCCGGCCTCGGCCATGATACGCCTTGCGAAATCGGCCCAGCTGGTGTCGGGGGCGCCCGAGAAGTGATGGGTGCCGCCGGGGGTGCCGTCGGCCATGGCTCTGGCGGTGGTCAGCAGCGCCTCGGCGATGGCTGCGGCGGGGGTCGGGCCGCCGATCTGGTCGGCGACGACGTTGAGGCTTTCGCGTTCGGTCCCGAGGCGAAGCATGGTTTTCACGAAGTTCGCGCCGTGGGCGGAGACGACCCAGGAGGTGCGCAGGATCAGATGCTTGCCACCTGCCGCCCGCACGCCCTGTTCCCCGGCCAGCTTGGAGCGGCCATAGGCGCCAAGCGGGGCTGTCGGGTGGTCGGGGGCGAAGGGCTGGTCGCCCGCGCCGTCGAAAACATAGTCGGTGGAGACGTGGAGGAAGCGGATGCCCCTGGCGGCGGCGGCCCTGGCCATGGCGGCGGGGGCATCGCCGTTGACCACGGTTGCGGCGGCTTCCTCGGCCTCGGCCTTGTCCACGGCGGTCCAGGCGGCGGCGTTGATAACGGCGTCGGCGTCCGAAGCCGCGATGGCGGCGGCGCAGGCGGCGGGGTGCATCAGATCGGCCTGATCGCGGCCGAGGTAGGTGGCGTCGGGGGCGAGGCGCTGAAGTTCGCGCGCGACCTGGCCGGTCTTGCCGAACACGAGGAGCTTCATGCCCGGCCCAGCCTTTCGCCCACGCCCTGCCGGTTCAGGAGCGGGCGCCACCAGGCTTCGTTGTCGAGATACCAGCGGACGGTGCGGCGCAGGCCCTCTTCCACGGTCACGCTTGGCCGCCAGCCCAGTTCCTCGCGGATGCGGGTGGGGTCGATGGCATAGCGGGCGTCATGGCCGGGGCGGTCGGTGACGAAGGTGATCTGGTCGGCATAGGGCGTGGCCTTCGGCGCCATCTCGTCGAGAAGCGCGCAGATCGTGCGCACGAGGTCGATGTTGCGGCGCTCGTTCTCGCCGCCGATGTTGTAGCTGCGGCCGATCCGGCCCTTCTCCAGCACAAGGAGGAGGGCGTCGGCGTGGTCCTCGACATACAGCCAGTCGCGGACGTTTTTGCCCGTGCCGTAAACCGGGATGGGTTTGCCGTGCAGCGCGTTCAGGATGACGACCGGGATCAGTTTCTCGGGAAAGTGGTAGGGGCCGTAGTTGTTCGAGCAGTTGGTCAGGACGACCGGCAGTCCGTAGGTTTCGTGCCAGGCGCGGACGAGGTGGTCGGAGGCAGCTTTCGACGCGGAATAGGGTGAACGGGGGTCGTAGGGGGTTTCCTCGGTGAACCGGCCTTCCGGGCCGAGGGAGCCGAAGACCTCGTCGGTGGAGATGTGGTGAAAGCGGAAGCTGTCGGGTTTCCCCTGCCGCATCCAGTGGGCGCGGGCGGCCTCCAGCAGGTTGAAGGTGCCGGTGATGTTCGTCTGGATGAAATCCGCCGGGCCGTCGATGGAGCGGTCCACATGGCTTTCGGCGGCCAGGTGCATCACGGCGTCGGGGCTGTGGGTCGCGAAGATGCGGTCCAGCGCGGCGCGGTCGCGGATGTCGGCCTGTTCGAAGCTGTAGCGGTTGGAGCTGGCGACCGGGGCCACGTTGGCGGCATTCGCGGCATAGGTCATGGCGTCGAGGTTGACCACTTCGTGACCTCGGGCAACGGCCAGGCGGACGACGGCAGAGCCGATGAAGCCGCAGCCTCCGGTGACGAGCAGTTTCATTGCGGCTCCCGGCGGAAGGGGATGCCGATGTCGGCGAGCAGAGGGGCCCGGGCGTCCTTGTCCGACAGGATCGGCGTGGTGGTGCCCCAGTCGATGCCAAGCGCGGGGTCGTCCCAGCGGACGGCGCCGTCATGGTCGGGGCTGTAGAGGTCGGAGCATTTGTACTGCACCTCGGTGTCGTCGGTCAGGGTGACGAAGCCGTGCAGGAAGCCCTTGGGGACGAAGAGTTGCCGCCCGTTTTCGGGGGTCAGTTCGATGGCGACATGGCGTCCGTAGGTCGGCGAGCCAGTGCGGATGTCGACGGCGACATCCAGGATCGCGCCGCGCGAACAGCGGACCAGCTTGTCCTGGGCGCGGGGCGGGGACTGGAAGTGCAGGCCGCGGAGCGTGCCTCTGGCGGCCGAGAAGGAGTGGTTGTCCTGCGCCCAGGGCAGGTCGAGCCCGGCATCGGCCATCCGCGCTGCGTTCCAGGTTTCCATGAACCATCCGCGCGCGTCGCCGAAGCGGCGGGGGGTGAGGATCAGGACCTCGGGCAATGCGGTGGGGTCAATCTGCATGGGTGAAACTCGGACGGCACGGCTGCGGCAGACTTGCGACGAACGGGGGCGCAATGCAAGCCAAGATGGCCGGGAAACAGTCTGTTTGCGGGGTTTTGCCGGGTCGCATCCTGGGCTATCACGAGGGCCGCAGTCTGGGGAAGGACGGGACATGACTCATCTTTGGGTGCGCGCGGAACAGCGGCCGAACGAGGAACGCGTGGGACTGACGCCCGAGGGCGCGGCGGCGCTGGTCAAGGCGGGGATCCGGGTGACGGTGGAGAAGTCCTCGGTCCGCGCGATCCCGCTGGAGGGCTATGTGGCGGCGGGCTGCGAGATCGCGGAAGAGAACCTGTGGCCGAAGGCGCCTGCCGATGCGATCATCTTCGGGCTGAAGGAACTGCCGGAGGATGGCACGCCGCTGACGCACCGGCACATCATGTTCGGCCATGCCTACAAGGGGCAGCCGGCGGGGCGGGTGCTGTTGCAGCGGTTCAAGGCGGGCGGCGGGACGCTTTACGATCTGGAATATCTGGTGGACGAGACCGGGCGTCGGGTGGCGGCCTTCGGCTATTGGGCGGGCTATGCCGGCGCTGCGGTTTCGCTGAAATGCTGGGCGGCGCAGCAGCGGGGCGGGATTGCCGGGCCGGTCAGGAAGGTGGCGTCGAAGGAGGCGCTGCTGGCGCAACTGGGTGAGGAGTTGGCCGGGCTGGGTCGGCCCCGGGCGATCATCATCGGCGCGCTGGGCCGGGTGGGGACGGGGGCGGCGGACCTCTGCACGGCGATGGGCGTCGAGGTCACCCGGTGGGACATGGCCGAGACGGCAAGCGGCGGGCCCTTCCCGGAAGTGTTGCAGCACGAGATCTTCCTGAACTGCATTCTTGCGCGTCCGGGCTGTCCGGTGTTCGTGCCCGCCTCGGCCAAGACGGATGCGCGCAAGCTGACGGTGATCGGGGATATCGCCTGCGATCCGACCTCGGACTTTTCGCCGATCAAGGTCTATGACCGGGCGACGGACTGGGATGTTCCGGCCTTGCGGGTCCATGACGACCCGCCGCTGGACGTGACGGCGATCGACAATCTGCCCAGCCTGATGCCGGTGGAATCCTCGCAGGACTATGCGGCGCAGCTGTTGCCGTCGCTGCTGACGCTGAACGACCTTGGCTCCGGCGTCTGGGGGCGGGCCAAGGTGGAATTCGACAGGCACGTCGCGGGCGTGTGAGCGGGGGCGAATCTTTTCGGAAAGATTTGCAAGAGTTTTCGCAAACTCTTGCCGCCAGACGGCAAGCGGAGGGGAGAAAGACCATGACGATCCACTGGTGCGGCACGGGGCTGTCGTCGATTCCGGGCCTGAGGCGGCTGATCGAGGCGGGGCATCCGGTCACGGTCTGGAACCGCACGGTCGAAAAGGCCCGCGCCGAGGTTGGCGACCTGACGCAGGACATCCGGGCGTTTTCGCTGGAGACCCTGGCCGAGGCGCTGAAGCCCGGCGACATCGCGGTGTCGATGTTGCCTGCGGATCAGCATGTGGGGATCGCCAGGCTGTGTCTGGAGAAGGGGGCGAACTTCTGTTCGTCCTCCTACATCGCGCCCGAGATGCGGGCGCTGGATGAGGATTTCCGCGAGGCGGGGCTGGTGTCGATCAACGAGGTCGGCCTCGACCCCGGGATCGACCATTTGATGGCGCATGATCTGGTGGCGCGCTATCGGGCGTCGAAGGTCTATGACAACGACAACGTGCTGAGCTTTACCAGCTACTGCGGCGGCGTGCCGAAAGAGCCGAACGCCTTCCGTTACAAGTTCTCCTGGGCTCCGGCGGGGGTGCTGAAGGCGTTGCGGTCTCCGTCCCGCAGCCTGCGGCATTTCACCGAACTGCGGGTGGCGCGGCCCTGGGATGCGATCAGCCGTTACGACGCACCGCTGCCGGTGCCGGAGAGTTTCGAGGTCTACCCCAACCGCGACAGCTATCCGTTCATGGAGGAATACCGCTTCGAGAAGCACTGGAAGGTCAAGGACTTCGTTCGTGGCACGATAAGGCTGAACGGCTGGGCCGATGCCTGGGCTCCGATCTTCCGCGAGATCGAGGCGCTGGAAGGCAAGCCGCTGGCCGAGATCAACGCGGCGCTGGAGGCACGGGCGGCGGCGCTGTTGAAAGAAAACGCCTACGCGCCGGGAGAGCCCGACCGGGTGGTGCTGTTCGTGGCACTGAAGGCGGAGCGCGACGGGAAGCCGGTGTTCCATCAGACCTGGGCGATGGATGCCTGGGGCGATGTGCGCGGGACGGCGATGGGGCGGCTGGTCTCGGTCCCGGTGTCGCTGGCGATCCAGGCGGTGCTGAACCGCGAGATTCCGGCGGGCGTCCACGGCGCGCCACATGACCCGAAGCTGGTGGCGCGCTGGCTGGATCAGGTCGGCCATCTGGCGCAGTTCCTGCGGCGGATCGACCATCTGGGCTGACGGCACCCGCTGACGGCTCCTCGTTCGGCTTCGCCTTCCCGTCGCGGGCGACGGGCGGGTGCTGACGAGAGCATCGACGCGCGGTGCGGTTTTGCCTATCATCCCGCCACGACCCGGGGAAAACCGGGCAAGCGAGCGAGGCGGGGCGTGGGCGAAACCGGCAAGAGGTCAGGACGTCTTGACCGGCTGGCCGATCGGCTGGCCCTGCTGAGTGCGCGGCGCGTGCGGGCGGCGCGCGGATTCGTGTCGCAGCCCGAACCGCGGTCGATGGGCCTGGTGACACGGGGCCGGCAGCTGGTGCAGGGCTCTGTCCTTCTGGCCGGCAACCTGGTCGAGGCGCCGGACGGCCGGTTCTGGGACATCGAGCCACCGGATCGCGCCTTTGCCGAAGAGGCGCAGGGCTTTGCCTGGCTGGACGATCTTGCGGCCCTGGGCACCCGGGACGCCAGGGCGCGGGCCCAGGCCTGGACCTGGGACTGGATCGCGCGCCATGGCCGGGGCCGCGGCCCGGGCTGGACGCCGGACCTGACCGGGCGGCGGATCATCCGCTGGGTGCACCACGCCACCTTCCTGCTGGCCGGGCGGGGTCAGGACGATACCGAGGCCTTCTTCCAGTCGCTGTCGCAGCAATCGGCCTATCTGGCCCGGCGCTGGCAAGGCGCCGCCCCGGGCCTGCCGCGGTTCGAGGCCCTGACCGGCCTGGTCTATGCCGGGATCTCGCTGATCGGGATGGAGGCCCTGACCGGCCCGGCAACCGAGGCGCTGGCCAGGGCCTGCGAGACCGACATCGACGGGGAAGGCGGCCTTGCGACACGGAACCCCGAGGAATTGCTGGAGGTCCTGACCCTCTTGACCTGGTCGGCCGCCGCCTTGACCGAGGCCGGCCAGACCGTGCCGCAGCAGGTGCAGGACGCGATCCTGCGCATCGCCCCGGCCTTGCGCGCACTGCGCCACTCGGATGGCGCGCTGGCCCGGTTTCACGGCGGCGGCAGGGGGGCAGAAGGGCGGCTGGAGCAGGCGCTGGCCTCGGCGGGTGTCTGGGGCGGGGCGCCACCGGTGATCGCGATGGGCTATGCCCGGCTGTCGGGCGGGCGGACGACGGTGATCGTCGATGCCTCCTCGCCGCCGGGCGGGCGGGCAGCCGAGACGGCGCATGCCTCGACAGCGGCCTTCGAGCTGACCTCGGGCCGCCGGCCGGTGGTGGTGAACTGCGGGTCGGGGCTGACCTTCGGCCCGATGTGGCGGCTGGCGGCACGGGCGACCGAATGTCATTCTGTGCTGGCGATGGACCGGGTGTCGTCCTCGCGCCTCTATCCGACCGGCGAGGCCTTGCAGTATCGCGCCGCCGTCACCGCCTCGCGCATGACCATGGGCAGCGAGGGGACCGACCTGTACCTCGCGCATGACGGCTGGGTCCGGACCCATGGGCTGACCGCCAGCCGCAGCCTGACGCTGAGCCATGACGGGCGGCGCCTGTCGGGGGTCGAGGCGCTGACCGCGCTGAAGGCCGAGGCGCGCAAGCGGTTCGAGGAGGTGATGACCGCCTCGGCGATGCAGGCGGGGCGCTTTGCGGTGCGGTTCCACCTGCACCCGGATGTCGATGCGGCGCTGGACATGGGCGGCGCGGCGGTGACCCTGAGGCTGCGCAGCGGCGAGATCTGGATCTTCCGCTTCACCGGGCCGGCCGAACTGTCGCTTGACCCCTCTGCCTATCTGGAAAAGGGGCGATTGCACCCCCGGCCAAGCCTGCAAATCGTGCTTCGGGGCGAGGCAAGGGGCTTCGAGACACGCCTGGGCTGGACCTTGGCGAAGGCAAAGGATACTCCGCTGGCCATCCGGGATCTGGAGGGCGTGGAGCCCGAGGATCCCCTGGCAGAGTGACAGGGTAGCCCCATGACCAACCTCGTCCCCATCGGCCGCGCGCTGATTTCAGTTTCCGACAAGACCGGCCTGCTGGATCTGGCGCGGGCGCTGGCGGGATATGGGGTGGAGCTGATTTCGACCGGCGGGACCAGCGGCATGCTGCGGGCGGCGGGGCTGGCGGTGCGCGATGTGGCCGATGTCACCGGCTTCCCCGAGATGATGGACGGCCGCGTCAAGACGCTGCATCCGAACGTCCATGGCGGGCTTCTGGCGCTGCGCGACGACGACGAGCATCTGGTGGCGATGGCGGCGCACGGGATCGAGCCGATCGACCTTCTGGTGGTGAACCTCTACCCGTTCGAGGAAACCGTGGCGCGGGGCGCGGATCATGCGACCTGCATCGAGAACATCGACATCGGCGGGCCGGCGATGATCCGGGCGGCGGCGAAGAACCATCGCTTTGTCACCGTGGTCACCGATCCGCGGGATTACGACTGCCTCCTGACCCAGCTGAAGGCGCATGACGGGGCGACGACGATGGCCTTCCGGCAAAAGCTGGCACTGACGGCCTATTCACGGACGGCGGCCTATGACACGGCGGTTTCGACCTGGCTCGCGGAAGAGCTGAAGGAACCCGCCCCGCGCTATCGCAGTTTTGCCGGAAAACTGGCCCAGCCGCTGCGCTATGGCGAGAATCCGCACCAGGCGGCGGCCTTCTACACCGACGGCTCGAACCGCCCCGGGGTGGCAACGGCGCGGCAGTGGCAGGGCAAGGAGCTGAGCTACAACAACATCAACGACACCGACGCAGCGTTCGAACTGGTGGCGGAATTCGGCGGCGATGCCCCGGCCTGCGCGATCATCAAGCACGCGAACCCCTGCGGCGTGGCGACGGCCGCGACCCTGACCGAGGCCTACATCCGTGCCTACCAGTGCGACCAGACCTCGGCCTTTGGCGGGATTGTCGCGTTGAATCAGGTGCTTGACGGGGCGACGGCGGAAGAGATCGTGAAGATCTTCACCGAGGTCGTCATCGCCCCCGATGCCACCGACGAGGCGAAGGCGGTGTTTGCGGAGAAGAAGAACCTGCGGCTTCTGACCACCGGCGCGCTGCCGGACCCGAAAGCCAAAGGGCTGGCGTTCCGGCAGGTGGCGGGCGGGTTCCTGGTGCAGGATCGGGATGCGGGGCATGTCTCGGCCAGCGACCTAAAGGTGGTGACGAGGCGGGAGCCGTCAGAGGCGGAGCTGCGCGATCTGATGTTCGCCTGGACCGTGGCCAAGCACGTCAAGTCGAACGCGATCATCTATGTGAAAGACGGCGCGACCGTGGGCGTGGGCGCCGGGCAGATGAGCCGCGTCGATTCGACCCGCATCGCCGCGCGCAAGGCACAGGACATGGCCGAGGCGCTGGGCCTGCCGGGGCCGATGACGCAAGGCTCGGTCGTGGCGTCGGATGCGTTCTTTCCCTTTGCCGACGGGCTGATCACCGCAGCCGAGGCCGGGGCGACGGCGATCATCCAGCCGGGCGGGTCGATGCGCGACGAAGAGGTGATCGCGGCGGCGGACGCGCGCGGGCTGGCCATGGTCTTCACCGGCCAGCGGCATTTCCGGCACTGATGATGCGGCCGTTCTGGATCACGGCGGCGACGACCTTGGGGCTGGATCAGTTGACCAAGCTGGCGGTCGTGCATGGGCTGGACCTGATCGACCGGCACGAGATCGACGTGCTGCCGCCCTTCGTCAACTTCCGCATGGCCTGGAACTACGGCATCAACTTCGGCCTGCTGGCGCATGGCTCGGACCTGGTGCGCTGGGGCTTGATCGCGGTGGCGCTGGCGATTTCCGCCTGGGTCGTCTGGTGGATGCGGCGCGAGAGCGGCAACCGCAAGGCCGAACTGGCGGGGGGACTTCTGGTCGGCGGCGCGCTGGGCAATGTCATCGACCGGGTGCTTTACGGCGCGGTGGCGGATTTCCTGAACATGTCCTGCTGCGGGATCGAGAACCCCTATGCCTTCAACGTCGCCGACATCGCGATCTTTGCCGGGGCGCTGGGGCTGGTGATCTTTGCCAAAGGCGATGCAACGGGCAAGGCAACAGACGGCAAACCCCGGCGCAAGGCGCGCTAATCGGGCGTGACGAGTGCACGGCTTTAGGCTAAGACGGGCGAAAGACGGTGGCGGAGGCAGGAATGCGGGCAGGACAGGGCAGGGCGATCATCGCGGTTGCGACGATGATCTCGCTGGCGGCCTGCGGCGACAAGGGCGATCCGCAGCTGATGAACCTGCGTTCCGGCCCCGGGCCGGACGAATTTGCCATCGTGCCCCCCAAACCCCTGGAAATGCCGAAGAATCTGGCCGATCTGCCGGAGCCGACCCCGGGCGGGCCCAACCGCACCGACCGCGACCCCGAAGCCGAGGCCGTGGTTGCCCTGGGCGGCAGGCCCTCGGCCGCGGGCGGCATTCCGGCGGCGGATTCGGCGCTTTATGCCCATGCCGCCCGGTTCGGCGTCGATGGGGGCATCCGGGCGACGCTGGCCTCGGAAGACCTGCAATGGCGGCGCGACAACAGCGGTCGCATCCTGGAACGGCTGTTCAACGTGAACGTCTATTACAAGGCCTACCGCAAGCAGCGGCTGGACCAGCAGGCGGAACTGGCCCGCTGGCGCGCGCTGGGCGTGCGCAATCCCTCGGCCCCGCCCCGCAAGAAGGGCGAGGAGTAACAACCGCGTGGCCCCTGCCCGCCCGGGCTTGATTGTCGCGGCGCCGCGCCGCAGGTTCCCCGCAGGACATCATTCCCGGACCTGGAGAAGCCGATGCTTGGACGAACTGGCGCCGGCCTGGCCCTTGCGCTGACCCTGGCGCTGCCTGTCGCGGCGGATGTGCCGGTCACGACCTTCACGCTGGACAACGGCCTGGACGTGGTGGTGATCGAGGATCACCGCGCCCCGGTGGTGGTGCAGATGATCTGGTACCGGGTCGGCGCGGCGGATGAGCCTCCCGGCCATTCCGGCATCGCGCATTTCCTGGAACATCTGATGTTCAAGGGCACCGAGAAGGTCGCCCCCAACGCCTTTTCCGGCATCGTCGAGGCGCAGGGGGGCGACGACAACGCCTTCACCAGCTGGGACTACACCGCCTATTTCCAGCGCATCAGCGCCGACCGGCTGGAGCTGGTGATGGAGATGGAAGCCGACCGGATGCGCAATCTGCGCCTGACCGAAGAGGACGTGGCAACCGAACGGCAGGTGATCCTGGAGGAACGCAGCCAGCGCACCGACAGCAACCCGAGCGCGCTGCTGATCGAGCAGATGCGGGCGGCACAGTTCCAGAACAGCCCCTACGGCATCCCGGTGATCGGCTGGCGGCACGAGATGGAGGCGCTCTCGCGCGAGGATGCGCTGTCCTATTACGAACGCTTCTACGCGCCGAACAATGCCACGCTGATCGTGGCCGGCGACGTGACGCCGGACCGGGTGCGCGCCCTTGCCGAACGCCACTATGGCCCGCTGGAACCCTCTGCCGGGATCGCGCCCCGCCTGCGCCCGCAGGAGCCGCCGCAACTGGCCGAACGCCGGATCGTGCTGGCGGACGAGCGGGTGTCGGAACCCTATGTCTTCCGCACCTATCTGGCCCCGGAACGCGACCCGGGCGATCAGAAGACGGCCGCCGCGCTGACCGTGCTGGCCGAGCTTCTGGGCGGCAACGGGCAGACCTCGGTCCTGGCGCGGGCCTTGCAGTTCGACCGGAAGGTGGCGGTCTATTCCTCGGCCTTCTACGACGGCACCACCATCGACGATGCGACCTTCGGGCTGGCGGTCGTCCCGGTGCCGGGCGTCAGCCTTGAAGCGGTAGAGGCCGAGCTTGACCGGGTGCTGGCCGAATTCCTGGAGCAGGGCCCCGATCCGGCCGCGCTGGAACGGATCCGCACCCAGGTCCGCGCCGGAGAAATATATGCGCGCGACAGCGTGGAAAACCTGGCGCATCGCTATGGCCAGGGGCTGAGCGTCGGGCTGACCGTCGCCGACATCGACGGCTGGGACGAAGCGCTGGGCGAGGTGACCGAGGCCGATGTGATGGCCGCGGCGCGGCTGGTCCTTGACCGCCGCAACGCGGTGACGGGGTGGCTGACCCGGCCCGAAGCCAAACAGGAGGCCACGCCATGATCCGCGCACTGTTTGCAGCTTTCCTTGCCCTGGCCCTGCCGGCACAGGCCGAGATTCCGATCCGCGAAGTCACCTCTCCCGGCGGGATCACCGCCTGGCTGGTCGAGGACCACAACATCCCCTTCGCCGCGCTGGAGATCCAGTTCAAGGGCGGCACCTCGCTGGATGCGCCGGACAAGCGCGGCGCGGTCAACCTGATGGCGGCGACGCTGGAGGAAGGTGCGGGCGAGATGGACAGCCGCGCCTTCGCCGAGGCGCGCGATGCGCTGGCGGCGAAGATCCGCTTCAATGCGAACAGCGACTCGGTCTCGGTCTCGGTGAAGTTCCTGACCGAGAACCGCGACCAGGTCGTGGACCTGCTGCGCGAGGCGCTGGTCTACCCGCGTTTCGACCAGGATGCGGTGGACCGGGTGCGGGAACAGGTCCTGTCGAACCTGCGGTCGAACGCCAAGGATCCCGGCACCATCGCCGCCGAGACGTTCGACGCGATGGCCTTCGGTGATCATCCCTATGGCACGACCGGGGACGGCACGATCGAGACGGTGACGACGCTGACACGCGACGACGTGGCGGCGGCGCACAAGGCGGCGCTGGCGCGGGACCGGGTCCATGTCGCGGCCAGCGGCGACATCACGGCCGAGGAACTGGGTCTGCTGCTGGACCGGCTGCTTGGCGATCTGCCGGCAACCGGTGCTCCGCTGCCGGGCGCTGCGCCATGGCTTCTGTCGGGCGGCGTCACGGTGGTCGATTTCCCGACCCCGCAGGCGACGGTGTTCTTCGGACAGAAGGGCATTCCGCGCGACGATCCGGATTTCTTTCCAGCCTTCGTGCTGAACGAGGTGCTGGGCGGTGGCCGCTTTACCGCGCGATTGATGACCGAGGTGCGCGAAAAGCGCGGACTGACCTACGGGATCGGCACCTACATCGTCAACATGGACCATGCCGACATGATCCTGGGCCAGTTCGCCGCCTCGAACGACAAGGTGGCCGAGGCGATCCGGGTGGTGAAGGAACAATGGGGCCGCGTCGTCAGCGAGGGCGTGACGGACGAGGAACTTGCCGCGACCAAGACCTATCTCACCGGGTCCTATCCGCTCCGCTTCGACGGGAACGGCCCGATTGCCAGAATCCTGGTCGGGATGCAGATGGACGGGATGCCGATCGACTATGTGACCACCCGCAACGCGCGGGTGGAGGCTGTGACGATGGAGGACATCCGCCGTGTCGCCGCGCGGCTGTTCCGACCCGATGACCTGCACTTCGTCGTGGTCGGCCAGCCGACGGGACTGTGACGCCGGACCCGCCGCGTCCGTCCTGACGAGGGGCCTTCGGCGAACGAGGAGGTTTGCCGGGCAACAAGCCTCTTTCCCCTGTCGGACCCTTGGTCTACGACTTCGGCATGACCTGGACGATCCCGAACACGCTGACCGTGCTTCGTCTGCTGGCCGCGCCCGGCGTGGCGGTCATGTTCCTGTATTTCCATCGCCCCTGGGCCGACTGGCTGGCGCTGACCTTGTTCGTGGGGGCGGCGATCACCGACTGGTTCGATGGCTATCTTGCGCGGCTTTGGAAGCAGGAATCGAAGTTCGGCGCGATGCTGGACCCGATTGCCGACAAGGCGATGGTGGTGATCGCGATCATGGTCATCACCGGCTACAACGGGATGAACCCCTGGCTGATCCTGCCTGCGACCGTGATCCTGTTCCGCGAGGTGTTCGTGGGGGGCTTGCGCGAATATCTCGGGGAGAAAAGCGGTCAGCTGAAGGTGACAAGACTTGCCAAGTGGAAGACCACGGCGCAGATGATCGCGATTGCGGTCCTGTTCCTGGGCACCGGGTTCGAGTATCTGAACGGCGTGGCAATGCAGGGCATGACGACCGAGCAGTATGTCGAGGCAGTGATCGCCGGCGAGGCCGACCCGATCCGCGCCTGCGGCAAGCGGGACTGCGCGTCCTATGCGAACCTGGTCGGCATCTGGCTCTTGTGGGTGGCGGCTTTCCTGACGGTCGTCACAGGTTGGGAGTATTTCGTGAAGTCGCTGCCATTCTTGCGGGAGGACAAGTGATCGAGGTCCTGTATTTCGCCTGGGTCCGGGAACGGATCGGTCTGCCGCGCGAGAAGGTCGAGACCGCGGCCGCCACGGTGGCCGAACTGGTCGAGGAGTTGCGCGCCCGCGAGGAACGGTATCAGGCGGCCTTTGCCGACCTGACCTCGCTGCGGGTGGCGCTGGATCAGGAGCTGGCGTCCTTCGACGCGCCGTTGAAGGGCGTGCGCGAAGTCGCCTTCTTCCCGCCGATGACTGGAGGCTGAGGATGCGGATCGCGGTGCAGTCCGCGGCCTTCGATCTGGGGGCCGAGGTATCGGCCTTCACCGCCGGAGTGCGCGGGTCGGGGGCGGTGGTCAGCTTCACGGGCCTCGTGCGCGACGAGGGCGGGACCCTGTCCGGCATGGAGATCGAGCACTACCCCGGCATGACCGAGAAGGCGATCCGGGGGATTGCCGAGGAGGCGGTCCGGCGCTGGGCGCTTTGCGATGCCCTGGTGATCCACAGATACGGGAAGCTGGCACCGGGCGAGGCGATCATGATGGTCGCCACGGCCGCGCCGCACCGGGCGGATGCTTTCGCGGCGGCGGAGTATCTGATGGACTACCTGAAAAGCCGGGCTCCGTTCTGGAAGAAGGAGTTGGGCGCCGGGGGAGAAGCCTGGGTCGCCGCGAAGGACGCGGACGAGGACGCGTTGAAGCGGTGGTAGCGCCGCGCGTGGCGCGGTTTTCGGGTCGTTTGGAATCAAGGGCTTGGTTGTGGGCGTTTACCCCTGATTAACCGGGAAGCGGGCATCGGGCAGCGCGGCGCGCCGAAGCGGGACTGCCAGCTGGGTTGCAGGTCAAGGGGTTCGGGGCGCGCCAGCCAGACCGCGCGGGCAATGGCGCGGGCAAGGCAGGTGGCAGCGGCGTGGCCAAGCTGGAAGGTGTCGGTCAGGGGGTCCGACAGCGGTTTCCCGCCCGTGGCGACGCTGAACACGAGGTCTCCGTCCAGGGGCGTATGCGCGGGGACAAGGGCGCGGGCCATGCCGTCATGGGCGGCCACGGCCATGCGCTGCGCCTGGGCCTTGGTCAGGGCGGCATCGGTGGCGACGATGGCGATGGTTGTCGCCTCGCCCAGACGCTTGCGCGGCAGGGGGGCGTTCTGCGCGACCATCGGCGCGGGGCCGAGGCCGCCGAACTCGGCGGCTTCCTCCCAAGGCGCGGCCCAGAAATGCGGGGTCTCGCCCACGGTGGCCTGGCCGAGCGCGTTCACCACGACCAGCGCCCCGACGGTGAGGCCCGAGGGCAGGACGCAGGAGGCGGAGCCGAGGCCGCCCTTCAGATTGCCGGTCATCGCGCCGTAGCCGGCGCCGGCGGTGCCGAGGGCGAAGTCCTGCGACGCGGCATCGAAGGCGCGGCGGCCGAGAGCCGGGTAGGGGCTTTCGGTCCAGTCCTTGTCGCCGCCGTTCAGCAGGTCGAAGACGATGGCTCCGGGGACGATGGGCACGCGGACGGGGCCGACGGCAAAGCCCCGGCCCGCCGCGCGCAGGGCCTGCATCACCCCCTGCCCGGCATCGAGGCCGAAAGCGGAGCCGCCTGACAGGAAGATCGCGTCCACCTCCTGCACCATGCGGTCGGGGGCGAGGAGGTCGGTTTCTCGTGTTCCGGGAGAGCCGCCCATGACGTGGACGGCGGCGGTGAAGGGATGGTCGGCGGCAAGGACCGTGACGCCGGAGCGAAGCGTCGGGTGGTCGGCATTGCCGACGCGAAGGCCGGGGACATCGGTGATAAGGTTTCGCGGACCGGGGCGCATGGGCGTCAGGCTAGCGCAGTCTGGCTTGGGCGCAAGGTGAAGCTCCTCGTCGCCTCCGGCGCTCGTCGCTGTCCCCCGCGACGAGAAGCCGAAGGCGCACGAGGAGCGGTGCGAGCGGGAGCGCGGTGTCACCGGATCGGCGATGGTTTCGGGGCGCGGTCTTCCGGCGTCCGCCGATGAAGGGTCGCAGACCGGCGTTTCAGGGGTCGCAAACGGCCTTGCGCAAGAGGCCAGGACGGCGCATTCAAGGGGTGAGCCGTGGCGATGGCGTCGCCGCAGGGGCATCCGCCCCGATGCTTGTGGACCCGAACCGAAGGGGCTTCCGCTTCCGTCCTGTACGCCGGGACCTTTCGGGGTCCCGTGGCTGTTCCCGGACCCCCTGCGATGAGGTCTGGACATGACATTGAACCGCCCCGAGATGTACCGCTTTCACAACGGCGGCAGGAAGGACGCGCTGCCCTTCGCCGATGCCGAATACCACGACCGGCTGGCGGGCCTGCGTGACATCATGGAGCTGCACGCGCTGGACGCGGTGGTGCTGACCAGCATGCACAATGTGGCCTATTATTCGGGGTTCCTCTATTGCAGCTTCGGGCGGCCCTATGCCTGCGTGGTGACGAAGGACCAATGCGTCACGATCAGCGCCGGGATCGACGCGGGCCAGCCCTGGCGGCGGTCGATCGAGGACAACATCACCTATACCGACTGGACGCGCGACAATTTCTGGCGGGCGGTGGTATCGGTGGTGGGCACCGGCAAGGCGGTGGGCTGCGAGGCGGACCATCTGACGCTGGAGCGGGCCGAGAAGTTCAACAGCTTCCTTCAGCCGAAGCGGGGCGTCGATGTGTCCCCGGCAACCATGCAGCAGCGGATGCGGAAGTCGGAGGCGGAGATTGCCCTCATCAAGCAGGGGGCGAATGTCGCCGACGTGGGCGGCCATGCGATCCGCGAGGCGATCAGGGTCGGGGCGACGGAGCTTGAGGTTTCGATCGCAGGCCGGGATGCGATGGAGCGGGAGATCGCGCGGCGCTTTCCGGATGCCGAATACCGCGACACCTGGGTCTGGTTCCAGTCGGGGATCAACACCGACGGCGCGCATAACCCGGTGACGAACCGCAAGCTGCGGCATGGGGATATCCTGAGCCTCAACTGCTTTCCGATGATCTCGGGCTATTACACCGCGCTGGAGCGGACGCTGTTCCTGGGCGAGGTGGAAGAGGCCAGCCTGAAGGTCTGGCAGACCAACATCGCGGCCCATGAGTTCGGGATGAAGCTGTTGCGGCCGGGGGCCAGCTGCGCCGAGATCACCATGAAGATCAACGCCTTCCTGGCCGAGCGCGACATGCTGCAATACCGGACCTTCGGCTATGGGCACAGTTTCGGGGTGTTGTCGCACTACTATGGCCGCGAGGCGGCGCTGGAGTTGCGCGAGGACATCGACACGGTGCTGGAGCCGGGGATGGTCATCAGCATGGAGCCGATGCTGACGATCCCCGAGGGGATGCCAGGGGCGGGCGGGTATCGGGAGCACGACATCTTCGTCGTGACCGAGGACGCGCCCGAGGACATCACGCACTACCCTTACGGGCCTGCGTTCAACGTGGTGGGATAAGGGTTCGGGCCGGGGAGATCCCCGGCCCTTTTCGGTCAGGCGCGCTTGATGACGCGGATGAGCAGCAGCAGGATCACGGCGCCGAGGGTGGCCGAGATGATCGCGCCGACGATGCCGCCGCCCAGCGACAGGCCCGCGTAAGGAAAGAGCAGGCTGGCGAGGAAGGCGCCGACGATGCCGACGACGATGTTGCCCAGAAGGCCGAAGCCGTAGCCCTTGACGATCTGACCTGCAAGCCAGCCGGCGACGGCGCCGATGATGAGGGTGATGACGAGTGCTTCGATGGCCATGCGGATTCCCCTTTGCAGCCGCTTCTGATTGGAGCGGTACCTCTACAATGCGCGAAGTTCCGCCGGGTTCCCGGGTGCAGGCGCAAGATATGGAAGATTTTGCGCAAGGGGCGCTGGATATGCGCAAGACCGGGAAAGGGCCGACGGTACAGAATCGAACAGGAATCCCTGCCAGCGCCAGCTTCGGCCGGGAAGATTCGGAAAAGCTTGCACTTTTGGGCTTGACGCATGGCCGCGACCGTGGCGCAAGTGGCGGAAGCTGCCCCTGACCGTGAGTCTGCCAAGTGACCCTTCTTCCCGCCCGGATCCTTGCGATCCTCGTCCTTCCCGTGCTTGCCGCCTGCGCAAGCGCCCCTAAACCGCAAGAGCCGAAGGTCGTTCCGGGCTATGAAGCCATCCAGGACGGCGCCTTCTTCATCGAGGCGGTGCCCGAGCAGTATCTGTTCGAGGGCAATCGCCGGACCGAGGTCGCCTATGCGGGCGACGAGCCACCCGGGACAGTGGTCGTCGATACCTATGCGCGCAAGCTTTACCTTGTCGGCGAAGGCGGCACGGCGACGCGCTATCCCATCGCGGTCGGGCGCGAGGGGCTGTCCTTCCGCGGCAGTGGCGTGATCGGGCGCAAGGCGGAATGGCCGTCCTGGCAGCCCACGGCGAACATGATCCGCACCCGGCCCGACCTGTATGCCGCCTATGCCGGCGGCCTGCCGGGCGGGTTGCAGAATCCGCTGGGTGCGCGGGCGCTGTATCTGTATCGCGGCGGGCGGGACACGATGTTCCGCATCCATGGCACCTCGGACGCGGCCTCGATCGGCCATGCGACCAGCGCGGGCTGCATCCGGCTGTTCAACCAGGATGCCATCGACCTTTACAACCGCGTTCCCGTCGGAACCCGCGTGAAGGTCCGGACCGAGGCGGAAAGCCTGGCGCTGGAAGGCCCGCAGATGATCGACGCCTATGGCCGCCTGGTGCCCGAGACGCCGGAGAACATCGCCAAGAAGGAACGCGACGCCGCCGAAATCGCGCGGCAGGAGGCGAAGGATCGCGTTGCCGCCGAAAAGGCCGAACGCAAGCGCCTTGCCGCCTGCGAGCGCCGCGGCATCGCGGCCGAGGAATGTCCGCGCCCCGTGGTGTCGGGCACGGCGGTCACGGTGGGGACGTCTGGCTAGATCCGGATCACATAGTCCTTGAGGGTGGTCTGCACGACCTCCCAGGTGCCTTCGAAGCCCGGGCGGATGATCAGGCTGTCGCCCGGGTGCAGCTGGGTGACCGATCCGTCCGCCCCGGTCAGGATGGAATATCCCGACAGGATGCGGAAATATTCCCATTCCGAATAGCTGACCCGCCACTTGCCGGGGGTGGACTGCCAGAGCCCGGCATAAAGGCCGTCACGGTCCTCGAGGTTCCAGGTCGAATGCACGGGATCGCCGGAAATGACCTTCGCCGGATCGGGACGGGTGATTTCCGGAGGGGTGCCGTCGCGGCTGACGCGCTGGATCAGGGTCATGGTGGTCTCCTTTGCCGGCATTCAGACCGGAGCGGCTGGTCCGGTCAAGTCCGGGGCGCTGCTCTCGGCGGTGCTGCGCTGCGGCGCAAATCTGTTGCGGCGGCGTTTCGCTTGTGCCCATATGGCGGGCAGAATGTGAAAGCTGAGGCCTAGCGATGAGCGCCACGTCCCCTGTCCGGCCTGTGCTTCCCCCCGATATCCGCGCCCGCAAGGGGGGCGCGCCGCTGGTGGTGCTGACGGCCTATTCCACCCCGGTAGCCCGACTGGTCGATGCGCATTGCGACATCGCGCTGGTGGGCGACAGCGTCGGCATGGTGATCCACGGCATGTCCTCGACCCTGGGTGTCACGCTGGAGATGATGATCCTGCACGGGCGCGCCGTGGTGCGGGGCTGCACGAAGGCGATGCCGGTGATCGACATGCCCTTCGGCAGTTACGAGGAGGGCCCGCAGCAGGCCTTCCGCAACGCGAGCCGCCTGATGGCCGAGACAGGCGCCCCGGCGGTGAAGCTGGAGGGCGGGGTGCAGATGGCCGAGACGATTGCCTTCCTGACCGCGCGCGGCGTGCCGGTGATGGCGCATGTCGGGCTGACGCCGCAGGCGGTGAACACCTTGGGCGGCTACAAGGTGGTGGGCCGGGACGCCGAGGCCGAGAAGGTGATGGCGGATGCGAAGGCGGTGGAGGCGGCGGGGGCGTTTGCCGTGGTGCTGGAAAAGGTGCCCGCGGGGCTGGCGGGGCGGATCACCCGTGAGCTGTCGATCCCGACCATCGGCATCGGGGCCGGGGCGGACTGCGACGGGCAGGTGCTGGTGGTGGATGACATGCTGGGGCTGTTCACCGAGTTCCGGCCGAAGTTCGTGAAACGCTATGCCGAACTGGGCAAGGCGGCGGACGAGGCCATTGCGACCTATGCCGCCGAGGTGCGAGGCCGCGCCTTCCCGGCGGCGGAACATGCCTTCCCTGACGTGGTTCCGGTGAAGACATGATCCCGATCCTGCGGACCGTGGCCGACCTGCGCGCCCTTGCGCGCGGCTGGAAGGCGAAGGGCGAAACGCTGGGCGTGGTCCCGACGATGGGGGCCCTGCACGACGGCCACCTGTCGCTGGCCCGCCGGGCGCGGGCGGAGTGCGACCGGGTCATCACCACGATCTTCGTGAACCCCAAGCAGTTCAACAATCCCGAGGACCTGAAGAAATACCCCCGCAGCGAAGAGGCGGATGCGGCGCTGCTGGCCACGGTGCCGGTGGATGCGATCTTTGCGCCGCCGGTCGAGGAGGTCTACCCGGACGGCTTCATCACCACGGTCAGCATGACCGGCGTCGCCCAGCCGCTGGAGGGCCACATGCGCCCCGGCCATTTCGACGGCGTGGCGACGGTGGTGACGAAGCTGTTCGGCATGTCTCTGGCCGACAGGGGCTATTTCGGGCACAAGGACTGGCAGCAGTTGCAGGTCGTTCTGCGGCTGGTGCGCGACCTGAACCTGCCGGTGGAGGTGGTCGGCTGCGAGACGATCCGCGAGGCGGACGGGCTGGCGATGTCCTCGCGCAATATTCGGCTGACGGCGGAGGGCCGGGCGAAGGCTCCGGTTCTTTATGCGGCGATCACCCGGGCCGCGGACGACATCCGTGCGGGTCATGCCGACCGGATGGCGATCCGCGAAGCGGCGGAGACGATGCGGGAAGCCGGGTTCGAGCGGGTGGAATACATCGAGCTGCGCGATGCCGAGACGCTGATGCCATCCGACGACCCGCGGCGGCCACGGCGGATGCTGGCGGCGGCCTGGGTCGATGGGGTGCGGCTGATCGACAACATTCCGGTGTGATCGGGCGGTTTTCGAATTGAGCGCTGACGCGCGCGGCTTTGTCTCGTCGTCGGCCTTCGCCTCCTCCTCGGCTGATGGGGGTTTCACCCCCAAACCCCCAGAGTATTTGCAACATGGGCAAGGGCAGGGGCCGGGGATTCCGCGCTTGGCGGATGGTCTGAGTTGTTGCAAGACTTGGCGCGTTCGGGGCGTCCGAAAAACCGGCGCCGGGATGATGTAATTCGTTGTTACATCACTATGTGATGCAAACGTGGTTCAACGGAGGGTCGGATGGCCGATTTCGAGACGCAGATCAGGGAAAGCCAGGCTCAGGTGGCCGAGGCGCAGGCGAAGATCAGTGAGATCACCAGCCGGATCGAGGCGGCGCGGTCGAAGCTGGACCAGGGCGTGCAGCTGGACGTGGAAAACGCCACGCTGGAAGATGTGCACAAGCACACCGAGCTGATGAACGCGAACATCGCCGAACTGATCATGGGGCTGGATGATGTGACGGCCGGATTTTCCAAGGAATTCAGCGAGATGCGGTCGAAGACGGGGATGGAGAGCTTCATCGGCATCTTCGCCCCGGCCAAGGCGGAAGCGATGCGGCAGGAGCGGATGCGGGCGGCCACCATCGACGACAAGTTGCAGGATCTGATCTCGAAGTCGGACGTGATCGTGAAGCTGTTGCAGGGGCAGCTGGATCTGCTGAACACGCAGAAGGGGCGGGTGGAGGCGAACCTGGCGTCAACGCTGGCCGAGCGGGAAGAGACGGTGGGCGCGCTGGAAGCGGTGCGGGCAGAGATCGCGGCGATGGACCCGAAGATCATCGAGCTGGAGAACAGGATCGCGGTCGAGCAGGACGCGGCGGCGCGGACGAAGCTGGAGACGGAGCTGGCGACGCTGAATGCGCAGTACAATGCGCTGGTGCAGGATGAGCAGGTGAAGCTGGCGAAGTCGCAGACGCTGGAGCGGTACATCGAGAAGGGCAAGACCTGGGTGGACAGCTTGCAGAACCAGGCGGCGACGCAGCTGGTGCTGATCAACAAGCTTCAGACGGATACCAAGCAGCGGGTGGTGCTGTATGATGCTTTGACGTCTTCGTTGAAGACCGCCCAGCAGCAGGACGTGGCGCACAGGATCAACGAGATCGGGGTGAAGACCGACCAGGAGGCCCAGACCGCGATGGCGGCGATCGGGGCGGCGACCAACGACAAGATGGCCGACATGCTGGAAGCGCATGAGGGGCATATGGTGTTCGCGCGGGCGATCCTGGAGCAGAAGGCGAAGGCGGATGAACGCTTTGCGCGCCGGTTCGCGGCGATCGTCGAGAAGCACGACAAGAACGCCTATGGGGAGTAGCGAGGCCCCGGCGGTGGCCCGGTCCTGGTGCGGGCTTTGCCGGACGCCCCCCACCCCCCTCCCCTCCCCACGCGGGGAAGGGGAGGCGCAAGTTTCGGACCCTCGGTCCGTGTGATTGCGGACGCATGGAATGCCTGATCCCACCGTCAAGGACATCCTCACCTCGGACCACCATGAGCTGTACGACACGCTCGTCGCGCGGCGGTATTTTGCCAAGTTCGACCGGATCACCGGGCATCTGGGCCGGGTGGCGGCGGAGGTGGAGGCGGAGGGGCGGCTGACGCGCACCGAAGCGCGCGTGCTCGGGCGGTATCTGACGGCGGTGGCGGGGACGTTCCGGGCGTTGTCGCACAAGTACCTGATGACGGGGCGGGGGGAGTCCGCGCCTCGGCTGACCATCGATCGGCATGAGAGCGGGTTTCCGGTGGCTCAGGAGCTGATGACCATGGCGGTCGATGCGCAGCAGGCGGAGAAGCATCTGGCCGGGATGCCCTCCGAGGCCGAGCTGAAGGACCGGATGGTGCGGCAGATCGTGGGGGACCTGACGATCCCGACGGCTTTGCAGTTCGCGCTGTCGCAGCGGTATTACTATGAGGCGCTGGCGGCGGGGGGTCTCTTCTGGGCGCGGAATGATCCGGACGCGCAGTGGATTCGGGATCTGGGCACGCGGCGGCATTTCCTGGTGCATTGGGCGGTCTGGGACACGCAGAACAACCTGCCGGTGGTTTACCTCATGGACGTGGAGGACAGCGGCAGGCGGCCCTTGCCAACCGACGCCTACCGCTGGCCGCAGGCGCAGGCGGCGCTGATGGCGCAGTCGGTGGGGGGGCTGAAGCTTCTGACGATTGCCACCGGGTTCGACAAGGATTTCAGCGACCTGCACCCGAAACGGCTGCGGCGGATCATCCTGGGGCCGATGTATTCGGCCAGCTTCACCCTGCAATCCGGGCCGATCTCCAAGGTTCTGGAGGGGGCGAAAGCGCCGGAAGGGGAGGATTGGGCGCTGGTCTGGACGGTGGAGGATCTGGTCAGCGACCGCGAGGAAGAGGTGAAGGACGGCTGGTTTTCGACGGCCGTGCGGCAGGTCTACAAGCTGGACCCGGTGGCGGGGGCGGAACTGGGGGCGACACGGCAGGACCGGATGATCATCCTGCCGGAAAGGCCCTATCAGGTGCTGGTGGAGCAGAACCCCGCCGGGCTGCGGGCCTATCGGAAGTTCGTCGTGGGGGCCGGGGGGCGGCTTGTTCCGACGTTGTGAGGGGTGGATGCCTCGGGGGCGCTGCCCGCCGCCTT
Source organism: Rhodobacter calidifons (assembly GCF_011174775.1). Taxonomy (GTDB): domain Bacteria; phylum Pseudomonadota; class Alphaproteobacteria; order Rhodobacterales; family Rhodobacteraceae; genus Tabrizicola; species Tabrizicola calidifons. Next base: position 148,613 of record NZ_JAANHS010000002.1, read on the forward strand.
TGGTTCTCGAACCAATGGCGCACCAAAGGCGGCCCCGGGATATTTGTGGACAGATGAAAGGGCTTATCGCATGAGCGCGCGCGACACGATGGAGCTGAAGGAAGAGACGGTCCGGGCGCAGTATGAGACAGCGCTGGGGATGGTTCTGGGCTTCGATCATGCGCCGCGATTGGCGAAGCCTCTGGTTCAGGCGGCGGTGGCGGAACGGTCTCCGGGGGTTGGGGCGCGGCCCACGTTCCGGTCCACGGTGCCGGGGATGGCGACGCGGACGACGGCGCGGCCCGGCGGGGTGCGGCTGGCGGAGCGGGTGGAGGGGTTGGGCGATGGCCTGGTGACGCCGGTGCAGGCAGCGGTGCTGAATGCCTTGCGCCGTAGCCTCGCGATTGCGCTGGCGATGGGGGAGACGTTTTCGGCTCAGTCGGGCCTCGCCGAGTTGAAGAAGTCGAACCTGGAGGGGCGGGTGCCGGATGCGCGCCGCGCGGAGTTCGGGGAGTTGTTGCAGGGTGAGGCGTTGGTGGTGCTGTTCACCTTTGCCAATGCTTTGGCGTACCTCATCGCGCCGCATGTGGGGCCGGGGACGGTGGAACTGGGCGAGGTGGAGGAGGTGTTGACGGACAATGCTCCGCTGGCCTTGCAGGGCGCATTGTGGGAGCTGGATCAGGACATCGGCGCGCTGGCGACGGATGACGTGAAGCTGGTGGCGGTGGTGTCGGCCTTTGCCGAGGCGCTGATGAAGAAGGTGCAGATCCGGGCGGAGAATGGGGCTCGGGTCAGCGTGTTTACCGGTGCGTCTTGGAAGGTGGAGGCCGACGGGCTGACCATCGCGGGGTTCAAGCCCGCGAAGGCGGCGAAGGGTGGCGTGATCGCCATGGCCTTCAAGAAGCCGCATGAGGTGGTGGGGAACCACATCGCCAAATATCAGAGTCTGCGGCTGGCGAAGATGCTGATGGCCTATGATTTCGAGCGGCGGCTGAACCCGTTTGCCGAGCTTGGCGGGTTCATCTTCACCTTCATGGGGGACGGGAAGCCCGGGACGGGGAAGACCACGCTGATCCAGATGATGGCGGGCTTGCTGCACGATTACTGCAAGGTGGCGGGCTATCCGTTCCGGTATCAGAACTTCAGTATCGACCAGATCGACAGCTATCAGGGCAAGTCGGGGCAGAACGCGAAGGCGTTCATCGATGCGGTGCTTGATCCGAGTGTGATCGGCTTCGGGACCATCGACGACATCGACCAGGTGGCGGGCAAGCGGGGGGACCGGCAGTCCAGCGCGGGCCAGCAGGAGGTGACGGCGGTCTTCATGCAGGCCTTCGCCGGCGCGGGAACGGTGGTGCGGGGGAACTGCACCTTCGGGATGTTCAGCAACTTCCCGGAGAACGTGGACGATGCCCTGCGCCAGCGGGCCGGGGCGCGGTTCCTGGTCGATGGGCCGCAGACGAAGGAGGATTACATCGACATCCTCTCGCTTTTGCTGGGCAAGAACCATTCCATTCCAGTGGGCGACCATGAGTTGTTTGCGGCGCAGGAGATCAGGAAGGCTGTTGCCGCGTCCTTCGAGGGGCATTCCAAGCCGCATGAGGAGGGGCTTCTGAAGGTCTGGGACCGGGTGGCGCAGGAGATCGGGCCGCTGGACACGCTGGCGAAGCTCGGGGCCTATCTGAAGGCGATCCAGCAGGCGGATGAGCGGTTCACCGGGCGGGCGATCAAGAACATCACCGATGCGGTGAAGGTCCGGGCGATGGACTTCGAACTGCCGGATGAGTGGATGGAGGAGCCGGACCTCTTCCTGTTCAAGCCCTATGACGAGAAGCTGGCGATGATAAGGGGGCTGATGCGGCCGATCACGGTGGAGATGGTGATCCAGGAGATCAACCGCTATGCCGATTCCGAGTTCCGCTATGCCGACAAGTCGGACGAGGTGGCCATCGAGGCAATGGTGCGCGACTTTGGCCTGACGGAAGAGGCGAAGCGGCGATATATGGAGGGGAAGGGGTGATGGGACGACCGAGCGCCACCCCGGGCTTGACCCGGGGTCTCGACTTGACGGAGGCCCCGGATCAGGTCCGGGGCGGGAGAGCCCGGGAGCAAGCCGCGTGCACGAGCCGCTGACACTGACCCTCTGGAACTCCATCCTGCCGCTGGCGGGGTTGAGTGCGCTGGTGGCGTGGCTGCCGGGGTGGTTCGCGGGGGCTGGGTGTTTGTCGCAGCGGGTGCTGGCCTGGGCGGTGGTGAAGACGGCTGTGGTGGCCTTGGTCGTGGGGGCCGGGTTGGCGGTGGCGCTGTATGCGGCGATCAATGACGGGGTGGTGGCGGGGATCCTGGCGGCCCCGGTTCAGCGGGTGGGGTTCTACCTGGGCCGCTCAGCCCTGTTCGCGCTGCTGTGGGGGCCGGTGTTGGGGTTCGTCTGGCTGGTGAAGGCGCAGGAGATGAACCGGCGGTTGGGCATGCGGATGGTGGATGAGGGGGGAAGGGGTGATGGGAGCAGGATTGGTCGGGCTGTTTGGAGCACTTCTAGTCGGCGGTATCTTCCCGATTCTCCTTTGCATTGCGATCGGTTGGTGGATCGGAAAACGCATCGCCTACTGGACACTGTCAGTTCGGAGCTTCTCCGTTGCAGTGGCGCTGACTTGCATAGTCGTGGCCGCTTTCTGGTATCCGGCAATCAGCGCTTCCATCGAAGCCAAGCCCGAAGTGAGCGCGTGGGACTATCTTGTCGCTATGAAAAATGCACTCACCTTCGCATTCTTGCCTACAGCGATATCTGCGGCGCTTTCTTGGGTGTTGAACTACGACGAAGCACTGCAACAGAGGGCGAAAGCTAAGGACGCGGCCTGAAAGATGACCGGAATCCATCCCATCACACGGCTGAGGGCGCGGAAGCTGCGGACGGAGATGACGCCGCAGGAGCGGAGGCTTTGGGCGAAGCTGCGGGAGTTGAACCGGATGTTGGGGCTGCACTTCCGGCGGCAGGCTCCCATTGGGCCGTTCATCGCGGATTTCGCCGATCTGGGGCGAAGGTTGGTCATTGAGGTGGACGGAAGTGGGCATGGTGGGCCTCGGGATGCGGCGCGGGATGAGTGGTTGAGCGCGCAGGGGTTTCAGATGTTGCGGTTCTGGAACCCGGAGGTGTCGGGGAATATCGAGGGTGTGATGCAGGTGATCTTCGACGCAATTGATGGCGAGTCCTTGGCTGAGGGCGTGCCCCCCACCCCCATCCCCTCCCCACGGGGGGGAGGGGAGGCTCTTGGGGCGAGCGGTGCGCGTGAAAAACAACGGGTAGCGCATGGTGCTGACGCCCCCTCACCCCATCCCTCCCCCACCCGGGGGGAGGGAGGCGCTGCCCTTGATGCGTCGAGTGGGACGGACGAACCAGGTGCCTCCCCTCCCCCTTCGTGGGGAGGGGATGGGGGTGGGGGGCCACCGTCAGAAACCCGCGTAACTGGGGGACGGGAATGAAACGCCTCATCCAACGCGGTCTCATGTTCGGGAACCTGATCGAGGTCTCCTCGCCGGCCCTTGTCGAACGCTACAACCGGGCGCTCAAGCATCTGACGGGGAAGACGACGAAGCTCGACGATTTCCACATCGACCTGTCGGGCTATTCGCCCGAGATCGGCGATGAACTCGATGACCACCTCTACCTCAACCCCAACGGGGCGAACCGGCAGTTCATCTTGCTGACCACGGCGCAGAAGGATGCGCCTTTGCTCAACATCAAGTTCTCCACCTCGCGCGGGATCCTGACGCAGTTCATCGAGAAGAACGAGGCGCAGCTTTTTGCGCTGACGGCGCGGGATGCGGTGTGTGGAGAGTTGCAGAACTCGGTCTATGCCTTCGACACGCCGGCCAGGCTGTTCGACATCCGGCAGGTGACGGTCGAGGCGGATACGATCGGCGGGCATGTGGCGGATGCGGGGAAGCTGGCCAAGCTGATCGAGCGGTTCCGGGCCGAGCCGGACGGCTGGCGCGATGATCTTCTCATCGCCGAGATGATCGGGCTGGCGAAGAAGACGGGTGACGTGACGCGGGTGCCGATCAGCCTGCCCGCGATGACCTTTCAGCAGCCGAATTTCTGGACCAGCCATTTCGGCGGCATCTACATCTTTCAGGGGGTGCGCTATCCGGCGGCGATTTCGGCTCTGGACTGGCGGTCGCTGGGAGAGGTGCCCGTCGCGCAGGTGATGGACCTGACGCACCGCAACCAGATCGCCGACTGGCTGGAGCGGAATGGGTTGGTGGAGCCCATCGTGCAGGCGCGGGGGACGGATGCGGCGGCGATCCTGCGGCAGAAGATGGATTTCATCCTGGTCGATGCGGCGGACCGGCTGGGGATCGAGGTGGGCGACGCGCGGCGGACAGAGCTGCGGAAGGTGGCCTACAAGCTGGGGACCGCGCTGCCCGAGGAGTTCCTGGGGCTCGCGGCGCTCTTGCGCTGGGTCGAGGCCGGGGGGGCCTGGCCGAAGATAACCTCGGAGCATCCGGCCTATTTCTACACGCTGCGCGGCAAGGGGCCAGAGCGGGATCTGGTGAACATGCTGCTGTCGGAACTGTCGCCGATGGACGTGCGGCAGATGTTCATCACCCACAAGGAGCTGTTCTACGCCCAGTATGCAACGTGGAGCGAGCGCAAGAAGACCTATGTGGCGGATTTCCTGGCGCGGGAGTATCAGGTGGACAAGGAAGGCGCCCGGACTGCTCTGTTCGGGCCGGAGCCGGGCATGGACGCGCTGCACCGGCCGCAGATGGTGGAGGGGCCGAAACCGTCCCGCCCGGTGGTGGGACCCTGGGGAGGAAGACGCTGATGGGGTGGCTGCGGCTTGCGTTCCTGATGTATGTCGGGTTGACCATTGCCTATTTCCTGACCTCGATCTATTCGCGGTCGGTCCGGCGCGAGAAGCTGGAGAAGGAATGGGACAGCGACCCCGCACGCGAGGGGCTGACGGCAGAGGAACGCCGGGCCTTCATCGAGGCGGGGATGGTGCATTACGACAAGGGGCTGAAAAGGCGGCTTCTGTGGCTTATCTACATCCTGCCGACCGTGGGCTTTCTGGCCACGGTCTATTTCGTCAACTGGACCTGAAAGGACGCTCCCATGTGGACCAGGATCAAATGGGGCATCCGCATCCTTCTGGCGCTGATCGTCGGGCTGTTCCTGCATTACACCCTGCCGCAGCGCGACGTGGTGCAGATCATCAACACTTACAACCGGATCACGCAGATCGGCGGAAACTGGATGTTCTATGCGATCGAGGACACCGGGACCGGCGTGGAGACGGCAACCACCTCGCGCGATATCCGCTATATCGACGCGGTCTTCGCGAACGGCAAGACGATGACCTACCGGAACGAGGATACGGGCTGGTTCTGGCCGCCCTATTTCAAGTGGAATTCCAGCACCTTGCAGGCCGAGGCGACCAATGCCGCGCGCACGCCGGGGCAATGGGTGGCGGTGACGCATTACGGCTGGCGGCTGCCGATCTTTTCGATCTTCCCCAATGCGGTGTCGATCACCAAGGTCGAGGGGCCAGATGTCACGCTGATCCCTTGGGTCAACATCATCATCCTGTCGGTGCTGGCCTTCGTGCTGTTCATGCTGCGCAAGATGTGGTTGCAATTCCGCGAGCGGATGGTCGATCCGGCGCTGGCCGAAGTGGGCGAGACCTTTGACGCCGCTGGGCAGCGGGTCGAATCTGCCCGGAAAGAGGCGCGGGGGTTCTTCGGGCGGATCGGAGCCTGGCTGAACACCTGGCGGGCCAAGAGATGACCCCGCCCCGGACTTGACCCGGGGCCTCTGGTCGCCGCACGAGGCCCCGGATCAAGTCCGGGGCGGGTGTCCGGCTCAGGCGCGCAGCGTGCCGCCGGTCGCCTTGGTGACATTCTCGATGATCTTCGCGCTGACGGCCTCGATCTCGGCTTCGGTCAGGGTCTTGTCCTGCGGTTGCAGGCGCACGGTCAGGGCGATGGACTTCTTGCCCGGCCCCATCTGCGCCTCGGCCTTCTCGCCGGTGAACTGGTCGAAGACGCGGACGGATTCGATCAGGGTCTTGTCGGCACCTTGGGCGGCGTTGACGGCGGTCAGGGCCTCGACCTTGGAATCGACGACGAAGGCGAAGTCCCGCTCCACCGCCTGAAGGTCGCTGATCGCAAGCGCCGGGCGGGTGGGGGTTTTCGCCTTAGGCGCCGGGATGTTGGCGATCAGGATGGTGAAGGCCACGGCGGGACCCTTCACGTCCATCGCCTGAAGCACGCGGGGGTGGATCTCTCCGAAGGTGGCGAGCGTATTGGGGCCGAGGCCGATCACGCCGGAGCGGCCGGGGTGCCACCAGGGGGCCACCTTGCGGGTGATCTGGACGCGGGACGGCGCGCCGAGGGCGGCCAGCACCGCCTCGGCATCGGCCTTGGCGTCGAAGACATCGACCATGCGGCGGCTGCCGTGCGGGTCGCGGGGCGCGGTGGCGCCGACGAGGAGGCCTGCGGCGTGCAGGTGCTGGTCGCCGGGTTCGCCGCCGTGGAAGGCGGGGCCGATCTCGAAGAGCGCGAGGTCCATGAAGCCACGCGCCTGGTTGCGGGCGGCGGCGGCGAGGAGTCCGGGGAGGAGATCAGGGCGGAGGTGCGTCATCTCGGAGGAGATGGGGTTTTCGACGCGGACGGCATCGGTTCCCCCGCCGAAGAGGGATGCGGATCTGGCGTCGATGAAGCTGTAGGTGACGGCCTCGTTGTAGCCGAGGGCCGCGATGGTGCGCCGCGCTGTGCGTTCGCGGACTTGCAGGGGCGTCAGGATCGGGCGGGGTACGCCCGGCTGGGTGCGGGCCATCGGCGCGCCTTGCAGTTTCGTCAGGCTGGCGATGCGGGCGACTTCCTCGACAAGGTCGGCGTCGCCGAGGATGTCGGGGCGCCAGCTGGGCGGGGTCACTTCGTTGCCGTTCAGGGTGAAGCCCAGCGCCTGAAGCGTCTCGCGCTGCGTGGCCTCTGCGATGTCCATGCCGACGAGGCTGACCACGCGGGCGGGGTCGAGGCGGTAGGTGCGGGTCGTGTCGAGGGGCGCGCCGTCCTGCACCACGGTCCCGGCCTCGCCGCCGCAGAGGTCGAGGATCATCTGTGTGGCGAGTTCGAGGCCCGGGAGGGTGAAGGCCGGGTCCACGCCGCGTTCGAACCGGTAGCGGGCGTCGGAGTTGATCTTCAGCGCGCGCCCCGTGGCGGCGATGGTGATCGGGTCCCAATACGCGCTTTCCAGAAAGACGTCGGTGGTTTCCGGGGTGCAGCCCGAGGCCTCGCCGCCCATGATTCCGGCGAGCGACTCGGGTCCGTTGTCGTCGGCGATGACCATCTGACCGGGGGTCAGGGTGTAGGTCTTGCCGTCGAGCGCCAGCAGCGTCTCGCCTTCTCGGGCGGGGCGGATGTGGAGGTCGCCCTTCACCTTCGCGGCGTCGAAGACGTGCAGGGGGCGGTTCAGGCCGAAGGTGAAGTAGTTGGTGATATCCACCAGCGCCGAGATGGGGCGCAGGCCGATGGCCTTGAGGCGGGCCTGCATCCAGTCTGGCGAAGGGCCGTTCTTCACGCCACGGATCAGGCGACCGGCGAAATGGGGGCAGCCTTTGGTTTTCAGCTCGGGGGCGATGTGGACGGCGATGGGGGTGGGGAAGCGGCCCGGAACCGGGGTGACGCTGACGGGTTTCAGCTTGCCCAAGCCCCGCGCCGCCAGATCGCGGGCGATGCCGTGCACGCCCAGCGCGTCGGGACGGTTGGGGGTGACCTTGATCTCGATCACCGGGTCGTTGAGACCGCGATAGTCGATGAAGCGGACTCCAAGCGGTGCGTCCGAAGGTAGCTCGATGATGCCGTCGTGGTTGTCCGACAGCATGAGTTCGCGTTCGGAGCAAAGCATGCCGTTCGACTCCACGCCCCGGATCACGCCGGGCTTGAGATCGACGCCGGTGCCGGGGACATGGGTGCCGGGAGGGGCGAAGACGCCGATCAGGCCGGTTTTCGCGTTGGGTGCGCCGCAGACGACCTGGACTTCCTCGCTGCGCCCGCCGGGGCCGTCGGGGAAGGTCTCGACCCGGCAGACGCGGAGGCGGTCGGCGTTGGGGTGCTGGACGGCCTCGATCACGCGGCAGATGCGGAAGGGGCCGAGTTGCGCGGTTGGGTCCTCGATGCCTTCGACTTCCAGGCCAAGGTCGGTCAGCGCCTCGGCAATGGCCTCGACGGTGGCGTCGGTGTCGAGGTGATCCTTCAGCCAGGACAGGGTGAACTTCATCGCAGGCGCCTCCAAACTTCGGGGTTCCGATTAGCGGAAAGCGGGGGCGAGGGGAAGCGTCAGGCGGCGATGCGGGCGTAGAGGTTGAAGAGGCCGAAGAGGATCGGCTGGTGGACGAGGTAGATGATAAGCGAGTGGCGGCCGGGGAAGGTGAGGGTATGGGCGAGGCGGGAGGGTGCGGTGCCGCGCCAATGGTCGAGGCGCAGGGCCTTGGCGGTGGCGATGCCGGCGAGCGCGGGGGCGGCCCAGGGGATGAGGGGGACGTAGTCGCCCATCATGGGCCGGGTCTCGGCAAGGCCGGTCCAGACGAGCCAGATCGGGTCGAAGGCCGGGAAGCGCGGGCCCCAGGCGGCGGCGAAGATCACGGCGGCGAGGGCGAGAGTTACGGGCCAGGGCAGGCGCAGGGCGACGAGGCCGATGAGAGCGGTCGCGGCCATGGCGTGGAGGATGCCGAACCAGATGGGGCCCCCGGGCACCAGCCAGATCGAGGCGGTGGTGACGAGGGCGGCGGCGCCGGCGATCATCGCCCAGCGGCGCCAGAAGGCGGGCCAGCGGATCGCGCGGCCATGGGCGAGCCAGAGGGAGATGCCGGAGAGGAAGAGGAAGGACCCGGCGATCATACGGGCGAAGTAGTACCAGAAGGGTTGGCTCATCGTGCCGGGGTCGATGTGGCCGAAAAGGGCGAGGTCGAAGGTGAAGTGGAAGATCACCATGCAGACCACGGCGAGGGTCCGCGCAATGTCGAGGCCGAGAAGGCGGGCGGGCGGGAGAAGGGCGGGGGCGCTGGACATGGGCCGGAGGGTGGCGCGGAACGGTGGGGGCCGCAAGGCGGGTTCGCAGGGTGGGCAATATTGCCCACCCTACTTGGCGTCAGAGCTCTTCGATGGCCAACACGCCTTGCATCGCCTTGATCGCGCCCTTCACCTGCGGGGTGATCGGGTAGCTGTCGGGCAGCGCGATGTCGATTTCCCGACCCTGGGGGTCGGTGATGCAGAGGGTGATCGAGCCCCGGCTGCGGCCCTCGACCCGGGACAGCAGCGAGGCGAGGGAGATGGCGGCCTCGGGGCGGGAGAGGTGGATGCGCAGGTCGGGCGCCCCGGCCTGGGCGGCGACCATGTCGATGGGGGTGATGGATTGGGCGAGGAGTTTGAGGGTGTCGCCTTCCAGTTCTGCCTTGACGGTGAGGACGACGTTTTCGCCCGCGTCGAGGTAATCGCGCGAGGATTCCAGCACGTCGGAGAAGCAGGTGACCTCGTAAAGGCCGGTGGGATCGGAGAGCTGGACGAAGGCGAAGCGGTTGCCTTTGGCGGATTTGCGTTCCTGTCTGGACGATACCGACCCGGCAAGTTTGGCGATGCAGGGGCCGCGTTCGGCCTTCTGGGTGACCTGGGCCAGAGTTTCGACGCCCTTCTTGCGCAGCGCGGACATGTAGTCGTCCAAGGGGTGGCCGGAGAGATAGAAGCCTACGGCCTGGTGTTCCTGGGCCAGGCGCTCGGTGGGAAGCCAGTCGTCGCGGAAGGGGAGCCGCGGTTCGGGGATGTCGGCCCCGGCGCTGCCGAAGAGCGAGTTCTGGGTGGATGCGGCGGCTTCGTGGATGGCGGCGGAATAGGCGACGAGGGCGTCGAGCGAGTCGAACACGCGGGCGCGGTTGGGGTCGAGTTGGTCGAAGGCTCCGGCGCGGGCGAGCATCTCCAGCGGGCGCTTGCCGATGCGTTTCAGGTCCACGCGGCGGGCGAAGTCGAAGAGGGTGGTGAAGGGTTTGTCGGTCTGGCTGACCGGGTGCCCCCCACCCCCATCCCCTCCCCACGGGGGGGAGGGGAGGCGCGGGCTGTCGGGCGATTGAGCCTGGGATGACGCGGGTGCCATCCGGGCCTGGACGATGAGGTTCATCGCCTCGACGCCGACGTTCTTCAGCGCGCCGAGGCCGTAGACGATGGCACCGTCGCGGACGGTGAAGGTGGCAAGGCTGGCGTTGACGCAAGGCGCGACGGTCCTGATGCCCAGCTTGTCCACCTCGCGCTTGTAGACCGCCAGCTTGTCGGTGAGGTGGATGTCGCAGTTCATCACGGCGGCCATGAACTCGGCCGGATAGTTCGCCTTGAGGTAGGCGGTCTGGTAGCTGACCACGGCATAGGCGGCGGCATGCGACTTGTTGAAGCCGTAGTTGGCGAATTTCTCCAGCAGGTCGAAGACCTCGCCGGCCTTCCTGGCGTCGATCCCGTGGGTCTTCGCGCAGCCTTCGATGAACTTGGGCCGCTCCTTGGCCATTTCCTCGGGGATCTTCTTCCCCATCGCCCGGCGCAGAAGGTCGGCGCCGCCGAGCGAATAGCCCGCCATGACCTGGGCGATCTGCATCACCTGTTCCTGATAGACGATGATGCCCTGCGTCTCCTTCAGGATGTGGTCGATCGTCGGGTGGATGGATTCGATCTCGCGCAGGCCGTTCTTGACCTCGCAGTAGATCGGGATGTTCTCCATCGGCCCCGGACGGTAGAGCGCCACCAGCGCCACGATGTCCTCGATGCAGGTGGGCTTCATCCGCCTGAGCGCGTCCATCATGCCCGAGCTTTCGACCTGGAACACCGCGACTGTCCTTGCGGAGGCGTAGAGATCGTAGGTGGCCTTGTCGTCCAGCGGGATCAGGTTGATGTCGAATTCGATGCCCCGCAGCCTCAGAAGATCCATCGCGTTCTGGATCACGGTCAGGGTCTTGAGGCCGAGGAAGTCGAATTTCACCAGCCCCGCCGCCTCGACCCATTTCATGTTGAACTGGGTGGCGGGCATGTCCGATCGCGGGTCGCGGTAGAGCGGCACCAGCTGATCCAGCGGGCGGTCGCCGATCACCACGCCCGCGGCATGGGTCGAGGCGTTGCGATAGAGGCCTTCGATCCTGGCGGCGTAATCGAGGAGGCGACCGACGACTTCCTCTTTCGCGGCCTCGCGCAACCGGGGTTCGTCGGCCAGCGCCTTGGTGATCGAGACGGGTTTGACGCCTTCGACCGGGATCATCTTCGACAGCTTGTCGACCTGACCATAGGACAGTTGCAGCACGCGGCCCACGTCGCGGACGGCGGCCTTGGACAGAAGCGCGCCGAAGGTGATGATCTGGGCCACCCGGTCGCGGCCGTATTTCTCCTGCACATAGGCGATGACTTCCTCGCGCCGGTCCATGCAGAAGTCGATGTCGAAGTCGGGCATCGAGACGCGTTCGGGGTTCAGGAAACGCTCGAACAGCAGCGCATAGCGCAGGGGGTCGAGGTCGGTGATCGTCAGCGCATAGGCGACAAGGCTGCCCGCACCCGAGCCCCGGCCTGGACCCACGGGGATGTTGTGGTCCTTGGCCCATTTGATGAAGTCGGCCACGATCAGGAAATAGCCGGGGAAGCCCATCTTCTCGATGATGCCAAGCTCGAAATCGAGGCGGGCCTGGTATTCCTCGGGCGTGGCGGAATGGGGGATCACGGCCAGACGCTTCTGCAAGCCTTCGTTGGCCTGACGGCGCAGTTCCTGCACCTCGTCATCGGCGAAGCGCGGCAGGATCGGCTTGCGCTTCTGGGCGGCATAGGCGCAGCGTTTCGCGATCTCGACGGTGTTTTCCAGCGCCTCGGGAAGGTCGGCGAAAAGCGCGACCATCTCTGCCTCGGACTTGAAATAGTGCTGCGGGGTCAGGCGGCGGCGGGGCTGCTGCTGGTCGACATAGGCGCCCTCGGCGATGCAGATGAGGGCATCATGCGCCTCGTACATCTCGGCCTTTGGAAAATAGACGTCGTTGGTGGCGACGATCGGCAGGCCCAGTTCGTAGGCGAGGTCGATGGCGCCGCGTTCGGCCAGCGCCTCGTGTTCGGGAAGCGCGCCGCCGGGGCCGGGGTGGCGTTGCAGCTCGACATAAAGCCGGTTCGGGTAGATCGCGGCGAGGCGTTCCAGGATCGCGCGGGCCTTGGTGTGCTGGCCGGTGGCGTGGAAGCGGCCCAAGGGGCCTTCGGGGCCGCCGGTGAGGCAGATCAGGCCCTGAGCGTTCTGTGCTAGCTCGTCCAGCGTCACCTGCGGCAGGTTGGCCGAGCCCGTCATCGCCCCGTCGATGTAAAGCCGCGTGTTGAGCCGCATCAGGTTCATGTAGCCCTGTTCGTTCTGGACCAGAAGGACGATGGGCGCGGGCAGGCGGGGCTTTTCGCCCGGTTGGGCGGGGTCATGGGCGATGGAGATCTGGCAGCCGACGATGGGCTGGACCCCGGCGCCCATGGCGGTGACGGAGAACTCCAGGGCCGCGAACATGTTGTTCGTGTCGGTCACGGCCACGGCGGGCATGGCCTGCGCCGTGCAGAGGCCGACGAGTTTCTTCACCGGCACCGCGCCTTCGAGAAGCGAGTGTTCGGTGTGGGTGCGGAGGTGGATGAAACGGGGGTTCGCGCCGGGCATGGCGGGAGTCTAGCGCGGGCTTTGCGGGGGTGGAAGGGCAGTTTGGTCTCAGGCTGCGACGCCCGAATTTTCGGCAAATCCTGATAACAGCTTCGCCTTTTGGCGATGAGTTTGTTCTTGCCTTGAATCGCCGGGCCGCGCTTGATGGAATGACAACCAGAACAAGGGGCGCGTGGGTCGCTTTACGCCGCATCGGGCGATCCCGCAAAGTGCCTCGACCGGGGAGAAGGCGGCGGACTGACAGATGAGCATTGCGTTTCTGTTGAACGGAACGCCGGTTCGCATCGAGGGGGAAGCCCCGACGCGGACGCTTCTGGACTGGCTGCGCGAAGAGCGCGGGCTGACCGGGACCAAGGAGGCGTGCTGCGAGGGCGACTGCGGGGCCTGCACGGTGATGGTCACCGACGAGGGCGGCTCGAAGGCGCTGAACGCCTGCATCCTGTTCCTGCCGCAACTGCATGGCAAGGCGGTGCGGACCATCGAGGGTGTGTCGGGGCCGAAGGGTGAGATGCATCCGGTGCAGGCGGCGATGGTGGCGCATCATGGCAGTCAGTGCGGGTTCTGCACGCCCGGTTTCGTGGTCAGCATGGCAGTGGCGCATCTGAACGGGGCGCGGGATCACGACGACCAGCTGGCGGGGAACCTCTGCCGGTGCACCGGGTATGCCCCCATCGTGCGGGCGGCGGAGGCGGCGGCTGGTGAGGCGGTGCCGGACTGGATGAAGGCGGATCGGGACGTGTTGGCGTCGTTCGCTGCGGGAGAGGCGGGGGCGTTCCGGCCCCAAGATTCGGGTGCACTGGCGGAGTGGTATCTGGCCAATCCGGATGCCGTGCTGGTGGCCGGGGCGACAGATGTGGGGCTTTGGGTGACGAAGCAGCTGCGGGAGTTTCCGGTGGCCTTCCTATCGGGCGTCGAGGACCTGAAGGGGATCGAGGTGCGCGGGGGCAGCCTGCATGTGGGCGCTTGCGTGACGATCAGCGCGCTGCGCGAGGCGGTGAAGGACCGGCTGCCCTCGTTCGCCGAGCTTTTGCGGCGGTATGCGTCGGTGCAGGTGCGCAATGCGGCGACGATCGGGGGCAATATCGCCAACGGCTCGCCCATCGGCGACGGGCCGCCGGCGCTGATCGCCCTGGGGGCCACGCTGCATCTGCGGCGGGGGGACGAGATGCGGTCGATGCCGCTGGAGGACTTCTTCCTCGACTATCGCAAACAGGACCGGCGACCGGGAGAGTTCGTGGCGGGAGTGTCGTTCCCGGAAAGCGCCCCGGCGCTGCGGTGCTACAAGATTTCCAAGCGGTTCGATCAGGACATCAGCGCGGTCTGCGGGTGTTTCAACGTGACGGTCACGGACGGTGTGGTGACATCCGCCCGGATCGCCTTTGGCGGCATGGCCGGGGTGCCGAAGCGCGCCATCCGCGCGGAGACGGCGCTGATCGGGCGTGACTGGACGGAGGCGACGATGGACGCGGCGGCCGAGGCGATGGCGGGGGACTTCACTCCGCTGAGCGACATGCGGGCCAGCGCGGCCTATCGCATGCTCACGGCGCAGAACCTTCTGCGGCGGTATTTCCATGATCTGAACGGCGTGCCGGTTTCGGTGCTGGAGGTGGCGCGATGAGCATGGGGAAAGCCCTGCCGCATGACGCGGCACCCCTGCATGTGACCGGGCAGGCGCGCTATGTGGACGACCTGCCCTTGGCCAATGCGCTGCATCTGGCCTTCGGGCTGTCCTCGGTCGCGCATGGCGAGATCACGGGGATCGACCTGTCGGCGGTGAAGGCTGCTCCGGGGGTCGTGGCGGTGCTGTCGGCGGAGGACTTGCCGGACATGCCGGATTGCAGCCCTTCGGCGCATGACGAGCCGCTGTTGGCCGTGGGCAAGGTGCATTACGTCGGGCAGCCGGTTTTTCTGGTCGTGGCCGAAAGCCATCTGGCGGCGCGCAAGGCGGCGCGGCTGGGGAAGGTTTCTTACCGCGAACTGCCCGCGCTCTTGACCGTCGATGACGCGCTGGCGGCGAACAGCCGGTTCGAGCAGGGGCCGGTCATCTGGGCCAAGGGCGATGCGGCGCGGGCCATTGCGGCGGCTCCGCGCGTCGTCGAGGGATCGTTCGAGGTGGGGGGGCAGGAGCACTTCTATCTTGAGGGGCAGGTCGCGGCGGCGATCCCGCAGGAAGGGGGCGACATGATCGTCCATTCCTCGACCCAGCATCCGACCGAGGTGCAGCACAAGGTGGCCCATGCGCTGCATCTGCCGATGTCCTCGGTCCGGGTGGAAGTGCGCCGGATGGGCGGGGGGTTCGGTGGGAAGGAATCGCAGGGGAACGCCTTGGCGATTGCCTGTGCGGTGGCGGCGCGTCTGACGGGGCGGCCCTGCCGGATGCGCTATGACCGGGATGACGACATGGTCATCACGGGCAAGCGGCATGATCTGCGGATCGTCTATCGCGCCGGGGTGGACGAGGAGGGGCGGATTCTGGGGCTGGAGTTCACGCATCTCTTCCGCTGCGGCTGGTCGCAGGACCTGAGCCTGCCGGTCGCGGACCGGGCGATGCTGCATGCGGACAACTGCTATCACCTGCCCCACATCCGCATCGAGAGCCACCGGCTGAAGACCAACACGCAAAGCGCCACGGCCTTCCGGGGCTTTGGCGGCCCGCAGGGGATGGTGGGGATCGAGCGGGTGATGGACCATGTGGCTTTCGTCTTGGGGCGAGAGCCGCTGGAGGTGCGCAAGGCCAACTTCTATCGCGGGATGGGAGACCCCGGGGGCCAGCCCCCGGACCCCCGGGATATTTCCGGACAGATGAAAGCAGGGAGTGGGGCGGATCTGACGTCTCGCGGTGCGGCGGGCCCTGTCGGGTCGCATGACTTGCCGCCGGACGGGCGGGTGCAGACCACGCCCTATCACATGCCGGTGGAGGATTTCATCGGGCACGAGCTGGTGGCCGAGCTGGAGCGGACCAGCGACTACCGGGCGCGGAAGGCGGAGATTGCGGCGTGGAATGCGCGGTCTCCGGTGTTGAAGCGGGGGATCGCGCTGACGCCGGTGAAGTTCGGGATTTCGTTCACGCTGACCTGGCTGAACCAGGCCGGGGCGCTGGTGCATGTCTATCAGGACGGGTCCATCGCGCTGAACCATGGCGGGACCGAGATGGGACAGGGGCTGTTCCAGAAGGTGGCGCAGGTGACGGCCTCGGTCTTCGGGCTGGACGTCGGGATGGTGAAGATCACGGCGACGGACACGGGGAAGGTGCCGAATACCTCGGCCACGGCGGCGAGTTCTGGGAGCGACCTGAACGGGATGGCGGCGAAGGCGGCAGCAGAGACCATCCGCGGGCGGCTGGCGGAGTTCATTGCCGAGAAGCATCAGGTGAAGGCTTCGACGGTCAGGTTCGTGGATGGCACCGTGAAGGTCGCGGGCGAGGTCTATGACTGGGCGCGGGTGGTGGCCTGGGCCTATCAGGCGCGGGTCAGCCTGTCCTCCACGGGCTATTACGCGACGCCGAAGATCATCTGGGACCGGGTGAAGGGGACGGGGCGGCCGTTCTACTATTTCGCCTACGGGGCAGCCGTGACCGAGGTGGTGATCGACCGGCTGACCGGGGAGAACCGGATTTTGCGGGCCGATCTGCTGCACGACACGGGGACCTCGCTGAACCCTGCCCTGGATATCGGGCAGGTCGAAGGGGCCTATGTGCAGGGCGCGGGCTGGCTGACGACGGAGGAGCTTGTGTGGGATGGCAAGGGGCGGCTGATGACGCATGCTCCCAGCACCTACAAGATCCCGGCCTGTTCGGACCGGCCGCGCGATTTCCGCGTGGCGCTGTGGGGGCGGCCTAACCGCGAGGATTCGGTCGGGAAGTCCAAGGCAGTGGGGGAACCGCCGTTCATGCTGGGGATCTCGGCGCTTTATGCGCTATCGGATGCGGTGGCGGCCTGCGGGGATGGGTCGGTCTATCCGGCGCTGGATGCGCCGGCGACGGCGGAACGGGTGCTGATGGCGGTCAGGAGGGTCGAGGGCTGTGTTTGACCTTGCGGCATTGGCAGAGGCGATCCGGGCGCATGGGCGGGTCGCTCGGGTGGTGATCGCGGGGGTCGAGGGATCGAGCCCGCGCGAGGTGGGCGCGTCGATGCTGGTCTGGGATCAGGGGCAGTCGGGGACGATCGGCGGCGGGGCGCTGGAGTATGAGGCGGCGGCGAAGGCGCGTCTGATGCTGGCTGGCCGCCCTACCCCATCCCTCCCCCACGGAGGGGGGAGGGAGGCGCCCTCGGTCGAGCGGGTCGCGCTGGGGCCGAGCCTTGGCCAGTGCTGCGGCGGGGCGGTGGTGCTGTGGACCGAGGTGTTCCAAGCGGTGCCGGAAGCCGTGGCGGGTGTGGTCGCGCGGGGTGTGGGCGAGATGCCCCTTGCGGTGAAGCGGGTCCTGGCGGCGGCGCGGGGGCAAGGGGTGCGGCCCGCGCCGGGGCTGGTGGCCGGCTGGCTGGTGGAGCCGGTGGCGGAGGCGGAGCGGCAGGTCTGGGTCTGGGGCGCGGGGCATGTCGGGCGGGCCCTGGTCAATGTGCTGGCGCCCTTGCCGGGGATCGCGCTGACCTGGGTGGATGTCGCGGCAGAGCGGTTTCCGGAGGGGGTGCCGGACGGGGTGACGGTGGTTCCGGCGCGCGATCCGGCGGTGCTGGCGGATCACGTGCCGCCGGATGCCGAGCATCTGGTGCTGACCTTTTCCCATGCGCTGGACCTGGAACTGTGTCACCGGCTGCTGAACCGGGGGTTCCGGTCCTGCGGGCTGATCGGGTCGGCGACGAAATGGGGGCGGTTCCGGTCTCGGTTGAAGGCGCTGGGGCATTCCGGTGAGGCGGTGGGGCATATCCGCTGTCCGATCGGGGACCCAAGTCTGGGCAAGCACCCGCAGGCGATTGCGATTGGCGTGGTGGCGGAGATGTTGAGGGCTCCGGCGGCGAAGGTGGGGGAGAAGCGGGCATGACCAGACCGGAGCTTCTGCGCGTCGAGGGGATCACCAAGGCCTATCCGGGTGTGGTGGCAAACTCGGATGTTTCGTTCTCCATCGGTGAGGGTGAGATTCACGCTCTCCTGGGCGAGAACGGGGCGGGCAAGTCGACCATGGTCAAGATGATCTATGGTCTGGTGCGGCCCGACAGCGGGACAATGACCTTGCGCGGGGCTGCCTACACGCCGTCGAAGCCGGCCGAGGCGCGGCGGTTGGGCGTGGCGATGGTGTTCCAGCATTTCAGCCTGTTCGAGGCGCTGAACGTGGCCGAGAACGTGGCGCTGGGGATGGAGAACCCTCCGCCGATGCGGGAACTGGCCGCGCGCATCCGGGCGGTCAGCGAGGAATACGGGTTGCCGCTGGACCCCAGCCGCATGGTGGGCGACCTGTCGGCAGGGGAAAGGCAGCGGGTGGAGATCATCCGCTGCCTGTTGCAGGACCCGAAGCTCTTGATCATGGACGAGCCGACCTCGGTTCTGACGCCGCAGGAGGTGGAGATCCTGTTCAGGACGTTGCGGCAGTTGTCCTCCGAAGGGACGGCGATCCTGTATATCAGCCACAAGCTGGAAGAGATCAGAAGCCTCTGCGACGAGGCGACGATCCTGCGGCGGGGCAAGGTGGTGGCGACTTGCACCCCGCGCGAGCGGACGGCGCGGGAGATGGCGGAGCTGATGGTCGGTCAGGCGCTGAAGACCCCGGAGCGGCGGATGGGGGCGAAGGGCGAGGTGGCGCTGGGCGTGTCGGACCTGTCGGTCGAGTCGCCCATTCCCTTCGGGACCTCGTTGAAGGGGGTGTCCTTCACGGTGGCCAGGGGCGAGGTTCTGGGCATCGCCGGGGTGGCCGGGAACGGCCAGGATGAGCTTTTGCTCGCATTGTCGGGAGAGTTGAAGGCGGCGCCGGACAAGGTGCGGGTCGCAGGTCAGCCGGTCGGCGATCGCGGGCCGGTGGAGCGGCGGAAGGCCGGGTTGGTGGCTGCACCGGAGGACCGCTATGGCCATGCGGCGGCGCCGGACATGTCGCTGGTGGAAAATGCGTTCCTGACGGCGGGGGTCCGCAAGGGCCTGACGCAGAACGGGTTCGTGGACTGGGCCGGGACGCGCAGGTTCGCCGAGGAGATCATCGCGGCCTATGACGTGCGGACCCCGGGGCCGGATGTGGCGGCGCGGGCGCTGTCGGGGGGGAATTTGCAGAAGTTCCTGATGGGGCGCGAGCTGATGCAGGGGGCGCAGGTCATCGTCATCAACCAGCCGACCTGGGGGGTGGATGCGGCGGCGGCGGCCTCGATCCGGCAGAGCATTCTGGACCGGGCGGGGGAAGGGGCCGCGGTGGTGGTCATCAGCCAGGACCTGGATGAGCTGCTGGAGGTTTCGGACAGCTTTGCAGTCCTCAACGAGGGGCGGTTGACCAGGCCCCGGCCGACCGAGGGGCTGACGATGGACGAGATCGGGCTGATGATGGGCGGGGCCCACGGGATGGAGGTCGCGCATCATGTGGCCTGATCTGGTTGGCCGGGGGCTCCCCTCCCACAGAGGGGGAGGCGCGGGTTGCGGCGTTCCGTGCAACTGGTCGGCGGCACGCGTGCCGGGCTGTCGGAATGGGGGGCCAGCCCCCCAGACCCCCCGGGATATTTGTGGACAGATGAAAGGGGCGTGTCGTGCTGAGGCTTGAGAAGCGCCCGACGCCGAGCCGGTTCTGGCTGTACGCGACGCCGCCCGCCGCGGTGATCCTGACCATGGTCGCGGGGGGCATCCTGTTCGCCGCGATGGGCAAGAACCCGTTCGAGGTGATCCGCACCATCTTCTGGGACCCGGTCTTCGGCGAGTTCGCCTTTTACCTGCGGGGGCAGCTTCTGGTGAAGGCGGGGCCGCTGATCCTGATCGCGATCGGCCTTGCGCTGGGCTTTCGCGCGGGCATCTGGAACATCGGGGCCGAGGGGCAGTACATCATGGGCGCGATCTTCGGCGCTTCGGTGGGGTTGGCCGTGTTCCCGACGGAAAGCCGGTGGATCTTTCCGGTCATGGTGGTGGCTGGCGCCTTCGGCGGCTGGGTCTGGGCGATGATCCCGGCGATCCTGAAGACGCGGTTCAACACGAACGAGATTCTGGTCTCGCTCATGCTGGTCTATGTGGCGCAGACGATTCTGGCCAAGGCCTCGACTGGGTTCCTGAAGAACCCCGAGGGGATGGGCTTTCCGGGCAGCCGCAACTTCTCCAGCTATCCTGCGGCGAAGAATGCCTTTCTGTATGAGCCGCTGGGGCTGCACTGGGGCGGGGTGGCGGCGCTGGTGACGGCGGTGCTGGCCTATATCCTGCTGACGCGGCATCAGGCGGGGTTCCAGATCCGGCTGGCCGGACAGGCGCCCCGGGCGGCACGGTTCCACGGGGTTAACCCGGCGCGGCTGGTCGTGTTGTGCATGGGGATTTCCGGCGCGCTCGCGGGGCTGGCGGGGCTGTTCGAGGTGACGGGACCCGCGGGGCAGATCAGCATCGACTTCAACACGGGCTACGGCTTCACGGCGATCATCGTGGCCTTCCTCGGGCGGCTGAACCCGCTGGGGATCGTGCTGGCCGGGTTCCTGATGGCGCTGACCTATGTCGGCGGCGAGATGGCGGCGACCCAGCTGGGGCTACCCGCGGCGGCGATCCAGGTGTTCCAGGGGATGCTGCTGTTCTTCCTTCTCGCGGTGGATGTGTTGACGAACTATCGGTTCCGGCTGGCGGTGGGGGCGCATTGAGATGGACCTTGGCGGTATCAATCCGGTCATCCTGATCGCAACGCTCATGGCCTCGGCGGTGCCGATTCTGCTGGCGGCGCTTGGGGAGACGGTGGTGGAACGCGCGGGCGTGCTGAACCTGGGCGTCGAGGGGATGATGATCTTCGGCGCGCTGGGCGGGTTCATCGTCGCGGTGCACAGCGGAAGCCCGGTGCTGGGCTTCATCGGCGGGGCGGTCTGCGGGGCGCTGTTGAGCCTGATCTTTGCGGCTCTGACCCAGGTGTTCCTCGCAAACCAGGTGGCAACGGGGCTTGCGCTGACGCTGTTCGGGCTGGGCGTGTCCAGCCTGGGCGGGCAGGGTTACAACGGGATCAAGCCGCCGCCCACGGGCAAGCTGTTCCCGCAAGCGCTGACGGACCTTCCGGTGGTGGGGCCGATCGTCTTCGGGCACGACTGGGTGGTCTATTTCAGCATCGCCATGACGGCAGTGCTGTGGTGGGTGCTCAAGTCAACCCGCGTCGGCCTCATCATCCGCGCGGTCGGCGAAAGCCACGAGGCGGCGCATGCGCTGGGCTACAAGGTCAACCGTATCCGGCTGGCTTGCATCGCCTTTGGCGGCGCGATGGCGGGGATGGGCGGGGCTTATGTCTCGCTGGCTAGGGTGCCGCAATGGGTGGACGGGATCACCGCGGGCGCAGGCTGGATCGCTCTGGCCATCGTGGTCTTTGCCAGCTGGAAGCCGTGGCGCGTGCTGATCGGCGCCTATCTTTTCGGCGGGATCACCGTGTTGCAGCTGAACCTCCAGGTCGCCGGGTCGGCGATCCCGGTCGAGTACTTGTCCATGGCCCCCTATCTGATAACCATCCTTGTGCTGGTCATCATGTCGGCGGGGCGCAAGGCCAGTGGTGCTCCGGCGGCGCTGGGACAGAATTTTCACGCCTCGCGCTGAGGCAGATAACCGCGGGGCCGCCAATGGCCCTGCCACCAAGGGGAGTGACGAGATGAAACGGAGAAATCTGCTGGCGACGGCGGCGATGGGTGTCCTGCTGGCAAGCGGCGGCGCCTTGGCGCAGGGCATGGACAAGGTGAAGGCCTGCTTCGTCTATGTCGGTCCGATCGGCGACGGCGGCTGGACCTTCCAGCACCATGATGGCGCGATGCAGGTGAAGGCGGCCTATGGCGACAAGGTCGAGATCCAGTATCAGGAAAGCGTGCCCGAAGGCGCCGATGCCGAACGCGTGCTGACCCAGATGGCACTGGGCGGCTGCAACATCATCTTCACCACCTCCTTCGGCTACATGGATGCGACCAATGCCGTCGCGGCCAAGTTCCCGGACGTGAAGTTCGAACATGCCACCGGCTTCAAGCGCGAGCATCCGAACGTGTCCACCTACAACGCGCGCTTCTACGAGGGCCGCGCGATCCAGGGCCATATCGCGGGCAAGATGACCAAGTCGAACAAGATCGGCTACATCGCGTCCTTCCCGATCCCCGAGGTCATCATGGGGATCAACAGCTATTACCTGCACGCCAAGAAGGTGAACCCGGATGTGCAGCTGTCGGTCGTCTGGGCCTTCACCTGGTTCGACCCGGCGAAAGAAGCCGATTCGGCCAAGGCGCTGATCGACCAGGGCGTCGACGTGATCGCCGCGCACACCGATTCCACCGCTCCGCTTGCCGAGGCCGCGAAGGTCGAGGGCGTGATCGGATTTGGTCAGGCCTCGGACATGGCGGCCTACAAGGACGGGCCGCGCGTGACCTCGATCATCGACAACTGGGGGCCCTATTACGTCAAGCGCGTCGGCGCCCTGCTGGACGGGACCTATGAACAGATCGACGCCTGGGAGGGGATCGCCGGCGGCGAGGTGCTGATCGGCGAGATCACCGACAAGGTGCCGGCGGATGTGAAGGCCGAGGCCGAGGCGATGCGTGACGCCATCGCGGCGGGAACCTACCACCCGTTCACCGGGCCGATCAACAAGCAGGACGGCAGCCCCTGGCTGGCCGAGGGCGAGACGGCCTCGGATGGCGATCTGCTGGGCATGAACTTCTACGTCGAAGGGATTGTCGGCGACATTCCGAAGTAATCCGGGCGTTGCGGGACGGATTGCGTCCGTCCCGCCTGACGCGATATGCGACAAGTGACGAGAGGGGCACCGGCCATCGGTGCCCCTCGGCTTTCGGGGGGTGCAATGGACGCGGATTTCCTGATCATCGGGGGTGGGATCGCCGGGGTTTCGGCGGCGGCGCGGATGTCGGAGCTGGGCTCGGTCATCCTGCTGGAGGCCGAGGACACGCTGGCGCATCACGCAAGCGGCCGCTCGGCGGCGCTGTTCGAGCCGCGCTATGGCGCCCCGGCGGTGGTGGGGCTGTCGATGGCGTCCGAGGCGCATTTCCGCAGCCTGCCGGGCGTGCTGTCTCCGCGCGGCCTTCTTCTGGTGGCCAAGGCCGATGCGGAGGAGGCTTTCGAGCATGACCTGAACGGCATGGCCTTCGACCGGATCAGCCTGGAGGAGGCGCGGGCGATCGTGCCGATCCTGAACCCCGAGACCGTGGCGATGGCGGGCTATGCCGCCCATGCCGAGGATCTGGACACCGACCTTGTGGTGCAGGGCTTCGCGCGCGAGGCCAGGGCGCGGAGTGCGCGGGTTCTGACCAGAGCGCGGGTCAGCGCCATCGCGAAGGACGGGGCGGGGTGGCGGGTGACCTGTGACGCAGGCGAGTTCACCGCGCGGATGATCGTCAACGCGGCGGGGGCCTGGGTGGATCAGGTGGCGGCGATGGCCGGGGTGCGACCGCTGGGCTTCACGCCCTATCGCCGCTCGATGGCGCGGATCCCGGCGCCGGGCGGGCTGGACGTGAGCCGCTGGCCGATGCTGTTCGGCCCCGGCGAGGACTGGTATGCCAAGCCCGATGCGGGGGCGCTGATCGTCTCGCCCGCAGAAGAAGACCTGATGGAGCCGCACGACGCCTGGGCCGACGACATGGTGCTGGCCGAGGGGCTGGCGCGGTATGAGGAGATGGTGACGGAACCCGTGACGCGGCTGCTGGCCAGCTGGGCGGGGTTGCGGACCTTCTCGCCCGACCGGGTGCTGGTGATCGGTCCGGATGTGCGCGAGCCCGGCTTCTTCTGGCTGGCAGGTCAGGGCGGATACGGCTTTCAGACCTGTCCGGCGGCAAGCCGGCTTGCCGCGGACCTGATCGGCGGCCGTACGCCCGATATCGAGGCCGATCTGGTCGCCGCGCTGTCGCCGTCCCGCTTTGGTTGACCCACGTCAAGGCGGGCGCTGCGGGCTGCGTGCCATGGCGGGGTCGGCGAAGGAGGCCCCCGATGACGCAGAGCTATTCCGACAGGATCACCGAAATGCGCCGCGAGTTGCGCGCGCTGAACGCCCTTGTCCCCGAGACGGCGAAGGGGTTCGGCGCCCTGTCCAAGGGCGTGAAGGACCACGGCACGCTGAGCCTGAAGGAAAAGGAATACATCGCGCTGGGCATGTCGGTCATCCTGCGCTGCGAGCCCTGCATCAACTTTCACGTCGAGGCGCTGATGAAGGCAAGGGCAAGCCGGGAAGAGCTTGGCGACGTCCTGGCCATGGCGGTGCAGATGGGCGGAGGGCCCGGCCTGATGTATGCCGGCCATGCGCTGGCCTGCTGGGACGAACTGGCCGCCCGGGCCTGAGTCGGTTTCCGCCGACCCGCATCAATGCGGGGTGACAGGGGCCGCAAGACTTGGCAGCCTGACGCCATGTTGCGGATCCTTGTCAGCCTTGCCCTTCTTGCGCTTGCCGCCTGTGGTGCTGCTCCGCGCGGCGCGGCGCCGGAAACGGGTGAAATCACCGTCATGAGCGCCAACTTCGACGATGCGAAGCCGGTCGCATGGCCGGGACGCTCGCCCGACCGCTATCCGGTGCACGGGATCGACCTGTCGCGGTTCCAGCCCCAGGTGGACTGGCCCACGGCGCGGGCGAACGGGGTGAATTTCGCCTTCATCAAGGCGACCGAGGGCGGCGACATGCTGGACCCGATGTTCGAAAGCCACTGGCGCGGCGCGGGCGCGGCCGGGGTCAGGCGCGGGGCCTATCATTTCTTCTACCATTGCCGCCCGGCGGCCGAACAGGCGCGCTGGTTCATCCGCCATGTTCCGCGCACTCCGGGTGCCCTGCCCCCGGTGCTGGACCTGGAATGGACGCCCTTCAGCCCGACCTGCACCATCCGCCGCGACGGCGCCACGATCCGCGAGGAGGCGCGGATCTTCCTGGACATCGTGGAGCGGCACTATGGCCAGCGGCCGATCATCTACACCACCGTCGATTTCTTCCGGGATACCGAGTTGTGGCGCCTGCAAGGGGTGGAATTCTGGCTGCGCTCGGTCGCGGATCATCCGCATGGCGTCTATGACGGCAAGGCCTGGACCTTCTGGCAATATACCTCGACCGGGCTGATCCCGGGCATCAGCGGCAAGGTCGATATCAACGTCTTCGCAGGCTCGCGCCAGGCCTGGTCGAACTGGCTGGCGCAACGATCCCTATGACATTTCCGGGCACCTTGCCCTATATGTGGCGAAAGCGGATACAATTTGTCGCCAAATCAGCACAGACCCGACGCAGCATTTGACCTAAGCTGCCTTAGTCCTGCCCTGCTTGCCGATGATTCTTGGGGCATCGAACATAGGACGCCCAAGATGGATAAGACGTTCCGCATTCTGAAGAAACTGGGTCTTGGCCGTGCTCGCAAGGCCGAAGAAGATACGCCGTTCGAAAAGCGCCTGAAGAAGGTGACGCGCATTCGCGTGGTCAATCAGCAGGGGCTTGGCGGGCCGGTGTTCAAAAGCCGACAGCCAGAGACGGAAGCCTGAGCCCCGTCATCAGGTCGCGCAACTCCTGGCGGGCAGCGATGTTCGACAGGTTCAGCTGATCGACCCCGGTATCCTTCAGGTCCAGCAGGGTCAGGCCGCGCGGGAAAAGTTCGCGGAAGATCACCCGTTCGGAAAAGCCGTTCAGCACGCGAAAGCCGATGCGGCGCGACAGTTCTTCCAGCGCCGCGCCGACCTTCTTCTTGTTGTGCATCGCCTGCGCGCCCAACCGGTTGCGCACCACGATCCAGTCGATCGGTTGCAGGCCCGCCTGCGCCCGCATCTGCCGCGCGCCCCAGACCATTTCAGAGTAGATCGAGGGCCCCCTGATCCTGCCGGTCACGCCGTCCATCCGCGCCAGAAGGTCGAAATCGACGAAACTGTCGTTCAGCGGCGTGATCAGCGTGTCGGCCAGCGTATGGGCCACCTGGGACAGGCGCGTGTGGCTGCCGGGGCAGTCGATGACGATGTAATCCATTTCGGCATCCATCGCCTCGATCGCGCGGGTCAGGCGCAGGTCCTGGGCGTTCTCGCCCTCGGCCAGGCTGGCCGGATCGACCTCGGGCAGCTCGCGGTAGTCGGGCGTCGGCAGGTTGAGGCCCGCCTCCTGCATGAAGTTGCGCCGGTTCTCGATATAGCGCCCGAAGCTCCTCTGCCGCAGGTCGAGGTCGAGCGCACCGACCTTCTTGCCCAGGCGCGACAGGGCGGTCGCCACATGCATGCAGGTGGTGGATTTCCCCGAACCGCCCTTCTCGTTCCCGACGACGATGATCCGCGCCATACTGTCCCCTGCGCTTGTCCCGGCGGCTTTCTATGCGTTGCGCCGGCAAGGGGGAAGCGGGATTTCGCCCAAGACAGAAGGCGATTTCTTCAAAGAAATCGGCTCGCAGCCTCTGAAGGCTCCGGTCCGGAGTTTTCGAAAACTCCGGGGTGCGCCACATGCGAAAGGGCGCGCCTTGCAGCACGCCCCCCGTTCGGCGCAGGTCCGGGATTCAGAAGCCCAGGCCGGCGTATTTGTTCTTGAACTTCGACACGCGGCCGCCGGTGTCCATCAGCTTGGCCTGCTGGCCGGTCCAGGCCGGATGCGCCAGCGGGTCGATGTCCAGCGACATGGTGTCGCCTTCCTTGCCCCAGGTCGAGCGCGTCACATAGGTCGTGCCGTCGGTCATCTTGATGGTGATGGTGTGGTAGTCGGGATGGGTATCGGCTTTCATGGCTCCACTCCTCACTCGGCTTTTTCTTTGTAGTTGGTGACTTCGGCAATCCGGGCCGATTTGCCGCGACGGGCGCGGAGGTAGTACAGCTTGGCGCGGCGAACCTTGCCGCGGCGGACGACCTCGATCGAGTCGATGTTGGTCGAATAGAGCGGGAACACACGCTCCACACCTTCGCCGAAGGAAATCTTGCGGACGGTGAACGAGGCGCCGAGCGTCAGCCCGCCCTTGCGACCGATGCAGACGCCTTCATAGGCCTGCACGCGCGAGCGCGAGCCTTCGGTCACCTTGTAGCCGACGCGGATCGTGTCGCCGGCCTTGAAATCCGGGATGGTCTTGCCGAGGGCGGCGATCTGTTCCGCCTCGAGTTGCGCGATGAGGTTCATGCGCTGTCTCCAGTTCTGCCTGCGGTGGTTTCCGCAGAGGTGATGCCGCGCCAGAGCTTCCGGTCTTCGTCCGGGTCCCCCTTGCTGCTGCAAGAAGCCCGCCGCAGGTGGCGCCTGCTTTTCTGTATGTGCCGCCCCCTTGCGGTGACCCTGCGGAAGAAGGCAGGCAGGCAAGGGGAATCGGGTCCGATGGGCAGATCGCCCCGGACCGGGCGCGTATAGGGGGAAGGCGGGTTCCGGTCAAGGGGCGCGGCAGGCTCAGCGCCCGCGCTTTTCCCACAGATCGGGGCGGCGGGCGCGGGTCAGGGCCTCGGCCTGGGTGCGGCGCCATCTGGCGATTTCGGCGTGGTTGCCGGATTGCAGGACGGCAGGGATCTCGTGACCCTCCCAGACGGCGGGACGGGTGAATTGCGGATGTTCCAGCAGGCCGTCGGAGAAGCTTTCCTCTTCGGTAGAGGCGGCATTGCCGAGGACACCGGGGATCAGGCGGACGGTGGCGTCAAGCACGGCCTGCGCGGCGATCTCGCCGCCGGTCAGGACGAAGTCGCCGAGGCTGATCTCCTCGACCTGATGGTGGTCGAGCACGCGCTGGTCCACGCCCTCGAAGCGGCCGCACAGCAGGGTCAGCCCCTCGCCCTGGGCAAGGCGGCGGGCGGTGGCCTGGGTGAAGGGCGCGCCGCGCGGGGAGAGATAGATGACCGGCCAGCGCGTGCGGTCGGCGGGGGTGCCGATGCGGGCGTGGCAGAGGGCGGCATCCACCACGTCGGGGCGCAGCACCATGCCCGCCCCGCCCCCTGCGGGGGTATCATCGACGTTGCGGTGCCTGCCTTCGCCGAACTGGCGCAGGTCGATGGTTTCCAGCTGCCAGAGCCCGAAATCCAGCGCCTTTCCGGTCAGCGACAGGCCCAGCGTGCCCGGAAAGGCCTCGGGGAACAGGGTGATGACCTTGGCCGTGAAGGCACCGTTGACCAGCCGCGGTTCCTCCATGAGGTCGCGGGGTTGCAGCGTGGGCCGGATCCGCAGGCGGCCGTGGCTTTTAGGGCTTGCAGGGGTGTCGGACATGCGACGGCATTAGCGCGAATGGCGCCGCCGGAAAAGCCCCGGTTCAGGCCCGGCGGGTGCGGCGCTGGCGGAAGGGGACAGGTTCTCTTGGGGCGGGAAGGTCATCGACCTCTGCTGCGGTGCCCGTGGCTGCCGCCACGGCCCGAGCCAGCGCACGCAGACCGTCACGCAGGTCGGCTTGCAGATGCGCCGGCAGGTCGGAGTCCGGTGCCGCCGCTGCCGCCGCGCGCAGCTCGGCCGGCGTCGGGAAATCGGTGGCGCGGTTCGGGAAGGCCGCGATCAGGGCCATCGCGCGGGGAACGTAAAGCCGCAAGAGGTCAAGATCGCCATTGGCGATGGCAAAGGCCTTGGCCATCGACCCCGGCACCTGGCCGGGCGCGACGATCTCGGGCTCGGTTGCCCAAAGCAAAAGGCCGCGGCGCAGCGCGGCATGGCTGCGGTCGGGCTTGGCCAGCGCCGCAGTCAGCGCATCGAGGCGAAGTTCGGCGGTCGGCACGTCCAGCACGGCCGCGACGGCCTCGGTCACCTCGGCGTCGGGGGCGGTGTCGGGCAGGTTCAACAGCGGAATGATCGCCGTGGCCGCCAGTCCGACGGCATTCTCGGCATGGGCCGATTCGGCCTCTTCGTCGAGGAAATAGCCAAGACTTGCCGCCTCGCGCGAATCCCACAGCATCCGGCACAGCGGAATCGCGATGAACGAGATGGACACCGGCAGAATCGGGTTCACCCCCACGGCATCGATCCCGGCAAGTCCGCCAAGCCCGCTGCCGATGCCGAACAGCGCGGCGACCAGGACGATCTGCGACAGGACCTGGGCCAGGGCCGCAAGCAGGGCGCTGCCGGTCAGCCATTCTTCCGGCGAGGACGGCCATTGTTCCGGCCGCAGCACCATGAGCCAGACGACGAAGATCGCGATGAACGGGGCAAGCATGGTCCAGCCAAAGCCGCAGAGTCCGGCGATCAGGGGCCCAAGGTAAAGCAGAGCCGTCGCACCCTTGACCAGGCGCATGCGCGTGAACATGTCCCACCCTTTCCTGCGTTCCGGGCCGCGGAGGCACCGGGCCGGTCGATCACTCCGACTCGTCAGGCAGATCGACAACAATGCGCCCGGCTGCCAAGTCGACATTGGGGACGATTGCCGTGGTAAAGGGCAAAAGCAGGGCCGATTTATGACGGTTGGTCGATATTTCCAGAATGTCGCCCGCCCCGTGGTTGAAGATGGCGGTGACCTTGCCGATCAGCTCGCCTCCCGTGTCGAAGGCGGGAAGGCCGATGAGGTCGGCATGGTAGAACTCGTCATCGGGCAGGGCAGGCAGCCGGTCGCGTCGGACGTAAAGGCTGGTCCCGCGCAGGGCCTCGGCCTGTTCCCGGGTGGTCACGCCGGAGATCCGCGCGCCGAGGCCGCCGGCAACGGGGCGTGTGAGGGTGATGTGGAAGGTTCGGCTGCCGTCTTCGGTGGTCAGCGGGCCGTAAGAGGCGATGTCCGTCGGTTCCGAGCAGAAGGACTTGATCCGGACCTCGCCGGATACGCCGAACGCCCCGGCGATGGCGCCGATGCAGATCAGGTCGGACATCAGCGTGTCTCCAGATGAAGGGCCGGGCTTCGCTGTTCCCAGCCTTCGCGTTCGAGTTCGGGCACCACGTCGTCCTTTTCCGGCCAGCCGATGCAGAGATAGCCGATGAAACGCCAGCCCTGCGGCACGTCAAGGTCGCGTGCAAGCCGGTCGCGGTCAAGGATCGACACCCAGCCGAGGCCAAGCCCCTCGGCCCGCAGCGCCAGCCACAGATGGGTTATGGCGCCGACCACGGAATAGGCGCGGGTCTCTGGCATCGTTGCGGCGCCGAGGCCCGAACCCTTGGTGGTCGTGTCGTCGCAGAAGGCGGCCAGGTGAACCGGGGCTTCGGCCATGCCCGACAGCTTGAGGCGACTGTAGCTTGCCGCCCGCGCGCCGTCGTAGCCTTCCAGCGCACGGGCATTGCAGGCCTGGAAATTGTCCATGCAGGCCGCGCGGCGGGCCGGGCTGTCCACGCGAAGCAGGCGCCAGGGTTCGGACAGGCCGACCGAGGGCGCAAGCGAAAGGACCCGCAGGCAGCGCGCCAGCAGGTCCTCGGGCACCGGGTCGGTGCGAAAGCGGCGCACGTCGCGGCGCCAGCGCATGAGGCGGACCAGCTCGTCCCGGAACTCTGGGCTGAACCGGCCGGTCATGGCTTATTCGGCGGCCGGTTCCGCAGCGCGGGCGGCCTTCTTGGCGGCGCGCTCTGCCATGGCCTTGCCGGGGGTGCCGGCCTTGGGGTTGTTGCGCACGGTCTTCGGGCGGGCGCCGGCGGCTTCCAGGAAGCGGGCAACGCGATCGGTGGGTTGCGCGCCCTGGGACAGCCAGTGCTGCACACGCTCAAGGTTCATCACGACGCGCTTTTCGTCGTCCTTGGCCAGAAGCGGGTTGTAGGTGCCCAGCTTCTCGATGAAGCGGCCGTCGCGGGGCATCCGCGAATCGGCAGCGACGATGGAATAGAACGGGCGCTTCTTGGAACCACCGCGCGCGAGACGGATTTTCATAGCCATTTGGTTTTCTCCTCTGAATGGCGGGTTTTGGGGCAAGCCCATGTCATTGCTGTAGTTTCTCGTGATGCCTGATGACTTCGCTGATGATGAAGGTCAGGAATTTCTTGGCCAGCTCGGGTTCGAGGTCGGCCTCGGTGGCCAGCTGGTGCAGCCGCGCCATCTGGCGCGCCTCGCGGTCGGGGTCCGAAGGCGGAAGTCCGTGTTCCGCCTTCAGCCGACCGACGGCCTGAGTGTGCTTGAACCGTTCGGCAAGCGTATAGACGAGGATCGCGTCCAGCCGGTCGATCGAGGCGCGATGGTCCTTCAGAAGCGCGGCGGCGCGGGCGGCGGCATCGGTCATCGGGCGGTCTCCGGCAGGTGACGATAGACAAGGCAGTCATGGCCGATGGCGGCCTCGGCAACGTGGTCGCGCCGGGCGCCGAGCCGTTCGGCCACCGCGACCGAGCCGGCATTGGCCGGGTCGATGTAGGAGACCAGCGTTGCCAGCCCCTGCGTGGCGAACAGCCAGGCGCGCGCGGCGCGGGCGGCCTCGATGGCGAGGCCCTGGCCTTTGTAGCCGTCGAAGAGGTGGCAGCCGAACTCCGGTTCGTCCCAGCCGTCGTAAAACAGCACGCCGATCCGGCCGATGAAGTCGCCTGCCTTGGTATCCACCGAGAAGATCCCGTGACCGCGCAGCGCCCAGAGGCCGATATTGGCCCGAAGGCCGCGCCAGACCTGCTGACGAAGCGCACCGCCGCCGACGAAGGCGGCGCGGGGGCTGTCGTTGAATGCGAGCATGGCCGGAAAGTCCGCCTCACGCGGTTCGCGCAGCACCAGACGTTCGGTCTGAATGACCGGGATCGTCACGGTGATCTGGTGCTCGGGGCTGGGCATCACTTCTTCTTCATCAGCCCCGAAAGGCCCGCAGGCAGGGTGATGCCACGAGGCAGGCCGCCCAGACCGGGGGGCAGGCCGCCGCCCATGCCGCCAAGGCCGCCCTGCATCCCCTTGGCCATCTCGGCCAGTTCCTCGGGCGACATCTTGGACGGGTCGGGCATGCCGCCCTTGCCCAGAAACTGCCTGACAAGGTTCTTCATCATGCCGCCCTTGCCCATCCGCTTCATCATCTCAGCCATCTGCTTGTGCTGTTTCAGCAGACGGTTCAGATCGGCCACCTCCAGCCCCGCGCCCGCGGCGATGCGCTTCTTGCGGCTGGCTTGCAAGAGGTCGGGGTTCGCGCGTTCCTTCCTGGTCATCGAGTTGATCAGCGCGATCTGGTGGCGCAGCATCCTGTCGTTCAGGCCCGCCGCCTCGGCCTGGGCCGACATCTTGGCCATGCCGGGCATCATGCCCATCAGGCCCTGCATGCCGCCCATCTTCAGCATCTGTTCCAGCTGCATCTTCAGGTCGTTCATGTTGAACAGACCCTTGGCGAAGCGCTTGGCCATGCGTTCGGCCTGTTCGGCCTCGAAGGTCTCCTGCGCCTTCTCGACCAGCGCCACGATGTCGCCCATGCCAAGGATGCGGCCGGCGACGCGTTCGGGATCGAAGGGCTCGATCGCGTCCATCTTCTCGCCCAGGCCGACAAAGCGGATCGGCTTGCCGGTGACGGCGCGCATGGACAGCGCTGCACCGCCGCGGCCATCGCCGTCCATCCGGGTGAGGACGACGCCGGTGATGCCGACCTTGCCGTCGAATTCGGTGGCGACGTTCACCGCGTCCTGGCCGGTGAGGCCGTCGACGACCAGCAGTGTTTCGCGCGGCTGGGCGATGTCGCGGACCGCCTGCACCTCGTCCATCAGCACTTCGTCGATGTGCAGCCGCCCGGCGGTATCCAGGAACAGCACGTCATAGCCGCCTAGGCTGGCCTGGGTCCTGGCGCGCCTGGCGATCTGGACGGCGGTTTCGCCTTTCACGATGGGAAGGGAATCGACGCCGATCTGGGTGCCGAGGATCGCCAGCTGCTCCATCGCCGCGGGGCGGTTGGTGTCGAGCGAGGCGAGAAGGACCTTCTTGCCGTTCTTTTCCTTCAGCCGCTTCGCCAGTTTCGCGGTGGTGGTGGTCTTGCCCGAGCCTTGCAGACCGACCATCAGGATCGTCGCCGGCGGGTTGTCGATCTTCAGCGCCTCGGCCGGACCATCGCCCGCCAGCACGCGGATCAGTTCGTCATGGACGATCTTCACCACCATCTGGCCGGGGGTGATCGACTTGGTCACCGCCGCGCCGGTGGCCTTTTCGGTCACGCGCTTGATGAAGTCCCGGGCGACGGGGAGGGAGACGTCGGCCTCCAGCAGCGCCACGCGCACTTCGCGCAGCGCGGTGACGACGTCGGCTTCGGACAGCGCCCCCTGTTTGGTGAGACGGTCGAAGACGCCGCCAAGGCGTTCGGACAGGCTTTCGAACATCGCGTCACCTCGTGCTGTTTGCCCCGATATGGGGCGGCGAAGCCCTGGCGCAAAGCGAAAGCGCACCCGTGGGCGCAGACGCGCTGACGGATGGCGATCCCGGGAAATGCCCAAGGGACCGGAAGCTGATGCCTCCGGGGAACTGGTCGGCGGATACGCCGGATGGGGGGCGGAGTCAAGCTGTGCTGGCGGCGGCCTTGTCGCGGATGCGCCGCAGGACGGGCGACCCGTGCTTCGTTCCGAACAGGCCGCGCCGGGTGGCCGTGCTGCGATGTCCGGCACGGCCGCAGGGGACGGTCAGCGGCCGGACCGGGCTGCCGAGCCAGCCGACGATCAAGAGAAGCGCGATGGCGGTCAGGACCATCCGGCCGCTGACCACCGAGGCGCGGAAAGGGCCCTGGGCCATCGGCGCCGGAATCGTCGCGACGGGAAGGCCCCTCACCGGCCGGCCTTGTCCGGTGCAAGCCAGCGGTTGATCGCCGCCGCAGCCCGGCCCGGCCCCCGGCCCGAGGTCGAGACCGACAGGAGCGGGCGCCGACCGCCACCCTTCAGCAGAAGGACCGGCCGCGCGGTCGAACCGCCCTTCGAGGACGGATTGCGCTGGACCTCGGCGCCGATCACCTCGGACAGGGGCAGGCTGTCCTCTTTCTGCCCGATCAGCGAGGCAACGCGGATCGAGACCATCCCGGAGGAGCGGTCGAAGAAGACGATGGTGCGCCGCACGAAGAACACGAAGCCCGCCAGCAGAAGCGGGATGCCAAGGCCCAGCATCGCCACCCCCGCCCATTCGCCCTGACGGGCCAGACCGAAGACCGCCGCCGCGTCGATCAGCACGAAGGCCGACAGCAGCAGCGCGATCAGCAGCGGACGGTCCTCCAGCACCAGAAGTGCGGGCGTTTCGGTCCGGATGCGCATGTCCTTTCCCCTGATCCATGGTCCAGCCGTCCGAACCCTATCAAGGCAGCCACAGGGCACAACAGACTTGCGCCGGCCCGCGTCCCGGCGTTTTCTGTGCGTCCCTGCACAGGCTGGAAAGGGCGCGACATGGAGAACTGGGACGAGATCCGCACCGCCTATCAGGTGGCACGTCTGGGCACGGTGTCCGGCGCGGCCGAGGTTCTGGGGGTGCATCATGCCACGGTGATCCGCCACATCGACGCGCTGGAAAAGCGGCTGGGGGTCAAGCTGTTCCAGCGCCATGCCAGGGGCTATACGGCGACGGAATCCGGCCGCGACCTTCTGGCCGTGGCCCAGACCACCGAAGAGCAGTTCGCCCATCTGGCCAGCCGGATCAAGGGCCAGGGCGAGACGGTGTCGGGCGAACTGGTCGTGACCTCGATCGCAGGGATCGCCGATCTTCTGACCCCGGTGATGGTCAGCTTTCAGGACAAATGGCCCGAGGTCCGGGTCCGGTTCCTGACCGACATGCGGCTGTTCCGGCTGGACTATGGCGAAGCGCATGTGGCGATCCGCGCCGGCAACGGGCCGGAAGAGCCGGACAATGTGGTGCAGCCCCTGGCCCGGATGCAGGCGGGGCTTTACGGGTCGCGCGCCTATGTCGAACGGCACGGCAAGCCGGCCTCCGAGGCCGACTTCGTCGGCCACCGCTTTGTCTGCACCGATGCCGACGCGACGCGCGCGCCCTTCCATCGCTGGCTGCGGGCGACGGTGCCGCCCGAACAGATCGTCTATGCCGCGACCGAACCTGCCGCGCTGGAAGAGGCGGTGCGGCAGGGGGCGGGTCTGGGCTTCATCATGACCCTGCGCGCGGCCGAGGACCCCGATCTGGTCGAGATCCTGCCGCCGCGGCCGGAATGGGACTCGGCCCTGCGTATCGTGACCCATGTCGATCTGCACCGCACGCGCAAGGTGCAGGCCTTCCTGACCCATCTGAAGGAGGCGGCGAAGTCCTGGAAGTTCTGCACCTGATGCGGACCGGCCTGTCGCAACCGTCGCGCGGCCATCTGGCGATGCTGGCCTTTTCGGCGCTGGTGGCGGGGTCATTCTCGCTGGGCGTCCTGGCCGCGCCGCATATCGACCCCGGCGCCCTGTCGGTGGTGCGCTTCATCCTGGCCGGTGTCCTCGTCGGTGGGGCGGCGGCACTGACCACGGGTCTGCCGCGGCAGGCCTGGGCGGCACCCTGGCGTTATCTGGTGCTTGGCGGTCTGTTGGGCAGCTATTTCGTGCTGATGTTCGAGGGTCTGAAGACCGCGCCGCCCGTCTCGGCGGCGGCGGTCTTTACCCTGACCCCGCTGATGGCCGCGGGCTTCGGCTGGCTGACGCTGCGCCAGCGGCTGACCGGCAGGATGGCCCTGGCCCTTGCCATCGGGGCCTTGGGCGCGCTGTGGGTGATCTTCCGCGCCGACCTGGCTGCGCTGATGGCCTTCGAGGTCGGGCGGGGCGAGGCGATCTACTTTCTGGGCTGCGTGGCGCACGCGGCCTACGCGCCGCTGGTGCGCAGGCTGAACCGGGGCGAGCCGGCACTGGTCTTCACCTTCGGGATGATGGTGGCGGGGACGGTCCTGCTGGCGCTTTATGCCGGGCGGGCGGTGCTGGCGACCGACTGGCCGGCGCTGCCGGGGATCGTCTGGGTGACGCTGGTCTATGTCGCGGTGGCGGCAAGTGCCCTGACCTTCGTTCTGCTGCAATATGCCAGCCTGCGCCTGCCGGCTGCAAAGGTGATGGCCTATACCTATCTCGTCCCGTCCTGGGTGATCCTGTGGGAGATCGTTTTGCATGGCGCGGTGCCGCCCGCCCTGGTGCTGGCGGGCGTGGCGCTGACCATGCTTGCCCTCGGCCTGCTTCTGAAGGAATGACCGGGCCGCTCGTCGGAACCTTCGTTCCTCCTCGCTGGCGACGACGCGCCGACGGCGCAGGAGGAGCCGTCAGGGGCGCAAGGCCGCCAGTCCGTCGGTCAGGAAGGCTTCGGCAAGCTCAAGCGTGCCCAGGGTATAGACCGGCCCGCCCAGGGCCTGCGCGGTGTCGCTGTCGGCGCGGGTGGCCAGCCAGGCAGTCAGCAGCACCCGGCGCAGGAAGATCAGCGCGGGGATCATCGCCCGATCCCCTGCGCCAAGGGGCGCTGCGCGGGTGTATCCCTCCAGCCAGCGGGCGATCAGCTCGGGCAGGCGCGGGTCGGTCTCGATGAACGACAGCGCGGCGGCCAGGTCATAGGCCCACCAGCCGAACCCGCAATCGTCGAAGTCGATGGCCGTCAGCCGTTCGCCGGCCACCATCAGGTTCGCCAGCCGCAGGTCGGCATGGATCAGCCCGAAGACATCCGGCCCGGTGCCGTAGGCATGCAGCCGCGCCGCCAGTGCATCGGTGGCGCGGGCCAGCAGCGCCGCGCCCGGCGCATCCAGCCCCTGCGCCTGCCGCCAGTGGCCCCAGTGCGGTTGCGGCCCCAGGATCGTCTCGACGTCCCAGCGCTTGCGGGTGAAACCGGGGGGCGGCGTCCAGCCGCGCGCATGCAGGTGGAGCCGGGCGGTGATCTCTCCCAGCGGTGCGAACCAGCGCGACAGGTCGTCGCCGGGGCGCAGCTCCTGGCCGGGGATGCGGGCGAAGGCGACGATGCGGCGGCCGTCGATCTCGCTGACCATGCCTTGCCTGCCGGGCACGGGGCGAACGCAATGCAGGTCGGGAAGGTCCTGAAGCGCGGCCAGCCAGGCCAGTTCCGAGGCGATCTCGGCCCGCGAGTGATAGCCGGGTCGGTGCAGCCGCAGCACCAGATCGCCCGCGGCCCAGGTTTCGTTCTCGGAGCGGTTGAGCAGGGCAAGCGGGGTATCGGGCGGCAGGTCGTAAAGCCGCAGCGCGCGGGCGATCAGCTCAGACATCGCCGCCCCGGCGCAGAAGGTAGATGTCCATGATCCAGCCGTGTTCGACACGCAGCCGGGTACGGGTGGCGAGGATCTGGTCGCTGACCTCGGCCAGCGGGCCATGGATCAGGCATTCTTCCGGCATGCCGACATAGGCGCCCCACCAGATCGTCACGCCCGCAGGGTCGATCGCGGTGAAGGCGCCGCCCTTGTCCAGCATGACGGCAAGCGTGGTGGCGCCCTCGGGCCAGCCATGGTCGCGCAGGTTGCGGCCGGTGGTGATGGTCACGGGGGCGGCAAGGGTGTTCAGCGGGATGGCATGGGCTGCGGTCAGGGCCTGAAGCGAGGTGATGCCGGGGATGACCCTGACCGTGACGCCCGGCAGCCGGGCCGCCATGCGCAGCGTGCTGTCGTAAAGCGAGGGGTCGCCCCAGACCATCACGGCGATACGCTGAGCGCCGGGATGGGCGGCGATGGTCTCGGCCCAGACCTTCGCGATGGCGTCATGCCAGTCGTTCACCGCGCCGAGGTAGTCGTCCTGCTCTGCCCGGGTGGGGACGTCGTAGGCGGCGACCGGGACGGGTCGGGCGAGGACGCGCGCCAGGATCAGCTCTCGCACCTCGGCGAGGTCGGATTTCGTGCTGCCCTTGCGCGGGATCAGGATCAGGTCGGCCGCGTTCAGCGCGCCGATCGCCTGGCCGGTCACATGATCCGGGTTGCCCGTGCCGATGCCGATGAGGAAAAGCGTGGTCATGGGCCCGGGCTTTAGCAGAGGCGCAGCCCGAAGGCCAAGGCCGCGCCCGATGGGATCAGGCCGCCGTGTAGAGGCGCGGCGTCACGAGGACGGACCCCGACGCGCGGATCGCCTTGGCCGCCGCCAGCACGGCGAGATCGACCAGGGGCTCGATCAGGACGACCGCCATGTAGGCGACGCCGAACGTGCCGATGGCGGCAAGGTTCGCAGCGGCGAAGCCCTGGCCGTAGAGCGCCCAGAACGCGACCCAGGTGACGACCCCGCCCTGGTAGACCAGCGACAGGGCCAGCACCTGCCGGTATTGCAGGTCCACATAGGCCGTACCGGGTGCAATCACCCGCTTCGACACCTCGTACAGCGCAAAGAGCGGCACCAGAAGCGTCGTGACGTTCATCCCGTATTGCGGCAGATCCGAGGGCGCGAAGAACAGGCCCTGGATCAGAAGGCCCATCGCAAGGCCGATGGCAGCGGGTCCGGCCCCGAGGATCAGGAACAGGGTGGAGCCGAGGATCAGGTGCACCTCGCTGACGCCGATGGGGAAGTGCGGCAGCACCTCGAAGAAGCAGAAGACGCCAGCGGTTGCAATGAGCGAGCGCAGGGCGACCGAGGTCAGCCCCTGCTCCTTCGTGGCTCTGGCGATGTGGTAAAGGGCAACGCCCCCTGCGGCGGCAGCGGTGGCGTAGCTGAGCGCGATCTTTGCCTCGCTGACGAGGCCCGGTTCGATATGCATAAGTCCCTCCTGACCGTCACACCCGACGGCGGTTTGCTTCCTTTGCAGGGCCGGTCTCCTGGCTGGCGGATCGTGGAGGGTCTTCGCCTTCCCATCCCGTCGGGGACAGTGGCTTGTGAAGACCCGCTCACCGCTGACAGTCGCGGGGGCGGCTGATGTCACGGACCCCCTGATGGGTAGGCCCGCTCCTCATTCCCGTTTCAGTCCCGGCGCTTTGCGCCTGATGGGAC
This sequence comes from Rhodobacter calidifons, assembly GCF_011174775.1. GTDB lineage: Bacteria > Pseudomonadota > Alphaproteobacteria > Rhodobacterales > Rhodobacteraceae > Tabrizicola > Tabrizicola calidifons. The sequence continues at coordinate 186,991 of NZ_JAANHS010000002.1, forward strand.
ACCTTGCCCTCCCTTCCTGCGCCTCTGGCGACGTCCGGTCAAGGAGGAAGGCGACTCCGCAGGGTCAGTCTGCGACCCCGTCGGCCAGCTTGCCGAAAAGGATGAGGCCCGGAAGCGGGCTGCGGTCGCCTGACAGAGTTTCTGCCAGGGCTTCGACGGTGGAACGATGCAGACGCTGGTCCGGCGTGCTGACGCCTTCGGCCAGAAGCGCCGGAGTGTCGGGCGGCAGGCCATGGGCGATCAGCGCCTGGGCCAGCGCGGGAAAGGTGCGCTTGCCCATGTAAACCACCGTGGTCGCCTGCGGGTCGGCCAGGGCGGGCAGGTTCAGGCCCGGCGGCAGGTTGCCGGTCACATCGGCGGCAGTGATGAACTGGATCCGCTGGGCGTGCTGGCGCCGGGTCAGCGGGATGCCCGCGGCGGCGGCCGCGGCCGAGGCCGAGGTGACGCCAGGGATGATCTCGCAGGGGATGCCGGCGGCGCGAACGGCGGTCAGCTCTTCCTCGAGCCGGCCGAAGATGCCGCTGTCGCCCGATTTCAGCCGCACCACCCGCGCCCCGGTCCGGGCATAGTCCACCAGAAGCCGGCTGACGTGATCCTGCCTCGGCGAGGCGCGCCCCGCCCGCTTGCCCACGCCCACCATGTCGGCCCCCGGCCGCGCCAGCGCGAGGATCGGGCCCGAGGACAGATCGTCGAACAGCACCGCATCGGCCTGGGCCAGCGCCTTCACCGCCCTCACGGTCAAGAGGTCCGGGTCGCCGGGTCCGGCCGAGACGAAATGGACGAAGCCGGTCATCCCTGCCCCCGATTTCCCTGCGGAAATCGGAACGGAGCCTGTTCAGGCTCCGGACCGGAATTCGCACGAATTCCGGGGGCGGAAGGGAGACGTTCGGTCATGGCTCGGCTGCGATCAGGTGAAAGAAGGTGCCGGTCGATAGCCCGCCGCCGGGCCGGAGTCGAGTGCTGCCGGTCTCGGCCACCCGGGCGCCGGTGGCATCCGTAACCTCGGCCAGCGGCGCATCCGGTTGTTCGAGTATGGTGGAATAATGGAACTCGTGCCCGCGCAGGACGCTTCCCGGGGCATGACCCGGAATGCCCTGCACCAGTCGGGCCCGCCGGTAACCCAGATGCATCCGCCGCTTCTCGAAGCTGGTGACCAGCCCCAGCAGCCCCGCCATCGGCCAGCGCTGACCTTCCCGGTCGATGATTGCCGCGCCCATCGCCATGTAGCCACCGCACTCGCCATGCACGGGCCTGGTTTCGGCAAAGGCCCGCAACCCGCTGCGGAAGCGGTCTGCCCCGGCCAGGGCCGGCCCGTGCAGTTCCGGGTAGCCGCCCGGCAGCCAGCAGACATCGGCCGAAGGGTCCGGCCCCTGATCGGCCAGGGGCGAGAAGGTCAGCACTTCGGCCCCCGCACGGCGCCAGCCGTCCAGCATGTGCGGGTAGACAAAGCTGAAGGCCGCGTCGCGCGCCAGGGCGATCCTTTGTCCCGGCGGTGTGATCCGCACCGCAGGCGCGGGACGCAGCGCGCCGTCCGCGGCGGCGATCAGGGCATCGAGATCCACGTTCTCGCGCATCAGATCGCCCGCTGCGCGCAGCAGTTCGGCCAGCGCCGGCAATTCCTCGGCCTGCACCAGGCCCAGATGCCGTTCCGGCATCGCGATGGCCGCCTGCTTCGGCAGAGCACCCAGCACCGGCAGCCCCGCCTCTGCCATGCCCGCACGCAGCAGCGCCTCGTGCCGGGGCGAGGCGACCCGGTTCAGGATCACGCCCGCCACCCGCAGCCCAGCCCGGAACCGCGCCAGCCCCAGCGCCACCGCCGCCGCCGTCTGCGCCTGGCCCGAGGCGTCGATCACCAGAACCACCGGCCAGCCCAGGCGCAGGGCCAGATCCGCCGAGGCCCCGTTGCCCGCTGCACCCGACGCCGCCACCCCGTCGTAAAGCCCCATCGAGCCTTCGGCCAGCCCCAGGTCCGCCCCCTCGGCGAGCCCCGCCAGCCCGTCCAGCATGTCCCCCGGCATGGCCCAGCTGTCCAGGTTGTAGCTGTCCCGCCCCGAAGCCGCCCGGTGAAAGGCCGGATCGATGTAATCCGGACCGTTCTTGAACGGCTGCACCACCAGCCCCCGCGCCCGCAGCGCCGACAGAAGCCCCAGCATCACCGTGGTCTTGCCCGTGCCGCTGGCCGGGGCGGCAATCACGAGGCCGGGTATCACTGCCCGGTCTCCGGAAAGCGCGGCGCGCTGCCCAGCGGGCGATAGCGCCGGTCATAGTCACCTGCGTAAAGCCGGCTTTCCGCGAAACCCTCCTGCGCCAGAGCCCGCCCAATCAGGATCAGCGCTGTCCGCTCGCCCGCACCGACCGAGACATCCAGCGTGGCCAGCGTGGCCCGCAGCACCCGCTCTTCCGGCCAGGAGGCGCGGAAGACCACCGCAACCGGACAGTCCGGGCCGTAATGCGGCAGAAGCCGCGCCACCACGTCGCCCAGCACATGCACCGAAAGATGGATCGCCAGGGTTGCCCCGGTGCGGGCGAAGGCCTCCAGGCTCTCGCCCTCGGGCATCGGCGAGGCGCGGCCCGAGGTCCGCGTCAGCACCACCGACTGCGCCAGCCCCGGCAGCGTCAGTTCCGCCCCCAGCGCTGCCGCCGCCGCCGCGAAGGACGGCACGCCCGGCGTCACGTCATAGGGGATGCCAAGGTCGCGCAGCCGCCGCAGCTGCTCGCCCATCGCCGACCAGACCGACAGGTCCCCGGAATGCAGCCGCGCCACGTCCTGCCCCGCCGCATGCGCCGCCTGGATCTCGGCCACGATCTCGTCCAGGCTCATCGGTGCGGTGTTCACGATCCGGCAGCCGGTGGGGCAATGCGCCAGCACCCCTTCCGGCACCAGCGAGCCGGCATAAAGACAGACGGGCGAGGCCGCGATCAGATCGCGCCCCCGCAGCGTCAGCAGATCCGCCGCCCCCGGCCCGGCCCCGATGAAATGCACGGTCATCCTGCACCGTTCCAGAGGCGAACCTCTGCCTTTCCCTTCTGCAAACATCCCCGCCCGAGGCAAACGGCCGAGCCGGTTGCGCGCCCTTTGCGCGCAGAGGCGAGACAGAAGGCTTGCGCCGCAAGGCGCGCGATTTCACAGCCGCCCCTCACCCCGAACCCTCCGCCAGGGCCACCGTCGCCCACCCGTCGGCCGACACCGCCCGCGGCCCGCGCAGTCGCGCCCCCGGCCCCGCCGCCACCAACGCCGCCGCCTCGGCGATCGAGCCGGTGCCGAACATCTCCTCGACCCGGTCCGAACGGGTCGGCGTCGGCACGCCGCGCAAGGCGTCAGGGGCCAGCGCGACGATCGGCAGGTCCAGGGCACAGGCCAAGGGCTCCAGCCCCCCGACCTTCGCCGCCAGCGTGGCCAGATGCGTCACGCCATCGGCCCCTCCGGCACGGTCCAGCGCGTCCCGAAGCGATGCCAGCGACACCCCGGTCCTGAAGCCGAAGCCCGCCACGATCATCGCGTGACGCTCCATTGCAGGATCGGCAGCGCCGCGCGCCAGCCGCGCTTGCGGCCGATGGCAGCCGATTCCGCAAGCGCGATCCGCAAGAGCGCCCCGCCGTGTCGCGCCGACCAGTCAAGAACCAGCGCCTCGGTTTCCAGCGTAACGGCGTTCATCACAAGGCGCGAGCCCGGCGGGATCAGGTCCCACAGCGCGTCCAGCAGCGCCCCGGAGGCCCCGCCGCCGATGAAGACGGCATCGGGGGTGGGCAGGCCCGTCAGCCCTTCGGGCGCGCGCGCTTCGGTCAGGCGGTGGCGGTGCGACAGGCCGAAGGCTTCGACATTCCCGCGCGCGCGAGCGGCGCGGGTGGGGTCGGTCTCCAGCGCCTCGACCCGCGCGCCTCCGGCCAGCAGCCATTCGATCCCGATGGACCCGGACCCCGCGCCGATGTCCCACAGCACCTCGCCCGGCCGGGGGGCCAGGGCGGACAGTGTCAGCGCCCGCACGGGCCGTTTGGTGATCTGGCCGTCGTGCCGGAACAGATCGTCCGGCAGGCCCGAGGCACCCGGCAGTCCGGGATCGGTGGCCTCGATGGCCGCCGAGACCGGGGCCGCGATGGGGCCATCTGGCAGGCCGCGCGTGATCCGCTCCTGCGGGCCACCAAGACGTTCGAGGACCGTCAGGCGGACACCGGGGTGACCGTTGTCGCGCAGCCAGGTGGCAAGGTCGGCGACAGCGGCTCCATCGCGCAGGGTGCAGATCACCCGTATCCCGCGCCCCAGCACCGGGCGCAGGCGCGCGAAGGGCGCGGCGTGCAGGCCAAGGCAGATCACCTCCTCCAGCCGCCAGCCCAGCCGGTTCGCCGCCAGCTGGAAGGTCGAAGGTGCGGGGTGGGACGTCCATTCGCCGGGTGACAGAAGCGCCATCAGACTGCCGCCCGCACCGAACCAGAACGGATCGCCCGAGGCGAGAACGACGGTGGCTTGCCCCCGATGCGCAAGGACGGGGGTCGGATCGAAGGGCACGGGCCAGGGTTGGCCCCTGTCCCCGGCCTCGACCAGCGCCAGATGGCGCGGACCGCCGAAGATCACGCGGGCCCCGGCCAGCGCGGCACGGCTTGCGGGCGACAGGCCCTGTGGTCCATCTTCGCCCAGACCGATGATCGTGAGCCAGGGATCAGCCATGACCCGCGTCCTGCTTCTGGGCGGAACCACCGAGGCCGCCGCGATGGCCCGTGCGCTCGCCGAGGCGGGGGTCGATGCGGTCTATTCCTACGCGGGCCGCACGGATGCGCCGGTGACCCAGCCCCTGCCGGTGCGGGTGGGCGGGTTCGGCGGCGTGCCGGGGCTGGTCGATCTGCTCCTCACCCGGTATTTCACCAATATCATCGACGCGACCCACCCCTTCGCGGCGCAGATGAGCCGCAATGCCGTCGAAGCCAGCAGGATTACCGGCGTTCCCCTGATCGCGCTGGAACGGGAACCCTGGCAGGCAAGGCCCGGCGACCGCTGGACCCATGTGCCGGACATCTCCGGGGCCGTCGCGGCGCTGGGAGAGGCTCCGCGCCGGGTGTTCCTGGCCATCGGGCGGCAGACCCTCGACCCCTTCGCCGCCGCGCCGCAGCACCACTATCTTCTGCGCCTCGTCGATCCGCCGACCGAGCCGCTGCCCCTGCCCCGGGCCGAGGCGGTGATCGCGCGGGGGCCGTTCACGGTGGACGGCGACCGGGCGTTGCTGCGTGACAACCGGATCGAGGTGATCGTTGCCAAGAACTCCGGCGGCGCGGGGGCCGAGGCCAAGCTGATCGCCGCGCGCGAGCTGGGAGTGCCGGTAATCCTGATCGACCGGCCGATGGTGCCTGACCGACGGGTGGCGCGGACCGTGGCTGATGTCATGGCCTGGCTGAACGATTGAACCGGGGCCAAGACTTTTCGAAAAGTCTTGCAAAATCCTTCGAAGGATTTTGGCCCGGTTCATCTGACGCTCCTTGGGGAATAGACGAAGCGCCCGACGCGGCGGGTGGCCGAGTTGCCGAGGATCACCACGGTGCGCATGTCGGCCATCTCGGGGGTGGCTTCGGCAAGGGTGACGGTCTCGATGCGCTGGTCAGGGGTGCTGACCGCGCGGGCGAAGGTGACCAGGCGGTCCGGCCCGCATTCCTCGCGCAGGGTGGCGAGGGCTTTCGCGAAGCCTTCCGGGCGGCTGGCCGAGCGGGGATTGTAGAAGGCCATCGCGAAACCGGCGCGGGCGGCGTGGCGGAGGCGGGTCTCGATCACCGCCCAGGGCTTCAGGTTGTCGGACAGGTTGATGCAGCAGAAGTCGTGGCCCAAAGGCGCGCCCGCAGCGGCGGCGGCGGCCAGCATGGCGGTGATGCCGGGCAGGACCCGGATGTCGAGCGCCTGCCAGTCCGGGCGGCCCTCCAGCGCCTCGAACACTGCCGAGGCCATGGCAAAGACCCCCGGATCGCCAGAGGAGACGACGACGACCCGGTGCCCCGCGGCGGCCATCTCCAGCGCGGCACGGGCACGGTCGAGTTCAACCCGGTTGTCCGAAGGGTGCAGCGTCAGGCCGGGGCGCGGGGCGACGCGGGCGACGTAGGGAATGTAGCCCACCACATCCGTCGCCTCGGCCAGCGCCGCCGAGACCTCGGGCGTGACCAGCCGGTCATCCCCCGGGCCGAGACCCGCAATGGCCAGCCAGCCGGTCATTCATGGATCTCCGGGCGGCGGCCGTGGCCGTGGACAAGGACGATGGCGAAATAGGGACAGTCGGTCGGATCGACCTCGGCCAGACGGGCCACGCGCTGGTTCGGCATGGTGCCGCGTTCGACCAGCCAGGCCTGATCCAGCCGCCCCGCACGCTCCAGCGCGCGGCGGACGCGGGGCAGGTTGCGGCCCGTCTTCATCACCACCAGCGCGTCGGCCTGCTGCATATGCCGCACCAGATCATCCTCGGGCAGCGTGCCCATCAGCACGGTCAGCACGTCATCGCCCCAGGTGATCGGCGTGCCGGTCGCGGTCCAGCAGCCGGTCATGCCGGTGATGCCGGGGATCACCTCCACCGCCACCCGGCCTTGCAGGCGCGAGTGGAGGTGCATGAAGCTGCCGTAGAAAAACGGGTCGCCTTCGCAGAGCACCACCACATCCTCGGACGCGGCGAGGGCGGCAAGGCGGCTCGCCCAGTCGTCGTAGAACCGGGCCAGCGCGTCGGTGTAGTCAGGGCTGTCGAAAGGCAGTTCCGTGGTGACCGGATACTCCATCGGGTATTCGATGGCGGCGGGGTGCAGCATCCCCTCGACGATCTGGCGGGCCTGTCCGGGGCGGCCTTCCTTGCGGAAATAGGCGACATGGCGGGCGGCCCCGATGGTGCGGGCGGCCTTCAGGCTCATCAGCTCGGGGTCGCCGGGGCCGAGGCCGGCGCAGATCACGCGTCCCATCGTCATTCCTTCCGGCTGGCAAGGGCGTTGACTGCGGCCACGGTGATCGCCGACCCGCCGAGGCGGCCCTTGACGATCAGGGCGGGCGCGGGCGGGGCCGCCATCAGCGCGTCCTTCGACTCGGCGGCACCGACGAAGCCCACCGGGCAGCCGATGATCGCGGCGGGCCGGGGGCAGGCCGGGTCTTCCAGCATGTTCAGCAGGTGGAACAGCGCGGTGGGCGCATTGCCGATGGCGACGACGGCCCCGGCAAGGTGGGGCCGCCAGAGCTCGAGGGCGGCGGCGGAGCGGGTGTTCCGCATCTGCCGGGCCAGGTCCGGCACCTGCGGGTCGTGCAGGGTGCAGATGACCTGATTGTCCTTCGGCAGCCGGGCGCGGGTGATGCCCTCGCTGACCATCCGCGCATCGCAGAGGATCGGCGCGCCGTCCTCCAGCGCCGCCCGGGCGGCGATGGCCATGCCGGGGCTGAACTGGATGTGGGGCGCCAGTTCCACCATCCCGGCGGCGTGGATCATGCGGACGGCGACCACCTCTTCCTCGGGGGTGAAGCGGGAAAGGTCGGCCTCGGCCCGGATCATGGCGAAGCTCTGGGCGTAGATCGCGGCGCCGTCGGTTTCATAGAGGTGGGGCATGGAGGGCCTTCAGGTGGTTCAGGATCGCCTGCGGGGAAAGGCCCGTCAGGCTGGGCGTGTCATGGGCGGTGCCGTGCCGGATCAGGACGTAGCCCTTGTCGGTGGCGGTAAGGGTCAGCGGCGCGGGGCCGGGATGGGCGCAGCCCTTGGCGCAGCCGGAGAGGTGCAGGCTCTGCCCGGGCGCGAGATGCGGGGCGATCTGTCTTGCAAGCTGGCGCGTGTCGCCCCTTGCCTGCGGGCAGGCGGGCGCGCCGGTGCAGGCGGTAATGCGCAGCATCGGGTCGGCCGGGTCGATGATGAGGCCGGCGATCTTCGGCAGCGTCGTTGCGCCCACGATCAGCAGCATCCGCCACGGCGTCGGGCGGATCTTGTGGCCGAGGGCGGCGAGGGCGCGCAGCGTCGCGGCCTGCATCTGGCCGAAGGCAAGGGCGACGAGCGCCCCGTCCGGGTGGAGACCGGGGGCTGGTGCAGGGAGCGGCTCGGCGGGGGCGAGGGTGCAGTCGGGCGGGACGATGCCACGGGCGATGAGGGCGGCCATGCGGCCCCGGCCGTTGCTGATGCCGCCATTGGCGACGAACCATTCGGCGATGGCGATGGTGTCGCGGGCAAGGTCGGTGACAGGCTGGCCGAGCGGGTGTCCGTCGGGGCGCAGGATCAGGCGGCCGTCGCGGCTGCGTTCGACGCGGATATCGGCGGAGGCCTCGGTCAGGACAGGGCGCGGGCCGGTGTCGAGGGCGAAGCCGAACTTGCCGGGCAGGCGCGGCATCCGGGCAAGGGCGGCGGTGAGGGTGGCGGCGAGAGTGTCGGTGGCGGTGGCGTCAAGGGATCCCCGTCCCGGGCTTGACCCGGGACCTCGTCCTTCGTCCAGCGTGCCCGGTCCCACGAGAGGTCCCGGGTCAAGCCCGGGACGGGGGGCGCGAAAAGGGGTGACGATCAGGTTGCGGAGGGATTCCGTCTGGATGTCGGGGTCGATCAATCCGTGGTGGCGCAGGTCGTCGATCAGTCGCGGATGGCTGGCCTCGGTCACGCCCCGCAGTTGCAGGTTGGCGCGGGCGGAGAGGTCGAGGATGCCGTTGCCGTGGGTTTCGGCGGCGTCAGCGATGGCTTGCGCCTGTTCGGGGGTCAGGCGGCCCTGGGGCGGGCGGATGCGGACCACGAGGCCATCGCCGGATTGCATCGGGCGGAGTGCGCCGGGGCACCAGCCCTTGATCTCCCAGGCGGTCATGCGGCGTGCCTTCGGGTTGGGGCGGTTTTCGGATCGAGCGCCTTGCGGCGCAAGTCTTTTGTCTCGCCTCTGCGCGCGAAGGGCGCGCAACCGGCTCGGGGCGTGCCTCCGGCGGGGATATTTGGGGACAGATGAAAGGGCTGCCCGGTCATGCGGCACCGTCGAGGCTTGCGGCGATGGAGTTGCGGCGGGTCTGCCAGAGGCCGGCGTCACGCAGGCGGCGGAAGAGGTCTTCCATGGCGGCCAGGGCGGCGGGGTTTTCGCGGGCGAGGAAGTCGCGCACCTCGTCGCGGCCCAGGGTGGCCTCGTGGTAGAGGTCGAAGAGGTGCGGTGGGACCACTTGGGCCAGATGGGCGAAGGCGGCCATGTGGTCCAGCGTGGCGGCGATTTCGGCGGCGCCGCGGAAGCCGTGGTGCATCATGCCTTCCGCCCAGGCCGGGTTGGCGGCCCGGGCGCGGGTGACGCGGGCGATTTCCTCGGTCAGGGTGCGGGCGTGGGGCGTGTCGGGGCGGGTGGAATCGAGGTGGTAGAGGGCGGGTCTCGCTCCGCCCAGTTTGGCGACGGCGGCGGCGAAGCCTGCCTCGTGCGCGGCGTAGTCGGCGGCGATGAGGACATCGGTCTCGGGCAGGTCCTGGGCGTGGACGAAGCTGTCGGCTGACAGGACTCGGGCTTCGAGGGCGGCGCGGGCCTCGGTGGACTGGCCGTCCTGGCCGATGGCCCAGGAGGACGCGTTGAGCCAGGCTTCACCGGCTGCGGCGCGGGCCTCGTCGGTGAAGGTCTCGGCGGCGGTGCCCATGCCAAGGCCGTAGAGGCCGGGTCTGGGGCCGAAGACGCGGGAGGCCCGCGTGGTATAGGGGTTGTCCTCGGGCGGTTCTTCCCTTCGGGACAGGGCTTCCGCCCCGGCCTCGAAAAGCTGGGCGAGCGTCGGGAACACGTCGCGGAACAGGCCGGAGACGCGGAGGGTGACGTCGATCCTCGGGCGGCCGAGAAGGGCGAGGGGGAGGATTTCGAAGCCGGAGACGCGGGCCGAGCCTTCGTCCCATTTCGGCGCGAGGCCCGCGAGGTGGAGGGCCATGGAGAATTCCTCACCCGCCGTGCGCATGGTCGCTGACCCCCAGAGGTCCACCACCAGCCCGCGCGGATAGTCGCCGTGGTCCTGGAGGTGGCGGCGGATCAGTTCCTCGGCCAGTTTCACGCCCTGGGCATGGGCGTTGCGTGAGGGGACGGCGCGGGGATCGACGCTGAACAGGTTGCGGCCGGTGGGCAGCACGTCGCTGCGGCCGCGGTGCGGCGAGCCTGCGGGCCCGGGGGGGACGCGCTGGCCGTTCAGCGCGGCAAGAAGGCCCCGGGTCTCGCCCTCGCCGTCGCCGAAGATGTGCAGGCCGTGGCCGTATTGGCTTTCCTTCAGGTCGCAGACGAAGCGGTCGATGCGGGTGATCGCCTCGGCCGGGGTGGCATTGGCGGACAGGCCGAGGTCGGCGGCCACGCCCGATGCCGCAGCCTCGTCGCGGATCGTGTCGATCAGGCGGCGGCGGCGGGCGGGGTCCAACCCGTCGGCGGTGGAATATTCGTCGAGGAGGCGTTCGAGGCGCTGGAGTTCAGGCGGGACCACGCTTTGCGTCAGCGGCGGCGGCAGGTGGCCGAGGGTCACGGCGCCGATGCGGCGCTTGGCTTGCGCCGCCTCGCCGGGGTCGTTGACGATGAAGGGGTAGATGACCGGGGTGGGGCCGATCAGCGCCTCGGGCCAGCAGGTATCCGACAGGGCGACGGATTTGCCCGGCAGCCATTCCAGCGTGCCATGCGCCCCCATGTGGATCAGGGCGTGCAGGGATTGCGACCGGAGCCACAGGTAGAAGGCGACATAGGCGTGGCGCGGGGTGCGGGAGAGGTCGTGGTAGTCGCTGTCCCGGCTGGCAACCTCGCCGCGTTCGGGTTGCAGCGCGACGAGGACGTGGCCCCGGCGGGCGGCGGGGAAGTGGAACGCGCCGTCCTTTACCGAGGGATCGGTGGCGGGGTCGCCCCAGGCCTTGTGCAGGGTCCGGCGGAGGGTCTCGGGGAGAGTTGCGAGGGCGGCCTCATAGGCGGCGAGGGGCCAGGTGAGGGTTTCCGCCAGCGCCTGCGGCAGGGGTTGGCCTTCGGTGGCGTGATAGCCCTCGCCGGCGAGGGTTTCGAGGAGGCGCTCGGTCGAGGCCAGCGCGTCGAGGCCGACGGCATGGGCCATCTGATGCGGGCGCCCGGGATAGGTGGAGAGGATCACGGCAATGCGGCGGTCGGGTGCGGGGGTGGTGGCCAGGCGGTGCCAGTGTGTCACGCGATCGACCACGGCTTTGATGCGGCCCGCGTCGGCGCGGTGGGCGAAGCGGGAGAATTGCAGCTCCGGGTGGCGCTTGCCGGGGGACTTGTGGCTGACGATCCCCGCGAAGAGGCGGCCGTCCACCTCGGGCAGGACGACATGCATCGCAAGGTCGGCGGGAGAGAGGCCCCGGTCGGAGGCCGCCCAGTCGCGGCGGCGGTTGGTGGAAAGCGCGACCTGGAAGACGGGGCAATGGGCGGCGTCGAAGGGGGTCCTGCCGGCATCGTCGCGGGCCGAGAAGGCGGTGGCGTTGACGATGGCGGCGGGCGGGTTTGCGGCGATTTGGGCCGACAGCCAGTCGGCGACGCCGGGGGCCTTGAGGCTCGGGGCGAAGGCGCCGTGGGCGGCGAAGCCTTCGGCGCGGAGGGCGTTGATCAGGGCATCGACGGGCGCGGTGTCGCCCGAGGTGAGGTAGCTGCGGTAGAAGGTGACGAGAACCCGTCCCGGGCTTGACCCGGGACCTCCCCCGGTGGCCTGGGTGTCCGGTTCGCACAGAGGTCCCGGGTCAAGCCCGGGACGGGTATTCGCGGCGACCGGCGCGGGAATGACTCCCCGGTCGGGGTCGTAGAACCCCATCTGCGGCACGGTCTTTTCGCCGATGACCGGGGCCGCGTAGAAGCCGGCCGCCAGCGCCAGTTGCGCAAGGGCCGCATGGGCCGCGACGGCCCCGCCCTCGTCGCACAGCGCCTGCAATCGGCGGAGGGTGGAGACGGGCAGCGTGGACAGCTCATCCAGGCGCGGATCGGGGCGGCCGTCGGCGGGAAGGATGGCAAGCGCAATGCCCTTGCGGCGGGCGAGGTCCTGGAGCGTGGCGAGGCCGTAGGGCCAGTAGGCCTCGCCCCCGATCAGTCGGACGAGGACGGCCTTTGCACCGCAGAGCGTGCGGTCGGCATAGCTGTCGACGGAAACCGGGTGCTTCAGCGCGATGATGTTGGCAAGCCGGACCGTGGGTTGGAAACCCAGCCTGCGGGCGCGCTCATAGCCTGCCGTGAAGGCCCCGAGGTCGCTGTCGGAGAACGAGAGCACCACCAGATCGGCCGGGTCCTGCCCGACGTCGAAGGGGGTCTCGGTTTCCTCCAGCCCGTGGCTTTCGCGGAAGACGACGTGCATGGGTTACGCCCTTTCCCGCCGGGCAAACCCGCCCCGGGCCTGACCCGGGGCCTCGTGGCAAGGCAGAGGTCCCGGGTCGAGCCCGGGACGCGATGACCCCGTGACCGTCCGTCGCGCGCCTGCCGGTGCGGAACCCCGCGCCATGCCGTCAGACCCCCAGAACCCTGCGGATCGCGGCCTCGTCGATGTCGTCGTGCTCGGCGATGACCACCAGTTGCGACCGGCGCGGGTCTGCCCCCCAGGGCCGGTCGTACTGCATCCGCACCCGCGCGCCGACGGCCTGCACCAGCATCCGCATCGGCTTGCCCGCCACGGCGATATAGCCCTTCACGCGCAGGACCTTCTGTTCGGTCGCCAGACGGACAATCGCGGCGGCCAGAGCCTCGGGGTCGGTGACGTCGGGCAGGTCGATGACCACGCTGTCGAAATCGTCATGCTCGTGATCGTCCGCGCCATCGTGGTGGCTGGGGCGAGCGGCGAGGTCGTTCTCGGCCGCCGCATTCAGGCCCAGGATGACGCGGGGGTCGATGACGCCATCTGTCATAGGCAGCATCGGGACGGGCCGGGTCATCTCGGCGGCGATGACTTCTTTCGCGGTGGCAACGCCGGCTTCGCCGGCAAGATCGGCCTTCGACAGCAGGATCAGGTCGGCGCAGAGGATCTGGTCCTCGAACACCTCGGACAGCGGCGTCTCGTGGTCAAGCGAGGCATCGGCGGCGCGTTGCGCCTCAACGGCCTCCGGATCGGGGGCAAAGCGGCCCGCGGCCACGGCCTCGGCATCCGCCAGCGCGATTACCCCGTCCACGGTGATCCTTGACCGGATCGCAGGCCAGTCGAAGGCCTTGAGAAGGGGCTTCGGCAGGGCAAGGCCCGAGGTCTCGATCAGGATGTGGTCGGGGCGCTGGGGCATGGCCATAAGGGCCTCGATCGTCGGGATGAAATCGTCGGCCACGGTGCAGCAGATGCAGCCGTTGGCGAGTTCCACGATGTTCTCGACCGGGCAGTTCTCGTCGGCGCAGGATTTCAGGATGTCGCCGTCCACGCCCACGGTGCCGAATTCGTTCACCAGGATCGCCAGGCGCTTGCCCTGCGGGTTCTGCATCAGGTGGCGGATCAGCGTGGTCTTGCCCGCGCCAAGGAAGCCGGTGATCACGGTCACGGGGATTTTGGTCAGGTCGGTCATTCGGCGGCCTCGTCTAGCGGCGGATGGGGGGGAATGCGGGCGATGCTCTGCTTGCGGAAGACGGTGGGGCGGTCGCGCCACGGGACGATGCCGTCGCTGGTCGCCGCGTATTTCCGGGCGCCTTCCAGGATTGCGGGGACGTCGTCAAGGGTCAGGCGGCCATAGACATAGGACCAGGCGCCGGGTTTCGTCAGCGAGACCGCGCAGCCGGTGTTGCAGGCCGAAAGGCATTCCACCCCGACGATGCGCACGCCTTCGGGGACGGGTCCGGCCAGAAGGGCGGCGTGAAGCTGCGCGCCGGGGGGCGTTGCGCCCTCGGGCACCGGCTGGCCGGCCTTGCAGGTGGTGCAGACGTAGAGGGTCGTGCCCATCGTTGCCTTCCAATAGGCGAAAAGGGTGGGCCAGCGAGGGGCGTTTCCGCCGATCACCGGTCGCGGAACACCCCGTCCGCCGGTTGCCGTTCACGCTGGCAGGTCTCCCGGCTTGCGGATACTGGGTCTCCCCAACAGCCCCCGCCTTCCCGGCATCCGCCAGTGGCCATGGGACCTCTCCGGTCACGGTCGCGGGGGCGGCTGCTTCGGGTCGTTTCCGACCTGTCGCATTCCCTCTTCGCCTGTCATAAACAGGAACCAGCGCCAGTCCACCTGAGCCATGGCACCCCCCCTTGTCAAGGACACGACCGACCATGACCGATCCCGTTGCGACGCCCGAAGTGGATGACCTTGCCCGCCACGCCCAGAAGATGGCCAAGAAGAAGGCCGCGCGGGACAGGATCATGGCGGGGAAAGAGGGGGAGAAGGGGCTGATCATCGTCCACACCGGGGCGGGGAAGGGGAAGTCGTCCAGCGGGTTCGGGATGATCCTGCGCTGCATCGCGCATGGGATGCCCTGCGCGGTGGTCCAGTTCATCAAGGGGGCCTGGGATACCGGAGAGCGGCGACTGATCACCACGCATTTCGCCGACCTCTGCCAGTTCCACGCGATGGGCGAGGGTTTCACCTGGGAGACGCAGGACAAGGCCCGCGACATCGCGGCGGCGCGGGCGGGGTGGGAGAAGGCGAAGGAGCTGATCCGGGACCCATCCATCCGCATGGTCCTGCTGGACGAGATCAACATCGCGCTGCGGTATGATTACCTGGATGTGGGCGAGGTGCTGGCCTTTCTGAAGGAGGAGAAGCCGCCCTTGACTCACGTGGTCCTGACGGGTCGGAATGCGAAGGAGGCGCTGATCGAGGCCGCCGATCTGGTGACCGAGATGACGCTGGTCAAGCACCCGTTCCGGGCCGGGATCAAGGGGCAGCCGGGGGTGGAGTTCTGAGTGCGCCGCGCGCGGCGCGATTTGCGGGAACAGCGAAATCAAGGGCTTGGACGCGAGCGTTCAGGAACGGTTAAGGAAATGGCAGGAGGCAGGATGATGCGGAAGACGGGTCTGGCGCTGGTGGTGCTGATGGCGGGGCTTGCGGTCACGGGCTGCGTGCCTCTGCTTGTCGGAGGTGCTGCGGCCGTGGTGGCGGACGAGGTGGTCGAGCAGGACAGGGGCGGCGACGGGCTGTTCTAGGCGGCGTTTCGCCAGGGGGTCTTGCCGGGGGAGGCCGGGCAGGCCGCGACCTGCGGTTCGCGGGAGTCGGTCTGAAGCCCGACCTACTTTCCGGATCGCATGATTCTGCGCTATGGCCCTTGCGCCGACGGACGCCGGAAAGGGTCGGACCAGAGGACCGCCTGGAGAGGAGACGGACATGACCGGCGACCGGAGCAAGCCGACCGCCCCAGGCTGGAGGGGCCTGCCTGCCGGCATCTGGGTGCTGGGCCTGGTGTCGATGCTGATGGATATCTCGTCCGAGATGATCCACGCGCTGTTGCCGGTCTATCTGACGGTGGGCCTTGGCGCCTCGGCGCTGGTTGTGGGGGTGATCGAGGGCATCGCCGAGGCGACGGCGGCGATCACCAAGGTCTTTTCCGGCGCGCTGTCCGACCGGATCGGGCGGCGGAAGGAACTGGCGGCGCTGGGCTATGGGCTGGCGGCGGTGACCAAGCCGGTCTTTCCGCTGGCGCCCTCGCTGGGCTGGCTGGTGGCGGCGCGCTTCATCGACCGGGTGGGCAAGGGGATCCGCGCCGCGCCGCGCGATGCGCTGGTGGCGGACCTGGCACCCGAGGGGCGACGCGGCGCGGCCTTCGGTCTGCGGCAGTCGCTGGACACGTTCGGCGCCTTTCTTGGCCCGGTTCTGGCCATCGCGCTGATGTGGGCCTTTGCCGATGACTTCCGGTCGGTGTTCTGGGTGGCGGTGATCCCGGCCTTCGCGGCCCTTGGGCTGATCCTGTTCGCGGTGAAGGAGCCCGCCCGGCCCGAGGGGCTGCGCCGGGTGCGCAATCCGCTGTCCCGGGCCGAGATACGGCTGCTGGGCCGAACCTACTGGGCCGTGGTCGCGGTGGCCGCGGTCTTCACCCTGGCCCGGTTCTCGGAAGCCTTCCTGATCCTGCGGGCCGAGGCGGCGGGGTTGTCGCTGATGCTGGTGCCCCTGGTGCTGGTGGGAATGAACGCGGTCTATGCGGTATCGGCCTGGCCTGCGGGCGTGCTGTCGGACCGGATGAGCCGACCGGGGCTGCTGATGGTCGGGCTGGGCGTGCTGATCGCGGCGGATCTGGCCCTGGCGCTGGCGCCGGGACTGGCGGGTCTGGGACTGGGGGTCGCGCTGTGGGGTCTGCACATGGGGCTGACGCAGGGCCTCATGTCCGCGCTGGTGGCAGAAGCGGTGCCGGCGGAACTGCGCGGCACGGCCTTCGGCCTGTTCAACCTTGTCACCGGGGGCGCGCTGTTGCTGGCCAGCATGATCGCCGGCGGGCTGTGGCAGGGCCTGGGGTCGCAGGCAACCTTCCTGGCCGGGGCCGCCTTTGCCCTGATTGCGGCGCTGGGTCTGGTTCCCTTGCGGCGCCGGCTGGGCTGACCCCGGTCAGCCGCTGCGCGGGCCGTAAAGGATGACCGCCGCCCCGATCAGGCAGATCGCCGAGCCCAGCATGTCCCAGCGGTCGGGTCTTGTGCTTTCGACGGCCCAGAGCCAGGCCAGCGAGGCGACGATGTAGATGCCGCCGTAGATCGCATAGGCCCGGCCGGCCTGATCCACATTGACCAGTGTCAGCAGCCAGGCGAAAAGCCCGAGGCAAAGCGCGCCGGGGATCAGCCAGAGCGCGCTCTTGTCCAGCCGCCACCAGCCCCAGACGGCGAAGCATCCGGCGATTTCGAAGAAGGCGGCGGCGAAGAAGACGACAAGGTTCTGCATGCGGCGATCTGGACAGAGATTGTCCGGGTTCGCAACGGTTCTGTTGGTGCCGATGCCCTTTCAGGCGATATGATCGCGGGCGACCGACATGCTTTTCAGCACCGCATGGGCCTTGTCGCCCGGTTGCAGGGCCAGTTCGGCTGCGGCGCGGCGGGTGATCCGGGCGAGGATCACGCTGTCGCCCACCGCCAGATGCACCATGACGCCCGGACCGTCGCCGGGCCGGATCGCCGTCACGGTGCAAGGCAGGATGTTCTGCGCCGAAAGCCCCATGGGCCGGTCGCGCGACAGGATCACGTCGTGCGCCATGATTCGCACCCGCAGCCGCGTGCCGGGCGGGCTGTCGATGCCGGGCAGGAACAGCGGCCCGGTGGCGGTATCGAGCCGGGTCAGGCCGTCCTCTTCCGCGCCGATCACCGTGGCCGGCAGCAGTGCCGCGACCTCGCGGATGCCCAGGGCGCGCAGGGCGTCGGGGTCGGCCATCACGGCGGCGGTGGTGCCTTCGCGCAGGAGGCGGCCGCGGTCGATCACCACCATGCGATCGGCCAGAAGCTGGGCCTCGTTCATGTCATGCGTGACCAGCACCACGGGCATCTTCAGATGCGCGCGGAGCGCCAGGATCTCGGCATGCAGCCGTTCCCGCGTGGCGCGGTCCACGGCCGAGAAGGGTTCATCGAGCAAAAGCGCCGCGGGCTTGCGCGCCAGCGCCCGGGCCAGTGCCACGCGCTGCTGCTGGCCACCCGACAGCTGCGCGGGCCTGCGGTCGGACAGGCCGTGCAGGTTCACCAGGTCCAGAAGCCGCGCGGCCTCGGTATGGTCGGGGCGGTCCATCGCTGCGGCCACGTTCTGTGCCGCGGTCATGTGCGGGAAAAGCGCGTAGGTCTGGAACACCACCCCGACATGGCGCCGGTGGGCGGGCAGGGCCAGTCCGGCGGCGGTGTCAAGCCAGCATTCGCCGTCCACCGCCACGCGCCCGGTGGTGGGACGCCAGAGCCCGGCAATCGTGCGCAGGATCGTCGTCTTGCCCGAGCCGGAGGGGCCGACCAGCGCCAGAAGCTCCTCCGGCGCGACCGCGAAGGCCAGGTCCAGCGGGATCGGCGCCTCGGCCCGGAGGGTGACGGTCAGCGTCATGCCAGCCTGCGTCCGATGCGGGCAGAGAGCAAGTAGGTCAGGGTGATGGTGGTGAAGGAGATCGCGACGAGGACCGCCGACATGATGCCGGCGCCGCGCATGTCGAAGGCCTGCACCCGGTCGTAGATCGCGATCGCGATGGTCCTGGTCTCGCCGGGGATCGAGCCGCCGATCATCAGCACGATGCCGAATTCGCCCAGCGTATGGGCGAAGGTCAGCACCATCGCGGTCATCAGCCCCGGCCAGGCGAGCGGCAGTTCGACCTTCCGGAGCGATTTCCAGGGCGACATGCCGCAGGTCGCCGCCGCCTCGCGCAGCTCGGGTGCGATCGCCTCGAAGCCGCGCTGGGCGGGCTGGATCGCGAAGGGCAGGTTGAAGATCACCGAGGCGACCACCAGGCCCTCGAAGGTGAAGACCAGCTGATGGCCGAAGGTGTCCTGCCAGAAGGTGCCGACCGGAGAGTTCCGCCCGAAGGCCAGCAGGAGGTAGAAGCCGAAGACCGTGGGCGGCAGCACGAGCGGCAGCATGACCAGCGCCTCGACCGCGCCCTTGCCGGGGAAGCGCGCATAGGCCAGCCAGCGCCCCGCCAGCACCGAGACGGGCAGCAGGATGGCGACCGTCCACAGGCCCAGTTCCAGCGACAGCGTGAGCGCGGTCCAGTCCAAGGTCAGCCCTCTTCAGGCAGCACGAAGCCGTATCTGACCATGATCTCGCGCGCGGGGGGAGATTGCATGTAGCCGTAGAACGCCTCGGCCACCGGCCCCGCGTCCTTCAGCAGCACCATGCGCTGCAACAGCGGATCGTGCCAGTCCTGCGGGATCAGCGCATGGTCGCCCCTGGCCGCAACCTCGGGCGCCAGCGCCAGCGACAGCGCGATGATGCCGCCGTCGGCATTGCCCGAAAGCGCGAACTGCGCGGTCTGGCTGACATTCTCGCCCAGCACGAGATGAGGCTGGATCCTGTCCCACAGCCCGCGATGCCGCAGCGCCTCGGCCGCACGCAGGCCGTAGGGGGCGTGATCGGGGTTGGCGATGGCGAATTTTCCCAGTTTTCCCGTCTCGAGAAGGCGCGCAAGATTGTCCAGCGTCGCATCAGGCTTCAGCGCCGAGCCATGCGGGGCCATCACCACGATCCGCCCCTCGGCGTAAGGCACGCCCGCGTCCCGGGTCAGGCCCTCGGCGTGCAGCTGGGCGATGAAGGTCTCGTCGGCGGCCATGAACAGCTGGAACGGCGCGCCCTCGCGGATCTGGGTGGCGAAATTGCCGGTCGAGCCGAAGGCGAGGCGGACCTCCTGCCCGGTCTCGGCGGTAAAGGCGGCGGCGATCTCGGTCACGGCGAATTGCAGGTCCGAGGCGGCAGCGATCACCGGAGGCTCTTCGGAGCTGGCCGGCAGGGACAGGACAAGCGGTGCGAGCAGGCCGAAGATCAGGGCAAGCGGACGGACAGCCACGCGGGGTTCCTTCGATATGTTTCACAAAACATATCGCCTGGAAAGCAGCCCCGCGTCAATCCATCGTCTGGCTCTTCTCTGCGGATCTGCGCAGCCAGCCATGCAGGCGGCGGAGATGCGGCGCGGCATGCGCGCTGGCCGCCTGTTCCACCGCGCGGTATTCCTCCAGAACGGCCCGGCCGCGTTCGGTCAGCACCGCGCCGCCCCTTGCCGTTCCCCCGCGCGAGGATTCGACCAGCGGCGCGTCGAACATCGCGTTCAGGGTTTCGATCAGCATCCAGGCGCGCTTGTAGCTCATCCCCATGTCGCGCGCGGCGGCGGCGATGGAGCCGGTGACGGCGATCCGGTCGAGCAGCGCGGCCTTGCCGGGACCCATCATGTCGTCGCCGCCGAAGCGGACGCGGATAGAAAGGGTCGGATGGGGCGGAGGCCTGGGCATGCCTCATTGAACGCGAGCCGGGGCGCGGCGCAAGTGCGAAGCGGCTGCCGGGCGGGCGGCGACCTAGCCGCGCGGCGGGAACATCCGGTAATACAGCGCGTCGGGCAGGAAGTTGCCGCCCCGGAACAGCAGGGAGAACAGCGTCGGGAAGCTGATCTTGAAGCCGCCGCGCGTCATGTGCCGGAACATGATCCGGGCGGCGGCGTCGGCGTCCATGATGAAGGGCATGGCGAAATCGTTCTTCGCGGTCAGCCGGGTGCGGATGAAGCCGGGATTGGCCAGCTGCACGGTGATCCCGGTCTTCCGCAGATCGGCGTAAAGCGATTCGGCCAGCACCATAGTCCCGGCCTTGGAGGCGGCATAGCCGATGGCCCCGGGCAGGCCCCGGAACCCGGACAGCGAGCCGGTGATGACCACATGGCCCCGGTTGCGCGCCACCATGCCGGGCAGGGCCGCGCCCAGCACGCGGATGCAGCCGGTGAAATTGACGTTCGCCATCGCCTCGGCCTTTTCGGCGTCCCAGTCCTGGGCCCGCATCGGCCAGTAGACCCCGGCGAGGAACACCAGACCGTCAAGCTGTGGCAGCTGCGCGGCGGCCCTGGCCACGCTGGCGCTGTCGCCCACGTCCAGCGGCAGGATGGTTGCCGGTCCCGGCAGGCTGGCGGCGGCGGCCTTCAGGCTGTCTTCGCTGCGCGCCGACAGGATCAGCTCGGCCCCGGCCCGGGACATCAGCCGCGCGAGCGCGAGGCCCAACCCTTCCGATGCGCCGATCAGCCAGTAGCGTTTGCCTTTGAAGTCCCTCATTCCGCGGCGGCCAGCTGGCGCTCTTCGCGGGCGGCGGGGCGGATGGTGGCCACAAGCTCGGCCACCTTGATCCCGAACTTGCGGAACTGCGACCGGTTCATGATCGTGCCGTTTTCCAGCAGATACATCCAGTCGGTCACGTCCAGCACATGCCCCCCGGCCTCGGGCGTGAGGCGGATGCGGTAGCGCAGAAGGACGCCCGAGCCGGCGACACGGCCCATGCCCTTGCCCTCGACATCCGGGGCGGTGGCGGTGATCTGCCCGTCCGGGCCCAGCGCCAGGGTCCAGGCGCGGTGCTGGACGCTGCCGCTGTCATAGCGGAACACCTCGGCCAGGGTGCCGGTGGTGCCGTCCCAGGTGCCGGTCATGTCGGCGACAAAGCGCGAGGTGACGCGACCGGTGGGGCCGAAGATCACGCCCTCGCAGATCAGGGGGCCGGACAGGTGCTTGCGCAGATCGAAGTCGGGCCCCTTGCCGCGATAGTCGGCGGGGTCCTGCGCGGCAAAGGAGGCATAGCGCTGCTTCAGCAGCATGACTGCGATGGCGATCAGCGCGCCGGCAAGGGCGGAGAGGATCGGGGTCATCGGAGGGCCTCCTTCGGGGGCGGGGTCAGCTGGGTCCGCGCGAGAAGCGCGATGGCGGTCAGCTTCAATACGCAAGGCAGGCCCGCGTAGATCAGTGTGAGGGCGCGCAGGGCGCTTTCGGGGCTGGACTGGCCGGACTGGAAGCCTGCGGCCTGGAGCGCGGGGAGGATGGTGAGGGCGGCAAGAGCGAGCGAGAGTTTCGAGACGAAGTTCCACAGGCCGAAGGCGGCGGCCTCGGGTGTGCCGGTCTGGGCCAGGCGGCTTGCGAAGATCGCGGGCAGCAGGGTGAGGTCGGCCCCGAGGGCCGCGCCGGAGGCGGCGCAGATCAGGGCGAAGGGGATGAGGTCTCCGGCCCCGAGGGTGAGGGTCCAGAGGAAGCTGGCGATGGCAAGGGTCATGGCGGCGAGGAGGGTCGGCCTGGCGCCATGGCGGCGGGCGAGGAGGGACCAGACCGGGGTCGAGGCGGCGGCGGCGAGGAAGAAGAGCAGGAGGAGCGGACCTTCCCAGTCGGGCAGGGCAAGGCGGCTTTCGACGAAGTAGAGGAAGAGGGTGGAGGTGACCGCGACGGGCGAGGCGTTGAGCAGCGCAATGAGGAGGAGGCGGCGCGA
This sequence comes from Rhodobacter calidifons, assembly GCF_011174775.1. Classification (GTDB taxonomy): domain Bacteria; phylum Pseudomonadota; class Alphaproteobacteria; order Rhodobacterales; family Rhodobacteraceae; genus Tabrizicola; species Tabrizicola calidifons. The sequence goes on from NZ_JAANHS010000002.1 coordinate 208,700, forward strand.
CAGCGGGTCGGCCAGCACGGGGCGGAAGAGGTCGAAGGGGTTGGGCGTGGGCTCGGCCGGGGTGCCTTGCCATTCGCGGCGCATCGCAAGGATGGCGGCGATGGCCACCACGGCGAAGATCAGCGCGAAGGCTGTGAAGGGGGTGTCCGTCAGGCGGGCGAGGGCGACGGGGGCGGTGGCGGCAAGGCAGACGCCAAGGAGCGAGCCGCCCTCGCGCCAGCCGGCGAGGCGGATGTGGCCCTGCGGGCCGAGCGTGGCGGCCTTGGTCACGCCTTCGGCATAGAAGCAGATGGTGAGGAAGGAGAAGGCGGAAAAGAGGACGGCCAGCGTCAGCGCGAACCAGAGAAGCGGCGTGATGGGGGGGGGCATGGCAAAGAGGGCGTAGAGGGCGGCGGCCATCAGTGCGGCGGCGAGGGTGACGGTGAGCCGACGCTTTGGCCGCGTTGCCTCGGCCAGCCAGCCCAGCGCGGGATCCTGCACCACGTCGATCAGGCGGAGCGCAGCGAGCGTCAGGCCCATGGCGGCGAGGGAGGTGCCGTAGCTGTCGACGTAGAACTTCGGCGCGTGGATGTAGATCGGCAGGCCGGCCATCGCGATCAGGGCGGCAAAGAGCGACCAGGCGGGGAGGCGGTGGGTCATCGGCCGCGATCAGATTGAGCGCCTTGCGGCGCAAGCCCTTTGTCTCGCCTCTGCGCGCCACGGGCGCGCAACCGGCTCGGGCGGCCTCCGGCGGGGATATTTGCAGACAGATGAAAGGCGAAGGGGGGGCGCATCAGCGCGAGATGTCTTCGGCCGGGGGCGTGGGGCGGGGGTTGAAGCGCACCTTCTTGAGCCAGAGCTTCAGCGCCTGCCAGTGGATCAGCGCCAGCACGCGGCGCGAGCCGAAGGGGCGGCGGAGGGCGGAGGCGAGGATTCCGGCGTTGGTCAGGGGTTGGCGCGGGCCGATCAGGTTGGTGAAGAGGCCGCCGCCGGGGGTGGTGTAGTCGATCCAGATGCCGATGCGGCCCTCGCGGATGTCGAAGCGGAAGGTGTAGGTCCCGGCAACGGGCTGGAAGGGCGAGACGTGGAAGATTTTCTGCGCGGTGATCGTGTCTTCCCGCGTGATCGGCGCACGATCCTCGCGGTGGCAGAGGTAGGAATGGCGGTCGCCGTAGGTGTTCGTCACCTCGGCGATCACGGCGCGCAGGTGGCCGAGGTGGTCGTAGGAGAGCCAGAAGGCGACGGGGTTGAAGACATGGCCCAGAAGGCGGGGCTGTGCCAGCAAGAGAATGCGGTCTGCGGCCAGCCCGTGCTGCGTCAGCACCTCGCGCGCCCATTCGGCGCCGGTGCCCTGGCCGGGCGCGCCGCCGTGGTCCGCGTCGTGGACCGACATCAGGTTGCCCCGGTTGCGCGAGAACAGCGCGGGACCTTCGGCCTTTGCGGAGTCCAGGAGCAGGTAGTCCACCGAATAGCGGAAGGCGTTCTTCACCGCGCCCTTGCGGCCGTGGAAGGTTTCGGCCGGGATGCGTTGCACCTGCATCAGGCGACCAGCCGCAGGGCCTGGCGTTCGGCCATTGCCTCGACCACGTCCACCGCCGAGGCGAAACCGTCCTCGTGAAAGCCGTTGCGCATCCAGGCACCGCAGAACCAGGTGTTGCGGGCCCCGTTCATCGCGCGGAGGCGGTCCTGCGCCGCGAAGGCTGCGACGTCGAAGACCGGGTGGTGGAAGGTGGTCACGTCGTGGATCAATTCGTCCCGGATCGGCCTTGTGGTGTTCAGCGTCACGAACAGCGGGTCGTCCTGCGGGATCGGCTGGAGCGAGTTCATCCAGTAGGTCAGGTCGATCCGGTCGCCGGGGCCCGATTTTGGCTCGACATAGGACCAGGAGGACCAGACCTTGCGCGACCGGGGCATCAGCGAGGGATCGGAATGCAGCACAGCCTCGTTCGGCTGATAGCGGATCGCGGCCAGCGCGCCGGTTTCCTCGGGCGTGCCGTCGGCGAGGAGTTTCAGCGCGATGTTGGAATGGGTGGCGAAAACCACGTCATCGAACAGTTCCGGCTCGCAGCCTTCGGCGCGGACGAAGACCGACCCGGCCTCGCGCCGGACGCTGGCGACGGGGGTGGCGGTGCGGATGTCCACGCCTTGCGCCGTCATCGCGGAGTGCAGGCGGCGGACATATTCCACCGACCCGCCCCTGACGGTGTACCACTGGTGCTGGCCGTCATAGTCCATCAGCGCGTGGTTGCGGAAGAAGCGCACCAGCGCCTGCGCCGGGAAGTTCAGGATGCCCGAGGTCGGCGTGGACCAGATCGCGCCGGAGAACGGGGTGATGTAGTGATCGCGGAAGTAGCGGCCCGTGCCAAGCCGCCCCAGAAGCTCGCCGATGGTCATGGCGGGATCGGTCGCCATGGCTTCGGCATTGCGGTTGAAGTGCAGGATGTCGGACAGCATCCGCAGGAAGCGCGGGTTGAAGGCGTTGCGGCGCTGGGCGAAGATCGTGTCCAGCGAGGCCAGCCCGTATTCCAGCGCGCCGCCCCGGATCGAGGCGCCGAAGGACATGTTGCTTTCGGTGACGGGCACGCCCAGCTTGTCGAACAGCCGGACAAGGTTGGGGTAGTTGACCCGGTTGAAGACGATGAAGCCGGTATCGACCGGCTGGTCCTTGCGCTTGCCGGCGATCACGGTGCGGGCATGGCCGCCGAGGCGCGGCTCGGATTCGAACAGGACGACCGAGTTCCGGTCGGCCAGAAGATGGGCTGCGGCCATCCCGGAAATGCCGCCGCCGATCACGGCGATGCGGCGGGGCGTGGGGCCGAACTGTTCGAAAGGCATTTTCTGGACTTCCCTCGTTGGTTTCACAGGCTTACGCATCGGGTGCCCGATCGGATCACCCTTCGCTGCGCATACGCGGTCGCACCGGAGAAAGTTTCGTGTCAGGTTCCCTATACGCACTGATGCCGGGGAATCTGTCAAATGAAGTTGACAGGAAGGCTTGACTTGTGGCGCCGGCGCTCCAATTGGCTGAAAATGATCCGACTGCGGGGTCAGGGCGTAGAAGTCACATGATGCTTGACGCCTCGAGACCCGCTATGACGGAGCAGGCCTTGCCGCCCATGCCTTCGGGCATCGGTGGGATGGTCGGTTCGCGCCAGAAAAAGGACGGGTCGTTGGCGAAGGTGGAAGATGAGACGGACTGGGCCGGCCTTCTGGTGAAGGTGCGCGACCATCAGGACAGGGCTGCCTTTGCCGCCTTGTTCCGGCACTTTGCCCCCAGGGTGAAGGCCTTCCTGATGAAGTCCGGTGCAGGGGCCGCACTGGCCGAGGAATGTGCGCAGGACGTCATGGCGGTGCTGTGGCAGAAGGCGCATCTCTTCGACCCGGCGCGGGCCAGCGTGGCGACCTGGGTCTATACCATCGCCCGCAACCGGCGGATCGACGCGCTGCGCAAGGCGCGCCGGGCCGAGCCGGAGGAACTGGATTGGGGTCCCGAGCCCGAGCCGGATCAGGCCGAGGTTCTGGAAGCCCAGCAAGAGACAGAGCGGCTGGGGCGCGCGTTGGCCGCGTTGCCTGCACCGCAGAGGACGTTGATCGAACGCGCCTTCTACGGCGACCTCTCGCACAGCGAGATCGCGGCAGAAACGGGGCTTCCCCTGGGGACGATCAAATCGCGGATACGGCTGGCGCTGGAGAAGCTGCGCCACCAGATGGGTTGAAGGACTAAGTAGAAATGACGATACGCCACCATCTTTCGGACCAGCTTCTGATGGCCTACGCGGCCGGTCAGCTGCCCGAGGCGTTCAACCTGGTTGTGGCGACGCATGTCTCGCTGTGCGACGAGTGCCGGGCGCGGGCTGCGTCCTTCGATGCGGTGGGCGGGGTGCTGCTGGAAGAGGCCGAAGAGATCGCGATGGGCGAGGATGCCCTGGCGCGCGCGCTGGAGCGGATCGAGGGCCTGCCGCAGGCGACAAGGTCCGAGCCCTTGAAACCGGCGGGCATCTTCCCGGCGCCGCTGGCCGATTACGTCGGCGGCGACCTGTCGACGGTGCGCTGGCGCAAGGTCGGCGGCGGGGTGAAACAGGCGATCCTGCCCACCGGCAAGGATGCCTCGGCGCGGCTTTTGTATATTCCGGCGGGGACGGCGGTGCCGGACCACGGCCACCGGGGGATGGAGCTGACGCTGGTGTTGCAGGGCGCCTTCGCCGACGAGAACGACCGCTTCGGTCGGGGCGATATCGAGATCGCCGATGAAGAGGTGGAACATACCCCGGTCGCTCTGGCGGGTGAGGATTGCATCTGCCTGGCGGCCACCGATGCGCCGTTGCGGTTCCGGGGGCTGATCCCGAGGCTGGCGCAGCCGCTTTTGCGGATCTGACAGGGGGGCCGGTCGGGCCGGTCTGAAGCCCGGCCTACGGCAGTTGCAAGCGGACCGCGATCACCGGCCAGTCGCCTTGCAGGCGCGCGGGACCCTCGGTGAGGATCAGATCGTCGCGGCCGACCATGTGCCCGTTCACCTCACAAGGGCCGAGCGCGTAGAGCGCAAGGGTGCCACCGGCGGTCAAATGACCGTTCCGGGCGAGCGTCACCTGTGGCTTCGGCAGGCCGCGCGCGGTCATCACGTTGAAATCGTCGGACTGCTGGCTGTTGGTCTCGCTGGCGGTCACCTCGACATCTCCTGTAAAGGCCACCGGCACCAGAGGCGCGCAGCGCAGGTCGATGCCCGGTCCGGTCAGCCGGAAGCCGGGGCCCGAAAGCACCGTCAGGTTCCGCTCGATCCCGGGAAACAGCGAAAAGGGCCCGTCCTCCACCACGGATGCGCGCGACAGGCGGACCAGAAGCTGGCCGTCCCGTTCCAGCCGCCAGAGCTCGGTCGTGGTGCCGCGTCCGTTCTTCCAGGGCTGGGTCCGGTAGTCGGCGGGTGTCAGGTGATGCAGGAACATCCCGTCTTTTCGCGCGACACTTGCCGCAAGACAACCCGTCCCGGGCCTGACCCGGGACCTCCCGGCATCTCTCGGAGAGGCCCCGGGTCAGGCCCGGGGCGGGGTCTCACTCGGCCGCGGTCGGGCCGATCACCCGCGCCGGCGTGTCGGGGGCCAGGTCCTCGAAATCGAAATTGTCCAGCCGCCGCGCGCGTTTGCTGGCCTTGTCGGAGGAGATCTTGATTTCTTCGATATCCTTCGCCGCCTGGCCGAAATGGCGGTCGAGGTTCTCCACCCGCGCGCCAAGGCGTTCGACATCGGCATAGAGCAGCGACAGTTCCCGCCGGATCGCCCCCGCCTGTTCGCGCATCCTCGCGTCCTTCAGGACCGCGCGCATCGTGTTCAGCGTCGCCATGCAGGTGGTGGGCGAGACGATCCAGACCTTCACGCCGAAGCCTTCGCGCACCAGTTCCGGGAAATTGGCGTGCAGTTCGGCATAGACCGCTTCGGACGGCAGGAACATCAGTGCGCCGTCGGCGGTTTCGCCGTCCAGGATGTATTTCTCCGAGATCGCCCGGATATGGGCGCGGACGGCGGTGCGCATCTGTTGCGCGGCCTCCTGTGCGGCGCGCGGGGTGTCGGCGCGGCGGATCGCCTCGTAGGCCTCCAGCGGGAATTTGGCGTCGATCACGATGGGGCCGGGGGGATTGGGCAGATGGATCAGGCAGTCGGCGCGGCGGCCGTTCGAAAGGGTCGCCTGCATCGTGTAGGCGTCCGATGGCAGCGCCTTCTGCACGATGTCATGCAGCTGGATTTCGCCGAAGGCGCCGCGGGTCTGCTTGTTCGACAGGATGTCCTGAAGGGACAGGACGTTCCCCGACAGCTTTTCGATGTTGGCCTGCGCCTTGTCGATGGTTTCCAGCCGCTGCTGCAATTCTCCCAAGGACCGCGCCGTGCGCGTCGAGGTGCCATGCAGCGCCTCGGTCATCTGGCGCTGCACCTCGGCCAGCCGCTGTTCCATGACCTGCAACATCGCCGTCTGGCTGACCGCCTGCGCTTCGGAAACATGGTGCAGGCCGCCCGCCAGGCGTTCCTGCCCGTCGCCCAATTGCTGGATGCGGGAGGACAGCCAGCCGATCTCGCGCATCAGCGGTTCGGCGGCCTTCGCCGAGCGGCTGACGCTGCGCAGGATCAGGACGAGGAAGCCGAGGAGCACCGCGACGAGGCCCCCGAGGACCAGCACCTCGGGGTCGTTCCACTGATAGGTCTGGCCGAAAAGCGTGATCATCGGCGGCCGAACAGGCGTTCGATGTCGTGAAGGCTGAGTTCCACATAAGTGGGCCGCCCGTGGTTGCACTGGCCCGAAAGCGGCGTCGCCTCCATCTCGCGCAGAAGGGCGTCCATCTCTTCCACCCGCATCTGCCGACCGGAGCGGACCGAGCCGTGGCAGGCCATGCGGCTGAGGATCGCGTCGATCTTTGCGCGGACAAGGTTGCTGTCGCCCTGATCGGCCAGTTCGTCCAGGATGTCGCGGATCAGCGCCGCGCCGTTGACCGGGCCGAGGATCGCGGGCGTCTCGCGGATTGCCACCGCGCTGCCGCCGAAGGGTTCGATCACCAGACCGACCGCCGCCAGATCGGGCGCGGCGTCCAGAAGGCGCGCGGCATCGGTGGGCGACAGGTCCACGATTTCCGGGATCAGCAGCGGCTGGCTGCGGATGCCGGTCTCGGCCAGTTGGCGCTTAAGCCGTTCATAGACGAGGCGTTCATGGGCGGCGTGCTGATCGACGATGACGATGCCGGTGGCGGTCTGGGCGAGGATGTAGTTTTCGTGCAGCTGCGCCCGGGCGGCGCCGAGGGGGTGCTCCCGGAAATGCTCGTCGTGCGGCTGCGCCTTCTCCTCGCTGGGGGCGGTGCCGGGGGTGAACGCCGGGGCCTGGGAGGCTTCGGCGAATCCCTGCGGCGCCTGAAACGCAAAGGCGCGTGACAGGCTTTGCTGGCTGGGTCGGTCCATCTGGTAGACGGGGTGGAAGGCGCCCAGCGTGGCCGCGCCGACAGTCGAGGAGGCCCGGTGGCCAGCGCCCGCCAGCGCCGATTTCAGCGCGGTGATGATGAGGCTGCGCGCGGCGTCGGGTTCGCGGAAGCGGACCTCGGCCTTGGCGGGGTGGACGTTCACATCCACGCGCTGCGGATCGGCGATCAGGTTCAGCACCGCCGCCGGGTGCCGGTCGCGGGAGAGGACGTCGAAATAGGCGGCGCGAAGGGCGCCATACAGCATCCGGTCCAGCACCGGGCGGCCGTTGACGAACAGGTATTGCTGCGCCGAGGAGCCCCGCGAATAGGTCGGCAGGGCCGCATAGCCTTGCAGGCGCAGCCCCTCGCGTTCGGCGTCGATGCGCAGCGCGTTGTCGATGAAATCGCGGCCCAACACCGAGGCCAGCCGCGCGCCCAGTGCGTCGAACAGGTCGCCGCTCGCGGGGTCGGCGCGGAACAGCACGCGCGCCTCACCCCCGCTCACGTCGCGGAGCGTGAAGCCCACCAGCGGCTCGGCCATGGCCAGACGGCGGATGACCTCGGTCACCGCCTGCGTCTCGGCCCGGTCGGAGCGGAGAAATTTCAAACGCGCCGGGGTGGCGAAGAACAGATCGCGCAGTTCGACCACGGTGCCCCGGGTCAGCGCGGCGGGTTTCACCGGGGACATCCGGCTGCCCTCGCAGGTGATCTGCGCCGCCTCGCCGTCCGCGCGCGAGGTGATGGTCAGTCGTCCCACGGCGCCGAGGGACGGCAAAGCCTCGCCCCGGAAGCCGAAGCTGCGGATGTCCAGCAGGTCGGACCCGTCGATCTTCGAGGTCGCATGGCGCGAGAGCGCCAGCGGCAGGTCCTCGGCCGTCATCCCGCAGCCGTCGTCGGTGACCCGGATCAGCGTCTTTCCGCCGTCGGCGATGTCCACCTGGATACGCGACGCGCCGGCGTCCAGCGCGTTCTCGACCAGTTCCTTCACGGCCGAGGCGGGCCGTTCCACCACCTCGCCCGCCGCGATGCGGTTGATTGCGGCCTCATCCAGTTGCCGGATCACCGGACGACCGGTAATGCCCGTTATCTTGGGGGTGTGAAGCATCATGCCCCCATCTGTAGCAGGGTGCAACGAGTCGGGGAAGAACGAAACGGGATTGTCGCGCTTCGGGGTTGCGCTGTCCGGGCCGTGCGTCGTATCGGCGGAAGAAACGGGGGACAGTCATGCAGGACATCCTGGCGCTGGCCAGCGCCAACCTTCTGACGCCGATGATCCTGTGCTTTGCGCTGGGTCTCTTTGCCGCCCTCGCCCGCAGCGAGCTGACGATCCCCGAGGCGGTGGCGAAGGGGATGTCGATCTACCTTCTGTTCTCCATCGGCTTCAAGGGCGGGGTGGCGGTGGCCGACCACGGGATGGACGGGCGCATCGTCGCGGCGCTGGCGGCGGGCATCGTGCTGTCCTTCGTCATCCCCTTCGCGGCCTTCGCCCTGCTGAAGCTGATGACCCGGCTTCCGGTCACCGATGCGGCGGCGGTGGCGGCGCATTACGGCTCGATCTCGATCGTGACCTTCGTCACGGCCTCGTCGGTGGTGCAGGGCACGGGATTGAAGGCCGAGGGCTACATGGTCGCCGTGGCTGCCGCGATGGAGGCCCCGGCGATCATCTCGGCGCTGTTCCTGGCCAGCCGCTTCGGCGGACGGGCCGAGAAGATGGATGCCGAGCTCTGGCGCGAGATCCTGCTGAACGGGTCGATCGTGCTGCTGGTCGGGGCCTTCCTGATCGGGCTGGTGACCGGAGAGCCCGGCATGGCGCGGATCGAGGCCTTCATCGTCGCGCCCTTCCAGGGGGTGCTGTGTCTGTTTCTTCTGGACATGGGCCTGGTCGCGGGACGGGGGATGCGGAATGCAAAGGGCGTGCTGACCCTGGGGGTGCTGGCCTTCGGGCTGCTGATGCCGGTGGTGGGCGCGGGCTTCGGGCTGGCGGCGGGGATGATCCTTGGTCTGTCCACCGGCGGCGTCGCCCTCCTGATGGTGCTGGCGGGGTCGGCGAGTTACATCGCCGTGCCCGCCGCGATGCGGGTGGCCCTGCCGGATGCGAACCCGTCGATCTACCTGACGCTGTCCTTGGGCGTGACCTTCCCGTTCAATCTGGTGATCGGTATTCCGGCCTGGGTGGCCGTGGCAACGGCGGTGGGGGGCTGAGACGATGCAGATGCACAAGGCGAAACGGGTGGAGATCATCATCGAGGCGCCGATGGAGGGCCGTCTGACCCAGGCGCTGGAGAAGGCGGGGGTCACGGGGTTCACCGTGCTGCCGGTGTTCGGCGGCTCGGGCCGGTCGGGCCGCTGGACGCGCGAGGGCCAGGTCGGCCGCAGCGGCATGGTCGCCGTGGTCTGCCTGATCCGGCCCGAGCGGCTGGATGGGCTGCTTGAGGCGGCCTATGCGGTGGTCGAGCGGCATATCGGGGTGATCGGGGTGACCGATGCCGAGGTGCTGCGGGCGGAAAGGTTCTGAGACCCCCGCCCGCGAAGGCTCGTCGCTGACTTCGCCACTCCTCGCCGGGGTCAACCGACGACCCAACCGACGAGGAGCCGAAGGCGAACGAGGAGGCGTCAGCCGTGCTTGACCATCACATGCCTGACCACCGTATAGTCCTCCAGCGCATAGACCGACATGTCCTTGCCGTAGCCCGACTGCTTCAATCCCCCATGCGGCATTTCGTTGGTCAGCATGAAATGGGTATTGATCCAGGTGCAGCCGTAGCGCAGCCGCGCCGCCGTCGCCATGGCGCGGCCGACGTCGCGGGTCCAGACCGATGACGCCAGCCCGTAATCGCTGTCGTTGGCCCAGGTGACGGCCTCATCGACTTCGCTGAACGGGGTCACGCTGACCACCGGGCCGAAGACCTCACGCCTTACGATCTCGTCCTCCTGCCTGGCCCCGGCGACCACCGTGGGCTTGTAGTAGAAGCCCTGGTCCATCGCCTCGCCGCCCGTGGTGATCTGGATGTGGTTCAGTTCGCGCGCGCGGTTGACGAAGCTGGCCACCCGGTCGCGCTGGCGCTGCGAGATCAGCGGGCCGATTTCATTGGTGGCGTCGTCCTCCGCCCCCAGAACGATGGACGACGCCGCCGAGGTGAGATCCGCGACGAGATTGTCGTAGATCTTCTTCCCGGCATAGACCCGGCAGGCGGCGGTGCAGTCCTGTCCGGCGTTGTAGAAGGAAAAGGCGCGCAGGCCTTCGACGACCTCGGAAATGTCGGCATCGTCGAACACGATCACCGGGGCCTTGCCACCCAGTTCCAGATGCGTCCGCTTCACGGTCTTGGCGGCCGCGTCCAGCATCTTCTTGCCCGTCGCCACGTCTCCGGTCAGGGAGATCATGTCCACCTGGGGATGGTTGATGAGGTAGCTGCCGACGGTCTGCCCACGCCCGGCGATGACGTTGACCACACCTGCGGGCAGGACATCGGCCAGGATCTGCGCCAGTTTCAGCGCGGTCAGCGGCGTCTGCTCGCTGGGCTTGAAGACCACGGTATTGCCGCCCCCGATGGCAGGGCCAAGCTTCCAGGCCATCATCATCAAGGGATAGTTCCAGGGCGCGATACTGGCCACCACGCCCACCGGGTCACGGCGGATCATCGAGGTATGGCCCGAAAGGTATTCGCCCGCCACCGTGCCCGTCATGCAGCGCACGGCGCCGGCGAAATAGCGGAAGCAGTCCACGATGGCGGGGATCTCGTCGTTGCGCGCCGCGTTGATCGGCTTGCCGCAGTTCAGCGCCTCGAGCGCGGCGAAGACATCGGCTTCGGCTTCGATCCGGTCCGCAATGGCCAGAAGCGCGGCCGAGCGTTCGGCGGGCGTGGTGCGGGACCAGCCCTCGAAGGCGGCGCGTGCGGCGCCGACGGCGCGGTCCACCTGGGCGGTCGAGGCTTCGGGCAGTTCCAGGATCAGCCCGCCGGTGCGGGGGTTCAGGATCGGCTCGGGCGTCTCCTGTCCGGCTTCGAAGCTGCTGCCGATGAGGAATTTCGTCTGGATGGTCATGGGTAAGTCTCCCTATTTGCCCATGCCGGCGGTCTCGGACCCGCCGCGGGTGAGGTAGTAGGCGATGAGAATCGGCAGGAAGGTGGCGGCAAAGACCACGATCGCGACGACATTGGTGACGGGGCGCTGGCGCGGGCGGACGAGTTCATTCAGCATCCAGATCGGCAGGGTGGATTGCTGGCCCGCGGTGAAGGTGGTGACGATGACCTCGTCGAAGGAAAGCGCGAAGGCCAGCATCCCGCCGGCAAGAAGCGCCGAGCCGAGGTTCGGCAAAAGGACGTGACGGAATGTCTGGAAGGCGTTGGCGCCGAGGTCGGCCGATGCCTCCATGATCCCGCCCGACAGGCGGCGCATCCGGGCCACCGCGTTGTTATAGACGATGACGATGCAGAAGGTGGCGTGGCCAAGGACGATGGTCCAGGTGGAAAAGGGGATGTCCATGATCCCGAAGGCCGAGCGCAGCGACATCCCGGTGATGACGCCGGGCAGCGCGATCGGCAGGATGATGAGCAGCGAAAGCTGGTCGCGCCCGAAGAACCGCGCCCGGCTCATCGCGGCGGCAGCAAGGGTGCCCAGGATCATCGCCAGCACCGTGGCGATGGCCGCGACCTTCAGGGACAGGTAGAGCGGCGGCCAGATGTCGGCGCGGTTCCAGGCCACCGCGAACCATTTCAGCGTCAGGCCGGGGGGCGGGAACTGGTAGGTGCGTTCCTCGGTGGTGAAGGCGTAAAGGAAGATGAACAGGATCGGCAGGTGCAGGAAGAGAAGCCCACCGATGGCCGTGATCTTCAGCAGGAGCGAGGGTCGGTCAGAGAGCATCGAAGGCCCCCGCACGTTTGGCCAGCGTCAGGTAGATCAGCATGATGACGATGGGCACGACCGCGAAGGCAGCGGCCAGCGGGATGTTCCCGGCGGTGCCTTGCAGCTGGTAGACCGCCAGCCCGATGAAACGCGACGAATTCCCCACGATCTGCGGGATGATGTAGTCGCCCAAAGTCAGCGAGAAGGTGAAGATCGACCCGGCGATCACCCCCGGCAGGGCCAGCGGCAGGATCACCGTGCGGAAGGTCTGGCCCCGCGTGGCGCCGAGGTCGGCCGAGGCCTCGAGCATCGACGTCGGCACCCGTTCAAGGGCGGCCTGCATCGGCAGGATCATGTAGGGCAGCCAGATGTAGACGAAGACGAGGAAGGTGCCGAAGGGCGAGGTGGAAAGCGATGAGCCTTCGAGGCCCGGGATGGTCAGGATCCCGTCGATCAGGAACCCGGTCCCGGTGCCCGAGGCGGCCCAGGTCAGCACGCCCTCTTTTGCCAGGATAAGCTTCCAGGCATAGACCTTGACCAGATAGCTGGACCACAGCGGCAGCATGACGCCAAGGTAGAAGGCCGCCTTCCACGGGCCTTTGGCGTAGCGGGCGGCGTAGTAGGCGATGGGGAAGGCCAGGATCGCGCAGGCCAGCGTCACGGCGGCGGCCATGACCACGGTGCGGATGATGATATCGAGGTTCTGCGCGCGGAAGAGTTCGGCATAGGTCTTGAGGGTGAACTCCTCTTTCACGACGCCCGAGAATTCGTCGATGGAATAGAAGGACTGGAGGAGCAGCGCGGCGAGCGAGCCGAGATAGACGACGCCCAGCCAGAGCAGCGGCGGCGCGATGAGGAGAAGGAGAAGCAGGCCGGGCCGCCGCCAGAACGTGCCGGTCAGCCGATCGGCCAGACCCTTTGCCGGGAGGATCGCGGTGACGGTCATCGGCGCGCCTCGGAAAGGTCAAGCTTGCCGAAGGAAATGTCCCGGGCGCCCGGTCCTGCGGCGGCGCCCGGTCGAGTGGCGTCGGAGCCTCCGGCGGGGATATTTTCCGGACAGATGAAATCTGTTGCGGCTTTCATCTGTCCCCAAATATCCCGGGGGTGAGGGCGAAGCCCGAGGGGGCGGCGCCCCCTGTGGCGGTCGGGCCAGGCGTGGCGCATCAGTCAGTCCCCATCAGGTGCAGGGCGTTGCGGTCGAAGGCGATGGCGGTCGTGGTGCCTTCGGGCGGAACCGGCTGGCCGGCAGGGACAAGGGCGGCGATCTCGGTCTCGCCCGCGCGGATCACGACGCGCGTGCCGGCGCCGAGGTAGCGCAGCGCAATGACGGTGCCGCTGACCGGGCCGGTCTGGGCAAGCCGGGTGGCCTCGGGGCGCAGGGAGGCCCATTGGGCGGGGCCTCCGAGGGCCCGGGTCAGCTCCGGGGGCAGCACGTTGGAGGAGCCGACGAAATCTGCCACGAACCGCGTGGCGGGGCGGTCGTAGATGTCCTGCGGGGTGCCGATCTGGGCGATCCGGCCTTCGTTGAACACGGCCAGGTGGTCGGCCATCGACAGGGCCTCGTGCTGGTCATGGGTGACGAAGACGAAGGTCAGCCCCAGCTTGTGCTGGAGCGCCTTGAGTTCGTCCTGCATCGCCTCGCGCAGCTTCAGGTCCAGCGCGCCCAGGGGTTCGTCCAGCAGCAGCACCCGGGGTTCGTTGACCAGGGCGCGGGCCAGGGCCACGCGCTGGCGCTGGCCGCCGGAAAGCTGGGCGGGCTTGCGGTCGCCGTAGCCCTCCAGCTTGACCAGCGCGAGCATCTCTTCGGCCCGGGCATGGCGGCGGGCGCGGCCCATGCCCTTGACCATCAGCCCGTAGGCCACGTTGTCGCGCACGTTCATGTGCGGGAACAGCGCATAGTCCTGGAACACCGTGTTCACGTTGCGCAGATGCGGGGGCGTCGCCGAAACGTCCTCGCCGAAGATGCGGATCGCGCCGGTCGTGGGCTTTTCGAACCCCGAGATCAGCCGCAGGCAGGTGGTCTTGCCCGACCCCGAGGGGCCGAGCATGGCGAAGAAGGACCCTTCGACGATGGTCAGGTCCACGCCATCGACGGCCTTCACCGGGCCGAAATGGCGGGAAACATTGGCGAATTCGACGGCAGGGGTCATGGCACGATCGTAGGGTGCGCTACAGCGCACCGTTCCTTGCGATGTTGGGAAAATCAGGGTGGGCGATCCGCCCACCCTCTGGTCAGTATGTCAGCGACCGCCGATCACCCCGATATAGTCCGACACCCAGCGGTAGTAGGGCACGCAGGCGCCATCCCCCTGGGAGCAGTTCGACACCGGCGTGGTCCAGAACCGGATCTTCTCGAAATCGTCCATCCCGTTCGCGGTGCAGGTTTCGGCCGTGGCCATGCCGCGGCCGTCGGTGCAGGCGGCCGGGACCGAGGGGTTGGCGCCGAACCAGACCGCCAGGTCGGATTGCAGGTTCGAGGACAGCGTATGCTCCATCCAGAGATAGGCGCAATTCGGGTTGGCGGCGTTGACATGCATCATCGTGGTGTCGGCCCAGCCGGTCGCGCCTTCCTGCGGGATCACGCTGGCGACGGGCTGGCCTTCGGACTTCAGCAGGTTCACCTGGAACGGCCAGGACCCCGAGGCCACCACGCCCTCGTTCTTGAAGTCGTCCATCTGAATGAAGGCGTCGTGCCAGTAGCGGCTGACCAGGTTGCGCTGCTGGCGCAGAAGGTCGAGCGCGGCCTTGTACTGGTCCTCGTTCAGCTCGTAGGGCGAGGTGATGCCAAGCTCGGGCCGGTGGAACATCAGGTACTGCGCGGCGTCGGCCACGTGGATCGGGCCGTCATAGGCCTGGACCCGCCCCTTGTTCGACTTGCCGTCGGGCAGGGTCATTTCCTCGAACACCACGTTCCACGAGGTCGGGGGTTCGGGGAACACATTGGTGTTGTACATCAGGACGTTCGGCCCCCACATGTAGGGCACGCCGTAGTGGACGCCCTTCACCGTGTGCCAGGGCGCGTTCTTCAGCCGGTCGTCCACCGTGGACCAGGACGGGATCAGGTCGATGTTGATCGGCTGCACCCGGTCGCCCGCCACCAGCCGCAGGCTGGCGTCGCCCGAGGCGGTGACGAGGTCGAAACCGCCTTCGTTCATCAGCGCCACCATCTCGTCGCTGGTGTTCGCGGTCTTGACGTTCACCTTGCAGCCCGAGCTTTCCTCGAACTTCGTCACCCAGTCGAACTCCTTCATCGTCTCGCCGCGCTCGATGTAGCCCGGCCAGGCCACGATGTTCACCTGGCCTTCCGGCGCACCGATCGCGGTGACCTGGGCAAGGGCCGGGGCAAGGCCGGTCAGGACGGCTAGGGTGGTCGTTCCCATCAGTCTGAGGCTGGAATTCATGGCAGGCTCCCGTTGGTGTGTCTCTTGCATGCGCAGAGGGTCCGTTGATCCGGACTTGCGAAAAAAGCCTATGTTGCCTTGAAAGTTTCACAATGACAAAAAACTGAAGCCTGATATCGGGTTTACCGATGCATCATGTCCGGCCTGCGCGGGTCGCGGGCCGATTGCGGGAATGGTCGGTCCCGGCCGGGGCGGAACCTTTGGGTGAAGTGTGGGTTTCTGACGATGAGCAGTTTGTTGATGATCGCACCGGCGCCGGTGATCGAGTCGGGGGGCCGTCTGCGTCTGGACGTGAAATTCGTCGAGGGGATGCGTGTCCAGCAAGGGCTCTGGCCCAGCCGGATGACCGTGGCCTTGCGCCGTGGTGTGCCGGCAATTCCCTTCGGGCGGGATTACGGCCGGGACGAGCTGCCCTTCGATCTGCTGCTGCTGGACCCGGACGAGGCGCTGACGGCACGGCATCTGTCCGGGTTCGACTTGATCTACGCCGGTGGCGACGACTTTCACTGCCTGGGGCTGCCCGATCTGCTGCATCCCGGGCAGAAGCTGGTCTATGTGATCGAATACACGCAGGAAACGCGGTTGCAGATCATGGATCTGGACCGCAGCCGCAGCCTTCTGGGCCGGTTGCGCGGCCGGCTCTGGCTGCGGCAGCAGGAAAGGCGGCGCCTGCGGGCCTTCCGGGCGGCGACGGCGCTTCAGGCGAACGGCTATCCGGCCCATGACCTTTATGCGCCGATCTGCGCCGACACGCTTCTGTACCTGGACGGGCGCATGACGCCCGATCTCTTCGCCACCGAGACCGAGATGACCGCGCGCGAGACCTGGCGGGCGGCGGGCGGGCCGATGCGGCTGATCTTCTCGGGCCGGCTGGAACCGATGAAGGGCGCGCAGGACCTGATTCCGGTGGCGCGCGCGCTGGAACGGAACGGGGTGGACTTCACGCTGGACGTGTTCGGCACCGGCGCGTTGCAAGGCGACGTCGCTGCGGCCATGCAGCAGCTGGCCGAGCCGGGGCGCGTCCGGCTGCACGGCGCGGTGGATTTCGAGACCGAACTGGTGCCCTTCACCCGGACGCGGGCCGACATCTTCCTGGGCTGCCACCGGCAAGCCGATCCGTCCTGCACCTATATCGAGGCGATGGGCTGCGGGGTTGCGGTGGCAAGCTATGACAACCGCATGTGGCAGCGGCTGAACGGAGAGGCCAAGGCGGGATGGGGTTCGCCCCTGGGCGAGCCCGAGCGGCTGGCCGAACGCCTGATCGCGCTGTCGCGTGATCCGCAGGCCATCACCCGGGCCAGCCGCAACGCCTGGGAATTCTCGCGCGCCCATGGCTTCCTGCCCGAATTCCGGCGGCGGATGGAACATCTGGCCCGGATCGCGGGGATCACTCTCGCGCCGTTCGCTGCCTGACCGTCCCGGCCCCGCAGGATCGGTTCAGCCCGGGCGCAGGACCGCGGTGCTTTGCGCCGACCGGATGAAGTTCGACGCAGGCCCGGTCAGCGGCGCGCCCTTGCGCCAGGCCAGGCCCACCTGCACCGTCGGCAAGTCGCCCGAGACATCGCGAATCTCGATCCGGTCGCCTTCCAGGCTCCAGGGGCGGTAGACGAGACTGGGCAGGATCGCCAGCCCCGCGCCGGTGGCGACCAGGGATCGCACCGCCTCGACGCTGCGGGTGCGGAAGGCGATCTGCGGTTTCACCGGCAGGGCGGCGGTCAGGCGCCGGGTGGATTCCTCGATCTCGTCCACCATCAGCTGGATCAGCGGCGATCCGGCAAGCTCTTCCAGCGCGATGCTTTCCTGCTGCGCCAGCGGATGGCCCAGCGGCAGCCAGAGGCGATAGGGCGAGACCAGCAGCGTTTCCAGGTTCAGCGCCATCCGGTCGTGGACCGAAGAGGTGAGAAGCACCGCCACGTCCAGCTCTCCCCCGATCAGGAGGTGCTGAAGGTAGTCGCCCGAATCCTCGATCACGTTCAGCTCGACCTGCGGAAAGGCGCGGCGATAGCGTTGCAGGATGTCCGACAGCACATAGCCCGCGACAAGGCTGGTGACGCCCAGCGACAGGCGGCCCTTGGCGGTTTCGGCCTCGGTCTGGAAGGTGGTGCGGGCGGTGGCCACGTCGGCCAGGATCTGCCGGGCATGGCGCAGGAAGGCCGAGCCCTTGTGCGTCAGGACGATGCCGCGCGCCTGGCGGTCGAATAGCGCAACGCCGAGGTCGTCCTCCAGCCCGCGGATCGCCTCGGTCACCGAGGACTGGCTGATCGAAAGCGCCCGCGCCGCGCCGGTGACGGATCCGGCCTCGGCGGCACCGACGAAGAACTGAAGCTGGCGCAGGGTGAATGCCATCGGAATCCGCGATAGGATTGGTCTATTATCTGCCTGATAGATGACCCTGTGGCAAGGGTTGCGGCGTCCACGTCGCTGTGGCTTTGTGGAGCAAAAGGAAACGGAGGCAGGAATGGTCTGGGTATTGTTGGCAGTTGTGCTGGGTGGCGTGGCCATTGCCCTGCAAGCGCCGGTCAATGCCGCCCTGGCGCGCGAACTCGGCGGTCCGGTCCCAGCCGCCGCCGTTTCCTTTGGCGTGGGCTTCGTCGTCCTTTTCGTGATCGCGATGGCTCAGGGGCAGGGCGCGTCCTTCCTGAGACTGCCGCAGGTCCCGACCTGGACGCTGATCGGCGGCTGCCTGGGCGCCTGGTATGTCCTCAGCGCGGTCTGGGGCGTATCGACGCTGGGCGTGCTGACATTGGTCGCGGCGCTGATCCTGGGGCAGATGACGGCGGCGATGGTGATCGACGCCACCGGCGCGCTGGGCGTGACCGCGCGCGAGATCACGCCGACCCGGATTGCCGCCGCCGGTCTGGTGATGGCCGGGCTGATCCTGTCGCGGGCCTAGGGGGCCTGCCAGCGCCCCGCGGCCCCGACCGTCCAGGGGGCGGCGACGGGGGGCGGCGGCGCGCCGTCCTGCCAGAAGCAGAGCCGCAGGTGATCCACCGCCTCGCCGTCAAGCACCAGCGCCCAGTCCATGTGGAAGCCGTCGATCAGAAGGCCCTCGGCGTAGAACACGATCTCGTCGGCTTCCAGCGCTTCCGAGGGCGCGGCATCCCAGCCCTCGGCCCCGCCCCAGAACACCAGGCCCTCGATGTCGCGGTGCTGGCGCGTGATCTTCCCAAGCGGGGCCAGGAAGGCCTCGACCGGGGTCAGTTCCTTGGCCATCAGCGCGACCCTGCCGCCAGCGCGGGGGCGGGCACGAGGGTCACGCGGTCCGGCGCGGCACAGCGGGCGTGGGGATCGGGGAATGCGGTCAAGGCTTGGCTCCGGACTTGCGCCAGGTCAAGGCGGGGTGAGGGTGCCGTGCCATACTCGGCACCGATGTGACCGTGTCAATGCGGGGGTTGCCATGCAGTATCAGCTGAGCGCGCAACGGGTGGATGCGACGGGAAGCCTGGCCAGCAGTCACGGGGCCGAGGTGCGGCTGGCGACCGACATGGAGGGCCGCAAGGATGCGCCGAACCCGGTGGAGCTGTTGCTGGCGGCGCTGGCGGCCTGCATGATCAAGGGGGCGGAACGGGTGCTGCCGGTGCTGAAGTTCCAGCTGGACGGGATGCGCGTGTCGTTGCAGGCAGACCGGCAGGATGCGCCGCCAAGGCTGGCGGCGATCCGGTACGAGATCACGATCGACACCCCGGAAAGCGCGGCGCGGCTTGATCTCTTGCACCGCAACATCCTGAAATACGGCACGATTTCCAACACGCTCGCCGCTGCGGTTCCCCTGTCCGGGACCATCCGTCGCGCGGGGGACGACCGGAGTTCGTGACGAACTCCGGACCGATTTCCGAACGGAAATCGGTGCCTAGCGACGGGTCATCGCGATGCGGATCAAGGCGCGTTCCATCAGCGCCATGCCGGGCGCCTTGCTGGTGGAGCGCAGCGTGAGGTCGGTCTCCAGCAGGATCGCCATCGCGCTTTCCAGCGCCCGAGCCCCCCATTGGCCAGCCTGCCGGCCCATCGCGTCCTTCTGCCTGAAACTCACGCGCGCCTTCTGGATGCCGGCGGCGGGGCCGGCGGGGTCGGTCGCGGCGGCATGGAGGATGCGGAAATGCCGCAGCGCGCCGATGCAGATCGTCACCGGCTGCACCCCCTGGCCCTCCAGCCGCCGGAACAGCGGGCCGATGGCGGTGCTGCGCGCCTCGGCCACGGCGTCGATCAGGTCGTCGATTTCGGCCTCGATGGTCGCGGGGGCCATGGCGGCGACATCGGCGGGGGTCAGGGGCGTCGGATCATTGAACTTGTAGAGCGCGATCTTCTCCAGCGTCTGGCGGAAGTCGCCCGGGTCCAGGGCGCGCGCAAGGGTGGTCAGGTCGGTCATCGCTTCGCGGTCGATGTCGGTCAGCCCCGCCTTCTTCAGCGCGTCCTCGATTTCCTCGCGGCTGGGGGGATCGTCGTAAAGCCCGATGCTGACCGCGTTCGGGTGCTTTTCGAACAGGGTCTTCAGGGCGGATTTCCCCGTCAGGCCCCCCGCCGTGACCACGATCACCGCGTCACCCGGTTTCCATTCCTTCAGCGCGGTGGCGATGGGGTCGGACAGACCGTCGGTCGCGTCCTCGACGAAAGCGACGCGCGGACCGGGGAAGAAGCCCACCGCCTTGATCGCGTCCAGCAGCAGACTGCCGTCCTTGCGCAGGTCGGCGCCCGAAATCCGGGTCAGGCGCATCTCGGCCTCGCCCTGCGGTCCGACCAGCGCGGCGATGGCGTCCTGGCGCTTGAGCGCCACCCGCATCGCATCGGCGCCGAAGATCAGCAGCCCTGCCCGTCCGGGATCGGGTTTCGCGCAGTAGCGGGCGGCCTCGGCCCCCTTCAGGATCATGGCTGCCGCGCCATGGCCGCGATCAGCCGGGCGGTGATCTGGTCGGCCAGGATGCGCATCAGCCGCAGGCTTGCGTCCTCTTCGGCCGCCAGCCCCGCGACGGTCGATCCGGTCGCGGCATAGGCGGTGAAGCTTTGCACCCGACCGCCGGTCACCCGCGCCCCGGTCGCGCGGTCGGTCAGCGTGTAGTCGATCACGCCCTTCAGGTTGTAGCGCGTGGTCTTGTTGTCGGTGGTGATGCCCACGCCCACCGTCTCGGTGACGATGGCATAAGCCAGATCATAGCGCGGCGCCTCGGGCCGGCCGAGCCGTTCCTCCAGCCGCTCGACCAGGTCGAAGCCGTTCTTGTCGGTCGGGTCCTGGACCTGGACCCTGCCCATGAGCGCCGTCGCCGGCCCATCGGGGGCGAGCGCGGGGGCAAAGCCGCAGGCCGCCATGGCAAGCGGGGCAAGCAACAGGAAGCGCCGCGTCGGTCGGAGAACGGCCTGCCCGCCCCCGGGTCCGGTGCAAGACAGAGGCGGGTGGCTGAGGTCAGACGACGACATTGATGATGCGGCCCGGGACGACGATGATCTTCTTCACCGGCTGGCCGGCAAGGAACCTGATCACATCCTCATCCGCCAGCGCCAGCTTTTCAACCTCGGCCGTGGCCAGGTCCTTCGGCACGCTGATTTCCGCCCGGCGCTTGCCGTTGATCTGGATCGGCAGGGTGACCGTGTCATCGACCAGCAGCGCCGGGTCGGCCTTGGGCCAGGGCGCCTGGGCGCAAAGGCCCGCGCCGCCCTGCATGGCCCAGATCTCCTCGGCCAGATGCGGGGTCATCGGCGACATGAGCTGCGCCAGCGTGCGAAGCGCCTGTTTCATCGCCGCCGTCGAGGCATTGGCCCGGCTCAGGGTGTTGGTGAAGGCGTAGAGGCTGGCGATCGCCTTGTTGAAGGCAAAGCCCTCGATCCCCCGGGTCACCTCGTCGATGGCCCGGGCGGTCGCCCGCGCCAACTCCGCGTCGCCCTCGCCCTTGTGATCCGCCGGCATCTGGCCGATGCGGTCGGAGAGGCTCCAGACCCGGGACAGATGCTTGAACGCGGCCTCGGCTCCCGAGGAGGTCCATTCCACGTCGCGCTCGGGCGGGCTGTCGGACATCACGAACCAGCGCGCGGTGTCGGCGCCGAACCGGGCGATGATGTCCATCGGATCGACGACGTTCTTCTTCGACTTCGACATCTTGGCCGAAGGCACGATTTCCACCGGAGTGCCATCCTTCAGCGTGGCGCCACCCTCACCCCGCAGCACGTCCTCGGGCAGGTGATAGACCGGGCGACCCTGGCGGTCGCGGGTCATGTAGATCTCGTGCGTCACCATGCCCTGGGTGAACAGCGCGTTGAACGGTTCGATGGCCTTTGCGGGCAGATGGCCGGTCCTGTGCATCGCCCGGGCGAAGAAGCGGGAATAGAGCAGGTGCAGGATCGCGTGTTCGATCCCGCCGATGTACTGGTCGACATTCATCCAGTATTCCGCGTCCTCGGCCACGGTCGGGGTCGTGGCGCGGGGGTTGGTGAAGCGGGCATAGTACCAGGACGAATCGACGAAAGTGTCCATCGTGTCCGTCTCGCGCCGGGCCGGCTGCCCGCATTTCGGGCAGGTGCAGTCGCGCCAGGTCGGATGCCGGTCGAGCGGGTTGCCGGGGACGTCGAAGGTGACGTCGTAGGGCAGTTCGATGGGCAGGTTCTTCTTGTCCTCGGGCACCACGCCGCAGGAGGGGCAGTGGATCACCGGGATCGGGCAGCCCCAATAGCGCTGGCGGCTGACGCCCCAGTCGCGCAGGCGGTATTTCGTCACGCCCTTGCCATAGCCGTTCGCCTCGGCATGGGCGATGGCGGCGGCGACGCCCTCGTCGCCGGTCTGCACCGTTTCCCCGGCAAAGCCGCGGATGTAGTGGACGCGTTCGGACTTCATCGGCACGAAGGCTTCGGTCAGGGCCGCATCGCTTCCGTCCGCGCTGAACACCGGCCTGATCGGCAACCCGTATTTCGTGGCAAAGTCGAAGTCGCGCTGGTCATGCGCCGGGCAGCCGAAGATGGCGCCCGTGCCATAGTCCATCAGGATGAAGTTGGCGATCCAGACCGGCAATTCCCACGTCGGATCAAGCGGATGCCGGACGCGGATGCCGGTGTCGTAGCCGATCTTCTCGGCCGTCTCGATCTCTTCCGCCGATGTCCCGCCCTTCCGGCACAGCGCCACGAACGCGGCCACCTTCGGGTCGGCCTCCAGCGCCTTGGCCAGGGGGTGATCCGGGCTGATCGCCGCGAAGGATGCACCCATCAGCGTGTCGGGGCGGGTGGTATAGACCTCCAGCCTTTCGAACTCGGCCGGCGCCCCGACCGTCTCGAAGGCGAATTGCAGCCCGCGAGATTTCCCGATCCAGTTGGCCTGCATCAGGCGCACCTTCTCCGGCCAGGCGGTCAGCCCGTCCAGCGCGCCGAGCAGTTCCTCCGAATAATCGGAAATCCTGAAGAACCACTGCGTCAGTTCGCGCCGTTCGACCGGAGCGCCGGACCGCCAGCCCTTGCCGTCGATCACCTGCTCGTTGGCCAGCACGGTCATGTCCACCGGGTCCCAGTTCACCACGGCGGCCTTGCGATAGACCAGCCCGGCTTCCATCATGTCGATGAACATGGCCTGCTGCTGGCCGTAATATTCCGGGTCGCAGGTCGCCAGTTCGCGCGACCAGTCGATCGACAGGCCCAGGGGCTTCATCTGCGCCTTCATGTCGGCGATGTTGCCGTAGGTCCAGTCCTTCGGGTGGCCGCCCCGTTCCATCGCGGCGTTCTCGGCGGGCATCCCGAAGGCGTCCCAGCCCATCGGATGCAGCACGCTGAACCCCTGCGCGGCCTTGTAGCGCGCCACCACGTCGCCCATCGTGTAGTTGCGCACATGCCCCATGTGGATGCGCCCCGAGGGGTAGGGGAACATCTCCAGCACGTAATACTTGGGCTTCGCCGGATCGCGCCGAGCGGTGAAGGCCTCGGCCCTGTCCCAGGCCTCTTGCCAGCGGGGTTCGATCACCGAAGGGTCATAGCGCGACATCAGGGGCCTCATGCGGGATTCCGCGCGGAATTACACATGCGCGGGGGGAAAGGTCCACCCCTTCCAGCCGAAACTGCGGCGGGCCTGCGGGGGTCGGCCCCGACCGGCCTCAGAGCTTGCTGTCGCGCACGCGCAGCTGGCGCGCCCGGGTCAGGATCGCATCCTCGACCGCGCGCACGGTTTCGGGCGCCACCGAGGCGCCGCCCTGGCCCTGCAACGCGACCTTCAGGCTGCGCGCATCAAGGGCGGGGTCCTGCACATAGACCGTCGCACGATAGGCGCGGCCGCCGCCCGGGGGGCGGCCATAGCCGGTCACGATCACGCCGGTGAACGGGTCCACCGATTCGATGGGCAGGAAGTTCAGAACCTCAAGGCTGGCCTGCCAGATATACTTGTTCACCTCGACGGTGGTATTGGGGTTGTCGGCGTTCGAGAACAGGTCCCAGATCGTCGAGCCCCGCTCATCCTCGCCCCGGGCCTTCGCGATGGCGGCGCGCTGGGCGTCGGCCCTTTCCTTGCGGGTCAGCTGTTCCTCGCTGGGGATCGAGGCGCGCTTGCCGCCGAACAGGTTGCCGCTGCCGATGCCGCCCCCGCAGGCAGTGAGCGACAGTACAAGCCCGGCTGCCAGTGCTGCCCGCGCGAAGTGTTGCAAGTTCATCCGGTCACCCCTGGAACCTCTTGCCAGTTGTCTAGCCGAGGGGCGGGGGCCTGCCAAGGGCTTTTGGCGCAAGCGCCCGCGCCGCGGTCAGGACCGGCGCAGGCGCCCGCCTCTGCCGTCGCTCTCCGGACTCTCGCGCGCGCTGGAACCAGAGGAGGGCATTTTCACGATCCCGCAGGCTGGCCTGCGGACGCTCGCGCGCGCGGGAATCAGGGGTATCGGCGCGAGGTATCGGCGCGCGCCTGCGCTGGCTGGCGCGCCTCTTCTCTGGGCCGCCCCTCTGGTCCGCCCCGGGCGGCGCGCCCGGACCTGTGACTTTGCTGCACCAATTTTCCGCCGATTTCCCGCAGGCCGCTAGCGGGCGTTGCAATCCCGGGCGCCAGCGGCGAAAACCGCAGCATTCCCCTGCGGATTCCCCTGCGGCGGGCTTACCTTGAAGAAAGAGGGAAACATGAAAAAGATTCTTCTCGCGACCAGCGCCCTGGTAATGGTTGCCGGCGCTGCCGCCGCTGAAGTCAAGCTGTCGGGTTCGGCCCGCATGGGTCTGATCTTCGACGGCGAAGATACCCTGCTGACCTCGCGCGTTCGCGTCGTGTTCACCATGTCGGGCGAAACCGATACCGGTCTGTCCTTCGGCGCTTCGATGCGCTCTGACCAGTTCGGCGGCAACCAGAAAAAAGATTCGGCCGGCGACCTGCTCGGTTCCTCGCAGACCGGGAACAACGACTCGACCGTCTATGTCTCGGGCCCCTTCGGCAAGCTGACTTTGGGTGACGTTGACACGGCTGCCGAAGGCCTCGTCGGGCACGTTTCGGGCGTCGGCCTCACCGGCCTCGGCGACTGGAACGAACTGCGCTATCTCGGCCACGAAAAGACCGCCGCCCTGTACGAATACTCGGCCGGCGATCTGACCTTCGCGCTGTCCGCTGGCCAGATCGAAGACCTGGACGGTGTTGCCGCCAACGACGACGCCTATTCGGTCGCGGTGAAGTATGCTCCGGGCGACTACAGCGTCGCGCTCGGCTACGAAACCGCCGGTGGCGTGGACCACATCGCTCTGGGCGCCTCGGCGACCTTCGGCGGCGCGACCGTCAAGTTCGTCGCTTCGGACACCGACATCTCGGGTGACCCGACCCAGTATGCCCTGTCGCTGGACTACAAGGTTGACGCGGCCACCTTCACCATCTTCGCGACGGACGAAGGCACCACCAACAACTACGGTATCGGTGCGGCCTACGACCTGGGCGGCGGTGCCAAGGTTGTCGGCGGCATCGTGAAAGTGGACGACTCGTCGGTGGACGACACCATCGCCGACCTCGGTCTGTCGTTCAAGTTCTGATCCGGACGGACCGGACAACCGGAAAGAGCGGGCCCTGCCCGCTCTTTTCTTTTGCGGCCGGGCCGTTACCTTGCCATGGAAACGGGGGGCGTGATGGCACTTGCGGATATCCTGGCGCGGATGCGGGCGGCGGAACGGGCGGTGGGGCGGGCCGAGGGGTCGGTCCGGCTGATCGCCGTGTCCAAGGTCCAGCCGGCAGAGCGGGTCGAGGCGGTGCTGACCGAAGGCCACCGCGTCTTTGGCGAGAACTATGTGCAAGAGGCGGCGGCGAAATGGCCTGCCTGGCGTGACAGGTTCGGGCCGCTGGAGCTGCACATGATCGGCCCCTTGCAGACCAACAAGGCCAAGGTCGCCGTGGACCTGTTCGACGCGATCCACACGCTGGACCGCCCCTCGCTGGCCGCGAGGCTGGCGGGGTTGCAGCAGGCCCGGGGCGCGCTGCCCCAGCTTTTCGTCCAGGTGAACACCGGCGCCGAGCCGCAGAAGGCCGGGGTCCTGCCGGCCGACCTTCCCGGTTTCCTGAAGGACTGCCGGGCGATGGACCTCGCCCCCGTGGGCCTGATGTGCATCCCGCCCGAGGATCAGGACCCCGCCCCGCATTTCGCGGCTCTGGCGCGGATGGCGGCGGATCACGGGCTGTCCGGCCTGTCGATGGGGATGAGCGGCGATTTCGAGACCGCCATTGCCCATGGCGCGACCCATGTGCGCGTCGGCAGCGCGATCTTCGGGGCACGGGCCTATCCCGCCCGATAGGCCGGGCGAAGCGGAACCTCAGGTCAGCCAGACCCGCGCATAGGGGGGCAGCACGATCTGCCCGTCATGCGGCGTCACCTCGGCCTCGGACAGGGCGTCCCACAGGCGGACGACCCCCAGCGCACGGACCCGGGGCTCGGGCAGGTGCTGCCAGGTCTCGGTGAAGTTGAACAGGCAGAGCAGCGTGCCGGTCGGCGCCAGGCGCTGGACCGCCAGCACAGCATTGTTGCCCGAGGACACCACCCGCACCGGATGGGCCGCGTGCAGCCCGGCCGTGGCCCGCCGCCGCGCCAGGATGTGCCGGACGCCCCGGAACACCCGGGCCGAGGGCGTCTCGTCCCGGTGGCGCGCCTCGGCCAGCGCCCAGTCCATCCTGGGGCGGTGCACCCAACGGCTGTCATGGGCATGGTCGGGATCGTCGCGGTAGCTGTCATCGTTCACAAGCGCCAGCTCGTCGCCCATGTAGATCAGCGGGATGCCGCCCCAGGCCGCGATCAGCGCATGGCCCAGCAAAATGCGCTGCACTGCCAGGTCGCGCGCGCCATCGTCCCGCGCCGTCTCCAGCCCGGCCAGCGAAGCGAAGCTGCCCGAGATCCGCTTGTCCCCCGTCGCCTCGTTCACCTGGAACAGGGCGCCCCGGGCGAAGGTGCCGGGAAAGCTGCCCTCGTAGAAATCGGACAGGAAGTTGCGATGCGCATGACCCGAAAGCCCGACCGCCGCCGCGTCCGCGTCGGTCACCGCCCAGCCGATGTCGTCGTGGCAGCGGATATAGGTGGCATAGGTCGCGTTGGTCAGCCGGTCGGGGAAATGCGTGGCCAGGACATGCGTCATCAGCCGCACGTCGCGGGTCGCCAGCGCGGACCAGAACTGCACCATCAGGCTGTTGTGGTAGGCAAGATTGCCTTCCTTGCCGTCATGCCGCCCGCGTCCCAGATACGGCAGCATCTCGGCCGGCGCGACGATGGCTTCCTCCAGGTGGATCACGGCGGCCGAGGCGATGCGCGAACAGGCCCGCAGCGCCTGAAGAATCATGTGCACCTCGGGTTCCGACTGGCAGCGGGTGCCAAGGCGTTTCCACATGAAGGCCACCGCGTCCAGACGCAGCACATCGACGCCCTTGTTGGCCAGGAACAGCATCACCTCGACGATCTCCAGGAACACCGCCGGATTGGCCCAGTTCAGGTCCCACTGGTGTTCGTTGAAGGTGGTCCAGACCCATGTCCCGATGTCGGGGTAATGGGTGAAGTTGCCCGGCGCGTTGTCGGGGAAGACCTCGACCAGGGTCTGTTCGTAAAGCTGCGGCAGGTCGGGGCTGTCGAACATCAGATAGTAGTCCCGATACTTCGGGTCGCCCTTCGCCGCCTTCCTGGCCCAGGCGTGCTCTTTCGCGGTGTGGTTCAGCACCAGGTCCACGCAGAGCGACATGCCCCGCGCGCGCAAAGCGCGGCTGACCGCCTCGAAATCCGCCATCGTGCCGAAGGCCGGGTTGATCCGGCGGTAATCCATCACCGAATAGCCGCCGTCGCTGTCGCCCGGCCGCGGCTTCAGGCAGGGCATCAGGTGGACATAGGTGATGCCGAGGTCTTCCAGATAGTCCAGCTTCTCCAGCACGCCCTTCAGATCGCCGTTGAAGCGGTCGATGTAGAAGACATAGCCCGCCATCTCCGGACGCTGGAACCAGTCCGGCTCCAGGTCGCGTTGCAGGTCAAGCCGTTTCAGGTCCTCGGGCCGGTCGGCCCAGCCCTTGCGCAGGACCCGGATCAGCCGGTCGCGAAAGGCCGGATAGTCCGTGCGCGCGCCGTACAGCGCCTCCAGCATCGGGAACAGGTCGGGGGCAGAGCGGGCCAGCCGCAGGTCGAACAGCTCGTCGCTGGCCGTCGTCGTCCTTGCCATGCAATCCTCCCCGCGACGGGCACAGGTTAGCGGGGCCAAAGCGTTTTGGAAAGAGGTCAGCCGGGCACGATCAACCGTGTCTGATGGGTGATGCGCGGCGCGATCCAAAGCAGGGCGCGGCGCGGCAGGGCGATGCAGCCGGCGGTGGGCGCGCCGGGCCGGCGCCACTGGTGCAGGAAGATGGCCGAGCCCTTGCCCGGTTCGGCATGGGGCCAGTTCCAGTCGGTGAGGATGACCAGATCATACATCGGATCGGCCCGGCGCAGGCGTTCGTGGCGGTAACCGTGCGGCGCGCGGACCATCAGGTTGTAGTCCGGGTCCTCCGGGTCGTCCGACCACAGGTCCGAAGGGCCGATCGGCAGCGCCCAATCCGCTGGGCGGAGCAGCCGGTCGGGGCGATAGAGCATGCCGACCAGCCGATGCACCCCCGCCGGCGTCGCCCCGTCGCCTTCGCGCTTCTGTCCCGGGGGAACGATGCCGCCGCGCCCGATGGTGCAGGGAAAGCGGCGGCCCAGAAAGCGCAGGCCCATCGGGGTGACCACAAGGTCGGCGGGTTTCACAGAAGATGCCCCGACTTCGCCGCCTTGGTCGCCAGATAGGCGCGGTTCTCGGCCGTCTCGCCGACGCGCAGCGGCACGCGCTCGGTGACGTGCAGGCCGCAGCCCTCCATCATCGCCAGCTTCTTCGGATTGTTGGTCAGAAGCCGCACGCTGGAAAAGCCCAGCTTGCGCAGGATTTCCGCCCCGATGCGGAAGTCGCGCTCGTCATCCTCGAATCCCAGCCGGTGATTGGCCTCGACCGTGTCGAAGCCCTGATCCTGCAAGGAATAGGCCCGCATCTTGTTGGCCAGCCCGATGCCGCGGCCCTCCTGGTTGAGATAGAGCAGAACCCCCGCCCCTTCCTCGCCCATCTGCGCCAGCGCCGCGCGCAGTTGCGGCCCGCAGTCGCATTTCAGCGACCCCAGCACATCGCCGGTGAAACAGGCCGAATGCAGCCGGGCGAGGACGGGCTTGTCGCGGTCCGGGCGGCCGATCTCGATGGCGTAATGCTCCTCGCCGCCGTCGTCGGGGCGGAACACATGCACCCGTCCCGCACTGGAGGCCACCAGCGGCACCCGGGCGGAGACGACCTCTTCCAGCGGCGGCAAGGCGGCCAAGGCGGGGGAAATCTCGTCCAGCGTCAACAGCGTCAGCCCATGCGACCCTGCCAGCGGCAGCGCGTTGTTCAAGGGAACCAGCAGGGCGGCGGGCAGAAGCTGCGCGGACTTGGCTAGACCCAGCGCGGCGCGGGCCAGATCGGCCGGACCTTCACGCAGGGATTGCAGCGGCCCCTTCATCGGGGTGCGCAGGTCGTCGGCCGGGTCCGCGACCGACCGCAGCCAGTGCAGCCCCGCATCCGCCGGGGGCACCACCCGCGCCAGATCGCCGTCATAGGCCCGCGCCTTCAGCGTCTCGGCCCGCCGCGCGGTGATCGCCAGGACCGGCGCGCCGAACAGGCGCAGATCGGCAAGCCGCGCAGCATCCAGCGTCTCCACCGCGGCGACCAGGGCTGCCTCGCCCGCTCCGGCCAGGACCACGGGCACCCCCATGCGCAGGTCGCCCCGGGCTCGGGTCAGGCGTTCGGCAATGGACAGGCGCAGGCTCATGCCCCCATCCATAGCCCCGGCCCGGCGAAATTGAAACATGAGGCGCGGAACCGACACGTCCGCGTGAGCATTTCGTTGCAAATCTTGCAGGCTTTGTGATCGGGGCGCATCTGAACCGAAAGCAGCAATGGAGGACCCGATGGCCGGACTGCGGAAGATCCTGCTGGTCGATGACGACGAAGACCTGCGCGAGGCGCTGAGCGAACAGCTGGTGATGACCGAGGATTTCGACGTGTT
The DNA here is from genome assembly GCF_011174775.1 of Rhodobacter calidifons. Lineage (GTDB taxonomy): Bacteria > Pseudomonadota > Alphaproteobacteria > Rhodobacterales > Rhodobacteraceae > Tabrizicola > Tabrizicola calidifons. The sequence continues at coordinate 238,329 of NZ_JAANHS010000002.1, forward strand.
CGAGGCCGGAACCGGCGCCGAGGGGATGGAGAAGGTCAAGGCCGGGCTGTTCGATCTGGTCATCCTCGATGTGGGCCTGCCCGACACCGACGGGCGCGAGCTGTGCCGCCGGATGCGCAAGCAGGGCGTGAAGTGCCCGATCCTGATGCTAACCGGGCATGACACCGACAGCGACACGATCCTGGGTCTGGACGCGGGCGCCAACGACTATGTGACCAAGCCCTTCAAGTTCCCGGTCCTGCTGGCCCGCATCCGCGCGCAACTTCGGACCCATGAACAATCGGAAGATGCGGTGTTCCAGCTTGGGCCTTACACCTTCAAGCCCGCGCAGAAGTTGCTGGTGGACGAGAAGGACAGGAAGATCCGCCTGACCGAGAAGGAAACCAACATCCTGAAATACCTCTACCGCTCGACCAGCGGTGTGGTGGCGCGGGATGTCCTCTTGCACGAGGTCTGGGGCTACAACGCCGGCGTCACCACCCATACGCTGGAAACCCACATCTACCGCCTGCGCCAGAAGATCGAGCCCGATCCCTCGAACGCGCGGCTTCTGGTGACGGAAAGCGGTGGCTATCGGCTGGTGGCCTGACGGCTCGTTGCAGGGCGGCCACAATGCGGCTGCCTTGCAACAAACACGAAATCTTGCCGCTTAGGGCTTATTGTTGCCGGATTCGCTTGCTACCTTTTCCTCATGCACGGGTTGTGCAGCAAGTTCCCCTGGTCGCGTCGGGGTTATGGCGCGGCATCCTCCCTGTTGGACCTGGCCGGGCTTCGTGCCCGGCCTTTTTTCTGTGGTTGAGGTCGCCCGGCCTTCCCCCTAGGGTCGCCGCGACAGGAGACCCGCCATGCCCTTCACCCTTGCCACCTGGAACATCAACTCCATCCGCCTGCGCGAGGCGCTGGTCACGCGGCTGATGGCCGAAGAGGCGCCGGACATCCTCTGCCTTCAGGAATGCAAGTGCCCGGTGGAGCTGATCCCGATGGAGGGCTTTCGCGCGCTGGGCTACTGCCACATCGTGGCGCGCGGGCAGAAGGGCTATAACGGCGTGGCGATCCTGTCCAAGCTGCCGATCACCGATGCAGGCGGCCATGACTTCGCGACCCTGGGTCACGCGCGGCATGTCGCGGCGCGGCTGGACAACGGGGTCACGATCCACAACTTCTATGTCCCCGCGGGCGGTGACATCCCGGATCGTGAGCAGAACCTCAAGTTCGGCCAGAAGCTCGATTTCCTGATCCAGATGCGCGACCACTTCCACGCCGACCGGCCGGAAAAGGCGATCCTGGTGGGCGATCTGAACATCGCGCCCCGCGAGGATGACGTCTGGGACCACAAGGCGCTCTTGAAGATCGTCAGCCACACGCCGATCGAAGTCGAGCATCTGGGCCAGGCGATGGACTCAGGCCGTTGGGTTGACGTGACCCGGCAGGACATTCCGCAGGGGAGGCTTTACAGCTGGTGGAGCTATCGCAGCCCCGACTGGGACGGGGCCGACAAGGGCCGCAGGCTCGACCATATCTGGGCCACCCCCGATATCTCCGGCGCGGCCCATGGCAGCCGCATCCTGCGCCCGGTGCGGGGGTGGGAGCAGCCGTCGGACCACGTCCCGGTCTTCGCGACGTTTGATCTGTAGGACCAAATCTTTTCGAAAAGATTTGCAAATTCCTTCGAAGGAATTTGTCAGAACCCCGCCACCAGCGCCGCCATGATCGCCCTGGCGCTGTCACTGTCCCATTCGGCATCCCCGATCAGCCGGCCGACTTCCTGGCCTTCGGGGTTCAGGATCACGGTGACCGGCAGGCCCATCACATGCATCGCCCGCGCCAGATCGGATTTCGGATCGCGCAGGATCGGCAGGCCCTTCACCTCTGCCTGCTCAAAGAATCGCCGGATCCCCTCCACCGCATTGCGCCCGGTCGCCACGGGCACCACCGCAATCTCGGGCATCGCCGCCTGAAGCCGGTCCAGCGAGGGCATCTCTTGCCGGCAGGGCGCGCACCAGGTGGCCCAGAAGTTCAGCACCACCCATTTGCCGCGATAGTCGGCAAGGGAATGTGCCGCATCCTCTGCGTCCAGAAGCACGGCCTCGGGCACCGGCACCGGGGCTTCGTGCAGCATCAGCTTCTTCATGTCGCCGTCGCGCAGGGCAGCCACGTCGGACAAGCCCGGATTTGCACCGATCAGGAAGGCCGTGTAGAGGACGACCAGCAATTTCCGCACGCTTCTCACTCCAAAGGCTACGCCCATGTCCGACCCCCGCGACCCGAAATCCGCCAACACGATGTGGGGCGGGCGCTTCGCCGAAGGTCCCAGCGCGATCATGACGGCGATCAACGCCTCGATCGGCTTCGACCAGCGGCTCTACGCCCAGGACATCGCGGGCAGCCGGGCCCATGCAGCCATGCTGGCCGCGCAAGGCATCATCTCTTCTAAGGACGCCGAGGCGATCGGGGAAGGGCTGCTCGCGATCTTGTCAGAGATCGAGGCCGGAAACTTCCCCTTCACCCCCGATCTGGAAGACATCCACCTGAACATCGAGGCCCGCCTGACCGAACGGATCGGCGAGGCGGGCAAGCGCCTGCACACCGCGCGCAGCCGCAACGACCAGGTCGCGGTGGACTTCCGGCTCTGGGTCCGCGACCAGTGCGATCAGGCCATCGCCGGGCTGACCGGGCTGATGCGCGCCTTCCTGGCGCAGGCCGAGGCCGGGGCGGATTGGGTGATGCCCGGCTTCACCCATCTCCAGACCGCCCAGCCCGTCACCTGGGGCCACCACATGATGGCCTATGTCGAGATGTTCGCCCGCGACCGCAGCCGGTTTCAGGATGCCCGCAACCGGATGAACGAATGCCCGCTTGGGGCTGCGGCGCTGGCCGGAACCTCGTTCCCCATCGACCGGCACATGACCGCCAGGGCGCTGGGTTTCGACCGGCCCACGGCGAACAGCCTCGATTCCGTCTCCGACCGCGACTTCGCGCTGGAATTCCTTGCGGCCGCCTCGATCTGCGCCATGCACCTGTCCCGGTTCGCCGAGGAACTGGTGATCTGGTCCTCGGCCCAGTTCCGCTTCGTGCGGCTGTCGGATCGCTGGACCACGGGCTCCTCGATCATGCCGCAGAAGAAGAACCCGGACGCGGCGGAACTCCTCCGCGCCAAGCTGGGGCGCATCCTCGGGGCCACGGTGGCGCTGTTCACCGTGATGAAGGGCCTGGCGCTGACCTATTCCAAGGACATGCAGGAGGACAAGGAACAGGTCTTCGACGCCGCCGACAGCCTGATGCTGGGCCTGGCCGCGATGACCGGGATGGTCAGCGACATGACCGCCAACCGCGAGGTGCTGAAGGCCGCCGCCGCGTCGGGCTTTTCCACCGCGACCGACCTGGCCGACTGGCTGGTCAAGGCATTGGGCCTGCCGTTCCGCGAGGCGCATCATGTCACCGGCGCGCTGGTGGCGATGGCCGAACGCAAGGGCTGCGACCTGCCTGACCTGACGCTGGAGCAGATGCAGTCGGTCCATGCGGGAATCACCGCCGACGTGTTCGGCGTCCTTGGCGTTGAAAACTCGGTCCGCAGCCGCACCTCTTACGGCGGCACCGCGCCGGATCAGGTCCGCGCCCAGATCGCGCGCTGGCAAAAGGCGCTGGGGTGACGGCCGCAACCGGCGGTGCTAACCTGCCGCCACCGATCAGGGAGATGACGATGAAAGCCCTGCTGCTTCCCGCGCTTCTGGTTCTTGCGGCCTGCCAGGACCCGATGCTGACCACCAACATGACCTTCGGCGCCAACGGAGTGTCGGTAAGCCCCGCCCTGTCCGGCAAGGTCGGCGGTGCGACCGTCACGATCGAGGATTGAGCGTGATGATGCCCCGTGTGCTGTGCATCGCCTGCCTGATCCTGGCCGCCTGCGGCGCGGATGGCCCGCCCGAGCCGCCCTCGCGCGGGGCTGCGCTTTCGGGCGAGGTCAAGGTCGGCGCGGTGTTCAGATGACCCCGCTTCGGTTTGCCTATCTGGCCCTTGCCCTCTGGGGCGCGGTGCATCCGATGTACTGGTTCCTGACCTACATGCGCGAGACGGGGACCGGCCTTGGCGGGCTGATCGACGCCTGGTACGTCAATGCCTCGACCACCGGCCTGACCTGGGATCTGACCATCGCCGCCATCGCCCTGACGGTCTGGGTCCTGGCCGAAAGCGCCAGCCGGCGCGACTGGCTGGGCCTGCTGGCCATCCCCGCAACCTTCGGCATCGGGGTCAGCTGCGGGCTGCCCCTGTATCTGTTCCTGCGCTCGCGCCCCTCAGTGGCGTGAGCCGGCGGCCGAGCCGTCCTCGGCGAAAAGGTGCGCCTTGCCGGGGTCGAAATCCAGGTTCATCTGCGCCCTGATGTCGAAGACCGCGTCATGCGACAGGGCGGCGATCAGTGGGTTGCCGTCCTTCAGCACCACGATCGTGTCCGCCAGCGTCATCGCCTCGACCTGCTCGTGGGTGACATAGATCATGCTGGTGCCAAGCTGCTGAAGCAGACGGCCGATCTCCATCCGCATGTCCATCCGCAGCGCGGCATCCAGGTTCGACAGGGGCTCGTCGAACAGGAACACCTCTGGCTTCCGCACGATGGCCCGCCCGATGGCGACGCGCTGGCGCTGGCCGCCCGAAAGCTGGCTGGGCCGGCGGTCCAGCAGATGCTCCATCTGAAGGATGCGCGCGGCTTCGGCCACCTTGGCGTCCTTTTCCGCCTTCGAGGCCCCGGCGATGGTCAGCCCGAAGGCCACGTTCTCGCGCACCGTCATGTGCGGGAAGATGGCGTAGGACTGGAACACCATCGCCACGCCGCGATCCTTGGGCGGCAGGTCGTTCACCAGCCGCTCGCCGATGCGCAATTCGCCCGAGGTGATGTCCTCCAGTCCCGCGATCATCCGCAGGAGGGTTGACTTGCCGCAGCCCGAAGGGCCGACGAAGACGCAGAACTCGCCGTCCTCGATCTCGATATCGACGCCCTTGATGACATGGGCGGTGCCATAGCTTTTCCTGACGTTCCTCAGCGATACGCGTGCCATCTGCTACTCCGCCGCCCGGGCAAGGGGTTCGATCTGCAAAAGGCCGCCCGGGCCGATGCGCACCGGCTCGGGGTCCATGATGTAACCGCCGAAACTCGCCTTGCCGCTGTCGGAAAACCCCAGGATCACCAGACCCTGCGGGCCATCCACGATGCGGGCGGCATAGCGGCGGCAGGGCTCGGCCCCGTCAAGGAAGGCACCCGGCGCGATGCGCCAGGGGCCGCGCGGATGATCGGCGATCAGGTAGTGGCTGCCGGTGACCGGGGCCTGCGGGTTGTCGCGGCGGTATTGTTCGGACCAGTGGATAGAGAAGGTGCAGAACAGGCAGTACCAGTGCCTGCCCGCCTGAAACACCTGCGGCACCTCCAGCTGACCGAAGCCGCCGTGAAACACCGGGGGCAGCAGGGTCCAGCTCATCAGGTCGGGAGAGGTGGCAAAGCCGATCGCTCCGCCGGCGTTGGGTTCGGGAACGCCCGGCACGCGGGCGGTGAAATACATCAGCCAGCCCTTGCCCTCGGGGTCCTTCATCACCCAGGGGTCACGCATCGCGCGGTCGTGCCAGTGGCCGATGGCGTGGTCCTTCTCGTAGCAGTCGGCGTTCGGCCCGGTCAGGTCCAGGGCCAGCCCGTCGCCCACACGGGTCCAGTTGTGCAGGTCGGTGGAGGTCGCATGGCCGATCCGCTGATACAGCGACTGCTCGGCCAGGCAGGTGCCGGTGTAGAACAGATGCCACAGCCCGTCGTCGCCCCTGACCACCGATGCGGTCCAGGTCGTGCTGTCGTCCCAGGCGGCGCCGTTCCTTTGCGGCTCGAACGTCGTGCCCATGTCGGTCCAGTTGACCAGATCCTTCGACACCGCATGGCGCTGGGTCGCGTTCAGATGCCGCGCATCGGGGTCGCCCAACGACTTCGGCGCTTGCAGGAAATAGCCGTGCCAGATGTCGCCGTCCCGGACATACCAGCTGTCCCAGAACCAGAGATCCTTGTGTTTGAACGCCATAGCGGACTCCTCAGCCCTTCACGCCGGTCGAGGCGATCGACGCGATGCAGGCTTTCTGCGGGTAAAGGTAGAAGGCAAGGACGGGGACGGTGATTAGGTGTTCGATCCCACGGTTTAATGGTGCGATCCTGTTCCTTCCGTTCCTCCTGCCGAACACCTTCCCGACGCTCCTCAACCTCCGCTCCATCCTTTCGGACAAGGCGATCTTCGCGCTTCCCTCCCTCGCTGCGGTTCTTCCGATGGTCGCGGGACGCATCGACCTGACCGGGGGCTACGGCATCGTCCTCTGGCACAGCCTCACGATCAGCCTGCTGAACCTCGACGGACTCCCCTCGCCAATCGCTGTCTGCATCGTCCGGATCATTGGCACCATCTTCGGGGCGCTCAACGGCCTTCTCGTCGAGGTCGCCCGCATCGACAGCTTCATCGCCACGCCGGGAACCGACACGATCCTCTGCGCCCTTGCCCTCCGGCACAGCGGGGGCGCCAGAGGGTCTGCCAGCTTCCCGATGCCTTCTGCACGATCATAGACCCCTTCTTCCCCGGCCTGCCGAACACCGCTTTCGTCCTCCTGGCCATCACCCTGATCCTCCGGGTCGTGCCCGACTACGCCCCCATCGGCCGCTGTCTCCATGCCATCGGCGCCAACCAGCGCGCGGCGGAACGGCTTTGCGGGTGATGGCTCGGAAGCCGCCTTCCAGAGCCTTCGCAGCGGCCAGTATCCGGCCGTGACCGTCGCCGAGCCCCTGACCCCCCCGGGCTGGCAGCTGGTCGACAAGCTGAACCGGGCCATCCGGGGTCAGCCCTGCTCTGGCTACATCCCCCCCTGCGCGCTGGTGACCGAGGAAGCCCTTCGGGCACCGAAGGCAAAGTCTGCGACCCGGACAACGGCCACCGCGAGGCTGATGCCGCCATCCGGGGCAGGACAGACATCCAGCGCCGGCGGGACCCTTCGCCGGCGCTACACCCGGTTTGACGCCCCCATGCCCCGGAACACCGCCCGCGCCGCCTCCGTCACCGGCTCCTCCGTGTCGCGCAGGATGGCAATCCGGTCGAACCGCGCCGGGTCGCGGGCGACCGCCTCGCGCAGCGCCGCGCCGAAGGCCATGCGCAACTCCGTTCCGACGTTGAACTTGGCGATCCGCGACCCCGCCGCCAGCATCGCGCGCTGATCCACCGGCACCCCCGACCCGCCATGGATCACCAGCGGCACATCCGTCACCGCCTCGATCCGCCTGATCAGCGCCAGGTCCAGCCCCTGACCCGCGTCCTGCTGCAAATGGACATTGCCCACCGACACCGCCAGCGCATCCACACCCGTCTCGCGCGCGAACCGCGCCGCCTCATCCGGGTCGGTCCCGGTCGAGGCCTTGCCCCCGGCATAGCCGACGACACCAAGCTCCCCCTCGCAGGACAGCCCCGCCGCATGGGCCAGCGCCGCGACCTCTGCCGTCAGGTGGATGTTCTGCTCCAGCGGCAAAGCCGACCCGTCGATCATCACCGAGGTGAACCCCGCCGCAATCGCCGCACGGGCGTCCCCCACCGTCAGCCCATGGTCCAGATGCGCCACCACCGGCACCGAGGCGGCTTCCCCCAAAGCCCGGAACATCGCCCCCCAGACCGCCACCGGCATATGCGCCCGCGCCCCCGGTCCTGCCTGCAGGATCAGCGGAGCCCGCTCTGCCTCGGCCGCCCGGACATAGGCCCGCGCGTCCTCCCAGCCAAGGCACACCAGCCCCGGCACGGCGTAACCGTCCCTCAGGGCAGGCCCCAGCACCTCTGCCAGCGTGGCGATCATCTGAACTTGGCCACCATGTCCATGATCCCCGGGATCGTCTGCACCTGCGCCGCATGGGTCGGCTGGAAGTACTGCTTCAGACTGCGCTGCGACTGCCCGCCCAGGATGGTGAAATAGTACATCTCATACCCCGGCAGCGCGCAGCAGGGGTGATAGCCCTTGTCGATCAGCACGGTGGACCGGTTCATGATGTGGTACGCATCCCCCGGCTCGTTATCCACCCGCTGCAACATCTGGAGCCCCGAGCCATAATCGGGCCGGAAGCGGAAATTGTAGCACTCGTCATGCCGCGTCTCCTCCGGCAGGCGGTCGGTGTCATGCTTGTGCGACGGAAACCCCGACCACCCCCCCGCGCCCACGGTGAACAGCTCACTCACCAGAAGCCGCCCCACCCGGTCGTGATACCTGGTCCCCAGGATATGCTTGATCTTCCGGTGAGTCTTCGTCTCGTCCGACCCGTATTGCACCACATCCAGATCGCCCGAACGCACCGCAAAGGGGCTCAGCGCCTCGTCGAACTTCGCCCCCGCGACAAAGCACTCCGTCGCCGTCCGCGCCGTGATCCGCGTGCCGGTGCCACTGGGCACATAAACCCCCTCCGGCTCTCCATCCCAGACATCGACGCCCCGGTTGCCGATATCGGCAAAGACCTCGCCCCCGACCTCTACCTTCACCGTTCCCGTCGCCGGGACCACGCAGGTCTCGTAGCCCGGGGTGCGATAGTCGAAATGCTCGCCGGGTTTCAGCCGGACGATGTTGAAATAGACCAGCGGGACCAAGGGATCGTCCCGATCGACGATGGCGCGGTTCCGGTTGTCATGGGGGGGGATGTGCATCGGATGTCCCTTCAGGCACTTGGGCCGGGGTGGGTGGTTAGAAAATCGTCAAGCTCCGGCAGATCCGGCATCGCCGGGGCGCAGCCGACCCGCGCCACCACCATCGCCGCCGCTGCCGAGCCGCGCAGCACGGCGGCCTTCACCGGCAGGCCCGAAGCCAGGCCCGCAAGGAAAGCGCCAAGGAAACTGTCCCCGGCCCCGGTCGGTTTCAGCGCCCGCGTCGGGTAGATGCCGGTCGCAAACTCGCCCTCGCGGGTGATCGTGACCGCCCCCTTCTCGCCCATCTTGTAGACGACGACCTGCGCCCCCTCGGCCACCAACTCACGCGCCTTGTCCAGACCACGGTCGGGATGCCCGGCCATGAAGCCGAACTCGACATCATTGCCGACGATCACATCGCACAGGGCCGCCGCGCGGGAATAGGTCTCGGCGGCGACCGCAGCCGAAGGCCAGGAATAGGGCCGGTAATCCACGTCGAAGACCAGGGGCAGCCCGGCAGCCCGCGCCAGATCGAAGGCCCGGAACGCCGCCGACCTTGAAGGTTCCGCCGCCAGCACCGTCCCCGTGGTGACCAGCGCCGAGAACTTCGCGTAATCCACCGCCTCGACATCCGCCGCGACCATCGCGAAATCCGCCGCACCGTTGCGGTAGATCACCGACTGGCAGTCCTCGACCCGCGTCTCCACCACCGCCAAAGAGTTGCGCGCCTCGCCGCCCTCGACCCGCACCAGCGTCCGGTCCACGCCATAGCCGTCCAGCTGCGCCAGACAGAACCGCCCCACCGCATCGTCCGACACCCGCGTCAGCAGCGCCGCCTTGCAGCCCTGCCTGACCAGCGCCACCGCGATATTGGCCGAGGACCCGCCCAGATGCGCGACGAACCGGCTTGCCTCCTCGATCCGCGTGCCCGCAGGATCGGCGTACAGGTCCATCCCGGCCCGGCCGATGACCAGAAAGTTCCGTCCCCTCAGCCGTTCCAGCTCTGCCATCCCGCGCTCCACCCCCGCCCGCAGCCCCACAGAGGGACTTGCGCGCCTTCAAAGGCCACGATACAACTTTTGCAACCGGTTGCAACACCAACGGCACATGCCGCCGGGCAGGACCATGACATGACACAGATCGGGATCGGACTGGTCGGCGGCGGCTACATGGGCAAGGCGCATGCCGTGGCGTATTCCGCCGTGGGCCCGGTCTTCAACACCAGGCTCCGCCCCCGGCTGGAGGTGATCGCCGCCACCTCGCAAGCCTCGGCCGAAACCTACGCCAAGGCCTACGGCTTCGCCCGTGCCGCCAGCGACTGGCAGGACCTTGTCGCCGACCCCAAGGTGCAGGCCGTGGTCATCGCCTCGCCCCAATCCACCCACCGCGCGATTGCCGAGGCCGCCTTTGCCGCCGGAAAACCCGTGTTCTGCGAAAAGCCGCTGGGCGCCTCGCTGGAGGACGCCCGCGCCATGACCGCAGCTGCCGAAGCCTCCGGCCTGCCGAACATGATCGGCTTCAACTACGTCCGCACCCCGGCCACGCAGTTCGTCCGCCAGCTTCTGGCGCAGGGCGTCCTCGGCGACATCACCTGGTTCCGCGGCGAACATACCGAGGATTTCCTGGCCGACCCGACGCTTCCCGCCAACTGGCGCACCCGCGACCGGGCGAACGGCTGCATGGGCGACCTGGCTCCGCATCCGATCAACTGCATGCTGGCTCTGATGGGTCCGGTCGCGGAACTGAACGCCCGGATCGAGACGGTCCATGGCCTGCGTCCCGGCCCGAATGGTCCCGAGGCGGTGACGAACGACGACCACGCCCAGATCATGCTCCGCTTCGCCTCTGGCGTGATGGGCCATCTCTACATCAGCCGCACCGCGACGGGCCGGAAGATGGGCTATGCCTATGAAATCCACGGCACCAAAGGCGCGATCCGCTTCGATCAGGAGGACCAGAACGCCGTCCACCTCTACCGCGCTGAGGGGCCAGAGGCCGCGCGCGGCTTCACCCGCATCCTGACCGGACCCTGCCACCCGGATTACCTCGCCTTCTGCCAGGGCCCCGGCCACGGCACCGGCTATCAGGACCAGATCATCATCGAGGCGCGCGACTTCCTGACCGCCATCGAGACCGGCCACCCCGTCTGGCCCACCTTCCGCGACGGGCTTGCCGTGTCGCAGATCGTCGAAACCGCCTTCCAGTCATCCGACAGCGGCCGCTGGGTCGCCGTTCCCGCCACATGAGGACCAAATGACCATCCGCATCGGCAATGCGCCCTGTTCCTGGGGCGTCGAATTCGCAGGCGACCCGCGCAACCCGCCCTGGCGGCAGGTCCTGAAGGACTGCGCCGATGCGGGCTACACGGGTATCGAGCTTGGCCCCATCGGCTTCATGCCCGAGGACCCGGCGATCCTGTTCGACGCGCTGGAGGAAAACGGCCTCGACCTGATCGGCGGCGTAGTCTTCCGCCCATTCCACGACCCCGCCGCCTGGGATGACGTGCGCGACGCCGCATGGCGCACCTGCCGCGCGCTGACCGCCCACGGCGCGCAGCATCTGGTGCTGATCGACAGTATCTCCCCCCGCCGCGCTCCCACCGCAGGCCGGGCCGATGCCGCCGAGCAGATGGACTGCGCCGAATGGACCGCCTTCCGCGACCGGATCGCCACCATCGCCCGGCTTGGGACCGAGGAATTCGGCCTCACCGTCGGCATCCACGCCCATGCTGCGGGCTTCATCGACTTTGAACCGGAACTCGAACGGCTTCTGGACGAGGTGGACGAAAAGATCCTGAAGATCTGCTTCGACACCGGCCACCACTCCTTCGCCGGCTACGATCCGGTGGCCTTCATGCGCCGCCATATCGGGCGGATCTCCTACATGCACTTCAAGGACATCGACCCGGTGGTGAAGGCCGATGCCATCGCGAAAGGCACCGGCTTCTACGAGGCCTGCGGCCAGGGCATCTTCTGCAACCTCGGTCAGGGCGATGTCGATTTTCCGGCCGTCCGCCAGATCCTTCTGGATGCGGGTTACCAGGGCTGGTGCACCGTCGAACAGGACTGCGACCCGACGCTGGACGTGCATCCCATCGACGACGCACGGCGCAACCGCGAATATCTGAAATCCATCGGCTTCTGAAGGGTCCGACCATGGCAAAACTGAACTGGGGCATGATCGGCGGTGGCGAAGGCAGCCAGATCGGCCCGGCGCATCGGCTGGGCGCGCAGGCGGACGGGCATTTCGCCTTCGTCGCAGGCGCGCTGGACCACCGGCCCGAGGCCGGGCGCGCCTATGCGCAACGGCTCGGCATCGCACCCGACCGCGCCTATGGCGACTGGAAGGAAATGCTGGAGGGCGAACGCAGCCGCGCCGACCGGATCGACCTGGTGACCGTCGCCACCCCGAACTCCACCCATTACGAGATCACCCGCGCCTTCCTGGAGGCCGGGTTCCATGTGCTGTGCGAAAAGCCGATGACGATGACGGTCGAGGAAGGCGAGGACATCACCCGCATCGCCGAACGGACGGGGCGCATCTGCGCGGTGAACTACTGCTATTCCGCCTATCCCATGGTCCGCCAGGCCCGCGCCATGGTGCGGGCGGGCGACATCGGCAAGGTGCGCCTTGTGGTGACGAATTTCAGCCACGGCCACCATGCCGACGCGACCGACGCCGACAACCCCCGCGTCCGCTGGCGCTATGACCCGGCGATGGCGGGCGTCTCCGGCCAGTTCGCCGACTGCGGCATCCATGCGCTGCACATGGCCAGCTTCATCTGCGACGACGAGGTGGAAAAGCTCTCCGCCGATTTCGCATCGACGATTCCCAGCCGCCAGCTGGAAGACGACGCCATGGTCAACTTCCGCATGTCGCGCGGGACGGTGGGCCGGCTCTGGACCTCTTCCGTCGCCATCGGGCGGCAGCACGGCTTCGACATCCAGGTTTTCGGAGAGACCGGCGGCCTGCGCTGGCACTCCGAACAGCCGAACCAGCTGATCTACACCCCGGTCGGCGGCCGCACCCAGATCATCGAAAAGGGCGAAGCCGGGCTGTATGACGAGGCCAGACGCCTGTCCCGCGTCGCCATCGCCCACCCGGAAGGCTTTCCGCTGGCCGTCGCCAACATCTACTGCGACCTCGCCGATGCGATCCGGGGCGAGGCCCGCGACGGCCTGCCCCTTGCCCCGGCCGGGGTCCGCTCGATGGCCGCCGTCCATGCCGCCGTCGCTTCGGCCAGGGCTGGCGGCACCTGGGTCGACGCCCGCCCGCCGATGTTCCGCTAGGACCGCAAGCCCCCTGCGCCCGTTCAGGCGACCGGGCGCAGCGTCCCGCGCTCGACCACCTCGCAGGGAAACAGCCTGACCTCGGGGGCCATGTCCGGCGCTTCGATGGTCGCCACCACGATCTCGATGGCCGCGTCGATGATCGCCGCCACCGGCTGGCGGATCGTGGTCAGCCCGATCACCTGCCAGCGCGCCATCTCCATGTCGTTCAGCCCGATCAGCCCTACGTCCCAAGGCACCGACAGACCCGCCGCGCGGATCGCGCTCAGCGCCCCCACCGCCAGCAGATCGTCGCCGCAGAAGTAGGCCTCGGCCCGGTCGCCCTCCAGCAGCCGCTGCATCCGGGCGCGACCGGCGTCGAAGGTGTAGTCCTCGGCATAGCTGACACTGACTGCGATCTCCGGCCGTTCGGCCAGCCTGCCCAGAAACCCCGCAGCCCGGTCCTGGGTGGAGGTCGCCCCCCGCGGCCCGCCCAGAAACCCAACCCGCGCATAGCCGCGCGAGATCAGCACCTCGGCCGCCATCCGTCCGCAGGCGACGTTGTCGATGCCCACCACCGACACATCCGGCGCGGTCGAGGCCCGGCCGAAGGCATGCACGACGGGCAGCCCGGCCGCCTTGAAGGCCTCGGCAAAGCTGGAGGGCAGGGTCGAGGAGGCCACGATCACCCCGTCCACCGAATACTGCCGCAGCATCCGCACCGTGGCCGCCGGATCGGTCGCGCCGCTCAGGTTCACCAGCAGGGGCCGCAAGCCCCGGTCCTGCAAGCCCCTGGTGAACAGGTCGAACACCTCCAGCATCAGAGGGTTGCGGAAGTTGTTCACCACCAGGCCGATCAGCTTGGTCCGCCCTGTGGTCAGGCTCGAGGCCAGTGCATTCGGCGCATAGCCCAGTTCGGCCGCCGCCTTTTCCACCTTGGCCCGCGTCCTGGCCGAGACCGAGGCGCCAGGGGTGAAGGTGCGCGACACCGCCGACCGCGACACACCGGCCCGTTCCGCCACCTCTTTCAGCGTCACTGCCATCCGCCGCACCCTTTCCGAACGCCACCGACTATACATGCCGCCCACGCTGAGGGAACCGGCTACCGCCGCTGTCGCCGGACTGCATCCTCCCGCCGAAAGGGTTGCGCCTGAAGACCCCGGAATTTTCGAAAATTCTGGACCGATTTCTTCGACGAAATCGGCGCTTTGCACCATCGCTCCACCCGGCTATGACGGCGCGGAAGCACCCGGGGACAGCGATGGACCATTTCCTGTACAAGAACGGCACCCTCCACGCCGAGGACGTGGCGATCCCCGACATCGCCGCCAGCGTCGGCACCCCCTTCTACGTCTATTCCACCGCCACCCTGACCCGGCACTACCGCCTGTTCACCGAGGCGCTGTCGCCCCTGCCGCACCTCGTCTGCTTTGCCATCAAGTCGCTGTCGAACGTGGCGGTCCTGAAGACCCTCGGCAACCTCGGCGCGGGGATGGACGTGGTTTCGGGCGGCGAATACCTGCGCGCCAAGGCTGCCGGAGTGCCCGGCGACCGCATCGTCTTCTCCGGCGTCGGCAAGACGCGCGCGGAGATGCAGCTCGCCCTGACCGGCGGCATCCGCCAGTTCAACGTCGAATCGGAACCCGAGATGCGGGCGCTGTCCGAAGTGGCAACCAGCCTCGGCGTCACCGCGCCCGTCACCGTCCGCGTGAACCCCGACGTGGACGCTCGCACGCACGAAAAGATCGCCACGGGCAAGAAGGAAAACAAGTTCGGCATCCCGATCGCCCGCGCCTCGGAAGTCTATGCCGAGGCCGCCCGCCTTCCGGGCCTTCGGGTCGTGGGTATCGACGTCCACATCGGCAGCCAACTGACCGAACTTGAACCCTTCGAACAGGCCTACCTCAAGGTCGCCGACCTGACCCGCCGCCTCCGTTCCGAAGGCCACACGATAACCCGCCTCGACCTCGGTGGCGGGCTTGGCATCCCTTACACCCGCTCGAACGAGGCGCCGCCGCTTCCCACCGACTACGGCGCGCTCATCAAGCGCACGGTGGGCGACCTTGGCTGCGAGATCGAGATCGAACCCGGTCGCCTCATCTCGGGCAACGCCGGGCTTCTGGTGGCCAGCGTGATCTATGTGAAGAACGGTGAAGGCCGCGATTTCCTGATCCTCGACGCCGCGATGAACGACCTTGTCCGCCCCTCGATGTATGGCGCGCACCACGACATCGTCCCCGTTGCGGAACCCGCTGTCGCCAGCCCGACCCAGGAATTCGACGTGGTCGGCCCGGTCTGCGAAACCGGCGACACCTTCGCCAGGGGCCGCGACCTGCCGCTGGTGGCCGAAGGCGACCTTTTGGCCTTCCGTTCTGCCGGGGCTTACGGGGCGGTCATGGCCTCGGAATACAATACCCGGCCCCTGATCCCCGAAGTGCTCGTCCACGGGGATCACTTCGCTGTCATCCGGGCCAGACCAACCTTTGACGAAATCCTCAACCGCGATACCATCCCCCCATGGCTGTGACCCCGAACGCGTCGGGCCGTCCGGTCGCAGGCAGGTGAGATGACCGGACCAGAGGCCCAACCCCCGCTGAAATCGCTTGTCTGGCCGATGCGCCTGACGCTGGCGGGGCTGTGGGCCGAACGGCTTGCCCGGGCCTTCTGGCCGCTGTGGTCGCTGATCCTCATCACCCTCGCCGCTCTGGCCTTCGGGCTGCAGGATCTTGGTCCGCTCCGCTATGCCCAGGCCGTGGGGGCTGCCATTGCCCTTGCCGCGCTCGCCCTGCTGGTCTGGGGCATCCGCCGCTTCCGCAAACCCACCGCCATGGATGCGCTGGACCGGCTGGACAGCACGATGCCCGGCCGCCCCATCGCGGCCCTGCGCGACACCCAGGCGATCGGCACCGCCGACCCCGCCTCGCTGGCGGTCTGGCGCGCGCACCAGGAGCGGATGGCCGCCCGCGCCGCCGGCGCCCGCCCCGTCCAGCCCGACCTGCGCCTGTCCTCACGCGACCGCTTTTCGCTCCGCTACGTCGCGCTGACCGCCTTCGTCATGGCCGCGCTCTTCGGATCCTTCTGGCGGGCCGGATCCGTCGCGGGCCTCACCCCCGGCGCCGCGCTGGCCACCCCCGCCGGCCCAAGCTGGGAAGCCTGGGCCCAGCCCCCCGCCTATACCGGCAAGCCCTCGCTCTACCTCAACGACATCACCGACCCCGCGCTGGAAGTGCCCACCGGCACCCGCCTCCAGATCCGCCTCTACGGCCCCGAAGGCGGCCTGACCGTCGCCCAGACCGTCGCCGACATCCCCCCGCCCCCCGCGCCCGCTCCGGGCACCGAGGCCACGCCCGCCGCCGCCGTCCCGAACGGCAGAACCGGCGTCCACGACCTGACCATCACCCGATCCGGAGAGCTTGCCATCGAAGGCCCCGGCGGGCGCGAATGGCAGATCACCGCAACGCCCGACCGCGCCCCCACCATCGAAGTCACCGGCGAGATGACGCGCGAAGCCGACGGCCGCTTCAAGCAGCCGTTCAAGGCCAGCGACGACTACGGCGTCACCGCCGGCCGCGTGACCATCACGCTGGACCTCGACCGCGTCGACCGCCGCCACGGCCTGAAAGTCGATCCCGAAGCCACCCCTCCCGTCACCCTCGACCTGCCGATGCCGCGCAAGGGCAGCCGCACCGAACTGACCTCGACCCTGGTCGACGACCTGTCGAAACACGTCTTCGCCAACCTTCCCGTCACCATGGTCTTCACCGCCATCGACGCCGCCGGCAACGAGGGCAGCTCGGCCCCCTATGCCGTCACGCTGCACGGCAAGCGCTTCTTCGACCCCCTGGCCGCCGCCATCATCGAGATGCGCCGCGACATCCTGTGGAACCGCGTCAACGCCCCGCGCGCGGTCGAACTCCTCAAGGCGGTGACCAACCGGCCCGAAGGCTTCATCCGCCACGACCGCGCCTTCCTGCACCTGCGCGTCCTGATGCGCGAGCTTGAGGCGCAACAGGCCAGCCTGTCCACCGAAGCCCGCGACGCCATCGCCGAAAAGCTGTGGACCATCGCGCTGATGGTGGAAACCGGCAACCTTCAATCCGCCTTCGAACGTCTGCAACGCGCGCAGGACCGGCTGGACGAGGCCATCCGCAACGGCGCCTCGCCCGAAGAGATCGAGCAGCTGATGCGCGAGATGCAGCAGGCGCTGAACGAATACATGCGGGAACTAGCGCAAGAGGCGCAGCGCAACCCCGGCGACCAGCAGCAGCAGCAGATGATGCAGGGCCAGATGATGTCGGGCGACCAGCTGCAACAGATGCTCGACCAGCTGCAACAGCTGATGGAGGAAGGCCGCACCGCCGAGGCGGCCGAACTGATGGAACAGCTGCGCCAGCTGATGCAGAACATGCAGGTGGTGCAGGGCCAGCAGGGCCAGGGGCAGGGCCAGAACGGCCCGATGAATGACCTCGGCCAGACCTTGCGCGACCAGCAGAACCTGTCCGACGATGCCTTCCGCGACCTCCAGGGCGTGCCGCGCAACCAGGACCAGCAAGGGCAGGATCAGCAGGGTCAGGGCCAGCAGCCGGGCCAGGAACAGGGCCAAGAACAGGGGCAGCAACAGGGGCAGGGCGGGGATCAGAACCAGCAGCGCGGCCAGGGGGGCGGGACCGATGACCGCAGTCTGACCGACCGCCAGCGCGAGCTGCGCGAACGGCTGAACCAGTTGCAGCAGGGCCAGCTTCCGGGTGACGGCACCGAACAGGGCGAAGAGGGCCGGCGCAGCCTCGACCGGGCCGGCCGCGCGATGGAAGAGGCCGAGGATGCGCTGCGCGACGGCGACCTTGGCGGCGCGCTCGACCGCCAGGCCGAAGCGATGGAGGCCTTGCGCGACGGGATGCAGCAATTCGGCCGGGCCCTGGCCGAGGAACAGCGCCAGAACCGCGACGCCCAGGGCGGCGACCGCAACTTCGGCTCGGCCGACCCGCAGGGCACCGATCCTCTGGGCCGCCGCGCCGGCGAAACGGCCCGCATCGGCTCGGACGAGAACATGGTGCAGAACGACCCGGACCTGCGCGCGCAGGAACTGCTGGACGAAATCCGCCGCCGCTCGGGCGATCTGGCCCGGCCGCTGGAAGAACTCGACTATCTCAGGCGGTTGTTGCAGATGTTCTAGATCATGCCTTCGTGGGTCGCACGGCGACTCATTGACGGCGCCGAACCCCTGCGCCTAACCATGCGCGCATCGGCCGCGGCGCAGTTCGCAGACCCACGCAACGCCGCAAATCACCGTGGTTGGGACATGGTTTTGTCACCAATCCGGTTTACCGCTTCCACCAAGAAGCGAATTTTCTTTCTGTAGTTCTTGCCAGGTCGTGAGAATGGATGCCGTCGAGACGCTTGAAGCAACTGCCGTCATCCGCCGGAACTCGATCGCCTTCGTCGAACAGATGTTTGCCCTCTACGCGGCCCGGCGCCCTCTGGTGCTGGTCCCGGACGCGGCGCGGGCCAGCGATCTGCCCGGCATCCGCATCGACCGCTGTATCGACCCCGGCGAAGGCGCAGGCTGGCTGACGGCGCAGCACCCGGTCATCCTCGACGACCTTCCGGCCCAGGTCAGCTACACCTCGGGAACCGAAGGCCTGCCCAAGGGCATCCTGCTGACCTACCGCAACCTTGGCTACACCACCGAACGCATCATCGACGTGATGCAGATGACCTCCGAGATCCGCGAATATGTCGGTGTGCCCGCGACCTTCAGCTTCGGCATGGCGCGCTACCGTGCCGTTAGCGCCGTGGGCGGCCGCGCCTACATGCCGCCGCGCGGTTTCGATCCGATGGAACTGGCGCGGATGCTGGCTGCGGGCGAGGTCAACGCGCTTTCTGCCGTGCCGACGCTTTTGCGCATCCTCCTCGCCGATCCGGCGATCATCGGCAACGCGGGCAAGGCGCTGCGCTGGCTGGAGATCGGCTCGCAGGCAATGACGGCCGACGAAAAGCGCCAGGTCCGGGCGATGTTCCCCAAGGCCCGGATCGTGCAGCACTACGGCCTGACCGAAGCCTCGCGCTCGACCTTCCTTGTCATCTCCGAGGCCACCGATGCCCAGCTTGACTCGGTCGGTCGTCCCGTGGGGCAGGGCGAAGTCGCCCTTTCCGCCGATGGCCGCATCCGCATCCGCGGCCCGCAGGTTGCCCGGTCGCGCATCGACGCCGACGGGCTGCACGACCTGACCGACGCCGAGGGCTGGCTCCAGACCAACGACCTCGGCCATCTTCAGGACGGGTATCTGTTCTTCGACGGGCGCGCTGATGATCTCATCAACTGCGGCGGTCAGAAAGTCGTGCCCGACCAGCTGGAAGACCGCATCCGCGCACGGCTGAAGCCAGGGCTCCAGATCGCTGTCGCCAAGGTCCCCGACGCCCAGCGGGGCGATGGCATCCTCGTCGCCCTTGCCGGCACCTCCGACCAGTCCGCCCGGGTGAAAGAGGCCGCCACCGCCGCGCTGGCCGAGATGGGGATCGCCGCCGGTTCCGCGCTGCATGTGATGGCGCTGGACGCCCTGCCGATCACCGGCACCGGCAAGGTCCAGCGCCGCGTGCTGGCCGAGCAATTCGCCCTGCGCAAGGTCACTTCTCCCCCGACCGCTCCGGCCAGGGGCGAGATCACCGATGTCCGCTCGCTCTTCGCCCATGAATTTCCGGGCCAGGACGTGTCACGCGACGACAGCTTCGACTCGCTCGGCGGCGACTCGCTGCACTACATCCAGTTCACGCTCGCCTTCGAATCCCGCTTCGGCCCGCTTCCCGACGACTGGGAGAAGCTGACCGTCGCCCAGCTTCAGACCCATGCCGAGGGCGGCAGCAAGTCCGCCTGGCGTCGCCTGGAAACGGTCACCCTGACGCGCGCCTTCTTCATCATCTGCATCGTCGCCCTGCATACCGAGGCCTTCGTCTACTCCCCCAACTGGGGTGCCGCCTATTTCCTGGTCATGCTGGCCGGCTATTCCGTCGCCCGCTTCCAGCTGCCCGAGATCCTCCGCTCCGGCACGACTCGCACCCTCTGGGGCACCATCCGCTCTGTCGCGATCCCGACGATCCTGATGGGCGTCTTCCTCGAACTCGTGACCCGCAGGTTCGAACTGCCCGAGCTTCTCCTCGTCTCGAACTACTTCGACCCCGACACGATCCGCGGCTACACCTTCTACTTCGTGGAATTCTACATCCAGATCCTGATCCTCGCCGCGCTGTTCTTCTCCTTCGCCCCGGTCCGCCGCGCCTTCGCCGCCCGGCCCATGCTCAGCGCCGTCGCCTTCTTCGCCTTCACCGCCGCGCTGGACTATGTGATCGAGCTCAAGTGGACCGGCGACTACAACTACGACCGCACCCCCTGGCACTACGGCTGGTGCTTCGCCTTGGGCATGGTCCTCGCCCAGGCCCGCGACCTCCCCTCGCGCCTCTTCGCCTTCGCCCTCTCGCTCGTCACCATCTTCGCCTACTGGAACTTCACCTCCGCCGCCTACTACGTCGCCGGAGGGGTCGCCGTCGTCCTCTTCCTCCGCACGCTCATCGTCCCCGCCCCGGTCAAGGTCCTCATCGCCGAAATCGCCGGGGCCTCGATGTTCATGTACCTGACGCACTACCAGATGATCTCGCTCGTCGACAAAATCTTCGGCGAACACCGCCCCTGGCTCGCCCTGATCCTGTCGATCCTCACCGGCATCATCGGCGCGCATCTCTACACCTGGGCCGAACGCACCTTCCTCAAGCCCCGCCGCGCGGCCGTCCCCGCCGAATAACCGCCCGCCCGCCTCACCGCCCCTTAACCCCCATTGCGTTCCCTCCCGCAGAAAGGAGCACGCGCCATGGACACCCTCCACCACCTCCCCCTCACCGCAATCGACCCCTCCGCCCTCCTCCGCGACCGCACCACCCTCGACCCCGACGCCCTCGCCCAACTCCAGCACTCCATCGCGACCGAGGGCCTGCGCACCCCCATCGAGGTCTGGCGCCTCTCCACCCCTCGCGAGCCCTTCCACTACGGCCTCATCTCCGGCCTCCGCCGCCTCACCGCCGCCCGCGCCCTCGGCCACGCCACCATCCCCGCCTTCCTCCGCTCCCCCCAGTCCCTCGCCCAGGCCCTCACCGCCATGGTGAGCGAGAACGAAATCCGCGCCCCCGTCTCCCCGTGGGAAAAGGCCGCCCTCATCCTGAACGCCGTGACCGAGGGCCACTTCCCCACCCCCGACGCCGCCATCGCCACCCTCTTCCCCGCTCTGCCCAAGTCCTCCCACCGCCGCCTCCGCGCCCATGCGACCGTGGTCGAGGCGCTCGGCCCCCTCCTCACCGCCCCGGAAACCCTCACCACCCGCCAACTCGACACCCTCGCCGCTGCCATCACCGGCGGGCATGAGGACCTCCTCACCGCCACCCTCCACCCGCACGCGAGCGCGGGACCCGAAACCCAATGGTCCGCCCTCCGCCCCATCCTGCTGGACATCGCACGCGAGCCCACGAGCCCCACCACCCGCCGCCCCCGCAGGCTGCTGCGGCTCCGTCAAGGCCTGACGATCACGCGGGAGCCCACCCCCACCGGCTGGCTCCTCCGCTTCTCCGGCCCCCAGGCGAGGTCCCCCGGCCTGATCGACGACGTGCTGGACAAGGTGGAGGAGTGGTTTGGGAGGGGGTGAGCAATCGTAGGGTGCGCTACAGCGCACCGCCCGTAGGTCGGGGCGTGCCCCGACTCTCCCCGCCCCGGCCCTGAGCCGGGGCCTCCCTCACCACCAGAGACCCCGGATCAAGTCCGGGGCGGACCCCACCAACCACCCCACACCACGCCAGGGCCGCACCCTCCCTCGGGCGGGCGCCGCCACCGTCGAATGAAGCACCTTGTCCCTCAACCCCTGCCGTAGGATGGGCAATCTGCCCACCACCCTACCCAACCAAAGGGCCGCGCCCTCGCCAGGGGGTGATGAACGACAAGAATCCTCCATTGGAAGATTTCGACGAAGAACGCTCGACTAGTGGTTGGGCTCTGGCGAGGGCCATGCTATTGACAGCTCAAATCACGGACAGCGTCGTCTACAGACGACGACAGATAGGTTCTTGGATTTGAGAGTTTCTACGTTGACAAAGTCACGTTGAACGAACGTTGAGAACATGCGATCATTCATGGGATTGGTGGAACAGTTTCCCTTTGCGGTGCAGGACAGCCCGTCGGTCACAGTCAAGGGTAACTGCTACGTCCCACCGTCAATGTAGATGTATTAACGGAGAAATCGATGCATGTATTTCGTTTCTTAGTGCTCTACTTCACTATCGCCTCTCCTATTTCTGCACAACAGGGGCCAGAGCTTCACCCGTTTCACCAAATTTGGTTTTTCTCTGCACCAGTTAGCCATGAAGCATATCCACGCATCTTCTATCAGGCCTGCAACCGATCTGAGGGCAGCACAGCTTTCCGATGGCTTGGAGCTGGATTCGGTGTTGCTGCTTCCGCAGAACTCCCATCCAACATTTGTGCGTTCAAGAACACATACTCCAATGCGTCAAGGAGTCCAAAGCCATACGATGTTACAGTACAAGGGCGAGGGACTGGTCCAATAATGACTTGGACATGGGATGCGCCAGATTCCTTACTGAGTCAGATATATAGCTATGTAGAAGCAACCATTTCAGGCCCCGATGGCTATGCAGATCAGTCAGTTATTTCAATAGGGGTTATCGTCAATGAATCCGGTGGCGCCGAAATTAGAATCTCGAGCTCTGGTGTTTTCGATTCTCTTGTTGTTGTGTTTCCGGAAGGCTTGGTCAATCCAAATGATGTTCTGAACCTTGGAGATACAAACGCAGAAATCTCTGGGCGCCAACTATCTGACCTAACAGAGCTATCAAGCCCCGACACGGAGAGCCTCTTTGGCGATCAGAAAGCAGAGCTTCAAAGCGTATTAATTGAAGGCCAAGCTAGTGGGGGCTTCTCCACCAACTTCAAGGTTGAAGATTTGACACAGCTTGGAGGGACGGTAGTAATTTTTGGAAGGGTGGATAATGACATCGTGATCTTGAATGAGACAGCCATTCCAGAAGTGCTAAGATGAGTAAGATTGACCTCATGTTTCTCGCCGTCTATGGGGCGATAGTCTCTTTTCTGGTTGGTTTTGTGCTACAAGGACCAATTTTCGGACTTCGAGAGTACTCAGTTACGCTCTTGATTGCTATCGGCTCTTGGTATGCTGGAACGTCACTGATTGCTCGACTTTCAGGTACTGAAGTTAGATTGGATGAGAGCTTCCAAAGAATGATGTGGCGCTGGACACTCTTGAGCGCGATGGTGCTGATACTGATTTGCGTGGTTTATTCTCTAACTGTATTGGCAGGCCGGAGTACTTATGCCGGGCCTTGGCTACTGCTGCACTTCGCAGTCATCTTTGTGAGCGGTACGCTAGCAAGATCCATGGCTTTCGCTGCAAGTAGGGCGGTCAAATCAAGAGGCCTAGCAATCGAGAGAGCAAAGAAGGCCGCAATAACGCGAGAAAAGAGATCAACTGAGCGCAGCACCAAGTCGGAGCCATAAGGCAACCGGAAGGACCAAGGGCGTATCTGGCTCTATTCTCAAGGAATTCACCTAACTTAAAAAACCCCTAACGCCCACAGCTAACCCCTTGTAATCCTTTGCGGCCTCCACCGCGCCGCGCGCGGCGCGGTCACCAGTGCGGCGGGCGGACGTTCGCCTCCGGGGGGGCTCCCCCCAGCGCCTCCTCCTCCGCAGCCCGCTCCATCAGGAGCCGCACCCGCCGCTCCAGCCCCGCGATTTCCGAGGCCTGCCGGGCCACCACGTCCGACAGGTCCTCCACCGCCCGCATCAGGTGGGCCACCCGTTCCTCCAGCACCTCGACCCGGTCCATCACACCCCCCGCTTGCCCGCCTCTCTCCCACGGGATACACGGACCCCGATCAAAAGCGAAGGTCCCGCCCATGGCCGACAAACCCCGCCGCCCCCGCGCCGAGACCCCGAAGGGATTCCGCGACTACTTCGGGGCCGAGGTCACCGAACGCAAGGCCATGCTCGACCGCATCGCGGGGGTCTATCATCGCTACGGGTTCGACCCGCTGGAAACCTCCGCCGTGGAAACCGTGGAGGCGCTGGGCAAGTTCCTCCCTGACGTGGACCGCCCGAACGAAGGCGTCTTTGCCTGGGAGGAGGAGGGCGACTGGCTGGCCCTGAGATACGACCTCACCGCCCCGCTGGCGCGGGTCGCGGCCCAGTACCGGAACGACCTCCCCTCTCCCTACCGCCGCTACGCGATGGGCCCCGTCTGGCGGAACGAGAAGCCGGGACCGGGCCGCTTTCGCCAGTTCTACCAGTGCGACGCGGATACGGTGGGGTCGGCTTCCGTGGCGGCGGACGCCGAAATCTGCGCCATGCTGGCCGATGCGCTGGAAGAAGTCGGCATCCCCCGCGGCGACTATGTGGTGAAGGTGAACAACCGCAAGGTCCTGAATGGCGTGATGGAGGTCGCGGGGCTGGCTGGCGACGACAAGGACGCCGAACGCGGCATCGTGTTGCGGGCCATCGACAAGATCGACCGTCTGGGGCCGGAGGGGGTGCGCGCTCTGCTGGGGGAGGGCCGCAAGGACGAGAGCGGCGATTTCACCAGGGGGGCAGGCCTGTCGGCAGAGCAGGCCGAGGTCGTGATGGGCTTCACCTCGGCCAGGCGCGACGCGGGAGCCGCGACGGTGGCTCGGCTGCGCGAGCTGGTCGGCGGCTCGGTGATCGGGGCCGAGGGTGTGTCCGAACTGGAAGCCATCGCGGCGCTGCTCGACGCGCAAGGGTACGGGCCGGACCGGATCGTGCTGGACCCCGGCGTGGTCCGGGGCCTCGGCTACTATACCGGGCCGGTCTATGAGGCGGAACTGACCTTTCAGATCACCGACGAAAAGGGCCGTCCGCGCAACTTCGGCTCGGTCGCCGGGGGCGGACGGTATGATGGGCTGGTGAAACGCTTCACCGGGCAGGATGTGCCCGCGACGGGGGTGTCGATCGGGGTCGATCGCCTGCTTGCCGCAATCCGCGCCAAGGGGCGCGTCGGGGGCGAGACGGCCGGGCCAGTCGTCGTGACCGTGATGGACCGCGACCGGATGGCCGACTACATGGCGATGGTCGGCGAGTTGCGGCAGGCGGGCATCCGGGCCGAGGTCTATCTGGGCAACCCGAAGAACTTCGGCAACCAGCTCAAATACGCCGACAAGCGGCAGTCGCCGGTCGCGGTGATCCAGGGCGGGGACGAGGCGGCGAAGGGCACTGTGATCCTCAAGGACCTGATCCTGGGTGCGAAGATCGCCGAAAGTGCCACGCTGGAGGAATGG
The DNA here is from genome assembly GCF_011174775.1 of Rhodobacter calidifons. Lineage (GTDB taxonomy): Bacteria > Pseudomonadota > Alphaproteobacteria > Rhodobacterales > Rhodobacteraceae > Tabrizicola > Tabrizicola calidifons. The sequence goes on from NZ_JAANHS010000002.1 coordinate 263,620, forward strand.
AAGGATCGCCCGGCGCAGGTCGAGGTGCCGCGCGCCGATCTGGTGGCGGCGGTCCGGAAGATGCTGGGCCAATGACCCCCAAGGCCGCCATCAGGGCCGAGGGCGAACGGCTGCTGGCGGCCTTCGTCCAGGCGGGGGCGGTGTCGGTCGAGGCGGATATCCTGCAACCGGCGGGCACGCTGCTGGACCTGTATGGCGAGGACATCCGGGCACGGGCCTATGTGACCGACGATCCGGTGCGCGGCGAGATGATGCTGCGCCCCGATTTCACCGTCCCCGTGGTGCAGGCGCACATGGCCCACGGCGCGGAACCGGCGCGCTATGCCTATCTGGGCGAGGTCTTCCGCAAGCAGATGCGCGGCTCGGGCCGGGCCAGCGAATACCTTCAGGTCGGCTACGAGGTGTTTGACCGCGCCGCCCCGGAAGTGGTGGATGCCGAGGTCTTTGCGCTGTTCCGCGACCTTCTGGCCGGCCTGGACCTGCGCCCCGTCACCGGCGACATCGGCATCCTGATGGCTGCCGTCCGGGGGCTGGAAACCAGCGAGCGGCGGAAGGCGGCGCTCTTGCGCCATGTCTGGCGGCCGCATCGGTTCAAGGCGCTGCTGGATCGCTTTGCCGGACGGGCTCCGGTCCCGGCCGGGCGGCTTCAGCTGCTGGAGCGGCTGAAGGCGGGAAGCCCGGCGCAACTGATCGCGGAAGCCGGGACCTTTGTCGGCCTGCGCTCTGCCGAGGAAATTGCCGCCCGGGCCGAGGCTCTGGTCGCTGATGCCGAAACCCCGCCGATCAAGGCGACCGAGGCGGCGCTGCTCTACGACCTTCTGTCGCTGGAGGCCCCGGCTGCCCATGCCCTGGCCCATCTGCGCGGGATCACCCCGATGCTGCCCGCCATCGCCCCGGCGGTGGACCGTTTCGCCGCGCGGCTGGAGGCTCTGGCCGCGCGGGGCATCGATGTGGCGACGCTGGCCTTCGAGGCCAGCCACGGGCGCACGGCGCTGGAATACTACGACGGGTTCGTCTTCAGCTTTCTGGCCGAGGGGATGCCGCCCGTGGCCAGTGGCGGGCGCTATGACGCGCTGACGGCGGTGCTGGGCGCAGGGGCCTTCATCCCGGCGGTGGGGGGCGTGATCCGGCCGGGTCTGGTCGCGCGGCTGAAAGGGGCGGAGGCATGATCCGGCTGGGCGTGCCGTCCAAGGGGCGGCTGATGCAGGACTGCTTCGACTGGTTCGGCGCGCGGGGCGTGGTGATGAAGCGCTCCGGGTCCGACCGGGAGTATTCGGGCGTCGTGGAAGGCGTGGAGGGTGTGGTCCCGGTGCTGTTGTCCGCCGGGGAGATCCCGCGCGAGCTGGCCGCCGGGCGGATTCATCTGGGCGTGACCGGCAGCGACCTGGTGCGCGAGCAACTGGCCGAGGACGAGGTGGCCGAGGTGGCGAAGCTGGGTTTCGGCCAGGCCGATCTGGTGATCGCGGTGCCGAACGTCTGGATCGACGTGGAGACGGTGGACGATCTGGACGCCGCCGCCGCCGCCTTCCGCAAGGCGCATGGCCACCGGCTGCGGATCGCGACGAAGTATCATCGGCTGGTGCGGGATTTCCTTCAGGCGCAAGGGGTTGCGGATTATCAGCTGGTGGACAGCCAGGGCGCGACCGAGGGCACGGTGAAGAACGGGACGGCGGAGTGCGTCGCCGATATCACCAGTTCGGGCGAGACCCTTCGGGCCAATCACCTGCGTATCCTGTCGGACGGGTTGATCCATTCCAGCCAGGCGGTGCTTTGGGCCAGCCGGATGGCGGAGTGGTCGGCGGAGGACCGGGCGGCGATGGAGCAGCTGGTGCAGCGGCTGGGTGTCCGGTCGCCGCTCTAGCGTGACCGCGGGTCCCCGGCGGGGTCAGTGCAGCCCGAGTTCCGCCAAGGCCTGCGCCAGTTTCGGCGGCAGCGGGTCATCCTTGGCCCGGCCCTTGGGCAGGTCGCGCGGGGCCTCTTTCGGGTCAAGATAGCGCCAGCCCTGGAAGGGGCGGCGCGGGGCGGCTTCGGTACGGATGACCTCCTGATCCAGCACCAGCGCGCAACGCGGGATGCCGTCGCCGAGGTTCACCTGTTGCAGGTCCAGGATCCGCTGGCGGCACAGGATCACGCCCTTGATGACCCAGTAGAGCGAGCCCTCCAGCACCTCGGCCTCGCGCTTCGGCCACATGCGGGTGACGTGGATCGCCCGGCCTTCGGGCCAGTGCGGGCGTTGGCTGTGTTGCCAGTCGATGAGGTCCTCGACCGAGTCGGCGCCGACGCAGAGTTTCAGGAGGTGGATCATGCGGCAGAGCATAGGGCCTGCGGCGGGGGCGGCAAGATTGACCCGAGGGGGCTTGGGGCGTATCTTGGGTCCTTCGCCGCACTTATCCACAACAGACAGAAAGATTCGCCCCGATGTCGCGATTCCATGCCCCCATTGCCGAAGCCATCTGGGACATGAAGTACCGCTTCAAGGAGGCGGACGGGACACCCATCGACGGCAGCGTGGAGGATACCTGGCGACGGATCGCGCGCGCCCTGGCCGAGGTGGAGAAGGACCCCGCTAAGTGGGAGGCCGAGTTCTACGCGGCGCTGGAGGACTTCAGGTTCCTGCCTGCGGGCCGGATCACGGCGGGGGCGGGGACGGGCCGCAGCGTCACGCTGTTCAACTGCTTTGTCATGGGGACGATCCCCGACACGATGGAGGGCATCTTCACCGCGCTGAAAGAGGCTGCGCTGACCATGCAGCAGGGCGGCGGGATCGGCTATGATTTCTCCACCATCCGCCCGCGCGGGGCCGAGGTGAAGGGGGTGGCGGCGGATGCCTCGGGGCCCCTGTCCTTCATGGATGTCTGGGACGCGATGTGCCGGACGATCATGTCTGCGGGCAGCCGTCGCGGCGCGATGATGGCGACGATGCGCTGCGATCACCCGGACATCGAGGCCTTCATCGAGGCCAAGCGCGACCCCGCGCGGCTGCGGATGTTCAACCTCTCGGTTCTGGTCACCGATGCCTTCATGGCCGCCGTCAAGGCCGACGGCCCGTGGGAGCTGGTCTTCGGCGGCAAGGTCTATCGCACCCTTCAGGCGCGCGACCTGTGGCACAAGATCATGCGGTCCACCTTCGACTATGCCGAGCCGGGGGTGATCTTCATCGACCGCATCAACGCGATGAACAACCTGAACTATTGCGAGACCATTGCCGCCACCAACCCCTGCGGTGAGCAGCCCCTGCCGCCCTACGGCGCCTGCCTTCTGGGGTCGGTCAACCTGCCGACGCTGGTGAAGGATCCCTTCGACGCGCATTCCGGCATGGACATGAAGGCGCTGGACCGTCTGGTCCGCGTGGCCGTCCGGGCGATGGACAACGTGGTCGATGTCAGCCGCTTTCCCTTGCCCGAACAGCAGGCCGAGGCGAAAGCCAAGCGGCGGATCGGGCTGGGGGTCACGGGCCTTGCCGATGCGCTGCTGATGGTCGGTCTGCGCTACGGGTCCGAGGAGGCCGCGCGCGTCACCGAGATCTGGATGCATGCCATCGCTCGGTCGGCCTATCTCGCCAGCGTGGACCTCGCCAGGGAAAAGGGGGCCTTCCCGCTGTTCGACGCCGAACGCTATCTGGCCTCGGGCAACATGGCCCGGATGGACGCCGATGTGCGTGAGGCGATCCGGGCGCATGGGATCCGAAATGCGCTCCTGACCTCCGTCGCGCCGACCGGGACGATCTCGCTTTACGCCGGGAACGTGTCGTCGGGCATCGAGCCGGTCTTCGCCTATGCCTATACCCGCAAGGTGCTGCAAAAGGACGGCTCGCGCACCGAGGAGGAGGTGGTGGACTACGCCGTCCGTCTCTGGCGCGAGAAGTTCGGCGATGCGCCCCTGCCGGACCATTTCGTCAACGCCCAGACCCTGCCGCCGCTCGACCATGTGCGGATGCAGGCGGCGGCGCAGAAATGGGTGGATTCGTCCATTTCCAAGACGATCAACTGCCCGGCGGACATCAGCTTTGACGATTTCAAGGAGGTCTACATGGCCGCCTGGGATCAGGGCTGCAAGGGCTGCACGACCTACCGGCCGAACGAGGTGACCGGCTCGGTGCTGACGGTCTCCGAGACCTCAGACAAGGTGCCGGGGGAGGCCCCGGATCAGGTCCGGGGCGGGGTCACGACGGGCGAGGTCGTCTATCTGTCCGAACCGCTCGACCGTCCGGCGGCGCTGGAGGGGCGGACCTACAAGCTGAAATGGCCGGGCACCGAACACGCGCTGTATATCACGATCAACGACATCGTGACGGCGGGCCACCGGCGGCCATTCGAGGTTTTCATCAACTCGAAGAACATGGAACATTACGCCTGGACCGTGGCGCTGACCCGGATGATCTCGGCCGTCTTCCGGCGGGGCGGGGATATTTCCTTCGTGGTGGAGGAACTGAAGGCGGTCTTCGACCCCCGCGGCGGGGCCTGGATGGAGGGCCGCTACATCCCGTCTATTTTGGCCGCCATCGGAGGCGTGATCGAACGCCACCTGATCGACATCGGCTTCATCGAGGGCGAGGGGCTGGGGCTGAAATCCGACCCCAAGGCGGAGCTTTTGCGGGTCGGAGAGGCTCCGAAGGGGAAGGCCTGCCCGGCCTGCGGGTCCTATGATCTGCGGATGGTGGAGGGCTGCCTGACCTGCGGGTCGTGCGGGCATTCGAAGTGTGGGTGAGGGTCGCGAAGGGAACGCATTCCTAACCTTCCTGTTGCATCTCTTGCAACCGCGGCCATATCTTGGTCGCAGTCTCGCTGCACAATGCAAGCGAACAGGAGCAACCGATGAAACCCCTTGAATTCTACGTCAAGGCCGTCTGGGACGCCGAGGCCAGGGTCTGGGTCTCGGAAAGCGACATCATCGGCCTGCATGTCGAGGCCGAAACGCTCGAGGAATTCGAGGCCGCGGCGGCAGAGCTCGGCCCGCAGCTCATCGTGGAAAACCACATCACCAAGCGCGACCTGGCGCAGCGGTCGCTGTCCGAGCTGATCCCATGGATCAAGTTCCGTGCCCCTCAGACCGGCGGCGCAGCGGCGGCCTGAGGGTGGTCAAGGGTTTCTACGACGAGGTCGTTCGTCTTCTGGCCGAGGCGGGCTATTACCATGACGGCGGATCGAAGAATCAGAAGTGCTGCCATGACGACGGCAAGCCGACCGTGACCGTCCCGCACAAGATCATGAGCCGCCACACGGCCAACGGCATTCTGAAGGACGCCGGGATCCAGAAGAAACTCTAGCGTTTCACCCCATTCGCCCGCGCCACGAAATCCGTCAGGTGGGGCACATAGTCCTCCGGCCCCGCGCCGCCCTGGGCCACGGCCCCGGCGAAGCTGTTCTTCGCCGCACTCGCCATCGTGGTGGTGACGGTGGCGGCGTTGGCCATGCTCTCCAGATAGCGCAGGTCCTTGTAGGCGTTCGACAGGGTGAAGCGGTGGGCTTCGCGGTTGCCTTCCAGCGCATAGCCCATAAAGGTCTGGTAGAAGCCGCAGTCCATCCGGCCGCCGCGGATCACGCTGTCGAAGGTGGCGGTGGAGATGCCGACCTTGGCGGCCAAAGCCAGCGCCTCGGCATAGATCGCGGCATAGCCGAGCGACAGGAAGTTGTTCAGAAGCTTCATCCGGTGGCCGTCGCCGACCCGCCCGATATGAACGATTTTCCCGGCCCAGGTGGCGATGACGGGCTGGATGCGCCGGAAGACCTCCGGTTCCGCGCCGACCATGCAGTCGAGCGTGCCCTCCCATGCCTCTTTCGGCGTGCGGGAGAGGGGGGCGTCGGCGAAGTGGATGCCTTTGGCGGAAAGGTCGGTGGCGAGGCGTTCGGTGACGGTGGGGTCGGAGGTGGAGCAGTCCACGATCACCGCGCCGGGTTTCAGGTGGGGGGTCATCCTTGCGACGGCCTCGGCCACCTGCGGCGAGCCGGGGAGGGTGAGGAAGATGATCGTGCAGCGTGCGGCGAGGTCTTCGATGCTGGCCTCTGTCGCGCCGCGCCCGATCAGGTCATCGACGGGCGCGCGGTTGCGGTGGGCGGTGACGGTGAGTGGGTAGCCCTTCGTCACGATGTTCTTCGCCATGCCGTGGCCCATCAGGCCCAAGCCTGCGAAACCGATGTGTTCCTGGGTCATGGGGGTCTCCTTTCCGGGCAGAGTGCGGCAGGCGGCGCGGGTTGACAATCCGACTTCCGCCGGGCCGACTGGCGCCGGTCAACACGGGAGGCGATCATGTTCCGCGCACTGGTTCTGGAGAAGGAAGGCGATGCCGCCGTGGCGCATCTGCGAGAGCTGGACGAGAGCGCCTTGCCTGCGGGGGATGTGACGGTGGCGGTCGAGTATTCGACGCTGAACTACAAGGACGGGCTGGCCTTGTCGCCGACCGGCGGGGGGATCGTCCGGTCCTGGCCGCATGTGGCGGGGATCGACTTTGCCGGGACGGTCGAGGCGTCGGAGGATGCCCGCTACAGGCCCGGCGACAAGGTGGTGCTGACCGGCTGGCGGGTGGGAGAGACCCATTGGGGCGGCTATGCCCAGAAGGCGCGGGTCAAGGCGGACTGGCTGGTGCCGCTGCCCTCGGGCCTCACGACGCGGCAGGCGATGGCGGTGGGGACGGCGGGGTTCACGGCGATGCTGGCCGTGATGGCGCTGGAGGAGCATGGGCTGACGCCGGACAAGGGCGAGGTGCTGGTGACGGGCGCCTCGGGCGGCGTGGGGTCGGTGGCGGTCGCGGTGCTGGCTGGTCTGGGCTATCAGGTCGCGGCGGTGACGGGGCGGGCAGAGACGGAGGGGTATCTGCGCGACCTTGGCGCCTCGCGGATCGTGCCGCGGGCTGACCTGGCCGAGACGGTGAAGCGGCCGCTGGAGAGCGAGACCTGGGCGGGCTGCGTGGATGCGGTGGGCGGCGCGATGCTGGCGCGGGTGCTGGGGCAGATGAAGCACGGCGCCTCGGTCGCGGCCGTGGGGCTGGCAGGGGGGGCGGCGCTGCCGGCCTCGGTGATCCCGTTCCTGCTGCGGGGGGTGAACCTCTTGGGGATCGATTCCGTGACGGTCCCCTATGAGCGGCGGGTGCGGGCCTGGGGGCGGGTGGTCGCGGACCTGCCGATGGGGAAGCTGGAGGCAATGGTCCGGGAGGTGGGGCTGGGGGACCTGCCGGAGCTGGGGGCGGCGATCCTGAGGGGGGCGGTGCAGGGTCGGGTGGTGGTGGATGTGAACCGCTGAGCCCGCGCCGCGCGCGGCGCGGTGGAGGCCGCAAAGGATTTCAATGGGTTAGCTGTGGACGTTAGGGATTGGTTAACTCAAGTTCGGGCTGCAACATCTTTGGCGGCTATCTGGATTTTCCTGGCGAGGGCCTGAGCCGGCGCCTTTCCATCCCAGCGTCTTGCAGGGTCGGTCGTTCGTGATCCCCGCGATGTAGCCGCGATCGCGCCGGCAGAACCGGCGCGGATCGGTTCCCTTCGGCAGGAACTCACGGAGAAGGCCGCTGGTGGCCGCATTCGGCCCGCCCGCTGTGGCGCGCGAAGGGCGGGACCGGAACCCGATCCCGGGTCCGTGATCGAGCCCGCGTCTCAAGCTGTCACAGGCCTTGCGGAACCGTCCCGGCGGGTCTGCGATGAATGGCGCCAACGGTGGCCTTGCGCGGCTGCGACCTGTCGGCGGTGATCCGGATTGCCGGTCGGAACGCCCGAGCAGGAAGGTCTTGCGCCGCCGCGCCTGACCGGGGGCGGGCTGGGCCTTGTGTCAAAGACCTGATTTCACGAGAGATTACTGAAAGGTCCGACGCATCCGAGGATTCTGTTGACAGAATGTCGCACCTTCGTGAAGCTTTACTGACAAGTAAAGAAATTCCTCGGCCGGCGAATCATCAACAGGGAAAGCGCGATGTTGCAGGAACGCGTCGAGGGCAAATGGCTTGCGGCCTTTCGCCGGGTGCTGGCGCTGAACGGGATCGGCAAGGGCACTCCGATTGCCATCCTGTCGGAAACCCAGTCGCGGCCCGTGCTGGTCCATCTGTGTGAGCTGGCGGCCTGTGACCTGGGGGCGGAATTCTGCATGATCCGGATGCCGACCCCGGTGCAGACGGCCCCGGTGCCGGTGAAGTCCACCGGGACCTCTTGGGCGATCCAGGGCAACCGCGCGGTGATCGAGGCGCTGAAGCGGGTCGATGTCATCGTCGATTGCACGGTGGAAGGGCTGATCCACGCCCCCGAATGGCCCGAGATCGAGGCGGCCGGGCGCACCCGGCTGCTGGTCATCACCAACGAACATCCCGAGATCCTGGAGCGGACCGAGCCGAAGGCGGAACACGGGCCGAAGGTGGAACTGGGCATCCAGATGCTGCGCGAGGCATCGGAGATGCGGGTGACCTCGGCGCTGGGGACGGACCTGGTGGTGGACCTGCGCGGCGCGCCCTGTGGCGGGACGGCGGGGTTCGGGACGGCTCCGGGGTCGGTGGCGCATTGGCCGGGGGGGCTCTGCCTGGCCTTTCCGGGGCAGAACGCGGTGAACGGGCGGATCGTGATGGGGGTGGGCGACATGAACCTGACGTTCAAGACCGTCCTGACCAGCCGGATCGATGTGACCATCGAGAACGACTTCGTCACCGCGATCAGGGGCGACGGGATCGATGCGCTGCATTTCCGCGAATACCTGGAGGCCTGGGGCGATCGGAACGCCTATGGGATGAGCCATGTCGGCTGGGGGATGAACCCCGGCGCAAAGTGGGTCTCTGCGGCGATGTATGACAAGCGCGACATGCAGGCGGTGGAGTTCCGGGCCATCGCCGGTTCGTTCCTGTGGTCCACGGGCGCGAACCAGTATGCCGGGCGCTACACCCTGGGCCATTTCGATTTGCCGATGCGCAACTGCACCATCGCCCTCGACGGGCGCGTCGTCGTGAAGGACGGCGTTCTGCAAGGAGAGCTTGCCCCATGAACGTGCAAACCCCCGTCGCTGCGATGCCGATGAGCATGCCCGCCGATTACTACGACATGACGCGTGTCCGGCCCGAGGTGGCCGAGGCGATGCGGAAGATCAACGCGATGGGGCCGGTCTTTGCCGCGCGGGCGAAGGCGGTGGATGACGAGGCGTCGTTTCCGGTGGCGAATTACCGCGATCTGGCAGAGGCGGGGTTCCTGGGTCTGTCGATCCCGCAGGAGTTCGGCGGCTGGGGCTTTTCCATGGGCGAATATGCCATGGTGGGCGCCGAGATCGCCAAGTATTGCGGGGCGACGGCGCTGACCTTCAACATGCACAACTCGTCCATGGCCTGGTCGCGGTTCATGTATGACATGCCGAACCTGACCGAGGCCGAGCGGGCGGAGTTTGCGCCGCTGCGCGCGCGGCAGTTCACCCGGGCGATGAAGGAGCGGGCGATCTATTCGCAGCCCATATCCGAGGGCGGGCAGAACTGGACCTCGAAGCCGAACCAGACCCAGTGCCGCGCGGTCGAGGGGGGCTGGAAGATCAACGGGTTCAAGAAGTTCGCCTCGCTGGCCGGGTATTGCGACTACTATACCATCGTCTGCACCGAGGTGTTCGAAGGCGTGGAACCCCGGCACGAGGACACGATGCTGTTCGTCGTCCACAAGGATGCGCCGGGCCTGACGGTGAAGGGCGACTGGGACCCGCTGGGGATGCGGGGGACGAACAGCCGGGACCTCATTCTGAAAGACGTTTTCGTCACGGCCGATGACCTTCTCATGCCGCGCGGCATCTTCGGCAAGACCCTGCCGAACTGGCCGCACATGATGGCGACGCTTTCGCCCACCTACATGGGCGTGGCGCAGGGGGCCTATGATTTCACCATCGCTTATCTGAAGGGTCAGGTGCCGGGGCAACCGCCGATCGACCGGCGGATGTATGCGACGAAGCGTGTGGCTGTCAGCAAGATGTATGCCCGGCTGGCCAACATGCGCGCGCTCTGGTGGCAGGCGTTTTCCGAGGCGAAGGGGATGCCGTCCAAGGCCGAGGTGATGCGGATGTATGCGGCGCAGTACAACGTGATGGAGGGCGTGCAGGAGATCACCGCCCTCGCGATCCGCACCTGCGGCGGGCAGTCGATGCTGAAGTCCTTGCCGCTGAACGGATGTACCGCGACAGCCGCTGCGGGGCGTTGATGCTGCCCTATACCTCGGAAATCATGGAGGATTACATCGGGGTGCTGGCGCTGTACGAGATGGACGAGCTGGACAGCGCCCCCGGCGACGAGGGCGGCGCGCGCAATTCCCTGTGGCGGGGGGACAGCGGGTCCCTGAAGGCGCTGCGCTGATGGGGCGGGAGATAATCCAGCTTCAGGGACATGTGCCCCATGCGCCGGAGGACGTGTGGCGGGTCGTGCGCGATTTCAGCGGGGCCTGGCATCCGTGGGTGGCGACGATCCGCGAGGAGCGGGGGGCGAAGGGGGCGCGCATTCGGGCCTTTACGGTCGCGGGCGAGGATACGACCTACCGTGAGCAGCTGACCTACTCTTCCGACAGCGACCGTGTGCTGGGCTATACCCATCTGGAGGGCATCCGCGATTGCGAGGCTTATGATGCGCGGGTCACGGTGAGCCCGGCCGAGGCGGGCAGGTCGGTGGTTGGCTGGACCGCGACTGTGCGGGCTCCGACGGGGCGGCTGGGGGCGATCTGCGAGGGGACGAAAAGGGTTTTCGAAGCGGGCATCGCGGCGCTGGGTGACGCGGCGGCGATACCCTTTCCCCGGCCCTTGCGCTCCGGGCGAGAGGGGGATGCATCAGGCCCGGACGCGGGGGTCCGGCTGGAGACGCTCGTCTTCGACGATCTGCCCCGGCTGGCCCTGTCCATCGCCGCCGCCCCACCCCCTCCCTCCCCCACGCGGGGGGAGGGAGGCTCCCGGCTTTCGGGGTCCGGCGCTGCGGCATCCGCTGCGCGCCTCCCCTCCCCCCTGTGGGGAGGGGAGGGGGGTGGGCGGCGCGCGCCAGGCGGGCGGCTGTGCCTGTTCCTGCACGGGATCGGGGGGGGGCGGTCGAACTGGGAGGATCAGTTGCGCGCGGTGGGCGGCGTGATGCGGGCGGCGGCGCTGGATCTGCTGGGGTATGGCGACAGCTCGCTGGGCGCGCGGCAGTCCACGGTGGACGATTATTGCGCCGATATCCTGCGGGTGGCGGAAAGGCTGGGGGCAACGCGGCTGGTGCTGGTGGGGCTGTCCTACGGGTCGTGGATCGCCACCTCCTTCGCCATGCGGCATCCCGAGATGCTGGACGCTCTGGTCCTGTCCGGCGGCTGCACCGGCATGTCCGAGGCGGGGCCGGACGAGCGCGAGGCGTTCCGGGTCAGCCGCGAGGTGCCGTTGACCGCGGGGCAGACCCCGGCCGATTTTGCGCCCGCCGTGGTGAAGGTGCTGGCCAGCCCCGGCGCGTCAGAGGCGGTGCGGCAGAGGCTGTTCGACAGCATGGCGGCAATCCCGGCGGCGACCTACCGCGATGCGCTGACCTGCTTCACCAACCCCTTGGAGCGCTTCGATTTCTCGCGTCTGACGATGCCGGTCCTGCTGTTGACAGGCGAGCATGACCGGCTGGCACCCCCATCCGAAATCCGGGGGGTTGCGGGGCGCATCTGGGATCTGGCGCCTCGGCCGGATGTGCGGTTCGAGGTGATTGCAGGCGCAGGCCATGTCTGCAATGTCGAGGCACCCGCGGCCTACAACCGCCCGCTTCTGGACCTGCTGGAGCGGCTGCCGTGACCGGCTCGCGTCGCCAGCAGAACCGGCTGAACCGGGAACGGGCGATCCTGGATGCGGCGCTGAAGGTCTTTGCGGCGCAGGGCTACACGGGCGCCTCGATGGATGCGGTGGCGGCCGAGGCGGGGGTGACGAAGCCCACGCTTTACAGCTACTTCCCGTCGAAGGAGAGCCTGTTCCAAGCGATGATGCTGGGCAAGCGCGACGTCATGCTGGACGTGTTCGAGCATCCCTCGGGCGACATGGTGGCCGACCTCTTGGTCTTTGCCTGGGCCTATGCCGACACGGTGATGCGGCCCGAGATGCTGTCGCTGGCGCGGCTGATCATCGGCGAGGTGCAAAGGTTCCCGGAAATTGGCCGGGCCTATCAGGCATCCGGCCCGGACCACCTGTTGCGCGGGATCATGCGCTATCTGGACAGCCAGCGCCGCGCCGGGCGGCTGGCGTTCGACGATGCGGAACTGGCGGCGCAGGACCTGTGGGGTCTGATCCTGTCGGCGCCCCGGACGCAGGCATTGTACATGCCCGATGCCCTGCCCGATCGGGCAACGCTGCATCGCTATATCACGAACGGCCTGCGGGTATTCCTGAAGGCCTATTCGACGGCCCCCGCGCCGGACCTGCACCAACTCGAGGCGCTGGCAAGCGCCCCTTCGCAACAGGTGAGACATGACGCTTGACGACTATCTGGCCGATCCCGGCAGCCGCTTTGCCACGGTGGCGATGACGGATACCAACAGTCTGTTGCGCGGGCAGATGGTGTCGGTGGGCAGCCTGCGGGGGATTGTCAGGGCCGGGATGGGCATGGCCCCGGCGCAGCTGGCGCTGGACCCGGCCAGCGTGCGGCGGATGCCGTGGTCGAAGCCGGGGCATGACCTGCTGGTGCTGTCGAATTTCTCCGGGGCCTCGGCGGAGCTGTGCCCCCGGTCGATCCTGTCGCGGGTGCTGGCGCGGGCGGCAGAGCCGGGGTTCGTCCCGAAATACGGGATGGAACTGGACTGCACCCTGTTCGACGAGACCCCGGAAAGCGACCTCGCCAAGGGCTATCCCAACCTGAAGCCCGCGACGCCGCATGTCGGCCACGACCTGATCCTGTATCAGGCGGTGCAGACGGAATGGTATGAGCGGGCGCTGGCCTTGCGGCAGGGAAAGACCGTCACCTTCATGCCGCGCCGGAGCGAGACGGCGGACAGCCAGTCGATCCACCTGCACATGAGCCTGAAGGACAAGGCGGGGGCGCCGGTGTTCTGGGATGCCGCGCAGAAGAACGGGGTCAGCGAGACGTTCCGGCATTTCCTCGGCGGGTTGCAGGCCTATGTCGGGGATATGACGCTGCTCTTCCAGCCCACCGTGAACAGCTATCGCCGGTTCGCCCCCGGCACTTTCGCGCCGCCCGCCCTGACCTGGGGTTACGAGAACCGCACCACCTGTTTCCGGCTGGTCGGGCATGACGCGGGGGCGCTGCGGGTGGAGAACCGGCTGCCGGGGGCCGACACCAACCCCTATCTCACCACCGCCGCGACGCTGGCCGCGGGCGTCGCGGGCATCCTGGGACGGATCGAGCCCGACCCCGAGGTCATCGGGTCCAGCTATGCGCAGGAACCGTCGCGCGACTTTGCCCGGTCGATGCCCGAGGCGAACGCGCGGCTGCGCGGCTCGGCCTTCGCGCGCGACTGGCTGGGGGACCGTTTTGTCGATGGCTTCACGGCCACGCGTGAGGCACAACATGACGCGTTCCGCCGGAAGGTTCCGGACGTGGAACTGCAACGCTTCTTCGATCTTGGGTGATCCGATGCCAGATGCTGCCGACCTGCGCGCCGCTTTCGTCGAAGGGATGAGCCGCGCGGCCACCTTCGTTGCCGTCGCCACCACCGATGGCGAGGGCGGACGGGCCGGGGTGACGGTCTCGTCGCTGACCTCGGTCTCGGCCGATGGCGAGATGCCGTCGCTTCTGGTCTGCATCAACCGGCAATCCCCGGCAGCGACAGCGATCCTGCAAAACCGGGCCTTCTGCGCCAATCTTCTGGCCGAGACCCAGCAGGACCTGGCCAACCTGTTCGCAGGCCGCAGCGGCACCGACCGGACGGAACGCTTTGACCGCGTGACCTGGGAGGCGGGGCCGCTGGGCCAGCCGCTTCTGGCAGGCGCGACGGCAAGCTTCGAATGCCGGCTGGCGACGGCGCTGTTGTGGGAGACGCATCACATCATCGTCGGGCGGGTCGCGGCCGTCCGGCTGTCGGACAATGCCTCGGCGCTGCTTTACGGCCAGAGGGCCTATCGCAGGGCAATAGATCTGGGCGAAGATCGTTAACCCGTCAAGCAACTCCGGCGCAGGAACGACCGCAGGAGAGATCCGAGGACCGGCCCGGCGACAAGCCGGGGCGGTTTCGCAACATGGAGGGAACATGACGGAATTCGCCGAAATCGGGCCGAACCGGCTTCGACGCAATTCGCCGGGGCTGCTGGCCTTCGCGGCGAGCTATGTGGCGATGAGCCGCCACGTCATCAACGCCGGCGCCTTCTGTGCCCATGCCGCGCGCGGCTCGGGTGGGGGCATGGGCGGGCGGTGTCGGTCATGGCGCTGGTGGCCTAGATGTGAAATCTCGGGAGGTTGTTCACCCGGAACGGGGTTAGGCTGCGATCGCCACGTGGACCTGTCGGCGCGGGTGCTGATCGTGCTGGCGATCTTTGCCGGGCCGGGGCCGGACCCGATCCTGAACATGTTCACCTGGATCAGCCAGATCGGCACCCTGGGGGTGATCGGGATGATGGCGATCACCTTGGTTTCGGTGATCGCCTTCTTTTCAAAGCAGGGCGGCGGTTCGCCCCTGTCGACGAAGATCCTGCCGGCGATCGCCGGGCTGATCATGACGGCGCTGTTCGTCTACATCTTTCTGAACTACGGCGACCTGACCGGAACCAGGGGCGGATCGCTGAGCTGGATCCTGCCGGCGCTGATCCCGCTGGGCGGTCTGATCGGCTATCTGCTGGCGATGCGGCTGAGGGCCGCAGACCCCGCGCGCTTTGCGACGATGGGCCAGACCCAGGACTGACGGCAGTTGCGCCGGGGCGGGGAGACCTGCCCCGGGGCCGGTCGTCAGAACCCGGCAAGCAGCGCGAGCAGTGCGGCGCTGCCGACCAGGATGCGCCACCAGCCGAACAGGGCATAGCCATTGCGGCTGATGTAACTCAGCACCCAGCGCACCACGAGGACCGCCGTCACGAAGGCCACGGCAAAGCCCACCGCAATCTCCCAGAGCGCGCTGAAATCCAGCACGTCGCGGTTCTTGAACAGGTCGTAGGCCACGGCCGCGCCCATCGTCGGCAGCGACAGGAGGAACGAGAACTCTGCCGCCGCGCGCTTCTCGACCCCCATCAGAAGGGCGCCGACAATGGTCGCCCCTGACCGGCTGACGCCCGGCACCATGGCCAGGCACTGGCAGACCCCGATCGCCAGCGACTTGCCGAAGGGAAGCGACAGCGCATCGTGATGCACCGGCCTTGGCGCAATCCGGTCGATCACCAGAAGCACGATTCCCCCAAGGATCAGCATGACGGCGATCAGCATCGGCGTTTCAAAGAGCACGTTCTTGATGAAGTCATGCGCCATGAGCCCGACCACCACCGCCGGCAGGAAGGCCAGCAGGATCGAGACGATCGCCCGCCGCGCCGCATCATCCTGCCGCGCCCGCAATACCAGCCGGGTGACCAGAGCCGCATAGACGGCCGTCAGGGCAAGGATCGCGCCAAGCTGGATCACAACCTCGAAGGTCTTGCCCTTGGACTCGAAGCCCAGGAAATGCCCCGCCAGAAGCAGGTGCCCGGTCGATGACACCGGCAGGAACTCGGTCAGCCCCTCCAGCAGGCCCAGAAGGGCGGCGATCAATGTTGTGTCTTGCATGTCCTACCTGTCGCGAACCCGCTTGGCCCGCACTGTCCCGTCTGCCTACACGACGCCCCGGATCTCGGCCTCGCCGCGCAGGCGCTGCAACAGGGGGCTCGCCGGATCGCCCGCCATCGCCACCGGACCGTTCTCGCTGCCCGCGAGCACGCCGGCATGGGTATCCAGCCGCAGGCCCAGCGGCGCATCCTCGCCCGAATGGCAGACCACGCTGCGGTCGGCGAACAGCGCGCCCACCCGGTCGAAATCCTGCGCCGCCCCTGGCGTGGCCAAGACGGCCGGCGCAAGGGCCGCGCCGCGCATCAGAACTTCTTAAGGTTCTTGGCCGAGCGCTTGATCGCCGCGAACTGGCCCGAAGGGCGGAAGCGCCAGAGGTAGTCGGGCAGCACGGCCTCCATCGCGGTGGGGGTGATGCCGAGGTCGGCAAGACCCTTCGCGCCCGGAGAGACCACATTGTCGCGGGCAAGGTTGCGCACCTGGTCGCGGGTCAGCATCCTGTTCTCGACCAGGCCAAGGGTCAGCGCCTGCACCATGTCGAAGCCGAAGGCCATGATCCGGGCGAGGAAGAAGGGCAGGTTCACGATGGCGCGGCGGCGCTCGATGATCGCCAGCATCCGGCGCATCAGGCCACGGAACGTATCGACCTCGGGTCCGCCGAGTTCGTAGATCCCGGGCGCGGCCTGGCCCAGAACGCCCTTGACCGCCGCCTGCGCGACATCGCCCACATAGACGGGCTGGAACTTCGTCTCGGCCCCCACGACCGGCAGGACGGGGCCCAGCCGGGTCATGCCGGCGAAGCGGTTGAAGAACTGGTCCTCGGGGCCGAAGATGACCGAGGGGCGCAGGATCACCGCGGTCGGGAAGGCTGCAAGGACGGCGGCCTCTCCCTCCGCCTTGGTGCGGGCGTATTCGCTGTCGGATGCGGCATCGGCGCCGATGGCCGAGATGTGGACCAGCCGCCCGACGCCCTCCTCGGCCGCGATGCGCGCGATGCGGCCGGCCCCTTCGGCCTGCACGGCGCCAAAGCTGTTGCGGCCGACGCCGTTCAGGATGCCGACGCAGTTCACCACCGCATCGGCGCCCCGGATCATGGCACGGACCGAGGCATCGTCGCGGATGTTGCAGGCCAGAGGTTCCACCTGGCCGGGCGTACCGTAGGGTTTGACGAACAGCGCCTCGTTCGGGCGGCGGACGGCGACGCGCACGCGCCAGCCTTCCCTGGCCATGGCCCGGGCGATGTAGCGTCCGACAAAGCCCGACCCGCCGAAGATGGTGACCAGCCTGCTCATCCGCGCGTTCCTCCACTGGCGCCGGGAAGGCGCCGGACTCCTTCCGGATCAATAGCGGCGGCATCCGGTCCGGGCAAGGCCAAAGCGGACCCGAGATTTTTCCCGGCGGGGCCGTTGACTCTGCCAGATCGCGCCGTTACATCGCCCATCAGTGCCCAGATGGCGGAATTGGTAGACGCACTGGTTTCAGGTACCAGCGCCGCAAGGCGTGGAGGTTCGAGTCCTCTTCTGGGCACCAAGACAAAAGGCCCGCAACCCTAACCGGTTGCAGGCCTTTTGCTTTTCCGGGCGTCGGTGAGATCGCGACCCTGCGCAACGAAGAACCCGGCCGCAGGGCGACCGGGTTCGGAAAGCAGGCGGTGCGGGATCAGCGGCGGCGGGTGTCGTCTTCGTCCTCGTCGTCGTGGCTGCCGCCCGGCAGGTTGAAGAAGCTGTCGGCATCAGAGAAATCCGTGGCCGGGCTGTCGTCCTTCTCTTCGTCGCCGAAGACTTCGAGGCCAGACAGCGACGACGGCATCCGCGCCTCCGGCGCCATGCCCAGCGACTGTTCGGTGGACACCAGCTTGCGCCGTTCGTCATCCGACATCACCGAGCCTTCGGCGGCCTTCTTGCGCGCGGCGGCCTGGACGGCGGCATCCAGTTCGGACTG
The DNA here is from genome assembly GCF_011174775.1 of Rhodobacter calidifons. Classification (GTDB taxonomy): domain Bacteria; phylum Pseudomonadota; class Alphaproteobacteria; order Rhodobacterales; family Rhodobacteraceae; genus Tabrizicola; species Tabrizicola calidifons. Next base: position 281,174 of record NZ_JAANHS010000002.1, read on the forward strand.
CTTGCAAAGGCCCAGCGCCACCGGGTCGATGGGCTGGATCTGGCCGATGTTCCAGTGCGTGCGTTCGCGGATCGACTGGATCGTCGGCTTGGTGGTGCCGACCAGCTTGCCGATGGCGCCATCGGACAGTTCGGGGTGGAACTTCACCAGCCAGAGAATCGCGGCCGGGCGGTCCTGGCGTTTCGACAGCGGCGTGTAGCGCGGACCGCGACGCTTTTCCTCGCCCTGGGCGGCGGGGTTGAATTTCAGCTTCATCCGGTACAGCGGATCGGCCTGGGCCCGTTCGATCTCGATCGGGTCCAGCTGGTTGTTGGCGACGGGATCGAAGCCCTTGACCCCGGCGGCCACGTCGCCGTCGGCGATGCCCTGAACCTCAAGCTCGTGCAGGCCGCAGAAATCCGCGATCTGGGCGAAGCTGAGCGTCGTGTTGTCCACCAGCCAGACGGCGGTTGCCTTGGCCATGAGCGGTTTCGACATCGGATCTCTCCTTTACAAACCTGTCCCGTGCCGGGAAAACGGCTGCGGGCGAGGCCCGCGAGTTCCACGATTTCGGGGAATTCAGCCGCCCATATAGGCCCGAATTCCACGAAGGGAAAGCAAAAATGCGCCTGACTGCCCTGCTTGTCGCGCTGATGTGCTGGGCCGGCGCTGCGCGGGCCGAGGGCGAAAGGGCGGGGGCGTTCGACTACTACGTCCTGTCGCTGTCGTGGTCAGCCGCCTGGTGCGCGCTTGAAGGCGATGCGCGGCGCGATCCGCAATGCGATGCAGGGCGGGGGCTGACCTTCGTGCTGCATGGCCTCTGGCCGCAGTACGAGACCGGCTGGCCCTCACATTGCCGCACGGTCGAGCGCGATCCGACCCGGGCCGAGACGGCGGCGATGGCCGATGTCATGGGTGGCGCGGGCGCGGCCTTCTACCAGTGGAAGAAGCACGGGCGCTGTTCGGGACTGCCGCCTGCCGACTACTACCGGACCGCGCGCGAGGCATTCGGGCGGGTGGCGATCCCCGATCTTTTCGCAAGGGTGTCACGGCCGCTGACCCTGCCGGCCAGTGTGGTCGAGGCGGCCTTCCTCGAGGCCAATCCGGGCCTATCCCGTGATGCGATCACCATCACCTGCAAGGACGGCCTGATCCAGGAGGCGCGGATCTGCCTGACCCGCGACCTGGCCTTCCGGCGCTGCGGCGCGGATGTCATCCGCGACTGCCGCCTGAAGGATGCTGTGCTGGAGCCGGTGCGTTAGGGTCGGCGGGTGGCGGGATCGGCAACTTGAAAAGCAACTGTCGAGGGGAAGTCCGGGGAAAACTGCTTTGTCAAATCGTCGGTGCCCTGGGGCGTCTGGGGAAGCGCCGTCAGGCCTGAACCGTGAATCGAAACATCCGATCCCGCCTGAGCCCGGTTTACCAAACGTCAACCGCGCCCGCGCGTGAAGAAAGCGTCAATCCGCCGACCGGGACCCCCGGGGTAGGGAAATCCCTACGCCTCGACCCGAAGGGCGATCTTGCCGACATGGGTGCCCGATTCCATCCGCCAATGCGCGGCCGGCGCCTCGGCCAGCGGGTATTCGCTGTCCATCACCACCCGGACGGCGCCGCGTTCGATCATCGGCCAGACATGGGTTTCCACCTCGCGCGCGATGCGCGCCTTGGCCAGATCCGACTGCGGGCGCAGGGTCGATCCGGTCAGCGTCAGGCGGCGGGTCATCAGTTCGGCCAGGTTCAGCGTGACCTTGGCGCCTTGCAGGAAGGCGATCTGCACCAGCCGCCCGCCATCGGCCAGCGCCTTCAGGTTCCGCTCGATATAGGGCCCGCCCACCATGTCGAGGATCAGGTTCGCGCCGCCCGCGGCCTTCATCTCGGCCAGGAAATCCCCGCTGCGATAGTTGATCGCCACCTCGGCCCCCAGCGACCGGCAGACCTCGCATTTCGCGTCGCTGCCGGCGGTGGCGACGACCCGCGCGCCCAGCGCCCGGGCGATCTGGATCGCGGTCGTGCCGATGCCGCTGGTGCCGCCGTGGACCAGAAACCGCTCTCCCGCCCGGAGCCCGCCGCGCATCACCACGTTCGACCAGACGGTGAAGCAGGTTTCCGGCAGGCAGGCGGCTTCCTTCAGCGACAGGCCCTTCGGGATGGGCAGGGCATGCGCCTCGTGCGTGGCGGCATATTCGGCGTATCCGCCCCCGGGCAGAAGCGCGCAGACCTGATCGCCGATCTTCCAGCGGGTGACGCCCGGCCCGAGCTCTACCACCGTGCCGGAACATTCCAGCCCGGGCAAGGGCGAGGCGGAGGGCGGCGGCGCATAGGCCCCGGCGCGTTGCAGCGCGTCGGGCCGGTTCACCCCGGCCCAGGCGACGCGGATCACGATCTGGCCGTGGCCCGGCACCGGAACCGGCACCGCGGCGGGCCGCAGGACATCCGGCCCGCCGGGGGCAGAGATCTCGATGGCAAGCATGCTGTGCGAAAGGGTCATCTGCGGTCTCAGCCCTGATGGTGGCCCGGAAGGTCGTCACGCCTTACTGGCGCACGAATGCTTGCCAGAATCTTTCCGGGACCGGCCAGCAGCGCCTTGCCCAGCGGATTTTCCCGCAGGGTCGCCTTCAGCTTCTCGATCTGCATGACCTGCTCGATGCGCCGGTCGAGGAAATCCCATGTTGCCTGGTGCCCGATCGAATCGTCGCCCAGCCAGTAGAGCACCGTCGCCCCGTAAACCGCCGAGAGGCTTGCGCGCTTGGTATACCAGTTCAGGTCGTCCGAGCTGTCGCCCAGCGCGGTCCAGATCGCATCGGCCGTGCCCCAGATCGCCCGTGCCCCGTCGGCGGCATAGGGCGGCAGCGAGAACAGCGTCGTGCCCCGGCGCACCAGTTCGCGGTCGGCCAGGTCCAGCCGGATCTGCACCGCCCGCTTGATCCGGTCGCGGAACCGCAAGGCGGACAGGTCGGTTTCCGCCAGCCGGGCCCGCATCGCGGCATCGCCGCGGGCATGATAGGCCAGCGCAAGGTCCACCCCACCCCGCGGGAACAGCGACCGCGCCAGGCCCGGCGCGATGCCGGTGTCGGCCGCGGCGGCGGCAAGGGTCCGGTCGGACCAGCCGTCAAAGGGCACATGCACGAGCGCAGCGTCCAGAAGCTGCGCCTTCATCGGATCTTCGGTCATCACGCGTCCCTTTCGGCAAGGTGGACAAGGCTGTTGCGCTTTGTTATAGCCCGCGGGCCTGCACAAGACAGTGCAACTCTAGCTTAGGAAGGTGGTGACAACCACATGCAGGTCAGCGTCCGCGACAACAACGTCGAACAGGCTCTCCGTGCCCTGAAGAAGAAGCTTCAGCGCGAAGGGGTGTTTCGGGAAATGAAGCTCAAGCAGCATTTCGAGAAGCCCTCGGTCAAGAGGGCACGCGAACAGGCCGAAGCGATCCGCCGCGCAAGGAAACTTGCCCGGAAGAAGCTTCAGCGCGAAGGCGGTCTCTGAGACGTCTCGAGCGACTCTGGGGAAGCGATTCCCACCCGATCAACCCCCGTCCGCGAGGCCGGGGGTTTTTCGTTGCCGCGCGGCCCCAGCAAGGCCCCGGGGTCCGGCGACTGCTGATTGTGTGGCGGCAATGTGGCAGCGGAATGTTGCAACTGAGGCGGGTATCAACAATCTATTTCCATTTGTCGCCACATTTTGCAGTTTTCCGCTGCAATCTGCGACCCTAGGCTGGCGTCATGATCGAGCCTCGCAAACATCCCCGACAGGACCGATCCCGCGCCAAGGTGCACGGGATCCTTGCCGCCGCTGCCGATCTCTGCTCGGGCAGAGGGTTGGAGGCGCTGACGACGAACGCCGTGGCCGCAAGGGCGGGTGTCTCGATCGGTTCGCTTTACCAGTATTTCCCCGGCAAGCACGCGCTTCTGGCTGCGCTGATCCGGGCCGAACGGGCGAACCTGCTGGAGGCGGTGGAACGGATCGTATCCTCGGACGCGGCCAATGACCTGACCAGGCTGGTGGACGAACTGATCGAGGCGACCGTCGCGCATTACCTGGCGCGGCCCGCGCTGTCGCGGACGCTGAACCTGGCGCGGACGCAGCTGCCGCCCGACCCGGAGGCCGCCGAATTCTCGGCCCGGATCACGGTGCTGATCGCCGCGCGGCTGGACGAGCTGAAGATCTCGCGCCCGGAAACCACGGCACAGGACATCCTGGCCATCCTGCGCGGCATGATCGACGCCGCGACCGAGGCGCAGGAGGCCGATCGGGGCGCGCTGACCGACCGCACCCGCCGCGCGGTCTTCGGCTATCTGCACGCCGCAGCCTAGACCGCCAGCGCCGTCGTCTTGACCACGGTGCGCAGCGCGAAGCTGGACTGCATCTGCCGCACACCCGGCAGGCGGGACAGGAACTGGCGGTGGATGCGGGCGAAGTCCTCGGTATCCTCGGCCATCAGCTTCAGCAGATAATCCGCCGTCCCGGCCATAAGGTGGCACTCCAGCAGGTCGGGCACCTTGGCCACCTCGCGCTCGAAGGCGTCCAGCAGGTCCTCGGCCTGGCTTTGCAGGGTGATTTCCACAAAGACCGTGGTCATCCGACCCATGCGGCGGGCGTCCAGAAGGGCGACATAGCCCGCGATGTAGCCCTCTTCCTCCAGCCGCTGCACGCGGCGGTGACAGGCCGAGGGCGACAGGTGCACCGCCTCGGACAGTTCGGCATTGGTGATGCGGCCGTTCTTCTGGAGGACGGTCAGGATGCGGCGGTCGGTGGCGTCAAGATCGGGGGTCATGAAAGATTCTGCGGCCTATGGCTGGATTCTGCGAAGAATCTACGACGCTGGTCGTGATGCGCCAACCAGAATTCAAAGCATCGTCAGGAAATCGGATCAGGATTGTCCGCACAGGGACCATGTCCCAAGAGGGAGGGAGCACATGCGAATCGGATGCCCGAAAGAGATCAAGCCGCAGGAATTCCGCGTCGGCATGACGCCGGATGCGGCGCGCGAGGCGGTGAACCATGGCCATGAGGTGCTGATCGAGACCGGCGCCGGGACGGGCGCGGGTTTCGCCGATGCCGATTATGTCGCGGCGGGGGCGAAGATCCTCGGCTCGGCGGAAGAGGTCTTTGCCCAGGCCGAGATGATCGTGAAGGTCAAGGAGCCGCAGGCGGTGGAACGCAAGCGGCTGCGCGAGGGGCAGGTGCTGTTCACCTATCTGCACCTCGCCCCGGACCCGGAGCAGACGAAGGATCTTCTGGCCAGCGGGGCGACCTGCATCGCCTACGAGACGGTGACGGATGACCGGGGCGGCCTGCCGCTGCTGGCGCCGATGTCCGAGGTCGCGGGCCGTCTGGCGCCGCAGGTCGGGGCCTGGACCTTGCAGAAGGCCAATGGCGGGCGCGGAGTGCTGCTGGGCGGCGTGCCGGGCGTGGCGCCGGCGCGGGTGCTGGTCATCGGCGGCGGTGTCGTCGGGACCCATGCCGCCAAGGTCGCGGCCGGCATGGGCGCGGATGTCACGGTGCTGGACCGTTCCATCCAGCGGCTGCGCTATCTGGACGATGTCTTCGGCGGCACGTTCAAGAACGCCTACGCCAGCGCCGGGAACACCATCGCCATGGCGCGCGAGGCAGACCTCATCATCGGTGCGGTGCTGATCCCCGGCGCGGCGGCGCCGAAGCTGATCTCGAAAGCGCAGCTGAAGGAACTGAAGCCGGGTGCTGCGCTGGTGGATGTGGCGATCGACCAGGGCGGCTGTTTCGAGACCTCGCGTCCGACCACCCATCAGGACCCGATCTACGAGGTGGACGGGATCATGCATTACTGCGTGGCGAACATGCCGGGCGCGGTGGCCCGCACCTCGACCCAGGCTCTGGGCAATGCGACGATGCCCTTCATGCTGGCCCTGGCCGACAAGGGCTGGAAGCGCGCCTGCGCCGAGGACCGGCATCTGCTGAACGGGCTGAACGTCCATGCCGGCAAGCTGACCTATGAGGCCGTGGGCGCGGCGCTGGGCCTGCCGGTCATTCCTGCGGCCGAGGCGCTGTCGCTCTGATCCGGGGCGTGGCGGGGGTGGCGGACGATCCGCCGCCCTGCCCGGGCCGGATCCCGGTTCAGTGAAAGCGGCCCGCGAGAGCGATCTCGCGGGCCTTCGTGCCGAAGCTGGAGGCTTACTTGGCCTTCAGCGTGGCCAGGATTTCCTTCAGGAGGTCGTTGTCCGAGGGCCCGGCGGGTGCGGCAGGGGCCTCTTCCTTCTTGGGCATCAGCCGGTTCACCGCCTTCACGATCAGGAACACGACCCAGGCGACGATCAGGAACTTGATGATCGCGTTGATGAAGCTGCCGATGGCGAATTTGGCGTCGCCGATGGCAAAGCCCCAGCCCGAAAAGTCGATCCCGCCCACGATCAGGCCGATCAGCGGGTTGATGAGGTCATCGACCAGCGAGGTCACGATGGCGGTGAAGGCGGCACCGATGACGACACCGACGGCCAGATCCAGCACGTTGCCGCGCGCGATGAAGGTCTTGAATTCGTTAAGCATTCCACGGTTCCCTTGTCTGTCCCGCCTTCAGTGACGGATGTTCTGATCGCTCAGGCTCTCAGGCCCGGCAAGACTATGGCATAAGTGTGGCGGAAGTTTATGGGGAATTTTGCCGCCCGGACACCCGTCCTTGACCCTGTGGCAAGGGGGCAGCGGTTCAGCCGCGGGGCGCGGCGGCACGGCGCAGGCGGTCGTTGATCGCGCGGCCCAGGCCGCTGTCCGGCACCGGGGCAAAGGCGATGCGGCCATCGGGCCCGGCCAGGCGGTCCGCCTCGCGCATGAGGTGGAACAGGCGCGCCGCCGCCTCGGTCAGATCGCCGCTTTCGGACAGGGAGAGCCGACCCCTCACCGGCCCGAAGCCGACGAGCACCTCGCCCGGGCGGGCTTCGGTGGCGTCCAGCCGGAGGCAGGCCCGGGGCGCGTAATGCGAGGCCAGCTGTCCCGGAGAGGTCGGCCTGCCGGCTGTGCCCGCCGTGGCGAGAGGCGCGCCCAGAGCGGTCTCCAGCGCCTCGACCGGCACGCCGCCGGGGCGCAGGAGGACGGCCGCGGGGTCGGTCTGGACGATGGTCGATTCCAGCCCGACCGCGCAGGGCCCGCCATCCAGCACCGCCGCGATCCGGCCGGACAGGCCCTCCAGCACATGGTCTGCCCGGCTGGGCGAGACCCGGCCCGAGGGATTGGCCGAGGGCGCGGCGACCGGGCCGCCGAAGGCGCGCAAGAGCCGTTGCGCCAGCGGATGCGCCGGAACCCGGATGGCGACGGTCGGCAGACCGGCCGTCACCAGGGGCGAGATCCCTGCGCCCTCGCGCAGCGGCAGGACCAGGGTCAGCGGGCCGGGCCAGAACGCCATGGCCAGCCGGCGCGCCCGGTCGCCGACCTGCGCGATGCGTTCGGCGGCGGCAAGGTCCGGCAGGTGGACGATCAGCGGGTTGAAGCTGGGCCGACCCTTGGCCGCGAAGATCCCAGCCACCGCAAGGTCCGACCGTGCGTCGCCGCCCAGGCCGTAGACCGTCTCGGTCGGGAAGGCCACCAGTTCGCCCCCGGCAAGCAGCTCGGCGGCCCGGGCGATGCCGGCGTCATCGGGGGGAAGGAGGAGGGTCATGGCAATGACGCAGCGTCCGTCTTGCAGGGCCATCCGAAAGGGATAGCGTTCATTCCGGCCTCCCTTACGGCAGGCCCCGCGTTTTGCCAAGGTTCTGCAAGGGAGAGGTCGATGACCTATCGTGCTCCGGTCCGGGATATCCGGTTCATTCTGGATCATGTCGTGGGTTATGCGCAGGTGACCGGAACCGCGCGCTTTCAGGGCGCCACGCCCGACCTGACCGAGGCGATCCTGACCGAGGCGGGGCGGCTGTGTTCCGATGTGCTGGCGCCGCTGAACCGGGTGGGCGATCTGCATCCGGCGCGGCTGGAGAACGGGGTGGTCGTGTCGCCCCCCGGCTTTGCCGAGGGCTACCGGGCGATCGCCGAGGGCGGCTGGGTCGGCATGGCGGCCCGCCCCGAGCATGGCGGGATGGGGCTGCCGATCGCGCTGGCGCTGTCGGTGGACGAGATGATGTCGGGGGCCTGTCTGGCGCTGCATCTCAAGCCGCTACTCACCAAGGGCCAGATCGAGGCGCTGGAGCATCACGGCTCGGACGCGCTGAAGGCGCTGTATCTGCCGAAGCTGACCTCGGGCGAGTGGTCGGGGACGATGAACCTGACCGAGCCGCATGCGGGGACCGACGTGGGGTCGCTGCGGTCGAAGGCAGTGCCGAACGGGGACGGAACCTATGCGATCAGCGGGCAGAAGATCTTCATCACCTGGGGCGACAGCGACCTGGTGTCGAACGTCTGCCATCTGGTGCTGGCGCGGCTGCCGGACGGGGTGCCGGGGACGAAGGGAATCAGCCTGTTCATGGTGCCGAAGTTCCTGCCCGATGCGGCAGGAAATCCGGGGCGGCGCAACAGTCTGCGGGTGGTCAGTCTGGAGCACAAGCTGGGCATCCACGGCAGCCCGACCTGCGTGATGCAGTTCGAGGACGCGACCGGCTGGCTGGTGGGAGAGCCGCACAGGGGCATGGCGGCGATGTTCACGATGATGAACAACGCCCGGCTGTCGGTGGCGGCGCAGGGGGTGGGCGTCGCCGAGGCGGCGTTGCAGCACGCGCTGGCCTATGCGGCGGGGCGGCGGCAGGGGGTGACTCCGCTGTCGAGGGACGGGGCGATCATCGAGCACGCGGATGTCCGCCGGATGCTGGCCGCGATGCGGGCCGAGGTCTTCGCGGCGCGGGCGATCGCGCTGTCCTGCGCGGTGGCGATCGACATGGGCCAGGCGACGGGCGCGGCGGACTGGCAGGCGCGGGCGGCCTTCCTGACGCCCATCGCGAAGGCCTGGTGCACCGATACCGCCTGCGCGGTGGCGCATCAGGGGGTGCAGGTGCACGGCGGCATGGGCTTCATCGAAGAGACCGGCGCGGCGCAGTTCCTGCGGGATGCGCGTATCCTGCCGATCTATGAGGGGACGAACGGGATCCAGGCGATGGATCTGGTGGGCCGGAAGATGGCCGACGGGGGAGAGGTCGCGTTCCGGCTGATCGACGAGGTCCAGCGCGGGGCCGAGGCGGCGCGTAGCCGTCTGCCCGATCTGGCGGGCGATGTCTGGGCGGCGGCCGAGGCGCTGCGGGAGGGAACCGAGGCGCTGCTGGCGATGGATCTGAACGACCGCTTTGCCGGGGCGATGGCCTATCTGCGGGCCTTTGCCCGGGTGCTGGGCGGGCAGGCGCATCTGAAGGCGGCGCTGGCGGATGGAGGCCGGGAGGCTCTGGCCCGGGTGATGATCCGGCGGCTGCTGCCGGAACATGGCGCCCTGCTGGCCGAGGCGCGGGAAGGGGCGGCGGGTCTGTACGCGGTGGGCGCGGACGATCTGGCAGCGTGAGCCGCCCGCACAGGGCAGGACCCGGAATGGCCTGGTTCCCGGTTTCGCGGCCGAGCCTTGTCGGGATTGCCGAACGCCTGCCCCCGGGGCCGCTCGTCGGTGCCTTCGGCCCTCCTCGCCGGGGTCTGTCCGACGGGACGCCGAAGGCGCACGAGGAGGCGGAGGATCGGTCTGCCGGGATCCGGCAGCCTTGTGGCTGCCGTTGCGCCCGGGCCAGTTCCGCGACGCGCCGCATCGGCAGACTGTGGCGCGCGACGTCGCCTGCGCCTTATCGTCGATCCGAAGTTCGGCCTATCAGGCCAGAGGCTCGTTCTCCGGCATGCGGAGCGTGTCGATCACCTTTGGCGCATCCGATCGGGCCGGCCTATTCGATCTTCCGCGCCTCGCTGACCAGCATGATCGGGATGCCGTCGCGGATCGGGAAGGCCAGGTGCGCGGCCTTGGAGATCAGCTCCTGCCGTTCGGCGTCGTAGGTGAGGACGGCATTCGTCACCGGACAGACCAGCGCCTCCAGCATGTGGCGGTCGGCGGACTCGCTCATTGCAGGGTCTCCTCTTCGCCGCTGCCGCGCAGGGCGAATTCGATCAGGGTCACGATGGTCTCGCGCCGGGTGACGAGGGTGGGGGCTTCCAGAAGCGCCTGCTTGTCCTCGGGCGAGAAGGGGCAGAGCATGGACAGCGAGTTGATCAGAAGCTCGGTCTCGGCCTCTTTCAGACTGTTCCAGTCCGTGGACAGGTTCAGCCTGGCGAAATAGCGGGCGAGAAGGTCAAGGAAGGCCTCGCGCTGAAAGCCCGGATCGTCCTCGACCGGGCCGAGGTCGCGGGCAAAGGGTGTCCAGTCGACCAGGCAGCGGCGGTAGGGGGTGAAGCCCTGCACCTCTTCGCGGACGCGATAGCGCGAGATGCCCGAGAGGGTGATCATGTAGCGCCCGTCCTCGGTTTCCGAGAAGCCGGTGAGGCGGCCGGCGCAGCCGATGGCCTGCAATCGCCTTTCCCCGTCGCGTCTTTCGCTGGGCGGCGTCTCGCGCGGCTGGATCATGCCGATCAGCCGGTGCCGGGTCTTCAGGCAATCCTCGATCATCGCCAGATAGCGCGGCTCGAAGATGTGCAGCGGAAGACGCGCCCGGGGGAGCATCAGCGCCCCCGGCAGGGGAAAGACCGGAATGGTATCCGGCAGGTCGGCTGCGGTCATCATGGGCATCCAGTTAGCCCGCTGACAGGGTCAGGCAAATATCATCGACGAAAGCTTGCGGCGACCGGCAAGGACGATCGGGTCCTGCGGCTTCAACGCGTCGAAGATGGTGAAGAGCTGGGCCTTGGCCGCGCCGTCGTTCCATTCGCGGTTGCGGCGGAACAGTTCCAGCAGCTGATCGACGGCCTCTTTCGCGTTCCCAGCGGCAAGAAGTGCTGCGGCAAGGTCGTAGCGTGCCTGGTGGTCGTCGGGATCGGCCTCGACGGCGGCGCGCAGTTCGGCCTCGGGGCCCGCGTTCGCGGCCAGTTTCGCCAGTTCCAGCTGCGCGCGGGCGGCGTCAAGCTCCTTGGATTTCGCCACCTTGTCGGGTGCGGCTGCAATCAGCCCTTCGGCCTGGTCGAAGTTCGACAACGCGAGGTGGGCGCGGATCAGGCCCCCGTAGGCGGCGGCGTTCTCGGGTTCCTCGCCCAGGATCGCGGCGAAGGTTTCGGCGGCATCGACGGCAGCACCTTCGGCCAGCATCTCCTCGGCCGCCTTCAGCGCCTCGGCCAGACCGCCGTCGCCGGCCAGCGCCGAGACACGGTCGATGAAGGCCTTGAGTTCCGAGGCGGGCACGGCACCCTGGAAGCCGTCGACCGGCTGGCCCTGCCAGAAGGCATAGACGGTGGGAATCGACTGGATGCGCAGCTGCGCGGCGATGCGCTGGTTCTGATCGACATCGATCTTGACCATGCGGACCTTGCCCTTGGCTGCGGTGACGGCCGATTCCAGCATCGGACCCAGCGTCTTGCACGGGCCGCACCAGGTGGCCCAGAAATCGACGATGACCGGCACCTCGCGGCTGGCCTCGATCACGTCGGCCATGAAGCTGGCCTCGGTCCCGTCCTTGATGAGAGTAGCGTCGGCTTTCGGTTTTTCGCCCAGACCCAGCATTCGGACCTCCGGAAGGATGTTTGGCTCTATATGGCGGTTTGGGCGGCATAGGCCAAGGGGCAGCCTTGGGATCAGCCCCAGTCGCAGGCGGCGATGTGGTCGTTAACCATGCCTGCGGCCTGCATGAAGGCATAGGTGATGGTCGGGCCGACGAAGCTGAACCCCTCGGCCTTAAGCGCCTTCGACAGGTCCCGGGACTGCGGGCTCTGGGCGGGCACCTCTGCAAGCGTGGCGGGACGGGGCCGCGGCGGCGGGGCGAAGGACCACAGGAAGGGCGAGAAACCCTGCGCTGCCTCGATCCGCAGGAAGGCCCGGGCGCCGCGGATCGTGCCCTCGATCTTGCCGCGGTGGCGGACGATTCCGGGATCGGCCAGGAGGCGGGCGACATCCGGCTCGCCCCAATGGGCGAGGATCTGGGGGTCGAAACCGGCGAAGGCGGCGCGGAAGCGCTCGCGCTTGCGCAGGATGGTGATCCAGGCAAGCCCCGCCTGGAAGGATTCGAGGATCAGAAGCTCGAACAGCCGCTTCGGATCGCGCTCTGGCCTGCCCCATTCGTGGTCGTGATAGGCCTGGTACAGCGGATCAGAGCTGCACCAGGGGCAACGTGTAGAATTGTCAGCGTTTTCCATGGTCCTGCCCGAAGGTTCACCGCGGTGGGGCCGAGAACAAAATGTGATCGTTGACGGTCCGTTTACCTCTGGACGCCTAGGCTGTCGACAAGAATCAGGCCGGCCGGGGACGTTCGATGAGTTATCTGAAGGAACCGAGGAAGTCGAAGTTCGACCGTGATCCGGCAACGGCCAGTCCGCTGGATGTGGCGATCTCGGCCCAGGACCGCGAAACGCTGTCGATGGTCACCTCGGCGCTGTCCGAGCGGCGGATGCGCCTGGCCTTCCAGCCGGTCGTCTATGCGGCGGACCCGAAGATCATCGGTTTCTTCGAGGGGTTCATCCGGCTTCTGAACCTGCGTGACCAGGTCATCCCGGCGCGGGACTTCATGCCTGTGGCCGAAATGCGCCAGCTGGGGCGCGAGATCGACTGCGCCGCCCTGCAACTGGGGCTGATGGCGATGCAGCGCAATCCGAACGTCCGGGTGTCGATCAACATGTCGGCCCGGTCGGTCGGCTATCGTCCCTGGCTCGACATCCTCTACCGCGCCTTGCAGGAAACGCCGCGCCTGGGATCGAACCTGATCCTCGAGATCAACGAGGCCTCGGCCTTGCAGGTGCCGGATGTGCTGAAGCCCTTCATGGCCGAGATGCGCGAACGCGGCATCGTCTTTGCACTGGACGATTTCGGCGCCGGGATGACCTCGCTGCGCCTGCTTGAGGAGATGGATTTCGAGATTGCCAAGATCGACGGCAGCCTGGTGAAGAACGTGGACCGGACCGGCGAGGGCAAGTCGGCAGTACGGGCGGCCATCGCCATGGCGCAGCAGCTGGGGATGTATGTCGTCGCCGAGGCGGTGGAGACCGAGGGCGAGGCGACCTGGCTGCGCGATGCGGGCGTCGGTTGTCTTCAGGGCTATCTGTTCGGCCCGCCCACGGTGACGCCGGATTTCCGCGCCTTCCGGCATGGGCGGCCGGATTTCGGCGCCTGAACGGGATGCCTGCGGTCAAGGCCGGCACGGCATCGTGGCCCACGGTGGTCACGGTTGTACGGTCACTGCGGGGCGGGCGCATGGCCCCTGTCGGGTTGGCGGCCGGTCCGGTGATGGGCTTCGTCCAGAGCCGTCCCGCAGAACCGTCCCGCAGAACCGTCCCGCAGAGACGTCCCGCAGAGCCATCCCGCATGGCTCTGCGCCTCCCGCACGGCTGCGCCCATCCCCCTTGGCTGCGCGCATACCGCACGGCACGGGCATGTCCGGCGCGTTCTGCCGGGGCCTCGGCCGATCTTGCGGTCGTCATTGCCGTCGGTTGTCCGGGCATGGGTCGCGTCCGGCAGTCGCCGGCGGTTGGGACGGCAAATGACGGGCCGTGCCTGCGGTATCTTGCTCCTGGTACCACTCTGTCTTGCAACGGCAGCAATATGCCCTTAGGGCAAGAAGGGATGCGGCGCGAAGCCCCTCGTGCCGTGGCGTACCCCTAGGGCGCTAGTGGGAGAGGAACCAGATGACCAATGTCGTAATCGTGTCGGCGGGCCGCACCGCCGTGGGCAGCTTCAACGGCTCGTTCGCCAATACCCCGGCGCATGACCTGGGGGCCGCCGTGATCGAGGCGGTGGTGGCACGGGCCGGGATCGACAAGGCCGAGGTCGAGGAGACGATCCTGGGCCAGGTGCTGACCGCCGGCCAGGGCCAGAACCCGGCACGGCAGGCGCATATCAAGGCGGGTCTGCCGAAGGAATCCAGTGCCTGGTCGCTGAACCAGGTCTGCGGCTCGGGGCTGCGGGCGGTGGCGCTGGGCGCGCAGCATGTGCAGCTGGGCGATGCGAAGATCGTCGTCGCGGGCGGACAGGAATCGATGTCGCTGGCCCCCCATGTCGCGCATCTGCGCGCCGGGCAGAAGATGGGCGACCTGAACTTCATCGACTCGATGATCAAGGACGGGCTCTGGGACGCCTTCCACGGCTATCACATGGGCCAGACGGCCGAGAACGTTGCCAACCAGTGGCAGATCAGCCGCGACATGCAGGATGAATTCGCGCTGTCCAGCCAGCTGAAGGCCGAGGCGGCGCAGAAGGCGGGCAAGTTCAAGGACGAGATCGTGCCCTTCACCGTGAAGACCCGCAAGGGCGACATCGTGGTGGACAGTGACGAATACATTCGCCACGGCGCGACCATCGAGGCGATGCAGAAGCTGAAACCCGCCTTCGTGAAGGACGGCTCGGTCACGGCGGCGAATGCCAGCGGTCTCAACGACGGCGCGGCGGCGGTGGTCCTGATGACGGCGGAAGAGGCGTCCAGGCGCGGCCTGACCCCGCTGGCGCGGATCGCGTCCTATGCGACGGCGGGGCTCGACCCTTCGATCATGGGCGTGGGCCCGATCCATGCCAGCCGCAAGGCTCTGGCGAAAGCGGGCTGGAAGGTCGGCGACCTGGATCTGGTCGAGGCGAACGAGGCCTTTGCGGCGCAGGCCTGCGCGGTGAACAAGGACATGGGCTGGGATCCGGAGATCGTGAACGTGAACGGCGGCGCGATTGCCATCGGCCACCCGATCGGCGCGAGCGGAGCGCGCATCCTGAACACGCTGCTGTTCGAGATGGGCCGTCGCGGCGCGAAGAAGGGCCTGGCCACGCTGTGCATCGGTGGCGGCATGGGTGTCGCCATGTGTCTGGAACGCGCCTGAGCCTTCTTACGCGAAAAGCCGGATCGGGCGCGCAATAATCTTGCGCGCCCTCTTTCGTTTCGGTAACAGGATTTCAAGGAATACAACAGTATGCCGGGAGGAGGCAAAATGGCACGGGTTGCATTGGTCACGGGCGGGTCGCGCGGAATCGGGGCGGCGATCTCGGTCGCGCTGAAGGCGGCGGGCTACAGGGTCGCGGCGAACTATGCCGGCAACGACGAGGCGGCCGCTGCCTTCACCAGGGAGACCGGCATCCCGACCTACAAGTGGTCGGTCGCGGATTATGACGCCTGCGCGGCGGGGATCGCCAAGGTCGAGGCCGATCTCGGCCCGGTCGAAGTGCTGGTGAACAACGCCGGCATCACCCGGGATGCGATGTTCCACAAGATGACGCCGCAGCAGTGGAAAGAGGTGATCGACACCAACCTCACGGGTCTGTTCAACATGACCCATCCCCTGTGGTCGGGGATGCGCGACCGCAAGTTCGGGCGCGTCATCAACATCAGCTCGATCAACGGACAGAAGGGCCAGGCCGGGCAGGCCAACTATTCGGCGGCCAAGGCCGGGGACCTGGGGTTCACGAAGGCGCTGGCGCAGGAAGGCGCGCGGGCCGGGATCACCGTCAACGCGATCTGCCCGGGCTATATCGGCACGGAAATGGTGCGCGCCATCGACGAGAAGGTGCTGAACGAACGCATCATCCCGCAGATCCCGGTGGGCCGCCTTGGCGAGCCCGAGGAGATCGCGCGGATCGTGGTATTCCTTGCCTCGGACGACGCGGGGTTCATCACCGGGTCCACCATCAGCGCGAACGGCGGGCAGTTCTTCGTCTGACCTCTTGCCAGGGGACGGGGGCGGGCGCTAGGCCTGCCCCCGTGTCCAGGCCAAGAGAATCCGCGACGTGCCCCAGCCAAGTTCCTTCCCGGTCTACCGGGCGCCGAAGTCGGGGGACGATCCGGCGCCTGCCCTGGCCCGGGTCGGGCACGAGACCGGCCGGTCGGCGCCGCGCATCGGGATCGACCTTGTTCGCCGCATGCCGGGAAAGCAGCGCCTGAAGCGGGAGGAATACCTCTTCCAGGGTGCCTTCCGGGGCGATGCCGACGCGCGGGCGGCCTTGGTCGGCGCGGTCCCGAATCAGCGGCTGAACCGGTCGCTGACCGCCGAAGGCGCGGATGACCAGTCCCAGCTCATGGCGGACAAGTATCTGTCCGGGCTGGTCTTTCAGGCCAACGGCTTTCCGGTGCCGAAGCTGAAGGCGGTCTTTGCCACCGATGTCCTGTTCAAAGCGACCCCCACCCTGCGCAGCGCCGAAGATCTGGCACGCTGGCTGGAGGCAGGCGACGCCTTGCCCGCCTTTCCCAGGCCGGTGGACGGGTCCATGGCGCGGCGGCCGATGCGGACGCGTTGCAAGCCGCGCCAGGGTAAAAGCGGCACCGGCACGGCATGACGCGGGCGCGTGCAACGGGCATCGGCTTTACCGCCGTGCTGATGTGGTCGCTGCTGGCGCTGTTCACCATCGGCAGCGCGCCGGTGCCACCGCTGATGCTGAACGCGGTCTGCTTTGCCATCGGCGGGCTGATCGGGCTGGTCTGGACCGCGCGGGCTGGGTTCGGCGTGCTGAAGGGCGTCAGTTGGAAGGTCTATGCCTTCGGCACGGCAGGTCTTTTCGGCTATCACCTCCTGTACTTCACCGCCTTCCGCCTGTCGCCCACGGCCGAGACCGGCCTGATCGCCTATCTCTGGCCGCTGTTCATCGTGCTGTTCTCGGGCCTTCTGCCGGGCGAGCGGTTGCGGCCCCTGCATGTGATCGGCGCGCTGATCGCCTTTGCCGGTGCCGCGCTGATCGTGCTGGGACGGGGCGGGGAAGGCGACGGCTCGGCCCTGGGTCTGGTGCTGGCCTTCGGTTGCGCGCTGACCTGGGCGGGATATTCGGTGCTGTCGCGGCGGCTGGGCGAGGTGCCGACGGAAAGCGTGACAGTCTTCTGCCTGGCGACGGCGGCCCTTTCGCTGCTAGCGCATCTGGCGCTGGAAGAGACGGTCTGGCCGGTCGGCCCGATGGGCTGGGCGGCGGCTGTGGCCCTGGGCATCGGCCCGGTGGGCGCGGCCTTCTTCACCTGGGACATCGGGATGAAGCGGGGCGACATCCAGCTACTGGGCGTCGCCAGCTATGCGGCGCCGCTGTTGTCCACCCTGGCCCTGGTGCTCGCGGGCATAGCCAGGCCAACCTGGACGATCGCCGTCGCGGCGGTGCTGATCGCGGCCGGCGCGGCGCTGGCCGCGCGGACCAGCGCCGCAAGGGATTAGTGGCTCAGCCGCTCGATTTCCTCTTTCAGCCGCAGCTTCTGCTTCTTGAGTTCCGCGATCTTCAGGGCATCGGTTGCGGGGCTGCGTTGGGCTTTTTCGACCATTTCCGAGAGCGTTTCGTGCTTTCTGCGCAGTTCCACCAGATGCGATGCGATCGTCATGGTCATCCTCCTGTAAAAGCTACCCACAAATCGAAGTGCATCACGAAAGCCGAGTCGTGTCATCCCTTGTTACGGACATGTGACAGAAAGATGCGTCGAATTCAGCGGAATGCGGCCAGAAGATCGGCGCCTTCCCGCAGGATGGCGTTGGCAGCGGGCGTATAGCTTTCGCGGTCGCCGTCATGCGCGGCCCCCTGGTGAAGGACGAAGGGCGCCAGCAGCCGGAAGGGCGCGCGGCCGCCCTTGCGCGCCTGCACGATCACCCGCAGCGCCGCGCGGCCTTCGCGCGGGGCAAGCGGCAGGACCGAGGCCGAGCCGAGCTTGGGCGCCAGGGCCGCCAGCACCTCGGGCAGGCCGTCGGCCCCGCAGATCAGCGTCAGCCAGCCGCCGGGGCGCAGGCGGCGGGTGGCGGCGGCAACCCAGGCGGCAAGCGGCGTCTCCACCTGCATCGCCCGCGCCCGGGCCGCGACGGGCGAGGGGCTGCCGCCGGCGGGGTAATAGGGCGGATTGGCGATCACATGGTCGAAATCGCGGCGCAGCGCGGCGGGCATCCGGGCCAGGTCGCCCTCGTGCACCTCGACCGCGATGCCGTTGCGGGCGGCGTTGCGCCGGGCCAGATCGGCATAGGCCGGTTGCAGCTCCAGTCCCGCCAGCGCAAGACCGGGCACCCGCAGGCCAAGGCAAAGCGCCGCTGCCCCCGCCCCGCAGCCGAGGTCGAGCACTTCCTCGCCCGGCTCGGCCGGGCAGGCGGCGGCCAGAAGCACCGGGTCGGTCGCTGCACGGTAGCCTTTCAATGGTTGCAAAAGGCGCAGGCGGCCGCAGAGGAACTTGTCGTCGGAAAGCTCCTCGTCCGCAAACATCACTTCCCCGTCGCGATCCCGTTGTCGCGCAGGATCGCCGTGGCGCGGAAATGGTCGCGGTCCGCCACCATCAGCCGCCGCGGCAGAATGCCCAGGCTGCCGTCCAGGACGCTCATGTGGACGTCCAACGGAAAGGCCGCTATACCCTCGCCCTCAAGAAGGACCGTGGCAAAGGCGATCACCGTCGGGTCGGTCGTGCGCAGAAGTTCCTTCATGGGATCGGGTTACCCTCGCCGGACCGGCGGGGCAAGGGCGGCAGGGGCATGGACGGGGCATGGACGGGGCGGGCGACAGCGCGGTGCAGGCAAAGGTGACCCCGCAGGACAGGCTGAGCGCCCTCCTGGCCGAGGACATGGCGGCGGTGAACGCGCTGATCCGGCAGCGGATGGCCAGCGAGCACGCGCCGCGCATCCCCGAGGTCACCGCGCATCTGGTCGAGGCGGGGGGCAAACGGCTGCGGCCGCTCCTGACCCTGGCGGCGGCGCGGATGCTGGGCTATGCGGGCGGCGATCACGTCAAGCTGGCCGCGACGGTCGAATTCATCCATACCGCGACGCTGCTGCACGACGACGTGGTGGACGAAAGCCAGCGCCGGCGCGGGCGGCCGACGGCGAACCTGTTGTGGGACAACAAGTCCAGCGTGCTGGTCGGCGACTACCTGTTTTCGCGCAGTTTCCAGCTGATGGTCGAGACGGGGAACCTTCGGGTTCTGGACATCCTTGCCGATGCCTCGGCCACCATCGCCGAGGGCGAGGTGCTGCAACTGACCGCCGCGCAGGACCTGCGGACGGACGAGGCCATCTATCTTCAGGTGGTGCGCGGCAAGACGGCGGCGCTGTTTGCGGCGGCAACCGAGGTCGGGGGGATCATCGCCGGGGCCGACGACACGCAGGTCGCGGCGCTGCGCGACTATGGTGACGCGCTGGGCATCGCCTTCCAGATTGCCGACGACATCCTGGACTATGGCGGGTCGGATGCGGTGATCGGCAAGAACACCGGCGACGATTTCCGCGAGCGCAAGCTGACCCTGCCGGTGATCCGGGCCGTCGCGCGGGCGGATGCGGGCGAACGCGCCTTCTGGGAACGGGTGATCGAAAGGGGCGACCAGCGCGAGGGCGATCTTGCCGAAGCCCTGGCCATTCTGCGTCGGCACGATTCGATTGCCGCAAGCCGCGACGAGGCCCTGGCCTGGTCCGCTCGGGCACGAAGGGCGCTTGACAACCTGCCCGTGCACCCGTTGCGCGACACTCTGTCCGAGCTTGCAGATTTCGTGGTTCGTCGCCTATTCTGAAACCCGATGTAGTTGCCGATCCGCGAAATGACCGGAATCGGATCATTTTTTGGACAAAGTTTGTGCGTATCGAGAACCGAGGTGGGCTTTGGCCTTGCGCGGGTTTCGTGTGCAGGTGGGGCATGGTGCGGGTCGGGACAGGGCGGCAACATGCGCGTTGAAGGATTGGTAACCGGTGCCGGCCAATGATGAATGACCCCGGGCAACTGCCCGGGCTGGAGTGCGGGACATGAAATTCTTCGACTGGCTGTTCGGCCGCAAGGCAAAGGCATCGCGCGCGGTCCGGTTCCCCGGCAGCGAGGCGGAACAGATTGAGGCCACCAAGGCCGCCATCGATGCGGTCGCTGCGGGCAGCGGGCCTGCGGCGGGGCGCTTTCCGAAGCTTGCCGGCGGCGTGACAGAAGTCCTCACCCAGACGCCGAACAGCGCCGTGGTGGCCAAGGAAGGCCCGGCGCCCGCGGTCAACATCTGGGAGATCGAGGAAGAGGCCCCCGCACCGGCGCCTGCCCCCATGCCCACCCCCGCGCGCGAGATCGCGGCGGATGCCGGCGTCCGTCGGCGGGCGACCCGGACGAAGACCCGGGTTCTGGGGTTCGAGCCGCAGCCGGCCTCGGTCGTGCCCCTGTTCGACGAAGGCCGGATGGAAGAGCCGATCGAACCCGGCGACAAGTCGGGCGTGGTGATGTACCCGACCGGCTGGCTGGTGATCAAGGCTGGCCCCGGGCGCGGCGCGGCCTTTCCGGTGATGCGCGGCGTGTCGCAGATCGGCCGCGGGACCGACCAGACCATTTCGCTCGACTTCGGCGACATGGCGATTTCGCGCCAGCATCATGCGGCCATCGCCTATGATCCGATGACGCACCAGTTCCACCTTGGCCACGGCGGCAAGTCGAACCTGGTGCGGCTGAACGGCAAGCCCCTGCTCTCGACGGCCGTCGTCGGCGACGGTGACGAGATCCAGATCGGTGAAACGACCTTGGTGCTGAAAGTGTTGTGTACGCCCGACTTCAATTGGTCGGCGGTCGACTCCGAAGGGGACGCGGATGATATGGCGATCGCGTGAGCCACGTTATGATGTCGCCTCTGGCATCAGCCAGGGCGCGCGGGACTATCAGGAAGACGCGATCACGGCCGATTTTCCGGTCGGGGCGGAGGCGGGCTTTGTCGTGCTGGCCGATGGCATGGGCGGACATGCAGCGGGCGATGTGGCGTCGAAGATCGTTCTGACCGAGGTGTTCAGCGAGCTGAAGTTCCATTTCGCCGATGTCCACGCCTTCGAGGCGCGCGCTCCGGAAATCCTGCGCGGCGTCGCCGAGCTGGCGAACGAGACCCTGCGCCAGCACACCCGAACCCACCCCGAGACAGAGGGGATGGGGGCAACGCTGGTGGTGCCGGCGCTGGTGGAGAACCGGCTGTGGTGGATCTCGATCGGCGATTCGCCCCTGTTCCTGTTCCGCGGCGGTCGGTTGACCCAGCTGAACGAAGATCATTCGATGGCGCCGCAGATCGACTTCATGGTGAAGTCCGGCCTGATGGACCCCGAAGTCGCCGCCAACCATCCCGACCGCAACTGCCTGATTTCGGTGCTGATGGGCACGCGGATCCCGAAGATCGACTGCCCGACCCGGCCCTACGAACTTCAGGCCGGCGATATCGTGCTGTGCGCGTCGGACGGGGTGCAGTTCCTGACCAATGCCCAGATCGAGAAGCTTCTGAACCGGTACCGCAAGGCCCGCTCGACCGAGATTGCAGAGCATCTCCTGGCAGAGCTGGAACGTCTGGACGACCCCGACCAGGACAATATCAGCTTCACCGTGATCAAGGTGAACGACGCCTCGGTAAAGCCGAAACAGGATCGCCCGCGCGGACCCTCGGTGGCCGTGGCGCGGCCCAGGCGGCTGACGACGGTGGCTGTCGAGCCGGTCATTGCGCCGGTGATTGCGCCGGTCCCGAAAGCGCCCGCGGCTCCTCCGCCCGGCCCCCTGCCAAGGACGGCGGCGAACCTCCAGCCTGCGACCCCGCAGCCCTTGCCCGAGCCGAAGCCCGACCCGAAACCGGCCCGGGTGGTGGTGACAGCGGTGCAGGAAAGCCACCGCGACACGTCGGTCGAGGATTTGTCGCCTGTCCGGTTGCGGCCAAGGCGAGTCACCGTCATAAAGTGACACATGGCAAACGCGGATGAGGAACTGACAGTCGCTCAGCGGCTTGGCCGCGCACTTGATCGCGGCCTGTTGCCTGCGGGCGGTCCCGCAGAAGCGGCCGAACGCCTGCTCGAGCGTCTGGAACGTCCGGCCCGTCTGGCGCTTTTGGGGCTGCCGGGATCCGGCAAGTCCTCGATCCTCAACCTGCTTGTCGGCGCGAATGTCGTGCCGGAAACCCTGCGCCTGCCCACGATCATCGTCCAGCATGGCACCACCGCACGGATGATCTGCACGCTGACCGACGGCAGTACGAAGATCGTGCCGGGCAGCGACCTGGCCGATGTCCTGCCGCTGGCGCCCGCGCTGGTGACCCTGGAAATGGACCTGCCGGCGCTGAAGGTCATCAGTCTGCTGGAGGTTTCGGCCGGGCCGATGGAGGCCGAACAGAAGCGCGCGGCAAGCTGGGCGGCCAAGCGGGCGGATATCGTGATCTGGTGCACGACCTCGTATCTGCCCAAGGAACAGGCGGTATGGGAAAGCCTGCCCGATTCGGTCAAGGACAACAGTTTCATGTTCCTGACCAAGGTCGATCTTCTGGGCAGCCGGCAGTCGGCAGCGGCGATGCACGACCGGGTCGAGCTGCGCGCGGGCGAGGAGTTCCGGCAGATCCTGTCTGTGTCCGCGAAGGAGGCCCGGGCCGCCGTTCCTCCAGGCGGACCGGTCAACCGCGAGCTGTTCCGCGACAGCGGCGCGGCCGCCGTGATCGCCGCGATCAAGACCCGCGTGCAGTCGGGCCGTCGCGCCGACATGGACATGGCCGAGCTGCTTCTGGCGCGCCATGTCGAGGCCGGTGAACTGGTTGCGCGCCGCTTTGCGGAACCTGCCGGGGCGGCAGCAGAGAAGGGCCCCTGGGTCCCCCCGCCCGAACCGGCCGGGCCAGCCGAGAATTCCGAAGATGCGGCTATCGTCGATCGGGTGAGGGCCGCGGCCGAGGTGTCCCGGCAAGGCCCGGAAGCAGCGCCGCCCGATGCGGCCGAAGCAGAGGCCGATGCGTCCGCGCCCGAGGTCGCGGGTGTGCCCGAGCCCGAGCCCGAGGCCGTCGCGGAGTCCGAGCTTGAACCGGAGCCCGGGCCCGAGGCCGCTCTCGTCCCGGCGCCGGTTGAATGGCGACCGGAGGTCGATCCGGTCCCGGATCCCGCCGCACCGCGCAAGCGCTTTGCCGACCGGATCAAGCGCGTTGCCACCGAAGGCGACCTTGCCCCTGCCGCCAAGGTGCCGTTGCGATCGACCTGGAAGTCCAAGGCCGAGCTTGAGGCGCCCGCGGCCCCCGCGCCAGAGCCCGCGGCGCAGCTTCAGCACCCTGCGCGCAGACCGAGACCCAGTGCTGCGGTCGAGGCAGAGGAGACGCAGCGCAGCCGGCAACCGACCGGAACCGGGGCACCGGCGGCGCCCGAGGTCGAAGCGCCCGCCGCACCGGCTGGCGACCTTGCCGCAGGGCCCGACCGGCCGATGGCTCCGCGCGCAATTGCGGAACGGCCGGAGGCCGATCCGGACAAAGTTGCCGCCAAGGGCGGCGCGGCAGATCGGCTTCGGGCCTTCGGCGCTGCCCGCAGGACCGACGGCCTGGTGCGGGGCGCCCCCTTGCCGGATCTGTCCTCCTTGCGCGCGCGTCCGGAGGAAATGGCCGAGGCCCCGGAGCCGGACCCGGATGACAGCGAGGCCGAAGCAACCGCGACCGAACAGGTCGGGGACGAGGATCAGGATGCAGCTTCCGCGGTGCGGCTTTCGCTGGGGGCCTTCGATGCAGAGAACGCAGCGCCCACAAGGCCGGGCAGGCCCGATCTGACGCCCGGACCGAGGCGCGAGCCCATGTCGGACACGCCCCTGGCGCGCCCCCGGCTGTTCGGCCGCGAGGCCCGCCCGCAACCGGCCGAACCGCCTGCGCCACCGCGCGAGGCCGTGCCTCCGCCGCGCATGGCGCCCGTCACCCGCCTGCCCGCCGCGGCCCGGGCGCGCCCGGCGGAGCCTGTCCCGGAACCCGCCGCGCCGCAGACCGCGGATGCGGCGCTCCTGTCACCCCGGGCGATCATGATGCGCGACCGCCCGGCCGAGACCGCCCAGCCCGCCCGGCGCCGCGAGCGGCCAAGGATCGCCGCCCGCGCGGTGCCGGCCAGCGCGGCGCCTGCTGCCCCGGCACCTGAAATCGCGGTCGATGCCGGCCTTGCCGAACAGGCCATCGCGGTGATCTCGTCCCGCGCGGCCGCTCTGGAGCGCGAGATCGATCCCGAAGCGAAAGTGCCGGTTGACCTGATCCTGGAGCACGCGCGCGAGACGGGTGAGCAGGTGATGACGCTGGTCTCGCAGGGGAAGACCGAGGCCATGCGGCGAATCAATGGCGACCTCGGCGAGGTGCTTGATCTCATCATGTTGATGCAGTTGGAAAAAGGTCACGCGCCGGCAGATGATGCGCTGACGTTGCTCTTGCAACTTAGACGCGAACTGGAAACATTGCGCGCCGTGTGACGGTATTGTGAGCGTAGAATCGTCAAGAATGTGCCCAATTGGGACCACTTTCCAAACTTATGACATTATTGCGGGGACTTGTGTCGCATGGTGCTTGAGCTAGCTGATTCAGGACCGCGGGTGTGAGGTGAACATGGGACTGGGTGCGGTTGCCGAGAACGAGGACGCGCTTGACGGCATGGCCGTTCAGGCGCCTGAAGGCGCAGTTGCGCTGAAACGCAATTTCCCCGGCCTGACGCGCATTGCCGACGCCATCAAGCAGTTCGAGGACGTGCTGCGCGATTTCGTGACCATGGCCGACCCGGATACGGCCAAGAAGGTCACCCGGATCATGAGCCAGGTGCGTGAGGTCGAGCCCTCGGTCACCGTGATCGGGCAGATCAAGGCGGGCAAGACCTCACTTCTGAATGCGATGATCGGCGCGCCGGGGTTGTTGCCGACGGACGTGAACCCCTGGACGTCGGTGGTGACGTCCCTGCACATCAACACGCCCTCGCCCGAGCTGAACGTGCGGGCGAAGTTCAAGTTCTTCGACAATGCCGAATGGGAGAAGCTGGTGTCGAACGGCGGCCGGATCGGCCAGCTGGCGGCCCGTGCGGGCGCGGACGAGGAACTGGAGAAGCTGCGGCTGCAAGTCGTCGCCATGCGCGAGAAGGCCCAGGCGCGGCTGGGCCGCAAGTTCGAGATGCTTCTGGGCACCGAACATCGCTATGGCGCGGTCGATGACGCGCTGTTGCGTCGCTATGTCTGCGTCGGCGACGAAGACACCGAAGGGGCCGAGGCGGGCCGATTCACCGACATCACCAAATCGGCGGACCTGTATATCGACCGCGAGGATTTCCCGATCCAGATGTGCATCCGGGACACGCCCGGCGTGAACGACACGTTCATGATGCGCGAGCAGATCACGATCAACGCGGTCCGCGACAGCCGGTCCTGTATCGTCGTCCTGTCGGCGCATCAGGCGCTGACGACGATGGACATGGCGCTGATCCGTCTGATCGCCCACCGCCAGAGCCGCGAGATCATCATCTTCGTCAACCGGATCGACGAGCTTCCCGACCCGGCGAACCAGGTGCCCGAGATCCATCGCTCGATCCTGGAAACGCTGGAAAAGAACAACGCGCCGCCGGATATCGACATCATCTATGGTTCGGCCCATTGGGCGAATGCGGTGCTGGAAGGCAAGATCGACGAGATGACCGACGACTCGACCGACTCGGCGATCAACTGGACCCGCGCCGCCTTTGCCGACAAGATGAGCGAATGGACGGCGGAACAGCTGGTCTGGCATGCCTCGGGCGTTCCCGCGCTTCTGGATGCGCTGGGCCAGCGGATGTACGAAGGCCCGGTCCGCGAGGCCTTGCAGAAGTCGTCGCGCCAGGCGCTGAACCTGGCGCAGTCGCTGGACGTGGTGGATCAGGTCCGCATCCTGGAATCCGACGGCCAGCTGAACCGGACGATGACGCCGCAGCAGCTGGACGCCGAACTGCGCAAGATCGAGCAGGCGGCGATCGAGAAGCTGACGCATCTGACGAACAACGTCTGCAAGGATTTCACCAACCGCATCGACCAGAGCTATGAACGCTTTCTGGACCGCGCGACGAACAGCCTGATCGAGCATCTTCAGACCAATGGCGAGGATGCGACCTGGCACTACAGCCCGCTGGGGCTGCGGATGCTGCTCAGCTCCAGCTATCAGGTCGTCCTGAAGAAGATGCACGCCATCGCGGCCGAGGTGAACAACGAGACCGCGGTGCAGATCGCGGATCTGTACGGCAAGACCTTCTCGATCACGGTCGAGGGCTTCAAGATCGAGACGCCGGTGGTGTCCTACATTCCGCCGCCGATCAACCTGGGCCAGACCATCGCGCTGGACCTTCAGATCGGCTGGTGGAAGGGCTGGTGGCAGCGCCGGCGCGGCTACAAGGCCTTTGCGCAGGACTTCAACAAGCTGATCCGGGCCGAGACCGACCCGATCATCAACGACCTCAAGACGATCCAGATCGGCCTGTTCCGCGAACGCACGCAGACGACGCTGCGGGACTTCCTTCAGGAACAGCGCGAGCTTCTGATGAGCGCGCTGGCCAGTTCCGAGATCTCGATTGAAGAGATGAAGGAACTGTTCGGCGTGAACGCCTGGGAGGACCGGCAGGAATGCCTGGCCTCGATCATGGACGAGCTGGCGATCTACGCCGAGTAGCTGAGTAAAGGGTACGAAAGGACCTGAGCAATGCCGCTGACCCGCAAACCCCGCATCGCCATCATGGGCGAGTTCAGTTCCGGGAAAAGCACGCTCTGCAACGTGCTGATGGGCGCGCGGCCGCTTCTGGAAAAGGTGACGGCGACGCAGCTGCCGCCGGTCTGGCTGTCCTATGGGCCCGAAGACGCCTACACGATGGGCCTGGACGGACATGCCTATGACCTGGACCTGGCCGAGCTGGAGGATGTCAGCCTCGAGACGACGGAGCATGTCCGCATCTTCATGAAAAGCGATATCCTGCGCTATTGCGACCTGATCGACATGCCCGGCATCTCTGACCCGTCGATGTCGTCCGAAGTATGGGAACGGATGGCGCATCTGGCGGATGGCGTGCTGTGGTGCACCCATGCCACCCAGGCCTGGCGGCAGTCGGAATCCGGGGTCTGGTCCACCTTCCCGAAGGAAATGCGCGACAACAGCCTGCTGCTGGTGACGCGGTTCGACAAGATCGTCGGTGAAACGGACCGTGCGAAGGTCATCAAGCGGGTCCGCCAGGAAACCGAAGGCCTGTTTGCGGATGTGTTCCCCGTATCGCTGTTGCAGGCCATGCGGGCCGGTGACGACGAGGCGACCTGGATCGACAGTGGCGCGGATGCCTTCACCAAGGCCCTGTTCGAGGTGGTGCACCGGATCGTGGACGAGGGCCATCCCGAGCCCGGCGATGAAGGCAAGCCCGCCATCACCCCGGACCCTGCCGACGAGACCGAGGTCGGTCAGAGCCTGATCGCCCGGACCTTCGAGC
Source organism: Rhodobacter calidifons (assembly GCF_011174775.1). Classification (GTDB taxonomy): domain Bacteria; phylum Pseudomonadota; class Alphaproteobacteria; order Rhodobacterales; family Rhodobacteraceae; genus Tabrizicola; species Tabrizicola calidifons. The sequence goes on from NZ_JAANHS010000002.1 coordinate 308,285, forward strand.
GGCTGACGGCAATCCGCAACACTCCGGTGATCCGCATCCAGCCGCGCCGGGTCGAGGCCAAGACGGAACGTCTGTTGCGGACCGAGCGACCGACCGCCGACAGCCGCCCTGTGCTGGTCACCTTTGCCGACGACATCGTGGGCACCGGCGACATGCCCTCGCTTGGCCGTCTGAAGACCTCGTAAGCCGGAAAGGATACCAGCGTGGCAGTTGCGGACAGCCTGGCGGCGGTGGTGAAGGCCTTTCCGCAGGCGCGTCTGGTGGCCTTTGCCGACCTCTCCGCGCGCATGATCCTCAGCAGCGCCGGCCCGATGGTGACGACGCAGGAACACCTCGACCGGCTCTGCGACCAGGCGCGCACCAGTTTTGACGACCCGATGTTCTCGCTGTCGGTCCAAGCTTTCGGCGAGCCGCATGCCGCGCTGCTTCTGGGGCCGGCCAACCTGCGGCTCTTCCTGCGGTCCGAGGAAGAGCCGGCCGATGCGATGTGCTGCATCTGCGATCATGCCATTGACCTTGCCGCTTTTGTGACGAAAATCCGCGAAACGCTTGAAAGCATCACCCATGGCGGGTGACAGGGCGGATGACTGGGGCCGCAGAAACCGTTGAACAAGGGCGCCGTTCCGATCCTCGCACGTCTGCACAGCCTGCAGGCTCCGGTCCGCATCCTGTCCGGCGGCGCGCGCGTCATCGCCGAAGCGGGCAGCCCGAACCCGGTCGCGCAGATCCTGCGCGCGGTGAACGAGACCATGCTGGCCCGGTCGCTGGAGTTCCGGTCCTCGGCCGGATCGTCGCTGACGCTGGATGTTGACGGACGCCGGGTGCTGCGGTTGACGGCCAGCCACGGCCTGCCGGGGGCCGAGGCCTGCCTCGGCGCAGAGGTGCTTGAGGACGAGCACAAGGATGACCTGATCAAGCTGATGCAGGCCCTGGCGGGCCCGAGGCCGGAGATCCGGGTGGTCACGGGCCCGGTCAGCCGCGACGGTGCCGAGGTCAGCGTCGGCCTGCCGGTGGCGCTGCTGGCGGACCTCCTGCTGATCGACCTGAACCCGGTCGGACCGGATGCGCCCGACGCGGAAGCCGAGGCTGTCCCTGCGTCCGAGGATCCGCCGACGGTGCGGCTGTCCGGCGCCAGCATCGAGGTCTTCGCTCAGGCCATCGGTCCGTCGCTGATCGCCTGGCTGATCCGTGGCGGTGCGGGCGATGCCGCCCGGGCCGGGCCCGAGGACATGGTCTCTCATCTTCAGGGTTTCCTTGACGAGGAAGCCGATGCGGTAATCCGGCAGCTGGACCTGGTCTCGGCCGCCCCCGGCGACCCGGCCTGTCTGCTGCTGGGTGTGACACTGATCGAAGGCCACAGCATCCTCTGTGCCCGGCTGGAGGACCGGCTGCTCCTGGGCGTGATCGAAGGCGATGGTGCGCAGGCGGTGCTGACGGCCTGGCGCGGGCTGCTGGCGTGAAGCCCGACTGCGGCGGGATTGTGGAAAACCGCTAAAAGGCAATCGGTTAAGACAGTGTAAGGGCTCTGCCTGCTATGAAGGATCCCGGGTGAAAACTTGGGTGATGTGGATGGCAGCGCAAAGCAATGCGGCGCCGGTCATCATCAAGCGGAAGAAGGTGGTTGGTGGCGGGGGCCACCACGGCGGGGCCTGGAAAGTGGCCTATGCCGACTTCGTGACCGCCATGATGGCGTTCTTCCTCTTGATGTGGCTGTTGAACGCGACGACGGAAAAGCAACGGAAGGGGATCTCGGACTATTTCAATCCGACGATCCCGGTGAACCGCATTTCGGGCGGCGGAGACGGCGCCTTCGGCGGCAACAGCGTCTTTGCGGAAGAGACGATGGCCCATACCGGAACCGGCGCGATGGATCGCAAGACCGCGACGGCCTCGCCCGACCGGGCGGCTGAGGATGCCGGCAAGGGTGCCGCCGGCGAAGGCCGCGGCCTGTCCGAGCTCCGGGATGTCGAGAAGGCCCTGCTGGCGCGTGGCGGCGAAAGCAACACGATGGAGCGGCTTTTGCGGCACGTCGTGACGCGGATCACCGACGAGGGGCTGGTGATCGAGCTGTTCGATCTGCCGGATGCGCCGCTCTTCCGGGCCGAGACGGCCGAGCCTTCCTCGATCACCCTGGCCCTGGCCGACCTGCTGGCCGATGTCCTGAACCTGACCACGAACGAGCTTGCCGTCAGCGGGCACCTGCGCGCGCATCCGGTGACGCTGATCGACAACCCGGTCTGGAGTCTTTCGGCGCTGCGCGCGCAAGAGACGCGGCGGGTGCTGGAGTCCGCCGGGATCGATCCGGCGCGGATGCAGCGCGTCTCGGGCCATGCCGACCGCAAGCCGGCAGTGTCCGACCCGACCGCCATCCGCAACAACCGGATCGAGGTCATCCTTCTGCGCCGTGACCGATAGTGGATCGAATTTTATCCGTTAGGGCCATGTTAAGCGGACCGGATGCAGCTTTGGCCGAGAAGTGGTCGAAGCAGCAGAAAGGCGCTTTCCATGACGATTTCCTCCTCGCTCAGCGCGGGTGTGGCCGGGTTGAACGCGAACGCCACCCGTCTGGCCGCGATTTCCGACAATATCGCCAACTCTGCCACCTATGGCTACAAGCGTGCCTCGACCGATTTCACCAGCATGGTGATCTCGTCGACGCGGGGCACAAGCTCCTATTCGGCGGGGGGTGTGCGGGCCTCGACGGTCCGGCTGATCGACGAACGGGGCGACCTGATCGGTACCGGGCACCCGCTGGACCTGGCGATTGCCGGGCGCGGGATGCTGCCCGTGATCAACGAGGTGTCGCTGGGCAACGCGCTGTCCGACACGCCGCTTCTGATGACGCGGACCGGCAGTTTCCGCACCGATGCCGATGGCGTGCTGAAGACCGACGCGGGCCTTGTGCTTCTGGGCTGGCCCGCCAATGCCGATGGTTCCATTCCCCCTCGGCCGCGCGACACGATCGCCGGGTTGGTGCCGGTGGTGATAAACACCAACCAGACGGCAGGCGACCCGACCACCGCGATGAACCTGGGGGTGAACCTGCCGGCAACCTACACCTACGCCGGGTCCACCGCCGTACCACCGCCCCTGTCGGTGGAATATTTCGGCAACCTTGGCACTTCGGAAGCGCTCGAGGTGACGTTCATCCCGATCGTCCCGTTAACCGGGTCATCCAACACCTGGACGATGCAGATCCGCGACAGCGCCTCGGGCGGGGCGCTGATCGGAGAGTATGAACTGACCTTCGACGATTCGCGTGGGGCGGGGGGCACGCTGGCCTCGGTGACCGTCGTTTCCGGCGGGGCCTACAACGCGGCGGATGGCACCCTGGCGCTGACCGTGGCGGGTGGGCCGATGACGGTCGGGATCGGCCGGCTGGGCGACCCGAACGGCCTGACCCAGTTGTCGGACAACTTTGCTCCGGTTTCGATCACCAAGAACGGCTCGCCCGTAGGGAACCTGACCACGGTCGAGATCGACGAGAAAGGCTATGTGAACGCCACCTACAACACCGGCTTCACCAAACGGCTTTACCAGATCCCGCTGGTCGATGTGCCGAACCCCAACGGCCTCTTGTCACTGTCGAACCAGACCTACCAGGTCTCGCCCGAGTCGGGGTCGTTCTTCCTGTGGGATGCGGGCTCCGGTCCCACCGGCTCGATCCAGGGCTACTCGCGCGAGGGGTCTAAGACCGATGTCGCGGCCGAACTGACCAGTCTGATCCAGACCCAGCGCGCCTATTCCTCGAACGCCAAGGTGATCCAGACGGTGGACGAGATGTTGCAGGAAACCACCAACATCAAGCGGTGATAGGCGATGAGCATCACCTCCGCCCTCGCCGGAGCCCTCTCGGGTCTCTCGGCCACGTCGCGCCAGGCCGAGATCCTGTCGTCGAACGTGGCCAATGCCACGACGCCCGGCTATGCGCGGCGACAGGTCAGCCTGTCGGCGGCCGTTCTGGCGGGAACCGGGCAGGGCGTTCAGGTGCTGGGCGTCACCCGGGATGTCGATCGCCATCTTCTGGGCGAGCGGCGCCTGGCCCAGGCTGGCGGCGGCGACCGCGACATCCGCGCCGCCTTCATGCTGCGGCTGGAAAAGGCGGTGGGAACGCCGGACAGTGCCGGCTCGCTGGCGGCCAGGCTGGCGGCCTTCGACCAGGCCCTGGTCGAGGCGGCGGGGCGGCCGGACTCCCAGACGCGCCTCGGCGCGATCGCGACCACGGCAAGGGCGCTGATCGACGGGCTTGCCGCGGCGACACGCGAGGTCCAGACGGCCCGGGCGAGTGCAGACCGCCAGATCGGCGAGGAGGTGGGGAAACTGAACGCCGCGCTGACCCAACTGCACGAGATCAACGTCAACCTCCGGTCCTTCACCGGGGCGGGAAGGGACATCACCGCGCTTCTGGACGAACGGCAGCGGCTGATCGATCAGGTTGCCGCCATCGTGCCCCTGCGCGAGGTGCCGCGCGATCTGAACCAGATCGCGCTGTTCACGGTCGGAGGAGCGCCGCTGCTGGAGGGATCGCCCGCTGTCATCGGCTTCACGCCGGTTCATACCGTCACGCCGGAAATGACGCAGGCGCTGGGCGGGCTGTCAGGGATCACGATCAATGGCCGGCCCTATGATACCGAGGGCTCGGCCAGCCCGATCCTCGGCGGCACTTTGGGGGCGCTGTTCGCGGTGCGCGATACCCTCGCCGTGTCGGCGCAGGGCAAGCTTGATGCCGTGGCGCGGGATCTGGTCGAACGTTTTGCGGCATCCGGGGTGGATCCGACCCTCGCCCCCGGCGATCCGGGGCTTTTCACCGATGCGGGCCTGGCCTTCGACCCGCTGAACGAGGTCGGGCTCGCCGGCCGCCTGCGGCTGAACGCGCTGGCCGATCCGGCCCAGGGCGGCGCGCTTTTCCGGCTGCGCGACGGCCTCGGCGCCGTTGCGGAAGGCCCGCCCGGGAACGGGGCGTTGCTCTCTGCGCTGCATGCCGCCTTGACGGATGCGCAGCCGCTGTCCTCGGCGGGTTTCACTGCCGGATCGCGCAGCTTTGCCGCCCTGACCGCAGACCTCCTGTCCGACGTCGCGGCCGGCAGGCTTTCGGCGCAGTCCGAGCAGAGCTTTGCCGCCGCAAAGCTGACCGCACTGACCGATTTCGAGGCGCAGAACGGCATCGATACCGACCGCGAAATGCAGGAGCTTCTGGTGATCGAAAAGAACTATGCCGCGAATGCAAAGGTGATCCAGGCGGTGGCCGACATGATCGACACACTTATCCGGCTGGGGGAATGATGCGGGTTTCGGTCGGGGATGCCAGTCTGACCAACATCCTGGCGCGCCAGGGGGCGGATCTGCGCGGCCAGGTCCAGCGCGCGGCGCAGGAGGTGGCGACCGGGCGTCACACCGACATCGGCAAGCACCTGCGCGGCGATTTCTCGCCTCTGCTGGCCATCGACGCCAGCCTTGCGCGGCTTGCGGCCTTCAAGTCCACGGCGGCGGATGCGGCCTTCCAGGTCGCGGCACAGCAGGCGTCGATCCAGGGCCTGTCGCAACTGGCCAGCGGCATCTCGACGGCCCTGCTGGGTGCGCGCGACGTGGCAACCCCGGCCCAGATCGACACGCTTGCCGCCGATGCGCGCGGGCGGCTGGCCTCGGCGGTCGGGCTGCTGAACGTGCAGGCGTCCGGCCGCGCCGTGTTCTCCGGCCAGGCGACCGGGACCCCGCCGCTGGGCCCGGTCGAGGACATGCTGGCCGCGCTGGAGACGGCGGCGGCCGGGGCCACGACCGCTGGCCAGGTCGCGGCGGCGGTGACGACCTGGTTCAACGACCCGCTCGGGTTCGCCAGTTTCTACCGGGGCGAGGTGGCGCTGACGGATGTGCCGGTAGCGCCCGGCGAGACGGCGGAGATCTCGACCACCGCGATGGATCCGGCGATCCGCGACACGCTGGCCGGCCTTGCGATGGCCGCCCTTCTGGACCGCGGCGTCCTGGCCGCAGACCGCGGCGAACGTGCGCGGCTTGCCGTCACCGCCGGCCAGGAGCTGATGCGCAGCGAGGACGCCAGGATCGCGCTCGCCGCCCGGATCGGCGCGGTCGAGGCGCAGATCGAAAGCGCGCGCACCCGCAACGGCGCCGAGGAAACCGCACTTGGCATCCTGCGGTCCGAGACCGGCTCGGTCGATCCCTACGAGGCCGCGACCCGGCTCGAGACGTTCCGCGCGCAGCTCGAATCGCTTTATCTCGTCACCGCCCGCGTCTCGCGCCTCAGTCTTACGGAGTATCTGCGATGATCCGCCTTGTCCTGGCACTGTGCCTGCTTGCGACCTCTGCCCTGGCCGAACCGATCCGCATCAAGGATCTGGTCGAGTTCGACGGCGTGCGCGGCAACGACCTGGTGGGATATGGCCTGGTCGTGGGTCTGAACGGCACCGGCGATGGCTTGCGCAACGCGCCCTTCACCGAAGAGATCATGGCCAATCTTCTGGAACGGCTCGGCGCGAATGTCACGGGCGAGGCGTTCCGACCGAAGAACGTGGCCGCGGTCTTCGTGACGGCTCAACTGCCGCCCTTCGCCCGGTCCGGCGCGCGGATCGACGTGACGGTCTCGGCCATCGGCGATGCGAAAAGCCTGCTGGGCGGAACTCTGGTCATGACGCCCCTGAACGGCGCGGACGGGCAGATCTATGCCGTCGCCCAGGGCACGATCATCGCCGGCGGTGTCTCGGCGACGGGGCAAGCGGCCAGCGTGACCCAGGGCGTGCCGACCGCCGGGGTGATCCCCTCGGGCGCGCGGGTGGAGCGCGAGGTCGCCTTCGACTTCACCGGCCTCTCGGTCCTGCGGTTGGCCCTGAAGGCCGCCGACTTCACCACGGCGGAACGGATCGAGCGGGCGGTGAATGCCGAGTTCGGCCGCCGCGTCGCGCAGATGCAGGATTCGGGCACGGTGGCGGTGGATATCGGGGCCACCGGCATGGGCTCGCCCGCGCATGTGCTGGCGCGGATCGAACGCATCCTCGTCCAGCCCGAGACCCGGGCGCGCGTGGTGGTGGACCAGCGGTCGGGCACGATCGTGATGGGGGCCGATGTGCGGATCAGCCGGGTGGCGGTGGCACAGGGCAACCTGACCCTGCGGGTCGAGGAAAGCCCGCTGGTCGTCCAGCCCAACCCGTTCTCGGAAGGCGAGACGGTCGTGGTGCCGCGGTCGAATGCCTCGATCGGCAAGGAGGGGGCGGGTCTGGCCGAGATCAGGGGCGGCACCGATCTGGCCGAGGTCGTGGCCGGGTTGAACGCGCTGGGCGTGGCGCCGCACGACATGATCGACATCCTGAAAAGCATCAATGCCGCCGGCGCGCTGCACGCCGAGTTCGTGGTGAACTGAGCCTCCGGTGTCGCATCCGGAACCGGCCGTTGCCCTAGCGCCTGCGCCGATCCCGGGGCGCCAGCGAGGAGAGCCTGCAAGGCATCGACGAGCGTCCCGGCGTGGGAGCGCCCAGCCGCAAACCGCCAGAGTTGACCCTGCGGGGGAGCGGGCGTAAGCGGGACTGAAACCCAGCACCCGACCCGGACGCGAGCATTCCCTTGGCCATTCACCTTCACCAGAACGACCTGCCCGACGGGCTGATCCTCGGCCCGGTCGTCGCCATCGACACCGAAACCATGGGCCTTGACCCGCGCCGCGACCGGCTGTGCGTGGTGCAGCTCTCGGATGGCAGCGGCGAGGCGCATCTGGTGCAGATCGCCAGGGGCCAGACCCGGGCGCCGAACCTTGAACGGCTCTTGACCGATCCGGCGGTGCTGAAGCTGTTCCATTACGGCCGCTTCGACATCGCGGCGCTGAAACGCGCCTTCGGCGTCACCACCGCCCCGGTCTGGTGCACCAAGATCGCCTCGAAACTGGTGCGCACCTTCACCGACCGGCATGGGCTGAAATACCTTCTGGCCGATCTGGTCGGCGTCGATGTCTCCAAGCAGCAGCAGACCAGCGACTGGGGCGCCGAGACCCTGACCGAGGCGCAGAAGGAATACGCGGCGTCGGATGTGCTTTACCTCCACCAGCTGAAGGCCGAGCTTGAGGCCCGCCTGATCCGCGAGGGCCGGCTGGACCTGGCCGAGCGGCTGTTCGCCTTCCTGCCGACCCGGGCCGAGCTGGACCTTCTGGGCTGGGAAGATGCCAATGACATCTTCCACCACTGACCCCCTTGCCACCGGCCGCCGGGTGATCCGCCGCGAGGCGGAGGCGCTGGAACGGCTGGCCGGGACGCTGGACGACAGTTTCGGCCGCGCCGTCGCGCTCTTGATGCAGGCGGAGGGGCGGGTCATCGTCTCGGGCATGGGCAAGTCGGGCCATGTCGCGCGCAAGATCGCGGCCACCTTCGCCAGTACCGGCACGCCCGCGCATTTCGTCCATCCGGCCGAGGCGAGCCATGGGGACCTCGGCATGGTCGCACGGGGCGACGTGCTTCTGGTCCTGTCGAATTCGGGCGAGACGCCGGAACTGGCCGACATCCTCGCCCATGCCAAGCGCTTTGCCATCCCGCTGATCGCGATCACCAGCCGCGACGGATCCACCCTGATGCGGCAGGCGACCGTCGGGCTTCTGCTGCCCGAGGTGCCCGAGGCCTGCGAAAAGGGGATCGTCCCCACCACCTCGACCACGATGACGCTGGCCCTGGGCGACGCGCTTGCCGTCGCGCTGATGGAGCATCGCGCCTTTACGCCCGACCATTTCCGCCTGTTCCACCCCGGCGGCAAGCTGGGTGCGCGGCTTCTGAAGGTCGGCGACCTCATGCATGCCGACCCGCCCCTGGTGCCCGAGACCATGGCCATGGGCGAAGTGCTGGTCGAGATGACGCGCCGCGGCTTCGGCGTGGTTGGGGTGACGGACGTCTCGGGCAACCTGACCGGCATCATCACCGACGGCGATCTCAGGCGGCACCTCGACGGGCTGATGGGGCACAGGGCCGGCGAGGTGATGACCCGCGACCCGCGCACGATCATCCCGGACGCCCTGGCCGGCGAGGCGCTGGGCCTGATGAATGACCGCAAGATCACCTGCCTTCTGGTGACCGAGCCCGGCAGCCGCAGGGCAATCGGCATCCTGCATGTCCACGACTGCCTGCGCGCCGGGGTCGCGTGACCATGGCGCGGGCGGACAGGCATACGCGCGTCGTGGGCTGGCTGAAGGTCGCGCTGCCGCTGGCGGCGCTGGCGATCCTGTCCACCCTCTTCCTCGTCGCGCGCCGGATCGACCCCGAGGCCGCGCTTCCCTATGCCGAAGTCGATGTCCATGACCTTGCGCGCGAGCCGCGGATGACGGCGCCGACCTACGCCGGCACCACCCGGGACGGCGGGGCGCTCACGCTGCGCGCCGACGAGGCGCGACCGGCGGCCGAGGGGGTCGAGGCCGCGGCTTCCGCCTTGCGGCTGGAACTGGACACGCCGGACGGCGCGCGGACCGAGCTTTCGGCGGCAACCGCGCGGATGGACAGGGCGGCGCAGGAGGTCGTCCTGTCGGGGGGCGTCACCGTGACCACTTCGACCGGCTACCGGCTGGAGACCGAGGAAGTCGCCGCCCGGCTGGACCGCACGGGGCTGGAAAGCCGCGCCCCGGTGACCGCGACCGGCCCGGTTGGCGAGATCCGCGCCGATCGCATGGAGCTGCGTCAGGAGAACCCGACCCAGGCCAGCTATGTTCTGGTTTTCAACGGGGGTGTCCGGCTGGTATACCGGCCCGGCGGCTGAGGCGCGACAGAGGATCACGCATGGCAATCCCGTTTCGGACTTTCCTTCTGGCGCTGGGCCTTGCCCTCGCGGGCTCGATGGCGCCGGCCCAGCAGAGGATCGCCTTCGGCGAGCTGAACCAGGACACGACCCTGCCGGTCGAGGTGCAGGCCGACCAGCTGACCGTGAACAACGCCGACGGCACCGCGGTGTTCAGCGGCAACGTGATCGTGACCCAGGGCGAGATGAAGCTTTCGGCCGGCGAGGTGCGGGTCACCTACGGCGCCGACCGCAAGAGCATCGACAGCCTGCTGGCCTCGGGCGGGGTCACCGTGACCAATCTCGGCGATGCGGCCGAGGCGCGCGAGGCGCTCTATACCATCGACAGCGGGGTCATCGTGCTGACGGGCGATGTCGTGCTGACGCAGGGGCCTTCGGCGATGGCGGGCCAGAAGCTGACCATCAACCTGAAGGACGGGACCGGCGTGATGGAGGGGCGCGTCACCACGACTTTCGTGCCGGGGGGCAACTGATGGCCGCAACCCCCAGCGCGCGTCCCGAACTGACGGTGACCGGCGGCCAGGCCGGGTTGCAGATCCGGTCGTTGCGCAAAAGCTACAAGAAGCGGCCGGTGATCCGGGATGTCAGCATGGACCTGCGGCGCGGGGAAGTGGTGGCGCTGCTGGGGCCGAACGGATCGGGCAAGACGACCTGCTTCTATTCCATCGCCGGCCTGGTGATGCCCGAGGGCGGCCAGGTGCTGATCGACGGCAAGGACGTGACCGTGCTGCCGATGTACCGCCGTGCCCGGCTGGGGATCGGCTATCTGCCGCAGGAGGTGTCGATCTTCCGGGGTCTTTCGGCCGAGGACAACATCCTGGCCGTGCTGGAAATCGTCCAGCCCGACCGTCACAAGCGGCGCGAACGGCTGGAGGAACTTCTGTCCGAATTCTCGATCACCCATCTGCGGCGCACGCCGGCCCTCGCGCTCTCGGGCGGGGAACGCCGCCGGGTCGAGATCGCGCGCTGTCTGGCGGCGGACCCGAAATACCTTCTGCTGGACGAGCCCTTCGCCGGGGTGGACCCGATCGCCGTGGGGGAAATCCGTCACCTGGTCCATGACCTGAAGGCACGCGGGATCGGCGTTCTCATCACCGACCACAACGTCCGCGAGACGCTGGAAATCGTTGATCGCGCCTATATCCTGCACGACGGCAAGGTGCTGATGTCGGGCACCACGGACGAGGTCGTGCGCGACGAAACCGTGCGCCGCGTCTATCTGGGCGAGAACTTCCGCATCGTGTGAACCGCACCCCGGACACGACAATCGATTCGGTTGACAAGCCGGCGTCGGCTGACGCCAAATGCCTGTAATGAGCGCGTTACATGCCCTTGGTCCCGGCCTGCAACCAGCGGTGTTTCCACCCGGCGGAACGGGCGTGACGCGACGTTTCCCCTGTTCATTACCGGAAGAGCGGGCAGGTCAGGGCACAAGCTGCGCACCTGTCCCTCTCAGCATGCGAAAAGGAGAGATCATGCGCTATCAGATCAGTGGAAAGCAGATCGACGTCGGTGAGGCTCTTCAGACCCATGTGAAGGCGGAGATGGGGGAAGTCGTTGAAAAATATGCCCAACGCCCGACCGAATGCGTGGTGGTCTTTTCGCGTATGGCGCACGAGTTCGTCTGCGAGGCGGTGATCCACCTGTCCACAGGGCTGACGGCGCAGGCCCGGGGGCATGCGTCCGAAATCTATGCCGCCTTCGAATCCTGCCGCGAGAAGATGGACAAGCAGCTGCGCCGCTACAAGCGCCGCATCCGCAACCACCACAACAACCGTTCGGGCCCGGTTGAATTCGACGGGGCGGCCTCGTATATCCTCGCCGCAACCGAGGACGCCGAGGATGCCGAGCCCGACAGCCTGCAACCCGTGGTCATCGCCGAGATGGAGACGAAGATCCCTTCGATCACCGTCGGCGAGGCCGTGATGCAGATGGAACTGGCCGGGCAGAAGATGCTGGTGTTCCGCAACGAAGGCCATGGGGGCGTGAATGTCGTGTACCGTCGGGACGATGGCAACATCGGCTGGATCGACCCCCGCAACAGCAAGTGAAGCGTCCGCGTGACGCAGGAACAAAGCCGACCCATGGAACTTTCCAAGCTACTCATCCCGGGCGCCGTCCGTGTGGTCGGACAGTTCACTTCCAAGAAGCGCCTGTTCCAGGAGCTGGGTGAAGTCGCCGCGCAGGCCTATGGGCTGAACGGGGCCGCCGCCATCGAGGGCTTGCAGGAACGCGAGACGCTGGGGCCGACCGGCGTGGGGCACGGGATCGCCCTGCCGCACGCCCGGCTTGAGGATCTGAAGTCGATCATCGGCGTCTTCGTGCGGCTGGAAAAGCCGCTTGACTACGACAGCGTCGACCGCCAGCCGGTCGATCTGGTCTTCGGGCTGTTCGCCCCGAAGGATTCGGGGGTCGATCACCTGAAGGCGCTGGCGCTGGTCAGCCGGACGATGCGGGATCAGGGCGTGGTGTCGAAGCTGCGGGCGAATTCCGACCCGGCCAAGCTTTATGCGATCCTGACCGAGGCCCGGGCACCGCAAGCGGCCTGACCCCGGCTCCTGGCGGGACCGCTCGTCGTCTGACTGCGTCACTCCTCGCTGCCTTGCGACGAGTAGCCGAAGGCGCACGAGGAGCCGTCACTTGCGCCAGCGGGTAAAGCCGAAGCCCATGTAATCGCGCCCGTAGGCCTCGGCCGCGGCGGCTTCCAGGGCTTCGTCCCAGATCGACAGCAGCGCCGCTTCCTCCGGGTCGGGCGAGACGGCGGAGGTGAGGGCGGGCGGGGTCGCTCCCACCTCGGCGGCAAGGGCGGCAAGGCCCTCAGCCAGACGATCCTCGCGCAGAAGATGGTCCAGCGGCTGAAAGCTTGCGATGCCCTGCACCAGCGCGGTCTGGCTGGCAAGGCTTGGGTCCACGCGGGCGCCGGTCTGGCCGCTCACCGCCAGACGGCAGTAGCTGAGGAAGATCAGGAAGGCCGCGCGTTCCGCCTCGGGGGTCGCAAAGGGCGCGCCCGGGGGCTGCAACTCGGCCAGGAAGCCGTTGATGAGGATGCGGCGCAGATCCTGCGCCTCCCCTGCCACGATCTTGCGGCGGAAGGCGGCATGGGCGCGCAGCAGGGGATGCCGCAGCACGGTGAAGCTGCGGTGGCCGGGGTGCCTGCGCTTCCACTGGCGCAGCGATTTCTGCTCGAACCCCTCGCTCACCGGGCCCAGGCTTTCGAACCAGGCGCGGATCGGGGCTTCGGGACCCGACCGGATCGGGAAGAACAGAAGGCCTGCGTCCGAGGCCAGCGCCGTCGGCACCCCGGCGGCGCGGCGGGGTTCGAAGCAGGGGGTGCGGCCAAGGTTGAAGACATCGACGGCGGCGATGGCTTCGGCAAGGGCCTCGGGGTTTTCCAGCTTGTCCTCGATGGGGCCGGGGTTCTGCTTCTTCAGCGTGTCGTCCAGCGCCTTGAGCCGCGCCTCGACCCCCAGGAAGGCCGCCAGACCGTTCAGCACGTCAAGCGAGCCGAGGTCTTCGTAATCGAGGTAGAAGGCGGTCTGTCCGGTGGTCTGAAGCGCGTTCAGCAGAAGCAGCTGGAAGGCCTGGATGTCGCGCAGATGGGTCAGGAACTCCGGCACGTCGAAGCGCACTTTGGCAGTCTTCAGCCGCTTGGGGTGGGTCAGTTTCCACTGGTCGGTCGCCTGGGCGATCTTCCAGCTGACATAGCTTTCCAGCGGGTTGCGGGTCAGGATGATCTTGGCGCAGCCGGGGTCGGGCAGGACATCGTCCAGGATGCGCAGGTCGTGGTCGTGAAAGAAGCGAAAGCCCGGCAGGCCCTCGGTTTCCGCGCGCAGCTTGCGCAGCAGAAGGCGCGGGTCGCGGTCGCGCTCTTCCATCGTGATCCCGAACAGCTCGGTCCGGTCCTTCCGGCCCAGAATATAGCGGTTGAAGACCTCGCCATGGCTGACCACTCCCGGCAGCGCATTCAGGTTCGCCTCCAGCAGGTTCGATCCCGTCCGCATCTCGGCGAAGACGACGAAGGAATGAAAGCGGGCCATCAGCGGACGATCCGGGGTCGGGAAGGCGCCTGGTGCGGCTGGGCCAGGTCCGCATCCGCGGGGAAGTCGCCCATCAGCACCGGGGCCATGCCCTGATTGCGCAGGTCCTGGAGGAAGGCGCCGAAGCCCTGCAAGGGGGTCAGTGACGGCAGGTCCGTCACGCGATGCGTGGCGCGGGGATTCAGCAGATCGACCAGCTGCTCCAGCGGCTCGGCGGGGTTCTCGACGAACTCGGCCAGCGACCAGATGCGGATGCCGGCCCTGGCATCGGGGCGGTTCAGAAGCGCGATGAAATCGCTTTCCACCTTTTGCAGTCGCGCGGCTTCGGCCCTGACCTCGGCCGCGCTGCGTCCGCTCCGCCACAGCGGCACGGCAAAGGCGCCGGTGATGACGAAGATCATGGCGTTCGGGTCGCCGGCCATGAACGAGGCAATGGCCTGCTCGTCGGCGGGGCCGAACTGGAAGCACTGGGTCTCGCCCCTTGTGTTCCAGATCAGGTTGGTCAGAAAGCTGCGCGGGTTGTAGTCGCGCAAGGTGGGGCTGTCGGAAAGGCCGCCTTTGAACACGCTTTCGCCGCCTGCGAACTCTGCCCGGTCGAAGGCGAAGAGATGGCCATGGACGCGGGCGTCCAGCGCGCGGGCCAGCCAGGGCTGGAAGTCGTCGAACAGCTCGACAAAGCCGGAAAAGACGCCGTAGGGCGCGGCCGCCTGGTTGCCGCCCCGGGCTCGGGTCGGAAAGCGGCTCTGCATGTAGAGGCCCGGGCGCCCCTTGACCCGCCGCTCCACCGCCTTGGCGAAAAGCCGGTTGATCTTGCCGGGGTTCGGTTCCGGCGCCAGCGCCCGGTCGCCGTCGAGGGTCAGGAAGGTGCGATACAGCAGGTCCGCCTTCGGCCAGATCTTGCGGGCAAGGAAGGCATCGGTCTGGCGCAACAGATGCAGGTGGTCGTCATAGAACACATGCGGACGCCCCTGGTAATCGAACTTCGAAAGGGTCAGCGAGCGGCTTTCGATGCGCGTGGAGACCTGTCGTACCAGGCTTTGAAAATAGCTTTCATCCGGAATCCATACCCTTCGGAAATAGCGGTCGAGCGCGGGCCGGTCCGGATGCGACAGAATGGCCTGAAGCGTGGCGCGTGTCAGGCACCACCACTGACTGCCCAGATGCGGCACCAGCCCCGGCGGCAGGCGGCGGCGAAAGCGCAGCGCGCGTTGCAGGGCGACGTAGCCATCGAAAAGCCGCCGCTGGCGTTTCCAGGCGAAGGGAAAGCGCAGGGTGAAACGTTCCTCGTCCAACCCGCCGACGGTCCAGCCGACATCGGCCGTGGTCACGCTTTCGATGAAATCGGTGTCGGGGTGCTGGGCCAGATGGGCCTGCAAGGCGCGTACGGGCCGGATCGGCAGGCAGGAACCCGAGGCGAGAAGCACGTGGCTGACCTGCGGGAATTGGGCCAGCATCTGCGTGCTTGCGTCGATCGTCGCCTGGACGATGCCGAAGGTGCCCCATTCGCAGGGCGAGCGGCGCGAGAAACGGATGTCGGGCAGGTCCGCAAGGGCGGATTGCAGCCCCTCGAACTGGTCCATGGGCGCGCGGGCGTCAACGTGGATCACCACCGGGCAGCCGTGGCTGGCCCAGTGCCGCGCCAGCTGGGCCGCCCGGTCCAGCGCCGCGTGGCAAAGCATCACCACACCCAGCGTCATGCCCAGTTTCCCTTCGACATCAGGCCCAGAACCTCCAGCTGGCGCCAGTTGACATATTTCTCGCTCCAGGTGCACCACAGATCGCGCTCGCGGGCGATCCCCTCGCGATAGGCGCGGTATTCGTGGCTTTCGGCATAGTGCTGGCCGCGGGCCAGTTCCTCGGCGGCCTTGGCGGCGAAGGTGTCAAGGAACTTGGCGTGCAGCAGGACGCCCGAGGGACGTTCTCCGCCCTGGTCGTCATAGGTCAGGTTCAGGGCACGCGGCAGCAGCATGTGGGTGGACGACACATAGGCATAGGAACGGTGCCACTTCACCAGGGGCGTCTTGTTCATCGCGGGCGCGCGTTTCGGGCAGTCGGTGAAGAACAGCCGCGCGCGGGGGCCGCCCTGGATCCAGAGGTTGCGATACAGCGGATTGCGGCTGATCACGTAGTTGCCGCTGTCGAAATACTGGGCGATCTCGAAGGGGTTCTGCCCTTCGCGGTAGGGCTGATCGTGCATCGCGCCCTTGGGATACATGTCCAGCATCATCGCCGAAAAGCTGGGGGTCTCGGCACTGTCCAGCCAGTCGGTCAGCGCGCGCAGGGGCCGCGTTTCGCAGAAGGGATAGACCAGGAACTCGTCCACATCGACGGTCAGGCACCAGCGACCGTGGCCATGGCGGCGCAGAAGATGCATCAGCCAGTCCATGCCGAAACGCGACTGCTTGTAGCCGTGCTGCGTGGTCCAGAGCGAAACGTCCGGCTGCTCGGCCAGATATTCCCGTGTGCCGTCGTCGGACCCGTTGTCCACGATCAGGAAATGGTCGATTCCGAGGCGGCGGTAATAGGTCAGGAAATAGGGCAGGCGGATGCGTTCGTTGCGCATGGTGGAAAACAGCAGGATCGGCTGCCCGCGCAGACCGGCGGTCCGGTCGGCGACCGGGGTCAGCTGGCGGCCACGGCGCCAGGCGCGGGCCAGAAGATAGCGCCGCCGCGCCCGCAGACGGATCAGGGTCAGCAGTCCCATGGCCTGCCCTCCCTGTCAGTGTCCCGCCCCGTCATATCCAGCCGCCCCGCGACATCAGGCCCAGAGCCTCCATCTGCCGCCAGCCGGTGTAGCGGGTGGACGCCTCGCAGTGCAATATCGGGTCGGCGGTCAGCCGGTCATAGTAGGCCGCATACTGCTCGGCGTTGCCGAAATGCTGTCCGCGGACCTTTTCCTCGGCCGCACGTTCGGTGATGCCCGGCAGGAACTTGGTGTGCAGAAGCACGCCCGAGGTCAGCTCTCCGCCATCGGTGGCATAGACCTCGTTCAGGTGGGCGGGCAACAGCGCATGGGTGGAATTGACATAGGCCTGCCGCCAGTGCCAGCGGACCAGCGGGATCTTGTTCAGCGTCGGCGCCTTGCGCGGTTCAGAGGCAAAGAAGGCCCGCGCCCGCGCTCCGCCCTGGATCCACAGGTTGCGCATCCTGGGCTGGACCTGGACCTGATAGTTGCCGGCATCGAACCAGGACAGGTGGGTCAAGGGATCCTCGCCCGGCGCAACCTTGCCTTGCGAGACCGGGCCCTCGGGATAGAGGTCCAGGATCAGCGCGCCAAAGCTGTGCCGGCCCTGGCGTTCCAGCCAGTCGGTCAGGGCGGGCAGGGGGCGGGTCTGCCAGTAGGGATAGATCAGGATCTCGTCCGCATCCAGCGTCAGGCACCAGTGCCCGTGGCCATGGCGCAGCAGAAGCCAGGTCAGCCAGTCCATCCCGAACCGGCTGGCCTTGTATCCGGCCGGCGTGTGCCACAGCGACACGTCGGGCTGATCGGCCAGCAAGGCGCCCGTGCCGTCCGTGCTGGCATTGTCCACGAAAAGGAAATGCCGGACGCCCAGCGCGCGATGATGGTCCAGGAAATGCGGCAGGCGCGCGGTCTCGTTCCGGACGCAGGCAAAGCCGAGGATGTCACCCGCGCCGATCCGGGCGGTCCGGTCGGCGATGGGCGTCAGCTCGCGCCGGCGGCGGAAGGCGCGCCACAACAGGCGTTGCCGGCGGCGGCGCAGCTTCAGCGCCAGAAGCGCACCGGCCAGACCGCGTGGTTGATCCTCCAGAGCGCCGATCGCACAGGCATGAGGCAACCCCCGTTCGAGCGAAAGCGCCGCCACCAAGCCTATTGCGCAGCCTTCTGCATCGCGGTCAGCTCGTTCAGGAAGCCCGCGAACTCCTGCCCGAACTCGGGTCGCGCCAGGCCGAAGGCGACCGTGGCCTGAAGGAACCCGATCTTCGAGCCGCAGTCATAGCGCTGGCCGCGGAACCGCAGCCCGAAGACGGAATTCGGCTTCTTCGTCTCTTGCGCGATGGCGTCGGTCAACTGGATTTCCCCGCCCGCGCCCTGCTTGATCCTGTTCAGGTTGGTCAGGACCTTGGGCGTCAGGATGTAGCGGCCGATGACGGCAAGGTTCGACGGCGCATCCTCGGGCGCGGGCTTTTCCACCATGCCCTTGACGCTGACGATGGTGCCGTCGTCCCTGTCGATGTCAAGAACGCCATAGCTGGAGGTCTTCTTCGGCGCCACCTCCATCGCGGCGACCATGCAGCCGCCGGTCTCGGCATGGGCCTCGACCATCTGCTTCAGGCAGGGCGTTTCGGCGGCGATCACGTCGTCGGGCAGAAGAACCGCAAAGGGCTCGTTCCCGATCAGGCGACGGGCGCACCAGACGGCATGGCCCAGGCCCATCGGCCGGTTCTGCCGGACATAGGCGATGGCGCCGCTGTCCATGTTGGTGTCCTTCAGCACGTCCAGAAGGTCGTGCTTGTTCTTGCGCCGCAGTTCGGCCTCAAGCTCGGGTGCGTGGTCGAAGTAATCCTCCAGCGCCGATTTCCCGCGCGAGGTGACGAAGATGAACTCCTTGATGCCGGCGGCGCGCGCCTCGTCGATGGCGTACTGGATCAGGGGACGGTCGACCAGCGTCATGATCTCTTTCGGGATCGACTTGGTTGCGGGCAGGAACCGCGTCCCAAGACCAGCCACCGGGAATACCGCCTTGGTGATCTTCTTCGTCTTCATCGTACTCGTCCCAACCCTGTCCGGTCCTGCGCAAAATGTCTGGCTTCATGCGTTTCGCAGCCGAATCTGACCTTAAACGGGCAGTGCTGCGGCAATATTCGTAAACTGCACCACTCCCTTTGCTTTCGCATCAAAAAACGACAGCATGACGACAATCCATATCTTCGGCGCCGGGGTCAGGGGGAAATTTCGGCAAGCATCGACTCGATCACCGCCACGTCCGAGGGGTTGTTCAACTCCCAGAACTTGCGCCCCCGGGCCTCGACCTCGACGCACAGCACATGGTGGCCCTGTTCCAGGAACCGCAACTGTTCAAGCCCTTCAAGCGTTTCCAGCGGGCCGATGGGCCAGCCTGTGTAGGCCGCAAGCACCGCGGGGCGGTAGGCATAGACCCCGACATGGTGAAAGACGGGCGTGGGTTCGTCCGGGGCATAGTCGAAGCCGGTGTAGGGGATGACCTCCTTCGAGAAGTAAAGCGCGCGACCGCCCGCCCCGAAAACGGCCGTGGTGCCGCCCACCCGCCCGGCGCGGCGGTCCGCCAGGAAACCCGCGACGGCCCGGCCATCGCAGCGCAGGACCGGGGTGGCGATGTCGGCCCGGCTGTCCCCGGCCAGCCCCGCGACCAGATCCGTGACGAACCAGGCCGGTGTCAGCGGCGCATCGCCTTGCAGGTTCACGATCACGTCGAACCCGGGCAGCCGTGCCGCCACTTCGGCGCAGCGCTCGGTGCCGTTGCGGGCAGAGGACGAGGTCATCACCACCTCGGCCCCGAAACCGGCCGCATGGTCGGCGATGCGCTCGTCATCGGTGGCCACCACCACCCGGTCGATGTGCGGAACCGTCATCGCGGCCTCCCAGCTGCGGCGGATGAGGGTCTTTTCGCCATCCGGGCCGCGCAGCGTGACCAGCGGCTTGCCGGGATAGCGGGTCGAGGCATAGCGGGCGGGGATCGCGATCAGGGTCTTCATTTCAGGACCACTCCGGGGGCAAAGGCGATGAAGAACGGATTGGCCCAGCCGGGCTTGCCGTAGGTCAGGGGCTGGTGGTCCTCGAACCGCACGACCTGGCCGCCCGCGCCGCGCAGCACCGCGTGGCCGGCGGCCGTGTCCCATTCCATCGTGCGGCCAAGGCGGGGGTAGAGGTCGGCCTCGCCGCTGGCCACAAGGCAGAACTTCAGGCTGGAGCCCGCGCTGGTCATGTCGCGCACGCCGTAGCGGGCGATGTAGTCGTCGGTCGCCTGGTCGCGGTGCGACTTCGAGGCCACCACCATCAGCGCCGCGTTGTCGGGGGTCGAAACGCGCAGCGGCCGCACCGGGCCGGGTTCGGGGCCGAAGGGGCCGGTTTCCTCGACCGCGGTGCCGTCGGGGCGGGTATAGAACAGCCTGCTCCTGGCCGGGGCATAGACGACGCCGCAGACCGGCACGCCGTCCTGCACATAGGCGATGTTCACGGTGAAATCGCCGCGCCGCTGGACGAATTCCCTGGTGCCATCCAGCGGATCGACGATGAAGAAGCTGTGCGCGGTCAGGCCGTGGCTTGCGGCCTGTTCCTCGGTGATCAGGGGCATCTGCGGGAAGGCCGCGCGCAGACCTGCCGAGATCACGGCATCGGCCGCCATGTCCGCCTCGGTCACCGGCGAGGCATCGCCCTTGGCGCGCACCTCGAAGTCGGGCCGGGCGTAGACCTGCATGATCTGCGCGCCGGCCTGAAGGGCCAACTGGCGGAAAAGCGGCACAAGTTCCTGAAGATCCATGACCGCACTCCGTGGCGATTGTAGAAGCTGACGCGCGCCCTTATCCTGCGTCGTCAACGGAACGGCAAGATTTCCTGTGACAGGATGCCGGACCGGATGGGGTTGGCGGCATGTTCCGACACAAGCGATACGAACGATCATGGTTCAGCCTGGGGTTCGAAACCCTGGAACTGATCTATCATGTCGGCGTCCGGAACCTGCGTCGGACGCATCACAATGCGCTCCTCGGGCTGGCGATGGCCATCTTCCAGTCGCTGCTGATGCTTCTGGTCATGTATTTCATGATGAGCCTGTTCGGCATGCGCAAGATCGCGGTGCGCGGCGACTTCATGCTGTATGTGATGTCGGGCGTCTTCATGTTCATGACGCATGTGAAGGCGATCGGCGCGGTCGCTTCGGCGGACGGGCCGACCTCGACGATGATGATGCACGCGCCGATGAACCCGATCATCTCGATCATGGGGGCTGCGCTGGGATCGCTGTACCAGCAGACGCTGGCGGCATCGGTCATCATGTTCTTCTACCACGCCCTGATCAACCCGATCGTCATCGACGACCCGGTGGGCATGATGGGCATGTTCCTGTTGTCCTGGTTCACCGGGGTCGGGATCGGCATGATCCTCCTGTCGGCCATGCCCTGGCAGCCCGAGGCGGTCACGATCATCAAGACCTTGTATCAGCGGTTGAATGTGCTGGCCTCGGGCAAGATGGTGCTGGCCAACAACCTGCCGGCAAAGCGGCGGGACTGGTTCGACTGGAACCCGCTGTTCCACACCATCGACCAGACACGCGGCTTCGTGTTTCTGAACTACACGCCCCGCTATACCAGCTATGATTACGCGATCTACTTCGCGCTCACCTGTGTGCTGATCGGCCTCATGGCAGAATTCTTCACGCGCCAGCACGCCTCGGCCAGCTGGAACAAGCGGCACTGACGGTGCAGGCGGTCGCGGCGGCCAGGCCTTCCGGCGGGGCAGAGAGATCCGGCGTCAGCCGCGATTGCACGGCATGCGCGATGCCGAATTCCAGCAGCGCCGACGCGGCCCGCAGGAACGGATTGCCCGGGGCTTCCGCAATGACGCGGTGCAGCTCGAACCCGGCCAGGGCAAAGGGCTCTGGCTGATGGGTCATGACGCTGCGCTGGTTCAGCCGGCAGTACAGCAGGCGGACATGGTCCGCCTGGCGGTTCTGTGCCGCCCGGGGGGGCGGCCTGAAGCTCCAGCCCTTCCCGCACCAGCCGGAAGGCCGCCAGAAACTCGGCCGAGGGACCGCTTTCCGGTTTCCAGGTCAGGATCTGCCGGTCCAAGAGGTTCCGGCGCGACTGCGGCAGCACCCGGGTGCCGACCTTGGCGCGCGCCTCGACCGGACCCTTGGCCTCCAGCGTCTTCAACGCTTCGCGCAGCACGGTGCACGAGACGCCGAAGCGGTCCATCATCCCGGCGTCGCCCGGCAGGCCGGATCCCACCGGCATGCCGCCGGACGCGATGGCGCGGCACGGCCCGGAACACCAGGCGCTGTAGCACGATGAACATAGACAAAAGCACACCGACCCCGATCTTCGTCCACCAGCTGGACAGCGTGCCGTCGAAGACGATGCAGCTTCGCACCAGACCCTCAAGCATCACCCCGATGAATGTGCCCGCGAAAAAACCGTAGCCGCCGGTCGCGATCCTGATCAGCGGCGACTTCCCCGCGCCATTTTCGCACCGAAGCGCATGCACCTCGCCCGCCCGTGCCGCGAAGTCCACGTCCTCCAGCGCGCGGGAGCGATTTCCCCGTCCGGGATCAGAGGGATGGCCGTCGGGCACGGCCAGGGCCGCAGCGGGCGGGCGGATACCCCGGGTGGTCGATGCCCTGGCGTTGCCGTGGCGCGGAAATACGGAATATTCGAAGGACTGCCGGTGACGCAACCGTTGCAGGCCGGAAAACCCCCGCCTATATACGCCTCACACGGGCGCCGGGCCGCCAGACCTGACGCCTTCTCACAAGGTGGGGATGCCTGCTGAACAAGGGTCCTTGCCGGAACATCGCCTGAAGTAAAGGGATACACATATGGCCAAAGTCATCGGTATTGACCTCGGGACCACGAACTCCTGCGTCGCCATCATGGATGGTTCGCAGCCCCGCGTCATCGAAAACTCGGAAGGCGCGCGTACGACGCCTTCGATCGTCGGCTTCACGGACAGCGAACGCCTGGTCGGCCAGCCCGCCAAGCGCCAGGCCGTGACCAACCCCGCCAACACCATCTTCGCGGTCAAGCGCCTGATCGGCCGCCGTCTGGGCGATCCCGAGGTCGAGAAGGACAAGAAGCTCGTCCCCTACAAGATCGTCGATGGCGGCAACGGCGACGCCTGGGTCGAGGTGCGTGGCGAGAAGTATTCTCCCAGCCAGGTTTCGGCCTTCATCCTGCAGAAGATGAAGGAAACCGCCGAATCCTACCTGGGCGAGCCGGTGACGCAGGCCGTCATCACGGTTCCCGCCTATTTCAACGACGCCCAGCGTCAGGCGACCAAGGACGCCGGCAAGATCGCCGGTCTTGAAGTGCTACGCATCATCAACGAGCCGACCGCGGCCGCGCTGGCCTATGGTCTGGACAAGAAGGAATCGAAGACCATCGCGGTCTATGACCTTGGCGGCGGCACCTTCGACATCACCATCCTGGAAATCGACGACGGGTTGTTCGAGGTGAAGTCCACCAACGGCGACACCTTCCTGGGTGGCGAAGACTTCGACATGCGGATCGTGAACTACCTCGCCGAGGAGTTCAAGAAAGAGCACGGCGTTGACCTGACCCTCGACAAGATGGCGCTGCAACGCCTGAAGGAAGCCGCCGAGAAGGCCAAGATCGAACTGTCGTCCAGCCAGCAGACGGAAATCAACCAGCCGTTCATCAGCATGGACAGGAACACCGGGCAGCCCCTGCACCTGGTGATGAAGCTGACGCGCGCCAAGCTGGAAAGCCTCGTCGAGGACCTGATCAAGAAGTCGCTGAAGCCCTGCGCCGCCGCGCTGAAGGACGCCGGCGTCAGCAAGGACGACATCGACGAGGTGGTGCTGGTCGGCGGTATGACCCGCATGCCGCGCGTCGTGGAGGAAGTGACCAAGTTCTTCGGCAAGGAACCCCACAAGGGCGTGAACCCCGATGAAGTGGTGGCCTTGGGCGCGGCCATTCAGGCCGGCGTTCTGCAAGGCGACGTCAAGGACGTGGTGCTTCTGGACGTGACTCCGCTGTCCCTGGGCATCGAGACTCTGGGCGGCGTGTTCACCCGGCTGATCGACCGCAACACCACGATCCCGACCAAGAAGTCCCAGGTCTTCTCGACCGCCGAGGACAACCAGAACGCGGTGACGATCCGCGTCTTCCAGGGCGAACGCGAGATGGCCGCGGACAACAAGCTGCTGGGCCAGTTCAATCTGGAAGGCATCCCGCCCGCGCCGCGCGGCGTGCCCCAGATCGAGGTCACCTTCGACATCGACGCCAACGGCATCGTCTCGGTCTCGGCCAAGGACAAGGCCACCGGCAAGGCGCAGCAGATCACCATCCAGGCCTCGGGCGGTCTGTCGGATGCCGACATCGAGAAGATGATCAAGGACGCCGAGGCCAATGCCGAAGCCGACCGCGCCCGCAAGGAACTGGTCGAGACCAGGAACCAGGGCGAAAGCCTGCTGCACTCGACCCGGAAGTCGCTGGCCGAACATGGCGACAAGGTTGACCCCGCGACGGTCGAGGCGATCGAGCTGGCGATGAGCCCGCTGGAAGACGCGCTGAAGGGCGAGGATGCCGGCAAGATCAAGTCGGCGATCCAGAACCTGACCGAAGCGGCGATGAAGCTGGGCGAGGCGATCTACAAGGCCAGCCAGGCCGAGGGCAACTCGGGCGAGGATGAGCCGCGGCCGGTGGACGAGGATGACATCGTGGACGCCGACTTCGAGGACCTGGGCAACAACAAGCGGAAGTAAGCCGCAGGAACACGGGAAAGGGGCGGTCTGGCAACGGGCCGCCCCTCCTCGGTTCCAGATGGGGATTTTGCCGTGGCAAAGCGTGACTATTACGAAGTGCTCGGGGTCAAGAGGGGCGCTTCGGCCGAAGAGCTGAAAAAGGCTTACCGGACGAAGGCCAAGGAGCTGCATCCCGACCGGAATGCCGACAATCCGCAGGCCGAGGCCCAGTTCAAGGAAGTGAACGAAGCCTGGGACGTCCTGAAGGACGAACAGAAGAAGGCGGCCTATGACCGCTTTGGCCATGCGGCCTTCGAAGGCGGCATGGGCGGTGGCCCGCGTCCCGGCGGCTATGGCCAGCAGGGCGATTTCGCCTCTGCCTTCTCGGACGTGTTCGAGGACCTGTTCGGCGATTTCATGGGCCGTGGCGGCGGCGGTGGTGGTCGAAGCCGGGCGCAAAGGGGCTCGGACCTGCGCTACAACATGCGCGTCAGCCTGGAAGAGGCCTATACCGGCGTCCAGAAGACGATCAGCGTGCCCACCTCGGTCACCTGCGACACCTGTCACGGGACCGGCGCCGAAGGGGGCACGGAACCCGTCATCTGCCCGACCTGCAACGGCATGGGCAAGGTCCGGGCGCAGCAGGGCTTCTTCACCATCGAACGCACCTGCCCGACCTGCAACGGCATGGGCCAGATCATCAAGAACCCCTGCCGGACCTGCGGCGGTCAGGGCCGGATCCAGAAGGAAAAGCAGCTGTCGGTGAACATCCCGCCGGGGGTGGAGACCGGCACCCGGATCCGGCTGGCCGGCGAGGGCGAGGCGGGTCTGCGCGGCGGGCCGAACGGCGACCTCTACATCTTCATCGAGGTGAAGGAGCATCCGCTCTTCCAGCGTGACGGCGTGCATCTCTTCTGCCGGGTGCCGGTCAGCATGCCGACGGCGGCGCTGGGCGGCGAGATCGAGGTGCCGACGATCGACGGCGGCAAGGTGCGGGTGAAGATCCCGGCCGGGGCGCAGTCGGGCAAGCAGATGCGGCTGCGCCAGAAGGGGATGCCGGCGCTGCGGTCGTCGAACACCGGCGACATGGTGATCGAACTGGCCGTCGAGACGCCGGTGAACCTGACCGCACGCCAGCGGGAACTCTTGCGCGAGTTCGAGAAGCTGAGCGAGGAGAACAACCCCGAAAGCTCCAGCTTTTTCGGCAAGGTCAAGGGCTTCTGGGACGGGATGAAGGGCTGACCCTCCGTAGGGTGGGCAGTATTGCCCACCCTGCCATCATCCTCACCCGTTAATCGTTTCTCAACCATGCTGCGGCAGTCTGGGCCGCATGGTCAGGTCCTTCAACGAACCCTTCCTGCCTCTCGTCGCCCCCGCTGGCGATGAGGATGAGGCGCAGCCGTCCGCGCTCACCGGGCGGCTGCCCTCCTACATCGCCGACCACCGCCAGCGCCTGCGCGATCGCTTCATGCAGGCGGGCGGGGCGGCGCTGCCGGACTACGAACTCCTGGAGCTCATCCTCTTCCGCGCCATTCCGCGACAGGACGTGAAGCCCCTTGCCCGTCTCCTTCTCGACACGTTCGGGGATTTCAACCGGGTCATCACCGCCTCTCCCGCCCGCCTCCAGATGGTCAAGGGCGGCGGTCCCGCCGTGGTGCTGGAGCTGAAACTGGTCGAGGCCGCCGCCCAGCGGATGATGCGGGCGCGGGTGATCCAGAAGCCGGTCCTGTCCTCCTGGGACGCGCTGCTCGACTACTGCCATACCGCGATGGCGCACCGGGAAACCGAACAGTTCCGCGTCCTTTTCCTGGATCGCAAGAACGTGCTGATCGCGGATGAGGAACAGGCGAAGGGCACCGTCGATCACGTCCCCGTCTACCCGCGCGAGATCGTCAAGCGGGCGCTGGAACTGAACGCCAGCGCGCTGATCCTCGTCCACAACCACCCCTCGGGCGACCCGACGCCCTCGGACGCGGACCTGTCGATGACCCATCAGGTCAAGGACGCCTGCGACGCGCTGGGCCTGACGCTCCACGACCATCTCATCATCGGCAAGAGCCGCGAGTTGAGCTTCCGCTCGCAGGGCTACCTTTAGCTCACACATTGCGCTACGCCTAAGCGCATGAGCGAGTTCGACCTTGTCATCTTCGACTGCGACGGCGTGCTGATCGACAGCGAGATCATCAGCGCGCGGATGCTGGTGGCAGAGTTGGCACGGCTTGGCCTGACCATCGACCTGCCTTACGTCGAACGCCACTTCCTCGGCCGCAGCTACCCCGTGGTGATGGAGACGATCCGCCGGGAATTCGGCCTCGACCTGCCCCCCGACTTCGAGACGCAATACCGCGAGGCGCTGCTGGCCGCCTTCCAGAGCGAGCTGAAGGTCGTCCCGCATGTCCATGAGGTGCTGACGCGGATCGCCGTGCCCTTCTGCGTTGCCACCTCCTCCTCTCCCCGCCGGGTCGAGATGTCGCTGAAGCTGGCGGGCCTGACCGATCTGGTGGGCGACCGGGTCTTCACCTCGACCATGGTCGCGCGCGGCAAGCCCGCGCCGGACCTCTTCCTGCACGCCGCCGCGACGATGGGCGCTGCCCCGGCCCGGACCCTGGTGATCGAGGACAGCCTGACCGGCCTCCGCGCGGGCCTTGCCGCCGGGATGACCGTCTGGCGTTTCGTCGGCGGCAGCCACCTTGGCCCGCAGGCGCCCGAAGAACCCGAAGACGCCCGCCCGCACCGCCGGCTTGTCAGCTTTGCCGAGTTCTTCCAGATTGCGCCGGGTCTCGGCAGGCAGGCAGCATGAGCAGCGAACCATCCCTTCAGGACGAAGCCGCCCGCGCCGGGTGGCTGTATTACGTCGCGGGCATGACCCAGGACCAGATCGCCGCCGAACTGGGCGTCAGCCGCCAGCGCGCGCAGCGGCTGGTCAGCCGGGCGATGGCCGAGGGGCTGATCCATGTCCGCCTGAACCACCGGATCGGCGCCTGTCTGGACCTTGAGGCCGCGCTCCGCGACCGTTACGGCCTGACCCGTTGCCGCGTCGCACCTTCCCTCGGCCCCGGCATGGACCCGGCCCGCGCGATCGCCCCGGCCGCCGCCGGAGAGCTGGAGCGGGTGCTGCGCAGCACCAGGCCGCTGGTGATCGCCTTCGGGACGGGACGGGCGCTGCGCGCGATGGCCGAACAGTTCAGCTTCGCGGATCCGGTGCAGCACCGCATCGTCTCGCTTCTGGGCAACATCGCGCCGGACGGATCGGCAACGCTTTACGATGTCATCAGCCGGGTCGCGGAAAAGCTGAACGCAACCTATTATCCGATGCCGGTGCCGGTGATCTCGGACACGCCCGAGGAACGCGCGTTCTTCATGCATCTGCGCCCGGTCCGCACCGTGTTCAACCTGGCGCGACAGGCCGATGTGACCTTTGTCGGCGTCGGCCAGATGGGACCGGACGCCCCGCTGGCGCTCGACGGCTTCGTCACCCCCGAAGCCCTGCGCGAGTTGCAGGCGCTGGGTGCCGTGGGCGAGATCGGAAGCTGGATCTTCGACGCCGAGGGACGCTACATCGACACCCCGCGCAATGCGCTGGTCGGCGGCGTCCGGGTCGAGCCCGGCCAGGGCCAGCCGGTCATCGGCGTTGCGGCAGGTCCGAACAAGGTCAGCGCCATCCATGCCGCGCTGCGGGGGCGGATCATCAACGGCCTCGTGACCGACGAAAGCACCGCCACCGCGATCTTGCAGCGGGACTAGGCCCGAAAAACCTTCGCAGTTGCAGCGAAAGAGGGGGCTTGACGACTCCGGCTGGGGTGTGAATAAATGCTCAACAGGCGATGATTTGCTCAACTCGCCATCCAGGGAGGATTAAGATGACAGTGACTCTCCGCGCCCTTCTCGGGGCGTCGGTTGCGTTCACCCTTGCGGGTGCTGCGCTTGCCGAAACCACCATCACCGTTGCCACCGTCAACAACGGTGACATGGTCCGCATGCAGGGCCTGATGGACGACTTCTATGCCAAGCACCCCGACATCAAGGTCGAATGGGTGACGCTGGAGGAAAACGTCCTGCGCCAGAACGTCACGACCGACATCGCCACCGGCGGCGGTCAGTATGACGTGATCACCATCGGCACCTACGAGGTTCCGATCTGGGGCAGGCAGGGGTGGCTCGAAAGCCTGAACGACCTGCCGGCGGAATACGACGTCGATGACCTTCTGCCCGCGATCCGCGGCGGTCTGACCGTCGATGGCAACCTTTACGCCTCGCCCTTCTACGGCGAGTCGTCGATGGTGATGTATCGCACCGACCTGATGGAAGCCGCCGGGATGACCATGCCCGAAGCTCCGACCTGGGCCGACATCGAAAAGGCCGCTGCCGCGATGACCGACAAGGACGCGGGCATCTATGGCATCTGCCTGCGCGGCAAGGCCGGCTGGGGCGAGAACATGGCCTTCCTGACCGCCATGTCGAACAGCTTCGGCGCGCGCTGGTTCGATGAAAACTGGACGCCGCAGTTCGACAGCCCGGAGTGGAAGGCGACCATCGACTTCTACCTTGGCCTCATGAACAACTACGGCCCGCCCGGCGCGTCCAACAACGGCTTCAACGAGAATCTGACCCTGTTCCAGCAGGGCAAGTGCGGCATGTGGATCGACGCGACCGTGGCGGCCTCCTTCGTGACCAATCCGAAGGAATCGACCGTGGCCGACAAGGTCGGTTTCGCGCTGGCCCCGGACAATGGCCTGGGCAAGCGCGGCAACTGGCTCTGGGCCTGGTCCCTCGCGGTTCCGGCCTCGTCGGATGCCAAGGACGCGGCCAAGACCTTCATCAACTGGGCGACCAACAAGGACTACCTGGCGCTTGTCGCCTCCAAGGAAGGCTGGGCCAACGTGCCTCCGGGTACGCGGACCTCGCTTTATTCCAACGAGGAATACGCCAAGGTGCCCTTCGCCAAGATGACGATCGACAGCATCAACTCGGCTGACCCGAACAACCCGACCGTGAAGCCGGTGCCTTACGTCGGCGTCCAGTTCGTCGCCATCCCGGAATTCCAGGGGATCGGCACCAGCGTGGGCGAGATCTTCTCGGCGGCGCTGGCCGGTCAGAAGACCGCCGATCAGGCGCTGTCCGAAGCGCAGGCCCTTGTCACCGAAGAGATGAAGGCCGCGGGCTACATCCAGTAGCCACAACCCCGGGGGAAAGCTCCCATGCCCCCCGGGATCACCTTCGGCTTGCGGGCCCCTGGCCTGCAAGCCGTCCTTCGGATCGCTCCCCCCCGCAGCCCGCTTGCCCGGCCCGCCGTCCGGCCGCACCCTTTCCCCATCCGTCGATCGAGTGTCGGGAGACCGCCCATGTCCACGCAGTCCAGCCGCCTTGCCGCCCGCATGATGGTGGCGCCCTCGGTGGTTCTGCTTCTGATCTGGATGATCGTGCCTCTGGCGATGACGCTGTATTACTCGTTCCGCTTCTACCGGCTTCTGTCGCCGGACCGGACGGGCTGGACCGGGTTCACCAACTATCTGTGGTTCTTCAACTCGCCCGACTTCTGGCTCGCGCTGTTCAACACGCTGGCGCTGGTGGGCGGGGTTCTGGTCATCACCGTCGTCCTCGGCATCCTGATCGCGCTTCTCATCGACCAGCCGGTCAAGGGTCAGGGAGCCTTGCGCATCCTGGTCATCGCGCCCTTCTTCGTCATGCCCCCCGTCGCCGCCTCGATCTGGGAGAACCTGTTCATGCATCCGCAGAACGGTCTGTTCTCCGCCATCGCCCGGGGTTTCGGCGCGCAGCCGATCCTGTTTCTCGAGCAATACCCGATGTGGTCGGTGATCGGGATCGTCTCGTGGGAATGGCTGCCCTTCGCCACGCTGATCCTGCTCACCGCGCTGCAATCCCTGTCCTCGGAACAGCTGGAAGCCGCCGAGATGGACGGCGCCGGTCCCTTCGCCCGCTTCCGCTACATCATCCTGCCGCACCTGACCCGGGCGATCACCGTGGTCATCCTGATCCAGACGATCTTCCTTCTGGGCATCTTCGGCGAGATCTTCACCACCACGCAAGGCGGCCCCGGCTCGGCCTCCACGACGCTGCCCTACATGATCTTCAAGCAGGCCATCGCCGCCAAGGACATCGGCCGCGCGGCGGCGGGCGGGATCATCGCGGTGATCCTGGCGAATATCGTGGCCTATTTCCTGATGCGCGGCCTTGGGAGAAACCTCGATGCGTGAGTGCAGGACACCCGCCCCGGGCCTGACCCGGGAGCCCGCCCCGGGCCTGACCCGGGAGCCTGCCCCGGGCCTGACCCGGGAGCCCGCCCCGGGCTTGACCCGGGAGCCCGCCCCGGGCTTGACCCGGGGACTCCTTCGGCACCGCCGCACCGCCTCATATCAAGAGGTCCCGGGTCAGGCCCGGGACGGGGTTGAAAGGATCTGACATGGCCCGCGCGCTTTCCCCCCGCCGCCTCTGGCTGACCACCGCCGCCGCCTGGTTCGTGGCCCTGCTGATCTTCTTCCCCGTCCTCTGGATGATCCTGACCAGCTTCAAGACCGAGCCCAGCGCGGTCGCCATGCCGCCGCAGTTCCTGTCGGCCGACTGGACGCTGGAGAACTATGCCGAGGTCTGGGCGCGCTCCGACTATCCGCGCTTCTTCTGGAACTCGGTCGTGATCGCCGTCGGCTCCACCCTTCTGGGTCTGGTCATCGCCATCCCCTCGGCCTGGGCCATGGCCTTCGTGCCGGGGCGGAAAACGAAGGACCTCCTGATGTGGATGCTGTCCACCAAGATGATGCCCGCCGTCGCGGTGATGATCCCGCTTTACCTGATCTTCCAGCGGCTGGGGCTGATGGACACGAAGATCGGCCTTGTCCTTGTCCTGATGCTGATGAACCTGCCGATCATCATCTGGATGCTCTACACCTACTTCAAGGAAATCCCCGGCGAGATCCTCGAAGCCTCCCGCATGGACGGGGCCACCCTCTGGGGCGAGATCATCCATGTCCTGACGCCCATGGCGCTGCCCGGCATCGCCTCGACCATGCTCCTGAACATCATCCTCGCCTGGAACGAGGCGTTCTGGACCATCGTCCTGACCACCACCAGGGCGGCCCCCCTCTCGGCCTTCATCGCCAGCTTCTCGGCGCCGCAGGGCCTGTTCTACGCGAAACTCTCGGCGGCTTCGGCCATGGCCATCCTGCCGATCCTGATCCTCGGCTGGTTCAGCCAGAAGCAACTCGTGCGCGGCCTGACCTTCGGCGCGGTGAAGTGAGGTAACATGGGCAAGATCCAACTGACCAGGGTGCGCAAGTCCTTCGGCGAGGTGGACGTCATCCCCGGCATCGACCTGACCATCGAGGACGGAGAATTCGTCGTCTTCGTCGGCCCGTCCGGCTGCGGCAAGTCCACGCTTCTCCGCCTCATCGCGGGGCTGGAGGATACCACCTCGGGCAGCATCGAGATCGACGGCAGGGATGCCACCAACCTGCCGCCTGCAAAGCGCGGTCTGGCGATGGTGTTCCAAAGCTACGCGCTTTATCCGCACATGACGGTGCGCAGGAACATCGCCTTCCCGCTGAAGATGGCCGGGATGGACAAGGCCGAACAGGACCGCCGGGTGGAACGCGCGGCCAAGGTGCTGAACCTGACCAACTACCTCGACCGCCGCCCCGGCCAGCTGTCCGGCGGCCAGCGCCAGCGGGTCGCCATCGGCCGTGCCATCGTCCGGGAACCCGCGGCCTTCCTGTTCGACGAACCGCTGTCGAACCTCGACGCGGCCCTGCGCGTGGGCATGCGGCAGGAGATCAGCGAACTGCACCAGAGCCTGAAAACCACGATGATCTACGTCACCCACGACCAGGTGGAAGCCATGACCATGGCCGACAAGATCGTCGTCCTGAACGCCGGCCGCATCGAGCAGGTCGGCGCGCCGCTCGACCTCTACAACCACCCGAAGAATCTCTTCGTCGCGGGCTTCATCGGCTCGCCGCGCATGAATTTCATCGAAGGGCCAGAGGCCGCGAAGCACAACGCCCACACCATCGGCATCCGGCCCGAGCATATCGCCGTGGGCGAGGGCCCGTGGGAGGGGGTCGTCGGCCTCTCGGAACACCTCGGCTCGGACAGCTTCCTGAAGGTCGCGGTCGAAGGCATCGGCCCCCTGACCGTCCGCGCTCCCGGAGAGGTCAACGCCCACCACGGCGACCGCATCCGGCTGGCCCCGGCCGGAAAGATTCACCGCTTTGACACGAATGGACTGGCACTATGAGACTTGCAGGCAAGACCGCCCTCATCACCGGGGGCGCGCGGGGCATCGGACTGGCCTTTGTCGAGGCCTACCTGCGCGAGGGCGCAAAGGTGGCGATTGCCGACCTGACCGGCGCGCAGGAGGCGGCGGCGCGGCTGGGGGACAGGACCATCGGCCTCACGATGGACGTGACCGATCAGGCCTCGATCGACGCGGGCGTAAAGGCGGCGGCGGATTGGGGCGGGGGCATCGACATCCTGCTGAACAACGCCGCCGTGTTCGACCTGGCCCCGATCGTGGACATCACGCGCGAAAGCTATGACCGCATCTTCGCCGTGAACGTCGCGGGGACCCTGTTTCCCTTGCAGGCGGTGGCCCGGCTGATGATTGCGCAAGGTCGCGGCGGCAAGATCATCAACATGGCCAGCCAGGCCGGGCGGCGCGGCGAGGCGCTGGTGGCGGTCTATTGCGCCTCGAAGGCCGCGGTCATCAGCCTGACGCAATCCGCTGGCCTCGACCTCATCAGGCACGGGATCAACGTGAACGGCATCGCGCCGGGCGTGGTGGACACGCCGATGTGGGATCAGGTCGATGCGCTGTTCGCCAAATACGAAGGCAAGCCCCTCGGCCAGAAGAAGCGCGAGGTGGGCGCGGCGGTGCCCTACGGCCGCATGGGCCGCCCCGAGGACATGACGGGCGCCGCCGTTTTCCTCGCCTCGGCCGAGGCCGATTACATCGTCGCCCAGACGTTGAACGTCGATGGCGGCAACTGGATGAGCTGACCGATGACCGTGCAACTTCCCGCCTACGACCGCCGGAAACTGACCCCCGGCATCGTCCATATCGGCCTCGGAAACTTTCACCGGGCGCATATGGCCGTCTATCTGGACGACCTTTTCAACATGGGGCTCAACCACGACTGGGCGATCCTGGGCGCCGGGGTGCGCGAGGGCGATGCCCGGATGCGCGAGGCGCTGAAGGCGCAGGATTGCCTGTCCACGGTGATCGAGCTGGACCCCAAGGGCAAATCCGCACGGCGGGTCGGGGCGATGATCGACTTTCTGCCGGTGGAACCGGACAACGCGGCCCTGATCGCGGCCATGTCCCGCCCCGAGATCCGCATCGTCAGCCTGACCGTCACCGAGGGCGGCTATTTCATCAACCCGGCAACCGGCGCCTTCGACCCGACCAACCCCGAGATCGTCGCGGATGCCGCCGATCCGCACCGCACGGCCTTCGGCGCGATCATCGCGGCCCTGAAGGCGCGCAAGGCGGCGGGAGTGATGCCCTTCACGGTGATGAGTTGCGACAACCTTCCCGGCAACGGCCATGTGACGCGCGACGCGGTGACGGGCCTTGCGCGGCTGTCCGATCCCGCCTTCGCCGACTGGATCGCGTCAAACGTCGCCTTCCCGAACGGCATGGTGGACCGGATCACCCCGGCCACCGGCCCGCGCGAAAGGGCGATGGCGGCGGCCTTCGGGCTTGCCGACGACCCCGTGCCCGTCACCTGCGAGCCCTTCCGGCAATGGGTGCTGGAGGACAACTTCCCCGCAGGACGCCCGGCGTGGGAGAAGGTCGGCGTAACCCTCACCCCGCATGTCCACAATTTCGAGCTGATGAAGATCCGCATCCTGAACGGCGGCCATGCGACCATCGCCTATCCGGGGGGCCTGATGGACATCGAATATGTCCACGAGGCGATGGCGAACCCGCTGATCCGGGGCCTTCTGGACAAGGTCGAGGTGAACGAGATCATCCCCTACATCCCGCCCGTCCCCGACACCAACCTCGGCGACTATTACCGTCTGATCGTGGAACGGTTCAGTAACCCCGAGGTCGCCGACACCGAACGCCGCATCTGCCTGGACGGCTCGAACCGGCAACCGAAGTTCATCGTCCCCTCGATCCGCGATGCGCTGGCGGCGGGCGGGTCGGTCGAGGGGCTGGCCCTGGTCAGCGCGATGTGGTGCCGCTACTGCCATGGCGAAACCGACAGCGGCACGCCGATCCCGCCGAACGATCCCGACTGGGACGCGCTGGTGGCGCGGTCCAGGGCGGCGAAATCGCGCCCGGCGGCCTGGCTGGAAATGACTTCGGTCTATGGCGATCTGGGGCAGGATGCGCGCTTTGCCACTGCCTTCGCGCGCCATCTGAACCGGCTCTGGGCCGTCGGCACCCGCCAGACGCTGGGCGAATACCTCGGCTAGGGCGCCGGTGCCAGCGCGGGCGGGGTGCCGGTCGGGGTGAAGTCCGGCACCACCCACAGCTCGACCCGGCGGTTCAGCTGGCGGCCGATTGCGGTTTCGTCGCAGGCCATGGGCAGCGCCTCGCCAAAGCCTTCGACGACCGGCATCTGCGCCGGGGACAGGTCGGGCGCGATGGCGGCCAGCTCCTGCGCCACGCGTGCCGCGCGGTCCACCGACAGCGCAAGGTTCGCCTTGGCCGCGCCCGACCCGTCCGAAAACCCCGCCAGCACCAGCTTCTGGTCGCGGAACTGCCCGGCGGCGATCAGCTGTGCCAGATCCTCCAGACTGTCCTGCGAGGTGGCATCCAGCGTGGAGGACCCGTCCTCGAAGCGGAAGGTAAAGGACAGCCGATCCGCCCCGTCCATGATCCCGGCCAGCCGTTTCAGATCCTCCAGTGTCACATCCGCGCCCGCGCCCTTGATCGCGTTGATCAGCCGCAAGCCGTCCGCCGTCATCGGCTGACGTGTTGGCGACCGGTCGATGAATCCCGTCGCCGTCACCGCCGCGTC
The DNA here is from genome assembly GCF_011174775.1 of Rhodobacter calidifons. GTDB lineage: Bacteria > Pseudomonadota > Alphaproteobacteria > Rhodobacterales > Rhodobacteraceae > Tabrizicola > Tabrizicola calidifons. The sequence continues at coordinate 343,496 of NZ_JAANHS010000002.1, forward strand.
CGCGGCCGGCGTGCGCAGGAAGGCCAGGAATTCGCGCGTCATCAGCGGCATGCGCCGCCTGGCCGACAACAGCATCACCGGCAGCGCCAGCGGATAGTCGCCCGCCTTGATGGCCAGCGATGTCGGCAGAAGCGGGAAGCCGCAGCTGTCGGTCAGCGGCATCCGCCGGGCCGGAACGATGGCCGACCGCCCGGTCAGCGCGATGGCCCAGGGGTCCCGCGCCACGGCCTCGGCCAGGGTCGCCAGGTCCGGATGCAGCACATCCGCCGCCTCCCCGGTCTGCCGCAGCCGCGCGGCAAGCGCCTGTTGCAGGTCGGTCTCCGGCGCGAGCGCATGCAGGACGATCGGCATGTCCGGCCCGCCGATCTGGGCCCAGTTGTCCACCTCTCCCGCCAGGACGCGGGCGAGGTCGGCGGTCGAGATCGCGGGCGTCGGGTTGTCGGGGGCGACGATGGCCACCATGCCGTCCATCGCGACGGAATGGGCGGCCAGGCCTGGCTCGGCGGCGAAGGACAGTTTCAGATCGGCCGCGCCAGAGCTGACCGCCGCGCTGGCGGCCTCGGGGGGCATCGGCTGAAAGGACAGGTCGGCCAGCACCTTGCGCGTCGCCGGGTCCAGGATGCGGGCGGCAAAGCCATCGCCGGGCTGGGGTTCATAGACCAGCCCGCGGGCATTGGCAAAGGCCTGGAACAGCGCCGGTAGCAGGCCGGCCGCGTCCCGGGCCCCGACCACACGGATCGCCGCGCGCGGGGCGACCAGCTCGGGGCAGGCCGGCCCTTCGCAGATCACGCCCTGACCATCGACGGTCAGCAGCCCGTAGCTGGTGCTGATCCGGTAGAATTCGCCGTCATAGCCCTGCAAGGTGCCGCTCAGCACGATACCGCCTTCGCGGGCGACCAGGGTCACATCCTGGGCGGCAGCGGAAACACCGATGATCGCCGCAACGCACAGCGCCGCCAGCCCTGCCTTCACACCCATCAACTGCCATTCCGGAGCTTACTTCGGAGCGGCGAGTTTCGGGGCAGGCGAAAGATTCTTCAACAGCAGAATGTCCCCCGCAGTGCCGCAGAGCGGCACGGGGACTTCGCGCTCCTGCACCACGGTGCGCCCGTTGGCGGCATAGATCGTCCCCAGCCGCAGGGTCCTGCCGCAAGAGGCGGGGGTGATCCGCAGCTCGGCCGAAAGCGCGACATCGCCCAGATCCCGGCCCGGCACGGAATAGACATGCGCCATGACGGGGGACTGCACATCCGGCGCCCCGAAGGACATCAGGCGCGACGGCTCTCCCGCCGGATTGGCGGCGGCGGCCACCAGCACCCGGTTGCCCTCGGTCGCGCGCAGTTCCACCTCTGCCGGCCATTCCCAGGTCACGGCAACCCGCGTGTACAAGGTCACATCCGGCACGGCGACCTTGCCAATGACCAGGCGCGATCCGGCCAGATAGACGGCCACCAGGGCGTCGGATTTCAGCGCGGGAAGCAGCAACCGGGTTTCGCCGCCCGCTTCGGTCCGGGTGGCGAAGGACAGGCCGGAATGGCGCACCACGATCCGTTCGCTGCGATTGCAGGGCGCGGTCAGCGTCAGCAGGATCATCGCGCCGGGGGCGGCCTCCAGGTGCAGGGCCGGGCGGCACTGGTCGCCCGCCGTGGCCGGAATCGAGGCCGCAACCGGGGTGATTCCGACCAGGTTGCCCATGGCGACATCGCCGGACGCGCCAAGCGAGGCCGACGGCGGGATCGCGCCGGCGGCAGCGCCGGTCGCCGCCGGGCGGGCAGCGGCCAGTCGTTCAATGCCCGTGGCCGCCAGCGGCTGCGCAGCGTTCTGACCTTTCTGACTTTCGGCCGTATGGGCCGCCAAGGCGGCCACCGCAATCGCAGCGGTGATCCGCAGAACCTTTTTGCCCCAAAGCATGGCAGTGCTCCGGTACGAGAATCGCACCGTTTACGGCTAGGGGCCAATCGGGGCAGAGAAATGGCATTAATTGGGTAGCGGCTGGTCTTGCTGCCGAAAGGCCATGAAAACGCCGCGTCGATCACCGCGGCGCCGGTTTTTCAGCAGCTTCGACAACCTCAGACGATGCGGCCGTGGCAGTGCTTGAACTTCTGGCCCGAGCCGCAGGGGCAGGGGTCGTTCCGCCCGGGATTGCCCCAGGTCGCGGGATCGCCCTCGACGAAACCGGGTCGGCGGCCCGCCGGCACGGCGGCAGCGGCTGCACCGGCACCGGCGGCCACGGCGGCGCCGGCTGTCTCCAGCACCTTCGGCTGCGCCGCAGCCCGCTGTTCGGCGATCAGCTGCCGCATCATCTCTTCCTGCTCTTCCTTCGTCACCGGGCGAATGCGCGACAATTGCTGGGTGACCTGTTCGCGCAGCGAATTCAGCAGCCCTTCGAACAGCTGGAAGGCTTCGGTCTTGTATTCGTTCAGCGGATCGCGCTGCGCATAGCCACGGAAGCTGACGACCGAGCGCAGATGTTCCAGGCGCAGCAGGTGCTCGCGCCATTTCGTGTCGATGGCTTGCAGCAGGACCTGCTTCTCGATGGTCTGCATCGTGCTGGCCCCGAAGGCTTCGGTCTTTTCGGCCATCATCTTGTCAGAGGCCGCGATGATCCGCTCCAGGATCCCGGCCTGATCGACGCCTTCCTCGGCGGCCCAGTCGGCGATGGGCAGGTCAAGGTTCAGCATCTCGCGACAGGCTGCCGCCAGGCCCTCGGTATCCCAGCTGTCCGGATAGGACCGGGGCGGCATGTTCAGATTGACCAGATCCTCGATCACCTGGTGGCGCATGTCGGCGGCGACATCGGCGACATGATCGGCCTGCATGATCTCCATCCGCTGGCTGAAGATCGCCTTGCGCTGGTCGTTCATCACGTCGTCGAACTTCAGAAGCTGCTTGCGGATGTCGAAGTTGCGCCCCTCGACCTTGGCCTGCGCCTTTTCCAGCGACTTGTTCACCCAGGGGTGGACGATGGATTCGCCTTCCTGCATGCCCAGCGTGGACAGGATCTTGTCCAGCCGTTCCGACCCGAAGATGCGCATCAGGTCGTCTTCGAGGCTCAGGAAGAAGGCCGACCGGCCCGGGTCGCCCTGACGGCCCGACCGGCCGCGCAGCTGGTTGTCGATCCGGCGGCTTTCGTGGCGTTCGGTGCCCAGGACGAACAGACCCCCGGCCTGCTTGACCGCCTCTTCCTCGTCCTTGTGTTCGGCCTCGATCCGGGCGCGGATGGCGACGTGGTCGCCATGCGGATCGGCGGCGATGGCCTCCATGATCTTGAACTCGACATTGCCGCCCAGCTTGATGTCGGTGCCGCGCCCGGCCATGTTGGTCGCGATGGTGACCGCGCCCAGCTTGCCCGCGTCGGCGACGATCTTCGCTTCCTGTTCATGCTGGCGGGCGTTCAGCACGTTGTGCGGGATGCCCTCCTTCTTCAGCATCGCCGAAAGCTGTTCCGACTTCTCGATCGAGGTGGTGCCGACCAGGATCGGCTGGCCCTTCGCATGCGCTTCCTTGATCGCCTTCAGGATGCCGTCGTATTTCTCGCGCGCGGTGCGGAAGACCTGGTCGTGTTCGTCGATCCGGGCCACGGGGCGGTTCGTCGGCACCTCGACCACGCCAAGCCCGTAGATCTCGCGGAATTCCTCGGCCTCGGTCGCGGCCGTCCCCGTCATGCCGCCCAGCTTTTCATAAAGCCGGAAATAGTTCTGGAAGGTGACGCTGGCATAGGTGACGTTCTCGGGCTGGATCCTGACGCCTTCCTTGGCCTCGATGGCCTGGTGCAGCCCGTCCGACAGGCGCCGGCCCTTCATCATCCGGCCGGTGAATTCGTCGATCAGCAACACCTCATCGTTCATCACCACATATTGCTGGTCCTTGTGGAACAGCTTGTGCGCCCGCAGCGCCTGGTTGACATGGTGCACGATGCTGGTGCTTTCGGCCGCATAGAGGCTCTGCCCCTCGGGCAGGATCCCCGCTTGGCGCAACAGGTCCTCGATGACGTCGTTACCCTCTTCCGTCAGGGTCACGCTGCGGGTCTTTTCGTCCACCGCATAGTGTTCCGGCTGAAGGTGCGGAATAACCTTGTCGACCGCCTGATACAGCGGACTGCGGTCCTGGCTCGGCCCCGAGATGATCAGCGGCGTCCGCGCCTCGTCGATCAGGATGCTGTCCACCTCGTCGACGATGGCATAGTAATGCCCCCGCTGCGCCATGTCCTCCAGCGAGGATTTCATGTTGTCGCGCAGGTAGTCGAAGCCCAGCTCGTTGTTGGTCGCATAGGTGATGTCGGCCTTGTAGGCGGCCTTCTTCTCGTCGTCGGGCTGGTGCGAATAGACAACCCCCGTCGTCATCCCCAGCTGGGCATAGACCTTGCCCATCCATTCCGCGTCGCGCTTGGCCAGGTAGTCGTTCACCGTGACGACATGCACGCCCCGGCCGGTCAGGGCATTCAGATAGGCCGCGAAGGCCGCGACCAGCGTCTTGCCCTCGCCGGTCTTCATCTCGCTGATGTTGCCCTGGTGCAGGAAGATCGCGCCCTTCAGCTGCACATCGAAGGCCCGCAGCCCCAGCGCCCGTCGCGCCGCCTCGCGGCAGTTGGCAAAGGCTTCCGGCAGGATCGCATCCAGGCTCTCGCCGCCTTCCTGCACCCGCTTCTGGAACTCACGCGTCCTGGCGATGATGCCCTCATCGCTCAGCGCCTGGAACTCCGGCTCCAGCGCGTTGATCTGCGCCACCACGGGGCGGACGGACTTTACCTTGCGGTCGTTCGGCGTCCCGAACATCTTCCGCGCGAGCGATCCAAGTCCCAGCATTTCATCTCCCGAGGGGCGGCTTCTGACAGCATCGTGTGTCCCTTGGGCTTGCCCGGCCCCGACACCTTCCCTAGAAGGGCCAGAGCATGACCGGATGGCCCCGCTCCACGCGACTGTCGCGATGTAAGGGGGAAGGCCGGGATAGTCAACTTGGGCGGCCCGTCGCCCGGATCAGGAGATGGTGAAAATGGCGAAACGTTCAGGCTTCTGGTCGGTTCTGGCGCTGACAGCGGTGCTTGCAGGCCCCGCCCTTGCCGAAGGCGAAACCGCCGACACCGTGGTTGCCACGGTGAACGGCACCAAGATCACGCTCGGCCACATGATCGCGCTGCGTGAATCCCTGCCGCCCGAATACCAGCAACTGCCCGACGACGTGCTGTTCAGGGGTATCTACGAACAGCTGATCCAGCAGGAAGTCCTGGCCCAGTCGGTCAAGGACCTCACTCCCCGCGCCATGGCCACGATCGAGAACGACCGGCGCGGCCTTGTCTCGGGCCTCGCGATCGACGGCATCGTCAAGGAGGCGGTGACCGACGCTGCCCTGCAAGCGGCCTATGACGCCCGCTTCAAGGACGCCAAGCCGCAGACCCAATACAACGCCGCGCATATCCTGGTGCAGACCGAGGAAGAGGCCCAGGCGATCAAGGCCGAACTCGATGCCGGCGCCGATTTCGCCGAACTGGCCAAGGCCAGGTCCACCGATACCGGCTCGGGCGCCAATGGCGGCAATCTGGGCTGGTTCGGCCTTGGCATGATGGTCAAGCCCTTCGAGGATGCGGTCGTTGCCGCCAAGGTGGGCGAAGTCGCCGGCCCGGTGCAAAGCGACTTCGGCTGGCACCTGATCCTGGTCAAGGAAACCCGCATCGCGGAAAAGCCCACGCTGGACCAGATGCGCGACGAACTGGCCGCCGAGGTCGAGCGCGCCGCAATCAACGCCCGGATCGAGGAACTCTCGAAGGTTGCGACCGTCACCCGCGAGGGCGAGGGGCTCGATCCCGCCCTGCTCAAGAAGGCCGATCTGATCGACTGACACGGGCAGGATGGGGGGACGGAGATGGGAAAGACCGACTGGAAGGCCGAAGCGAAGGCGCTGAAGAAGAAGGTCCGCAAGCTGAAGGACAGCCTGACCGCCGCCGCCGGTCCGGTTGCCGATGCGGTGCAAGAGGCCGTGGGCGATGTGGTGGCGGCGGCGAAAAAGGCGATGAAGCCGGTCTCGCCCCTGGCCCCCGCCAGCTTCCCCGCGCTCCCCGCCATCAAGGGGGCCGAGTTCGCCGCGGTCGAGGCCGGGGTGCGCTACCAGAACCGCAAGGACGTGATGCTGGTCCGCCTCGCGCCCGGCACCACGATGGCCGGGGTCTTCACCCGGTCCTCCACCCGCTCGGCCTGCGTGCGTGACTGTCAGGCGAAACTGGCGATGAAGGTGCCCGCCGATGCGGGGGCTGCGATCATCGTGAACTCGGGCAATTCCAACGCCTTCACCGGCAAGGCGGGCGACGAGGCCGTCGCCGCCGTCACCGGCGCCGTGGCCGAGGCGCTGGGGATCCCGCCCAGCCGAGTCTTCTCCTCCTCGACCGGGGTGATCGGCGAGCCGCTGCCGTATCAGAAGATCACCGCCAGGGTGCCCGACCTGGTGGCCGGGCTGACCGAGGACGCGGTGGAAATGGCCGCCCGGGCGATCATGACCACCGACACCTTCCCGAAAGGCGCCGCCGCCACGGTGCAGGGCGACGGCGGCATGATCCACATTTCCGGCATCGCCAAGGGCTCGGGCATGATCGCGCCCGACATGGCGACGATGCTGGTCTATATCTTCACCGATGCGAAGATCGGGGCGAACCAGCTCCAGAAGATTGTCTCGCGCAACGTGGATGCCACGTTCAACTCGATCACCGTGGACAGCGACACTTCGACCTCGGACACGCTCCTCGTTGCCGCAACCGGCCAGTCCGCCGCCGCCGAACTCAAGGGTCCGACGCTGAAAGCCTTCGAGACCGCGCTCCATGGCGTGATGCGCGATCTGGCGCTGCAAGTCGTCCGCGACGGCGAGGGCGCGACCAAGCTGGTCGAGGTCCGCGTCACGGGTGGCGCCTCCGACGAGGACGCCGCTAAAGTCGCCTTCGCCATCGCCAACTCGCCCCTCGTCAAGACCGCCGTTGCAGGCCAGGACCCGAACTGGGGCCGGATCGTCGCCGCCGTGGGCAAGTCGGGCGCCCAGGCCGACCGCGACCGTCTGACGATCCGCTTCGGCGACATCCTCGTCGCCCGCGACGGCTGGCGGAACCCCGATTACCGGGAAGAGGACGGCGCCGCCTACATGCAGGGGCAGGAGCTGGTCTTCGCCGTGGACCTCGGCCTCGGCAAGGGCCGACGCACGGTCTGGACCTGCGACCTGACCGCCCGCTACATCGAGATCAACGCCGACTACCGCTCCTGATTTCATCTGTCCGCAAATATCCCACGGGGGTCCGGGGGTGTGAAACCCCCGGGGGCTCCCACGAAGGACCCTCGCATGAAGATCGTCCTCGTCTCTGCCGTCGCCCTGATCGACCCTGACGGTCGCGTGCTTCTGGCCCGGCGGCCCGAGGGCAAGTCGCTTGCGGGGCTCTGGGAATTTCCCGGCGGCAAGGTCGAACCCGGCGAGACGCCCGAGGCCGCGCTGATCCGCGAACTGAAGGAAGAGCTCGACATCGACACCTGGGCCTCCTGCCTCGCGCCGCTGACCTTTGCCAGTCATTCCTACGACGACTTCCACCTTCTGATGCCCTTGTTCGCCTGCCGCCGCTGGCAGGGCACGGTGCGCGCGACCGAAGGCCAGCAACTGGCCTGGGTCAGGCCGAACGCCCTGCGCGATTATCCGATGCCGCCGGCCGACCTGCCGCTGATCCCGATCCTGCGCGACTGGCTCTGACCGCCGCGCGTCGACGCCGAAGGCTCAGGACGAGCCGCCCCAAACGAAAAGCGCCGAACCCGAAGGCCCGGCGCATTCGTTAAGTTTTCCTGAACGTCCACAGCCAACACTTTGAAAAGATTGGCTCTGAAAAACGCGCCGCGCGCGGCGGCCCGGTCACTCCAGCGTGCGCTGGACTTCCTCCCGCTCGAAGATCTCGATGACATCGCCCTGCCGGATGTCCTCGTAGTTCTCGAAAGCCATCCCGCATTCCTGGCCCGAGATGACTTCCTTCACCTCGTCCTTGAACCGCTTCAACGTCTTCAGCGTGCCCTCGTGGATCACCACGTTGTCCCGCAGCAGACGAACCCCGGCCGACCGGCGCGCCACGCCCTCGGTGACCAGACAGCCGGCCACCTTGCCCACGCCCGAGACCTTGAAGACCTCCAGGATCTTCGCATAGCCGATGAAATTCTCGCGCACCTCGGCCTTCAGAAGGCCCGAGGCGGCCGCCTTGATGTCATCGACCAGGTCATAGATGATCGAGTAATAGCGGATCTCGACCCCCTTCTGCGTCGCCGAGGCCCGCGCGGTCGCGTTGGCGCGGACGTTGAAGCCGATGATCGGCGCCTTCGACGCCTCGGCCAGCGCCACGTCGGTATCGGTGATCGCCCCGACGCCCGAATGCAGCACGCGGACGCGGACTTCCTCGTTGCCGATCTTCTCCATCGCCTGGACGATCGCCTCGGCCGAGCCTTGCACATCGGCCTTGATCAGGATCGGCAGTTCCGCGACCGACTGGTCGGCCTTGGCCTTGGCCATCAGCTGTTCCAGCGTCGTCGCAGCCCCGGCCGCAGCCCGCTTGTCCTTGGCGGTCTTGATCCGGTAATCGGCGATCTCGCGCGCCTGGGCCTCGGTTTCCACGACGTTCAGCGTGTCACCGGCGGACGGCGTGCCGGACAGACCCAGCACCTCGACCGGAACCGACGGCCCTGCCTCGGGGATCGTCTCGCCCTTGTCGTTGATCAGCGCACGGACCTTGCCCCACTGTTCGCCGACGACGAAGATGTCGCCCTTCTTCAGCGTGCCGTTCTGCACCAGCACCGTCGCAACGGGGCCACGGCCCACGTCGAGCTTGGCCTCGATCACCGCACCCGAAGCCGCCCGGTTCGGGTTGGCCTTCAGTTCCAGCAGCTCGGCCTGCAAGGCGATGGCTTCAAGGAGGTCGTCCAGACCCTGGCCGGTCTTGGCCGAAACCTCGACATCCTGCACGTCGCCGGACATGGCTTCGACCACGACCTCGTGCTGCAACAGGTCGGTGCGGACCTTCGTCGGATTCGCCTCGTGCTTGTCGATCTTGTTGATCGCCACGATCATCGGGACCTTGGCGGCCTTGGCGTGGTTGATCGCCTCGACCGTCTGCGGCATCACGGCGTCATCGGCCGCGACCACCAGGACCACGATGTCCGTCACCTGAGCCCCGCGCGAGCGCATGGAGGTGAAGGCCGCGTGGCCCGGCGTGTCGAGGAAGGTGATCAGCTGGCCGTTGGGCGTCTTCACCTGATAGGCGCCGATGTGCTGGGTGATCCCGCCCGCCTCGCCGGTGGCGACATTGGTCTTGCGGATCGCGTCCAGAAGCGAGGTCTTGCCGTGATCGACGTGGCCCATGATCGTGACGATCGGCGGGCGCGGGCGCAGGTCCTCGGGCCGGTCCTTCACGGTGTCGATGACCTGTTCGACATCGGCGTCCGAGACGCGGACGGCCTTGTGGCCGAATTCCTCGATGACAAGCTCGGCGGTATCGGCGTCGATGGGCTGGTTCATCGTGACCATCATACCCATCTTCATCAGCGCCTTGACCACGTCGGCAGCGCGTTCGGCCATGCGGTTGGCCAGTTCGCTGACGACGATGGTTTCCGGCAGCTGCACCTCGCGCACCTGCTTTTCGGCCTTGTGACCCAGACCCAGAGCCTTGGCCCGGGCCTTTTCCTGCTTGCGCTTGATCGCGGCAAGGCTGCGCTGGCGGCCGCCTTCGTCCGAGATCGCATCGGACAGCGTCAGCTTGCCCGAGCGACGGCCTTCTTCGCCCCCGCGCTTGGCGCCGCGGTCGGCGCGATCGTCCTTTTCGCGGTCGGTCTTGCGGGGCGAAAGGCCCGGCTTGCCCGAAGCGGGGCCGCGCGCATCCTCTGCCGTGGCGGGCGAGGCAGGCGCAGCGCGCTCTGCGGGCTTGGTCGCAGCCGGCGCTGGCGTCGTCGAGCGGGCGCGGGTGCCCAGAACTTCGGCCTTTCGCGCCTCGGCAGCGGCGATCCTGGCCGCAGCCTCGGCCTTGGCGGCACGTTCCTCTTCCTCGGCCTTCAGGCGCAGCGCCTCGGCGCGTTCGCGATCCGCGCGTTCCTTCGCCTCGATCTCTTCGCGGCGGCGGGCGCGGTCTTCCTCGCGCGCACGATCCTCTGCGGCACGGCGCGCGGCCTCTTCGGCCTCGCGCGCCTTGGCGGCACGCAGGGCGGCAAGACGACGCTCCATCTCGGCATCCGAGATGCCGGCGGGACGTTTCGACGGGTCGCCAAGGTTGGTCGCAGCCGGAGTCGTGCCGGCGGCTGGCGCCCCCGGTTTCGCCGGAGTGGGCACCACGACGCGCTTGCGTTTGGTTTCGACCACGACGCTCTTGGTCCGGCCATGGCTGAAGCTTTGCTTCACCTGTCCGGGACGGGGGGCGCCCCCAAGGCCAAGAGGTTTCTTGCCGTCAGTATCGCTCATGCGTTCTTCGTATCCTTCATGGCGGTCTCGCCGCCGTCATCCCCGCCCGTCTGCAAGGGCAAATGCCCACGCAAGCCAGCGAGTTTTGCCGCTTCCTCTACAACACGCGTTCTGAGTCCACCAGCAGCAAGCGCGGCGTGTATCGCACGTTCCCGTCCGAATGCCAAACCGATTTCCCCAGCCGAAAGGCAGCCGATGAAGCCTTTCGCGCCATCCGGTGCGTGCAGCTTGGTCTTGCCCCGTTCCGACCCGTCGCTGGCCTGGATCAGCGTCGCCGCCGTGCCCTTGACCAGCCAGTCCTTCACCTTCTCGTAGCCGGTGACCGCCTCACCCGCCTTGCGCGCCATCGACAGCAGGTCGATGGTCCGTTGCAGCACCAGAGACTCGACCAGATCGGCAAGCCCCTCGGGCACCTTCACCGGCTGACGGGCAGCGCGGGAGAACAGGTTCTTCTTCGCCGCCTTGTCCAGCGCTGCCCGGTCGGCCGAGACATAGATGCCCCGGCCCGGCAGTTTCCCCAGCACGTCCGGGACGATCTGCCCGTCGGGTCCGACGCAAAAGCGGATCAGCCCCGCCTTCGGCTGGCTTTCCCCGGTCGCAATGCACTTGCGTTCCGGCTCGATCCGTTCCTTTTCCCGGCCGCCGCGCGTCAACGCGTGTCCCCGAGGCCTGGGATCAGGCCTCGGCCTCCTCGTCATCGGCAGCCTCGTCGGCGGGCTGCTCCAGTTCGGTCGGATCGACCCAGCCCAGCATGACCCGCGCGGTCATGATGAGGTTCTGCGCCTCTTCCAGCGACATGTCGAACTTTTCCAGGACCCCTTCGTCCTTCTTGCGCTGGCCATTCTCGGTCGTCCAGCCGCCCGCCAGTTCCCAGTCGGCGCAGGTGGCGAAGTCTTCCAGGGTCTTGATCCCGTCCTTGGCCAGCGCCTCCAGCATCTGCGGCGTCAGGCCTTCGAAGTTGACCAGGCTGTCCTCGACGCCAAGCGCACGGGCGTTTTCCATCGCCTTTGCATTGGCGGCCTCCAGATGGTCGCGGGCGCGGGCCTGAAGTTCGGCGGCGGTATCCTCGTCGAAGCCGTCGATGGACAGAAGCTCGTCCAGCTCGACATAGGCGACCTCTTCCAGGTTGGTGAAGCCTTCGGCGACCAGAAGCTGGGCCATCATCTCGTCGACGTCCAGCGCATCCATGAACAGCTTGGTGCGTTCGGCGAATTCGGCCTGACGGCGCTGCGATTCTTCGGCCTCGGTCAGGATGTCGATGTCGAGGCCGGTCAGCTGGCTGGCGAGGCGAACGTTCTGGCCGCGACGGCCGATGGCCAGGCTGAGTTGCTCATCGGGCACCACGACTTCGATCTTGCCGGCCTCTTCGTCGAACACGACCTTGGAGACTTCGGCAGGTTGCAGCGCGTTCACGAGGAAGGTCGCGGTGTCCTGGTTCCACGGGATGATGTCGATCTTTTCGCCCTGGAGTTCATTCACCACGGCCTGCACGCGGCTGCCGCGCATGCCGACGCAGGCGCCGACGGGGTCGATGGAGTTGTCGTAGCTGATGACGGCGATCTTGGCGCGGCTGCCCGGGTCACGGGCCACCGCCTTGATCTCGATGATGCCGTCGTAGATTTCCGGCACTTCCATCTTGAACAGTTCCGCCATGAACTGCGGATCGGTGCGCGACAGGAAGACCTGCGGGCCGCGCGGTTCGCGGCGCACGTCCTTGATGTAGCAGCGGATGCGGTCGCCGATGCGGTAGGCTTCGCGGCCGATCTTCTCGTTCCGGCGCAGGATGCCTTCGCCGCGGCCGATGTCGACGATGATGTTGCCGTATTCCTCGCGCTTGACGGCGCCGTTGATGATCGTGCCCTTGCGGTCCTTGAACTCTTCGTACTGGCGATCCCGTTCGGCCTCGCGCACCTTTTGCAGGATGACCTGTTTGGCCGATTGTGCGGCGATGCGGCCCAGATCGACCGGGGGAACCTCGTCCACGATTTCGTCGCCGACCTTGGGATCGGCAAGGTAGGCTTTCGCCTGCTTCACCGTCAGCTGGGCGTGGTGGTTTTCCACCGCATCGTCCTCGACCACGGTGCGGACGCGGGTAAAGGTCGCGCGGCCGGTCTTGCGATCGATCTTCACGCGGATGTCCATTTCCGCGCCGTAGCGCGACTTGGCGGCGCGGGCGAGGCTGTCCTCCATCGCCTGGATCACCAGATCCGGGTCGATCATCTTTTCGCGGGCCACGGCTTCGGCGGTTTGCAGAAGCTCCAGCTGGTTGGCGGAGGTGATTGCCATGGGTTTCTCTCCCTAGTGTTTCGTCTCGGGGGCGGGCGCGTCGTCCTCGTCCCCATCAATTTCCTCGATCGCGTCGAACTGGCCATCGGCGGGTTCGGCCACCTTCTTCTGGCGCAGCATTTCCGCGATCAGCGCGTCCGAGAGGATAAGCTTGGCGTCCGAAAGCCAGTCGAACTTCAGCCCGATGGTCACGTCCTCGCCGCCCTCGTCGATGGTGATGAGAACCTCGTCCCCTTCCACCCCGGCCAGATCGCCCTTGAAGCGGCGGCGGCCGTCGATCAGCTCGGTCGTCTCGATCCGGGCTTCCCAGCCCTTCCAGGTCTCGAAGTCCTTCAGCCGGGTCAGCGGCCGGTCGATGCCGGGGGAAGAGACTTCCAGCACATAGGCATCCTCCAGCGGGTCCTCGACATCCAGAACGGCAGAGACGGCGGTGGAGATGTCGCCGCATTCGTCCACGCCGATCCCGCCCTCGGGCCGGTCGGCCATGATCTGCAAGACGCGCGTCTTGCCGCCCATAAGCCGCAGGCGGATGAGTTCAAAGCCCAGCCCTTCGATCACCGGCTGAACGATGTCGGCCAGGCGGCGGTCGATGGCGGTTTTCGCGATCAGATCGGACATGTCATTCCAGAAACAAAAAGGCGGACCCAGCGGCCCGCCCGTGACTTTCGGTAGCTTCCAGTTTGGATCCGGAAGCAGCTGTTGACAGGGATATAGGCGCCTTGGCTCGAGTCTGCAAGCAGAATGCTCATCGACCTCGTCGGCCCTTTTCGCGGGTCCGGCCAGAAGTGCCCGCGGGGCTTGACGAGCGGCGTTCAGAGCTTGCGGAACACCATCACGAGGCCCCGGTCGTCCTTGTGCGGATGATCCGCGCCTTCGTAGATGGGAATGTCACGCCAGGCGACCGGACTGATCCTGCCGTGGGCCACCATCCGCGCCAGTTCCGACCCGAAGCCCGCGCCGTCCAGAACAGGGCCGATGGTGCCGCAGGCGAACACGGCACCCGGGCGGGTGATGCGGAGCAGTTCCGGGAAACATTCCGGCCCGACATGGCCGTGGGTGAAGGTGCCGCAGCTGATGACGGCGTCGTAGCTGGCGTCCGGGATGTCCAGCGCCTTGGTCAGATCGCCCAGCATGAGCTTGCGATACAGGCCCTTCGGCCGGGCGATCTCCAGCATCTCGGGGGTGATGTCCAGCGCGTCCACCGTCAGGCCGCGCAGGTGTTCGGCCACGAGGCCAGTGCCGGCGCCGATGTCCAGGATCTCGGCCCCGGGCGCGATCTCGCCCTTCAGGATGGCCGCGATCTCGCGCGGGGCGATGTAGCCCCAGGCCATGCCGAAGCTTTCGTCATAGGTCGGCGCCCAGTCGCCATACATGCGGCGGGCATCTTCGGGGCCGTTGATCTGGTAGGCCTCTTCCAGGTCGTAGCCATCGTCCATCATCTGCAATCCTCCAGGCTGGCGGCAGTCATGCAATGGTCCTGTCACAGGTTGATGACGGGTTTCGGGGAACCCTTGCCTGCCGATCGGCTTTCCCCGGATTGAAGGGGCCGGAACAAGCTGCGATAGTCCGGGTTAAGGAAAGGGAAAGGGTCGCGCCGGATGCATGCCGGTCCGAAGACGTCACGGCTCCGGGCTGCGCTGGGTTTCCTGGCGGGCATGCTGGTTGCGTCCGAGGCCATGGCGCTGGACCGTCTGGACATCGCGGTCCTGGGCGGGTCCGAGACGCTGACCCGGGCCGTGACCGAAGCCGCGATGGTCCGCTCGCTGCAAGTGCAGGGCCAGACCGATCCGCAGGACCTGCTGGCGGCGGCGCGGTCGGATTATGCCCATATCCTGGCGGCACTTTACGCCAGGGGGCATTACGCGGTCGATATCCGCATCCTGATCGACGGGCGCGAGGCGGCGGCGATCCCGGCGCTGGAAGCCCCGCGGGCGATCTCGACCATCCGCATCCAGGTGGACCCGGGCCCGCCCTTCCGTTTCGGCCAGGCGCGAATCGCCCCCCTGGCGCCGGGCACCGAACTGCCCCAGGGTTTCCGACCCGGAGAGATTGCGGAAAGCGGCCAGGTGCAGACGGCGGTCGATGTCGCCATCTCGGCCTGGCGCGAGGCGGGCCATGCCAAGGCCTTCGTGGGCGCGGACAGGGTGCTTGCCGACCATGCCGCGCGGCGAATCGACGCCGATGTGGGCCTGACCCCCGGGCCGCGTCTGCGCTTCGGGCCGCTTGCCATCGTCGGCGAACAGCGCATGCGCGAAGCGCGCATCCGCAAGATCGCCGGCCTGCCCGAAGGCGAAACCTTCAGCGAGACCGAACTTCGCCGGGCCGAGGCGCGGCTGCGGCGCACCGGCATCTTCTCCTCTGTCGCGCTGACCGAGGACGACCGGATCACCGCGCCCGACCTTCTGGGCATCACGGCGAGCGTGGTCGAACAGAAGCCACGCCGCTATGCGCTTGGGGTGGAGGTTGCCAGCCTGGACGGCCTGTCCCTGTCGGCCTCGTGGCTGCACCGCAACCTTCTGGGCGGGGGCGAACGGCTGGGCGTCAAGGGCGAGATCACCAACATCGGCGCCAGTCTCAGCGGCATCGACTACCGGGCCGAGGTCACGCTGGACCGGCCCGCCACGCTGACCCCGGACACCACGGCGGGGCTGATCCTGACCTATGCGCATGAGGACGAGATCGACTATGCGCTGGATGCCTTCGGTCTGGGCCTGCGCTTCAGCCACGTCTTTTCCGAGGAACTGACGGCGCGGGTCGGGCTGACCTACGACACGATGCGCGGGCGCGATCCCGGCGGGCGCTTCGACTTCCGCAACCTGTCCCTGCCCGTCGGCCTGACCTGGGACCGGCGCGATGAGCCCACCGACCCGACGCGCGGCTTCTATCTGGACGCCACGGCCAAGCCCTTCCTGGGCTTCGGCACCACCGGGTCGGGCCTGCGGGCGACGCTGGACGGGCGCCTCTATCGCAGTCTGGGCGAACCGGGGCGCTTCGTCATCGCGGCGCGGGCGCAGGCGGGGGCGGTGCTTGGCCCGTCCCTGCTGGAGACGCCGCGCAGCGACCTGTTCTTCTCGGGCGGAGGCGGCACGGTGCGGGGCCAGCCCTACCGCTCGCTTGGTGTCGCCGTGTCGCGTGGTTTCGGGCCGCAGTTCCAGATCGGCGGCAAGTATTTCCTGGCCGGGTCGGTGGAGCTGCGCGCCAGCGTGACCGACCGGATCGGCGTGGTGGGCTTCGTGGACTGGGGCAGCATCGGGATCGACGGGTTCGGCGGCGACTTTTCCAATGCCCATGCCGGGGCCGGGCTCGGGCTGCGCTATGACACCGGGCTTGGCCCGATCCGGCTGGACGTGGCCGCGCCGGTCAGCGGCACGACCGGTGACGGCGTGCAGATCTACGTCGGCCTGGGGCAGGCTTTCTGATGCGGCGCGCCCTCGTCATTGCTTTTGTCCTTTTCGGCCTGCCCGTCCAGGCGCAGGAGGACGACCGCGACTATCTGACGGCCTTTCTCGAGGACACGCTCTCGGGCGCCGGGCGCAAGGTCACGGTGACGGGCTTTGCCGGAGCCCTGTCCTCGCAGGCCACGATCGAGCAACTGACCATCGCCGACGACCAGGGCATCTGGATCACGCTGAACGGGGTGGTGCTGGACTGGTCGCGCTCGGCGCTTCTGTCCGGCGAGGTGGTGGTCAACGAATTGTCCGCCGATGAGATCATCGTCACCCGCGCGCCCGTGGCCACGCCCGAGGCGATGCCCGCGCCCGAGGCGGCGGGGTTCAGCCTGCCGGACCTGCCGGTCTCGATCGACATCGAGAAGGTCGCCGCCGACCGGATCGAACTTGGCCCCGACCTTCTGGGCCAGCCGGTGACCGGCACGCTGTCCGCGTCGCTGGAACTGTCCGGGGGCGAGGGGCAGGCGGTGCTGGACCTGATCCGCACCGGGGACGGCCCGGCCGGAGAGATCCGTCTGGACGCGGCCTATTCCAATGCCACGCGCGCGCTGAAGCTGTCGCTTCGTGCCGAAGAGGCGGCAGGGGGGATCGCGGCCAGCCTGCTGGGCCTTCCCGGCAATCCTTCGGCCCGGTTGCAGATCGCGGGGGAGGGGCCGATCGACGATTTCGCCGCCGACATCGCGCTTGCCACGGATGGCGCCGACCGTCTGTCCGGCACGGTGACGCTGCGGGCCGAGGACGGCGGGCAGCGCTTTGGTGCCGACCTGGCCGGGGACCTGGCACCGATCCTTGCCCCCGAAATGGTGGATTTCTTCGGCAACGAGATCGCCTTGAAGCTGGACGCCTGGCGCAGCGGCGGCGGGCGGGTGGTGCTGGACCGCCTGGATCTGTCCGCCCGGTCGCTGTCCCTGACCGGCGCGGGCGAGATCGCCGCCGACGGGGTGCCGGAGCGGCTGACGCTTTCGGGCCGGCTGGCCGCGCCGGACGGTGCGCCGGTGGTGCTGCCCCTGGCGGAGGACACCCGGGTGACCCGCGCCGATTTCGCGCTGAACGCGACGCAGCGGGATGACGACAGCTGGTCCGGCAGCCTGTCGGTGCAGGGGCTGGACCGGCCCGACCTGAAGATCGCCGACCTTGCCGTCAAGGGCTCGGGCCGGATCGGACGCAGCGCGGCCGGGCGCAGTTTCGGCGGCACGCTGAACGGCACGGTGTCGGGCCTGGCCCCCGCCGATCCTGCCCTGGCCGAGGCCCTGGGGACGGCGCTGGCGGCATCGTTGCGGTTTCACAGCCAGGAGGGGTCCGGCGCATTGCGGCTGACCGACATCCGGCTGGAAGGCGCGGGCCTGACCGGGACTGGGGCGCTGCGCATCGAGGGGCTGGAGCAGGCGCTGATGATGACGGGCCGGCTGGCGCTTGAAGTGGGCGACCTCGCCCGCTTTTCGCGGCTGGCGGGGCGCCCGCTGGGCGGGGCCGGGCGGCTGGAGCTGGCGGGCTCGGCCAGCAGGCTGTCGGGCGTGGTCGATGGCGAGATCGGCTTTGACGGAACCGGGCTTTCCATCGGTCAGGCCGAGGTGGATCGGCTGCTCTCCGGCGCCTCGCGGCTGACCGCTTCGGTCCGGCGCGACGAGACGGGCACGGTCCTGCGCAGCCTCGATCTTGTGGCCGGAGGGTTGCAGGCCAGTGCCAGCGGCCGGCTGGCCTCGGCCGGATCGGATGTGAGCGGAACGGTCAGCCTGGCCGATCTGGCGGTGCTGGGGGCGGGCTATGGCGGCGCGGTCATGCTGGACGGGCGCTTCAGCGGCACGCCTGAGGCCGGGGCGATCACGCTGAAGGGCGAGGGCCGCGCGCTGCGCATCGGCACGCCCGAGGCCGACCGGCTACTGGCCGGGCAAAGCACGCTGGACCTTGACCTCGGGCTGAACAGCGGCGTGGTCCAGGTGCGTTCGGCCCGTTTGCAGAATCCGCAGCTGACGGCCAGCGCGACCGGAGAGATCAACGGCGACCTGCGCCGGATCACCCTTGACGCCCGGCTGGCCAACCTTGGCCTGATCGTGCCCGAAGTCTCGGGCCCGCTGACCGTGGCCGGGACGGCGGTGCAGGACGCGGCGGGCTACCGGCTGGACCTGCGTGGCAACGGTCCGGGGCAGATCGCCGCCCGGGTCGAGGGCCGGGTGGCCAACGATTTCCGCACCGCCGACCTGGCGATCAACGGTTCGGGCGAGGCGGGGCTGGCGAACCTGTTCCTCTCGCCCCGGTCGGTCTCGGGCCGGGTCGGCTATGACCTGCGACTTGCCGGACCGCTTGCCATCGGCTCATTGTCCGGGCGGGTCACGCTGTCGGACGGCCGCATCGCCGACCCGGAGCTTGGCCTGGCGCTGCAACAGGTGCAGGCCATTGGCCAGCTGGCGGGCGGCACGGTTCAGCTGTCGGCGACCTCGGGCCTGTCCACCGGCGGGCGACTGCGGGTGGATGGGCCGGTCCGGCTGGACGGGCGGCAGGAGGCCGACCTGTCCATCGCCCTGGACAACCTGCGCCTTTACGACCCGGAGCTTTACGAGACGCGCGTCAGCGGTTCGCTTGCCCTGCGCGGGCCGCTGGCGGGCGGTGCGCTGCTGTCCGGCACGCTGCAACTGGGGGAGACCGAGGTGCGGGTGCCGGCCTCGGGCTTCGGCTCGGCCGAGGCGCTGATGAACATCCGCCATGTCCGCGACACCGCGCCGGTGCGCGAGACCCGGCGCAAGGCCGGGCTTCTGGCCGCCATCGCCGCAGCCTCCCGCGATACCGTGCCGTCCCGGGCCATCGGCCTGGACCTGACGATCAACGCCCCGGCCCGGGTCTTTGTCCGCGGCCGTGGCATCGACGCCGAACTGGGCGGCAGCCTGCGGCTGCTGGGCACAACGGCGGAGGTGCGGCCTGCGGGCGGGTTCAGCCTGATCCGCGGCCGGATCGACATCCTGGGGCGTCGCCTTGTGCTGACGCGGGCCGATCTGGTGATGGAGGGCAGCCTGGTTCCGCAGATCAGCATCGCGGCAGACAGCCAAAGCGAGGGGATCGTCAGCACGGTCACCGTGGAAGGCCCGGCCAACGACCCCGAGGTGCGCTTCACCTCTTCCCCCGACCTGCCGCAGGAAGAGGTGCTTGCGCGTCTTCTCTTCGGGCGGGGCCTCGACAACATCTCGGCCTTGCAGGCGGCCCAACTGGCCAATGCGGTTGCGGTCCTTGCAGGACGTAGCGGGGTCGGTCTGGTCGGCAACCTGCGCCGGACCTTCGGGCTGGACGATCTGGACGTGACCACGGCCGAGGACGGCTCGGCCGCGGTGCGGGCGGGAAAATACATTTCGGACAATGTCTATACCGAGGTCGAGGTCGATCAGGAGGGCAAGAGCCGGATCAACCTGAACCTCGACCTCCGGCGAGGGCTGACCGTCAAGGGCAGGCTGGGTGCCGACGGGGAAACCGGGATCGGCATCTATCTTCAGCGCGACTACTGATCGGTGCGGCAGGCCGCGCCGTGGCCAGGCAGGATCAGCGCGCTTGTCCGGCCCCGCACCATACCGCCCGCACCCCGGCGCCCGAAGGACCGGCCGCCCGGGCCGGGCAAGGGGTCAGTCGATCACCTTCTCGAAGTCCAGGTAGCCGACCGCATTGCTGGCCCATTGCCGGGATTTCCGGACGGTGCTGCCTTCGATCCAGTAGTCGTTGGTGACCTTCCCGTTCGAGCGGGTGCAGGTTTCGGTGACCCGTGTGACTGCATGCGACTTGCCCAGGATCTCGATCGTTTCACGTCCCGCAACCGCGGCGGTGCAATCGTAGGTCCGCCGGGTTCCGGCATCATCCGGCCCGAGGAAATAGTAGATGCGCTGATAGCTTGCCCCTCCCGTCAACTGGGCAAGCGACGGTGCCTCGGCCGACATCAGGTCGGCACCGAGGCCACGGGTCTGGATCAGCACGCCGTCGCGCAACGAGAAGTTCGCCTGCCTTTGCGCGGTCCAGGTGACGACATCGGCCTTGGTGTCGATGATCGTCAGGAAGGCATCCTGCCCAAGCGCCGGCGCCTTCACCCTCAGGATCGGTTTTCCGTTGGCCTCGAGCTTCTCGCGGGGCGAAACCCTGGTGGCCTTCGCCGGTTTGGCGGTGGCTTTCCTTTCCTTGCTGACGGCGGATTTGGCCATCTGCCCGACGGCAGCGATCATCGGGCTTCCGCCGCCACCGTCGCTGCCGCAGGCGCCAAGCAGGGCCACCAGCGCAAGGGTGGCGATCGATCCTTTCGCGATGCTCACCGCCAGACCCTTCCCCAGTCGGGATCGAGACCATCGGTGTGATACTCCCGGATCGAGTCGTACAGCCGGCCGTCCACATCGACCCGCGCGCCGCCGTCGCCCCGGCCTGGCCGCAGGGTCATGCCGAAGCCCCGCCGGTTTTCGGTGCCAAGCGCCCAGTTGAACGGGATCGAGAACCGGATGCCCTTGTCGAAGCCGCTTTTGCCGAAGTCCGCCGCGCTGACATCGGTCACCGTGGCGAAGGCGCCGACTTTCCAGCCGTTCGCGAAAACACGATCAACCGAGATGGTCGCGCCGACATCCCCGGCCAGATACCTGCCGACATCCAGCTGGCCCAGGAAGCCATTGCCAAAGTCGTAGTAGGCCGAGACATAGCCGGTCACGACGTCATAGTCGTATTCGCCGAAGCCCAGGCCGCCATCCGTATCGCGCTGGCGGGTATAGTTCAACTCGGCCCCCAGCGCGAGCTGGCTGTCCACCGGCTTCCACAGAATCTCGCCCGACACGCCGGCATGCATCCGCTCCAGATAGCCGATGGTCAGTCGCGAATAGAGGTCCGGCGCGGGGCGGGCGTACCAGGCGAAGGTCAGCCGCTCCAGCGCGGGATCGCCGAATTCGGTATAGCGCGAGCCGTCGGTGCGGACATGCGGCAAGGGCGAGGTCGAAGGGTCGCCGAGGCTCGTGTTGCTGGCAAGCTGCTTGTAGATCGACCCCGACAGCACGAAGCCCGGCGCGAAGGTGTAGTTGGCCGACAGGCGCAGGCCGATGTCGCCCTTTGCGGGTTCCGACAGGCGCAGCGCGGGCCCGAGGTTCCAGTTGAACTTGGGATAAAGCGCCTCGTCGCCGATCGCATGGGCCGGCACGGGCCCCGCATCCGTCACCGTGACCCGCTGGCGCAAGAGCGTGGCGTTGTCGGCCGTATATTCCAGCCTTTCCAGATCGCTGCGCCGGATGGTGATCTTCGAGGCGCCCATGCCGTTGACCACGGGCACGATTTCGAACACCTCGACCGAGGCGGGCATCACATGGCTGAGTGCGCGCGCGGTGCGGCCCACGGCCTGCGAACCCGCGTCGATCCGGTTGTTGCGGATGCGGACCTGAACGGTCGTCGCGGTATAGGCGATGTTCTCGACCGCAATCCCGTCGGCCGCCAGCCGCTTGGCCAGGTTCTGGCGCAGGATCGGGCCGGCATCCGGCTGCGTGACCCAGCCGCCGTCATAGGCATCCGGGTCGGCCGCCCGCGCGGGCCTTGCCTTGACGGGAGTCGGGGCGGCGCCCGGGATCCCGCCGGTCAGGCGGCTTTTCGGATCAAGGATCACATGGAAGCTCAGCCCGATCTCCGAGCCGTAAAGCGAATAGATCCCGAAGCGCAGGTTCGGGTTGCGCTGGTATTCGAAGCCGAAGTTGAACGGGCTGTCACGCTCGATCAGGCCGCGCACCTCGTCCTCGGTGACATAGGCGTCCGAGGAATATTCGCCCTTGAAGGTCCAGGTGTCGCTGATCCTGTATTCGACACCCGCGAAGGGCGCGGCCTCGCCCTGGAACCACTGGTCAGTGTTGGGCGTGCCGGTCGGGCTGACCGGCGGGCGGTCGCCGAAGAGCGTCCCGATGCCACCATAGCTGCCGAGCCGGCCCCAGCCGAGACCGGCCGTCACCTTCAGCCGGTCGCCGAAGTTCTTCGTGGCCGCCACATATTCCGAAGCGAACAGCCCCTGTCCGGTGAAATCCTGCAAGCCGATGGTCAGGGCCGGACGCCAGGTGCCTTCCTTCAGGATCTGGTAGCGCAGGTCGATGCTGCGGTCGGTCTCCTTCGGATCGCCCGGTATCACCGCGTCCCAGTCGCGCCAGGTCTGGAACCGGAACGAGGCGGACAGCCTTTCGCTGAACTGGAAGCTGAAGGTCGTGCGGGTGATCGGGCCTGCGACCGAGGTGCTGAAGGAAAAGGTCGCATCCTTCTGCGCTTCGCCCGAGGGCATGTCGATCAGCCCGGTCGCCCCGTTCAGGTTCAGCGTGCCGGTGCTTTCGGCATGGGCCGGCGCCATGGACAGCGCGGTGCCGGCGGCAAGGAAGGCAAGCAGACGACGAGAAAGGAGGTACATGGTGATCCGGCCCAAGCGTTCGGTCCAGTCTATGCGAAGATAAGCGGTTCAGGGCAAGGGCCTTTGCCGCCGATCCGGCACAATATCGGGGAGGCTTGCATTTCGGCCCGAACGGCGGCTCTTTGCCTCAGCCCCCGTCGCCTTCCAGGCTGATCCGAAGCTCGCGCAGGACCGACAGCAACGCGCGCATCTTTTCGGGTCCGATGGATCTTACCACTTCCGCGATCAGCGGCACGACGCTGGCCACCGCCCCGTCCCGCGCCGCGCGGCCCGCGGGGCTGATCGCCACGAATTTCTGCCGCGCATCCTCCCAGTCCGGGCGGATATGGACATGGCCGGCCCATTCCAGCTTGGTCAGCGTGTTGGTCATCGCGCCGCGCGTCACATGGAACGACCGCGCCAGCTGCGCCGGCGTGCGTTCGTCGTTCACCCGCGCCAGATGGTTCAGCACGCTGAAATGCGACAGTTCCATGCCCTTGGGCAGCACCTTCGAGATCCGGTTCCGCGCCAGCTGGTCGGCCATGAACAGCTCGCCGAACAGCGCGACCGCAAGATCCTCGGCCTTCTCGGTCATGGCCCCTCGAAGCTCCGGTCATGCGACAGAGAGGGCACCCGGCTGCGCGCCCGATCCACCTCGGTCAGGTCCAGATCGACCAGCGTGACCCCCGGTTCGGTGCCTGCGTCGGCCAGCACCTCGCCCCAGGGCGCGATGGCCAGCGAATGGCCGTGCGTCCTCCGACCCTTGCCATTGGTTTCGGGATGAAACCCGGTTTGCGCCGGGGCCAGGATGAAGCATCCCGTTTCGATCGCGCGGGCGCGCAAGAGGGTCTCCCAATGCGCCGCGCCGGTGATGTGGTTGAAGGCCGCGGGCACCGTGATGATCTGCGCGCCGGCCTGCGCCAGCCGGCGATAGAGCGCCGGAAACCGCACGTCATAGCAGACCGTCATCCCCACCCTGGCAAAGGGCGTGTCCGCGACCACCGCCCGCGCTCCGGGCCGATAGCCTTCGCTTTCCCGGTAGACCTCGGTCGCAGAGACGTTCACGTCGAACATGTGGATCTTGTCATAGCGCGCCGCGATGCCGCCGTCCGGCGCGATCAGGAAGCTGCGGTTGGCAAAGCGCCCGTCGGCATCATGGGTCAGCAGGCCCAGCGACCCGATCAGCAGCCAGATGCCCGCCGCCTTCGCCTCGGCCCGCAGGGCGGCCAGCGTCGGGTCGTCCTCCTCATGCCGGAACACGTTGCGCTGATGTGCGCGGCTGGAGGACAACCCGTTCGTCAGCTCGGGCGTCAGGACAAACCCGGCCCCCTGCGCCACCGCATCGCGGACATGGCCCAGCGTGACGGGCAGGTTCGCCGCCGGATCGTCGGAAACGGTCAGCTGAACCAGCGCGGCCCGCATCACGCTGCCAGAAGCGGATCAAGCTTGCCCGCATCCTCCAGCGCATAAAGGTCGTCGCAGCCGCCGACATGGGTGTCACCGACAAAGATCTGAGGCACGGTGCGCCGGCCCTTGGCGCGCTGGATCATCGCCTCTCGCAAGGCGGGGTCGCGGCTGACGTCGATCTCGGCAAAGGCGACGCCCTTCTTCTGCAACAGCCGCTTGGCGGCGTGGCAGTAGGGGCAGATGGGGGTGGTGTAGATTTCGACGGGACGCATCGGGGCACCTCTTTCGCGCCCGAATATAAGGATTCAGCCGTCCTTCGCAACGCGCGCCAGCGCCAGCACCGAGACGGATCGCGCCCCTGCCGAAAAAAGCGCCTCGGTCGCCGCCGCAAAGGTCGCGCCCGAGGTCATCACGTCATCGACCAGCAGGATGTCGCGGTCGCGCACCCGCGTCTCGCGGCTTTTCGGGACGGTGAAGGCGCCAACCAGATTGGCGAACCGCGCGTCGCGGGTCTTGCCGTCCTGATTGCCGGTGGATCGTTTGCGCAGGATCGCGTCCGGACAATGCTCCAGCCGCGCCAGGGCCGCGATGGCGCGCGACAGAAGTGCGGCCTGATTGTAGCGCCGCCGGAACAGCCGCATCCAGTGCAGCGGCACCGGCACCACCAGCATCCCCGGCGTCAGGATCGGTGCGGCCGCCCTGGCCATCCAGGCCGAGGCCGGTCTGGCCAGATCCATCCGGTCGCCGTGCTTCAACGCCAGCACCAGTCTGCGGGCATTGCCCTGATAGAGGAGAGCGGCCCGTCCCCGGTGCCAGGGGCGGGCGATGGTCATGCAGTCGTCGCACAAGGCCCGTTCCTTCGCGTCCGATCCCGGCAGGGGCACGCCACACTGATCGCAGACCAGACCAGAGACGAAGGGCGTCTCGCGCCAGCAGTCGGCGCAGAGGCCGAAGTCGGATTGCACCGGGGCCGAGCAGGAAATGCACTGCGGCGGGTAGAGCAGTTGCAGCGCGCGTTGCAATCCCATTCCGCCCTCCTAATGTCCGGCCATGGCCGAAACCCCGATCCTGACCGACCGAAACGCGCTGATCCGACACCGGGACCGCGCCCGCAGACTGCCCGGTCACGACGCAGCGATGTTCCTGCATCGCCTTGCCATGACCGACATTCAGGAAAGACTCAGCGAGGTTAACAGAACCTTTACGGCACCCGCCGTCGTGAGCGGTTTTCCCGATTTGTGGCAGGATCTGCGGCCCGATGCGGTGCTGGTCCCGGATGAGGACGTTCTGGCGCTGGAACCCGGCGCGCATGATCTGGTCGTGCACGCCATGGCCCTGCACTGGGCGAACGATCCCCTGGGGCAGCTTGTCCAGTGCCGAAGGGCGCTGCGGCCCGATGGGCTGATGCTCGCGGTCCTGCCGGGCGGGCGCAGTCTGCATCAGCTGCGGACCGCGCTGGCCGAGGCCGAAGCGCGGGTCACGGGCGGACTTTCGCCCCGCGTCCTGCCCATGGCGGAAATCCGCGACCTGGGCGGGCTGATGCAGCGGGCAGGCTTTGCCCTGCCGGTGGCGGACAGCTGGCAGCAGACTGTCGAGTATCGCAGCTTTCCGGCGCTGCTGGCCGACCTGCGGGCCGCGGGAGAGACGAACGCGCTGGCCGCCCGTCTGCGCCGCCCGACCGGGCGGGATGTGCTGGCAACGGCGGGCGCGATCTATGCGGAAAGTTTCGGCACGCCGGAGGGGCGTCTGCCCGCGACAGCAGAGCTTGTGTTCCTCACCGGCTGGGCTCCGCATGACAGCCAGCAGCAGCCCTTGCGCCCCGGGTCGGCCAAGGTCAGGCTCGCCGATGCGCTGGGCGTGCCCGAGTCGCCCTTGCCCGAAGACGGTTGACCCTGCCCACCCATCCCTTATGTCCCACCGTGAACCTTTGGGAAGAACCGACATGCTGGATGCCCGGACCGGAGCAGCGACAGGGACCGACGTGCCACCCGGCGAAGGGCGCCTTGCCCACGCCCCTGCCGACCACCCCACCGTCCGCAAGGCGCGGATCGGGGTGCTTCTGGCCAACCTCGGCACGCCCGACGCCTATGACTACTGGTCGATGCGCCGCTATCTGAACGAGTTTCTGTCCGACAAGCGGGTGGTCGATATCCCGTCTTGGAAGTGGCAGCCGCTTTTGCAACTCATCATCCTGTCGAAGCGGCCCTTCACCTCGGGGGCCAACTACAAGCTGATCTGGAACGAGGAACTGAACGAAAGCCCGCTTCTGACCATCACCAAGGCCCAGACCGCCGCGATTGCGAAGACGATCGCGGACCGGCACGGGGCCGACATCATGGTCGATTTCTGCATGCGCTATGGCAATCCCTCGACCGAGGCGAAGGTCAAGGCGATGGTGGCGGCGGGCTGCGAGAAGGTGCTGTTCTTCCCGCTGTATCCCCACTACGCCGGGGCGACCTCGGCCACCGCGAACGACCAGTTCTTCCGTGCCCTGATGAAGGAAAAGCGGCAGCCGGCGGTGCGGACCGTGGCGGAGTATTTCGACCACCCGCTTTACATCGACGCGCTGGCGAAGTCGGTGGAGACGGCCTATGCGGGGCTTGACCACCGGCCGGACGTGCTGGTGGCCAGCTATCACGGGATGCCCAAACGCTATCTGATGGAGGGCGACCCCTATCACTGTCAGTGCCAGAAAACCTCGCGCCTGCTGCGGGAAAGGCTTGGCTGGGAGAAGGGGTCGATCGACACCACCTTCCAGTCGGTCTTCGGGCGTGAGGAATGGCTGCGGCCCTATACGGTCGAGCATGTGGCAGAGCTGGCGAAGCAGGGGAAAAAGCGGATCGCGGTGATGGCCCCGGCCTTCAGTGCCGACTGCATCGAGACGCTGGAGGAGATCAATGGAGAGATCCGCGAGGCCTTCGAGCACGCGGGGGGAGAGGAGTTCACCTACATCCCCTGCCTGAACGACGAGCCCGCCCATATCGAGGCGCTGGTTGCAGTGATCGAAGAGAACCTGGGTGGCTGGCTGACCCGGAAGGGCTGACCGCCCTGCCACGAGCGGAACCGGACTCTTGTGGGTCCGCAACGACTTGTCAGTGTTGAACCGCCGATTTGCAGGGCCTTGCCGGGGCAAGTGCCCCGTCGCTTTCAATGCGCCTGGCAAGAAAGGGTCAGGGTCGTATTTTACTCTGGTATATTTGAAGATTTAAAGCTATATGTATTTCAACCAACCCTGACCGCCTGCCCCGCTTGCGGGGTAGGGGCGCCGGAGATGGGTCGGGCTTTCGAAGGAGGAGGATTGCATGAAGGGTTCATCCCTGTTCACCACGCGGCGCGGCTTTCTGGGCCTTGCCGCCATCGGAGCGGCGGCGGCCGCGGCGACCGGGGGTGGGGCGGCCCAAGCAGCGCGTCTGGCCACAAAGGCCCGGATCGTCATCATCGGCGCCGGTGCCGCTGGCACGGCCATCGCCAACCGGCTGGTCGAACGGTTGGACGGCGCCACGATCACCATCGTCGATCCGCGGGCAGAGCATCTGTATCAGCCGGGTCTGTCGCTGGTCGCCGCCGGGCTGAAACCGGCCTCCTACACGGTCTCGAAAACCACGGACTGGCTGCCCAGGGGCGTCACGCTGCTGCCCGAGGCAGCGGCGGCCATCGACCCTGTCGCGAAGACGGTCGCCACCACGGGCGGCAGCAAGCTGGACTATGATTTCCTGGTGGTGGCCCCGGGACTGGTGCTGGACCATGACGCGATCCCCGGCTTTTCGCTGGACATGGTCGGCCAGAACGGCATCGGTGCGCTCTATGCCGGGCCGGACCATGCTGCCCGGACCTGGCAGGCTGCGCGCAAGTTCACCGAAGAGGGCGGCGTGGCGGTGATGACCCGCCCCGCGACCGAGATGAAATGCGCCGGCGCCCCCCTGAAACATGCCTTCCTGGTCGAGGATATCGCCAGCCGCACCATCGGCGCGGGCAAGTTCGAGATGCATTACACCGCCCCGCAGGGCGCGCTGTTCGGCGTGCCGATCGTCGCGGAGAAGGTGCGGATGCTGATGGGCCAGCGCGGCATCAGGACCCACCTCCAGCACAGGCTTGTGTCGATCGAGCCGGGTCAGAAACGCGCCACGTTCGAAAAGACCGAGATCGACCCCGCGACCAAGGCAGAGATCAAGAGCCTGGTCGAGATGCCCTATGACTATCTGCACGTCATCCCGCCGCAGCGCGCGCCCGAGGTGATCCGCCAGTCCGGCCTGAGCTGGGCCGACAAGTGGACCGATCAGGGCTGGGTCGAATGCGACCAGAAGACCATGCGCCACCTGCGCTATCCCGAGATCTTCGCCCTTGGCGATGTCGCGGGCGTGCCCAAGGGCAAGACGGCGGCATCGGTGAAATGGCAGGTTCCGGTGGTCGAGGATCATCTGGTCGCGGCCTTGCAGGGCAAGGAGGGAACCGAGGTCTATGACGGCTATACCTCTTGTCCGCTGATCACCCGCGTCGGCAGGGCGATGCTGATCGAGTTCGACTACAACAACAATCTGGTGCCCAGTTTCCCGGGCGTGATCGCGCCCTTGGAAGAGCTGTGGATCAGCTGGCTGATGAAAGAGGTGGCGCTGAAGGCCACCTACAATGCGATGCTGCGCGGCAAGGCGTAAGGAGAACCGCCATGAAGGAACTGACCCTTGCAACCCTGATCGCGGTGGGGGAGGAGATCTTCGGGCGTGGCCTGTTCTGGGCGCTGGTCGCCGCGGCCGTGCTGGTCACCGCGCTCTACCTGTTCGTGCTGATCCGCGACCGGGCGATGTCGATGCGCAAGTTCCTGGTCGCACAGCTGTCGATGCCTGTCGGGGCGGTGCTTGCCGTCTGGCTGGTGCTCGCCGTCACAAGCTCGGGCCTGGGCGACATGGGCGGCCCGATCGACATCATCGTCCTGCTTGCCGTTGCGACGATGGGCGCCATCGGCATGGCCATTCTGGTCTACACCGTGCAATCTCTGGTGCGCGGCAACCGGAACTGAGCGCGGCCCGGACCGCAGTGCCGAAAGCCGATACGCAAAGGGCGCAAGGCGGGGCGGCCGACTTGCGCCCGGTCGTTTCCGGGTTGCGAGAGGGTCAGATCAGGCGGACTTGGGTGCCGACCTTGGCCAGCTCGAACAGTTCCTGGATATGTTCGTTGTAAAGCCCGATGCAGCCGTTCGACGACCGGCGTCCGATCTTGCGGGTGTCATGGGTGCCGTGAATCCGGTAGGCCGGCCAGCCCAGATACAGCGCTCGGGTGCCCAGCGGATTGTCCGGCGCACCGCCTTCCACCATGTCGGGCCACTCGGGGTTGCGCTGCTTCATGGCGGCGGTGGGCCGCCAGGTCGGGTTCACCACCTTCTGGACCACCGTGGTGAAGCCGCGGCGCGTGAGTTCCTCGGACAGCGGCACCGAAGTCGGATAGAGCCGATAGATCGACTGGTCCTCGGACCAGAAATGCAGCGCACGCGAGGTGGTGTCGGCGAGGATCGCCCCGTTGCGGGTGTTGTCGAAATAGTCCTGCCATTGCAGGATGCGGAAGCTGGAGA
Organism: Rhodobacter calidifons; assembly: GCF_011174775.1. Lineage (GTDB taxonomy): Bacteria > Pseudomonadota > Alphaproteobacteria > Rhodobacterales > Rhodobacteraceae > Tabrizicola > Tabrizicola calidifons. Next base: position 373,008 of record NZ_JAANHS010000002.1, read on the forward strand.
TGTTGTTGCGCACCGCCGAGGCAGGCTGAATGAATTCGGTTGTGCCGTCCTGCGCCAGCGCCGGGAAGGCCGCCAGACCGGCCATGCCCGCTACACCGCCCAGAACCGCGCGGCGGCTGATCTTGCCGTTTGCCATGGCTGAAACTCCTGAAAGATCTGACTTCAGGGAGGATATAGCGACTTTGTGATCCTGCCGCAAATCAAAGACCCGTCAGCAACCTGCCGATCGGCGAGATGCCCCTTTGAACCCCGCGCCCGCATCCGTTAAGGAAGGCTGAACGGCCGCCCCTGGGCGCGGCCTTGATCTGGTGGACCGAATGAACAGACGCATCTTCCTGCTTGCCGGCGCCGGCCTGACCCTGGCCGCCTGCGGAACCGCAAGCGCACCGCCCCTCGGCGCGGATGGCAAACCGCTGCCGCGGGTCTACAAGATGGGCAGCCCCAGCGAGGTGTCCTTCCGTTTCCTTGACGCGATGAACACGCTGCGCAGCGCAAGGTCGCTGCGGCCGGTCGCCTTCGACGCCAGCCTGAACGCGGCGGCCGAAACCCATGCCCGCGACATGTCGGTGCAGAACCGGCCCTGGCATTTCGGCTCGGACGGCTCGTCCCCTCTCGTGCGGGCACAGCGCAGCGGGTTCAACGGACGGCTTCTGGGCGAGAACATCTCGGAGACCTACGAGACCGAGCTTGAAACGCTGTCGTCCTGGATGGCGCAGCCGGACACGCGGGTGGTCATCATGGACCCGCTGGCGACGCGGCTGGGCTTTGCCTGGTATCAGGAGCCGGGCGGCAAGATCTGGTGGGTGATGATGACCGGCGTCTAAGCCCGGTTTCATCGTTGTGATCGGGGGCCTGCGGGCCCCCGTCTTCATGGCAGGATGTAGATCGGCGTTCCGGGGTTCACCATGGAATAGACGACCTCCATCTCCTTGTCGGTCAGCGCGATGCAGCCTTCGGTCCAGTCGCGCGCAGAGGTCGGTCGCCTGGGGCCGCCATGGATGAAGATGTCGCCGCCCGGCTTCTTGCCCTGCGCCTCGGCAAAGGCGATGTCGTTGGCGTTCGGGTAGTCGATCCGCAGCGACAGGTGAAAGCGCGAGTTGGGGTTCTTGTGGCTGATCGTATAGGCGCCTTCGGGGGTCTTGCCGTCGCCTTCGAACTGCTTGTGGCCTTCCGGCGCGAAGCCAAGCGCGATGTCGTAAGCCTTCAGCACCTTCCGATTGTGCAGCAGATACATCTTGCGGTCGGCCTTGTGGACCTGGATCTGCGTCACTTCGGGCCCGCGGTATTTCAGGAACTTGGTCTTCGGCGCACAGGCCGAAAGACCCAGTGCCACCACCAGGAGGAGGATAAGTCCGAAACCGCGCATGTCGCTGCCCGCTGCCCCTTTTTTCTGCCAGTCTACAGAAAAGCTGTCGCCCTGCCTAGCCGTCCGGGCTTTCGCCTCGATCACGGAAACGTCAGGCGAATGCGTCAGCCGGGTCGGGAAAGACGCGCGACCAGCTCGACATGGGCGGACCAGCGGAACTGGTCGATGACCTGGACCCAGTCAAGGCGGTAGCCTGCGGCGGTCAGCACCCGGGCGTCGCGGGCGAAGGTGACGGGATTGCAGGAGACGGCGGCGATCACCGCAACCTTGCTGGCGGCCAGGCGCTCGCTCTGCGCCTCGGCCCCGGCGCGCGGAGGGTCGATGACGGCGCAGGAGAAGGTGTCCAGTTCGTCCGGTTCCAGCGGACGGCGGAAAAGGTCGCGGGTTTCCACGCTGATCCGGTGGAGGTTCGGAGTGGTGCGCGCGGCAAGGTCCAGCGCTAGGGTCATCGCCGCGTCGCCTTCGACGGCGTGGACCTCCGTGTCTTGCGCAAGAGGAAGAGTGAAAGTGCCGATGCCGGAAAAGAGATCGACGATGCGCCTTTGCGGGCCGAGCGCCTGCCTGACCGCGGCCAGAAGGGCGGCCTCGCCCTCTTGGGTGGCCTGAAGGAAGGCTCCGGCGGGGGGGATGACTATGGCGGTGCCCATGGTCAGCGCCGGTCGGTCGCGCAGCGCCACCGTCTCGTCATCCCAGGTCAGACGCGAGAAGCCGTGGGTTTCGACTAGGCGCGCCAGATCCATGCGCAAGGTGCTATCCAGCGGTTTGCCGCCCCTCACCACCACATCCGGGCCACCGCGCGTCAGGGTCACCTGCAAGGAAAGCTCGGTCGTGCGCGACCCGCCACGGGCCACCAGCGCCTGAAGGCCGGGGAGGGCGGCCAGGATGCCGGGGTGGAGAAGCCGGCAGTCGGGGATCTCCACGATCGTGTCGGAGGCGCGGGCGTGGAAACCGATGAGGACTCCACCCTTCGTGCGTCGGGCGGACAGGGTGGCGCGTCGGCGGGAGTTCGGGGGAGATGTCACCAGCGGCAGGAAGTCGGCGCTCAGGCCCTGGGCCGCAAGGGCGGTCTGGACGACCTCCTGCTTCCACCCGGCCACGAAGCTGTCGGAGGCGTGTTGCAGCTGGCAGCCGCCGCAGGCGCGGGCGTGGCGGCAGGGCGGTCTGACGCGGTCGGGCGAGGGGGTGAGGATCTTCGGATCGGTCAGGCGGTCGCCGTCGGGGGTGCCTTCGACGACCTCTCCGGGTAGGGCGCCGGGCACATAGACTGGCCCGGGGGCTATGCCGTGGCCAAGGTGGCCCAGCCGTTCGATGGTGACGATCACTCAGCCGCTTCCTGTTCGTCTTCAACGCCGATGAAGCCGCCTGATTGCCGTTTCCAGTAGCGCGCGTAAAGCCCGTCCCTGGCCAGAAGCTCGTCATGGCTGCCCATTTCGACGATGCGACCCCGGTCGAGGACGATGATCCGGTCCATCGCGGCGATGGTGGACAGCCGATGCGCGATGGCCAGCACGGTCTTGCCTTCCATGACCCGGCCAAGGGCTTCCTGGATGCTGGCTTCAACCTCGGAGTCGAGGGCGCTGGTCGCCTCGTCCAGCACCAGAATCGGCGCGTCCTTCAGGAAGGCGCGGGCAAGCGCGATGCGCTGGCGCTGGCCGCCGGAGAGTTTCACCCCGCGTTCGCCAAGGAAGGCGTCATAGCCGCGGCGGCCCTGGTGGTCGAGCATTCCGGCGATGAACTCATCGGCTTCGGCGGCCTTCGCTGCGGCGATGATTTCGGCCTCGGTCGCCTCGGGGCGGCCATAGGCGATGTTGTCGCGGGCGGATCGGTTGAACATGGCCGTCTCCTGCGTGACCATGCCGATCTGGCGGCGCAGGGATTCCTGCGTGACGCTGCGCAGGTCGTGGCCATCCACGGTGATGCGGCCCTGTTCCGGATCGTAGAGCCGCAGGAGGAGCGAGACGAGCGACGACTTGCCCGCGCCCGAGGCGCCGACGATGCCCAGCTTTTCCCCGGCGCGGATGGTCAGGTCGATGTCACGGACCCCGCCCCGTTCGCGGCCATAGGCGAAGGTGACGTTGTCGAACCTGATCTCGCCCTTGACGCGGGGCAGGGGCCTGGCGTCGGGCGCGTCGGCGAGGGTGTGGGGCACGGAGAGGGTGCGCATCCCATCCTCGACTTCACCGACGCTGGTGTAGATCGACATGAGGGTGAAGCTGACCCAGCCCGACATCTGCGCGATGCGAAGGGCGATGGCCCCGGCGGCGGCGATGTCGCCTGCGCTGGCGCTGCCCTGTTGCCAGAGAAGGACGGTGCCGCCGATCAGAATGACGGGGAGGACCCCGGCCAGCAGCATCAGGGCAAAGCGGAACCAGGTGGAGATGACGCCGAATTCGAGTGAGCGGTCGCGGAACACCTCCATCGCGTCGATGGCGACGCGGTCCTCGAAGGCGGCATGGGCGAAGAGCTTCACCGTCTTGATGTTGGTGATGGTGTCCACGACCTGGCCCGAAACCATGGCGCGGGAGGAGGCGCGAGCGGCGGAGTTGACGCGGATCAGCGGCAGGAAGAAGCGGATCAGGAAGATGTAGGCGACCAGCCAGACGGCAAGGGCGATGGCGGCCTTCCAGTCCACCGCGATCAGGAAGGCGACGGAGCCGATGACGGAGGCGAGCGCGAAGCAGACGGTGTTGATGACTTCGGTCGCCACATCGGTGACGGCACGGGCGGCCTGCATCTGCTTCTGCGCGATGCGCCCGGCGAAGTCGTTGTCGAAGAAGGTGACGGCCTGGCCGAGGGTCCAGCGGTGCAGGCGCGAGAGCACCAGCGGCATCACGTTGGGGCCGATGATGATGCTGTTCGATGCCGAGGAGACGGCGAAGGCGAGCGGGCGAAGGACGAGGTAAAAGCCGAGGAACCAGAGGACGAGGGACCAGTGGGCGGCAAAGAAGTCGGTCGGGCCGGAGTTGACGGCGGCGTCGATGACCCAGCCGAGGATGAGGGCCGAGACGACCTCGGTGACGCCCGCGAGCGAGGAGAGGAGCCCGGCGATGACAAGCATCGGCCAGGACCCGGCCAGCGACCAGCGCATGAACGGGCCGAGCCTTTGCGGCGGGGGGCCGTCGGCGGGGCGGAAGGCGTCGATGAGGGAGCCGAGGCTTTGAAGCGCGCTCATGCGGCAGAGGTAGGCCGGTCCTTGGGGGGAAGCAAGGGATTACGCTGTGCGGGGGTGCTCAGTTCCCTTTGTGAGAGCCGTGCATTCCCGTCCCGGACTTGATCCGGGACCTCCCCGGGTTTCGGGAGGCCCCGGATCAAGTCCGGGGCAGGGTCTCTATTCGGCGGCTTCCTCTTCCAGCCCGATGAAGCCGCCCGACTGCCGCGCCCAGAAGCGGGCGTAGAGGCCGCCCTTGCGCAAAAGCTCGGCATGGGGGCCGTCCTCGACCACTTCGCCGTCCTCCAGCACCACGATCCGGTCCATCGCTGCGATGGTGGACAGGCGGTGGGCGATGGCGATCACGGTTTTCCCCTCCATCACGCCGTAAAGCGCGCCCTGGATGGCGGCTTCGGCCTCGGAGTCCAGGGCGCTGGTGGCTTCGTCCAGGATCAGGATCGGCGCGTCCTTCAGGATCACCCGCGCGATGGCGACGCGCTGGCGCTGGCCTCCCGACAGCTTCACCCCGCGTTCGCCGACATGGGCGTCATAGCCGCGGCGCGCCTGCGGGTCCTCGAGCGTGAGGATGAAATCATGCGCCTCGGCCTTCTTCGCGGCGGCGATCATCTCCTCCTCGCTGGCGCCGGGGCGGCCATACAGGATGTTGTCGCGCACCGAGCGGTGGAGGAGCGACGAGTCCTGCTGCACCATGCCGATCTGGCGGCGCAGGCTTTCCTGCGTGACGTCGGCGATGTTCTGCCCGTCGATCAGGATCTCGCCCGATTCGGTGTCGTAGAAGCGCAGGATCAGCTTGACCAGCGTGGATTTCCCCGCGCCGGAACGGCCCACGACGCCGATCTTCTCGCCCGGGCGGATGGTCAGGCTGACGTTCCTGAGGCCCCCGAAGCCGCGGCCGTAGTGGTGCGAGACGTTCTTCAGTTCAAGCAGGCCTTGCCGGAAGTCCAGAGGCTTGGCGCCCGGCTTGTCCACCAGGGTGACGGGCTGGGCGATCGTCTCCATCCCTTCCGCCAGCGTGCCGAGGTTCTGCACCAGCTGGGTCGAGGCCCACATGATCCAGTAGGTCATCGAATGCAGCCTGAGGACCAGCGCCACGGCCCCGGCGACGACGCCGACGGTGGCAAGATCATGGGTCCAGAGCCACATGGCGAGGCTGGAGACACCCAGGATCATCAGCCCGTTGATGAAGGTCAGGGCCATGTCCATCTTGGTCACGATCCGCATTTCCTTCTGGAACATGGTGCGGGCGTGTTCGATGGCTTCGCGGGCGTAGTTCTCTTCGCTGGACTGGTGGGCGAAGAGCTTGACGGAATGGATGTTGGTGTAGCTGTCCACCACCCGGCCGGTGACGGCGCTGCGCGCGTCCGATGAGGCGGTAGCGGCAGGCCCCGCCCGGCGGATCGTCCAGCGCATCAGGGCGAGATAGGCCACGAGCCACAGGAGAAGCGGCACCATCAGCCGGGGGTCGGAGTTGGCCAGCATGAGAAGCGCGCCCAGGAAGGTCGCGGCGGCGAAGGCGGCCATGTCGAAGACCTGGAACACCGCGTCGCCGGCGGCGGGGGGCGCCTGCATGATCCGGTTCGCGATCCGGCCCGCGAAATCGCTTTCGAACCAGCCGACGGGCTGACGCAGGACATGGCGGTGCGCCCGCCAGCGCATCATCGTGCCGAAGTTCGTGAGGATCGTGTTGTGCAGAAGGCCCACGGCCCCCCCGGCGACCAGAGGCCGGACGATCAGGATCACCAGGGCGGCGATCATGATCTCGGTCCAGTGGTTTTCCAGAAAGGCCTGCGGCGTCTGGCCAGTCATCAGATCGACCAGGCGGCTGAGATACCAGATCATGCCCACGTCGAGGATCGCGTTGCCGACCGAGAAGACGGCCGTGACTGCAAAGACGGCGCGGAACGGGCGGATGTAATCCTTCAGGAAGGGCCAGAGCCTGCGGGGCGGGGCGTCCTGTTCAGCATAGGGCTGATAGGGATCGACGAGGTTTTCGAGGAAACGGAACATGATGGGATGGCCCGAAAGAAGTGCAGCGATGGGGTGAAGCGGTGCCTGCAAGCGACCGCCACGACGGGACCGGTCAACTCAGGCGAGTCGAAACGAGATCCCGTTTTCCATGCTGGTCTCCTTCTTGGGTGCGCCGTTCGTAGCCGAGTCGCGGCGGATTGTCACGCCCCTTTCAAGAGGTCCTCGCGGCTGAGCGTGAGGTCGGAGGCGAGCCAGCGGGTTTCCAATGCCTTCAGCCGCGCGCCCAGGACCTCGCCTTGCAGCCCGGGCATCAGGTCGGCGGCGGTCACGGGGAAGCGGGCGGTTGCGCCGCGACGGGCCTCGGCCCGCCAGTCCTGCGGGGGGGGTGTGCCAAAGCTGGCGGCGCGGGCGAGGATCGCGTCGGTTGCGAGGTCTGCGCCCAGCCGCCAGCCAAGCGCGGCGGGGGTGTCGCTGGAACCGATGGCCTCGCGGAGGGCGGCGAGGTCCCGCGCCTCGGCCCTGGACAGGCGGAGGTCGGACGTGTCGCCGCCGAGGACGGCAAGGCGGCGGAGCCAGCGGGGCGGTTCGGCGGCGTCGAGGTGCGCCCCTTCGAGATGGACGAGCGGGGCAAGGGCGCGTGGGTCGGCTCCGGGCAGAACGCGGGCGAGGACACCGGCCTGGGACATGGCCGCGACGGCGGGGGCGGGGTCGCGGGCGGAAAGGAGCTTGCGGAGTTCGGCATGGATCCGTTCGCGCGAGATGGCTTCGAGACCCTCGGCCAGGGCGGCGCAGGCGGAAAGACCTTCGGGGTCGATCCCGCCGTCGGGGTCGCCATAGGCGGCGTGAAAGCGGAAGAAGCGCAGGATGCGGAGGTAGTCCTCGCGGATGCGGGTCTCGGGGTCGCCGACAAAGCGGACGCGGCGGGCTTGCAGGTCTGAGAGGCCGCCCAGCGGGTCGATGACGGTTCCGTGGCGGTCGGCGTAAAGGGCGTTCATCGTGAAGTCGCGGCGTCGGGCGTCTTCCTCGATGCGGGTCGAAAAGGCCACCACGGCGCGGCGACCGTCGGTTTCCACGTCGCGGCGGAAGGTTGTGACTTCGTGCGGTTTGCCGTGGGCGAAGACGGTGACGGTGCCGTGGTCGATGCCGGTGGGGACCACCTTGAAGCCTGCGGCCTCGGCGAGGTCCGACACCGTTTGCGGCGTCGCGTCGGTGGCAAGGTCGATGTCGCTGACGGGTTCGCGCAAGAGCGCGTTGCGGACACAGCCGCCGACCAGCAGGGCCTGATGGCCGGCGGCCTCCAGCGCCTGCATCAGGGCCTGGGTGCCCGGATGGTCCAGCCAGTCGCCTGCCACGTTCATTGCCCCACCCGGTCCGCCAACCCCCGCAGGATACGCGCGGTGGCGCCCCAGATGTAATAGGGGCCGTAGGGGACGGCGTAGTAGCGGCGCCAGACGCCCATCCAGCGCCGCCGTTCGATGGCAAAGCGGACGGGGGACAGGACATGGGAGAGCGGGACGGTGAAAATCTCTTCCACCTCGCCCGCCTCGGGGACGGGCGCGAAGGCGCCGCGGATCAGGCCGACGAAGGGGGTGATGGCGAAGCCGGTGACGGTTTCATGCACTGGAAGGGTGCCCAGGATTTCCACGCGGGTTTCGGGAAGGCCGATTTCCTCGCGCGTCTCGCGAAGCGCGGCGGCCTGCGCGCTGGCGTCGGTGGCATCGACCTTGCCTCCCGGGAAGGCGATCTGGCCGGGGTGGTGCTTCAGGTGCGAGGAGCGTTTGGTCAGGATCAGACGCGGGCCATCCTCGCGCAGCCAGACCGGGACCAGCACGGCGGCCGGGCGCAGGGGCTTGTCGGCGGGGGGGCGGAGGCCGGGGTTGAGGTCGAAATCCGAAGACGGCCCGGCGGGGCGGGCAAGCGCCGCGCGCAGGGCCGTCTCGGCATCCATCATTCCGGCTTGACCGCTTCGAAGCCGAGGGTCTTCGGGTCCAGCTCGTAATGCGCGCCGCAGAACTGGCAGTCGGCGGTGACGACCCCGGCTTCGGTGGTCATCCGCGCGATGTCCTTCTGGCTGTAGATCGACATGGTGTTGCGCACCTTTTCCTCGGAGCAGGAACAGCCGAAGCGCACGGGCTGGGCGTCGAACACGCGGGGGCCTTCCTCGTGGAAGAGGCGGACGAGGAGGTCGGTCGGGGGGACCGAAGGGCCGATCATCTCCAGCGTCTCGACAGTGTCGAGAAGAAGGTTGGCGCGGTTCCAGTTTTCCGATTCCGCCCCGCCAAGGATGTCGGCATGGGTCAGAAGCCCGCCCTCGCCCGAGCCCTGTTCGGCGGCGACCCCGCCCGAGGTCGGCATGTGTTGCAGCATGATGCCCCCCGCGCGCCAGTGCAGCGGGCGGCCAGGTTCGGTGCTTTCGCCGTAAGCCAGCTGAAAGCGGGTGGGGATCTGTTCGGACTGGGCGAAGTAGGTCTGCGCGCAGTCGGACAGGCTTTTCCCGGCGATGGGGGTGAAGCCCTGGTAGGGCAGCATGCCTTCGCCCTGGTCGATCATCACGGCGAAATACCCCTCGCCGATCTGGCTGAACGGGTCGGCGTTCAGGTCCAGCCGTTCGGCGTCATAGCTGGCATAGGCGCGGATGCGGGCGGGTTCGCCCTCTGCCGTCGGACCGTAGTAGTCGGTCGCGATCAGGCGGGCGGGGCCCTTGCCGCGGACCTGAAGCGACAGCTTCCAGCGCAGCTTGATCGCCTGGCCGATCAGCGCGGTGAGAAGCGCGGTCTCGGCCACCAGCGCCTCGATCACGGACGGGTAGGCGTGCTGTTTCAGCACCCGGTCAAGAACCCCGTCAAGGCGCGCGACGCGGCCGCGGATGCCCGAGGCGTCAAGTTGAAACGGCAGGACGGTATCGTCCCAGGCGATTTGCGAACCGGTGGTCATGTGGAAGTTCCTGGGGGGTTTCCCGATGGTGCCAGTGCTGGCATACCGCGCCTATATAGGCAGGGCAACCGCAGGTCCAAGGGGAAGCGCATGATCCGACGCCACGGCGAGCCGGTGAAACCGGGGCAGAACTACACCCGCAGACCCGGGGTCTATGCGATCCTGCTGCGGGGCGACCACATCCTTGCCACCCACCAGGCCGAACCCATCCCCGAGTTCCAGCTGCCCGGCGGCGGTATCGACCGGGGCGAGCAGCCGATCCCCGCGCTGCACCGCGAGGTCCATGAGGAAACCGGCTGGAAGATCGCCGTGACCCGGAGGCTGGGGGCGTTCCGGCGCTTTACCTACATGCCGGAATACGATCTCTGGGCGGAAAAGGTCTGCACCGTGTACCTGGCGCGTCCGGTCCGCCGCCTTGGTCCGCCGTCCGAGCCCGGCCATACCGCGATCTGGCTGCCGGTCGAAGAGGCGCTGCACCGGCTGGGCAATCCGGGCGACCGGGCCATGCTGGCCCGCGCGCTAGGTTAGGTCCAGCACCACGCCCGAGACATCATCGGCGAAACTGTCGCGGCCCGACTGCCGGGCAAGGTCCCAGACCAGAGCCTCCAGCAGGTCGGATCCCGAGAGGTGGCCCGAGGCGCGCAGGCTGGCCTTCAGCCCATCCTCGCCAAAGTCGCCCCCGCCGGGCAGCGGACATTCGGTGATGCCGTCCGAGACCAGGACCAGCCGGTCGCCCGGGGCAAAGGGGATATCCTCCCAGTCGTAGGTCGCTTCGGGGATCAGCCCGATCGGCAGCCCGCCGCGGCCCAGCCGTTCCACCTGCCCCGTGGCGCGGATGATCATCGGATGGGGATGGCCCGCCTGCACCAGGCTGATCTGGCCAGCCGCGCGGTCGGCCACGGCAAAGACCATGGTGAAATACTGTTCGGCCTGGATCTCCTCCAGCATGAAGCGGTTGAAGCGGTCGGCGATGGCTTCGGGCGGGAGCAGCACATAGCCCCCGAACGGCCCCTTCTGGAAGGCAAGGTTCTGCTCGGGCGACGAGCCCGTCAGAAAGCCCGCCAGCCGCGCCGTCATCATCGCCGAGGCGACGCCATGCCCCGACACGTCGATCGCATAGACCGCGACCCGGTTGTCATCGACGCGAAAGCTGCCCACCAGATCGCCGCCCACCCGGCCCGAGTTGCGCAGCATCAGCGACACACGGGCCCAGCCATAGTCCCGCACCCGGTCGCGGACCAGCGTCTGTTGCAGCTTGCGCGCCTCGATCAGGTCGCGGTCCAGCGAATCATACAGTCCCTGCAATTCGACCAGCGTCGAGACGATCACCTTGTTCTTGGCCAGAAGCTCGGCCTGCATGGCAAGCATCCGTTCCCCCGCGCGCAGCCGGGCACGCAGCTCGTTCGGGGCGACGGGCTTGGTCAGGAAGTCATCGGCCCCGGCTTCCAGTCCATCCGCGATCTCGGTGGTTTCGGACTTGGAGGTGAGCAGGATGAAGTAGCCATAGGATTCGTGGCCCAAGGCCCTGAATTCGCGACAGAAATCCAGGCCGGACAGGCCGGGCATCATCCAGTCGCTGATCACGATGTCGAAGGCCTGTTCCCGGCAAAGGTCAAGCGCGGCGCTGGCCGAGGCACATTCGCTGACCCGGTATCCCCAGCGGCCAAGCTGCATCGACAGCATGAGTCGCTGCGCCCGGCTGTCATCGACAATCAGCACATGGCGCGGCCCGCCGGCCAGCTGTGCCACAGTCTCGACCCTCATAGCATTGGCAAGCACATCGAATTCTCCAACCTCTTCGGGCAAGGCTGCGCGGTCGGTCTTAACAGCGGGTGAATGTTAAAATGCGCGGCAAGGGAGGCTGGGACGGCGACCATTTGTTAACGGTCCGGGCGCCAGACTGCGCCCCTGGGCAGTCTTGCGGGTGGTGTGTGATGATCGACTGGAAACGGGTTGAAGAATTGCGGGCAGAGATCGGCGCCGAAGGTTTCGCAGAGGTGGTCGACATGTTCCTGGATGAAGCGGACGGCGCGGTTCAGGCGCTCTTGCGCGGGCTTCCGGCGGATGAGGTGGAGGGGCAACTGCATTTCCTGAAGGGCAGCGCGCTGAACCTTGGCCTGTCGGATCTGGCGGCGATCTGCCAGGAGGGTGAGCGTCGGGCAGCCGCCGGAGATGGCGCCAAGGTGGACGTGGCGCAGGTCGCCTCGGTCTACCACGCCTCGCGCGCGGGGCTGCTGGGCCGGTTGTCCACGGGCGAGGTCGGGGCGGCATGAGGTTCTGCTGGCGGCCGTCCGATGCGTCGCGGGCCGGTTCGGTCCGAGGCCGGACGCGGCTACTAGATGAGAAACTCGGACAGGGCCTCGTCGTTGGTGATGTCGCGGAAGGCCAGCCCGGCGGCATCCATCCGGGCGGTGAAGCCCGAGAACCCGTCCGCCGACCGGGTCTCGATCCCGATCAGGACCGAGCCGAAGTTGCGCGCCGATTTCTTCAGATATTCGAACCGGGTGATGTCGTCGTCCGGACCGAGGAGGTTCAGGAACTCGCGCAGGGCGCCGGGGCGCTGCGGCATGCGCAGGATGAAGTATTTCTTCAGCCCGGCGAACCGCTGCGCACGTTCCTTGACCTCGGGCAGGCGTTCGAAGTCGAAATTGCCGCCAGAGGTGACGCAGACCACGGTCTTGCCCCGAATCTCCTCGGCCAGTTCGGGCAGCACATCCAGCGACAGGGCCCCGGCGGGTTCCAGCACGATGCCTTCGTGGTTCAGCATTTCCAGCATGGTGACGCAGATCCGGTCCTCGGGGGCAAGCAGCACGTCTTCGCGGGCCACCCAGTCCAGCCGGCGGAAGGTGTGGTCGCCGACCCGCGCCACGGCGGCCCCGTCGACGAAGCTGTTGACCTGGGGCAGCTTGGCCGGCGCGCCTGCGATCAGGGCGGCGGTCAGGCTGGCCCCGCCCAGAGGTTCCACGAACCGGAACTCCGTCTCGGGCGCCACCGTGCGCAGGTAGCTGGTGACCCCGGAGGCAAGGCCGCCGCCGCCGACCGGCAGGACAACCAGGTCGGGCGCGCGGCCAAGCTGGTCCATCAGTTCGACCGCCACCGAGGCCTGGCCCTCGATCACGTCGGGATCGTCGAAGGGCGACAGGAAATGCGCCCTGGCCTCGGCGCAGAAGGCCTGGGCAGCGGCCAGGGTCTGGTCGAAATAGTCGCCGGTCAGCACGATCTCGATGTTCTGGCCGCCGAAGACCCGGGTCTTGTCGATCTTCTGCTGCGGCGTGGTCACCGGCATGAAGATCCTGCCCGAGACATCGAAATGCCGGCAGGCAAAGGCCATGCCCTGGGCGTGGTTCCCGGCGCTGGCGCAGACAAAGCGCTGCTGGTCGGGCATCTGCGCCCGGACCTTGCGCATCGCATTGAAGGCCCCGCGCAGCTTGTAGCTGCGGACCGGAGACAGATCCTCGCGCTTCAGCCAGATCTCGGCCCCGTGGCGATCCGACAGGAATTCGTTGCGCTGTAGCGGCGTCTCGGGGAACAGCGCGCGCAGGGCGGCGGTGGCTTGGCGGGCAAAGGTCGGGAAATCGTTCATCCGCTTCAGATGCCGGAAGCCGGTGGCCAAGGCAAGGAATGCCTTCGCATGCCGGCTTGCATCGGACAGGGCCGCTGTCCCTGGCACCGTCCTTGCCCTCGGGGGCGTTTCGTTCTAAGCGCCAGCCAAACCGGGACGGAGCCAATCCATGCAGAAGCCGAAGAAAGTCGTCCTCGCCTATTCGGGCGGGCTTGATACCTCGATCATCCTGAAGTGGCTTCAGACCGAATACGGCTGCGAGGTCGTGACCTTCACGGCCGATCTGGGCCAGGGTGAGGAGCTGGAGCCCGCGCGGCAGAAAGCGCTTCTTCTCGGGATCAAGCCCGAGAACATCCACATCTTGGATGTGCGCGAGGAATTCGTGCGCGATTTCGTGTTCCCGATGTTCCGGGCCAATGCGCTGTACGAGGGGCTGTATCTGCTGGGCACCTCGATCGCCCGGCCGCTGATCTCGCAGCATCTGGTGCGCATCGCGCATGAGACGGGGGCCGATGCGGTGGCGCATGGCGCGACGGGCAAGGGCAACGATCAGGTGCGGTTCGAGCTGTCGGCGGCAGCGCTGGACCCGGCGATCAAGGTCATCGCGCCCTGGCGGTTGTGGGACCTGACAAGCCGGACGAAACTGCTGGAATTCGCCGAGGCGAACCAGATCCCGATCGCAAAGGACAAGCGGGGCGAGGCGCCGTTCAGTGTGGACGCGAATCTTCTGCACACCTCCTCCGAAGGCCGCGTGCTGGAGAACCCGGCCGAGGAGTTCCCGGACTATGTGTTGCAGCGGGTGGTGCCGGTGGAACAGGCGCCCGACCAGCCGGAGATGGTGGAGATCGGCTTCGAGCGGGGCGATGCCGTGGCGATCAACGGCGAGCGGCTGTCGCCGGCGACGATCCTGGCGCGGCTGAACGAGCTGGGCGGCAAGCATGGTGTGGGGGTGCTGGATCTGGTGGAGAACCGCTTTGTCGGCATGAAGAGCCGGGGGGTCTATGAGACTCCGGGTGGAACGATCCTGCTGGAGGCGCACCGGGGGATCGAGCAGATCACGCTGGATGCGGGTGCGGGGCACCTGAAGGACAGCATCATGCCGCGCTATGCGGAACTGATCTACAACGGCTTCTGGTTCAGCCCCGAGCGGGAGGCGTTGCAGGCGCTGATCGACAAGACGCAGGAACATGTGACGGGAACCGTGAGGGTGAAGCTGTACAAGGGCAGCGCGCGGACGGTGGCGCGGTGGTCGGAGCATTCGCTGTACTCGGAGAAGCACGTGACCTTCGAGGAGGACGCGGGGGCCTATGATCAGAAGGACGCCGAGGGCTTCATCCGGCTGAACGCGCTGCGGCTGCGGTTGATCGCCAGCCGCAATGCGCGGGTGGCGAAGTAGCTGTGCCGCGCGCGGCGGCTTTCCAAGGTGTAGGAAAATCAATGGATTGAGGGGGCGCGTTTACGTCCCCTTCACTTTTTGGCGCGGCGCTTGGGCCGCTCGTCTTTGCCTTCGGCACTCCTCGCTGAGGGCGGCGAGGAGAAGCAAAGGCGTGCGGCGAGCTAAAGAGCAAGCCGGGTCACCGCCCGTGCGACGGCGCAGACGATGTCGCGGGCATAGGCGGTATCGGTCGTCCGGTCGGCGGCGCGGTGGTAGTTCGGGTTGCCGTCGGCGGCGGGCTCGCTGGCGAGGTTCATGAAGAAATCCTCGCTGGCCAGCACCGCGCCCCAGCCCTGCTGGTGGAAAGCCGCGTGGTCAGAGCGGTTGATCGCCCCGTCATAGACGCTGCGGTCCGGTCCGCCGGAGGTCGAGGTGCCCTTGTAGATCTGCGCCGGTGCAAGGCGGCCCAGTTGCGCAGCGGCCAGGGCCACCCGGTCGGCCAGCGGCAGGCTGAGGTCGCGGACGGCCGGGTCGGTATAGCCCGCGTGCAGCTCGAAGATCCGGTTGGCGTCGGAATTGTAGCCGATCATGTCCATGCAGATGACGCCCCTGACCGGGGCCTTCGCGGCCTTCAGCGAAGCGGCATAGGCCTTGGACCCCACGAGGCCCGATTCCTCGGCGTTGAAGAAGCAGAAGCGGACGGTGTGGGTCAGCCGCCCGGCATAGGCGCGGAAGTGGCGGGCCAGCGACAGGACGCCGGCAAGACCCGAGCCGTTGTCGTCGCGGCCCGGGGCGGGGCTGGTGGGCGCCGAATAGCCCGGCTCGAACCCGGCGGTGGAATCCATATGCGCGCCGACGATGACGAGGCCCGCGCCGAAACCCGGAAGCGGGCAGCGTTGCTTCCACCAGGGAAACCAGGGTTGCAGCTTCAGCACCCTTTCGATCTCGGCGCGGATGGTGGCATCCGGGAGATCGGCAAGACCCTCGGCCCAGGCCTCGGGGGCCAGGGTGTCAAGGCCCGGCAGCCAGCGGTCGGGCGGCGGCAGGGGACCGGAATCGCGCAGGATGCGGAGGTAACGGTCCAGGATCTCGGGCCGGATGCGCAGGCGACCGAGGCCCGGCAGGTCGGCGATGATGTTGGAATGCGTCGCCCCGGCATGAACGAAATCGTGCCGCCAGGGGCAGTAGCCCATGGCGCGGAGGTCGGCGATCAGCGCGGCTTCGGCGCGCTTGTTGTCGGGGTGGGCGGAATGGCGCGAGACGATGGGGCCCGCGGCGTCAAGTGCCGTGACGCCGGTATAGCGGTCGAGGTCGGCGGCGTAGCCGGCCGTCACCACCGCGCAGCGCGGGCGGATTGTGGCAAGGATCTTGCGGATCTCGGGGTCGAGTTCGACGGCTTCGAGGATTTCGGGCAGCTTGCCCACGTCGGGCACGTCGAAATCGGCGGCTTCGGACATGGCGGGCAGGAGCAGGCCCGGATCGGGGGCGATGAATTCGGCATGGCCGTGGCCGCCGTGCAGGTGGAAGGCCTCTGCCGTCTCGCCGGGTTTCAGCGCGATGAGGATCTGGCCGGGTTCGCTGTACAGGATGGGCCGGCCGGCCAGGGCGGTTGCAAGGTCGTCGTGCTGGCCGTGGACGTCGCTGTCCAGCCGCGCCCAGACCAGATCCTCGGTCGCGGGGTCGCAGGCAAGCGGGAAGAAGGACAGTCCAAGGCTGGCAGCATCGGCCTGGGCATCCGGAGGGATCAGGGCGATCAGCGCCCAGCCCTCGGCGGCGGGCTGGAACTGCATCGGAATGGCACCGGACCGGGCGGCAAAGCGTTCCAGCCTTGCGCGCGGGCCGGCCATGCGGGCTGCAACGGGCGTCTGGCCCCCGGCCAGCATCGGGATCAGCGCGGGATGGGCGGCGGGGGTGAAGCCCGCGGCCCGCGCCTCGCCCCGCAGGCGACGGTCGGCCGAGACAAGGGCCGTGGCGGGATCGCCGCCCGACAGGCCGGCGAGGCCGCCGTAGGACAGGGGGCCGATGGGTTGCAGGCGCAGGCCTGCGGGGGCAAGGCCGGACAGGCGCTCGGTCCCCGGCATGTCGGCCGCGCCGGGGATGGCCAGGATGATCTCGACGCCGGACAGGCCGGCGGCGGTGTCCCGCAGGCTGGGGGCGAGATCGAGGCCGAGGATGCGGCCGTCGTCCTCGCGCAGGCTGCCGCTGGTCTGGTCGAGGAGGACGATGGCGCGGGTGATCCGGGGCATGGCGGGTCTCCTGAAGGGTCAGGGCGTGGGGGTTCCGTAGCTCAGGCGCAGCAGGCGGGTGGCGCACCAGCTGCGGGTCAGCACGAAGAGGCGGTCGAACTGGCTGTCGGCCAGCTCGGCCAGGCCGGGCGCGCCAAGCGCGGCGGCGATGTCGTCCACCGTGTTGGAATGGGCGACGACCAGGACGGTGCGCCCGGCATGGCCGGCGCGGATCGCGGCGACGAGGCCGGCGGCGTCGGTGGCGTTGTAGAGCGTCGGTTGCAGCCCCGCGCCCTGCGCCGCCGGGCCGCCGGTCTGGCGCGAACGGGTCGTGTCGGTCACGAAGACGGCCGAGAGGTTGGCGTCCTGAAGCATCCGGGCCAGAAGCGCCGCGCGGGCCTGGCCGGCCGGGGTCAGCGCCGGATCGGCCCCGGCCCCGCGTTCGGCATGGCGGACGAGGACAACCGTTGCCGTCCACAGGACCGCGGCCAGCTTGCGCCGGATCGTGGCGGTCGGCTCGATCTGGTGGTGCGGCAGGAGGCCCGCCTGGGCAGAGGCGGAGGCGGAACGGGTCATGGAAAAGGCCTTCCGGGAAATCTTGAGGAACAAGGCTCCGGGGCCAGGGCGGCCCCGGAGCGGGTCTTGCGCGGTCAGCCGTCGTCGAAGTCGATTTCCAGCCGCATGGTGCGGATGCCGCGGCTGCCGCCCTCGGCCGCTTCACCGCGGAGGATCCGCAGGATTTCCTCGATGGTGGGCTTGCGCGTGCGGACGGGCCGGTCGGGGAACTTCGGCGGCCAGTCCTTCGGGCCGTCCTTGGGCGGATCCTCGTCGTCGGGCTCGCCCGGGTCGTCGTCCTTGTCCATCCGGAAGTCGAGCTTGTAGGTCATCCCGCCCGAAAGCTCTCCATCCAGAAGGGTGCGGATCTGGATCTCGTCGTCCTTGCGGTCGATCGACTGGCGCAGCTGGTCGGCGTCGAAGTCCTTGCCGGGGGTCAGCACCAGCATGACCTTGCGCGTCTCGCGCGGGCCGAGTTCGAACTTCGCGCCGCCGGCCGAGCGGATGGCGAGCCTCCAGCCCAGCTTTTGCAGGAATTTCGGCAGCGTGACCTCGACACGCACCGCGACCGGCTTCTTGAACGGGTTGCGGATCCAGATGACGTGCCTGCGGAAGAGCCTGATGATGTCGAAGAGCGTCGGCCGCACCGGCGAGACGTTGCGCTGGCCGATGTTGTTGTCGAAGGGCACGAAGCGGTGTTCGGGGATCGTGCCCTGGATCGTGGTGTCGTTGCCGGGGTCGCCGGTGGCGTGGGCGATGGCCATCAGGCATTCGTGGCCGACCACCGTGGGCACAAAGCGGAAGGGGCCGAGGATCACGCTGGCACCGGGTGCCAGTGGGCCGGGGGCCGACAGCGTGGGCGTGTCCATCGGCGCCCAGTCGTCGGGGAAGGCGAGACCCGAGCCGGGAAGGGCGTGATAGGCATCCACCCGGACGTTCTGCGCCGGTTGCAGGCCGCGGTTCTTCACCCGGACATACATGTAGCTGCGGAAGCCGACGAGCGGGTTCTGGTGGGTCAGCCCGCCGTCGGGGCGGCGGCGGCACCACATGTCCTGGCAGGACCAGTGGTTCGCAAGATAGGTGTATTCCCCGCCCCGCCCGTCGTCGATGTAGACATCGACGTCCGGCGGGTTGCCTTCGCGGTTCACCGTCTGCGGCTGGCCGGGGGCGGCGCCGGGCTGGAACAGGCCCTGCTTCTCGAAGGCCCAGCGGATCACCTTGTGCAGCGCGCCGCCCGGAATGCCCTTGAACGCGGACGTGGTGCGGTCGGCGGTCTGGAGATTGCCGACGAAGACCTCGGGAATCGGGGTCGTGGCGGTCATCAGGCCGATGGCCTTGAAGATGAGGAAGGCGGTGACCTCGGCCGCCCGCCGCTGGGTCGGCAGATGCGGGGAATCGCCCCCGATCGCGCGATAGAAGCGGAAGAGCGTGGTCGAGAGCACCTGTTCGCCGCCGTACTGGGTGTTCCAGCGCGGTCCGAACCAGGCCCAGCCGTCGGCGATGGCGCGGTCGTGGCGGCGGTCGATGTTGAGCCCCGCCCCGGTCCAGGGGAAGGTCATGAAGCGGTCCGCCGCCTGCGAGCCGGGGTCGTTCAGCACCGCGGCAAGCGTGTCGCCGGCCGAATGGGCAAAGCCGAAGTTCGGGCTGTTGACATGGTCCCACAGCAGCGCATGGCCGAATTCGTGCCAGGCGACGCGGTTGTCGGTGGCGATCCCGATGGTCCGGCCCGCAATCATCTTGCCATACAGGAACTCGCGCAGCCCGTTGCCCATCGCATTGCCCGGGGCCATGGCGTTCACCCCATCCCCGAGCGCGCGGAAGTCGCAGGGCACGGGGAAGGTCGTCCCGTCGAAGTAGGTCGCGACGTTGAAGCCGAAATCCTCCATCGTGCGGAACAGCCGGTCGTTGTGGTAGTAGCAGTTGGTCGCGGTGAACTCTTCGGTCTGGGCATCGAAGTTGAAGGCCCCGGAATTGTTCGGAACGGTCGGGGATGCCTGCACCGGCGCCTGCAACTCGGCGATCCGCACATAGGTCCCGGCAAGCGGTTGCGGCGCCGCCGGGGTCAGCCCGGCCAGCGTGCGCGAACTGCGGAACGGGTTCAGCACCGCGTTCGGCGACGCCGCAGTGACGGCGGCCCCGGTCTGGGTCTGGGGGTCGCGGTCGAAGACAAGCCCCGTGGCGCAGGCGACCAGCGCGCGCAGATAGAGGACGTCGCCCGACTTCGGCTCGACCAGGGCGCGCCAGTTGACCTGGGGTTGGCCCTTGGCCATTGCCGCCTGGAACAGCACCTCGTCGCAGATGTAGTGCTTGCCCTTGGCCAGCCCCTTCAGCCTGGGCGCCGGCAGATGCGGCAGTTCGACCCCGGGGCCGCCGATGCAGCCTTCGTGGTCATGGGCTTCCTCGCGTTCGTCCGGTTCATAGCGCAGCACCACCTGGCGCTCGATCCGGGCGTTATCCATGTCGGGCAGCTCGAAGCCCAGCATCTTGATCAGCGCGGCGCGGCTGACCTTGCGCGGCCCGCCTTCGGCCAGGGCAGAGGGGTTTTCCACCCGGATCTCGGCATGCATCGAGGACTGGACCGATTCCAGCGCGAGGCTATCGCCGTTCATCTGCATCCCCAGCCGCGCCCCGAACACGTCGAGACCCAGCACGGTCTGGCGATAGACCACAACCTTGGTGCCCGCGATGTCCTTCTCGGACTGGAATTCGGCGACCGGACTGTCGCCCGCGCCTTCCGGCACAGGCTCTCCCGCCAGCCGGGTGCCTGCAAGGCCAAGCGTGCCTTGCAGGGATTTCATGTAGTGTTCCGCCGCCAGTTGCGGCGTTGACAGAGTCGTGGCGCTTTCCAGTGTCGAGGCTTCGGGGCCTTGCACAAAGACGACTTCGCCATACTCGTTGCGAACAACGGTCTCGGCCATCCTATGTCCTTCCTGAATGGGCTGGCCTGCGGAATGCGGGCCGGAAAAATGCGACAGACGCCGGAAAACCCCGGCAAAAACAGCAAGGTGATTCGGAAGATGCGGGCGCGGAAATGAATGAGGCGCCTGAACGACACCTTACCGCAATCGCCCGAGTCGGCCAATCGCTGTTTCAACCCTGGGCGGAACCTGACGCATTATTCACGCTGAAATGCGCGGAAATGCGTTACAATTTCTGCGATTGTTGATTGTTTCCGGTTTTCTCTCCGTTGCATCGGCACCCCTGCCAGAGACGAATTGGCGTCTCTGCCGATCGTTTCCTGCTGCTGCTCCGGTCCTGTCCATTCCATGAAACTAACCTTTGCAAACAGGAGTTGGGCCGATGTCGCTTTCCGGATTGCCGTTCCTGCGCTCGCTGATGCAGGAGGCCGCGCCCGAGGACGGGCGGTCGCTTTACGACCCCGACCGGCTGCGGCTGGCACTGACGGTGCCGGCGGGTGGCGAGGACGGGGCGACGCTGCGCAAGCGGCTGGCGGGGCTTCTGGGATCGGACCGTTTCGCGCTGGAACCGCTGTTCGAGGCGGCCGAGCCGGACGAGCCGTTGACCTATACCTTCGCCCCGCATGGCCTTGACCGGACCCTGCCCGAGGACGTGCTGTTTGCCATCAGCGCCGATCTGCGCAAGGCCCTGGGCCTGGTGGCCTGCGATCCCGACATCGGCGCTGCGGTCTATGTCGAGCCCGTGCCCGAGGTCCCCGCCGGGACCGAAGGCGTGGTCATGGACGCGATCTGCTGGGCGAAGGGCATCGCGCCCGAGCCCAAGACCTGGGCGCTGGAGACGACGCGGGTGCTTCAGGCCTGGGCGCTGTCTCCGGGCAAGGGGCAGGGGATCATCGTGGCGCAGCCCGATACCGGGATCGCCGACCATGCCGAATTCGCGGATACCACCTTCGATTTCTCGAAATCCCTGAACCTGATCGAGGGCGGCAAGCAGCCGACCGATCCGCTTCTGCCCTCGATGTCGAACCCTGGGCACGGGACGGGAACGGGGTCGGTGCTGGCCTCGGGCGAGGGCGGCCTGATGAAGGGCGCGGCCCCGAAGGCGACGCTGGTGCCGATCCGCGCGATCAATGATGTGAAGATCGTGAACGCGGCGCCGGTGGCCAGGGCCATCGACCATGCGGTCAATGTCGGCGCGCATGTGATCTCGATGAGCCTGGGCGGCATCCCGACCTTTGCGCTGCGCCAGGCGGTGCGGCGGGCGGTGCGCAACAACGTGATCCTGGTGGCCGCGGCGGGGAACTGCATCGGCGCGGTGGTCTGGCCCGCGGCTTATCCCGAGATGATCGCGGTCGGGGGCACCAACCAGAAGGACAAGAAGTGGAAGGGCTCGTCGCACGGGCCGGCGGTGGACATCTCGGCCCCGGCGGAATTCGTCTGGCGGGCGGACCGGCAGAAATCCACGGCGCCGAGGGACGGGGTCGTGGGCGGGCAGGGCACATCCTTTGCCACGGCGCTGACGGCGGGGATCGCGGCCTTGTGGCTGGGCCACCACGGCCGGGCACAGGTGATTGCCGAGGCGAACCGGCGCGGGATCAGCGTGCAGGCGCTGTTCCGCACGGCGGCGCAGCAGACGGCGCGGAAGCCGCCGGGCTTCCCCTCGGGCCTGGGGGCAGGCGTGATCAATGCCGAGGCACTGTTGCAGCTGCCGCTGGCCGGCATCGCGGCCGCTGCGCCGGAATCGCCGCTTGACCCGGACCCGAGCGGCGGGATCGAGCAGGCGCTGACGCGGCTTTTCGGTCCGGGGCGGGTGGATCCCGACTTCGACTGGGACGCCTACGGGCCGGAAGTCGCGGCCCTGGCCCTGGCCGATGCGCGGGCGGGCAGAAGTCCGCGCGGGCCGGGGCGCGAGGCGCGGGCGTTCCGGATGGCCTCGCCCGGTCTGGCCGATGCGGCGGCGGCCAGCCGCGATCCGCGCCTGGCGCAGCTGGCGCTGCGCGGGCGGCCGCGGGCGCCCTCGATCCTGATCCCTGCCCCGGTGGATGAGGGACGGGTGAACCGGGTGCTGACGGGCATTGCCGCGACGCGGGTGCCGGGCATCACGGCGGAATCCGCGGCGGCGATGGATCCGAAGGTCGGCCAGGCGCGGCTGGACCCGCAGGGGCGGCAGGAGTTCCTGCACCCCCTGGCCGAGCGTCTGGCCAACAGTTCGCAGACCGTGGACCTGAACCGGCTGGACGAGGGACTGGCCAGGCTGCATGCCGAGGGCACCTCGGCGCGGCTGGACGACACGGTGATGATCCAGCTTGAGGCGCTGGTCTCGCTGACCGAACGCCCCGCGATTGCGGTCAACTGGCGCACCACGCCGGAGGGGCGGCAGGTGCAGACCATCGACACCGATCACCCCGATCTCGGCCAGTTCGCCGGGCTGCTGGCGCTGGCGCGGCAGGATCTGGAGGACGGGCCGTTGCAGGCCGTGGGGCGGATCGACGGCGACGGCATCCATCTGGGCACGGGCTTTGTCGCAGGCCAAGGGCTGGTGATGACCAACCGCCATGTGCTGGAGGAATTCGCCAGCCCCCTGCCGCGCGCCGACAGCCCGCGGCGCTGGCAGATGGTGCGGGCGGCAACGATCGACTTTTCGCCCTCGGGCAACGATCCGGCGCAGAAGTTCGCCATCGAGGAGGTGGCCTTTGCCGGACCGCAGCAGATCAGCCGGCTGCCGATCAGCTTTGACAAGCTGGACATGGCGCTTTTGCGCGTCCAGACGGTGAACGCGGCAGGCATGGCGCTGCCGAAGCCCTTCCGGGTCAACGCCGACACCGCCTGGCGGGGGGCGGATGCCAACCTGTTCGTGGTGGGCTACCCGGCGCCGCCGACGGCCGTGCCAAGGGACGAACGTGGCGCCATGCGGCATGATGTGGTCGAAAGGCTGCGCGAGCTGTTCGGGCTGAACTATCGCCGCAAGTATTTCAGCCCCGGTCTGGCGCAGTCGGCGCGGGCCTGGGTCTTCGACCATGACGCGACGACGCTGGGCGGCAATTCCGGTTCGGTCGTCGGACATCTGGCGGGCGATCTGCCGGCGGTGGGGCTGCATTTCGCCGGTGACTGGCTGCGGGCCAACCATGCGCATGACCTGGCCCAGGTCCGGCTGACCACCCCCGGCCTTTCGGTGCTGGTGCCGTGACCGCGCCGACCCTGACCGACGCCCAGGCAACGGGACTGGCGCGCGGGATCACGGGCAGCCGTCCGGCCGTGGCCGCGATCCATGACGAGATCGCCGCGCGGGTCTCGCCGGACCTCGACGACTTCAAGACGGTGGCTTTGGGCCTCCAGGATCCGGTTCAGGCCTTCGCAGCGGTGATCAGGGCCGCCTCGGCGGCCGATCCGCCCTGGCACGGCATCCTGATGGCCGAACTGGCGGCGCTGGGCATGATCGACCTGCCGGCGGCGATCACCGGGGCCGAGGCGGCGGGCGGGTCGCTTTCAGTCCTTCCCGAGAATTTCGGCGCGGCCGGGGTCGCTGCCCAGGATTTCGTCACGGCCATGGCCCCCGCCCTGGGCATGGCGGACCTGTTGGCCGCCTTCAACCTGTCGGCCCGCCGGTTGTGCCATGTCCGGGTGCTGGACGCGGCGCAGGACAAGGTGGTGAGCCAGGGCACGGGGTTCCTGATCGGGCTGCATACGGTGCTGACCTGCTGGCATGTGGTGGCTCCGCTGCTTGAAAGGGCAACGGGCAACATGCTGGAGGGCAGCTTTGCGCGGCTGTCCTGCACCTTCGAACGGCTGGGAGCCGCTGACGGTCGGACCCATCCGGTGCAGGAGAACTGGCTGGTCGGCTTCAGTCCGGCGCCACGGCAGCCCGGCGACCCGCAGCCGCAAGCCTTCAGCCCGGATGGCACGTTCCTGGATTACTGCGCGATCCGGCTGCGGGGGGCGCCCGGACGGGAACGGGGGTTCTACGATCTGGCAGCCTTCGGTGGGCTTGACCACAAGGACGACAACTTCTTCGTGTTCCAGCATCCGGCCGGCGTGCCGCAACGGGCCGGGTTCGCAAGGAACACGCGGCTGGACGACCACGACCCGAACCATCTGCGCCACGAGGTCTGGACGGCCAGCGGATCCTCCGGCGGGTTGTGCCTGAACAACAGGCTGCAACCCGTGGCGATGCACCGGGCCGCGGCCAGGGTGCGGAATGCGCAAGGTCAGGTCACGCAGCACTACAATCTGGCTGTCCTTCTGAAGTCGATCCACGCAGCGCGCCCTGACCTTGGCGATCCGAGGCTGGGCGATCCGCAGGGGCTGAACGACCGGCTGTGGCGGCTGGCGGACGGATCGCGGGCGGTGGTGGGGCGGCTCAGCTCGCAGAGCACGCTGCGGCAGATGGCGCTGCGGCCCGATCCGGCGATCCTTGTCGTCCAGGGGCCGAAGGAAAGCGGAAAAAGCTTCTCGACCGCGCTCTTGCGCGATTCGCTGCCGATCGAGACGCGGATCATCATCGAACTGTCGGCGACCGAACTGCCGGCGCGGGCGCTGGACCTTGCCCGGATGATCTTGGCGCGGGCCGGCATGCCGGCGGCCCGGATCGACGCGGCGCTGGCCGCGCCGGGCAACCTGACCACGGCGGCCGCGACGGTGGCGGGGATCTTCAACGCGATGAAGCGGGTGCTTCTGGAGATGGCCAGGGCCGATCCGACGCAGGCCCGGACGCTGTGGCTGGTGATCGACGAACTGGACGTGGCCCGCCTGCCGGGGATCGGGGCGCGGATGCTTCTGGACCGGATCTACAGCGACGAAGAACTGCGCGCAGTGCTGCGCGTGGTGCTGATCGGGCTGAAGGACACGCTGACCGGGGTCGGGTCGAACCTGATCGGCTTCGACACCTTGCCGGACCCGGCGAAGATCGATGCGGGAGATGTCGAAAGCTGCCTGGACGGGTTGACCGTCGGGGTCGGGAAGGTGCCGGACGTGGGCCAGTCACGGCGCCACGCAAGGCTGGTCATCGGCGCGGCCGAAGTGCTGGCCGAGGAGGCGGGCAGGCGATCCAGGCTGGCGCTGCTCTCCGGCTATCTGTCGAGGGTTTACATGAAGGCGCTTGAGGAATGGTAGACCTTGCCCCCCTTCATCTGACCCGCGCGGCCCTGATGGGGGCCTTCGATCCCCTGACCCTGCTGGGCCTGACCAAGGGCAAGGACGCGCCGCGTCTGCGCGCGCTGGCGCGGGTGGCGACCGAGGTCAAGCTGGGGGAGACCTGGCTCTGGCGCCTGACGCCGGATGCGCAGCGCGAGGGGCTGGCATGGTTGCCCGGCGGAGACGAGCGCCGCAAGCTGCTGGCCGATCTGCCGCCGGGTTCCGGTGACGCGCTGGGCCGGGCCTTGCGACTGCTGCTTGCGGGCGGGCGCGCGCCGCCGCCGATTGCCCGGCGGCGGCGGGCCCGACCATCGGAGGCGGAACTGCCCGAACTTCTGGCATTGTTGCAGGCGCTGGAGCTTTTGACGAATGTCGAGGTCACGCTTGAGGGCTGGGCCGCCGAGCCCGACCTGGCGCGGCGGCTTGCCGTGGCGACGGTCGCGGCCGACAAGGGTGCGGCAAGCCGGCAGATCCTGGGCTGGACCCTGCACGGGCGCGGAACGCAGTTGGCCGCCCTGCACGCCTTCGCCGCGCGGGGCGAGGTCCGGATGCCTCCGCTTGTGCCCCCCGAAGCGGTCACTGCCCGCAGGTCTGCCGCGGCGCCGACGGTGATCCTGTCCGGGCTGGGCGGCAGCGGGAAGTCCGCCTTGATCGAGGCGCTGCGCCGGCGTCTCGGGCGCGGCGAGGTCATCTTCCGGGCGGTGTTCGATCTGGACCAGCCCGCCCTGCGGGCCGGGAACAGGGTGGCGCTGACGCAAGAGCTCTTGCGCCAGATCGGAGAGCAGCGCGACGACCTGGACGAAAGGCTTTCGGCGATCCGGCAGAGCCTGCGCGCCGGGGTGGCGGCGGGCAGCGAGGTGGTCGATCCGGGCCGCGAGGCGAGTGCGGTCCTGGCCAGTCTGGCCGCGCTGAACGATCTTCTGTCCGAGGACGGCGAGCTGCCGATCCGGCTGGTCCTGATCTTCGACACCTTCGAGGAGGCGCTGATCCTGGGCGAGTTTCAGATCAGGCTGATTGCGGACTGGATTGCTTTGCTTGGCCGCAGACGGTTGCAGCCAAGGGTCATCCTGGCGGGCCGCGAGGCCGACAGGATCCCGGTGTCCATGCTTCCCGGACTTGCCGTGCAGGGCGTATTGCCCCTGGGCGACCTTGGCACGAGGGCGGGTCGGGCGCTTTTGCGGGACCAGTTCCGGGCGAGGAAGGTTGCCGCCGAGGACCTGGTGCCGAAGCTGGTCGCGGTCTACGGCTCGGACCCGCTGACCCTGGTGATGCTGGCACGTTTCGCCGAAAGCCTGGGCAGCGAGGGGCGCGATGTCCGGGCCGACCTGATCGCCCTGGCAGAGGACGGGGCCTCGGAGGCGCGCGCGCGGCTGGACGGCGAGATGCAGCAGACCTTCCTGTTCTCGCGCATCCTGAACCGGTTGCCGCGGCAGGACGTGCAGGCCCTGGCGAGCCCCGGCCTTGTCCTGCGCCGGATAACGCCCGAGCTGATCCGGGAAGTGCTTGCCGGCCCCTGCGGGCTGAAGCCGGGGCTCACGAGGGCCGAGGCAACGCAGCTGTTCAAGCGCCTGGCGGACGTAAGGTGGCTGGTGCGGCCTGTTTCCGAGGAGCCGCCGATGGTCGAACATGTCCCCGAACTTCGCCGGCGGATGCTGTCGCAGACCCTGCGGGACCCCAGGGCAAAGGCGGTGGCCGAGGCGGCGATCGCCTGGTTCGAGAGCCTTGATGCAAGCGACCATCCGGGGGCCGAGCTGGAGGCGATCTACTACCGGGCGCTGCTGGATCCCGCCAGCCTGCCCCGCGATCCCGACCTCTTGCGGCGACTGGACGACCATCTGGGCGTGTTCGTGGCCGACCTGGACTTCGCGCGCGAACTGTTCCGGCATGCCCGCGGCAAGATCGTCAGCCAGAAGACGGTCCAGTCCCTGGCCTGGGGCGAGGCCCGGTTCGGCGCGCGCGACCAGCGGATCAGGTTGCAGATGTCCGAAGGTCAGGAGCGCGCCGCAAGCGCCGAGACGACCATGGCTGGTGGCCCGGAGGAAAGGGGGCCGATGTCGGCCGGGGAAGTCACGCTTGCCTTTGTCGAACTGCGTCTGTCCGTCGCCGCCGCCCAGGCGCCCCGGCTAGCGCGCGCGCTGCTGGATGCGTTTCCGGGCACGGTCACGCGGCTATCCTTTACCGGCGGCGAGATGGCTGCCGAGGACCTTCAGGATCTCTCGCTGGCGGCGCTTCAGGCGGCGACGGCCTGCCTTGCGCCCGAGGTCGGACCCGGACCGGCGACCGATCTGCGGGCCGCGGTCCGCGACTGGCTGGACGATGCCGAACAGCGCGCGCGGTTGAAATGGGCCTATGCCAATGCGACGCAGCAGTCCGGGCAGCTTTGGCCCGCCCGGCTGGCTACGGTGCTGGTCCTGTCGCTGGCCGACGGGACGGCGCTGTCCGACCTGGGAGAGGCCCTGCCGCTGGGGGTGCAGGGCATGGCGCGGCTGTCGCACAGCCCCTTTGCCTGGCGCAGCCTGCGCCTTGTCGGCCCGCTGCGCGAGGGGGCCGAAGTCAAGGGCATTGCGCTGGCCTATCTGGGGCATGAGGTGATGGCGGTCGTGGCGGCAGAGTTCCAGGCCTGGGTCGGGTCCAACGTCCCGAAACCCCGGCAAGAGGAGCTTTCGCGCGTGTTCCGGACACTCTTCGACAACCCGGCGCAAGTGTCGATCCGCGATCACAATGCGGTCGATGCGATGCTGTATCGCGAGGACGTGACGATCCGGGACCGGCTGCCGTCGCTCGCCCGGCTGCCTTCGGCCATGCCGGGCCGCCTGCCCGAGTTCCACGGCGCCTTCAGGTTCATCCTGACCGGCGATGAACTTGCGCCCGAAGTGGTGCAGGAAGCGGTGGCCGACCTGGCCCGCCGCGTGCCCTGGTGGCCGGGCGATCTGGACCCCGAAGCCTTTGCCGAAGCGCCCTACAGCCTGACGCTGGTCGCCTCGCTGGTGGACACGGCGGACCGCTGCGGCCGGTTGCCGGACCTGGCGGCGGCCCTGGCGCGTCAGGCCGGAGCCCCCGCAGCCTGCCAGCGGCTTTCCGACCTGATCGAGGCGACCGCAAGCCATTACCGCCACGCCGCCGATGCGGCCCATGGCCTTCAGAGCTTGCCGCGCGGCAGGGAAGCCGGCCCACCGTTCCAGCTGCCGGACAGTCTGTAGGACTGGTCGATGCGGTCGTGATGCCAAGAAAGCTGTCCGCTGACCTGGCCGCTGACCTCGATCTCCAGCGACAGGCTGTCTGCCGTATCCGCAACAAGCCTGTCGGTCGCGGTTCCCTGGACGGCAATCTCGGGCCAGTAGCGGCAGGAGGAGAAGCTGTAGTCGGTGCCCGCATCGGTCGCGGCGGCCGCAACCGTGCCGCCGAACGGGCAGCCGAAGCTCGTCGCGTGCTGGCCGTCCCAGCCGGACAGCGCGATCATGCCGAACAGCTCGGTCTCGACGGCGCGGGCGACGGCGAAGGGATCGGACCTTTCGGCCGGATCCGTCAGCGTCAGGGGTATGTAGTCGGCCATCGGCTCCTGTTGGCAGAGCTGTTCGCGCGCGGCGGGCAGGGTGCCATCGTAGAGCAGCGCCTGGACGATGCGGTCGGGGCAGGCCTGACCCCGGCCCCAGATCACGTGCGATCCGCCGGCCATGAACACGCCATAGGCGTTGCGGGCCGCGTCCAGCACCGAATAGGCCATCGAGGCCGGCGTGATCGGGTCGCGGTCGCCGTTCAGGACCAGCGTCGGCCAGTCGCCGCCGGCATAGGGCGCGGGTCGCCGGTCCGGCCCCTGATGCGGCCACAAGGCGCAGGCCACCCGTTCCAGATAGTAGGACCGCAAGAGACGCGGTGCCATCGGGCGCAATGCCCGGGCCTCGTCCAGGATGCGGCGGGCGCGTTCCTCGGGCGTGCCTGCGCCGCTGCCGTAGTCGGAACAGGTGATGGCGAAATAGGCCGCGCCGAACCAGCCGGGATCCAGGATGCCGATCTCGGTCTCGGGGTCGATATACATGTTCAGGTAGCCAAGCTGGAGCATCGGCACCAGATTGCCCCGGCTGGCCGCCGCCAGCGCCCGCAGGAATTCGGCGCGGCCTTCGGGCGAATAGAGGGCGAAGAAGGCGTTGGCCTCCAGAAAGCCCGTGGTCAGGTGGCGCGTGGCCATGGTGTCGTCGGCCAGCGGATAGGGCACCGGGATCGGCGCTTCGGCCGCGCGGCGGGCCAGATCGTCATAGGCCGCCGCCGCCCCGCCGGGAATGTCGGCGGCACAGGCCGGCAACGCGTCGCAAAGCGCGAAGGTCTCGGCCAGAAGTGCTTCGGCTGCAAGGGTGTAGCGGCGGTAGAAGCCCTCGGCGTCCAGCGTGAGATCGACCACGCCATCCAGGATCACCCCGCGCACTGCCTGGGGGAACTGGGTGGCATAGGCCTGCACCAGCTGGGTGCCGTAGCTTTCGCCGTAGAGCCAGACCTTCGGCCCGCCCAGGGCCTGACGCAGCGCCTCGGAATCGCGGATCGCCTGGTCGGTATTGACGAAGGGCAGCAGCCAGTCGGCGTCCAGTTCCGCCGTGCAGTCGGTGACGAAGCGGCCGGCCGTTTCAAGCACGCCTTCGGGGTCGTCGATCGAGACGGGGGCGATGTCGAACCGCGCCTGGGCGGTGGGGCAGGCCAGACCATGCACCGCCCCCGTGCCGCGCTGATCGACGAAGACGATGTCCATCGATTCG
Organism: Rhodobacter calidifons; assembly: GCF_011174775.1. GTDB lineage: Bacteria > Pseudomonadota > Alphaproteobacteria > Rhodobacterales > Rhodobacteraceae > Tabrizicola > Tabrizicola calidifons. Next base: position 402,955 of record NZ_JAANHS010000002.1, read on the forward strand.
GCAAGGCTGGGGTCGAAGGCGGCCAGGTAGCTGTCGGTCGAGGCAAGGCCCGATCCGCCCGGGCCGCCGACGAAATAGAACAGGATGCCCCGGCTTTCCCCGGAGGCGAAGGACAGGGCGAAGGTGATGTCCAGCGTCCGGTCGGGATCGTTTGCCCAGTGATCCAGCGGCACGGTCAGCGTGGTGCAGCTGAGGTTGCTCATCTCGCAGGGGAAGAGGTCAAGCCCGGCGGCGGCCTCGCGCAGCGACAGCTCGGCGAAGGCGGGGGTGCAGGCGGGGCCGGACAGGAGACCGATCAGGATCAGGGCGTGACGCATCGGGGCCTTTCCGTCGGCGCAGGGATTCGGCGGCGGCCGAGGCCGACTGCCCCGGCAGGCTAGTCGGGCGCGGCGCAATGGCCAAGAGGGGATGCGCGGATCGGCGGGCCTCACCGTCAGGCTTCACTTGGGCGTGAAGCACGGAGGCGTGAAGCACGGAGGCGTGAAGCACGGATCGGTGACTGGACGCACCCGGGACAAGGCGTCACGTTCGGCGCGTGTGCTTCGGGAGGATGAGATGCCAAAATGGGTTCTGGTCGCGCTGGCGGCCATTCTGCCGGCCTTCGTCGGGTCGGCCCGGGCCGAGACGGCCATCGTCGCCGGGGGCTGCTTCTGGTGCGTCGAGGCGGATTTCGAGAAGGTGAAGGGCGTCAGCGGCGTGGTGTCGGGGTATACCGGCGGCACCTTGCAGAACCCGACCTACCGCAACCATGCAGGCCATTACGAGGCGGTGGAGATCACCTTCGACCCGAAGGTCATCGCCTACGGCGACCTGATCGCGCTGTTCCTGCGTTCGGTCGATGTGCTGGATGCGGGCGGGCAGTTCTGCGACCGGGGTGACGCCTACCGCACGGCGATCTTCGTGCAGGATGCGGCGCAGCGGAAGGCAGCCGAGGCGGCGGTGGCCGAGGCCGAGGCGGTGCTGGGCCGGAAGATCGTGACTCCGGTGCTGGACGCCAAGCGGTTCTGGATCGCCGAGGACTACCACCAGGACTATTACAAGGGCACGGACATCGTGCTGACCCGCGCCGGGCCGAAGTCGCAGGCCAATGCCTACAAGTTCTACCGCAAGGCCTGCGGCCGCGACGCGCGGGTGCGGGAGCTGTGGGGCGCCCGGGCCTTTCCGCGCTAACCCAGCGGCGGCAGGCCGGCCCTGGCGCGGAAGTCGGGCGCGCGGATGTCCAGTTCCTGCCCGGCCAGCGCGTCGGCCTCGGGCGTGCAGAGCCAGGCGATGGCGCGGGCCGGCAGGTCGGGCGGGGCCAGGTCGCCGCGCGGGATCTTCGAGACCGGGTTGATCCCCGAGGCGCGGATCGCGCCCTGCATGTCGGTGTCCACCACCCCCGGCGCGAAGCCGAAGATGCGGATGCCCTGATCGCCGTATTCCAGGTGGACGGACCGGGTGAGCATGGCCAGCCCCGCCTTGCACGCGCAATAGGCCGACCAGCCCTCTTGCGGGCGGTGCGCCGCGCCGGACGAGACGTTGACGATCGTCCCGCCACCCCGTGCAACCATGCCGGCCAGCGCGCGTTGGGTGGCGTGGAAGGCCGAGATCAGGTTGACGTCGATGCTGTGCGCCCAGTCCTCTGCCGAGACATCGAGGATCCGGCCGATCGGGCCGATCACGGCGGCGTTGTTGACCAGGATGTCGAAGCCCTGCTCCATGAGCGTGGCCATCGCGATCCGGTCGGTCATGTCGGCGTGGTGGCCCGTGGCGGGGATGTCGCCCAGCGCGCGGCGGGCGGCGGCGAGGTTCGCGGCGCTGCGCGCGGTGAAGTGGACCTCGGCCCCCGCTTCGGCCAGGGCGCGGACGGTGGCAAGGCCGATGCCGCGGCTGCCGCCGGTGACAAGCGCGGTCCTGCCGGAAAGTTTCATCGCTGCTTCCTTTCGTGATCGGCGAAGGGTAACGGCGGCAACCAACTGCTGTCCACCCTGCGGCGCGGGTTGACCCTGGCGCAGGGTCGCGCGAGGGTCGGGCAGAAGAGGAGTGAAACGTGCGCAAGCTGTTGATTGTCGTGATGCTGGTGGCCGGATGCGCGGCGCGCGGCGACTTCGAGACCGCACCCGCCGGGCTGGACGGGGGAACGCCCGAGGCGATCTTCGTCGGCACCACCCGGGCCGAGGGCGATGCGGGCTTCGGTTTCGAGCGGTCGGAGGTGGCCAGTTTCCTGCGCTATGACGTCAGCATCCCGCCCGAGCGGGAAGCGGGCAAGGTCAACTGGCCGCCGAAGACGCGCAAGCCGGACGCGCGGAAGGACTTCCTGCTGCTGCACTGGCAGCGGTTCGGATCGGCAGGCGAATTCCGCTCGGCCCTGCGCGGGGCGTTGCAGCGGCGCGGCCAGACCGACGTCGTGGTCTATGTGCACGGATTCAACAACACGATGGCCGAGGGCGTCTATCGGGTGGCGCAGATGCACCACGATCTGGCGGTGCCGGGCGTGGCGGTCCATTTCGCCTGGCCCTCGCGCGGGTCTGCGCTGGGCTATGTCTATGACCGCGATTCGGTGATGGCCTCGCGCAGCGGTCTGGTGGCGCTGATCGACGAGGTGGAGGGGGCGGGTGCGCAAAGCATCGTGCTGGTGGCCCATTCCATGGGGGCCTTCCTGAGCATGGAGGCCCTGCGGCAGGAGGCGCTGAAGGGCGGGCCGAAGGCCCTGGCACGGATCAAGGGCGTGGTTCTGATCGCGCCGGATCTGGACCTGGACGTGTTCCGCGCGCAGGCGCGCGACATCGGCAAGCTGCCCGAGCCCTTCGTGATCTTCGGCAGTTCGCGCGACCGTATCCTGAACATCTCGGCGACCATTTCCGGCACCGGCACGCGGTTGGGGAATATCGACGGCGTGAAGGAGATCGCGGATCTGAACGTGATCTATCTGGACACGGCCGCCTATACGACGGGCACCGGCCATCTGAACCTGGGCGAGAACCCCGCACTTCTGCAACTGTTCGGCGGGCTGGTCGGGATCGCGGATGCCTTCACCGCCGACGCCCGGGCCCGCGTGGGGCTGCTGCCGGGACTGGTGCTGACGGTGCGCAATGCGACCGAGATCGTGCTGGCCCCGGTCGGGGCGATTGCCGAGGGGCAATAGGTGGCGGTCCGCGGTTGACGGCCTTGCGGCCTCTGCCTGCGCCTTCGGCTTATCGTCGGCGGGCGCGGGGCGACAACGGCGCAGGCGGGCGGTCAGCGGCGTCGCAGATAGACATAGTAGGCCCCGCCGCCGCCGTGCTTCAGATGCGCCTGGGAGACCTGAAGCACGACCTGGCCAAGCGGGGGCAGATGCAGCCAGTGCGGCACTTGGTGGCGCAGCGCACCCATGCGCTGGGGGATCGGGCCCAGGTCCTCGCGCCGCTTGCCCTTGCCGGTGATGACCAGCACCAGGCGCAGGCCGGCGGAATGGGCGTTCAGGATGAAGCGGATCAGTTCGGGATGCGCCTCGGCAAGCGTAAGCCCGTGCAGGTCGATTCGCGCCTCGGGTTGCAGCTTGCCGCGCGTCATCTTCGCATGGGTGCCCGCGTCCATGCGCAGGGGGGCCTGATCCAGGATCTGGGGCAGGGTGGGGGCCAGATCGTGCCGTTCCGGCGGCCGGTGCTTTTCGCCCAACACGAACGGTGACAGGCGCGGCCTGGCATGGGCAAGCGGCGGGGGGTCGGGCGCGTGCGGTGGCGGGTCGGGAAGGTGCAGCTTCTGGCCGTGCATCGGTCGTGCGGTCCGTGCGACGCTGCGCCAGAGCTCTGCCTCCTCGGGCGAGAGGTTGCGGCGGCGGGCCATCGGGATCAGTCGTCGTCCAGCATGGCGAAGGCGCGGTCGATGGGCAGGAGGAGGACCATGCGTCCGGGGTCCTTGACCGTGCCCGCCGCATCGCCCGCGCCCTTGCCGGTGCCATAGAAGATGTCGGCGCGCTGCATGCCCTTGATCGCGCCGCCGGTGTCCTGCGCGACCATCAGGCTGCGGATCGGGCGGCGGCCGTCCTTCTCGATCCAGACCGGGGCGCCGAGGGGCGTGAACCTGGGGTCGATGGCCACCGAGCGCAGCGCGGTGATCGACCGCCCCATGGCGCCGATGGGGCCATCCTCGGGGCGAAGCGTGCCGATCTTGCGGAAAAAGACATAGGACGGATTCGTGTCCAGTAGCGCCCGGCCCGTCTCGGGGTTGCTGCGGACGTAGGTCGCGATCTCCGGCGCCGAGACCTGATCCAGCGAATGAGTGCCACGGCGGACCATTTCCTGCCCGACCGAGCGGTAGGCGTGGCCGTTCTTCCCGGCATAGCCCACGCGGACCACTGTGCCGTCGGTCATGCGGATGCGGCCGGACCCCTGGACCTGAAGGAAATAGACATCCACCGGATCGTCAAGCCAGGCCAGTTCCAGCCCCCGGCCGGCAATCGCCCCGGCCTCGATGGCCGCGCGCGTGTGGTAGGCGACGCCGTCCTGCAATTCCGGGGGACGGCGGTAGATCGGATACTGGAACCGGCCACCGCGCACGGGAGAACCGTTCAGCTCGGGCTCGAAATAGCCGGTGAACAGAGCGGGCGGCTGGCCGACGACGACCGGACGGAAGAACAGTTCGAAGAAGCTGCGGGCCGAGGCGGGGTCCTTCGGCACGTCGGCGGCCAGCGCGCAGATCGGTTTCCAGTCCGGCTGGTCGATCAGGTCGCAGGTGCGCAGGAAACTGGAAAGGGCGGCGAGATGGTCGTCCTCCATCCAGCCGTCCAGCGCGTCGAAGTCCAGCATCTCGGCCTGGGCAGGTCGGGCGGGCATCAGTGCCGCCAGGACTGCAAGCAGGACCGGAACAAGGGAACGGGCCGCGCGCATTGCAAGGCAGGTCAGTCGCCGGTCGCGACAAGTTGCCAGTTCGGATCGTCCGTCCCCATCCGCCGCGCGAAGGTCCAGGTATCGCGGGTCTTCTTCACCTCGCGCGGCGAGCCTTCGACGATCTCGCCCGCCTTGTTGCGCACGACATAGGTCTGGTCGGCGGCGAAGCGGACCGAGATCTCGGCCATCCGGCTGTCGGGGTTGAAGGTCGCATCGTGCAGCGTCAGTTCCTTGATGCCGAGGAAATTGGCCTCGATCGTCAGGCCCGCAGCTTCGCGCGCGGCGATGGCCTCGGCAAAGCTGGCGGCGACCTCGTCGGACAGGAAGGGGCGGATGCGGTCAAGCTCGCCCTTCTCGAAGGCGGTCAGGATCATCTCGTAGGCGCCGCGCGCGCCCTGCAGGAACTCGCCCACCGCAAAGGCGGGTTCGACCTTCTTCATCTCGGCCAGGGCGCGGGCGGCGTCCGAGCCTTCGGCCACATGGTCGGTGATGTCGCGGTCGGGCCCGCCCTCGATCACCTCGAAGTCGCGGCGGATTCGGGGGCGTACGTCCTCGAGCGGCAAGGGGGGCCGTTCGAAGCCGTCGCGGGTGCCCAGCACGGAACGCAGCTTGAGAATGAGGAAGATGGCGATCCCAGCTAGGACAAGAAGCTGGATCAAGGAGCCGTTCATTGCTGACCTCTGAACCTTTGATGTTCCGTTGGAATGGGCACGGTTGGACCCTATGTAGGGTGGGCACCCGCCGAAGTCTACCACACGAGGCCGGATCGGACGGGCGGAGACATGCGATGGCGATCATCCTGGCGATTCTGGCGCTTCCCCTGGTGGAAATTGCGCTGTTCGTGACCCTGGGCGCGCGGCTGGGCCTGTGGCTGACGCTGGCCTGGGTGCTGCTGACCGCGATGGGCGGCATGCTGATCCTGCGGCGTCTCGCCGCGTCCGGCATGGCGGTGCGGCGGGAAGAGTTCGTCGAGGGCTTCCGGGGCCGCATGGCCGAGGATCCTCTGTCGCCCGTCGTGGACCAGGCGCTGATCGCGGTGGCGGCGATGCTGCTGATCCTGCCGGGGTTCTTCACCGATGCGCTGGGCCTGCTGCTTCTGGTGCCGCCGCTGCGCCGGCTGGGGATCGGGCTGATGGCGCGGCGGGTGCGGGGTGTGACGGTCGTCCACCGGCACCTGCCCTGAGCCATGGCGCCCTGCCCGGTCATCCGGCCAGTGCCGGAGCGTCAGTCGGGCGGCTGAAGGCCGCCGCGAACAGGTCTTCCATACCCGTGACCTGAAAATCGGCCAGGCTGCGGCCCCTGGGCTCGGGCCGTGTCCCGATTCCCTGCGCTTTCCAGAGGGCGATGCCGATGCGGGTGCCGGGCAGTCGGCGGCGCATCTGGCGCAGCAGAAGGTCGGTGGCGGTGCCCGAGGTGCCGTCCAGACCGACGATGACCAGGGTCTCGGGCCGGAAATCGCCAAGCGCCCGCGGCAGAGCGGCCCGCGGCGGCAGGTGCTCTACCTCTGCCCCTTCGGCGCGCATGGCCTGGGCGACCATGCGGGCGGCCGCCTCGTCCAGCCGGGTCTGCGCCCCCATCACCGCAATCCTGCGGCCCAGTCCGTCCAGCCGGCCGTTGGTGACCAGACCGGCCGCGTCCGCCTGAGGCACCTCGGGCGCCTCGCCCTCGGGCAGGCTTGCGGCCAACGCCAGTTCGTCCTCGACCACGGTTTCCAGATCGCCGGTCAGGGTCTAGGCCGCGCTGGCGATGCGGTGGACCTGATGGTCGGACAGAAGCCCCGCCGCGCTGTCGGCCTGGGCGAGCGCGAGGGCGGGCAGGGCGGTCCGGTCGTAGTAGTCCGCCAGGTAGTGCTGCGCCGTCGAGGTCGCCGCGGCCTCGGTGAACTCGAAGGAGCGGCCGGCCAGCAGGCGGTCGTAGAGCCGCGCGCTTTCGGCCAGGACGGGTTTGTCGCCGAAGAGAATCGGGAACAGGCGCAGGGAGGGGACATGGTGGCCGATCACCACAAGGCAGACGGTGAGGGGCGTGGCGATGATGAGGCCCATCGGACCCCAGAGCCAGGTCCAGAACATCGCCGAAACGATCACGGCCAGCGGCGAGACCCCGGTGCGCTGGCCGTAGAACCAGGGTTCGATGATGTTCGAGGTGACAAGTTCGACGACCAGGAACAGCGCAGCCGTCCACAGGACCAGCGACCAGTCGGGCGAGACGGCGAAGGCCATCAGAAGTGGCAGGATCGCCGAGATCGCCGCGCCGATATAGGGGACAAAGCGTAGGACCAGGGTGACCAGCCCGAAGAACAGCGCGTTCGGCACGCCGATCAGCCAGAGGCCAAGGCCGATCGGCACGGCGTAGATGATGTTCACCACCAGCTGCGCCAGAAGATAGGTCGAGACGCGCCCCCCGGCCTCGGCCAGCAGCCGCGAGGTGGACAGGATGTTCGCCCCCCCGATCAGCTGCACCAGCCGGTCGCGCAGGCTGGCCCGTTCCAGCAGCGCGAAGATCACCACGACGAAGATCAGGCCGAAGATCGCGACCGGGGTCAGCGCCGGCAGGATCACGTCGTCGAGCCAGGCCTTCAGGCCGGCCTGTTCCACCACCTCGACCCGCATCGCGCGGGTATCGTCGGCGGCCTGGGTCCGCTCGGACAGGCGGGCGGAAATGTCGGCGATCATTTCCTGGAGGTGCTGGATCATCCGGCTGTCGGTGCCCGCTTGCAGGATCGTGTCCACCTTGGCCAGGACATTTCCCTGATACTGCGGCAGGTTCGCTCCGATCTGGGACAGCTGGTAGGCAAAGATCAGGACGAAGGCTGCAACCATCGCAGCGGTGGTCAGCACGGTCAGGATGACGGCGACAAGGTCGCGCAGGCCCAGCCGCCGCAGCGCATTGACCACCGGGGTCAGGATGAAGGCGAACAGCATCCCCAGCGCCAGGGGCAGGAACAGGTCGCGCCCGATGTAGAGGATGGTGCAGACGACGGTGATGGTGGCCAGCGTGGTCAGCGACACGACGGCATGCCCGCCATCGGCAAGGCTTGCCGACCTGTCTTGCCCCGGCTCTCGCCCCGGTGCGGCCGTCGCCTCGGTCTCGCGCATGATGTTCCCCCCGGTATGTTCCCCCCGGTATGTTCCCCCGGTCCATTGCGCGACAACGCAGGCTGCTGCCCGGCGGTTCCCGTTTGCCTTGCTGCCAGAGGCCAGAGGTCGGAACCGCCACCCCCGCCGCTGCGTTGCCCTTGCGCGCCGTGGTCCGGCGCAGGCGGAGGGCAGGAATGGTCAAGACCGACACCCCGCACGGCACGCAGGCCGTGATCCTGATGAACGACGCGGCGCTGTCGCTTGCGCCCGAACTGGTTGCGCCCGGCGCGACGGTGCAGGTGATCGTCGCGGGGCCGTCGATGCTGCGCCTTGCCCTGGCCGAGGCCGCCCTGCCCGAGGCCCGGGTGATCTGCGCCGATTTCGGCCAGAGCGCCTCGCTTGCCGCGTTGGAGGAAAAGGTGCGCGGGATGGGCCGGTTGCACCGTCTGGTGCTGGCCGCCGACGGTGCGGACGCGGCCGAGATATTTTCCGTCATGCGCACGATCGTGGTCTTTCTGCCGGCGCTGCGGCGTGGCGAAGGCAGCGTTCTCCTGACGGTCCGGCCCGGCGCGGCGCTGGCCGCGCTGCGGCTGTTCCTGCGCCGGGTGCAGCCGACCCTTGATGGCCACGGGGTTCCGGTGACGCTGGTCGAGAAACCCGCCGTCACGACCTGAGCCGCTGGTCCGGTCCTTTTGCCCTTACACTGACCGCCTTCTGTCGGCGAGTGTCGCGCGGCCATGAAAAACGGGCCGCGACAGGTGTCGCGGCCCAGTCGAGGGGAAGACGGCAGGGAAAGGACCGCCCCCTTGGGACAGAGGGTCCGGTAGGCGCCGGATCAGCGCGACATCGCCCCGCGGACCAGCGAGACGACGAAGAGGATCAGGAAGATCACGAACAGGATCTGCGCGATGCCTGCGGACGTTCCGGCGATGCCGCCGAAGCCGAGAACACCGGCGACGATGGCGATGAGAAGGAAGGTAACGGCCCATCCCAGCATGAGAAATCTCCTTGGGGTTCGGAGGCTCGGTAGGAGCCTTGATTGCGGTTCTGGACCAACAACGCAGCCCGGACGGACCGGTTCCCCGTCTCTTTGGATCCTGGCTCTCATGCTGCGTCGCCGGCTCACGCCCGAGGTGGGGAATGGCCGACCCCGACAGGCCTCGAAACGCGGGACGGAACCGAACGGCGTGTCGCGGCTTGTTGTGGCAGAGCCCGCGGCCGGACGTCGCGGTGATGTTTCCCAGACCCAGGAGATGCAAGCCATGACCCAGACCCTGAAGAAGACCGCCGAAGAGACCGGGAAGAAGGCGCTGCGCGCTGTGGACGAGGCAGGCGACCAGATGGGCGCCGCGGCGGGCGAGATGGCCGCTTCGGCCGCAGAGGCCGCCGAGACCGGCGTGGAAACCGTCAGGCGCAAGGCGGCGGATGCCAGGGACACCCTCGTCTCGGGTGCGGGCGCGGTGCTGGAGTCGGCGCGCGACGTCGCCCTGGACAAGGCCGATGCCGTGCGCGAGACGCTGTCCGATGCCGGCGCGCGGCTGGCCGCGACACTGGAGCGGGCCTCTGTGGACCGGACCGTCGATGTGCTGCCCGCGCGCGTGCTGAGCACGGTGGCCGAGGGCCTGTCGAGCGCGTCGCGGTCGCTGCGCGAGCGGTCGGTCGGCGAATTGGCAACCGATGTCCGCGCGCTGGCACGGCGCCATCCGGGCGCCTTCATGGCGGTCGCGGCCGTGGCTGGCTTTGCCGCGGCGCGGTTTCTGCGTGCGTCCGCCGCGCGCCGTGTGGCCGAGAGCGGGCCTGAGGCCGACCGGGGACCGCGGGTCTGATGCGCGATCATTCTGCGGATCAGGCAAACGCGGCCGATTCCGGGCTTGCGGGACTGCTGTTGCAGGTGGTTTCGGGGGTCGGGCGCCTTGTCCAGGGTGAATTGCAGCTGGCCCGGGCCGAGGCTGCGGACAGCCTGCGCTCGGTCACGTCAGGGCTGGGGAAGCTGGCAGGTGCGGCGGTGGTCGCGCTTGTCGGGCTGAACGTCCTGGCCGGAGCCGCGGTCGGCGCCCTGGTGCATGCCGGGCTTGGTCCGGTCTGGGCGGCGCTGATAGTGGGCGGGCTCATGCTGCTGTTGGCGCTTGGACTTGCCGCTGCGGGCCGGGCCGGTCTGCGGCTGCGCGGGCGCAGGCCCGGACGACTGCTGCGCGGTCTCGGCCGGGATGTGGCTGCGGTCCGGTCCGGGTTTGGCAGAAAGGAAACATGATATGTCCTATCAGAGCATTCCGGAAATCGAACGCGCGCTGGAGCGTGACCGCGAGGCGCTGGCCCGGTCGCTGGCGGCCCTGCGCGATCGGATGCGGCCGGCGTCGATCTTGTCCCACGGCGCGGCATCGCTGAAATCGGGCGCTGCGGCTGTGGTGGCGCGAGCCTCTGAGGGCCTGGCGCGCGGGGCGGACTGGCTGACCGGGCAGGATGGGCAAGCGTCCCCGACCCTGGCCGGAACCCGCTATGAGGCGTTGAGCCGCTGGGAAGACGAAGGCGGCCCGCCTGCCCCTGATGCCGAGCCGCTGCCTTTTGAGCCCGAGGAAGACTGGCTGGTCGAGGCGCGCGATCTGCGCGCCAGGGCGCTGGCGCTCTTGGCGCGGATCGACGACGCCGCCCGGACCGGACTGGCCCCGCCAGCGGATCTGGCCCGGCACCGTGCCGAGATTGTCGCCGCCTTCGCCGCCGAGACCGCGATTGCGCTGGGCCGGGGGCTCGAGTCGCTGGGCGAGGCGGCGCGGTCCGCGGCGCTGGAGGCGCGGGAAAGGACCTATCTTGCCCGTGTGGCCGTGGCACAGCCTGCGCGGGCGGAAGTCGAGGCGCAGCCTTTGGTGGCCGTCGCCCTGGCCGCGGCAGCGGGCGCGACGCTGGCCTGTCTTCTGCCCCGCACCGAGGCAGAGGACCGCCTGCTGGGCACGGCTCGGGACCGGCTTGCGGGCGATCTGAAACGGCTGGCGCGGCCCGAGAGGCTCTTGGCGGGCGACCTTGCGCCGGGCCTTTCGGCAGCTTTCGGTCGCGGCCTGGACCGTGCCGAAGCGGCCGCCGCAGCGCCGGACGGCCAGACCGGATCTGACGCGCGGCATGCTCTGCACCGGCACTGATTGCGCGCAGCCCGCGCCTAGCCTGCTTCGGGCCGCGCCACGGGAAAATGCAGATCGACCCGCACCCGGTCGCCGTCCTGCCGCAGCACGACCGCCCCCCCCAGTTGCGCCGCAAACTGGCGCAGCATGCGTTGCGGCAGCGCGGTGAGGCCCGAGGTCGCGTCTGGCAGCAGCTCCGGCACGACCGGACCTTCGACCTGAAGCCGCACCATGCCCCGGCTTTCGGACAGCGAGACGGAAACGGCCCGCTCGCCCAGGCCCGGGCGCGAGAAAAAGCAGCCGACCGCCTCGGCCAGGGCAAGCGCAAGCGGAACGGCCGATTGCGCATCCATCTGCACCGGCTGGAAGTCCTTGGACGCCACGCCAAGCCCGACGCCGTGGATCTCTTTCAGACGCCGGACCACGTTGGTCAGCACCATGTCCATCGCGATGTCCTGCCGGCCCGAAACCGCGTAAAGGCTGGTATGGGTCGAGGACAGCGCGATGACCCGGTTGATCAGGCTGTCCAGAACCTGCCGCAAGCCGGGATCCGTCGCCTCGCGCCGGTACATGCGCATGACGGAGGCGATGATCTGTAGACTGTTGCCGCTGCGATGGTCCACCTCGCGCAGAAGGATGTCCTTGTCGATCAGCAGGTTCTGCAACTCGGCCTCTTCCTGCTCGATGGTGCGGATCAGTTCCTCGTAGGTGGCATGCAGGCGCTGGATCTCGGTTGGGGCGCCGTCAAGGTCGGGGATCTGCACGCGGTTCCGGGTGGCGGTATAGTCGTCCATCGACCTGGCCAGGGCCCGGACATGCCGCACCACAAGGCGCGACGAGGCAAAGCTGGCCGCAACCAGCGCCGCGATCCAGGTCAGCGCAGGCAGGAGATAGGGGGTCAGGCTGCTTGCCCGGCTCCAGATCTCGGCATCGCGGTTTTCCCAGACCGAGACCAGCAACAGCCCGTCCGTCACGCCGACCACGGAGAGGATCCGGCGCCCCTGGGGCGTGGCGACGAAGGTCGGCTTGCCGGCAAGGTCGGCAAGCCTTTCGCGGCTGATGCCGCCCGGGATGGCAGACTCGGGCGCCAGGCCGGGATCCGAGGCCAGAAGCAGCGATCCATCCGCCTGAAAGGTCGCAAGATAGGTCGGATGCCAGGAGGCGACGGAGTCGACATAGGCGTCCGGCGCGACCGCTGCGTAGTTCAGCGAGATGGTGACAAAGCCGCGCGGGGCGCCCGAAGGGGTGAAGACCGGATGGGCCGCACCGACGATGGCCATTCCCGAAACCGGCCCGGCGGGGTTGTAGATCAGCTTGGGCAGGGGGGTGGCGATCATCTCCTGAAAGCGGGGGTTGTCCTTGAAGTCGAAGACGTCCCCGTTCGAGGAACAGGTCATCAGGCCGTCAAGCGGGATGTAGGCGATCAGGGTGGCTTGTGGGATGTCGCGGGCCAGCGAGCGGACCCAGTCCGCACAGGCCGGACCCTCCGGGCCTTCGCGCGACAGGATCGCCGCCAGTGCCCGCGCCGAGACCTGGGCCTGCCGGATGAGCTCGACCTGCGGGCGGACCGACTGGACCGCGGCCCCCCCGACGCCTTCCAGCGTGGTCGCGTCCAGCTGCGCCAGGGCGTCCCGGGTCTGGACGATCGACAAGAGGCCCAGCGGCATCAGCGCCAGCAGCAGCGTCGCCCCCAGCCGGGTGCCCAGCGAGGACCGCGGCCAGAGCCTTGGCCAGAGCTTTCCCGGACCCCCGATCAAGATCCGGCCGCGGCCTGACGCAGCACGACCGCCTGCGTGGCGCCGTCCGTCCCCGCGAAGAGGTCCTCGCCGTCTTCAAGATGCAGAAGGTCCGCCAGACGCTTGCGGGCGCGGCTGGCGCGGCTTTTCACCGTTCCGATGGCGACCCCCATCATCGCGGCCGCGTCCTCGCAGGAAAAGCCCGAGGCGCCGACCAGGATCAGGACCTCGCGATGTTCGGGGCTGAGCTTGTCGAAGGCGCGCTGGAATTCCTGAAACGCCAGTCGGCCGTCATGTGCAGGCTTGACCGAAAGCGTGGCGGCATGGACGCCGTCGCTGTCCTGCACCTCGCGCCGGGTCTTGCGCAGGCCGGAATAGAAGGTGTTGCGCAGGATGGTGAACAGCCAGGCATCCAGATTGGTCGCCGGATCGAACTTGTCCATGTTGGTCCAGGCCTTCAGGATGGTCTCCTGCACCAGGTCGTCGGCGCGCGACACGTCCCGGGTCAGGCTGATCGCGAAGGCACGCAGCTTCGGGATCGCCCCGGCCAGCCGGTCGCGCGGATCTTCCGGCACCAGCGGCACGACGACCGCAGCCGAGCGGTCCCGGCCGGTCACGCCGCACCGCCCTTGCCCGAACCGCCCCCCGCCTTCAGCTGCGCCAGAAGATCGCGGAACCTGTCCGGCAGCTCTTCGTTCAGCGCGGCGGTATAGACCCGCTTCAGGTTCTCGTCGATCTGGGCCCGGATCGCCCTTCGGTCCGGTCGATCCTCGTCGCGGTCTTTGGTCATCGCATCAGCATCCTGTTCCTTCGGACCGCAACGCCTGTCTGTCGTCATGGTTCCGTGATTTTCTGTTCTGCTCAAAATTATTCCGGAGCTTCGGGAACCAAACGTCGCGCGCCGCGTTCGGTTCCGGATCAGGAAAACAAAATCTGCCACGAAACATGGAGACAGACCTCATGCTCGCACAGGAAGCGGTGGACCACTCGGCAACCGTGGCGCGACACCTGCCCTATCTGCGCCGATACGCCCGCGCGCTGACGGGGAACCAGACCAGCGGCGACCGGTATGCCGTGGCCGTGCTGGAAGCGATCGTGGCCGATCCGGGCGTGCTTGGGGCGCACGGCGATCCGAAGCTGGGGCTGTTTGCGGTCTTCCATTCGATCTGGTCCACCTCCGGCGCGCCGGTCGCCGAGGCCGAGGACGCGCTGACCGGCGCGGCGCAGGCGCATCTGGCGGCGCTGACCCCGAACTCGCGCGAGGCGCTGCTGCTGAACACCATCGAGGGCTTCGGCACCGCCGATGTCGCCGCGATCATGGGTTCGACCGAGGCCGAGGCCGCAGAACTGATCGACATCGCCCTGCGCGAGATGGAACAGTCGGTGCGCGGCGCCGTCCTGGTGATCGAGGACGAGGCGATCATCGCCATGGACATCTCGGCCATCGTCGAGGGCATGGGGCACCGCGTCACCGGGACCGCCCGCACCCACCGCGAGGCGGTGCGTCTGGCGGCTGCCGACAGGCCCGACCTGATCCTGGCCGACATCCAGCTGGCCGACAATTCCTCTGGCGTCGAGGCGGTGAACGAGATCCTGGCGCAGTTCGGCGACATTCCGGTGATTTTCATCACCGCCTTCCCTGAACGCCTGCTGACCGGGGAGCGTCCGGAACCCGCCTTCCTGATCAACAAGCCCTATACCGAGGAACAGGTCCGTTCGGCTGTCAGCCAGGCGATGTTCTTCTCTTCGACCGACACGCTGCACCGCTGACCTGATCGTCGGCACCATCGGGCGGACCGATGAAAGCCGGGCCGTCGGACCTCTGGCGCAGGGTGTTCTGGCCGCGGGCAATGGCCCTGGCTGCGTCGTCCGCCGGACGGCGCGGGTTTTTCATGTCGCCGGCCGGGTCGCCGTGCCGACCTGCCGATGCGAGGCCCGCATCGCTGGCGGGTTGCCGCATTTGCGCGTCGAAAGGTCGGCGACAGACCCAAGCCGTCGCAGACTGCCATTGCAGCCGCGCTTCGGGTGCCGCAAACTCGGCGGCGAACGGCGATAGGCGATCGCCTGCTTATGGTAGGGAGGCGCAATGCGATACCACACCCCAACAAGCTTCAGCGACGCAGCCGCCATTGCGGCGGCATCTTCCGGGACCTTGCGCTTTCTGGCGGGCGGGACCGATGTGCTGGTGCAGATGCGCGCCGGAATGGTGCAGCCGGACGATCTGATCGACCTCAAGCACATTCCGGGCGTGGACAGGATCGAACGCACAGCGGAAGGCGGCTGGAAGATCGGCATCGCGGTGCCGGGGATCGTGCTGGGCGGCCATGCAGAGCTGGTGCGGGACTGGCCGGGGGTCGTCGAGGGGATGAACCTTGTGGGGTCAACGCAGGTGCAGGGCCGGGCAACCCTGGCGGGGAATCTGTGCAACGGCTCGCCTGCCGCCGATTCGGTGCCGGGCCTGATCGCTGCGGGTGCGACGGTCACGGTGACGGGGCCGAACGGATCGCGCGAGATCCCGGTCGAGGCGGTGCCTGCGGGGCCGGGGAAGACCAATCTGGCCAGGGGCGAGTTGATCTCGGCGATCACCCTGCCGCCGCGCGGAAAGAACGGGGGCGACGCCTATCTGCGGTTCATCCCCCGGACCGAGATGGACATTGCGGTCGTCGGCTGTGCGGTGAACCTGCGGCTTGACGGGGACAAGGTGGTGGAGGCGCGCGTCGCGCTGGGGGCGGTCGCTCCGACGGTCCTGTTGTCCGAGGCCTGTGCCAAGGCGATCATCGGCACGACGCTGGACGATGCGGCATTGGCTGCGCTGGCCAAGGCGGCAGAGGGCGAGGCGAAGCCGATTTCGGACAAGCGCGGGACGAAGGAGTTCCGCATCGAAGTGGCGGGCGTGCTGGCTCGCCGGGCGGCGAAGATCGCCTATGACCGGGCGAAAGGGATGAAGGCATGAGCAGGATTCACGTCACCGCCACCGTCAACGGCGACCCGGTGGAGTTTCTGGCGGACCCGCGCGAGACGCTTCTGGACGCGCTGCGGAACCATCTGGACCTGACCGGCACCAAGGAAGGCTGCGGCACCGGCGACTGCGGTGCCTGTTCGGTCACCGTGGACGGGACGCTGGTCTGTTCCTGCCTGATGCTGGCGGCCGAGGCCAACGGCAAGCGGGTGGAAACCATCGAGGGCATGGCCAGGGACGGGTTGCACCCCTTGCAGCGCAAGTTCATCGAACATGCGGCCTTGCAGTGCGGCTTCTGCACTCCCGGGATTCTTGTGGCGGCGAAGGCCCTTCTGGAGCGGAACCCGGACCCGAGCGAGACCGAGATCCGCTATTGGCTGGCCGGGAACCTGTGCCGCTGCACGGGATACGACAAGATCATCCGCGCGGTGCAGGACGCGGCGGCGGAGATGCGGCAAGACCACAGGGGGGCTGCCTGATGGCACGGGATGATGTGAAGACCGGATACAAGTACGTCGGCACCCGGCCCAACCGCCCGGATGGGCTGGACAAGGTGACTGGGCGCGCCCGGTATGGCGCAGATTTCTCGCTGCCGGGGATGCTGCATGCCGCCGTGGTGCGCAGCCCCCATGCCCATGCGCGGATCGTGAGGATCGACGCGTCCAAGGCCCTGGCGCTGGAGGGGGTGAAGGCCGTGGTCACGCGCGCCGACCTGCCCACGGGGCTGACGGGCGAGGACCTGAACCTTCAGGACAACACGCTGGCCGGGGATCGGGCTCTGTATGACGGCCACGCGGTGGCGGCGGTCGCGGCGACCTCGCCCCTGCTGGCGCAGGACGCGGCGCGGCTGATCGAGGTGGAATACGAGGTCCTGCCGCATGTGACCGATGTCGATGCGGCCATTGCGCCGGATGCCCCGGTGATCCGGCCCGGTGTCGCGGATTACTCGGTGCCCGAAGGGATGCACGGCAACGTCGCGCGCTACATGGAGTTCGGGCACGGCGATGTCGAGGCGGGCTTTGCCGCCGCCGATGTGGTGCGCGAACATACCTACCGCACCGAGGCGACGCATCAGGGCTATATCGAGCCCCATGCCGCCGTGGGCCAGCTGGGCGAGGACGGGCGCGGCGAGATGTGGGTCTGCACGCAAGGGCACTGGTACATCCGCCGGATGTGCTCTGCCGTCCTTGGCATCGAGGCGGCAAACCTGCGCGTGACGCCTTCGGAAATCGGCGGCGGCTTCGGCGGCAAGACCACGATCTTCATGGAGCCGCTGACGCTCGCGCTGTCGAAGAAGGCAGGCGGGCGCCCGGTCAAGCTGGTGATGAGCCGGTCGGAGGTGCTGCGCGCCACGGGGCCGACGGCCAGCGCCTCGATGGATGTGAAGATCGGGATGAAGCGCGACGGCACGATCACCGCCGGCCAGGTCTATTTCCGCATGCAGGGCGGCGCCTTCCCCGGTATGTCGCCCATCGGCGAGGCGCTGCCCTGCGCCTTTGCCTGCTATGACATCCCCGCGCTGAAACACGAGGGGATCGAGATCATCACCAACCGCCCGAAGGCGGCCGCCTACCGCGCGCCGGGCTCGCCCATGGCGGCCTTCGCGGTGGAAAGCATGATCGACGAGCTGTGCCGGGAACTGGGGCTCGACCCCATCGAGGTGCGGCTGAAGAACGGGGCGCGGAACGGGTCCAAATCGTCCTATGGCCCGGTCTATGACGTGATCGGCCTTCAGGAAACGCTGGAGGCGGCGAAGGCGCATCCCAACTACAGCATCCCGCTGGGGCCGAACCAGGGCCGGGGCGTGGCCTCGGGCTTCTGGTTCAACCACGGCGGCGAGACCTCGGTCAGCCTGGCCATCGGCGAGGACGGGACGGCCACCGTGTCGATCGGCACGCCCGACATCGGCGGCAGCCGCGCCTCGATCGGCCTCATGGTCGCGGAAACGCTCGGCATCCCCTACGAGGACGTGCGGGTGAACGTGGTCGAAACCGGGGCGCTTGGGGTGAACGAGCCGACCCACGGCAGCCGGGCGACCTTTGCCAGCGGCAAGGCCGCGGTGATCGCCGCCGAGGCCGCGATCCGCGAGATGTGCAAGCGTGCGGCGGCGGAGTGGGGCATCGACGCGGACGCCGTGGAATGGAAGGACGGCGCGGCGCACCCCGCCGGGCCGAACGCGGGCAAGTTCCCGCCCATGACCATCGGCGAGATCGGGGCGAAGATGGGCTCGACCGGCGGGCCGATCTCTGGCCACCACGAGGTGACGGCGGGCGGCTATGGCGCGAGCTTCGGCACCCATGTCGTCGATGTCGAGGTGGACCCGGAGACGGGGCGGACCACGGTCCTGCGCTATCTGGTGGTGCAGGACGCGGGCACCGCGATCCATCCGGCCTATGTCGAGGGCCAGTATCAGGGCGGTGCCGCGCAGGGCATCGGCTGGGCCTTGAACGAGGAATACATCTACGGCCCCGACGGGCGGTTGCAGAACCCGGTGTTCCTCGACTACCGGATCCCGGTGGCCAGCGACCTGCCGATGATCGACACGGTGATCGTCGAGGTGCCGAACCCCGGCCATCCCTACGGCGTCCGCGGTGTGGGCGAGACGGGGATCACCCCGCCGTTGCCTGCCATTGCTTCGGCCATTGCCGGGGCGACGGGGGCGCGGATCCGCAGCCTGCCCTGTTCGCCGCCCAAGGTGCTGGCGGCGATCAAGGCGCTGAAGAAGGGCTGAGGCGTGGCGAAGGTCCATCTCTGGGCCAGCCTGCGGCGCTTTGCCGACGGGCAGGAGGTGGTGGAGGTCGAGGCCGCGACCGTGGGCCAGATGCTGGATGCGCTTGAACGGGCGCATCCGGGTCTGGCACCCGCGATCAAGGCCGGGCTGTCGGTGGCGGTGGATGGCGAGGTCATCGCCAACAACCGCGCGGCTCCGGTCAAGCCCGACAGCGAGGTCTATCTGTTGCAGCGGCTGAAGGGCGGCTGAGGAGGGCGCATGTTTCCCAACCGTCTGAAGGCGCTCTGGGCCGAGGGGCGGCCCGCGATCAACGGCTGGTTGTCCATCGCCAGCCCCTTCGCCGCCGAGATCATGGCCGCGCAGGGCTTCGATTCGCTGACCGTGGACATGCAGCACGGCGCGCTGGATTACAGCGACCTGCTGCCCATGCTTCAGGCGATGCGGGCCTCGGGCGCGGTGCCATTGGCCCGGGTGCCCTGGCTGGAGCCGGGGATCATCATGAAGGCGCTGGATGCGGGCGCGCAGGGCATCATCTGCCCGATGGTGAACAGCGCCGAGGACGCCGCGCGGTTCGTCAGCTACCTGCGCTATCCGCCGCTGGGCGTGCGCAGTTTCGGCCCGACCCGGGCGGCCTTCGCCGCCGGCGGGGATTATGCCGCGCAGGCCAATGCCAATATCCTGGCCTTTGCGATGATCGAGACGGCCGAGGGCATGGCGAACCTCGACGCCATCACCGCCACGCCGGGGCTGGACGGGATCTATGTCGGCCCGGCGGACCTGTCGATCTCGCTTTCGGGGGGCAGGCTTGCCCCCGGCATGGACCGGGAGGAACCCGAGATCCTGGCCGCCTTGCAGACGATCCTCGCCGCTTGCAAGCGCAACGGCCTGCGCGCGGGCTTGCATTGCGGGTCGCCCGACTATGCCGCCCGCGCCATCGGCTGGGGCTTCGACATGACGACGGTGGGGGGCGACACCAAGTTCCTGGCCAGCGCCGCCGGGGCCGCTGTCGCCGGCTTCCGCAGGTTGACCGGCGGGACGGCCGGCACGGCGGAACCGGGCGGCTACTGAGGCGGCGGACAGACCATCCTCTGCCAGGGGGCGGAGCCCATCGGCTTCCGCAAGGAACTGCGCATCCGGCGGCTGGTCGAGACGATCCACCAGTCCAGCCGCGAGGGGCGCTGGCAACAGGTGTCGTGATGCCGTCGTCCGGGCGTTTCTACAGGTAAGCGCGCGCCAGCCATCCCGCCGCGAAGCCAAGGGCGGCCAGCGCGGGCCAGAGGAAAGTGCCACGCGACCGTTCCGGGCGCGGCGGCTGGGTCGCGGGGTTCCCGGCGCGGATCAGTTGCGCCTCGACCAGGGCGGGCAGCTTCGGGCCGAACCGGCCAAGCACCCGCGCGGTCTTGACCAGATCGCGCAGCACGGCCTTTGGTCCCACGTTCTCGCGGATGTAGCGTTCGACAATGGGACCGGCGACCTGCCAGATGTTGATGTGCGGGTCGAGGCTGCGCGCCACGCCTTCGACAACGACCATCGTGCGTTGCAGAAGGATCAGCTCGGTCCGCGTTTCCATCCCGAAGCGTTCGGTGACTTCGAACAGGTAGGCCAGCAGACGCGCCATCGAGATCCGGCTGGCGTCCATGCCGAAGATCGGCTCTCCCACCGCCCGCAGCGCCCGGGCGAATTCGTCGATGTCGCGGTCGGGCGGCACATAGCCTGCCTCGAAATGCACTTCGGCGACGCGGCGGTAATCCTTGCGGATGAAGCCCATCAGGATCTCGGCATAGACCCGGCGGGTGTATTCGTCGATCCGGCCCATGATCCCGAAGTCATAGGCGATGATGTCGCCGTTCGCCGCGATCTTCAGGTTGCCCTGATGCATGTCGGCGTGAAAGAACCCGTCGCGCAGCGCGTGGTTCAGGAACAGCTGCAACACCCGCGCGCCCAGCACCCGCCGATCGAAACCCGCCGCGTCGATCAGGTCGTTGTCGTTCAGCCCGATGCCTTCGGCCCAGCCCAGCGTCATCACGTTGCGGCTGGACAGGAACCAGAACGGCTTCGGCACCTGGAACCCTTCATCCTGCGCGGTGTTCGCGGCGAACTCCGCCGCGTTCGAGCTTTCCAGCCGCAGGTCCAGCTCTCCCATCACCACGCCTTCGAAGTGTCTGATGACTTCGACGGGGCGGAGGCGACGCGAGAAGGGCGCAAGGCGTTCGATCCAGCGCGCGGCCAGATAAAAGGCGTCGATGTCCTTGCGGAAGGCGCGTTCGATGCCGGGGCGCAGGACCTTGACCGCGACCTCCTCGCCCGTCTCGGCCAGCCGGGCGCGGTGAACCTGGGCGATGGAGGCGGCGGCGACGGGGTCGGAGAATTCGCTGAACAGGGTAGCGACGGGCTGTTCCAGCTCGGCCTCGATCATCTTCTTGGCGGTTTCGACCGGGAAGGGCGGCAGCTTGTCCTGAAGATACTTCAGCTGCTGCGCCAGCTCCTCGCCCACGATATCCGGGCGGGTCGAAAGGATCTGGCCGAACTTGATGTAGGCGGGGCCCAGAGCGGTCAGCGCGCGGGTCGCCGGGGGCAACGAAAGGTCGCCCTGCAAGCCCAGCCATTTGAACGGCCAGCCCAGCATCCGCGCGGCAAAGCGCAGGCGCGGGGGCGCGCGGAAGGCCTCCAGCACCACGTCCATCGCCCCGGTGCGTTCCAGCGTGGCGCCAGTGCGGATCAGGCGGATGATGTTGTGGGGGCCTTTCACAGTTTCCAGCCCGAATGCAGCGCGGCGATGCCCATCGTCAGGTTGCGGTATTTCACCTGCTCGAACCCCGCATCGCGGATCATGGCGGCGAAACGCTCCTGATCCGGAAAGCGGCGGATCGATTCGACGAGATACTGGTAAGAGGCCCGGTCTCCCGCGATCACCTGGCCCATGACCGGGATCACGTTGAAGGAATACAGGTCATAGACCTTCTGCATCAGGTCGTTCGGGATCTGGCTGAACTCCAGCACCATCAGCCGCCCGCCGGGTTTCAGGACCCGGTAGGCCTCGGACAGCGCGTCCGGGATGCGGGTCACGTTCCGGATGCCGAACGAGATCGTGTAGACGTCGAAACTGTTGTGGGCGAAGGGCAGGGCCATCGCGTCGCCGACCACCCAGTCAAGGCTGGCGGCCAGGCGTTCCGCCTCGGCCCGCTTGCGCCCCTCGATCAGCATGGGTTCGGTCATGTCGCAGACGACCGCGCTGGCCCCCGGCGCGCGCTTCAGGAAGCGGAAGGCCACGTCCCCGGTGCCGCCCGCCACGTCCAGGAGCCTCTGGCCGGGGCGAGGCGCCAGCCAGTCCATCATCGCGTCCTTCCACAGCCGATGGATGCCCAGCGACATCGCGTCGTTCATGATGTCGTATTTCGAGGCCACCCGCGAGAAGACGCCATGCACCAGCCCGGCCTTTTCGGCCTCGGGCACGTCCTGAAAGCCGAAATGGGTGGTCTTTTCTTCGCTCATCGGGCTTGCGATCCTTGGGTCCAGCCCCTCCTTATAGTGCGCCGCCACGCGCCCGCAATGCGCCCAACTGTCCGAAAGCCGAAATGCCGGAACTGCCCGAAGTCGAAACCGTCCGCCGCGGCCTGCTGCCCGTGATGGAGGGCGCGGTCATCACGCGGGCCGAAGTGAACCGCCCCGACCTGCGCTGGCCCCTGCCGGAGCGGATGGCCGACCGGCTGACCGGGCGGCGGGTGACGACGCTGCGGCGGCGGTCGAAATACCTGCTGGCCGATCTCGACAGTGGCGAGACGCTTCTGGTGCATCTGGGCATGTCCGGGCGGATGCTGGTGTCCGGCGCGCAGCTGGGGGCGTTCTACCACGACCACCCGGCGCCGCAGAAACATGACCATGTGGTGCTGCATATGGCTGGCGGGGCGCGGGTGACGTTCAACGATGCGCGCCGCTTCGGGGCGATGGACCTGATGCCCACGGACCGCGCCACAGAGCACATGCTGCTGCGCGACCTGGGGCCGGAACCCTTCGGCAACGACTTCAACGCACCCTATCTTGCCGGGCGGCTGCGCGGGCGGCG
This sequence comes from Rhodobacter calidifons, assembly GCF_011174775.1. Lineage (GTDB taxonomy): Bacteria > Pseudomonadota > Alphaproteobacteria > Rhodobacterales > Rhodobacteraceae > Tabrizicola > Tabrizicola calidifons. The sequence goes on from NZ_JAANHS010000002.1 coordinate 425,478, forward strand.
GACCCCGATCAAGGCCGCGCTGCTGGACCAGCGGATCGTGGCGGGGCTGGGCAACATCTATGTGGCCGAAACGCTGTATCGCGCGCGGATCAGCCCCTTGCGGCTGGCCGGTGACCTTGCGGAGGCGCAGGTGCATGGTCTTGTCCCCGTGATCCGCGAGGTCCTGGCCGAGGCGATCGAGGCGGGCGGATCCTCCTTGCGCGATTTCCGGCAGGCCAATGGCGAGCTTGGCTATTTTTCCAAGCATTTTCAAGTCTATGATCGCGAAGGCGACCCTTGCGAAACCTCAGGCTGCGGCGGCAGGATCACCCGCACGGTGCAGTCCGGCCGGTCGTCCTTCTGGTGCCCCGCCTGTCAGACTTGACTTGCCAATGCGCCGTTTGGTGCTAGGAGTCCCCTCCAGTCTGCCATGAAGGAGGCCGCGATGGCCTATGAAACGCTGATCGTCGAGATCGAGGACTATGTCTCGCTGATCCGCCTGAACCGCCCAGATGCGATGAACGCCCTGAACCTTCAGCTCATGCGCGAGCTGGCGGCGGCGGTGACGGCGGCCGAAGCAAACGACAAGGTGCGCTGCATCGTCATCACCGGGTCAGACAAGGCCTTCGCGGCCGGGGCCGACGTGAAGGAGATGGCCGGGAAGGGTTTCATCGATGTCTTCTTCGACGATCTCTTCGGCCCCGAGGCCCGGGTGATCGCCCAGGCGCGCAAGCCGATCATCGCGGCGGTGGCCGGCTATTGTCTGGGCGGCGGCTGCGAGCTGGCGATGCTGGCAGATTTCATCATTGCCGCTGACACAGCCAAGTTCGGCCAGCCCGAGATCAACCTCGGGATCGTCGCCGGCATGGGCGGCACCCAGCGGCTGACGCGCGCAGTGGGCAAGTCGAAGTCGATGGACATGCACCTTACCGGGCGTTTCATGGATGCCGCCGAGGCCGAGCGTTGCGGTCTGGTCAGTCGGGTGGTTCCGGCCAAGGCCCTGCTGGAAGAGACGATGAAGGCCGCGCAGAAGATCGTCGAGAAATCGGCGGTGACCGCAATGGTCGTGAAGGAATGCGTGAACCGCGCGCAGGAAACCAGCCTCGCCGAGGGCCTGTTGTTCGAACGCCGCATGTTCCACGCGATGTTTGCGACCGAGGACCAGAAGGAAGGCATGGCCGCCTTCCTGGAAAAGCGCCAGCCGCAGTTCCGCGACCGATAGCCCGGTGCTCGTCGTGCGTCTTAGGCTTCTCGCCGCTGCGTCGTGAGGAGGAACGAAGGCCCCGACGCGGCAGGCTGAAGCAGGGGCTTTCCTTTCCGGTGGAGTTCCCCTATAGGCAGCCGCACATGCGCGTGGGCCCGCTTAGGCAAGAATCAGATCCTTCCCTTCGGGACGGTGCCTTCTGGTCTTTCGTGCGACAGAAATGAAACCGACAGACCGCAAGGAAGCCAAGCATGGCCAACACTGAACAGTCCAAGAAACGCGCCCGCCAGTCCGAGGCCCGCTACGCCATCAACAAGGCACGCCGCTCGCGCATCCGCACCTTCCTGCGCAAGGTCGAGGAAGCCATCGCCTCGGGCAATCCCGATGCCGCCCAGGCCGCGCTGAAGGCCGCGCAGCCGGAGCTTGCCCGCGGCGTGACCAAGGGTGTGCTGCACAAGAACACCGTGGCCCGGAAGATGTCGCGCCTCGCCGCCCGCGTGAAGGCTGTGGCCAAGGCCTGACCCGAACCGGCCCGGCAACCGCATGCCGACAGGGGCGCGCCCGCGAGGGCTGCGCCCCGTTTCGTTTCCGGCGACGGAAGCGGTCGGTTCGGCGCTCCGTTGCCGATTTGCCAGAGCCTCCGGATTCGATTTCGGCGAAGCCCTGTCAAGCGCGTTGTTCGGTTGCAGTGCCCGCAGCGGCCTTGCTAGCGTCTCCGTGCGATTCACTTCGTCTTGGGGGACAAGAACGGATCGCGAAGGAAAAACTGCTGCACGGACAGGCAGCGCATCCCGCGCCACTATCCGAGTTTTCTCTTTGCGATCAATGGATTTGAGATGGCAGCCAAGCCATCCCTGTCTGCATGGCCAAGCTGCCGGTGTGCCGGCAGGGCGCCCTGCGTCGTTCCGTCCCCCGACAGCTCTTGCGTCCGCATGGCCGATCCGGCCGGCGGTGCGACTGGTCGGTGTGGCTCGTTTGAAAAAGGTTAGGGGCAGGATCGAAGCGCTCGCCTTCGGTTCAGGGACATTGGCAGGTTGCAATATGACGAATGAAACCTGGGGGCAGGTTCGCGAAGAGCTGATCAAGCGGGTCGGAAAGCACAACTATGCCACCTGGATCGAACCGCTGAAGCTGTCGCAGCTGAAGAACGGGGTGGCCAGGTTCGAGGTGCCGACGATCTTCTTCGGCGACTGGGTCCAGCGCAATTACGGCGACCATATCCGCAGCCAGTTGAACAGCGCGGGCACTCCGGTTGATCGTCTGGAATTTGCCGTGGGTGCAGGGTCCGCGCCGGCCACGCCGCGCGTCGCCGGGCAAGGCAGCCAGCCCGCACGGCCCCGGGTTCCGGACGAGGAACTGCCCGGCGCGCCGCTGGATGCGCGCTTTACCTTCGATACCTTCGTCGTCGGCAAGCCGAACGAGCTGGCCCATGCCGCCGCGCGCCGGGTGGCCGAGGGCGGTCCGGTCACGTTCAACCCGCTGTTTCTTTACGGGGGCGTCGGCCTGGGCAAGACCCATCTGATGCATGCCATCGCCCATGACCTGCAAGCCCGCCGCCCCGAGCTGCGCGTGCTGTATCTGTCGGCCGAGCAGTTCATGTACCGCTTTGTCCAGGCGCTGCGCGACCGGCAGGTGATGGGTTTCAAGGAGCTTTTCCGCTCTGTCGATGTGCTGATGGTCGATGATGTCCAGTTCATCTCCGGAAAGGATTCGACCCAGGAGGAATTCTTCCACACCTTCAATGCCCTGGTGGACGCCAACAAGCAGATCGTCATCTCCGCCGACCGCGCGCCGGGAGAGATCAAGGATCTGGAGGACCGCATCAAGTCGCGCCTGCAATGCGGCCTCGTCGTCGACCTGCATCCGACCGATTACGAACTGCGGTTAGGTATCCTGCAACAGAAGGTGGATTATTATCGCAGCCAGTATCGCGGTCTGGTGCTGGCCGATGGCGTGCTGGAGTTCCTGGCGCACCGGATCACCACCAATGTCCGCGTGCTGGAAGGGGCGCTGACCCGCCTTTTCGCCTTCGCCTCCCTTGTCGGGCGCGAGATCACGCTGGACCTCGCCCAGGACTGCCTGGCAGACATCCTGCGTTCGTCCGACCGCAAGCTGACGATCGAGGAGATCCAGCGCAAGGTGGCCGAACACTACAACGTCCGCCTGTCCGACCTGATCGGGCCCAAGCGGCTGCGCACCATCGCCCGGCCGCGGCAGGTGGCGATGTATCTGGCCAAGCAGCTGACCCCGCGCTCGCTGCCGGAAATCGGCCGGCGGTTCGGCGGCCGCGACCATACGACGATCATGCACGGCGTGCGCAAGATCGAGGAACTGATGCAGACCGACAGCCAGCTGGCCGACGATCTCCAGCTTCTGCGCCGTCTGCTTCAGGGCTGAGGATCGGGGCCGCACTTGACGGCCCCGTGAAAGCCTTTCACAGTCCGGTTTGACATTTGCGACCCGGTGAAAACCGGATAAATTCGACGTCCCTTCAACGGGTCGGCAGGGGGAAGCCAGGATGAAACTCTCGATCGAACGCGCGACGCTTCTGAAGGCGCTGGCGCAGGCGCAGTCGGTGGTCGAACGCCGCAACACGATCCCGATCCTTGCCAACGTGCTGATCGAGGCCGAAGGATCGCAGGTGTCCTTCCGCGCGACCGATCTGGACATCGAGGTGGTGGACCGCGCCCCGGCGATGGTCGAGCGCGCCGGGGCGACCACCGTGTCGGCGGTGATGCTGCACGAGATCGTGCGCAAGCTGCCCGATGGCGCGCTGGTGAACCTGGTCGAAGACGCCGCGGCGGGCCGCCTGACCGTCACCGCGGGCCGATCGACCTTCAGCCTGGCGACGTTGCCGAAAGAGGACTTTCCGGTGATGGCCTCGTCGGAATATTCGTCGAACTTCTCGGCCCCCGCGCCGGTGCTGCGACGGCTGTTCGACAAGGCGAAATTCGCCATCTCCACTGAAGAGACCCGCTATTACCTGAACGGCGTCTACATGCACGTGGCGCAGGGCGAGGGCGGTCGGGTGCTGCGCTGTGTGGCGACCGACGGCCATCGTCTGGCCCGGATCGACGCGCCCCTGCCCGAAGGCGCCGAGGGGATGCCTGGCGTGATCGTGCCGCGCAAGACGGTGGGAGAGCTGCGCAAACTGCTGGATGACGACGATGCGACGATTGCAGTTTCTGTTTCCGAAACGAAGGTTCGCTTTGCGACCCCGGCCATAACCCTGACGTCGAAGGTCATCGACGGAACCTTCCCGGATTACACGCGCGTCATTCCGACCGGCAATACGCGCAAGCTGGAGGTTGACGCCAGCGAGTTCGCCAAGGCCGTTGACCGCGTGGCCACGGTGTCCTCGGAACGCTCGCGCGCGGTGAAGCTGTCGCTGGAAGAGGACCGGCTGGTCCTGTCGGTGAACGCCCCCGACTCGGGCGCCGCCGAAGAGGAACTGGCCGTGGCCTACGGCGACGACCGGCTGGAGATCGGCTTCAACGCGAAATATCTGCTGGAGATCGCCAGCCAGGTGGACCGCGAGAATGCCGTCTTCCTGTTCAACTCTGCCGCCGATCCGACCCTGATGCGCGAAGGCAACGACACCTCGGCGGTCTATGTCGTCATGCCGATGCGGGTCTGACATCGCCTTGCACTGAAAGGGAAATCGGGTGGGCGGTCTGGCGATCGAAACCCTGACGCTCGCGCATTTCCGCAGCCACCGGGCCACGCGGCTTGCCTTCGACGGGCGCCCGGTCGCCATCGTCGGTCCCAATGGGGCCGGCAAGACGAACATCCTGGAAGCCGTCTCGCTCCTGTCCCCCGGCCGTGGCCTGCGCCGCGCCGCGGCCGAGGATCTGGCCCGCAAGCCCGAAGCCGTGGGCTGGAAGATCGCCGCCACCGTGCGCGGCCTGTCCGCCGCGCATGAGCTGGAGACCTGGGCCGAAGCCGGAGAGCCTCGGCAGGTGCGCATCGACGGCAAGGCCGCAACTCAGGCCAGTCTGGGGCGTGCCCTGCGGATCCTCTGGCTGGTTCCGGCCATGGACCGGCTGTGGATCGAAGCCGCCGAGGGCCGCCGAAGGTTCCTTGACCGGATGACGCTCAGTTTTCACCCCGAGCATGCCGAACATTCGCTCATATACGAAAAGGCGATGCGTGACCGCAACCGCCTGATCAGGGATCAGGTGACCGACCCGCACTGGTATGCCGCGCTGGAGGCGCGGATGGCCGAGGCCGGCGAGGCGATCACGCGGAACCGTCACGCGGCGCTCGCGCGCATCGGCGCGGCGGCCGACCTGACGAGCGCCTTCCCCACGGCCGATCTCAGCCTTGTCGGCCCGGACGGCGGCGAGGAACCGTCGGATCTGGCCCTCGCCCTGGCCGAAGGTCGTCGCCGCGACATTGCCGCAGGCCGCACGCTGGTCGGCCCGCATCGCGCCGATCTGCTGGCGCGGTTCGCGGCGAAGGACGTGCCGGCGGACCAGTGCTCGACCGGAGAGCAGAAGGCGCTGTTGATCTCGCTGATCCTGGCCAATGCGCGCGCGCTGGCGCAGGACCTCGGCAAGGCGCCGATCCTGCTGCTGGATGAGGTCGCCGCGCATCTGGATGAACAGCGCCGCGCCGCGCTGTATGACGAAATCTGCGCGCTGGGTGCGCAGGCGTTGATGACGGGCACCGAGGCCGACCTGTTCGCGGCCCTCGGCGACCGGGGGCAGCGGCTGCGCATTCTGGACCGCAACGGCAGTTCGATGGTGGATGCATGACGCCAGAGACAATTCCGGAACATCTGCTCACAAATGCGGACGAAAGCGAGATCGCCCAGCTTCTGGCCCGCTGTTTTGCCACCGATTTCGGTGGCCGCAGCTTCTTTCAGACCCGCCACACCTGTCGGCATGTCCTGCGCCACGACCAGAGGATCATCGCGCATCTCGCCCTTCAACTGCGCGCCGTCCGCCTGGGTGAGGCGCTTGTGACCATTGCCGGGATCGCCGATGTGGCGACGGATCCCGACCACCGCGGCAGGGGTCATGCGACGCGGCTTCTGCAAGCCGCTCTGGCCGCCGCGCGCCGGTCTCCGGCCCGCCACGTGCTGTTGTTCGGGACCGCGAAGCTTTACGCAGCGGCGGGGTTCCGGCTGGTCGAGAATCCGCTGACCTACCTTGACATGACCGGCGCCCGGACCGGACAGCTGCACCGCGACAGGCCGGTGGAGCACCTGCAATGTCTTGATCTCGGTCCGGAAACATGGGACGGAACCGGGCCGCTCGACCTGCTCGGCGGGCTGTTCTGAGGCTTTCGCATGACCGTCACCTTCTGGCAGCTCTGGCTTTACGCGCTTGGTATGGCGGCGCTCTGGGCGGTCCCCGGTCCGGTCTGGGTGGCGCTGACGGCCCGGTCCCTTGCCTTCGGGATGCGGGGCGCCTGGCCGCTGGCTGTCGGGGTCGCGCTGGGAGACCTGATCTGGCCGCTGGCCGCCATCTTCGGGCTCAGCTGGGTTCTGTCCCTCTACGGCGACTTCCTGTCGGCGCTGCGCTGGGTGGCGGCGGCGGTGTTTCTGGCGATGGGGGTGCTGCTGATCCGCAAGCCGGCGGGCAGCATCGACGCCGACAGCCGGCTGACGCGCCCCGGTGCCTGGGCCGGCTTTGCGGTGGGCGTTGCGGCCGTGATCGGCAACCCGAAGGCGATCCTGTTCTACATGGGCGTGCTGCCCGGCTTCTTCGATCTGTCGCGCATCACGGCACTGGATATTGCCGCAATCCTGGCCATCTCGGCGCTGATCCCCATGCTGGGGAACCTGGCCCTGGCCTGGTTCCTGGACCGGGCGCGCAGGCTTCTGTCAAGCCCCGAAGCGATGCGGCGGCTGAACATCGTCTCGGGTTGCCTGCTGGTGGCGGTCGGGCTGATCATCCCCTTCACCTGACCCCTAAATCTGGTGGCCAAGGGGTGACATTGCCGCACCAAGCCGCTATAAATCGCGGGCAACGACAAGGGTTCCCCGCGCATGGCTGACCAGCCCAAGAACAACGCCGCATACGGTGCAGATTCCATCAAGGTTCTCAAGGGGTTGGAGGCGGTTCGCAAGCGCCCCGGCATGTATATCGGCGACACTGATGACGGCTCCGGACTGCACCACATGGTCTATGAGGTCGTCGACAACGGCATCGACGAGGCGCTGGCCGGACACGCGACCGAAGTCGTGGTGAAGATCCACGCCGACGACAGCGTTTCCGTCCGCGACAACGGCCGCGGCATCCCTGTCGACATCCACCCCGAAGAGGGCGTCTCGGCGGCCGAGGTCATCATGACCCAGCTGCACGCGGGCGGGAAATTCAACAACACGGACGAGGGCGGGAACGCCTACAAGGTCTCGGGCGGGTTGCACGGCGTGGGCGTGTCGGTGGTGAACGCCCTGTCGGAATGGCTGGAGCTGACGGTCTGGCGCAACGATACCGAATACCGCGCCCGGTTCGAGGATGGCGAGTGCACCGTCCATGTGCATGAGGTCGGCCCTGCGCCCGGCATGAAAGGCACGATGGTCCGCTTTCTGGCCAGCGCCAAGACAAATCGGCCGGACGGGACCTTTTCGAACCTCGACTACAGCTTCAAGACGCTGGAACACCGCCTGCGCGAGCTTGCCTTCCTGAACTCGGGCGTGCGCATCGTGCTGGAGGATGAACGCCACGCCGAACCGCAGCGGGTGGAGCTGTTCTACGAAGGTGGCGTGCGGGAATTCGTCAAGTACATCGACCGTTCCAAATCCAGCGTGATGGCCGAGCCGATCTACATGGTCGGCGAACGGAACGGCATCGGCGTCGAGATTGCGATGTGGTGGAACGACAGTTACCACGAAACCGTACTGCCGTTCACAAACAACATTCCGCAGCGCGATGGCGGCACCCACCTCGCCGGTTTCCGGGGTGCGCTGACCCGCACGATCACCGCCTATGCGCAGTCCTCGGGCATCGCCAAGCGCGAGAAGGTGGATTTCACCGGCGACGACGCGCGCGAGGGGCTGACCTGCGTGCTGTCGGTCAAGGTGCCGGACCCGAAATTCTCCAGCCAGACCAAGGACAAGCTCGTCTCGTCCGAAGTCCGCCCGGCAGTCGAGAACCTGGTCAACGAAAAACTTTCCGAGTGGTTCGAGGAAAACCCCGGCCCGGCGAAGATCATCGTCGGCAAGATCATCGAAGCCGCGCTGGCGCGCGAGGCCGCCCGCAAGGCGCGAGAGCTGACCCGGCGCAAGACGGCGCTGGATGTGGCGTCGCTGCCCGGGAAACTCGCCGATTGCCAGGAACGCGATCCCGCCAAGTCGGAACTGTTCCTCGTCGAGGGCGACTCGGCGGGCGGGTCCGCAAAGCAGGGCCGCAGCCGCGCCAACCAGGCCGTCCTGCCCCTGCGTGGCAAGATCCTGAACGTCGAACGCGCGCGGTTCGACCGGATGCTGTCGTCGCAGGAAATCGGCACCCTCATCACCGCGCTGGGCACCGGCATCGGCCGTGACGAATTCGACATCGGCAAGCTGCGCTATCACAAGGTCATCATCATGACCGACGCCGACGTGGACGGCGCGCATATCCGCACGCTGCTTCTGACCTTCTTCTTCCGCCAGATGCCCGCGCTGATCGAGGGCGGCTACCTCTACATCGCCCAGCCGCCGCTGTACAAGGTCGCCCGCGGCAAGTCCGAGGTCTACCTCAAGGACCAGGCCGCGCTGGAGGACTACCTGGTCGAGATGGGCACCGAAGGCGCGGTCCTTCGGCTGACCGACGGGCAGGAAATCGCGGGCAACGACCTGACCCGCGTGATCGAAGGCGCGCGCCAGTTTCGCCGGGTGCTCGACGCCTTCCCGACGCATTACCCTCGCCCCATCCTTGAACAGGCCGCCCTTGCCGGGGCCTTCGACCCGGGCAGCGCCGATGCCGACCTTCAGGCGGTGGCCGATACGGTGGCAAGGCGCCTGAACCTGATCGCGCCCGAGTTCGAGCGCGGCTGGCAGGGCCGCATTACCCAGGATCACGGCATCCGCCTCTCCCGCATCCTGCGGGGGGTGGAGGAGCTGCGCACGCTGGACGGCGCTGTCCTGCGGTCCGGCGAGGCGCGCCGGTTGTCCCAGGTTGCGGGCCACTATCGCGACATCTACCGCGACCCCGCGCGTCTGGTGCGCAAGGACCGCGAACAGGCGATCCACGGCCCCATCGACCTGCTGAAATCCATCCTGGCCGAGGGCGAAAAGGGCCTGACCCTGCAACGCTACAAGGGTCTGGGCGAGATGAACCCCGACCAGCTTTGGGAGACGACGCTCGACCCCGAGGCGCGGACGCTGTTGCAGGTCAAGGTCGACGATCTGGCCGAGGCGGACGACATCTTCTCCAAGCTGATGGGCGATGTGGTGGAACCCCGGCGCGAGTTCATCCAGCAGAACGCGCTGTCGGTCGAGCATCTGGACTTCTAAAGCCAGCCCAGCGGATGCGCCGAAAAGCCGTGGCAGGCGGACCCGTCGGGGAAGTCGATCGACCAGTTCTCTGGTGTCGTCGGCCTGCCTTCCCGCACCCAGCGTCCCCAGCGCGCGGCGATAATGGCGTGGATGTCCTTGCGACGGCCAAGCTGTTGCAGTGCAAGGAAAAGGTAGTGGTGCATGAAGGGGCTGGCGAGCGTCGGCTGTCCCGGCAGCGGCCCGTCCCGCAGGTCCAGTGAACGGGCGACGATCCGGTCGGCCAGTGCCCGCGCCTCGTCCCCGGAAACCATCCCCGTCAGGATCAAGAGCGCCAGCCCCAACTGGCTGGCCGCCTCGCCGCCCGGACTTTCCCGCCAGCTCTCCGTCGCCCGATGACCTTGCAGGGCCGCAGCCAACTCCCCCGCCTGCTCCGCCCAATCCGCCCTGCGCCCGACCCGATCCGCTAGCCCCGCCGCCAGCCGCAGCGCATGCAGATAGCGCAGGTTCAGCGTCAGGTTCGGCTCGGCCCGGCTCATCGGCGACCAGTCCAGGAACAGCCGCCGCCCGGGAGGATTCCGCAGCAACCCGTCCGACCCCCGGAAGGTCGCCATCCGCTCCAGCATCCGGGTCAGCACCCCCCAATGCCGCTGCCAGACCGATTCCGGCTCTGCCACCCCCGGATGCGTGGCGCAGCCTGCCAGCAGTTCCACCCAACTGAAGTTGTAATCCGTCACCGCATAGGCCGGGACCTCCCCCGGCAGGACCGAGGGCAACAGCCCCTCCGCATCCGCCCCCTCCGCCGCCATGTCGATGGCAAACAGCAGTGGCCGTGCATCGTCCGAGATCGCCCGCAGCGCCCAGTCCTGCGCCACGGCATCGCCCAGCCACAGGCTGCTTTCGCGCCAGACCCCGTCGACGAACCCATCCTGCAGGCAGTTCAGCGTGGTGCGGCGGCACATCTCGGCCACGCCTTGCAGGACGCCCTCCCGCTTTGGCACCGGCTTCTTCACCACCGGCGTCACCGGGAGCCGAACGGCGAACCGCGCGGCATGGGCCACCCCGCCGCCCTCCAGCGCAAAGACCAGATAGCGCGCACCCCGCGGCGTGAAGCCCTCCACCCGCTGCCGACCGGGGCGCAGGGTAAAGCGGTCCGTGGGCCGCATCCGGCAATAGGTTTCGGGATCGGGCAGCAGACAGTCACCGTCCCGCAGCTTCTCGGCGTAAGAGATCAGCAGCCGCTCTCCCCCCGCCGCCGTGAGTTCTGCCACCCCCAGACAGGCTCGGCTTTCGCCGAGGTCATACACCCAGATTGCCGATGTTCCGCGCGGCAGAAGGTCAGGGGCGCCGCCTGAAGCCGAGCCGGAAAACCCCCGTCACATATCGCCATGCGGATCGCCCGAAGCCAGGATCGAGGCACCCACCCGCACCTGCCAAGGCGTGTCCAGGGTCCGCTCTTCCTCCACCGGCAAGGCCGTCGCCCGTGGTCGCAGCCGTAGCCAGATCGGCCCCTCGGCCTCCTGCACCACCCGCGCGCTGTCCCAGCCCGAGGCCTCCGCCTCCACCCAGTTCTCGGCACAGCGCAGATCGCGGTCCTCGACTCCGCTGCCGTAGATCGAAACCCTCTCGACCCGATCCGACCACGACCTGTCCCGATGGACCTTCCAATCGGGACCTGTCCGCAGGACAATCTGTCCATCCACCTCCAGCCAGGCGATCATCCCGCAGGCGCCGCGATGGAGGTAGGCAAAATGGGAATGGCCGGGCGAATGGACCTGCACCGCGAACCGGTTCACACCCGCTCGCAGATTCATGATTGGACGTTCATCAACAGCCATCGAGGCGGGTCAGCACCGCTCTGGTCCACGCCCCACGAAGTCCCCATTGACCCACAACCGATACCGGCTGTCGGCGGAGATCCGAAAGACTGCCCATTTTGGGGAAGTTTCCAGAAGAATACCCGCACGAAAGTTCACATAGGCGTCGTGCAGATCGAACGGATGCGTCGGACCGATCCAGACCGTGCCATCTGGAGCCTTCACTGAAGCGTCCCGTATTGCGCCGCCAGCTTGTTCACCAGCCGATAGGCCCGCACCAGCCGCATCGGCGGGATGTCCGGCTGGATGAAGTGCCCGCCGTTGAAGATGAACCCGCCGCCCGGCGCATAGATGCCGAAGCGTTCCGTGATGTATTCGTCCAGCTCGTCGCCATCATATTTCAATAGCCCGTCGATCAGTTCCAGAGAGCCGTAGATGACAATCTTGTCGCCCCATTTCGCCTTCACCTCGCGCGGGTCGATCCCGGCGCTCTCCTGCACGGGATGCCAGGAGGTATAGCCCATCTCGATGATGTCATCGACCACCTGAAGGATATAGCCGTCGGAATGCAGGTTGACCGGCAACCCTCTGGACCTTGCGTATTGCACCACCCGCATCGCATAGGGCTTGATAAGCGCCCGCCAGGACTTCGGCGAAAACAGCATCGTCCCGTTCGAGCCCCAGTCGTCGGAAAGCGTCATCATGTCCACCCCCGCCTCGATCATCTGATCGACCTGGAGGCACATCCAGTCGGCATAGCGGTCGAAGAAATTCGCCATCTGCTGCGGATTACCGCCGAGGTTCATCCAGCAATTCTCGATGCCAAGAAAGCTCGACGTCCCCTCCACCATCCCCCAGCAATGCGCCAGCACGCAGCGCTTGCCCTTGTGGTCACGAATCGCGGTGGCAATGTTCGTGCCGCCGAAATCATGGTTCCAGTCGGTGAAATTCAGCCATTTGGGGTGCTTCGGGTCCTCCAGCGGCACATCGGCCAGCTCGTGGATGTCGAACTTGCGGCCGTACTGGTTCGGGAAGGGCATCAACCCGACGAACACGTCGATCCCGAACTCTTCGATGAACTTCTCGCGCGGGCCGTAATCAGCCTCCAGCCGTTCCAGGAACTGCTTCTGATAAAGCCAGCAGTCGATCGGCGTCCGGTCCACCGGCTGCCGATTGACCGTCGCCATCACCCGTTCACGACCGTTCATTCGTATACCTCCAGAAGCAGCATCCGCCGCCAGTCCTCCAGTCCCACTCCCGCGACGAATTCGGAATGGAACCCCTCCCAATGCACCTGCGCCCACTGCGGAACGATGCCGCGGATCTCGGCAGGGCACTTGCGGATCAGTTCGGCATAGGCCGATTCCAGCAGCCGATAGCCCGATGTTGCCGAGACCTTGTAACGCGGATGCGGCGCGATCAGACCGTCCTCGACCATGGCCTGATCCAGGATGTCCGACATCTGATGCAACAGCTCCAGCTTCCGCTCCCAGGGAGTCGAAAGCCTTGGCGCTTCCTCGACAATCGCCGCCAGACGCGCGCCCATCCTGCGCAGGCGGTGGAACATCACGGTCAGCCACTTGTCATAGGGATAGTAGGTCCGGTCCAGCAGGAACGCCATCTGTACTCCCCAGCGCAAGCTGCGGGCAAAGGTGGTGTTCGCGTAAAGCTCATTGTCGCGCAGCAAGGCCCGCTTCAGCGCATAGACCCCCATGCCGCTGAAATACCGGCACCAATGCGCAAGCCGCCGCAGCCGGACTTCCTCGGGGTAGTAGCCATTCAGCGCCTCCCGAACCGCCGAGAACCGACCGGAGGCGTCATGCCAGACCTCACCGGCGACGATGTGCATCACGTCCTCTTCCGGGATCGCCAACCATTGTGAATGACTGTTCGGTGGAGCATCCAGACCGATTGTCGATCTCAGGTGATGCTCCAACGATCCCAGAGCGACACCTTTTGTTCGCGTGTATCCCTCGCGCAGCTCGCGTCCCCGCCAGGCATGGGGCAGGCCCTCGGCCAAGGCATCCTCGATAAGCGCCCCGCGCGCGGCCATCACCCTTTCGGGCAGCAGCACGTTCACCCGCAGCCCGTAATGGTGGTCGGTGGAGTATTCGTCATCCAGCCCCAGCACTTCCGACCCATAGCCGAAGACCCCCGCCGCCATTTGCGCCGTCTCGACTGGAAAGCGCGAGGCCAGGAAGGGATGCACCACCTCATCCCAGAAGGCGTGGCTTTCGTCGATGATCGAGCGCTGTGTCATCCCCCCGGCCTCCCCTCTGGCACGTCAGACGATACCGCCACCGGCCCCCTTCACCTCCGGCCGCTCTTGCGCAACCCGGTCGCGGTAGCCCGAGGCGCGATAGGCCGCGATCGGATCATAGGCCCCGCCCTGCCGCATCCGCGCTTCGGCCAGGATCGGCGAGACGTCGGTCAGGAACCCGGCCTTCAGCGTTCGATGCGCGGCCATCACGTCGTTTGCCTCTTGCGCCTCGCTCAGCGCCTTGCGGTCCACCAGCGACGCCTGCATATGGGCCCGCGCGATTTCCACCGCCGATGCCATCAGGCTTTCGATCGGATCGGTCACGTTATGGCTCTGGTCGATCATGTAGGCAGGATCGAACCCTTTGGCCCCGCGCTGCTCCGCCTCGTCCAGCTCGTTGACCACCAGGAACAGCCGGAACGGGTCCACCGAGCCCGAGTCCAGATCGTCATCGCCATATTTCGAGTCGTTGAAATGGAACCCGGCAAGCCGCCCGACATGCACCAGTCGCGCCACGATCTGCTCGATGTTCACGTTCGGCGCGTGATGGCCGAGGTCCACCAGACATTGCGCTTGCGGCCCCAGATGTTGTGCCGCCATCAGCGACGCCCCCCAGTCGCTGATGACTGTGGAATAGAAGGCCGGTTCATACATCTTGTGTTCGATGAACAGGCCCATGTTCGGCGGCAGGGCGGCATAGACCTCTTCCATCGCCTTCAGGTAATTCTCGAACATGCCGGAAAGGCTCTGCTGCCCCGCAAAGTTCGTGCCGTCGCCGATCCAGACCGTCAACGCCGGGGACCCGAAGGCCTTGCCGATCTCGATGCATTCGATGTTGTGCGCCACTGCCTGCGCACGGATATCCGAACGGGCGTTCGCCAACGATCTATAGCGGTAGGACAGCGCCTGATCCGCCTGGTCCTGGAAGGTGTTGGAGTTCACCGCATCGAACCCGAGCCCATCCTGCGCCGCTTCCTGGCGCAACGCGTTGTAGTCGCTGACCTTGTCCCAGGGGATATGCGGTGAGACCGTCCGCGTCCCCCGCGTCAGCTGCTGGATCACCCCGCAATCGGCCAGCTTGTCGTGGATGTTCCGCGGCTCCCCTTTCCCCGGAAATCGTGCGAACCGGGTCCCTCCGGTCCCCACGCCCCAGGTCGGCACCGCAACTGACCAGGCCATCGCCCGCTTCACCAGAGCCTCGATGTCCACGCCCCGGCGTTCCAGCTTCCGCCCCAGCGCGCCGAACTCATCCTCATGCGCCGCCCGCGCTGTCTCGTTCAGGCTGCCAATCAGATCCTCGGAAATCAGCATCCCCACCCCCTAGCGCGTGAAGGACACGGCATTGCCCGCGTCCACGTTCAGGAAATTGCCCGTGCTCTTGGCCGACAGGTCGCTGGCGAAAAAGCAGACCGCCTCGGCGATGTCCTCGGGGAAGACCGACCGCTGCAAGAGGCTGCGCTTGCGGTAATGCTCCTCCAGTTCGCTGACGGCGATCTTGTTCGACGCCGCGCGCTGTTCGGACCACTCGCCCTTCCAGATCTTCGAGCCCCTCAGAACGGCGTCCGGGTTCACCACATTGACCCTGATCCCCATCGGAGCCCCCTCAAGCGCCATGCAGCGCGCCAAGTGGATTTCCGCCGCCTTGGCCGTGCAATAGGCAGAGGCGCCGGGCGACGCCGCCACCCCGTTCTTCGACGAGACGAACACCATCGACCCGCCGAGTCCCTGAGCCTTCAGAACACGATAGCCCTCGCGGCCGACCAGGAAATAGCCGGTGGACAGGATGTCCATCGTCCGGCTCCACATGGCCAGCGTCGTATCCTCGACCGCCGCGGCGCTGGTGATCCCGGCGTTGTTCACCACCACATCCAGCCCGCCATATTCGCCCACGGTATACTCCACCGCCGCGATCACCGCCGCCTCGGAGGTCACGTCCATTACCACCCCTCGCACCATGTCGCGGCCATAGCGCTTGCCAAAACCGCTGACGACCTCATCCAGCGCGGTCTGGTCGATATCGGCCAGCACCACGTTGCAGCCCTCGCGCAAGAGCCGTTCCGCCGAGGCCGAGCCGATCCCCCCCGCGCCGCCGGTGATGAAGGCCACCCGCCCCGCCATCGATTTCGGCTTCGGCAGTCGCTTGAGCTTCGCCTCTTCCAGAAGCCAGTATTCGATGTCGAAAGCCTCCTGCTCGGGCAGGCCCTGATAGCGCGAAACCCCCGAGGCCCCCCGCATCACATTGATCGCGTTGACGTAGAACTCGGCCGAGACCCGGGCCGTCGCCTTGTCCTTGGCGAAAGAGATCATCCCCACGCCCGGCACCAGATAGATCACCGCGTTCGGGTCGCGCATGGCCGGGGAGTTGGGACGCTTGCAGCGGTCGTAGTAGGCCGCATAGTCTGCCCGATACCCGGCAATCAGCGCGTCCAGCGCCGCCGCATCCGCATCCGCTGGAACAACCAAAGGCTTGATCTTCGTCCGCAGGAAATGGTCCGGGCAGGACGTTCCCATCGGCGTCAGATCTGAAAGCGAATGGGAGTTCACAAACTCTAGCACTTCCGGCGCATCGGTGAAATGGCCCACCATATGCGCGCCTTGCGATATGCGTCCCCGGATCAACGGCATCAGCCGCCGCGCGGTGGCCCGCCGCGCATCGGCGGCCAGCGCAGGAACCTTCTCCCCGCCAAACACCGGCCGCTTCACGTTCGCATCCAGCCAGACCGCCGCGCGGTTTATCATCTCCAGCGTCAGCAGGTAGCAGTCCTTCGCCGTTTCGCCCCAGGTGAACAGCCCATGCTGCCCCAGCACCACGCCTTTCAGCGCGGGGTTCTCCTCCGCCATCCGGCCCAGCTTGATCCCGAGATCAATCCCCGGCCGCTGCCACGGCAGATACCCGAGTTCGCCCCCGAATATCTCCTCCGTCAGCCGCACCTGATCGACGCAGGCGGCAATCGCGATCACCGCGTCGGAATGGACGTGGTCCACATGCGCATGGGGCACGAAGCCGTGCAACCAGGTGTCGATCGACGGCGCACGGGGATTCAGGTTGAAGATCGTGTGGCCCAAAGCCTCGACCATCGCGTCTTCCTGATCGAGCCCGCGATACTGCGCCCGCAGCTGCATCAGCTTTGACATGTACAGCGTCGCAAAGCCATCGAGCTTCATCGAGCCGATGTCCCCGCCGGATCCCTTGACCCACAGCACCTGCACGTCCTCCCCGGACAGCGGGTCCTTGTTCATGACCTTGGCCGAGGTGTTCCCCCCGCCGAAATTGGTGATTCGCAGGTCCGACCCCAGCAGATTGGAACGGTAAAGCAGCTTCCCCGGCTCATCCAAACTGGCGGCATAAGCGTCGTCCCACAGGGACTTGAGGGTGATTTCCTGGGTCATCGGTCCGGACTTTGGCTGGAAAGGGTTGCCCGAAGGATAGGGACGAAACGCTCACAGTCAATCACGAAACGCCATTCTGCGCCGCAAAGTCTCTTCCGCATTGCAGCATTGCGATTGTTTGTTGACGGATATGAGCGAGTCTGACAGCCTTCCCCACCATGATGCATGAACGCGAAAGATGGCAGCTGATCCTGACCCGCCTGCGGGACCGTGGCATTGTCCGCGTCGCCGATCTGGTGGGCGTGACCGGAGCCTCGGTCGCCACCCTGCGCCGCGACCTTGCGAAACTGGAGGACTCCGGCCAGCTGCGCCGCGTCCACGGCGGGGCGGAATCCGTGGCCTCTGGCCAGACGCCGCTGACCGCGCCCAGCTTTGACGCAAGCCAGACCCTGAACGCCGAAATGAAGCGCGCTGTCGCCCAGGGCGCCGCCAACCTCTGCCAGGACGGCGATTCGATCATCCTGAACGCGGGTTCCACCACCTGGTTCATGGCGCAACGCCTGCGTCAGCACCGGATGCAGGTCCTCACCAATTCCTTCCCCATCGCGCAGGAACTGATCGCCCATTCGGCGAACCGCGTCGTCCTGCCGGGGGGTGAGCTTTACCGTGAGGCCGGGATCATCCTGTCCCCCTTCGACGAGGACGCGATCCAGCATTTCGCGGCCTCGAAGATGTTCATGTCCTGCTATTCGATCACGCCCTTGGGCATCATCGAAAGCGACCCGCTGGTGGCCCGGGCCGAGGCGAAGCTTCTGTCCCGCACCGAAAGACTGATTGTCGTCGCCGACTCGACCAAGTTCGAGGCGCGCGGCAACATGGTGGTCTGCCCCCTGACCCGTGTCTCAACGCTGGTCACCGACACGGGCGCGCCGCCGCACATGCTGGATCACCTGCGACAGCTGGGCGTCGAGGTGATCCTGATCGACCCCAAGGAAGCGAAGGTCCTGACTGCGGCTTGAGGAGGGCGCGGCAGGAACAACAAACGGGAGGAGACTGGAAATGAAGATGGAACTCACGGGCCTTGCCTTTGCTGCGGGCCTTGCGACCCTGATGGGCTCGACCGCCATGGCCGAACCCGTCACCGCCACCCCCGGCCAGGAAGTCAACGCGGTCCTCTTGCCGAAATTCCTCGGCATCCTGCCGTTCGACCAGGCCAACCGCGGCGCTCAGGAAGCCGCCAAGGAGCTTGGCTAGACGGGCAAGCTGGAATTCATCGGCCCGACGCCCGAGAATTCGGCCGCCGGACAGATCGAAATGCTGACCACCGCCACCACCCAGAAGCAGCATGTCGTGATGCTGTCGAACAATGCCGGCGACCAGATCGCCCCTGCCGCCGAGGCAGCCCAGGCCGCGGGCACCAGGGTCGTGACCTGGGACAGCCCGATCCCCTCGGGCGAGGGGGAGTCGTTCTTCGTGGCCCAGGTCGATTTCGGCTCGATCGGCACCGTCATGGCCGACATGGCCTACGACCTTGCCGGAGGCGCGGGCGAATTTGCGGTCCTCTCGGCCAGCCCTGACGCGGCGAACCAGAACGCCTGGATCGACATGATGAAAGAGGCGCTGAAGGGCGACAAGTACAAGGACCTGAAGCTGGTCGATGTCGTCTACGGCAACGACCAGTCGGAAGAGTCCTACAACAAGGCGCTTGGCCTCGTGGACAAATACCCCGACCTCAAGGTGATCATGGCCCCGACCACTGTCGGCATCGTCGCCGCCGCGAAGGCCATGCAGGACGAAGGCCTGTGCGAGAAGGTCAAGGTCTCGGGACTCGGTCTGCCCGCCGAAATGGTCAGCTACACGATGAACGGCTGCGCCCCCCAGTTCGCGCTGTGGAGCTTCGTGGACCTCGGTTACCTGACCTACCAGGCGTCCTACGCCCTGGCGACGGGTGCCATCAAGGGCGAGGTCGGTGAGGAATTCACCGCCGGCCGCATGGGCAGCTTCAAGATCGAGGAAGACCCGGGCCGTCCGGGCGCCAAGCGCGTGCTGATGGGGCCGTTCACGGTCTACACCAAGGACAACGTCGAGGCCGCCGCCAACTAAGTCAGCCTTTGCTCCCAAGGGGGTCGCCTTGCGCGGCCCCCTTCCCCTTCTGATATCGGAAATCCCCATGACCCAGCCGGTCCTGGAACTCAAAGGCCTGTCCAAATCCTTCGCCGCCACCCAGGCGCTCAAGGACATGTCGCTTGCCGTCATGCCCGGCGAGGTCCACGCCATCGTCGGCGAAAACGGCGCGGGGAAATCCACCCTCATCAAGATCATGACCGGCGTCCACCAGCCCGACACCGGCACCATCACCGTCGACGGCCAGCCCGTCACCCTGCGCTCGACCCAGGCCGCGCAGGACGCAGGCATCGCCGCGATCTATCAGGAGCCGATGGTCTTTCCCGACCTCAACGTCGCCGAGAACATCTTCATCTCGAACCGCGCCAAGGGCCGGATCATGCGCTGGTCCGAGATCTACGCCGAAGCCGAGGCCCTGATCGCCCCCTTGGGCGTCAAACTCGACGTCAGCCGCGCCGCCTCCGGCCTTACGCTCGCCGAACAGCAGACGGTGGAAATCGCCCGCGCACTGTCGCTGAAGGTCAAAGTCCTCATCATGGACGAACCCACCGCGAGCCTTTCCGCCCATGAAGTCGCCCGCCTGCTCGACATCGCCCGCGCGCTGAAGGCGCAGGGCGTCGCCGTCATCTACATCTCCCACCGCCTGGACGAGATCTTCCGCATTGCCGACCGCGTCACCGTGATCCGCGACGGCCAGCACATCTCCACCAAACCCATCGCCGAGGTCACCGAAGACGGCCTCGTCAAGGACATGGTCGGCCGTGCCCTGGAAAGCTTCGCCGTCAAGAACGCCGCCACCCCCCACGGCGAGACCCTCCTCTCCGTGAACAACCTCACCTGCACCGGGATCTTCCAGGGCATCACCTTCGACCTCCACAAGGGCGAAGTCCTCTGCCTCGCCGGTCTGGTCGGAGCCCGCCGCACCGATGTCGCCCTCTCCCTCTTCGGCATCGCCCAGGCGACCGACGGCACCATCACGCTGGCAGGCCAACAGGTCCGCATCACCACCCCGCAGCAGGCGATGGACCTCGGGATCGCCTATGTCTCCGAAGACCGCCGCAAGCTCGGTCTCGCCATGCCGCTGCCGATCTTCGCCAACATCTCGCTGGCAAGCCTGAAAAAACTTCTCAAACCCCTCGGCCTCATCGACCGCACGGCCGAGGCCGCAATGGCCGAAACCTATCGCGCTGGCCTCGCGATCAAGACCCCCGACATCCGTCTCGAAGTCGGCAAACTCTCCGGCGGCAACCAGCAGAAGGTCATGCTGGCAAAGTGGTTGGAGACGAAACCAAGGGTCCTGATCTTCGACGAACCCACCCGCGGCATCGACGTCGGTGCCAAGGCCGAGGTCCACGCCATCATCCGCCAGCTTGCCGCCGAAGGCGTCGCCATCCTCGTCATCTCCTCCGACCTGCCCGAGGTCCTGGCGCTGGCCGACCGCATCCTCGTCATGCGTGAGGGCCGCCAGTCCGGCATCCTGCCCATCGAAGAGGCCACCCAGGAACGCGTCATCGCGCTTGCCGCAGGCCAGACCACCGAAAGACCCGCCGCATGACCGCGCGCCAACCTCTCATCCTTTCATCTGTCCCCAAATATCCCCGCCGGAGGCACCCCGAGCCGGTTGCGCGGCCCTTGTGCCGCGCAGAGGCGAGACAAAAGGCTTGCGCGTCAGCGCTCAATTCGAAAACCGCCCGAGCCGGGGGCCGCAGATGACCCTCCTGACCCGCGCCTCGCCGCAGACCCTGCGCCTTCTGGCCCTCGGCCTCGCCCTTCTGGCGACGATCCTCTTCTTCGCCACCCAGATCGAAGGCTACCTCTCCCCCCGCATGTTCAACCGCATCTCGAGTTCCACCGCCGTCGTGCTGCCGGTCGCGGTCGGCCAGGCCATCGTCATCATGACCCGCAACATTGACCTCTCAGCAGGTTCGATGCTCGGCGTGGTGGCCTACATGGCCGGGCAAATCCTGAGCGCAAACCCCGACCTCCACCCCATCCTCGCCGTCCTCTTCTGCATGGCCCTCGGCGCGGGCCTCGGGGCGATCAACGGCCTCATCATCGCCTTCGGCCGGGTACCCTCGATCATCGTCACCCTCGGCACCCTCGCCTTGTTCCGCAGTTTCCTCGTCGAATGGTCCGACGCCAAGACCATCACCACCGCGATCCTGCCGCAATGGCTCGTCGACCTGCCGTCGGCAAACGCCGTCTCGATTGGTGGGCTCGACATCCGCGTCACCGTCGTCCTGGCCCTCGCAGCCGTCCTCGTCACCGGCCTTGCCCTCACCTTCTACCGCCCCGCCCGCCGCTTCTACGCCGTGGGCTCCAACCCCGACGCGGCCGTCATGGCGGGGATCAATGCGCCCCGAGTCGTCCTGACCGCCTTCATCCTGTCCGGGGCCTTCGCCGGTCTCTCCGGCTTCCTGTTCCTCGCCAAGTTCGGCAACATCACCGTGGTCGCGGGCCTCGGCTACGAGTTGAAATCCATTGCCGCCGTCGTCGTGGGCGGTGTCTCGATCATGGGTGGCTCCGGCTCCATGATCGGCGTCCTGATGGGCGCGCTTCTGGTCGACACCATCGACAACTCGCTCACCCGCTGGGCCGTCGTCTCCGAATTCTGGCGCGACGCGTTGCTCGGAGGCCTCATCATGGCCGCGGTCACGGTGGACACGCTCGCCAGCCGCCAACTGGCGCGCCTGCGCAAGGGGGGAACGCAGTGACCCGCTTCCTGACCCCCTGGGAAACCGGCCTCCTCGCCGTCTTCCTTGCCACCCTCGCGCTCAACGCCAGCTTCGCGCCGGAATTCCTGACGGTGCAGAACCAGATCAACCTGTTCCAGCTGCATGTCGAAAAGATCATCGTCGCCCTGGTGATGACAATCGTCATCATCAACGCCGAGATCGACCTCTCCGTCGCCTCGATCATGGGCCTCTCCGCCGCGCTGTTCGGCGATCTCGTGAACGCAGGTACGCCGGGCGGCCTCGCCATCCTGATCTGCCTCGGCGCCGGGCTGCTGGCGGGCCTCGTCAACGCCATCCTCGTCGCCCGCGTCGGCATCCCCTCCCTTGTCGTCACGCTTGCCATGCTGATCGGCTTCCGTGGCCTCGCCCGGGTCCTCGTCACTGACAACTCGCTCGGCAATTTCCCCGCCTGGTTCACCGATCTCGGCCAGAAGGGCCTGATCGGCCCGATCCCGCTGTCGCTCCTTCTGTTCTTCCTTCTTCTGATCCTCCTCGGCATGACGCTCCACCGCTCCTCTTTCGGGCGTCAGGTCATCGTCATCGTCACCAACGCCGAGGTCGCCCGCTTCTCCGGCTTGAACGTCGCGCGGGTGAAGACCGTGCTCTTCCTCCTCTCCGCGCTGATCTCTGCCGTCGCGGGCCTCCTCTACGACGCGCGACTGGGTTCCGTCCGCGGCGACACCGCGCTGGGGTTCGAGCTGGACATCATCACCATGGTCCTTCTGGGCGGCGTGAGCATCTTCGGCGGCAAGGGCAGCATGGTGGGGGTGCTGCTCTCCATCCTCATCATCCTGAACCTGAGAAACGGCATGGGCCTGATGAACATCACCGGCCACATGCAGACCGGGGTGATCGGCCTTCTGCTGATCGGCTCGGTCCTTCTGCCGAACCTCCTGAACGACTTCCGCGCCCGGAAGAGAAAGGATGCCTGATGCAACGCCATGCCTTCAAGATGCGCCTCAATCCGGGGATGGAGGCCGAATACACCCGCCGCCACGACGAAATCTGGCCCGAACTGGTCCAGCTTCTGAAGGACAGCGGCATCTCGAACTATTCGATCCACCTCGACCGCGAGACGATGACGCTCTTCGGCTACCTCGAACGCCGCGACGACCACCGGATGGACGACCTGCCGACGCATCCGGTGATGAAGAAATGGTGGGCCTACATGGGCGACATCATGGCCACGAACCCAGACGGCTCCCCCGTCGCGATCCCGCTGACCGAGACCTTCCACATGCCCTGACCACCGCTCGTCGTGCGCCTGCGGCTTCTCCTCGCCCGCGACGAGAAGCGAAGCGCACGAGGAGCCGCTACCACCGGGCAACAGCCTCGTGCCACGCCCGAACATACCCGGTCCAAAGCGCATCGCTTTCCGGATGAACCTCCACCGCCGGAACACCCCCGGCCTGCAACGGCCCCGCAAGCAGCGCCGCCCCCAGCCCTGTGCCCGCGCCCGCCCCCGACCCCCGCACCACGCGCCCCGTCGCCGTCGCCAGCATCCGCAGGAACGCGAGGTTCCCCCCGAACGACCCTTCCACGATCACCGGCCCTTCGGCCCCGACCAGGGAAAGACACTCTGCCCCCATCATCGCCGCATAGAACGACGCCGCTGCCATCCGCGCCCCGCCTTCCGGCTCTCCGCCAATCAAGCCGAACCGCTTGCCCGGAAACGGTCCCGTCCCCGGATGCAAGGACGGCATCGCCATCACCCGCCCCTCCAGCACCACACGAAGATCATCCGGCGAAGGCTCCACGATCCGCCCGCCCATGATCTCTTCGACCTCGCGGCCCCCCATGAACCGCGCCGTCGGCACCGGCTGCCCCAGCGCATTCACATTCACCAACACATCGCGGCCCGCATCCAACTCCACTGTCCGACCGCCCAAAGCCATCACGATCATCCAGGTCCCGGTCGAGATCACCCCGCACGGCGCCTTCCCCAGATGCGGCACCAGAGACGCGTTGGAATCATGGATCCCGCACAAGACCGGCGTCCCCGCCGCCAACCCCGTCGCCGCCGCCACCTCTGGCAACACCGGCCCCAGCACATCCGCAGCCTTCCGCACCGGAGGGAACAACCCCTCCCACCCCATCCGACCGACCAGCGACGAAAACCGCCCCTCCCAGGGGTTCCACAGATCCGTGTGGCATCCCAGAGAGGTCGCCTCGCTAGCCGCAACGCCGGACAACCGGAACGACCAGTACTGCGCCAGCATCAGCACCTGCCGCGCCTTCGCGAATTCGGCCGGGAAGGCGCGGGAAAGCCAGAACAGCTGCGCGCCGACGTTCAGCCCCACCGGCAACCTTGGAGACCCCGTCTCCGCAAACCCCGGCCGCACCGCGTCATACTCTGCCGCAAGCGCATCCGGCCCGTCATGCTCGTAATCCAGCATCGGCAGAGCCAACCCGCCGTCCGCATCCACCAGCACGCAAGCCGCCCCATGCGTGGTGACAGATACCGCATCCACCCCCCGCGCCGCGGCCAGCCGCAACCCGGACAGTGCGAATCCCCACAGCGCCTCCAGATCGTGATGCGGATAACGCCCGTCCCGCACGACCGCATTCGGCACCCGCGCCATTACCTCCTCGGCCCCCGTGGCCAGGTCCACGACCAGCACCTTCACATTCGTCTTGCCGATGTCCAGAACCGCGACCCGCCGCATCCGCCAGCCCCCGGAAACCCAGAGGCAAAGCCTATCCGACTGATTTCAAACAGGGAAGGAAATGGTGACCCCGGATGGATTCGAACCATCGACCTGCCGCTTAGGAGGCGGCCGCTCTATCCCCTGAGCTACGGGGCCACACGCGCCCTCATTGCGTCGAAAGCCGCGCAAAAGCAACCACCGGAAATGAAAAGGGGAGGCAAGTTTTGGCCCACTACCCCCCCTTTGGTCCGTCGTGTCCAGTGTGAGAGCTTGCAGGACGCGCCAGATATCGCCAGCTGCCGATATGACCGGCGGCTGTTAGCGGTAACAGTAACATGCGAAACCGCCTTGGACAAGCCTTGTCTTTGACGCTAACAAGTTAGGACGCATGAACGGACCCGTCCCTTGACCAAGCCCACCCCCGATCCGCGCCATACCCTCACCCTCCGCGATGTGTCCGAGGCTTCGGGCGTCTCGGAAATGACGGTCAGCCGGGTGCTGCGGAACCGGGGCGATGTCTCGGCCGCCACGCGCGAGAAGGTGCTGGAAGCCGCACGCGCGCTTGGCTACGTCCCGAACAAGATCGCCGGGGCGCTTGCGTCCCAGCGGGTGAACCTGGTGGGTGTCGTCATCCCGTCCCTGTCGAACATGGTCTTTCCCGAGGTGATGACCGGCATCTCGGAAACGCTGGAAGGCACCGGCCTGCAACCCGTCGTCGGCGTCACCAACTACCTGCCCGACCGCGAGGAATCCACCATCTACGAGATGCTGTCCTGGCGCCCCTCGGGCATGATCATTGCCGGTCTCGAACATTCCGCCGCCTCCCGCGCCATGCTGGCCCGGGCGGGCATTCCCATCGTCGAGATCATGGACATCGACGGCGATCCCATCGACCACGCCGTCGGCATCTCGCACCGCCGCGCCGGGCGCCAGATGGCCGAGGCGATCATCGCCGCCGGTTACCGCAGGATCGCCTTCCTCGGCACCCAGATGCCGAACGACTTCCGCGCGAAGAAGCGGTTGGACGGCTTTGAAGAGGCGCTGGCCAGGGCAGGGCTGTCGCTGGTGGACCGCGAATACTATTCCGGCGGCTCGGCGCTGCTGAAGGGGCGCGAGATGACGGCAGCCGTCCTTAACCGCACGCCGGACATCGATTTCCTGTATTATTCCAACGACATGATCGGGGCAGGGGGGCTGCTTTACTGCCTGGCGCAGGGCCTGGACGTGCCCGACCGCATCGGCCTCGCCGGGTTCAACGGGGTCGAGCTTCTGGACGGTCTCCCCCGCAAGCTGGCGACGATGGACGCCTGCCGGCTGGAGATCGGTCGCAAGGCGGCCGAGATCATCGCCGGAAAGGCCATGCCGGGCGAAAAGGTCGAACTGTTCCCGACGCTGCAACCCGGCGACACGATCCGTCGCTGACCGATGGTCCGCGCCTGCCTTTCCCGGATGGCGGCATGAGGCTTCCGCCGCATCTCTGTGCCGACCTGATTCGCGCCCTGCCGCTTGCCCTGCCGATCGAGGTGGTCGACATCGGCGCTTCCGGCCTGCCGACCAGCGAAAAGCCGCCCTACGACCCTTTGCTCGCCCATGGACTCGCCCGGCTGACCGGGTTCGAGCCGAACCCCGAGGAACTGGCGAAACTCCCCGTCGCCGCCGCCCGGCGCTATCTGCCGCATGCGGTGGGCGATGGCGGCCCGGTGACCCTGCACCTGACCCGGCATCCGGGCTTTGTCTCGACCCTGGCCCCCGATCCCGCGGTCACCGCCCATATCCATTCCTTTGCCGCCCTGACCGAGGTCACCGGCCGGCACCCGGTGCAGACCGTGCGGCTGGACGATCTGGCCGATCTGCCGCACATCGACTTTCTGAAGATCGACATCCAGGGTGGCGAGCTGGCGGCCTTCCGGGGCGGAGCGCAGAAACTGGCCCGCGCGCTCTGCATCCAGACCGAGGTCGCCTTTACCCCGATCTACCGCGACAAGCCGCTGTTCGGCGATCAGGACGCGCTGTTGCGCAGCCTCGGCCTGCGGTTCTTCGGCTTTGCCTCGGCACATCGCTTTCCGTTCACCGGCACGCCGGACGACCTCTATTTCCCGGCAAAGCGGCGCGACGTCGGCCAGCTGATCGACGCCGATGCGGTCTATCTGACTGACTTCACCCGCTGGGACGACCTGCCGGACGCAGATCTGACACGCCTCTTCCTGATCCTGACTCTCTGCTATCCCACGCTCGGCGCGACCTTGCGGCTGGCCGGGCTGCTGGCGGGTCGGGGTATCCTGTCTCAGGCGCTGCACCGCCGCCTTGTTCAGTCTGCCGGGACGACTGCCTAGGATGGAAGGCTTTGCCCGCAAGATGAGCCTGCCACCATCCTGCGCCGCATCCTGACCCATGACCGGGGCGCCGAGAGGACCTGCCACCCGCAACTCGCCCGCCGCCTGAAGATCGACATCCGGGTCTGCGACCCCTACATGCCCAGGCCGCGCGGATCGAAGGTGACCACCAATGGGCTTCTACGCCAATGCCTGCCGACGGGAACCGATCTGCGCCGGTTCTCCTAGTGCGATCGCGACCCCATCGCCAGGCTGGTGAACGACCGCCCCCGCAAGACGCCGGGATGGATAACTCCCGCTCAGGCCCTCGCCGGGGAATTCCGGAAAGCCGTCACAGATGGTGCACTTCGAACATGAGTTAACCAGACGTGAATGCCCACGGCCAACCCATTGATTCCAAACGCCGCGCAAGAGCGTCCGCGCGTGGCACCTCAGATCGCCGCCTTGCGCATCTCGTCCAGGTAGATCTCCCGCAACCGGGTTGCCACCGGCCCCGGCTTGCCGGTCCCCACCGGTTTCCCATCCACTTCCACCACCGGCATCACGAAGATCGAGGCTGCGGTCGCGAAGGCCTCGTCCGCCCCCTGAGCCTCGGCCGGAGTGAAGGCCCGCTCTTCCACCTCGAACTGCGCCTCGGCGGCAAAGCGCAGGACGGCGGCCCGAGTGATCCCGTGCAGGATATCATTGCCCAAGGCCCGGGTGATGATCCGGTTCCCCTTCACGATATAGGCGTTGTTCGAGGTTCCCTCGGTCACCGCCCCCGCCTCGTCGATGAACCAGCTGTCATCCACCCCCGCCTTCTTCGCCGCCATCTTCCCCATCGACGGATACAGAAGCTGCACCGTCTTGATATCCACGCGAGACCAGCGCAGGTCCGGGATCGTTATGACCCTGAAGCCGACCTTCGCAGCCGGGGCGTCCGCGAGATTCGGGATGTTCTGGGTGAAGGCCACCACCGTCCCCGGCAGATCGGCGGGCGGGAACAGGAACGACCGATCCCCCGGATTGCCCCGCGTGACCTGAAGGTAGATCATCCCCTGATCGATCCCGTTGCGCGCCACCAGTTCCCGGTGCACCGTCAGCAGGTCCGCCGACGAGATCGGACAACTCATCTCCAGCTCGCGCAAGCTGCGCTCCAGCCGCCGGATATGGCCGTCGAAATCGATCAACTTGCCATCCAGCACCGAGGTCACCTCATAGACCCCGTCGGCCATCAGGAAGCCCCGGTCGAAGATCGAGACACGGGCCTCGGTCTCGGGCAGGTAGTCGCCGTTCAGATAGACGATGCGGGTCATGCGCTTATCCCCAGAGGTTGGCATCGGGCGGGTGGACCCCTGCGTCGTCGTAGCGCAAGGGGTGGGGCCGGTCTTCGGCCAGAAGCAGCGGGCCGTCAAGGTCTGTCCAGTCCGCGCCCTGGGCCAGCAGGACGGCAGGCGCCATCGCCAGCGACGACCCGACCATGCAGCCGACCATGACCCCGAACCCCATGGCCCGGGCGAGGTCAAGGGTCAGGACGCCCTCAGTCAGTCCGCCGGTCTTGTCGAGCTTGAGGTTGACCACGTCATACTTCCCGACCAGCGCCGGCAGGCTGGAGCGGTCATGGCAGCTTTCATCCGCGCAGACCGGGATCGGGCGGGGCAGGTTGGCCAGCGCCGCGTCCTGTCCGGCCGGAAAGGGCTGTTCGATCAGCGCGACCCCGGCTGCGCGCAGGTGGGGCAGCAGGGCAAGGTAGGTCTCCGCTGTCCAACCTTCGTTCGCATCGACCAGAAGGGCAGAGCCCGGTGCGCCGGTCCGGACGGCGTGCAACCGGGCAAGATCGTCGGGCGAACCAAGCTTGACCTTCAGGATCGGACGATGGGCATTGCGCGCCGCGGCCTGTTGCATCGTCTCCGGGGCTGCCAGCGACAGGGTATAGGCCGTGAGAATCGGCCTGGGGGGTGGCGCACCCGTCAGATCCCAGATCCGCTTGCCGGCCGCTTTCGCCTCAAGATCCCACAGCGCGCAATCGACCGCGTTCCGGGCTGCCCCGGCCGGAAGCAGCGCTTGCAGGTCAGGGCGCAAGATCCCGTCCGGCAGTCCCTGAATCTGCCGGCGGACGCTCTCCAGCGTCTCGCCATAGCGGGCGTAGGGCACACATTCGCCCCAGGCGGTCGCCCCGTCGCGGGCAATGCGCACCGTCAGCACCTGCGCCTCGGTCTTGGAGCCCCGGCTTATGGTAAAGGTCTGCGCCAGGCGGAAGCGGTCTTCAAGGACGGTCAGCATGGGCTTTTGTGGCCGGGCGGCCGGCAAGGCGCAAGCCCGGATTTGCAGCCGCATTGCTGCGCCTGCGAAATCAGGCTTGCGAACATGCGCGCAAGATCATATCGCAGGCGCAGCACCGAACGAAACTTGCTTGCCGAAGGACCCGCCCATGAGCTTCCGCCTGCAACCCGCTGCCCCCGCCCGTCCGAACCGCTGCCAGCTGTTCGGCCCCGGCTCGCGGCCCGAGCTTTTCGCCAAGATGGCGGCGTCGGCGGCGGATGTCATCAACCTGGACCTGGAGGATTCGGTCGCCCCCGCCGACAAGCCGCAGGCGCGGGCGAACATCATCAAGGCGATCGGCGACATCGACTGGGGGCGCAAGACGCTTTCCGTGCGGATCAACGGGCTGGACACGCCCTTCTGGTACCGCGACGTGGTGGACCTGCTGGAACAGGCGGGCGAGCGGCTGGACCAGATCATGATCCCCAAGGTCGGCTGTGCGGCGGATGTCTATGCGGTCGATGCGCTCGTCACCGCCTGCGAGGCGGCGGCGGGGCGGCAGAAGCGGATC
Source organism: Rhodobacter calidifons (assembly GCF_011174775.1). Lineage (GTDB taxonomy): Bacteria > Pseudomonadota > Alphaproteobacteria > Rhodobacterales > Rhodobacteraceae > Tabrizicola > Tabrizicola calidifons. The sequence continues at coordinate 455,145 of NZ_JAANHS010000002.1, forward strand.
GGCCTGGAAGTCATCATCGAGACGGCAGCCGGCATCGCCCATGTCGAGGAGATCGCGGCCTCGAGCCCCCGGTTGCAGGCGATGAGCCTGGGGGCGGCGGATTTTGCGGCCAGCATGGGGATGCAGACGACGGGCATCGGCGGCACGCAGGAAAACTACTACATGCTGCGCGAGGGGCAGAAATACTGGGCCGACCCCTGGCACTGGGCGCAGGCCGCGATCGTGGCGGCCTGCCGGACCCATGGGGTTCTGCCGGTGGACGGGCCGTTCGGCGATTTCAGCGACGACGAAGGGTTCCGGGCCCAGGCGCGGCGCTCGGCGACGCTGGGGATGGTGGGCAAGTGGGCGATCCATCCGAAACAGGTGGCGCTGGCGAACGAGGTCTTCACGCCCTCGGAGGCGGCGGTGACCGAGGCGCGGGAAATCCTGGCGGCGATGGAGGCCGCGAAGGCTGCCGGTCAGGGGGCAGCGGTCTACAAGGGCCGCCTGGTGGACATCGCCAGCATGCGCCAGGCCGAGGTCATCGTGCGGCAGGCGGAACTGATCGGAGTCTGAGGCCCGGCCTCAGAACAGCTTTCCGCCCAGAGGCACCTCTTGCTCCGGGCCGACCAGCACGACGGCGCCTTCGGCATCGGGCAGGCCCAGGACCAGAACCTCGGACAGGACCGGGCCGATCTGGCGCGGCGGGAAGTTGACCACGGCCAGCACCTGCCGACCGATCAGCTGGTCGATGGTGTAGTGTTTCGTGATCTGCGCCGACGACCGCTTCTCGCCGATCCCGGGGCCGAAATCGACCCAGAGCCTGTAGGCGGGCTTCCGTGCCTCGGGGAAGGGTTCCGCGCGGGTGATCCGGCCGACGCGGATGTCGACGCGGGCGAAATCGTCGTAGGTGATGGTCATTGCCCGAGCTCCCGCCCTCGGTCGGCGGCGGCCTTCACGGCGCGGCGCAGAAGCATGGGAAAGCCGGTGTCCGGGTCCATCAGCACCGATAGCGCGGCGGCGGTGGTGCCCCCGGGCGAGGTGACGTTGATGCGCAATTGTGTCGCCGTGTCGGGGCTTTGGTGTGCCAGTTCCCCGGCGCCGCAGACCGTGGCGCGCGCCAGTTGCATGGCGATGTCGGCAGGCAGGCCCTCGGCCTCGCCCGCAGCGGCCAGGGCCTCGATCAGGTGAAAGACATAGGCCGGACCGGACCCGGAAACGGCGGTCACGGCGTCGATCTGATCTTCGCCGGACAGGTCTACGACCTGCCCCACAGCCGCCATCAACGCGCGTGCGAGGGCGAAATCGGCGTCGGAGACCCGGGCGTTGCGGCAGAGCGCGGTGATCCCCCGGCCCACCATCGCGGGGGTGTTCGGCATGGTGCGGACGATGGGGGTGCGGGGGCCGAGGGCTTCCTCGAAGGTGGCGATCTTCGTCCCTGCCGCGATGGAGACGAACAGCGTCGCGCCATTGCCCAGGGCCTGAAGCGCGGGCAGGGCAGTGCCCATCATCTGCGGTTTCACGGCCAGAATCGCCACAGCCGGGGCCTTCGGCACCCCTTCGTTGAGATGCACCCCGGTGCCGCGCAGCCAGTCGGTCGGGTTCGGCTCGATCACCCAGACCGAGCCGGGCGGCACCCCGGCGGCCAGCCAGCCGGTCAGCAGCGCCGTCCCCATCTTGCCGCAGCCCAAGAGCACCAGCCCGTCCCGGGCCACACGTTCCAGACTCATGGACATCCCCTTCAGAACGGGGAGAGGTTAGGCGCGCCCGTAGGCCTCGGCAATGGCAACCTTCATCGCCTGGGCCGGGGTCTGGTCGCCCCAGGAGACCAGCTGGAAGGCTGGGTAGAAGCGTTCCGAGGCGTTGACGGCGGCGGCGATCAACCGGTCGATCTGTTCCGGCCCCGCCATCTGCCCGCCCGACAGCACAAGGCCATAGCGCCAGACCATCAGCTTCTGTTCCGGCCACCAGGTGAAGGCGCCGGACCAGACCATGTCGTTGCAGCGGTTCAGCACATCCAGAAGCGCGGGCAGCCTTTCGGGGGGCGGGTCCATCTCGAAGGTGCAGATCAGGCGCAGGGTTTCGTCCTGATCGCTCCAGGCAAGGGTCAGCGAATAGGTGCGCCACTGCCCCTCGACCGCCATGGCGATCTGGTCGTCGGTCACGCGGTCGAATTCCCAGGCGTGGTGTTCGGCCAGGGTCTCGACGATGTCGATCGGATGGAGATCTTCCATCGCAGCGTAGTCTTCGGAAAGCGACATGCCCGGCCTCATCATGAAGCTTCTGGCGGGCCTGAACCCACTAGAAACTGGGTATCTGGCAAGGATCTGCGTTTGCCCGACGAGACCCTTACTAGATATGGTGGGACACGAGCGAAAGCCTGTAAAGCGATTTCTTGCGAAAATAGCTGTGGAAAAGCGGAATTCCTTGTGGGGAGAGTCTGTCGAGTCAAAGGCTTGGGGTTCCGGGCGCGCAAGGCTGCCTCTTCGACAAGCTGGAGCAGAAAAAATGCCCCCGTGCGGGGGGAGCACGGGGGCGCGTCGGAACAGGTCGCGGCCGCTCAGGGGACAGACTGGCCGGACCGGGGCGATGGGGACAGATCGCATCTCCGGACGCGCCGAAATTAGGGGCCGGCTGAATCGGGAATGTGACAGGACCGCGCCCGCCACGGCAAAAGCTGTGGATTACTTCCGGCGCGAGCGGATCATTCCGGTGATGTCGTACACCTGTTCGAGAATCGGCCGAGCGATGGCGTCGGCCCGGTCCGCGCCATCGCCGAGGATGCGGTCGATCTCTGCCGGGTCGGCCATCAGGCGGTTCATCTCGTTTGTGATCGGCGACAATGCGGCGACGGCAAGATCGACCAGGCGGGGCTTGAAGGTCCCGAACTGGGCACCGGCGAATTCGCTTATGACCGCTTCGACCGACTGACCGGACAATGCCGAATAGATGTTCACAAGGTTTCGCGCCTCGGGCCGATCCTTCAGTCCCTCGACCGTTGCCGGCAGGGGATCGGGGTCGGTCTTGGCCTTGCGGATCTTGGCGGCGATGGTTTCGGCATCGTCGGTCAGGTTGATCCTCGACTGGTCCGAAGGGTCGGACTTCGACATCTTCCTGGTGCCGTCGCGCAGCGACATGACACGTGTCGCGGCCCCTTCGATCAGCGGCTCGACCACCGGGAAGAAATCCACCCCGTAGTCGTTGTTGAACTTGATCGCGATGTCGCGGGTCAGCTCCAGATGCTGCTTCTGGTCCTCGCCCACCGGGACCATGGTGGCGTGATAGGCCAGGATATCGGCGGCCATCAGCGCGGGATAGGCAAAGAGGCCAAGGCTGGCCGCTTCGGCGTTCTTGCCGGCGGTCTTGTCCTTCCACTGGGTCATGCGGGACATCCAGCCCATCCGCGCGACGCAGTTGAAGATCCAGGCCAGTTCGGCATGTGCGCTGACCTGGGACTGGTTGAAGAGGATGGAGCGTTTGGGGTCGATCCCCGCAGCGATGAAGGCGGCCGCACCCTCGCGCGTCTGCTGGCGCAGTTTCGCGGGGTCCTGCCAGACGGTGATCGCGTGCATGTCCACCAAGCAGTAGATCGTCTCGATCCCTTCTTCCTGCTTTTCGACAAAGCGTTTCAGCGCGCCAAGGTAGTTGCCCAGCGTCAGCCCGCCCGAGGGCTGGATGCCCGAGAAGATGCGCGGCTGGAAGGTTTTCGGCGTTTGGACCGCCGAAGCCTGCGAGGTCATGAGATTGCTCCGTCTGGAAAGTCCTGCCGAACCCGCGTAATCCAAGGGACAACAGGCGTCAATCGGGCGAGGCGGGCAGGACAGCATGGATCAGGACATCAACGCGCCTCCGCTTAATCCGCTGCCCTGGATCGTCTGGGTGCTGGCCCTGCCGCTGATCGCGATGGAGGTGGTTCTCTCGCTTGCCGAGGCTGGGCTGGTCGGGGGCGTGCAGGGTGCCGGCTGGCGGTTGCAGGCGGTGGAGCGCTTCGGGCTGTTCCCCGAGCTTCTGAAATACCAGTGGGAAACCGGCGGTCATCCGCTGGCCGAATTGCACCGGCTTGTAAGCTACACCCTTGTCCACGGCAGTTTCACTCACGCGCTTTTTGCGGTGGTGATGGTTCTGGCCCTGGGCAAATGGGTCGGCGAGGTGTTCCGCTGGTGGGCCGTGCTGATCGTGGTGTTGGGGTCGGCTGCCGCGGGGGCGGTGTCCTACGGGCTGTTGATCCCCGGCATCAGGATGCAGCTGATCGGGGCCTATCCGGCGATCTACGGGCTGATCGGGGCCTTTACCTTCATGGTCTACACCAACCTGTCGCGGGTCGGCGCGAACAAGTGGCGCGCCTTTTCGCTGATCGGGTTCCTGCTGTTCTTCCAGTTCGTCTTCGGGATGCTGTTCGGTGGCGGCTGGGACTGGGTTGCGGATGTGAGCGGCTTTGCCTTCGGCTTTCTGGTGTCCGTCGTGGTCAGCCCAGGCGGCTTTCGGCGGGTGCTGGAACAGGTGCGTCAGCGCTGACGGCGCAGCGCCCTGAGGTCAGACAGGCGCACCGCCCTTAGCCCGAAGGCGGCGACGGCATAGCTTGCCATGCCAAGCGCGATCAGCAGGACCAGCGCCAGGATGCGCCAGGCCTGCGCCTCGAGCAGCGGTTGCAGAAGGCTGCACCCGAACCAGAGCGCCGCGCCCATCAGGGCCGAGGCCGCCGCAGTGCGCCAAAGTCGCGACAGGAAACGGGCGTCGAAGCGGGTCTCCTCGCCCAGACGACGCGCGCCCCACCAGAGCTGGCCGACCATGACCCAGGCCGACAGCGTGGTGGCCCAGGCGGCGGCGGAGAAGCCGATCCAGGGCATCAGGCCGAAGGCCAGCGCGGCGTTCAGGATCATGGACCAGACGGCATAGCGGAAGGGGCTGCGGGTGTCCTCGCGGGCGTAGAACAGCGGTTGCAGCGCCTTTTGCAGCACGAAGGCGGGCAGGCCCAGGCCGTAGATCGCAAGCGCAAGCGCCGTCGCGGCGGTGTCTTCGGACCCGAAGGCGCCGCGCTGATACAGGACCTGAGTGATCGGCAGCGCGATGACCACCAGCGCGACGGCGGCGGGAAGCGTCAGAAGGAGCGCGAATTCGGTGCCGCGGTTGAAGGCCTCGCGGCCCCCGGCGCTGTCCCCGGCCTGGAGGCGGCGGCTGAGTTCGGGCAGAAGGACAGTGCCGACGGCGATGGCGACGACGCCAAGCGGCAGTTGATACAGGCGGTCGGCATAGACCAGCCAGGAGATCGCGCCTTCGGTGCCGGAAGCGACCTGACGCGAGACGAGGAGGTTGATCTGCACCACGCCCCCGACCAGAAGCGCGGGGCCCATGTTGACCATCATACGGCGAAAGTCGGGGGTGAGGCGGGGGAGCCTTAGCCGGGGGCTGAACCCGATGCGGCGGGCGGCGTAGAGGGTCCAGGCCAGTTGCGCGATGCCGGTGATCGGGGTGGTCCAGGCCAGCGTCAGGCCCATGTCCCAGCCCATGCGATGGGCAAGCAACATGGCTGCGATGAAGACGAGGTTCATCAGCACAGGCACCGCGCCGGCCTCGGCAAAGCGGCCATGGGCGTTCAGGATGCCGGACAGGAGCGCGAAGAGCGAGATGAAGCCGATGTAGCAGAAGGTGATCCGGCCGAAATCGACCGCCATGTCAAAGCGGCCATCGCCGACGAAGCCTGCGGCCATCGCCCAGACAAGGGCGGGCATCGCCAGCGTGCCGATCAGGGTGAAGACGATCAGGAAGACGGTCAGGCCGGAAAAGGCGTTCTGCGCGAAGTCCTCGGCATCGGTTCCGGCCTCAAGCTTTTTTGAATAAAGCGGCACGAAGGCCTGGTTGAAGGCGCCTTCGGCGAAGAAGCGGCGGAACATGTTCGGCAGGCTGAAGGCCACGTTGAAGGCATCCGCCACCGGCCCGGCGCCCAGGTAGGCGGCCATCATCAATTCCCGCACCAGACCCGCGCCGCGTGACACCAGCGTCCAGCCGCCCAGCGTCAAGATGTTGCGGATCATGCCGCGCGAACTGCTCATGTCGCGGCCCTTTCGGCCCCTTCCGCGATGGCCTGGCGCAGCTTACGCTCCAGCGCGTCCTGCCGGTGTTTCTGGTGCAGCTTCAGGCCGAACATGTCTTTGACGTAGAAGGTGTCCACCACCTGCGCGCCATAGGTCGCGATCACGGCTGAGGCGATGTAGATGTTGTTCGTGGCCAGCGTCCGGGTCAGGTCATACAGCAGACCCGGCCGGTCGCGGGTATCGACCTCGATGATCGTGTAGATGTCGGAGCCTTCGTTGTCGAAGGTGATGTGGGTCGGAAAGCGGAACTCGCGTTCGCGCTTCTTCACCTTGTCGCGGTCCTTCAGGGCGTCGCGCGCCACGACCTCGCCCTTCAGAGTCTTGTCGATCATCTGGCGCAGGCGCGGCAGACGGCTGGCCTCGTAGGGGTGGCCCTCGATGTCCTGCACCCAGAAGACGGCCGTCGCATAGCCGTCCTTCGAGGTATAGGTGCGCGCATCCACCACGTTCGCGCCCACCAGCGCCAGCGCGCCCGCCAGGCGGGAGAAGATGCCGGGATGGTCGGCCAGCGCGAAACAGGCGCGGGTTGCGTCGCGGTCGGGGTCGGGGTGCAGGTCGATGCGGATCTCGTCGTCGCCGATGCCTTGCAGAAGCCGGGCAAAGACCTCGTGCGTGTCGGTGGACAGACCCTGCCAGTAGGGCGGGTAGTGGCGGGTCAGCTCGTGTTCGACCGCCGCGGGATCCCAGCCTTTCAGCCGATCGGCCAGGGCGCGGGTCGCCTCTTCCTGCCGGTTCTCGCGGTTCAGCGTTTCCAGCCCGCCTTCCAGCGCCTCGGCGGTCTGCTTGTACAGCTGGCGCAGAAGCATGGCCTTCCAGTTGTTCCAGGTCCCCGGCCCGACGCCGCGGATGTCGCAGACCGTGAGGACGGTGAGGAGGTCCAGCCGTTTCCGCGTCTTTACCGCCTTGGCAAAGTCGCGCACCGTGCGCGGATCGCCGATGTCGCGTTTCTGCGCCATGTCGGACATCAGCAGGTGATAGCGCACCAGCCATTCCACCGTCTCGCATTCCTCGGCATCCAGACCCAGCCTCGGTGCCACCCGGCGGGCGATCTGGGCGCCCAGGATGGAATGGTCCTCGGGCCGGCCCTTGCCGATGTCATGCAGGAGCAACGCCACATAAAGCACTCGCCGGTTCACCCCCGCCTTCAGGATGCCGCTGGCCACGGGAAGTTCCTCCACCAGCTCTTCGCGCTCGATCTGGGCGAGGCAGGAGATGGTCTGGATGATGTGCTCGTCCACCGTGTAGTGGTGATAGACGTTGAACTGCATCATCGCGACGATGGGCTCGAATTCCGGGATGAAGGCCGCGAGAACCCCCAGTTCGTTCATCCGGCGCAGGGCGCGTTCGGGGTTGCCGTGCTTCAGCAAGAGGTCAAGGAAGATGCGCTGTGCCTCGGGGTCCTCGCGCATCTCGTCGTCGATCAGGTCGAGGTTCTGCGTGACGATCCTCATCACGTTCGGATGCAGAAGATACTTCGTCCGCAGCGCCTCTTCGAAAACCCGCAGCAGGTTCAGCTTGTCGGCCAGGAAGGCCTTGGGATCGGCGACGTCGATCCGGCCCTGCACCAGCTTGTAGCCCTTCTTCACCCGCTTGGTCATCTTGAAGATGCCGAAGAGGCTGGCCTCGCGCTTGGCGTGACGGGCCTCCAGCTCGGTCAGGAAGATGCGGGTCAACTCGCCCACCCGGGTCGCCAGGCGGAAATAGTCCTGCATGAAATGTTCGACTGCGCGGCGTCCGGCGGTGTCGCGGTAACCCATGCGAGAGGCGACCTCGACCTGCAAGTCGAAGGTCAGCGTGTCGGTCGGTCGGCCGGTGATGTAGTGCAGATGACAGCGCACCGCCCAGAGGAAATCCTCGGCCCGGGCGAAACTGTCGAACTCCTCGCGCGACAGAAGCCCCGCGCCCACCAGCCCCTCGGCACTGGGCACGCGGTTGAGATACTTGCCGATCCAGTAGAGCGTCTGAAGATCGCGCAGCCCGCCCTTGCCTTCCTTCACGTTGGGTTCCAGCACATAGCGCTGGCCGCCCTGCCGCTTGTGCCGTTCGGCCCGTTCGGCGAGCTTGGCCTCGATGAACTCCGGGCCGGAATTGCGGAACAGATCGCCCCAGAGCCGCGCGTCCAGATCCTCGGCCAGGGGCCGGTGGCCGCAGATGAAGCGGTGCTCCAGCAGGGCGGTGCGGATGGTGATGTCCTCGCGGCCGAGGCGAAGGCAGTCCTTCACCGTGCGCGTGGCATGGCCGACCTTCAACTTCAGGTCCCAGAGCATGTAGAGCATCGTTTCGATGACACTTTCCGCCCATGGGGTGACCTTCCAGGGGGTCAGGAACAGCAGATCCACGTCGGACTGCGGCGCCATCTCGGCCCGGCCATAGCCGCCGACGCCAAGAACGGCGATGCGCTCGGCCTCGGTCGGGTTGGCGAGGGGGTGCAGTTTCATCGCGGCGGCAAGCGCGACCTGGACCATCACATCGGTCAGCGCCGCCTGGGCCGAGACCAGCGCCCGTGCCTGGCGCGGCGTCCGCGCGAAGGCGGTCTCGAACGAGGCGGCGGCCTCGGTCCTGGCGTCCAGCAGGGCGCGCACGGCCAGCGTGCGGGCCGCCTTTGCATCACCGGCCGCGCTCAGCGCCTGCACGACGCGGGTCGTCAGCGCAGCGGCATCCGGCACCGGGTAGTCCGGGCCGGAGCCAGAGGGCTTGCCCGCGACCGCGGCATCTGCGTCCACGCTGGTCTGTCCCGGTCTCAGAAGCCTGCGCCGGCAAAGCTGCGCGGCGCGGGATCGACCACCACGACCTGATTGCCACGGATCTGGGCCACGGCCAGACCACGCTGGTTGGTGCCGTCGGGCAGGAACCGGAAGATCCCGGACACGCCGGCAAAGCCTGCCGACTGGGTGAGGTCGGTCTTGCTGATCGGAGCCCCGCCGCGGACCCGCCCGGCCAGCGCGCCGATGGCGGCGATGCCGTCATAGGCCAGGGCCGCCACCGGCGCCGGCTGGCTGCCGTAGGCCGACTGGTAGCGCGCGCGGAACTGCGCGGTCAGACCGGGATCGGGCATGGCGAACCAGCCGCCCTGCACGCCGGGCAGCGAAAGCGTGGCGGGCGGAATGTCCCAGCGGGTCAGGCCGATGAGCTGGGTGGTCGAACGGTCGAGGCCGTTGTCCAGCAGAAGCTGGCTGAGCAGGGGCAGCGCGCCGGCGGTATCGGCCGTCAGGAACAGCGCCGTGGCCCCGGACGAGCGCGCGGTGCCGACGATGCCGGAAGCCGCCTGCACGATGCCGTTCTGCGAGAATTCGTAGGAGGTAACGCCCACCACCTTGCCGCCGGCCGCCGCCACGCCGCGTTCGATGGCGGCCTTGCCGACCTCGCCTGCGACGTTGCGGTCATGCACGATCAGCACGTTCGACTTGCCGTTGCGGACCGCATAGCCGGCAAGCCGGCGCGCGGTGACGTCGAAGGTCTGACCCAGGACAAAGACATTGCCGCCCGCAATGGCTGCGTTGTTCGAGAAGGCCAGCACATTCACCCCGGTGCTGGCCACCGCGACGCCCGCCGCATTGGCCTCTTCGGAATAGAACGGGCCGAGGAGGATCTGGGCGCCCTCGTCCACCGCCTGTTTCGCCAGGGCCGAGGCCTTCGCCGGGCTGCCGCCGGTGCGGTAGACGCGCAGGTCCACCTTGACGCCCGACAGGTCCGCCATCGCCAGCCGGGCGGCATTTTCCAGGTTCGAGCCGAAGATTTCGTCCTGCGACTGACCCGATCCCGAGGGGATCAGGAGGGCCACCTGGACCGCCCCTCCGCCGGTTGGAGGCGGCGTGCCCGGACCCGCAGCCGGAACGCAGGCGGACAAGACGACGGCGCCAAGGCCAACCAGCATCTGGCCCAGCGACTTGCGGGCCCGGCGAATAACGGACAACATGGTGGTTCCTCACTGTTGCAGCAGGACTGCGATTGCCGGGCAGGGTAAAGGGTTCGATGCGGGAAGTAAACTTGTGAGGCCGACCTCCGAGGCCCCTGATTCTGCGGCAAATCCCGGCCTGCGCGCCATTCCGCCGGGGCTGCACTTCGTCGCGACGCCGATCGGCGCGGCGCGCGACATCACGCTGCGGGCGCTGGACGTGCTGGCGGGGGCAGACGTGCTGGTGGCCGAGGATACCCGGACGCTGAAACACCTGCTGGAAATCCACGGCATCGCGCTGGGCGGGCGGCCGCTGATTGCCTATCACGACCATTCGGGCGAAGGCCCATTGCAGCGCTTGCTGGGCCATCTCGCCGAGGGCAAGAGCCTTGCCTATGCCTCCGAAGCCGGGACGCCGCTGATCTCGGACCCGGGCTTCGAACTGGCGCGGGCCGTGGCCGCGGCAGGACTGCCGATGACCGCCGCCCCCGGCCCCTGCGCGGCGATCTGCGCACTGACGCTGTCGGGCCTGCCGTCGGACCGCTTCATGTTTGCAGGCTTCGCGCCGGCGACACGGGCGGCAAGGCGGTCGTTCCTGGCCGAACTGGCGGGCGTGCAGGCGACGCTGATCCTGTATGAAAGCCCCAAGCGGCTGGCCGACCTGCTGTCGGACATGGTCGCAGCCTTCGGCCCGACCCGCCGGGGTGTAGTGTGCCGCGAGTTGACCAAACGCTACGAAGAGGTTCTGCGCGGCCCCTTGCAGGATCTGGCGACCGAGGTCGCAGGGCGACAGATCCGGGGCGAGATCGTCGTGCTGGTGGATCGCGCCCCGCCGGTGTCTGCAACCACGGAAAGCATCGCCGATGCACTGGACGAGGCGCTGAAAAGCATGTCCGTTAAGGATGCAGCAAGTTTTGTGTCGCAAACTCTGGGCGTGTCGCGCAAGATCGCCTACCAGATCGCTCTCGACCGCAGCAGGGAATAGGGTCATGCCGTTCGATTTCGTTGCCGCGCCCGTCAGAACCGCCCGCTCGGCGCGCGGCCTGGCAAACCATCTTGCCGGCCATGCCGCCGAGGCCGCCGTTGCACGGCTTTACGAGGACCGTGGGACGGCCATCTGCGCGCGGAACTGGCGCGGCAGCGGGGGCGAGATCGACCTGATCGGTCGCGATGGGGATGTGGTCGTCTTCGTCGAGGTCAAGCACAGTCGCACGCATGACCTTGCCGCCTCGCATCTGTCGCAGGACCAGATCGGCCGCATCTTTGCGACAGTCGATGAATTCCTTGCCGGCGAACCCAAGGGTCTTCTGACCGATGTCCGCATCGATCTTGCCCTGGTCGATGGCCTGGGTCGGATCGAAGTCCTGGAAAACGCCTTCGCCGGCTGAATTGCATCTTCCGCTGCCTTCGGTCATCACTCGTCTGCACAGGACGGAGTGAACCGATGCCCCTCAAGGTTGCCTTGCAGATGGACCCGATCGGGTCGGTCAACATCAACGCCGACTCCACCTTCCGCATCGCGCTTGAAGCGCAGGCCCGGGGACATGCGCTGTTCTTCTACACGCCCGATCGCCTGGCCTTTGTCGAGGGCCGGGTTCTCGCGCGGGGCTGGCCCATCGAGGTGCGGCGCGAGGTCGGCAATCATGTGAGCTATGGCACTGAGACCGAGGTCGATCTGGGCGACTTCGACGTGGTCTGGCTGCGCCAGGATCCGCCCTTCGACATGGGCTACATCACCACTACGCATCTGCTGGAGATGATTCATCCGCAAACGCTGGTCGTGAATGATCCGTTCTGGGTGCGGAACTCGCCGGAAAAGCTGCTGGTCCTGCGCTTTCCGGACCTGACGCCGCCCACCGCCATCGCCCGCGACCTGGCGACGATCCGGGCGTTCAAGCACCGCCACGGCGACATCATCCTGAAGCCGCTTTACGGCAATGGCGGCGCGGGCGTCTTCCGGCTGGACCCGAACGACCGCAACCTGTCGTCGCTGCACGAGCTGTTCATGGGCATCAACCGCGAGCCGCTGATCGTGCAGAAGTTCCTGCCCGCGGTGGAAAGGGGCGACAAGCGGGTGATCCTCGTCGATGGCGAGCCGGTGGGCGCGATCAACCGCGTACCGCAGGCGGGTGAAACCCGGTCGAACATGCATGCCGGCGGGCGGCCGGAAAAGGTGGGCCTGACCGACCGCGACCTGGAAATCTGCCGCGCTATCGGCCCGACCCTGCGCGAGAAGGGTCAGGTCTTTGTCGGCATCGATGTGATCGGCGACTGGCTGACCGAGATCAACGTGACCTCGCCCACCGGCATCCAGGAACTGGAGCGTTTCGACGGCACCAATGCCGCCGCCCGGATCTGGGAAGTGATCGAGGCGAAGCGGGCCGCCTAGGCAAGCCCGCTGTCGGGATAGGCGCTGACGACGCGCCAGACGATATCCTTCATCCAGCCTTGCTGTGCCGCCGTGGGCCAGCCCGGTTCGCCCCGCAGTCCCGGGATCTCGCGCGGGTCGCGGCCGTAGATCACCGCGTAATGCGCCAGGGCGATCAGGAAGGCGCCTTTCGCGTTGACGTGGATGTCGTCCTCGAACAGCTCCTGCATCCGCGTCAGGCCCGGCGCCGTCCCGGCGCTGATCGCGTCATACACCGCGGCCATGATCTTCGGCCCCGGAATCACCCGCATCGGCGGGCTGCCCTGCGGCCGGTTGGCGTTCACGAAATCGGCGATGGATTGCCAGGCCGTCATCTCGACGTCCAGCCGCTTGCGGAACGGGATCTTCTGATCCTCGGTCCAGTCCCATTGGCTGGGCTTGCCGCTGTCGAGGCTGATCCACGACGCGTAATAGACCGTCTCGGCGCCCTTGCCGCCGCGGCCCTTCTTCCAGGCGTGTTCGAACCAGGTCAGCGCGATCCGGTCTGCGTGGTGCGCCTCGAGCGTGGCGCGCACCGCCACCCGTTCGGTCAGCACCAGAAGATCATACTTCGCGATGTCGCGCCGGGCATCCACCCTCAGGTTGAGGTCGTTCTGCCAGCGATGTTCGGCCGGGCTGCCGGGAATGGTCGAAAGATCAATCGCCATGCCGCGCGACTGCTGCCCTCCGGCGGCCCTGACCAGGATCTCCAGGGGATGCGGGATGGGATCGGTCAGACTGTGGCCCGACATCACCATGCGCAGGTTGAAGGGCCGCTGGACGGGTTCGGCGCCGGCCGCTCCCTTGGCGAGAAGGGGAAGCGAGGCGAGGCCGGCAAGCACGCGGCGGCGGCTGGAAGAATGCGACATGGCAATGACCTTTCACGGGAACCGACCCCGACAGACTACAGCGCCAGGTCCCGGCTGGAAAGGCTTGCAGCCGGTTCCGGGCACCCGGCCGGACGGATTGCGACCTAAGGTCGTTCCGCTCGGCATGCGACACCCGGAAGGGTTGTGCCCTCCGTCCGGTTCGCCGGCAGGCCGGTTGCGGCCGGGGTCACCTAGGGAAGGGCGCCGGGGTTGCCGGGGAGCGGCCATCCGGCCCGGACGGGGGATGGTTCGGCAGCTTGCGCAAGAGGACCAGACTGTAGAGGAAGTTCGGCAGCACCACGAGCAGCGGCACGAGGTAGCTGCCTAACTGCACCGGCCCTTCCGGCAGCGGGTATTGCGCGGTCTCGTAGGCCAGAAGCAGGATGCCGAGGTTCCAGAACAGGTGATAGGTCACCGCCGTCCAGATCGACCCTGTGCGCAGCATCAGTGCGACCAGGAGAAACCCGGTCATCATCGCCGCCACCGCCTGCGCTGCGGCAAGGCGGATATCCCCTAGGGAAAAGGCGTTGAGGACATGGACCGCGCCGAACAGCACCGAGGTCAGGACAAGGGCGGGCCAGAGCCGGAGGCGCATGCGCAGGGCCTGGAACAGGATGCCGCGGAACATCCATTCCTCCGACAGGGCGACAAGGGCAGTATTGATTGACAGGAACAGGATGGCTTGCGTCGGCGGCAGCCCCACGGCGAAGGCGATGGCGTAGAACGGCAGGAGGGTCAGCAGCGGGAACCAGACGAACCGGGCAAGCGACCGCCCGGCCGGAGGACAAAAGCCCAGATCGCGCCAGCCGAAGGCGCGTGTCGCGATGGCAAGGACCGCAATGGCGACGACCACGTTCCAGGCGATGCCGGTCGAGAGCAGTCCGACGATCTCGGCCATGCCGCGTGCGTCCGGCCGCAGGTAGGCGCCGACGGCGACGGTCGCGCCAAGCCAGGCGGCAAGGGTCACAAGCGCTTTGGGCAGTCGGTTCGGCATCTTGGTCCCGAGGCTTCGCGGTCACGTTGCCGGGGCAGACCCGGTGCGGAGCGAGACGCTCCCGGTCGAGCGTCCCGGCCAGCAAGGACTAAGCGCGCCGGCGTCCTGCGGCAAGGGCAGAGGCGCGCCCGACGCCAGGCGAGGGATCCGCCCGGTCGACCAGAGGGCCCGGCGAGAGTGGCAGGACCGTCCACTGCGGCGAAGGCGGGCCGTGCACCGGCCGGGGCGGTCGTGGCGGGCTTTCGGACCCTAGGACTTTTGGCCTGTATCGGGGGCGTGCGGGGCAGGTTATGGTGGCGTGGAACCGATCCCGAAGGCAGAAGACCATGGTTCCGCATGCTGACCTCCGCCCGCTGCACTCTGCCCTGATCGTGGAC
>NZ_JAANHS010000030.1 GCF_011174775.1 Rhodobacter calidifons
GCATCCCAGACAACCCGCGGCTCCGCCCTGATCTCACGGCTGTCGGTCAGTTTCATCGGACAAATCCCCCTGTTGTCACACAGCCTAAGCACCGCAAACACCACGGGCTATGCTGCATAAGTCGTAGATTCATCGTTCGGGCGGGGTGAAGTCGAGGCCGTAGCCGGCAAAGACCGCCGCGATCCGCCCGTCGGCAAGGGCCTCGGCCACCGCCTCGTCCACCGCATAGCCGAGGTCGCGGTGACTTTGATGCAGCGCCACGCCCAGCGTCCAGCGCGACAGGCCGAACCCCGGCAACAGCGGCGCATGGACCGCGATCCCCTCGCCCGCCCCGGCCTCAAGCTGCGACAGGGGCCCCATCACCGCCCAGACCTCGCCCGCCGCCAGACCCTCCATCGCCGCAAGGGTGGTCTTGTAGCGGGTGATCTTCGCCGAGGCGCCGAAGGTTGCGGTCAGGTAGAAATCCGAGATCGAGTCGTTCTCGACCCCCACCGGATCATAGACGAAGAACGAAGGCACCGGCGCACCCGGATGCCGCCCGTCGGCATTGGCCTGCGGCACGGCATCGGGATAGGCCTCGGTCCGGTAGGCGATGCCCACCTTCTCGCCGGCATACTGGCCGGTGAACACGACCTGTTCGACCCGGCAGGTGAAATCGCTGTTGTAGGGCACGCGCAGCATCAGGTTGGAGACATGCCCGCCCACCGCCGCGCCCTTCCAGACATAGTTCAGAAGGTCCGCCTCCAGCGTCTCGCCCGACTGGACAAAGCGGAAGCGGGGTTCGACGCCCAGGCTTTCCGCGATGATCCGGCCGACCTCGACATCGACGCCCTTCGGGGTGCCGCCCTCTTCCCAGCTGTAGGGCGGGAAATTCTCATAGACCGCGATCTCGATCCAGCCGCGCGCAACGATCTCGTCCAGGGTCTGGCCGACGAACTCGCGCGGGGTGTTCTGCGGCCGGGCGCCGGGCACATGGTCCTCGCAGCGCGCCTCGGCCAGGCCCGCCGCCAGCATCAGGGCAAGGACCGCAGCCCGCAGCATCTCAATGCGCCGCCGACAGCCCGATCGTCAGCATCTCGGCCGCGTGTTTCTTGGCCGCAGGCGTGCCGTCCAGCGCCAGCGCCGCCCGCAGCGCCGCCGAATCCGCCTTCGGCGCGCCCGAGGCCGTGACGACCCCCGCCGCGATCTCCATCAGCTCCGCCTTCAGCGCCGCCTCGTCGCCACCCCCGGCCATCAGCTCGTCGCGGATCGCGCCCAGGCGGGCCTTGTGCGCGTCCAGCGCCCCGTCCTCGGGCCGGGTCTCGATATAGGTGCGGATCGCCCAGGCCGCCTTCTGGCCGAGGATTTCACCGAAGGCCGGCATCTTGGTGGTGCCGTCCTGGGTATAGCCGTGCTGGAAGCGTTCGGCGAACCATTCGTCGCCGTATTCCGCCGCCTCCAGATAGCGCAGGTCGGGTGCCAGCCCGCCCGAGACCACGCCCAGCCCGTGACAGCGCGCGCAGTTCTGGTTGTAGCCGCTGTCGCCGATCAGCACCGCCTGCCACCAGATCTCCTCGCCCACCTTCTCGGCACGGTAGGGGTTCTCGATCAGCCATTCCTCGCCCACATCCGGCAGGGCGTCGGTGTTCACCGGCTGCGGCGCCACGTCGCCATGCCCGAAGGCCAGCGTCGTGGTCACGGTCAGGGTTGCCAGAAAGGCGGGGCCCGCCAGGGTCATGCGCGTCATTCGGGGTCCTCCTCCAGGTCCTCGGCCCAAGGCGTAACGCCGACCCGCCCGTGCCGCCATGCGACCATGGTGCAATCCGACGTCCCATCCCCTGCGACGATGGTCGTATTGGCCCCGCCGCCCCCCTGCCGCAGGCTTCCGAACCGGAGGGAGGGCTCCATGATCCGCCTGTGCGTTACCATCGCCGCAATCGCGGCCGCCGCGCCCGCGTGGGCCGACC
Source organism: Rhodobacter calidifons (assembly GCF_011174775.1). Taxonomy (GTDB): domain Bacteria; phylum Pseudomonadota; class Alphaproteobacteria; order Rhodobacterales; family Rhodobacteraceae; genus Tabrizicola; species Tabrizicola calidifons. The sequence goes on from NZ_JAANHS010000030.1 coordinate 1,947, forward strand.
TGCCAGTGGCGATCACCTACATGCGGCTGGAGGTGGACCGCCCCCCGGTGCTGTCCAATCTCGACCCCGTGCCCGAGGACCTGGGGCTCGCCGGGGCGGAAATCGCCGTGAAGGACACGCAGACCACCGGCAGCTTCCTTGGCCACAGCTACAGCCTGACGCTGGCCTCGGTCCCACCGGGTGGCGACCTCGTGGCGGCGGCGCGCGAAGCCTTGGCCAGCTCGCACCTCATCCTGATCGAGGCCGATCCCGCCGCGATCCTTGCCGTGGCCGACCTGCCCGAGGCGCAGGAGGCGCTGCTGTTCAATGTCGCGACGGGCGCCGAAAACCTGCGGTCGCAGGACTGCCGCGCGAACCTCCTGCACACGATCCCCGAGGACGCCGCCCGCACCGATGCCCTGATGCAGGTCCTGCAACGCAAGCAGTGGCGGACGGCGGTGATGGTCACCGGCCCGCATCCCGCCGACCTTGCCCTTGCCGAAGCCTTCCGCCGCTCGGCCCGCAAGTTCGCCGTCTCCATCGCCGCCGAGAAGGACTGGACCTTCGACACCGACCTGCGCGAATCCACCATGGACGAGGTCCCCCGCTTCATGCAGGACTTCCCCGACCACGACGTGGTGCTGATCGCCGACGCCACCGACGATTTCGGTCGCTACATCGAGCACAACACCTGGATCCCCCGGCCCGTCGCAGGCGCCGACGGCCTGATCCCAACCGCCTGGAGCCACGTCATCGAGGCCTGGGGCGCCGTGCAGTTGCAGAACCGCTTCGAGGATCATGCCGGGCGCGACATGCGCGGTCAGGACTATGCCGCCTGGGCCGCCATCCGCGCCATCGGCGAGGCCGTCACCCGCACCAATTCAAACGACCCCGCCACGATCCGCGCCTTCCTGCTGGACCCCGGCTTCCAGATGGACGGCTTCAAGGGCCGCGGCCTCTCGTTCCGCGCCTGGAACGGTCAGCTGCGTCAGCCCATCGCCGTGGTGAACGCCCGCGCGCTGGTCACCCTCGCCCCGGTCGAGGGCTTCCTGCACCAGCGCAACGAGATGGACACTCTCGGCCTCGATGCCCCCGAATCCGCCTGCACCGCCTTCACGGAGGTCCGATGATCGCGCACCGCCAGACCAAAGCGCCTTCCTTCTCCCCCGTGGGGAGGGGATGGGGGAGGGGGACGACGCTGGCCCTTTGCCTCCTCGCCCCCCCGGCCATGGCCGACGAGATCTGGGTGACCAACGAAAAGGACGACACGATCAGCGTGATCGACACCGCCACGCTCGAGGTCATCCGCACCATCCCCACCGGCGAACGCCCGCGCGGGATCACCTTCTCCCACGACTTCACCCGCGTCTATATCTGCGCCTCCGACAGCGACACCGTGCAGGTGATGGACCCGGCGACGGGCGAAATCCTGCACGACCTGCCCTCGGGCGAAGACCCGGAGCAATTCGTCCTCCACCCCGACGACCGCCACCTCTGGATCGCCAACGAGGACGACGCCGTGACGACGGTGGTCGATGTGGAAAGCCGCAAGGTCGTGGCCCAGATCAATGTCGGGATCGAGCCCGAGGGCATGGGCGTCTCGCGCGATGGCTCCATCGTCGTCACCACCTCCGAGACGACGAACATGGCGCACTGGATCGACACCGCGACGCATCAGATCATCGCCAACACCTTGGTGGACAGCCGCCCCCGCCATGCCGAATTCACCGAGACCGAGCTCTGGGTCTCCTCGGAAATCGGCGGCACCGTGACGGTGTTCGACATCGCGACCAAGGCGGAGAAGGCGAAGATCCGCTTCGCGATTCCGGGCGTCAACAAGGACCTGATCCAGCCCGTGGGCTTCGAGTTCACCCCCGACTTCACCACGGCCTTCGTGGCGCTCGGCCCGTCGAACCACGTTGCCGTGGTCAACATGCAGACCTACGAGGTCGAAACCTACATCCTCGTCGGCCGCCGCGTCTGGCATCTGGCCTTCAACCGCGACCATTCGCAGCTCTTCACCACCAACGGTGTGTCGGGCGACGTGACGGTGATCGACGTCGCCTCCCGCACCGCGCTCAAATCCATCAAGGTCGGCCGCTTCCCATGGGGCGCCGCCTTCCGCCCCACGGAGTGACCCATGCGCCCGACCCTTGCCCTTTCCGCCGCGCTTCTCTCGACCGCCCTGCCGGCCCTGGCCGAGGACGCCCCCGCCGGCCTCTTCGCCGCCACCAACAAGAAGGACCTGCCCGAAATCATCCTCTCCGCCGGCGAACCCCTCGGCGACCCCTGGGTGCTGAAATCCGGCACCTATTACGAGGTCGAGATCACCTCCGACGGCAGCCAGGAGCTCGCCCTGACGGGGCCCGAGTTCTTCCGCGCCATCTGGATCGACGAGATCGTGATCGAGGGGATCGAGATCCGCCCCCTTGGCCTGGACAGCGTGGAATTCGACGAGGCCGGGACCATGGAGATCGGCTTCATCGCCATCAAGCCCGGCAGCTACACCCTGCGCACCCCGCAGGGCGGCGAGACCCAGACCCTTCAGATCACCATCGAATGAGTCAGACGATGCCCAGGACCCGATGCCTCCACTACCCGAAGCGCGCTCAGGGGCGCCTCCCCTCCCCCTCGTGGGAAGGGGATGGGGGTGGGGGAAATGCCGGCAAGGTTCCTGTGCGCCTCAAGCGCCCGGCAGGGTGCGGATCAGCCAGACCGACATGACCCTTGCCGTCGGGACTCTCGCCTTCCCCCATGGCCCGCGGCAGGCGAACGACCGCCCGTTCTCGGCATTTTCCCTCGGCACCATCGCCGCGCGGCACGATAATGATGAAGATCGCCATCGCTTGGCCCCGGCCCCCCTCCCCCCTTGCGGAGAGGGGAAGGGGGAGGGGGGCGCCGCTCCGTTCGGCACTGCCGTCCCCATGGGACCCAGCTGATGAGCCTTGCCGTCGAGAACCTCTCCTTCGCCTACGGCCCGCGCAAGGCGCTGGACGGCCTGTCCTTCACGCTCGACCCCGGCAGCTTCACCGCGCTGCTCGGGCCGAACGGGGCGGGCAAGTCCACGCTGTTCTCGCTCCTGACCCGCCTCTTCACCACGCCGCAGGGCCGGATCACCATCGCCGGGCAAGACCTCGCGCGTGCGCCCCTCAAGGCCCTCGCCGCCCTTGGCGTCGTCTTTCAGCAACCCACGCTGGATCTCAACCTGACCACCCGGCGCAACCTTTTGTACTACGCCGCCCTGCACGGCCTCTCCGGCACCACTGCCCGCGACCGTGCCGAGGAGGTTCTCGCCACCCTGTCGCTCGAGGACCGCGCCGACACGCCTGCGCGCAGCCTTTCGGGCGGCCAGCGGCGGCGGGTGGAGCTGGCGCGGGCGCTGATCCACCGCCCGCAGGTCCTTCTCCTCGACGAACCCACGGTGGGCCTCGATGCCGCCTCGCGTCGGGCGATCACCGACCACGCGCACCAACTGGCGCGGGACGGCACCACCGTCCTCTGGGCCACCCACCTGACCGACGAGGTCTCCCCCACCGACCGCTGCCTGATCCTGCACAGGGGCCATCTTCTGGCCGACGCAACCGCCGCCGCGCTCGCCGAAGGCACAACGCTCACCGACCGCTTCCTCGCCCTGATCGGGGCAAGCGCATGACTGCTGATCCCCTTCATCTGTCCACAAATATCCCGCAGGGGGGTCCGGGGGGCGGCGCACGCCCCCCGGGGCCTGCCAAGGGGCGCTACCTCGTCGCGCTGAAAGCCATCCTCCATCGCGAACTCTCGCGTTTCCTCGGCCAGAAAAGCCGCCTCATCGCCGCGCTGGTCCGCCCGCTCGTCTGGCTTCTCGTCTTCGCCGCCGGGTTCCGCGCGGCCCTCGGCCTGTCGATTACGCCCCCATACCAGACCTACATCACCTACGAGACCTACATCCTCCCCGGCCTCCTCGGCATGATCTGCCTCTTCAACGGCATGCAGTCCTCGCTCAGCCTCGTCTATGACCGCGAGATGGGCTCGATGCGCCTCCTCCTCACCGCGCCGCTGCCGCGCGGCTGGCTGCTTTTCGCGAAACTCCTCGCCGGCACCCTCATCAGCCTGCTGCAATGCCTGGTGTTCCTGGCCATCGGATACGCCTGGGGCATCCGCCCGCCGCTCATGGGCCTGATCGCGGTGATCCCCGCGCTGCTCCTCACCGGCCTGATGCTCGGGGCGCTCGGGCTCCTCCTTTCCTCGCTCATCCGCCAGCTGGAGAACTTTGCCGGCGTGATGAACTTCGTGATCTTCCCGATGTTCTTCCTCTCCTCCGCGCTCTACCCGCTGTGGAAGATGGCCGAGGCGAGCCCGGCGCTGGCCCGGGCCTGCGCGCTGAACCCCTTCACGCAGGCCGTCGAACTGATCCGCTTCTCGCTCTACCTCACGCCCAACGGACCCGCCCTCGGCTGGACCGTCCTTGCCACGCTGGCCTTCGCCGCCGCGGCGCTTTACGGCTACGACCCCGCCCGCGGTTTCACCCGCAGCAAGGGCTGACCGCTCGTCGTGCGCCAAGGGATCCGCTGGCTAAAGCCGCGCCACCACCGCCTCCAGGGCGCGAGGGTCGATGGGCTTGTACAACACCTCGATCCCCGCCGAGGTCGCCGCAGCCCGCAGGTCCCAGCCCCGGTTCGCGGTGATCAGCCGCGCCGGAACCGGGCCATGCGCCGCGCGGATCCGGCTCAGGAACTCGATCCCCGTCATTCCCTCCCCCAGCTGGTGATCGACCAGGAAGATGTCCGGCAGGATGCCGATCTCCTCGATCAGTGCCAGCGCCTCCTCGCCCGAAGCCGCCTCCAGCACCGTCATCCCCCATTTCTCCAGCAGAAGGCTCAGCGCCCGCAGCAGGTCGGCGTCGTTCTCCACCAGAAACGCGATCTTCTCCGCCGCCACCGGGCCGCTGCGCCGCTCGGGCACTTCGACGGGCAGCGGCAGACCCTCGCCCGCCTCGGACAGGGGCAGCTGAACCATGAAGCAGGTCCCGCGCCCGACCTCGGACCGCAGCCCCAGGGGATGGCCGAGCAGCGCGCAGGCCCGCTCGACGATCGCCAGCCCCAGCCCCATCCCCTCGCTGGCCGAAGCGCGGGCGTTCAGGCGGTGGAACTCCTTGAAGATGTCGTTCTGCGCCTCTTCCGGGATGCCCGGCCCGGTGTCCCAGACCTCCAGCCGCACTGCCGCCCCGCGCCGCCGCGCCCCCACCAGCACCCGCCCCTTCGCGGTATAGCGGATCGCATTGCCGATCAGGTTCTGGAGGATGCGCCGCAGATAGGCCGGGTCGCTTTCGACCACCGCGCCGCAGGGGACCACCACCAGCGTCAGCCCCTTGGCCGCCGCCATGGGCGCGAATTCCTCGGACAGGGTCCGCAACAGACGGTCCAGATGCACCGCCCCCACGCTGACCGCCGCCTTGCCCGATTCCAGCTTCGAGATGTCCAGGAGAGCATCGAGGATCCCCTCCACCGACATCAGCGCATTCTGCGCCTTCTCCAGCGCGACCCGCGCCCCCGGCTCCAGACCCTCGCCGCTGATCGAAGAGATGAACAGCTTCGCCGCCGACAGGGGCTGCAACAGGTCGTGGCTCGCCGCTGCCACAAAGCGCGACCGGCTGGCATTCGCGCGTTCGGCATGGGCCAGCGCGTCCTCCAGCTCCAGCGTCCGCTCCATCACCCGGGCTTCCAGCGTCTCGTTCGCCCGGCTCAGCGCCACCAGCGCGGCACGCTCTGCCGTGACGTCGGTGAAACTGAACACGAAGCCCCCGTCCGGCATCCCTTGCGCAAAGACGTCCAGGATCAGGTCGTCGCCGCGCCGCACCTCGAACTCCAGCGGCGGCCGCCGTCCCCTGGCCCCCACCCAGTCCATCAGCGCCGCGACGCTGATGTCGTCGGACTGCATCTCGGCCCGGAACCGGCTGAACAGGTTCTCGAAGCTCGCCCCGATGCGCAGCCGCCCCATCGGCAGCGACAGAAGCGCCCCAAGCCGCTGGTTCCAGCCGATCAGCCGTGCCTTGGCGTCGAAGATGCCGACGCCCTGGTTGATATGGTCCAGCGTCGCCCGGATCACCCGCGCCTGGTCGTCCAGAAGCTTGCCGCGCTCGTGCCGCTCGGCCCGGATGATGTCGGTGACATCGGTTTGCAGGATCACCGTGCCGCCGTCCGCCGTGCGGTGCTCGCTGACCTGCACCCAGTGGTCGCCCGTCATCCGCACGTTGAAGATGACATGCCGGTCCTTGTGCCGCCGCATCCGCGCCTGCGCCCAATCCTGCGCGGCCTCGCCCTCGGGCAGCGCCAGATGCGGCGAGCGGCTGACCATCGCCACATAGTCCTGAAAGGCCAGCCCGGGCTGCAACCGGGCATGGACATCCGGCATGTGCATGGCAAAGCGGCTGTTGCACATCACCAGCCGGTCCGCGCGGTCGAAAAGCGCAAATCCCTCCTGCACCGTCTCGATCGCGTTCGACAGGTTCTGCCGCGCGGTTTCCGCCTCGCGCATCGCCTCGGCCAGCCGCGCGTTCGATTCGTTCAGCAGGTCCAGCGCCCGGCCCAGATCCTGGGTGCGCTCGCGGACCTGATCCTCCAGCAGCGCCGCGCGCTGGAACTGGGCATAGGCCGCGCCGCTGTCGTCGGTCGCCTGTTCCACCCGCCGCATCAGCGCCTCGGCGATGGTCAACAGCTTTTCCGCCCGCCGTTCGGCGCTGTCGGCCGGGTTGATCAGCGTCTCGATCATGTCGGCCCCTTCGGAGGATACAGCGCCACCCCGGTCATGGTCTGGTTGACATGCATGGAATTCAGCTGCTCGCCATAGGTGGAAAAACCCACGATCCCGTGCTGGCGCAGCAGGGCCGACACCGCGCCAAAGCGCTGCTTCTCCTGCGCCTCGATCCGGCGCAGGATGCAGTCGCAGGCCAGGATAGCCGCGGGTTTCCCCGCCGCGGACAGGTCGGACAGCGCGCGGTCCAGGTGCAGGGCCATGTCCTGCGGCTCGGCGAGGGTCAGCACCAGCCCCTCGTCGATGGCCGAGAAGAACACCAGATCGCCATTCGGCGCCATTCTCTGGATCGCTCGGACATGGTGGCTGCCACCGATGCGGACCACGACCGGATGCGCGGCGAAGGTGAAGGTGGTCAGTTGCCCGGGGTCCTTGCCCAGAAGCCGGGCATATTCCTGTGCGGCGGGTTCGGCATTGATCTGATGCACCACGCGGCGCGCCGGGTCGGCGCCGGTCACCACCATGCGCCGGTTGGTGGGGATCAGGTGATTCAGGCTGAACACCTTCACCTTGCAGGCCGTGCGCACCAGCATCAGCACGGCCCGGCCCTGACGGAACCGCCCGTCCTGAAGGACGAAGGTCCGGGCAAAGCGCGTCCCGTCCCCGGCCGAGCCGCCGAACAGCGGCACCGGCCCCAGCCCCGGCCCCAGCGCGGCGGTCAGTTCGTCCTCGCGGATCGACAGCCCGTCCACCATGACGAAGGCGAATTCGCCTTCCCAGCCCGGATGTCGCCGCGCCAGCCCCGCCCGGGCCCGGATCATGCGGCCGATCAGCTCCTGCCCGTCCAGTGCGGACAGGTCGATGCCCAGGCACTCCACCGCGAAGGCCCAGGTGGGCAGGGCGACGGCGACGATCTCGCCCTCGGCATAGCCATCAGGCGAGATTTCCCCCGCCGTGGTGCAGCCGATCACCGTCACGCCGGGAAAGGTCGCCGGCAGCTCTGCCTCCAGCGCTGCGCGATCGGCCTCGGGCGAGACGAACAGGATCACCGCTGCAAAGGGCCCCGGCCCAAGGCCGCGCGCCAGCTTCGCCAAGGCGTCCTCCTCCCGCGCCCGGACATGGGCGCGTGGCATCATTGCCTTGGCATCGGCAGGGGCCAAGATTCCGGGCGCGTTCATCTGGTCCTCTCCCTGTCGCCGATGCTAAGGCCAGGCCGCGCCATCGGGCAAGGGATTTGCGCAGGTGTCGCGGGCGGGTTCAGCCGTCCTCGGGCATCAGGCTGGAGAAATTG
>NZ_JAANHS010000031.1 GCF_011174775.1 Rhodobacter calidifons
ACCACCGAAGGTCTGCCCATCACTTCGGTCGGCACAGTCTCGCATCCCACCCTTGCTTCGACCAACCTCGCGGCATCGATGCGCCGCTGGCGGCTGACCTCGGCGGCAGTCGCGGACTCGGTGGCCGACCAGCGCTCCGCAGGCTGGGCATGCTGGCGAGGCAATGCGGCGGGCCTCGGCGGCTGGACCTTCGTCACGCGGATTTCGCTGACGACCCTGCAAGCCACAGGCATGGGGTTCTTCGGCCTCTACGGCTCCACCGCCGCGCTGGCGACCACCCTGACGCTGGCCGCAGCCATCAACTGCATCGGCATCGGCTTCCAGCGTGCTACCCACACCCGCTGGCAATTGGTCGCGAATGACGGCACCGGGGCGCCGGGGGCGCCGACCCTGACCGACATGGGCGCGAGTTTTGGCATCGCAACCGGCGGCGTGCTGACCCTGTTCATCGCCGCCCCGCCGAAAAGGTCATCCGTCTGGGTGCGGGTGGTCGACGAGGTATCCGGCGCGATCTTTGAGCAGGAGATCACCGCTGACCTGCCCGCCGCGACGCAGTTCCTGTCGCCGCGCCTCTTCCTGAACACCGGCGCGACGGCCGCCGCCGTCGCCTACGACTGCGCCGGGGTCTACCTCGAGACGGATTTCTGAAGAGAGGGGATCAATGGATCGCTTCGGCGCCGCAGCACTTCTTGAACTTGCGCCCCGAGCCGCATGGACAGGGATCGTTGCGGCCGACCTTTGCACGCGGAACAGGCGCCCCGGGCAGATGGGCCTGTCCCGGCACCCTGCCTTGCGCCTTCCCCCAGGCATTCAGGTTCGCGACCAGATCGGGGATCATGTCCGGGGCCATCGCATCCAGTTCCCGGATGGCGTCCGCGCCCAGTTCGGACCCGCCTGCGGCAATGTCGTGCAGGGCCAGAAGCAGGGGAATGCTGGAGGCGATCTCCTCGTCGCTGCTCTCGACGCTTGCCTCCCAGGCTTCCGGGCGCAACTGCATCGCGCGCTCAAAGCCGGTGATCCAGGGCTCCCACATCACATCGCCGGTCAAAGGATCCTTGTCATAGACGGCTTCATATTCGGTCGGGGTTTTCGCCAGACCGCGCGCCACGCGGCTGTAACGCGCCATCACGGCATCCAGCGTCGCGGTCGCCTGATCCATGTCGGCAAAATGCGGGGCGATGTCGTCACCCCAGACCAGCGGCAGCCATTCACTGGGCAGGATCATCTCGGGGCACACGAGGATGCCCGCGACGAAGCCGTCGAACTCGCTCAGCAGCATGCCGTCGTTTTCGGGCGGCAGGGCGAGCAGGCGTTCGGAAAGCTGCGCCAATTGTCTCTGGCCATGACCCATGGCACTATCTCCTTTCCTTCCGGCGCCGCATGCTGCGCTGTGCCCAGTCCGCGCCGCCATAGGTGACCGCATAGATCAAGACTTCGGCGGCGGCGTCATCCACGACGAAGGCGATGACGGCTTTCCGCCCGGCCGGAACCGCACGCAGGCCGGGGGCGATGTCATCGCGGAGGCTGCCCTTGTGCGGCGTATCCTTCAGTGTGGCGATGGTCGCATCGATCTCGGCCAGTTTCCGCGCGGCGACATCCGGCCCGGCATAGTCGAGGATCCACTGCACGATGGAGTCGAGGTCACGCGCGACGCGCGGATGGAAGCGGATGCGCCAGGTCACGCTCCACGCGCAGCGCCAATGGTGGCCCGGGCGGCCGCGAAGGCGTCGTCCTGCCCGATGAACGCCTCGCGCGGTGTTTCCATGCGCGCACGGATTTCCTGCGCGAGCGCCGACAGGGCGATCCCGCGCTCCTCCTCGTCCTGCATCATCTGTTCCAGCGCGGCTGCGACGGCGGCACTCTGCGTCGCGAACACGCCCTGCCCCACCTTCTCCGAAAGGAACCGGTGATGGCGGTCGGTGAAGCTGAGGGTAGTCTTTACAGTCATCCGCGCCTCCGAGGGTATGACTGAGTCATATACTGGAAGGCGGCGACGGTTTCAACGGCGGGAGCGAGGGACGCGCGGGGCCCGTCGATGGGGGGCTCGGCAAACGTTGACCAGGTGTTGACAAGAATTTGGAATGACGAAAGCCGAGCGTTATGCTCGGCTTTGAAGTATTTGATAGCGCGTAGTTTTTTGGTTGCGGGGGCAGGATTTGAACCTGCGGCCTTCAGGTTATGAGCCAAGCGGCAAGCCATTCTTGGCACAAATCTCCAACAACGCTCAACATACAATGCGCTGGAATAGCGCTGTTTTTTGATTGAACCCTTCAGGCCGTTGTTGAGAGTTTTTGGTTCTCACTGTGCCAAAAATGTGCCAAAAACGTGTTGGGCGGTGAGCCCGCTCTCTCGGTTCCCGAGGCATTCCATGGCGACGATCCAGAAGCGCGAAGGCAAGAAAGGCCCGTCCTATCGGGTCATGGTCCGCATGAAGGGGTTCCCCGACCAGGTGCGCACCTTCAAGCGCCTGACGGACGCGAAGCAGTGGGCGCAGGAGACCGAGACGGGCATCCGCAAGGGCGAGTTCAAGAACGTCGTCCGCACGGCGGCGAGCAAGACGCTCCAGGACGTGATCGACCGGTTCCGCAAGGAAGTCTTCGTCCACCGGGCGGAGACGACCAAGCGGGCCGAGGCGTCGTTCGTCGCCCATTGGGAGCGCGAGCTTGGCGGCTACGCGCTGGCCTACATCACAGCAGACATGATCAGCGAGAAGATGGGCGAGTTGGCTGCGGCGGGCGACGGGCGGCGTAAGCTGGTCGACGGCGAGAAGCCGAAGAAGCCGCCCCGGCCGAAGAACCCGAAGACGCTGAAGCACTACCGCGACACGCTGGCCATGCTGTTCAAGTATGCCGCCCAGTGGGGCTGGACCGGGGCGAGTCCGCTTGATGGCGTCAACCGGATCACGAAGATCAGGAACGAGCGCACGCGGTTCTTAAGCGACGAAGAGCGCAAGCGGCTGCTGGACGCCTGCAAGACCAGCGACAACGAACACCTGTACCCCGTCGTGGTCTTCGCCCTGTCCACGGGCGCGCGGAAGGGCGAAATCCTCGGCATAACGCTGTCGGACCTCGACCTAGCCCGCGACACGGCCATCCTCCGGGACACCAAGAACGGCGACACGCGCGCCGTGCCCGTGGTTCTGCACCTGCGCACCGTCCTCGAAGGCCAGATCGCCAAGGTGACTGCCTTCTACGATGCTCTGGAGGGAGCACCCAAGACACGCTGGCTGTTCCCGCGCCGGGACGGGCTGGAGCCCATCGACATCCGCAAGGCATGGGAGAATGCGCGGGATGCGGCCAGGCTGGAGGATTTCCGCTTCCATGACCTGCGGCACTCGACGGCGAGCTACCTCGCCATGAACGGCGCGAGCCTCGTGGAGATCGCCGACATCCTCGGGCATCGGGCGCTTCAGATGGTACGCCGCCCCTTTGCGCAAGGTTTGGCAAGCGCAGCGGCAGCCTCGACGAGATTCTGGGCAAGGCCTATCGGGACGCCGCCAAGGCGCGGGCGCTCTGGGATGACCTGGAGGAGAAGTTCGGCATCCGCGACGCCGAGCGGATGGTCGAGGAGGACCCGTTCATCCTCGGCGCGGTGCGCGGCATCCGGCTGGGCGACACCCGCACGGCCGACCGGCGGGAGGCCAAACGGTATTTCCGCTACATCGTCGAGCGCCGTCAGCGCTGGCGCGACGCCAAGAACCGGCTGGAGCACACCCGCGCCGAGATCGAGCGCGCGCGGCACCGGGTGAAGCTCGCCGTGCGCGAATACGAACTACTCCAGCACGTCGCGGGCTCGCCGCAGATGCTGCGCGAGACCATGCTGGAGAAGATCAGGGCGCGGGCACGCGCGCTGTCGCGGGTCACCGAACGGGCGATCGAACGCAGCCGCCTTGCCGACGAGCGGCGCGAGCAGCTCCACCGCGCCTGGCGCGTGGCGAAGGAGAAGCGCCTTGAGCGGGAGCGCAAACGCGAACGAGGCCGGGCGTTCGGGCTCGACCTCGATCTGTTCGACAAATACTGATCGCTTGTGTTCACGGCGTTTCGTCGAACGGTTTGAATGACCGGCAGAATCGATGGCGACAACAGAGGGGAGCAGAGGATGCCCAGCGAGAGGAAGCCCGCCGCCGCGAACACGGCATTTCAGCTCAAGGTTCAGATCGACGGCATCGAGCCGGCAATCTGGCGGCGCGTCCTCGTTCCTGCCACGCTGACGCTGCGGGAGCTTCATGCCGTTCTGCAAGGGGCCATGGGCTGGCAGGACTACCACCTGCACATGTTCGAGATGACGGGAAGCGCTTCGAGGTGCCGGAAGATGACAAGCTCGGGCCGGAGGACGGTTATGCTGACGAGCGGAAGCAAACGCTACGGGCGATCCTCTCCAAAGGGATGCAGTTCCTCTACGTCTACGATTTCGGCGATGACTGGAGGCACGTGGTGACGGTCGAGGACATCATGGCGCCCAAGTCGGTGCGCTCTCTTCCACGCTGCATCGCCGGCGAGCGCGCATGTCGCCCGGAGGATTGCGGCGGCGTCTATCGCTATCCTGAGTTTCTGAACGCCCTGGCAGACCCCGACCCCCCGGAACATCGGGAGATGGTGGATTGGGCGGGCGGCTTCGAGCCGGAGGTATTCAGCTTGTCGCAGGCAAATGCGCTGATCGGCGCGATCTGCGCGCTGTACGGGGAGCGAGGCTGGGGCTTTGACTGAACTGATTTCGGGAACTCCGCCCAGAGTCGGCCGTGACCAAAAAATAACAAAGATTGACATTATCGGACATACCCCTATCTTATCTAGTGGAGAGGTATAGGCCGATGAACGTTTCGCTCACGACGAAGCTGGAGGAGTTCGTCCGACGCAAGGTTGCGTCCGGGCTCTACAGCAATGCCAGCGAGGTGATCCGCGAAGGGCTGCGCCTGCTCGTCGAACGAGAGGCTGCTACGGAAGCATCCCCGCCCGCCAATCCGCCTCGCAAGGACGAGGTGCGCGCCCAGCTCGCTGCACTGGAAAAGCCGCTCCGCGAGAAAGGGATCACCTCTCTTGCCCTCTTCGGGTCGGTCGTTCAGGGGAATGCGCGGCCCGACAGCGATATCGACGTTCTGGTCGATGTCGACCCGAATGCCCGCTTCAGTCTCGTCAGTCTCGTCTCCGTCCAGAATTTTCTCGAAGAACGCATCGGCCGCAAGGTCGATGTCGTGACCCGACAGGGGATCGAGCCGACCATCAGGGATCGCGTATTCCAAGAGGCCGAAAGCGTTTTCTGATGGCGAAAGACCCGAAGCTTCACGCCGACCATATTCTCGAAGCCATCGCCAATATCGAGGCCGATATCGCCGGTCATGACTTCGACAGCTTTCGATCCGACAGGCGAACCAAACAGCTCGTCGAGCGCAATCTCGAAATCATCTCCGAGGCGAGCCGTCGGCTTCCCGAGCGGCTCAAGGCCAAGGAGAAGGATATCGAGTGGAAAGCGATCGCGGGGATCGGGAATGTGTTGCATCACGACTACCACGATAGTCATCCGACCATCCTGTGGGAAACGTGCAAGAAAGACTTGGTCCCTCTCAAGACGGCCGTCACCCGTATCCGTCGCGAACTTGCTCGGCAGACAACGCGAGATCGGGATCTGACTCCCTGAAGTGGTTTATTCGTAGGCGAACATCTGCTGAAGAATGTCCGCAACCTCGCGACAACGCGCGTCCGGCAGGCGGCCGAGATGTTTGACGAGGCGCGCCTTGTCCACCGTCTGTATCTGGTCGAGCACCACCTGTCCCTTCTTCCGTTGGAACGTGACATCGACGCGGGTCGGGTATCGGACATCCGGCCTCAATCGATGGCGGCGTTCCCGGTCGACGACGACCGCGAGGAAGACCCCGCGCCCGTCGAACCGGCTCGTGTGGCGCCGCTTCCGCCGATCGCAGCGCTTCTGGACGGTCTGCCGGTTCAGAATCACCGTCGCCTCGACAACCGTCTTATCGTTGATGATCCTGAGGACCTTGAGCCAATCTATCAGGTGGCCGCGCGCAAACACGGCACCGAAATGGCGTCGCTGATTATTCACGGCGACATCAATCGCGGCGAACAACCTCTCAACCGCCCCCTTAGAGAGCATGAAATCGAATTCATGCGACGGGAAAGCATCCGATGACAGCGTCGAGTGACAGCGTCGAGCCGAACCTCATGTTCTCGGCTTCAACGCCTTCCCCCTTCAGGATCAGGTCGGCCTTGCTAATGGCGAAGGTTTCGGGCTGCGATTCCTGTCCGTAGAGGTGTACCGAAACCTCCTTCCCGTGATCGGTAGCCAGTTTGACGAGCGTCTCTTCCGCCACCGTCAGCATGCCGCCCGTGCCGCAGGCGCCGTCATAGACCAGATAAGTGCCGGACTGGATGTCGTCGGCGATCGGCATGAAGATGAGGTACGCCATGAGCTCCACCACGTCGCGCGGGGTGAAGGTTCGCCAGCCTCCTCATTGTTCTCTTCGTTGAACCGACGGATCAGCTCCTCGAAGATCGTCCCCATCGAATGGTTGTCGAGGCCTGGCAACCGCACGGTGCCGTCCGTATGCAGCACCGGTTTCGGGCTGAGATTGACCGAGGGATCGAGGAACTTTTCGATCAAGAAGCCGAGCACATCGGCTTCGATGAGCGTCGGGATTTGATTGCGAAACTTGAACTTGTCCAGAACCTCCTGGACGTTGGGCGAAAATCCGTCGAGATATGCCTCGAAGTCGGCCTTGAGCTGCTGACGGCGCGCGCGGGACGCAAGGTCTCTCAACCTGAACTGTGAGGTGTTGTAGAACGCCTCGCCTGAAGCCTGGCACAGCGCCGCGTGCTGGTTCGCCACGCCCGCTTTGTCGAGTTGGGCCTTCATCGACAGCACCGCGTCTTTCGTCGGCTCAAGTACCGCGTCGAGACGACGTATCACCGTCATCGGTAGGATGACATCGCGATACTTACCACGCACATAGACATCCCGAAGAACATCGTCGGCAATGTTCCAAATGAAATTGCTGATGTTGAGATTGCTCACGCTGCCCTCTTCGGCTTCAACTTCTTATCGCCCGTTACCGAGCTCGCGTTTCTCGTAGACTGTCGTTATCCGCGCGCCGTCCCAGACGTAGCAAAGGTGGCGCTCTTGGCGTGCGTTGGAGAGCAGGGGCGGGCGAAACACGGCCACGCACTCCCCGCCGTCACGTCGCACACTGTCGTAGGCAACGCCGTTCGAGCCGTCCTTGCGCAGCGACTTCGCCAGGTGCTGGGCCGCAGCGTAGTTGTCGTTGTGATAGACGAGCGGATAGGCGGCTTTCTGTCCCCTCAGGTCGTGGAGATCGCCCGCGAGGTCGATGACATAGACGCGCATGTCGAGTTCCATGTGCGCTTGTGCGGTGGCCAGCATGAAGCGCTCGCGGTGGTACCTCGTCTCAGCGATGGCCGTCTTCAGGTCGTTGGCCGCGTAGAAAACGCCGAAAGTCCCGTCAGTGAAGCGGCTCCCATCGGGATTGAGGTGGGTGAAAGCCGCCATGATGATGCTGGTGCCGGGGCCGCTGATCCGGTCCTCCGGCGGCACGAGGCTGATTTCGCCCACTTCATCACGCAGGCGAGGGTTGGTCAGCGATTCCAGCTCAAAACTGGCTTCGAGGTCGTCCGGCTCGGTCACCCGCTCGAACAGCTGAATCGGCGGAAACCGGCTGGGGATGATCCGCCAGCACGGCTTCCAGTCGATGTGGGCGAGCGGCAGCGTCATGCCCAACCGCCTCGCTGGGCATCGAGGTACTGCCGTACGACAAATAGGTCCGCAACTTGGCCTGAAAGCATCCGATCGAGCGCCGACTTCCCGGCAAAGAGGGGGGCTTGGTTCGGTCGCTTGACCCAGGCGTCAGCGGCCGTCTCGTCGGGCAGCAGGATCTGAAGCGCCTTGTAAACGCCCAGGATGTACGAAATGCGCTCCAGCGTGTCCTTCGGCAGCGCGGTGTTCGGGTCCTTCTTCCACTTGAAGAAAGTCGAGCGCGCGGTCACGCCGAGAAGCGTCATTTGCTCGTCGACCGACAGGTCCCAAAGCTCGGCGATGCGAAAGAAGGTCCGCAGCGCCGGGCCGGAAAGGCCTTTGCGATTAATCGCAGGTGCTGGTTGTCCGTGCGCAGCCATGGCTGGCCTCCAATAGTGGGTTAAATGCTTAGTATGGTCCATATATGGACTTTGTGCAAGGGGTGTGTGCAAACGAAAGAAGCCCCGCACGGGGCGGGGCTCCAGTCGTCGACAGGGGCCGTGTCAGGCCGCGGGCTTCAACGGCTTCGGGGCCATGCGCTGGCCCTCCAGCCATTTGTTGATTTCGGCGCGGTCGATATAGACCCGGCCACCGATCTTCAGCAGCGCGGGCTTCAATCCATTCGTCTCCGCATGGAAGATCCACCAGCGCAGCGTGGCTTCCGTGATGAACGGCGCTTCCGCCGCTACCTGCTTCACGGTCGCCAGGTCCCTGTAGTCAACCATGGGTTACCTCATGGTCTCGGGGCCTATAAAGGAGCATGAACCTTTCTTATGCCTCAAAACAGCTTCTCGTTCAATTGCGTGACCACGCCCTTGACATGGCTCTCGGACAGGTGCGCGTAGCGCATCCACACACGACCAGGTGGACGGCTACGAGGCGCCGGCACTGCCTGCGCCCAAGGACCCCGTGCAGGTTATCGACGCGGCCGAGCGCTTCGTCACCAGCACCGGCGCCACTGTCCGCCACGGCGGCACGCGCGCCTTCTATCGTCCCTCCGACGACATCATCCAGATGCCCGAGCGCGAGCGCTTCCTCGGCACTAGGACCAGCACAGCGACCGAGAGCTACTACGCCACGCTGTTGCACGAGCTGACCCACTGGACGGGTCACGACCGCCGCTGCGACCGCCAGTTCGGCAAGCGCTTCGGGGATGACGCCTATGCCGTCGAGGAACTCGTGGCCGAGTTGGGCGCGGCCTTCCTCTGCGCCGACCTGGGCGTGACTCTGACCCCGCGTCCCGACCACGCCGCCTACATCGACAACTGGCTGAAGGTCCTCAAGGCCGACAAGAAGGCCATCTTCACCGCCGCCAGCGCCGCCGCCAAGGCAACCGACTTCCTCGCCGGGCTGCAAGCCGCCGACATCACCGAGGCCGCCGCTTAGGCGGCCTCATTTCTCGGCTTCCAGCTGCGACTGCGCACGCTTTGTCAATTGCCGGATTGCGCTGCGAACCGCAGCTTGCGTCTCCGGCATGATGCCTCGTCCGGCGCGCCACTGGTAGTAGGCTGTCAAGGACACGCCCGCGGCGTCGCATATCGAACGGATTGAAAGACCGTGCTTCGCGCGCGCCCGTTCGATGCGCGCCAGCGTGTCTCCAGCGCCAACTATTTCTGCCCTCTTGATGATCAGTACATTTCTGAATGGGCTCCGAGGCAAGTCCTTATCTCCTTATCTCCGTATCGCGCAAATCGAATAGTGCCCTGAGAATATTATGAAGCACTCGATAAAGTTCGCTGCGTATTGAATGTTGCTAAATTGCCATAGAGGCATGTGTCGAAAACAAGCAAAGTCACCCATCTTTGTCGACAACAGCAAATCATATTGCTTAAATCTCGGTATTCCTAACAAGTAATTTAAAGGAAACCGATGATGAAAAAGTCCATTCTGCTTGCCGGCACTGCCATCGTAGCGTTGAACGCTGCGACTGTTGATGCCGTAAACGTTGATATGTATGGTCAAGTCGGCTCGGATGATGTGACCGCCCCCCGACGGCATCGATGTGCCGAGGTGGGTCTGCGAGGATCCACAAAGGAGGACGGTCATGCTGGATGTTACCACTGTCGGGCTCGACCTGGCGAAGAA
>NZ_JAANHS010000032.1 GCF_011174775.1 Rhodobacter calidifons
TGTCGGGCCTGCCCCTGCCCAAGGCCGGCCCGGCGCCTGCGCTGCCGCCGCCAGCGCCGCCCCGTCCGCGGGACTGCGCAGGGCGTCGATCGGCACGAACGGCGCCGCGCGGTGATCCGACAGCTCGTGGATGCGCCGGGCCAGCCGCAGCTTTCCCAGGTCCGACCGACCGCGGATCACGACCGGCGCCTCGGTTCGCGCCAACTCGGCCGCCACGCGATCCACGGCGCGCCCGTGCCCGCCGCACGGTTTCGTCATCTTTCGTCCTGGCAGGTCTCCTGGCTCGCGGGTCGTTGCTTGGCTGGCCTTCCCGGGCGGACCCAGTGGCGTTGTCAGCTTCGCTCGCCGCTTACAGTTGCGGGGGCAGCGCCGGATTTGAACCGGCTTTCCTTTCCGTCCCCGACTCGCGCCGGAGAACCATGACACCACCACTAGACACACCCGTTGCGCGGCTGTCAATATATTGTGTAGATCAGGCCGCTTCGCGGGCTGGCACGGCGACGGGCACATAGTTCAGGATCGGGGCGAGCCAACGTTCCGCCTCGGCCATTGTCATGCCCTTGCGCGCGGCATAATCGGCCACCTGGTCGCGCTCGACCTTGGCCACGCCGAAATAGTAGCTGTCCGGGTGCCCGATATAGAGGCCCGAGACCGACGAGCCCGGCCACATCGCCATGCTTTCCGTCAAGGTGACGCCGGTCGCCGCTTCGGCATCGAGCAGACGGAAGAGGGTCAGCTTTTCGGTATGGTCGGGCTGGGCGGGATAGCCCGGCGCAGGGCGGATGCCGCGATAGGGCTCGCCCACCAGTTCGTCGGGGGTGAAGGTTTCGTCGGGGGCATAGCCCCAGAGCGCGCGGCGCACGCGCTGGTGCAGCATCTCGGCCATCGCCTCGGCAAAGCGATCGGCCAGCGCCTTCACCAGGATCGCGGCGTAGTTGTCGTTCGCGCGGTCGAAGGCTTCGGCGATGGCGGCCTCTTCGGGGCCCGCCGTCACGACGAAGCCGCCGACATAATCGGGCGTGCCTTCGGGTGCGACGAAGTCCGACAGGGCGACATTCGGGCGTCCCTCGCGCTTGGAATGCTGCTGGCGCAGGGTGTGCAGGGTGGCCAGCGTCCGGCCGCGATCCGCATCGGTGAACAGACGGATGTCATCCCCGACGCTGTTGGCGGGCCAGAAGCCCACCACGGCGCGAGGGCCGAACCAACGCTCGCCGATGATCCGCTGCACCATCGCCTGCGCATCGGCAAACAACGCCCGCGCGGCCTCGCCCTGTTTCGGGTCGTCGAGGATTTTGGGGTAGATGCCCTTCAACTCCCAGGTCTGGAAGAACGGCGTCCAGTCGATGTATCGGGCGATCTCGGCCAGGTCCCAGTCGTCGATCACCCGCGTACCGAGAAACGACGGCGCCGGCACCTTGTAATCCGTCCAGTCGATCCGCAGCGCATTGGCCCGCGCGGCGGCCAGCGGCAGGCGCTCCTTCGCGCGTTCGGCGCGTTCGTGGCGCTCGGCCACCTCGGCATATTCGCTTCGCAGTTCGGCGATGTAGGCGTCCTTCTGGCTGTCCGACAGCAGCGCGCCCACAACCCCCACCGCCCGGCTGGCGTCGAGCACATGGACCGCAGGCCCCGCGTAGCGCGGCGCGATCTTGACGGCGGTATGGACCTTGGAGGTGGTCGCCCCGCCGATCAGCAGCGGGATCGTGAACCCCTCGCGCTGCATCTCGGAGGCCAGGTGCACCATCTCGTCCAGTGAGGGGGTGATCAGGCCCGACAGGCCGATGGCATCGACCTTTTCCTCGCGTGCGACCTGAAGGATCTTCTGCGGCGGCACCATCACGCCCAGGTCGATGATCTCGTAATTGTTGCAGGCCAGGACGACGCCCACGATGTTCTTGCCGATGTCGTGGACATCGCCCTTGACGGTCGCCATCAGGATGCGGCCCGCCGTCTGCCGCCCCTCGCCACCCGTCAGGCGCTTTTCCCGTTCCATATGGGGCAACAGCACGGCGACCGCCTGCTTCATCACGCGGGCCGATTTCACGACCTGCGGCAGGAACATCTTGCCCGCGCCAAAGAGGTCGCCCACCACGTTCATCCCCGCCATCAGCGGGCCCTCGATCACGTCGAGCGGGCGCGCCGCGGCCTGACGCGCCTCTTCGGTGTCGGCCTCGATGAACTCGGTGATGCCGCCCACCAGCGCATGTTCCAGACGCCTTTCGACGGGCCAGTCGCGCCAGGCCAGATCGCGGACCTTTTCCTCGCGCGCCCCCCCCTTGAAGCGGTCGGCCAGCTCCAGCAGCCGCTCGGTCGCCGTGCCGCCGGCCTTGGGCTTGCGGTTCAGGACCACATCCTCGCAGGCCTCGCGCAGCTCGGGGTCGATCCGGTCATAGACCGCCAGCTGGCCCGCGTTGACGATGCCCATGTCCATGCCCGCGCGGATGGCATGATAAAGGAACACGGCATGCATCGCCTCGCGGACCGGCTCGTTGCCGCGAAAGCTGAAGGACAGGTTCGACACCCCGCCCGAGACATGGGCATGCGGCAGGTTGGCCCGGATCCACCGCGTCGCCTCGATGAAGTCCACGCCGTAATTGTCATGCTCCTCGATCCCGGTTGCGACGGCGAAGATATTGGGGTCGAAGATGATGTCCTCCGGCGGGAAGCCGACCTCGTCCACAAGGATGCGGTAGGCCCGCGCGCAGATCTCGGTCTTGCGCTGGAAGGTGTCGGCCTGGCCCGCCTCGTCAAAGGCCATGACGACAACGGCCGCGCCATAGGCGAGACACAGGCCCGCATGGTGGCGGAACGCCTCTTCGCCTTCCTTGAGGCTGATCGAATTGACGACGGGCTTGCCCTGCACGCATTTCAGGCCCGCCTCGATCACCTCCCATCTGGAGCTGTCGATCATCACCGGGACGCGGGCGATGTCGGGTTCCGACGCCACGAGGTTCAGGAACTCGATCATCGCCTGTTTGCTGTCGATCAGGCCCTCGTCCATGTTGATGTCGATGATCTGGGCGCCGTTCTCGACCTGGTCGCGCGCGACCTCGAGTGCTGCGGCATAGTCGCGGTTCACGATCAGCTTGCGGAACTTCGCGCTGCCGGTGACGTTCGTCCGCTCGCCGATGTTGACGAAGGGAATGTCGGGGGTCAGGACAAAGGGCTCCAGCCCCGAGAGGCGCAGGTAGCGGGTCACTGCGGCACCTCGCGGGGGCGGAACGGCGCCACGGCCTCGGCAAGGGCGCGGATGTGGTCGGGCGTGGTGCCGCAGCAGCCGCCGACGATGTTCACCAGCCCCTCGCGCGCGAAATCGGCGACCTGTGCGGCCGTCTGGTCGGGCGTCTCGTCATACTGGCCGAAGGCATTGGGCAGCCCGGCGTTGGGATAGGCGCAGATGCGGGTGGGCGCGACGCCCGCCAGTTCGGCCAGATGCGGGCGCATGGCGCTGGCGCCGAGGGCGCAGTTCAGCCCCACGGTGAAGGGCCGCGCATGGGCGACCGAATGCCAGAAGGCCGTGGGCGTCTGGCCCGACAGTGTGCGCCCCGAGGCATCGGTGATCGTGCCGGAGATCATCAGGGGCAGCGTGACGCGCGTCGCGGCAAAGGCCTGAAGGCAGGCAAAGATCGCCGCCTTGGCGTTCAGCGTGTCGAAGATCGTCTCGATCAGGATCAGGTCCGCGCCGCCGGCGATCAACCCCGTCACCTGCTGGCCATAGGCGACCGCGAGGTCATCGAAGGTGACCGCCCGGTAGCCCGGGTTGTTCACATCGGGCGAAAGGCTGGCGGTGCGGTTTGTCGGGCCTATGGCTCCGGCGACAAAACGCGGGCGGCCGTCGATGGCCGTGGCCCGGTCCATCGCACGCCGCGCGATCCGCGCGCCTTGCGCATTCAGGTCGAACACCGCCTTTTCCAGCCCGTAATCGGCCTGCGCGATGCTGGTGGCGGAAAAGGTATTGGTCTCGACAATATCCGCCCCCGCCATGGCATAGCGGAAGTGGATCTCCTCGACGGCCTGCGGCTGGGTCAGGATCAGAAGGTCGTTGTTGCCCTTCTGCGGATGATCGGAGTGATGCGCGCAGGCGCATCCCCCCGCGCCGCGGTAATCCTCTTCCGTCAGGCCCAGCGTCTGGATCTGCGTGCCCATCGCGCCGTCGAGGATCAGGATGCGCTGCCGCGCGAGCGCCTCCAGCGAGGCCGCGGCGGGTGTGATGGTCTTTGCGTGCTGCGTCAAGGCGGTGCTCCCGATCCTTTGAGGGCCGAACGCGAACCATATCACGGGGATATCTTTGTCGGAAAATTCATAATTTTCCGGATCAACATGAAGTCTGTTCATGAATTGGGGGCTTGGCTCGGGGCACGCGCAACGGCCGGGCATTGGCCCCCCGGCCCTGACCTGCGTGTCGCGCGACGGCGGCTGCCCTCAGACTTCGATGACGACCGTCCCGATCGGGTTCGCGCAACAGGCAAGGATATAGCCCGCGGCGATGTCGTCGTCGCTGATGCCGCCGTTATGCACCATATGGACCTCGCCTTCGATCTTCTTCACCTTGCAGGTGCCGCAAAGGCCGAAGGTGCAGCCCGACGGGATGTTCAGCCCGGACCGCCTCGCCACAGCAAGGATCGAGTCGGTCTGCGCACAGGGCGCCGAGACGCCGCTGGCCGCAAAGGTGACACGCGCGCCCGTGTCCGCATCAGGCACGACATCGTCATGAACCGGCGCCTCGGCCTCGGTCCGGACCGGGGCGCCAAAGCTTTCCTGATGATAATGGTCCATGTCGAAGCCCAGCGACACCAGCATGTCGCGCACCCCTTGCATGAAAGGCTCCGGCCCGCAGCAGAACACCTCGCGCTCCAGATAGTCCGGGGCCATCAGGCCCAACATGATCTGGGACAGGCGGCCCTGATAGCCGTGCCAGGTGCGGAAGGGATCGGGTTCCTCGACCGTGAAGCGCAGCTTGAGCCCCGGCACGCGGTTGGCGAAATTCTCCAGCCGCTCGCGGAAGATGATGTCTGACGGCCGGCGGGCGGCGTGAACAAAGACGATGTCCGGCATCTCGCCCGAATCCCAGGCCCAGGTCGTCATCGACATCATCGGCGTGATTCCCGAGCCTGCCGAGATGAAGAGGTATTTCCGCGCCGAGTGGCGGAGGAAGCTGAAGATGCCCGAAGGGCCGTGGGCCTTGATCTTCATGCCCGGTTTCAGGTGATCCAGCATCCAGCGCGTGCCGATGCTGTTCGTCTGCGCCTTGACCGTGACGCTGATCGACAGGGGCCGCGAGGGCGAGGAGCTGATCGTGTAGGTGCGCTGCACGTTCCCGCCGGGGACCGGAAGGTCCAGCGTGACGAACTGCCCCGGCTGATAGTCGAACCACGCGCCCGAAGGCGCGCGGAAGGTGAAGGTCGCGGTGTTGGCGGCCTCGGGCACCACCATCGCGCATTCCAGCGCTTCGGCGTCCGACCACGGCCGCGCAGTCCAGTTCTGTTGCGGGGCCATCCGCCTATTCCGCCGCCAGCGCCGGTTCGGGGGCCAACCGCCCCGAAAGCGTGCCGCAATACCAGTCGATGAACTGGATTACGCCCTCTTCATGGATCGTCGAATAGGGGCCAGGCTCGTAAGCGGGCGACAGGATCCCAAGCTGGTTCTGTTCGACCACACGCCGATCCTCGTCATTCGTCGCAAGCCAGACCTCTGTCAGCGTCTTCAGATCATAATCCACTCCTTCGACCGCGTCCTTGTGGACAAGCCAGGTCGTGGTGACCTCGGTTTCCGTGGGGCTGATCGGCAGCACGCGGAAGGTGATCGCGTGATCGGCCAGGAAATGGTTCCAGGTGTTGGGATAGTGGTACATCAGCAGGCTGCCGGCGTCGTTGAAGGGCATCTCGCCCATGCGCCGGGCCACGGCGGCCTTGGTCGTCATCGTATAGCTTTCGGCATTGTTCAGCAGCGGCACGCGCGCCAGCCGCCACTGGAAATCGGGCGCATGGACAAAGCGCGACGGCAGGCCCGCGGTCTCGCACCGCTGCCAATGATCCAGGATTTCAGGGCTGGCCGAATGCGGCCCATCCATCGCGCCGATCTTGGGGTTGTCGGAAAACGTCCGGCACAAGGACGGATGCGACCCCGCGCAATGATAGCACTCGCGGTTGTTCTCCATCACCAGCTTCCAGTTGCCCTTCTCGACGATGGTCGAGGAGAAGGCGACCTTGGCGTCCTTCAGCCGTGAGGGCGCCAGATAGGCCATGGCAGTGCGGGCAAGATCGGCGATCGGCGGCGGCACCTGCGCAAGGCAGATGTAGACGACGCCGCCCAGATCGGCGCAGTGCACCTTCTTCAGCCCATGCGCGGCGGGATCGAACGCTTCCTGCATGTCGCGCGCGTAAAGCAGCTTGCCATCCAGATCGAAGGTCCACTGGTGGTACGGGCAGACGATCCTGGGCGCAGCGCCTTCCGCCTTGGCGCAAAGCTTCTGGCCGCGGTGGCGGCAGACGTTGTGAAAGGCGCGGATCAGGCCGTCAGCCCCCCTAACAACCACGACCGGATAGGTACCGACCTGCATCGTGGCATAGGACCCGGCCTTGGCGAGCTGCGCCGAGGGGACGGCGAACAGCCACTCCTTGTACCAGATCTGCTCCAGATCGGCGCGATAGACGCCGGCATCGCAGTAAAGATCATGGCTGAGAGAGTGGTTGGGGCGACGGTTGGCAATGTCGCGCAGGATGGCGGTGGCGTTCAGCATCTTGTCCTCGCTTTCCGGCATCCCCGCCGGGGTTCGCTTGTGACGCGACGGGAAAGAGACATGCAGCAGCCAGCCGCACGCCCGACCGCCCGCCGCGGGTGACGTTCCTTCCGCAAGGCTGGTTTCCGGACTTGCGGAAGCGGGCCTTGCGGCCCCGTGCGCGACGCCTTCCCGGGTTCCTCCCAGTGGCTGTTGTCGCGCCCTCTCCCGTCACCGTTGCGGGGGCAGTGCCGGTTTTCCACCGGCTTCCCAATTCTCCGCTGTCGCCAGCGGCACCTTGCACCGGCAGATAACCATTCCCGATGGTATCGGCCTGCTCTGAAACCGACACAGGACTCCGCGCGCCCGACCATTCTCCCTTGGCCTCGTGGATTATGGAATGCCCGTGACAGATGCGCGCGCGGCTTTTTCCCGGCGCACCTGCGGCGGGCGGACAGCTCGGACCAGTATCCCAAGTATCCGCTCCTGCTCCCCCAGAAGGTGGAGCGTCTCAACCGTCTCTTCGGCCAGGCAGACGATGCGCGCGGGCGGCCAATTGCGGATGTCAGATCGCCGCGCGCCGGGCCCGTGCGCCGCCGCGGCGATGGCGTGCAGGCAGGGCCAACGGCATCGGTTCGATCGGCATCCGGGTGGAGGCGACGAGCAGATCGCAGAACACCGCGACCGCGGGCGAGGTGCGCAGAAACGGCTGGGCCGCCGCATAGGCGCGCATGGCCTCAGCGCGATAATCGGCCATCGGCTGCAATGCCCCCAGCCACTGCATATAGCCAAGTTGCCCCAGTGCCTGCGCCCGCGCGGGCGGAATGGAGCCTGTGTCGAGTTGCGAGATTGTCCGTTCCAGAAGCATCGCGCCCTCCGCGCAAGGGGCGGGCCTGGGGCAGCGGCGATCTCGCGAGGCACAAGGCGTCCATCTCGGTCTCTCCGGCCCGAGGCACCCCGCCCGGGTTCAAGGTGACTGCGGCGCGCGTCGCGCACCGGAGATGGCAGGTCTCCTGACTTGCGGGTCGCCGCTTCCCCGAACCTTCCCGGGCCGGTCCGCCCAGTGGCATGTTTCGAGGTCGCTCACCGCTCACAGTTGCGGGGGCAGTTGCGGAGTTGGGCAAGGGGCCCGCACCGCATTCCCTTTTCACCCGACTCGAACGAGTCGGGCACCATTATCAGATGTATCGCACAGCACCGTGACCGCGTCCATCCGATCGAGAGAGTGTCTGGATGCTGCATGCGGGGCTGGCTTCTCCGGGCACCACTTCAGCATGCGCGCCATCAAGGGCGGATGGACCCAATGCACTGAAGGAAGTTGAATGAATACAATATCTTGGTATGGAGAAGGTTGGACCGCAGACCCATCCCCTCCGCCACTTGCCCTCGCGAATGCGTTCTCCCCATCCGGCTGAGGCCGGATTTTTCCGTTGTTTTCGAGGGTTATGCGGGAGGGGCTGAGCACCGTGCCTGCCGCGCGGCGGCACGGAAGCGGTCTCTAAGGGTCGATATTCTCTGGACCTATTGACTGCGCGAGTTTGGTGAATTCTTCACAAGGCATTGACTTTACAGAGGTTAATATCCTGCCTGCTGAACACTTCGATTTCAGGGACAGACTTTGAGAAGGAACAAAGATCAAACCTTTGGTCGAATTTCGAAGTGGTCGGGCTGTCCCTTCGACCCTCGAGTGGGACTTGTGTGGTGATGCCGATTAGATGCTGTCCCTGAGCGTGGTGTAAGTTCTGGCTGAGGTGGTCACCGGCGATGTTCGGTTAGGGTCTGGTTGCTTACGCCCACCCAGAACCGAGAGGACCACCGATGACCACCGACATGA
>NZ_JAANHS010000033.1 GCF_011174775.1 Rhodobacter calidifons
GTCGCGATGCGGTTCACTCCGAAATGCGGCTGCAGGGGGAAGTCCCGACCCGAGGGGCGCATCACGTCGATCCATGGCGCCCCGGCCCGGCTGCGGGCATAGACCGAGGCCTTGCCCGCGGGCGGCGGGGTCGGTGCAGCGCTCAGACCCGGCAACACCGTCGGCTGCGGCAGTTCTACCTGGCCGCTGGTGCGGTCGATGCGGATCGCGTCGAAGAATGCCGACCCATCGGGGCTGACCTTGAAGCTGAAGTCATCATTGCCGAGCAACCCGATCAGCGCACGGGCGGAAAAGCCGGTCTTGAAGGCAAAGGCTGCGTCGTTTCCGGCGGCGGCCTTGTTCACGGTCGCCTCTATCCCGGCGCCCGCGTTGTTCAGCAGCACGGCCGGTGTGTCCACCGACAGCCGGTTGTAGCTGTCGGCCGTGGCCCCACCGAGGCCCACGAGTTGCGCGGTCAGGTTGGCCTGGGGCATGCCGACCAGCGTGACGGCATTGGCGAAGGTGACGGTCGGCGTGTTGATGACGGTTGTCCCGCCCGCGCCAGCCGTCGCAGAGCCGATGTTCACGACTGTCGTTGATCCGGACGCGCCGCCTGTCCCGAGGTTCACAGTCTTGGTGACGCCGGTGGTCGTGGCCCCGGTGCCCATTCCATAGGTCGCGGTCGTCGTTGCCGTGCCGATGGTGGCACTGGCCGCCGAGACCGTCACGGTCCCCGAGGCGGTCAGCGTACCCGAGAAGGTCTTGTTCCCACTGAAGGTCTGGGTGCCTGCGAGAACCGCGAGTTCCGACGAGGTGTTCGGCAGGGTGAAGCTGCGCGTGGTGCCCGTGCTGATCCCGGCAAGCGAGAAGGTGGCCTTCTTCGTGGGGTCCGCATCGTTGACGAGGCTGAAGACTGCGTCCGAGACGTCGCGGGGCTCGCCCACCACCTCCCAGGCGCTGCCGCTCCAGACGAGGAACAGCCCCTCGGCCGCCACCCAGACCAGCCAGCCAGTGCGCGGAACGAGCCGGATCCACGCGCCGTCGACATGGAAGGCCACGTTCAGATCCCAGCCCGCCCAGAGCCCGGTTGCGCCCGAGGCCACCAGATGCCGGTCGCCGTCAGTGGGGCTCGCCGGGGGTGCTGCGCGCGTGCGATCCAGCACGGCCAGCTGCACCATGGCGTCGAGCAGGCGCAGCGCCTCGTTATGGGTGACATGCTTCTGCGCCTGCGCGGCCATGAGATAGGGCAGGCCGAGATGCGTGGTGGAGTCGGACATGGTGGTTCCTGTGTGTTGGAGCCGGGAAGCTGCCGGTTCGGCTCAAAACTGCGGCGTGATGCTGGCTGGTGCCCCGCGGCCGAGGCGGGCGGAGAGCTGGAAGATGCGGAGGGCGAGTGTGTCGCCGGGGCCGAGCGGTGCGCCCCAGTCGGCGGTCTGCTGGGCGGCGGTGTAGAGGACGGATGCCGAGCTGCTCGTCAGCACGCGCTTGACCGTCGCCCCGTCACGGATCTCGACCTCGTAGTTCTCGACCTCTTCGCCGAGCGGCACCTCGACCTGTTCCCAGGCATCGGCCTCGAGCGCGCGGGAGCGGCGGGTCCAGCGGATCGTGAGGTCGCCGGGCACGCGCGCGCGCCGCCAGGGCTGTTCGACATGGACCGGCGCGAAGGGCCGCAGGCCAGGGACGGCGCGGCCGGCGAAGATCGACGCGCTGCCCGTCCCGGTCCCAACCTCCGAACGCGTGGTCCCAACCTTCGAGGGGGTTGGGACAGATCTTTATCGTTTCACTCCAATGGCTTGAATGGATGTGGTCCCAACCTCGGTGTCCCCAACGGGGGTCCTTCTCTTTTCGTATAGAAAAACATGTTCCCGACCTTTTCCGTTCTCCCACCTGAATGTGTAGCAAAAGGTTGGGACCACGGGGTGAGGTTGGGGACACCGTTGTTTTTGAAAGGCTTTTCGTGTCCCCAACCCCCATCGGAGGTTGGGACAGGGTTGGGACCACCAGGGAGGTTGGGACCGGCGGACGACCGACTTTTCGCGACTGTGGTCAAGTACGGAAAGCGATGTGATTGACATCTCTCTGACAACGTTCTCTACATTGCCCATCGGACAGGGGCGTCCGCGCATCCGGCGCGGTCTGAGAAGCACCCTTCGAACCTGAACCAGATCATGCTGGCGTAGGGAGTCCGCGATGCGATGAACAGGCGTTCCCGTCTAACAGTTCCCCGTATCGCGTCTCCCTGCGTCCAAGAGGGGAGAGTTATGGAAGACCTTGGAAGACACCTCGCACGCATGCGCGAAACCGCGCCGCTCGTGCACAACATCACGAACTTCGTGGCGATGAACGTCATGGCCAACGTGCTGCTCGCCGCCGGCGCGTCGCCAGCCATGGTGCATGCGCGCGAAGAGGCAGCGGAGTTTGCCGGCCTCGCGCAGGCGCTGACCGTCAATATCGGGACCGCCGATCCCCAATGGGGCGCGGCGATGGAAGAAGCTGCGGCGGTCATGACCAAAGGCGGAAAGCCATGGGTCTTCGACCCGGTGGGTGTCGCAGCGACGCGTTTCCGGCAGGATCTCTCGGCGCGGCTGATCGCGCTCGAACCGACCGTCATCCGTGGCAACGCGTCCGAGATCCTGACCCTCGCCGAGCTGGCAGGTTCGGCGCGCGGTGTGGACACCGGGGACAGCGTCGAGGCGGCGATGGAGGCGGCGCGGCGGCTGGCGCAGAGCGCCGGAGGCGTGGTCGCGGTGTCCGGGCCGATCGACTACATCACGGACGGGAAGCGCGCCTACCGTGTCGCGAACGGGCATCCGCTGATGTGCCGAGTCACGGGCATGGGCTGTTCGCTCAATGGCGTGATCGCAGCATTTTGCGTGGACCAGCCGGCGCTCGAGGCGACGGCCGCGGCGCTGGCCTCTTACGGCCTGGCGGGCGAGGAGGCGGCTCGGCGCGCGACGGGGCCCGGCAGTTTCCAGCCCGCCTTTCTCGATGCTCTGGCCGCCCAGACGCCCGAGGCACTCGACGCAGGCGCGAGGGTGAGCCCGGCATGATCGGCCCGGTCTACGTGATCACTGATCCGGACGCGCCATTGTCCGTCATGGACCAGGCCCGCGCGGCCGCGCGCGGCGGGGCCTCTGCGGTGCAGCTGCGCGACAAGACCGCGACGGATGCCGACATGGTGGCGATGGCCCGCGCGCTGATGGCGGCGCTGCGCCCGCGCGGCGTCAAGCTGATCGTCAACGATCGGCTGGAAGTCGCGCTGGCTGCGGGAGCGGACGGCCTGCACATCGGTCAGGGTGATGGCGACCCTGCCGAAATTCGGACGCGGCTCGGGCCGGACAGGCTTCTGGGCGTGTCTATCGAGGCGGCCGGCCAATGCGCCGCGATCCCCCCCGGCGTCGATTACATCGGCGCAGGCCCCGTGCGCGCCACAGCCACCAAGCCGGATCATGCGCCGCCGATCGGGTTCGATGGGCTCGCCGAGATCGTAGCCCGCTCGCCCGTGCCGACGATCGCCATCGGCGGGCTGGGGCCCGGCGATGCGCCGGCGCTGCGCCGTGCCGGCGCGGCGGGCATCGCCGTGGTGTCAGCCGTCGTCCGCGCCCCCGATCCCGAGGCCGCCACCCGCGCCCTTGTCGATGAATGGAGGACGACATGATCCCCAACATCCTGTCCATCGCCGGCTCCGACCCCTCGGGCGGGGCGGGCGTCCAAGCCGACATCAAGGCGATCTCTGCCACGGGCGGCTACGCCATGGCCGCGATCACGGCGCTGACGGCGCAGAACACACGCGGCGTGAGCGGAGTGCAGATGGTCGACCCCGACTTCGTCGCCGCCCAGATCCGGGCGGTGCGCGACGACATCCGGATCGACGCGGTCAAGATCGGTATGCTGGGGACGGCCGAGATCATCGCGGCGGTGGCGGACGCGCTCGACGGGCTGGATGCGCCGGTCGTGCTCGACCCGGTGATGGTGGCCAAGAGCGGCGACCGCCTGCTGTCCGCCGATGCGGTGGCGGCGCTGGGCGAGCGGCTCTTGCCGATGGCTGCGGTGATCACGCCCAACCTGCCCGAAGCCGCCGACCTGCTCGGCGCCGCTCCGGCCACGGATGTCGAAGGAATGGCAGCGCAGGCGAACGCCCTGCGCGCGCGGGGGGCTCGGGCCGTTCTGATCAAGGGCGGCCACCTCAGCGGACCGACCTGCCCTGATCTTCTGGTCCATGAGGGCGGGACGGAACGGTTCGACGCGCCGCGCCACAGGACGACCAACACCCACGGCACCGGCTGCTCGCTCTCTTCGGCTTTGGCCTGCGCGTTGGGGAAGGGCCATGCGCTGCCCGAGGCCGTGTCGGAAGCGAAGGCGTGGCTCTCGGGCGCCATCGCCGCCGCCGACCGGCTCCACGTCGGGACGGGCCATGGTCCGGTAAATCACTTCCACAATTCCATGGGTAGACACGGATGAGCTTCATCGAAACCGTTCTGCAGGAAAACGCCCGGCTCTGCGCCGATATCCGGGCCATGCCCTTCAACCGCGCGCTGGCCGACGGCTCGCTGCCGCAGGCGGTGTTCCAGCACTACATCATCCAGGACGCGCACTATCTCGAAGGCTTCGCCCGGGCGCTGGCCCGCGCGGCCGCCGGGGCGCCCGACGCCGAGTCCGTGGCGCAGCTCGCCGGGTCGGGGGCGGGCGCCATCGCGGTGGAGCGGCAGTTGCATGGCCACTACATGGCTCTGTTCGGCGTCGACGCGCAGACCTTCGCCGCCACCCCGCCCAGCCCCGCTTGCGAGCATTATGCCAGCTTCCTGCTGGCCACTGCGGCGACGCGGGGTGTGGGAGAAGCGGTCGCCGCGCTCCTGCCTTGCTTCTGGGTCTATCGCGACGTGGGCAACGCGATCCAAGCCACCGCCAGCGCCGACAACCCTTATCGCGCCTGGATCGACACCTACGCCGGCGAGGATTTCGACGCCGCCGTCACGAGGATGTGCGCCCTGGCGGACCGGCTGGCGGAGGCGGCCAGCCCGCCCGAGCAGGCGCGCATGCGCGCCGCCTTCGCGAAGAGTACGCTTCTCGAATGGATGTTCTGGGACAGCGCGTGGCGGCTGGGCGCTTGGCCCGACACCGCCGCGACGCCGCCGCAAATGAAAGGAGACCCGTCATGAGCCGCCCGATTGCCGACCTGACCGTTCTCGTGACCGGCGCCGGGCGCGGCCTTGGCGCTGCGATCGCGCGCGCCTTCGCCCGAGAAGGCGCGCGGGTTGCGATCAACTACCGCAACAGTCGCGAGGCGGCCGAGGCGCTGGTCGCGGAGCTTGGCGAGCGCGGTGCGGCGTTCCAGGCCGACGTCACGGACCCCGAGCAGGTCTCGCGGATGGTGGACGAGATCACGGATCGTTTCACGACGCCGGACGTGCTGGTTCACAACGCGCTGGCCGACTACGCCTTCAACGGCGACGCGCGGGCGCAGTTGGACAGTCTGAGATGGGCGGAGATCAGCCGTCAGGCCGAGACCGCGGTCGGCGGCGCGCTCAACTGCATCCAGGCGCTGCGCCCGCATTTCGCAGCGCAGGGTTTCGGGCGGGTCGTCACCATCGGCACCAATCTGGTGCAGAACCCGGTGGTGCCCTATCACGACTACACTGCGGCCAAGGGGGCGCTTCTGGCCTTCACGCGCACCGCGGCAAAGGAACTCGGGCCGCTGGGCGTGACGGTCAACATGGTCTCTGGCGGGTTGCTGCGCAGGACCGACGCCAGCGCCGCGACGCCGGACGCGGTTTTTGACATCATCGCAAGTCAGACGCCGCTGGGCAGCGTCACCACGCCCGAGGAGATGGCCGATACCGTGCTGTTTTTCGCCTCACGATGGGCTCGCGCCGTCACCGGTCAGAACCTGATCGTGGATGGCGGGCTCGTTTTCGGATAGGCCGAGACTACCGAGCACAGAGTTGCGCAAGGCGCTATGCCTTCCGATATCGCCACTCCCGCGGCGCCTCGCGCCCGCCCTCGTCGCGCCGCCTGTATCGCTCCCAGCCGTTCGCCTTGAGGTAGGCCGAGACGCGCATCTGGTCGCCGCGGGTCCAGCGGGCAGGTTCGATCCCGATCGCCTCTTCGAGGATCTCGCCGACCGATACGTCCTTCAGTGGCTCGGGGCGCTGCACGCTCTCCGTCAGGGAGTTGCCGTAGTCGGGGAGGCCATCTGAGACGGTCCGGATCTCGTGCGTCAGCCAGTGCTCGATCAGGTCGTCCCACGCGTCGGACTGGTAGCGGCGGTCCTGTTCCTCGCGCGCTTCGGCCAGCAGCGCCGGATCGTCGATCCACCAGATCGCGCCGGCGCGGAAGCGGTGGACGGCCTCGGCCCAGAGCTGGTCCCGGTCGCGCGCAAGCGCCGCGATATCGATGGCAACACAGCGGAGCGGCCAGAATCGGCGGTTGCCGGTCTCGTCGCGCAGATAGGTGTCGGGGTTCACGGTGCCGGCGAAGACGCACTGTCGGGGCACCTCGACGGTGTAGCGGCCATAGGGCGGACGGAAGCGGTCGGTGGTGCGGGTCAGGAACGCCTTGATGCGCGAGACCTCGGCGCGGCCGATGGCGTCGAGCTCGGCGATCTCGACGATCCAGACCCCCTGCATGTGCAGGGCCGCGTCCTTGGACCCAAGCTCCGGCAGCTCGTCGGGGCGTTCGGTGCGCAGGTCGAACCCGGCGATGCTCAGCAACCGCGCCTACATCGGCGAAGCGGTCCACAAGGGCGACAGCCAAGCGTCGGATAGAACGGCGCCACCTCGGCCCCGAGCCGCCGGACACGGGCCAGCGTCTGGGCAAAGCGGTCGCCACGGAACATCCGGTGCGGCTGGCTGCCGGGCTCGAACCCGGCATAGCTGTCCTCGGTCCAGGTTCCGACCAGAGACCCCGAATCCAGCGGGACACGGGCGATGATCGCCGTTCCGCCCTCGGTGGCCGCGGGCAGGAGCGCGTCGCGCGGATGCTGCTCGAACATGTTGAAGATCACCTGCTGGGAGGCAACCAGGCCGAGCCGGGCGAGGGTGACGCCCTCCTCGGGGTGGTTGTCGCGCAGCGAGACGCCGATCCGGTCGATCTTGCCTTCCGCGCGCAGGTCGTTCACCGGAGAAGCAAAACGCGCTCCCGCCTGCGTCAACCTGAAAACCTTCCCGGTTCGCGTCCAGGACGGCGAAGTCTGGATCGAGGTCTGAGATGAGCTTCCAACTTGCTGCCTGTGCGGAAATGCTCTGGCGCGACCGCCCCATCGCGTGGCGCGCCAGCCGCCTGAAGGAGACGGGCTTCGGTGTCGGCCTCTGGAACTGGCCGAACCGGGAGCTTGCTGCGCTGGAAAGAACCGGCGCGACCTTCCCCAGCATGAACGGCTACCTGCGGGGCCGCCTGACCGAACCGTAACGCTGAGATGCTGCTCGCCTCGGCAGGACAGGCGGCGAAGGTCGGCATGCCCCTTGGTGTCCACCGGCTGAACCTGTACGGGACGGGCCTTGGCGACATGGGCGTGCCGATCCTGCATGTCGGGTCCCTTGCACCAGGCATGGAACAACGCGCGCGCGACACGCTGCACCGCATCTGCGATCTGGCCGAGGCGGAGGGGCACGTGTTCACCCTGGAAAACCTCAACCCCGTCGACCATCCGGGTTGCCCCTTCGGCTCCACCGCCGCCGTCTTTGGCCTGGACAGTGCGGTTAACCGGCCCCACCTCAAGATCAACCTCGACCTCTACCACACCCAGATCGGCGAGGGCGACCTGATCCGCTGGTGTCAGGCTTGCCTGCCGTGGATCGGTGAAGTGCAGATCGCCGACAATCCCGGCCGCTGCGAGCCGGGGACCGGAGAGATCAACTATGCTGGAGCGGCCAAGGCCCTGAAAGACATGGGCTATTCCGGCCCCGTCGGCAGGGAGGCCAATGCCAAGGGCGATGCGGAGGCTGCCCTCGAGGCCTTCCGCGCGGCTTTCGCGGTATGATCATGGTCCACAAAGCCAACCGCCCCACGGTTCACGACATGCGCGCGATGAAGGCGTGGGATCGACGACTGAAGTGCATAGAGGCAGTCGTCCAGTGGCAAAAGCGTGTGTCGCCGGAACGCGACAACCATCGCTTCCTCGGCCTCGGCCTCGGACAGGACCGTGGACCGCGGTTCCGTCGGCCCGGTCTTCATGTCCTCAACCGTCGCCCGCTGCCGCCACTTCGCCACCGTCTTAGGATTGATGCCGAGCTCCCGGCTCAGTTGCGCGAGCGAAGCTTGCGATCATTCGGGCCACCCCTCGAACCAATGGCGGGCCAGCCCTCATTATTGCTACTCTGATGGCGTGCGTGGTCGTGGCGCTCCCGTGACGAACCGATGCTGTCCCATGGAGTGGTGTAGCTGGCGCTGATCGTCACCGTGATATTCGGCGCGGGCCTGCTTGATCAGGAT
>NZ_JAANHS010000034.1 GCF_011174775.1 Rhodobacter calidifons
CGGCGAGGCCGGCCGCGCCTTCCTGCGCCGGGGGGCGGAGGGGTGGCGCGTGGTCGCGCTGTCGGGCGAAAGCCTGCGGCTGGCGGCGAGCTTCCGCGTGCTGGGCCTGTCGCCGCGCCAGGCGGCCGAGCTCGAGGCGGCGCTTGTGCGGGCCGAGGCCGGGGCCGAGCCCGCATCCCGCGCGGCCTGGGACAGCTTTCGCGGCACCCTGCTCCTGGCCGGGGACTGAGCCGCCCGTCAGCCCGCGGGATGGAAGATCGCGCCGGGCAGGTAGGCGCGGGGCAGGTCCATGCCCGCGGGCATCGCCCGGCCGGAGGCCAGATGGTCGGGCAGAAGATGGGTATGCGGCCCGGCGGGCGAGGTGCCGCCGGGGGGCGGGATCGGGGTTGTCACCTCGATCCGGCCGAGCGCGCTTTCCACCACGCGGGCCGGGCTTTCGGCCAGAAGCGCGGGGCCAAGCTGTGGCAAGGCCGCAGCCAGCGGCTGGCCTACGGCCGCAGCCAGCGCCCGCGCGGCGGGTCCGGGGGCCACGCGGACGCAGAACCGCGCCTCCTTGCGCCCAAGGCCCAGGTCGTAAAGCCGGTGGTCCCGGTCCTGCGGCGCTATGGCCGCGGCGTCGGGGCCGAGGTCGGCGACGACCGCAAAGGCGGGCAGCCGCCCGGCCTCGCGCAGCACGGCCAGAACGAGGCGCTGCCGCCCGGGCGGGGTGTCGGGCGGATCGAAGCGCAGCGCGCGCACATGGTCGTCCAGCCGCAGGCGCAGCGCCCCGCCGGGGGTGGTGGCCACCAGGTCGGCGCCGTCCTCGCGCACCGCGATCGCGGCGCCGGGCGGGGCGGCGAACTCGGCGACCGCGCCGACCACGCCCACCACCCATGTGCCCGCCGCGCCCGACAGGCTGGCCTGCACGAAACGGCGGATGTCGCCCGTCGTCCATGGCAGCCGCCGGCAGGTCAGCCCCAGCCGGACGAAGCGCGCGGGCAGGTCGGCCCAGACGGCGGCGCGAAAGGCGGGCGCGGCCTCGCGCCAGAGCGCGATCTCCTCGGCGCTGCGGGCGCAGCCGAGGCAGAGGCCGCTGGCCGCGTCCATCCGGCACACGCCGGTGCAGGGGCTGACATTGGGGGCGAGGGTGCGGACTTCGGTCATGCGGGAACCTCCACGCTGGCAATGGCGGCGCGCAACGCCTTCAGTCCGTCGGTCAGCGCGGCGGGGCCGGGTTGCAGGATCAGGGGCGCGCGGATCTCGACGATCCGGCCCGCGCGCACGGCCGGAACCGCCCCCCAGCCCGGGCGGGCGGCGATGGCCTCGGGCCGCACCCGTCTGCCGCACCAGGAGGCGATGATGAGAACGGGCTGCGCGGCGATCACCTGATCGGAGGTGACGATGCGGTCCTTCGCGAGGGGCGCATGCGACAGCGCCTCGAAGGCATCGCGCCCGCCTGCCACCGCGATCAGTTCCGACACCCAGCGGATGCCCGAGATCATCGGCGCGTCCCATTCCTCGAAATAGACCACGGGGCGGCGGGCGGGGGCCTTCTCGGCCATCCGCTCCAGCCCCGCCTGATAATGCTCGGCCAGCCGCGCGGCCTGCACACCGCGCCCGACCAGCGCGCCCAGATGCCGGATCATGCCGAGGATCCCCGCCACGTCGCGCTGGTTGAAGCCCATCACGGCCACGCCTGCGCGCATCAGATCGGCCGCAATCCCGGCCTGAAGGTCGGAAAAGCACAGCACCAGATCGGGGTCGAGCGCGAGGATCTTCGGGATGTCGGCGCTGGTGAAGGCACCGACCCGGGGCTTTTCGCGCCGCACCCGCGGGGGCCGGACGGCATAGCCGGTGACCCCCACGATGCGCGCCTCGGCGCCCAGCAGATACAGCGTCTCGACCGTCTCCTCGGTCAGGCAGACGATGCGTTCGGGCGGGAAGCGGGTCACAGGTGCCTCCGCCGCAGCAGCCAGACGAAGAACAGGCCGCCGACAAGACCGGTGACGATGCCGATGGGCATGTCCTCGGGCGCCATCACGCTGCGGGCGGCGATGTCTGCCCACAGAAGCAGCACCGCCCCCAGCATGGCCGAGGCCGGGATCACGCGGGCATGATCGCCCCCCACCAGCATCCGCGCCACATGCGGCACTATCAGGCCCACGAAGCCGATGATGCCGGAAAAGGCCACCATCACCCCGGTGATGAGCGCCCCCGCGACGAACACGGTCAGGCGGAACCGCGCCACGTTCAGGCCCAGCGTGGCCGCCGTCTCGTCCCCCACCGTCATCGCGTTCAGGTCGCCGGCCCGCAGCCAGAGCCAGATCCCAAGCGGCACAAGCACGACGAGCGGCCACACCAGATGCACCCATTGCGCCAGCCCAACCCCCCCGGCATCCAGAACACCACCGTATGCGTGGCGCGCGGATCGCCGAAAAAGATCAGGAGGTTGGCCAGCGCCATGACGATGAAGGACACCGCCACCCCGGCCAGCACCATGCGGTCGGCCGAGGTGGCGCGCGCCGCCCGCGCCACGCCCAGCACCAGCCCCGTCGCCGCCAGCGCGCCGAGGAAGGCCAAGAGCGGCACGGTCGAGAGCCCGAGGAACATCCCTGTATGCAGAAGCGCCAGGATCGCCCCGAAAGCCGCGCCCGAGGAGATGCCCAGAAGATGCGGGTCGGCCAGCGGATTGCGCGTCACGGCCTGCAAGGCCGCCCCGGTCACCGCCAGCCCCGCGCCGACCAGCGTGGCGAAGGATGACCCGCGGCAGGCGCAGGTCCCAGACGATGGCGGCATGCCCGCGCGGCCAGTCCGCCGCCACGGCCCCGGGCACCAGCGCATTGGCCAGCACCCCGCGCACCGTCGCGCCTGGGATGAACACCGCCCCCACGCTGACGGCGAGAGAGAAGGACAGCGCCAGCACCGCCGCCCCCGCGATGAGCAGGAGCGGCAGCGCGGCCGGGCGCAGAGGCGTGGCGGCGGTCGTCATGCGCTCACTCGGCCCGGAAGCCTGCGGCGAGCTTGCGCACGGCGGCGATGTTGCGCGGGCCCGGCGTCGCCTCGACATATTCGAGCACCACGAAGCGGTCGTTCTTGACCGCGTCGATGCCGGCGAAGGCGGGATTTCCCTTCATGAAGGCAATCTTCTGGTCGGCGGTCACGTCGCCATAGTTCACGATCACCACCACCTCGGGGTTGCGCTCGATCACCGGCTCCCAGCCGATCTCGGCCCAGCTTTTCTCGAGGTCGTCCGTGATGTTCACGCCACCCGCCGCCTCGATCAGCGCGGTCGGCATGGCATAGCGCCCGGCAGTGAAGGGGGCGTCCTCTCCCGGGTCATAGACGAAGACGCGCGGCGGGGCAGCCAGCGGCGTCAGCCCTGCAAGGTAATCCGCAAGCTCACGCTGCCAGCCCGCCACCAGCGCCTCGGCCTTCTCCTCGACCCCGAAGATGCGCCCGAGGTTCAGGATGTCGGCATACATGTCCTCCATGCTGGTCCTGGCCTTGGGCATGATGTGGATGCAGCTTTCGGTGAGTTCGTAGACCGCGATGCCAAAGGGGGCGAGCGTCTCGGGCGTCACCTCGCCGCCCGCCTTCATGCCGTAGTTCCAGCCGGCGAAGTAAAAATCCGCCCCGGCCCCGATCAGCACCTCCTTCGAGGGGTATTTCGCCGAAAGCTCGGGCAGTTCGGCCACGCCTGCGCGCAGGGTCTCGTCCAGCGTCTTCCAGCCCGAGACGCCGGTATAGCCCACCATCCGGTCGGTCAGGCCCAGGGCCAGCATCATCTCGGTCAGGTTCACGTCGTTCGAGATCGCCGCCAGTGGCGGCGCGTCGAAGGTGACCTCGCGGTTGCAGCTTTTCACCGTCACGGGATCGGCCAGCGCCGGGGCGGCGGCGGCCAGAATGAGGGCGGCAAGGGGCAGTCGCATGGGTCGTCCTTTCAGGGATCGGGTCAGGGATCGAGGTGGAAGGTCAGATGGGGCCTGTCGGCCAGCGCCAGCCGGTCCTGACGGACGGCAACGGCAAAGGCCGGGGCGAGTGTCGCGGGTGTCAGCGCCGTGCCGGGCGGGCCCTGCGCCACCACGCGGCCGCGGTCGAGCAGCAGCACCGCGTCGCAGGTGGCGGCGGCGAGGTTGAGGTCGTGCAGGCTCACGACGATGGTCAGGCCAAGGTCGCAGATCAGCGCCAGCGCCTCGAGCTGGTGGCGGATGTCGAGGTGGTTGGTCGGCTCGTCCAGCACCAGAAGCGCGGGTTCCTGCGCCAGCGCCCGGGCGATCATCACCCGCTGCCGCTCGCCCCCCGACAGCGTGCCGATGCGCCGGTCGGCCATGTCGGACAGCCGCAGCCGGTCGAGCGCGCCACCGATCACCGCGGCGTCCCGCGCGCCCCCGCGCGACAGGCCCCGCCGGTGCGGCGCGCGGCCGAGCGCCACGATCTCGCGCACGGTCAGGGCGAAATCGGTCGGTTGCTCCTGCAGCACCGCCGCCACCTGGCGCGCCACGCTGCGGGCGTCCATTGCCCAGAGGTCGGCGCCCTCCAGCAGCACCTGCCCTTGGGACGGGCGCAGATACCGGTAGATCAGGCGCAGAAGGGTGGACTTGCCCGCCCCGTTCGGCCCGACGATGCCGACGATCCGGCCGCGCGGCAGCGCAAGGCTGACCTCGGCCAGCACCGCCCGCCCGCCGGGCGCGACCCAGGAACAGCCCTGCAGCTCCAGATGCGCGGTCATGCCAGTCACCCGCGCAGCCGTTCGGCGCGCAAGCGCGGCCCGGCGCCGGGCAAGGCGCCCTCCACGGCGATGGCGCGGTCAGACCCCTGCCAGTGCAGCCGGCAGAGGCGGCCGCAGACGCGTGTCTCGATCACGCCCGAGACGCCGAAATCCGGGCCGAGCGCCGCGCCCGCGCCGGACATTGCGGCCTGAAGCGTCTCGATCAGCGCCTGCGCGATCTCACAGGGCCCGCCGGTCGCCGGGCAGGGTTCGGCCCGGGTCAGAACATGGGAAACAGCCGCCATCGCGTGCCCGCCACCGGGGGGCGGGGCACGGGCAGACGTGGCATGTCACCGGGGAAAGGCCGGTTCGTCATCCTGTCGCTCCTTCCGGGACACCCCGCCCGGGTTGAGGTTGAACACGATGGCAGGTCTCCTGACTCGCGGGTCGTGACCATTCCTGCCCCTTCCCAGTGCCAGCTGCACCAGTGGTCAACGCAGGATGGCTCGCCGCTTACAGTTGCGGGGGCAGTCGCGGCCTCGGCGCCTGATGGCTACACCTCACCGCATTCCCTTTTCAGCCGGGCATTGGGTTGGCCCGGACACCATCATGGAGAGGCTACCCCTCAGGCGCAGGTCGGTCAACTGCCTGGAGGTGGTGGAGAAGGTCCGACGCCAGACCCATCCTCTCCGCCACTTGCCCCCGCGAAAGCGTTCTCCCGATCCGGCTGCGGCCGGATTTTTCCGTTGTTTTCGAGGGTTATGCGGGTTGGGCTGAGCACTGGCCCCGGCGCCAGGTGGTGCGGAAGCGGTCTCTCAGGGCTGATATTCTCCGGACCTGTTGACTGCGCCAGTTTGGTGAATTTCCGTCAAGGAATTGATTTATTTCAGAAAACAGTGGCGCGAACTGAACACTTCGATATCGGTGGCACGGTCGGAGATGCGACCCTGATCGAACCTTCACTGGTCACGGCAGCTTGCACGCGCCTCGCCGGCGATGGAACCTCGCACCCTCTCCATCAATATCAGCCCATCCAGCACGCAGCCTGTTCAATCCGCCCGAACTGTCGCGCCGAGAGGCAGGGGCGGCAGGCCAAGTTCCTCGAGAAAGCCGTTGTGTCGCCTTGCAGCAGACTGAGCCCGGTTCTGTAGCTCAGCGAGCTGGCGATGCACCTGCATTCGCGCCAGAACAGGATGGTGCCTGCGGCATAGTCGATCTGGAAATCGAAATCGGCATGGCGGCGCAGAAGCGGGCGGATGCGGTTCTCCATCTCGAGCTCCGCCAGACCGTCGAAGAAGGCCGATGCCGTGTTCATCCGCAGCACCCGGTCGCGGTCGTGGGTCAGGTCGTTGAGCGCGCGGTCTCGGCCGCGATCCGGGAGGCTGGAACAGGGCTGAAGGCCGCTTGGCGGCTGCAGATCACCGGCGCGGGGCTCGGGGCCCGGCTCGCCCGCACCATCCGGTCGGAGCAGTTCCCCAAGGCCAAGCCCAGCCTCAACGCGGCCGCGCTGGTC
This sequence comes from Rhodobacter calidifons, assembly GCF_011174775.1. Taxonomy (GTDB): domain Bacteria; phylum Pseudomonadota; class Alphaproteobacteria; order Rhodobacterales; family Rhodobacteraceae; genus Tabrizicola; species Tabrizicola calidifons. The sequence goes on from NZ_JAANHS010000034.1 coordinate 6,201, forward strand.
TGGTCGAAGGCGCCAGTCATCGTCAGCGCCCACGACACCGGCCCTCTAATCCGCTCTAGAAACGGGTTCTGGCTGGCAATCCCCACGCCCGCAGCAGGCACGTCACGGCGGGGTGGAAGGATCACACCCGGCGAATAGGAACGCCGCACGGGCCTGCGGCTGCGGTTCATCTATCTGCGAGCCGGGCCGAGCTTGCTGGTGGCCGAAGGGCGGCTGAACACGAAGGGCCGAGCAGTGGCATCGCGCTCGAAAACCGGCCGGGGCGTGACGACGGTGCCGCTTTTCCTACTGGTCCCGCAGGTCAAGCTGCCGAAACGGCTGGGCTTGGCGCGGGACGCCGAGCGGGCACATGACGCCCTTCCGGGGCTGATCGTGGCGAACTGGGTTGAGAGGCGAACCGGATGATCACGCGCGCGCGGAAGCGCGCCCATCGTTGCGCGCAGCACGACGGCGGCGGCGCGGCTCTTCGGTCTCCCCGAGCCCCTCGATGGCCACTGGCGCCTTGCCGGGAAACTCGACCATCAGCTTGAGGGAGCCGCCCATCGCGCGCACGTAACTCGACAGGGTCGACAGGAGCAGATCGCTCTGGCGCTCGTACTTCGCGACGGTCGCCTGCTGGATGCCCAGGGCTTCGGCCAGCTGGACCTGCGTCAGGTCCTTGGCTTTCCGCAGTTCCTGCAGGGTCAGGTATTCGGTGTGGAGGCGCTCGGCCTCGGCCTCGATGCCCGCGCGACGGGCCGCATCGAGCGTGGCCAGCTTGTCCTTCAGGGTCCGTGCCATGGTCCTCATCCTTTCCGTTTGGCCAGATGGCGGTCGAACCGCTCATCGGCCCACGCGATCAGCTGCCTGTAGAAGCGCTTCTCGCTAACGCCCGACTTGTCCCCGCCGACGAGCAGGATCGCCTGCCGGTCGGAATCGAATGCGAAGGCGATGCGCCACACGCCGTCGGCGGCGTTGCAGCGCAGTTCCTTCATGCTCGCATGCTTCGACCCGGTCAGGGTGTCGGCATGCGGTCGTCCGAGTGTCGGCCCCTCGCGTTCCAGAAGGAGCACGCGGGCCAGGATCGCGTCCTGCACCTCAGGTGGAAGTGCGTCGAACTCCGGTTCGAAGTCTTCTGCGAACGAAACGGCCCACGGCATCCGGTCCTCATGTCTTGGAAGCTATATAGCCCCGAGGCATTAATTTGGCAAGAACGGCCCGAGTAGTGCGATGCCCACCCCCCGCGAAACCATCCTCGCCGCGCTGCACGCGCGGCTCTCGGCGCTGCCCGCAACCGCTTTGCGCGGTGATGTGCTGCCCGAACGCGTGCCTGCCGCTGGTCTCTTGATCCTGCGGGACGGCGAGCCGGGTGAGCCCGAGGTCACGCTGTCGCCGCTGCGCTAAGGATTACGACGCCGCGCTGGTCGAGGCACGGCGCATCACCGTCGACACCACCCGCATTGCGTCCGAGTCCTTCCCCACGGCGATCCCGCCCGAGGGTGAGGCGGGTGCGCCACGGGTTCGAGCACCCGCCGAACGAACGGCGCTGCCGCCGCGCGCTGATGGAAGCCTGGATCGGCCGTGAGAGCGCGACCTTCCGCCTGCCGCCGTCCCGTCTGGCTCTCGACCCCGCCGACGTGATCCGGCTCTCCCATGACGGCCGGGAGGTGGCATTCCGCCTGGTCTCTGTCGCCGATGCCGAGGCGCGGGGCGTCGAGGCGGTGCGTCAGGACCGCGCCGCCTATGACCTGCCGCCGGGGGATCC
>NZ_JAANHS010000035.1 GCF_011174775.1 Rhodobacter calidifons
CCTACAGCTTGTGCTTCGACACCACGAGTTTGGCACATCGCAATGCCGTCAGGGGAGAGCGGCATCCACCCCATCTCCGGGTCAAGCGACTAAATTATATATTGATTTCCCAGGCGTGATCGCTTTCGTGGGCTTCAGGGCCACGCTCCCATTTCGCTCTAGTCCCCTCGTGTGTTGCCCACATGACACCATAAACTGCTTCCCCTGAGCGCTGTTGTGATAGCCCGGCGGACTGTTGGCCTTCTTGATCCCGTGCCCTCTCATCGACCAGATTCGGTAAAGTCCAGAAGCGGCATGGCATCGCGGGCTAGTGCCTCGATCCGGTCGGTGACATCGCCTGATAACCACACATCGCGGTCCATATCTTCCCGCAGCATCAGCGACTTCAACCGGATCTCGGCGGCATGGGGGTGATCAACCTGATCGGCAAACCCCTTTGGCATGCCGGTCAAGCTGTCGCTTCGGTCGAAATCGCGGCCTGAATTGGCCAGATCGGCTTTGATACTGGCGAATTCCGCTTCGCGCGTGACCATGGCATCGCGGATCGGACCTAGCTCGGCGGGGCTCAGGCCATAATACCCGGCGGCGGCAAAACCGCCCTCTGCGTCGATCTGGACGTAGATGACACCGCCCGCCTCCTTCTTGCTGCCGGATGGAGTCAGCAGACCCGACAGGTTGGTCTTGTAGGGTCGCTTGTCCTCACTGAACCGTACGTCGCGGTTCATTCCAAACACGGTTGCCTTCCCGCCGGACATCGGCCGGGGTGCATCCTGAAGGCGGTTGCTCAGCGATACGAGCAGATGGATGAAGGGACGCTCAAGCCGCGTTGCGAAGACGGTCTTGTGCGCATGAAACCAGTCCCGGTCATTGTTCGCGGACAGGTCGCGCAGGAAGTCGAAGCTCTGGATGTCAAAGGCGTGTTCGGGGGTCATGGGCGTTGTTGCAGAACTCTGATCTTGAAGGAATCACATTGTGGTCCATGTGGTTAGATGGGCGGTATGAGCAAGCCGATACCCGCCCGCTACCGCACGACGAACTGGTCCAGCTGCACGGCTTCGCTGTGCAAGCGCGGGTCACTGTTGATCTGGTTGGACAAGGAGATGACCTGGCTTGCGCCGCATGACGGCAGGCCCGGTCGGCCTGCGGTGTTTTCCGACGCAGCGATCCAGTTTTGCCTGACGATCAAGGTCTTGTTCAAGCTTCCCTTGCGGCAAACTACAGGAATGGTGGCCAGCCTGTTGAAGATGGCGGACCTGGACTGGACGGTGCCGGATTACACGACCCTGTGCCGACGGCAGAAGACGCTCGCCGTCCAGAGCCCCTATCGGCGCGCCGATGGCCCCTTGAACCTGCTGGTCGACAGCACCGGCATCAAGTTTCTGGGTGATGGCGAATGGCAGGCGCGCAAGCATGGTGTTCAGGGCCGGCGCCAATGGCGCAAGGTCCATCTGGCCATGGACACGGCCACGTCAGACATCCGGGCGGTGGAGTTTACGCCCAGCAGCGATGGCGACAGCCCCGTGCTGCCGGAGTTGCTCGACCAGATCCCCGAGGGCGAGGAGATCGGCACGGTGACCGCCGATGGCGCCTATGACACCCGCCGTTGCCACACCGCCATCCTCGACCGGCAGGCCACTCCGATCATCCCGATCCGCAAGAACGGGCGCCCCTGGAAAGAGGACTGCCCGGCGGCGATTGCCAGAAACGAAACCCTGCGTGCCACCCGACACTACGGCAGGGCGTTCTGGAAGCGCTGGACCGGATACCACGCCCGAAGCCGGATCGAGGCAAAGATGCGCTGCCTCAAAGCCTTTGGAGAGCGCATCGCCGCAATAGACCCAGATCGCCAGACCGCCGACATCCACATCCGCGTCGCCCTGATGAACCGCTTCAACGCCCTCGGCATCGCCGAGATCGTGCGCGTGGCCTGACATCACCGGGGTAAGGGGAACTCAAGCGTCACGCCCGAATTGCGCAACAACGCCCTCCCGCTCCAAAACCCCGAGGTCGCGACGTGACTGCCCTTGCCCGTATCCTCGTCGTCGATGACGAAGCCCCGATCCGCCGCTTTCTGCGGGTGGCGCTCGAGGCCGAGGGCTATGGCGTGATCGAGGCTGGCACCGCGCGCGAGGGACTGGCGATGGCCGCGCGGGAGACCCCGGCGCTGGTGGTGCTCGACCTGGGTCTGCCGGATGCGGACGGCCTGTCGGTGCTGCGTGACCTGCGGGGCTGGAGCCCGGTGCCCGTCCTGATCCTGTCGGTCCGTGCCGACGAAGGGGATAAGGTCGAGGCGCTGGACGCTGGCGCACAGGACTATGTTGTCAAACCCTTCGGTGTGAAGGAGTTCCTTGCCCGGGTGCGGGGTCTTCTTAGGGATCGTGGTGCCAAGGCCATCCCATCGGTCCTGAGCGTCGGTCCCCTGCGGATCGATGCCGCCGATCATTCCGCGACCCTGGACGGGTTGCCGCTCCACCTCACGCGACGAGAGTTCGACCGGCTGTGGATGCTGGCCAGCAACCGCGGGCGACTGGTCACGCAAGAGATGATCCTGCGGGCCATCTGGGGTCCGGCCCATGCAGAAGACAGTCAGTATCTGCGGGTCTACATCCGACAACTGCGCCAAAAGCTCGGCGACGATGCCACTAACCCAAGGTTCATCGCGACGGAACCGGGGATCGGGTATCGTTTCCTCGATGTGGCGGCTACCTGATCGCGCAGCCCTGCCGCCCTGCTGACACCAATTTGCCAAAGCAGGTCTCGTCGTCATGCGCAGTTCGATACGGCGAAGCACATCCGAAGCGCGCAGTGCGGCGCCAGAAGTTGCAGTTAAGCGCCTGCATGCAGAAGCTCTACAACCGCAACCGATTGTCTGTTTGCTTCCCCTGCCACCACCAGCGACGGTCGGCGGCAGCAGGATTCCTCTGCCTATTCATGAACTTCTCCATTTTCCGGCGGTTCGGGGCCCGGTCGGGGTTGACAGCGCGCGAAGGCTTGCATAACTCCAGCGTACGGGTTTCGACTCGCCATTTTCCCTCAACCTAACAGAGAGTCCGATGGACACCAGCCCTAGACGCGGTCCGGCCTCTGCTTTGCAGATCGGCCGGGCCTTCTGCAACAATCCCTGCCCTCGCGGTCTGTCCGTGGGTGAGATGGCGCACGTCTGACGCGCCTTCCGCCTCCGTTCCGGCCGTGATGGCCGATGGAGGCACCGATGAAGCTGAAGCACCTCTTCCCCGTTCCCACCCCCGCCCCGGCCCGTCCCGTGATGGTCTGGACCGTCTCGGCCAAGACCGGGCGGCCGGTCTGCGGCTGGGTTCAGACCCCGGTGCCGGTCGCGCCCGGGGTGGCTGACATGCTCGCCGCGCTGATCGCCCGTCACCGGAGCCTGCGGGCGGCCTGAGGCCGCCTGCGCGCCGCCCGACGGGAGGTCTGCCGATGCGCCTGATCCTGGCCGGAGGCCGGCATCTGACCGATGCCGGTCTCGTCACCCGCGCGCTCGACCGCGCGGCCGAAGCCCATGCCCTGACCGTGCTGATCCACGGCGGCCATGCCCTGACGGGGCAGGCCGCCGAGGACTGGGCGCGGCGCCAGGGTCTGCACGTCATCCGCTATCCGCCCAACTGGCAGCTGCACGGCCGCCGGGCGGAGGGCTTGCGCAATGCCTTCATGCTGGCCGACAGCCGGCCCGACCTGATGCTCGCCCTGCCGGGCGGGGCGGACACGGCCGACCTGATCGCCCGCGCCCGCGGCATTGGCCTGCCGGTCCAGCCGGCCGGTCACGGGAATGCGTCCGACCCGCCCGATGATCCGCTCAGTCGTGGCGGTCACCCGTCCCGCCATCCCGCCTTTCTTCCATCTGACCCTCCACCTTTGCGCCGAGGAGACCGCCCATGACCACCCTGACCAATGCCCTGACCGCCTGGCTTGCCGCGAATGACACCGCCTCGGTGCGCGAGGCGGTGAAGACGATTCACCCCGCCGACATCGCCAACGAGATCGGCGGCCTGCCCGCCGACCAAGCCGCGCGCCTGCTGACCGCGCTGCCACCCGACCGGCAGGGGATCGTCTTCGGCTACTTCGACGCGCCGTTCCAGATCGCCATGGCCAAGGCCCTGCCGCGCGCCGACCTGGCGCAGATCGTCACCGCCATGAGCCACGATGACCGCGCCGACCTGTGGAAGCGGCTCGACCCTGCGGCACGCGACGCGCTGATGCCGGCCCTCGCCCAGGCCGAGCGCGAGGACATCCGGCGGCTGGCCGCCTATCCGGAGGGCACGGCCGGGGCGCTCATGACCTCGGACTACGCCACGCTGGGCCCCGACGAGACCGTGCGCGAGGCCATCGCCCATCTGCGCCGCGAGGCCCCCGATGCCGAGACGATCTATGCCGCCTATGTGGTCGATGCCGACCGCAGCCTGCTGGGCGTGGTCTCCTTGCGCGACCTGATCCTGGCCGACGAGGGCGCGCGGGTAGCCGACCTCATGCAGCGCGATCCGGCCTGTGCCCATGTCGAGGACACCAAGGATCAGGTGGCCGAGAAGATCGCCACCTACGACGTGCTGGCCCTGCCGGTGGTCACCGAGGGGCGGCGGCTCGTGGGCATCGTCACGGTGGATGACGCGCTCGACATCGCGCGGGGCGAACGCGGCCGGCGGCTGGTGCAGTTCGGCGCGGCCGCGCCCATCGGCGGGGGGCCCGACCTCGACCTGCGCAACTCGTCTTACGCGCAGATGTTCAGGGTGCGGGTGTTCTGGCTGATCGTGCTGACCTTCTTCGGCATCATCACCTCGACCTTCGTCGCGGCGCAGGAAGAGATGCTGTCGCAGGTCATCATCTTGGCGGCCTTCATCGCGCCCATCGTGGACATGGGCGGCAATACCGGTAGCCAGTCGGCGACGCTGGTGATCCGCAGCATGGCGCTGGGTCAGGTGGGTCTGAAGGCGCGCGACATCTGGTTCGTGATCCGGCGCGAGATTCCGGTGGCGCTGTCGCTGGGCGTGGTGATTGCGCTGATGGAGGCGGTGCTGGCCTGGTTCTCCAAGGGCGTGGGCGGCGACATCCTTCTGGTGGTGGGGCTGGCGATGGCGGCCTGCACGGTGCTGGGCGCGCTGATCGGGGCGCTTCTGCCCTTTGCCGCGCGGCGGATCGGGACCGATCCGGCCACGCTGTCCTCGCCCCTGATCACCTCGATCATGGACCTTCTGGGCGTGTTCATCTACTTCGGGCTGGCCTATGCCTTCCTCGGCCATCTTCTGGTGGACTGACGGCATGGCGGGGCGGCGGCTGGCACTGCGCCTGGCCGCTGCCGCGCTTGTCAGGCTGTCGAGGTCTGTCCATGGCCTCGCCCGGCTGCATCTGCGGCTGGTGCTGATGTTTGCCGGGGCGGGATTGGTTCCGAACCGGCGCATCCGCAAGGCGCTGCGCCTGGCCGGAGGTCTGGATCGGCTGTCGGGGCGGCTGGCCCTGACGGCCCTGCGCCTTCTGCGCCGGTCGCGCGACAGCTGACGCGGGGGGGCCGGTCAGGCTGTCACATGTCCCTCACCCTGCGCTGCGATCCTTTGCCCGAGACAAGGAGACCTGCATGACCATCGCCCCTGAAATCGCCATCCTGAACCTCGGCACGGCCCTCGCGCTTGGTGCCGCCGTGGGGTTCGAGCGACAGTGGCGCCAGCGCCTCGCGGGTCTGCGCACCAATACGCTGGTCGCGCTCGGCGCGGCCAGCTTCACCGTCTTTGCCGCCAGCTTTCCGGGCGAGGTCAGCCCGACGCGCGTCGCGGCACAGGTGGTCTCGGGCATCGGCTTTCTCGGCGCGGGGATCATCTTCCGCGAAGGTTTCAACGTCCGCGGCCTGAACACCGCGGCGACGCTGTGGTGCGCGGCGGCGATCGGGCTGCTGTCGGGGGCGGGTCAGTATCTGCTGGCGACGGCGGTGACGGCCATGGTGATCTTCGTCAACCTGGCGCTGCGGCCCCTGTCGCGTCTCCTCGACCGCCAGCCGTTGCAGACGACAGAGCTTGTGCGCAGCTATACCGTCGAGATCGTCTGCCGCAGCAGCGAGGAGGCCCATGTGCGTGCGCTGATGCTTCAGGGCTTCGCCACATCGGGCCTTCATCTGACCGCGCTCGACAGCGCCAACATCGAGGACAGCGACCGGGTCGAGGTGACGGCGCGCGTGCATGGCGAAGGCGTGAAGCCCGAGGCGCTGGAACAGATCGTCGGCCGGCTCAGCCTTGAACCCGCCGTCACTGCCGCGCGCTGGCAGATGCAGGCCGAGGTGGCGTGACGGACCCCAGGATCAGAAGTCGGTTTCCAGGTAGACCCCGGCGCAGTCGTAGGCGACGGCAGCAGCCGTAGCGCCGGTGTTCAGGAAGAGCCTGGGCGACAGGAACTGCGTTGCTGCCGGAAGGTCAGCGGTGATCTCTTGCTCGAAGATCGCGCCGGAGACCTCGTCTATCACCCGCACCCAGACCGAGTTGCCATTGAGCGGTGCCGCGATGAAGAGGGTCAGCACGCCACCGGTGGCAATGGCAAAGCTCGCCCCCATGTCGGTCAGGGTTGGCGCCCCGGTGCCGTCATTGGCCACCAGCTGCCAGCGAGTGTGGGTGCCGCGCTGGAAGCCGATACCGATGCAGCTGATGGCTGCGGCCAGCGTCAGGGTGGTCGCCAGCGCGGCGGTGGAGCCGTAGAGGCCGAAGAACCCCATGCCTGTG
>NZ_JAANHS010000036.1:0-2500 GCF_011174775.1 Rhodobacter calidifons
CCTTCAGGTTATGAGCCTGACGAGCTACCGGGCTGCTCCACCCCGCGTCTGTTCCCGAGGGCTTTGTGCTGCGATCGGGTGGGTTTTCATCGTTTTGAGGGAGGTGTCTCTTTTCAGGTCTGGCGGTGACCTACTCTCCCACGTCTTGAGACGCAGTACCATTGGCGCAGGCACACTTATCGGCCGAGTTCGGGATGGGATCGGGAGTTTTGTGCCCGCTATGACCACCAGACCGGAGAAGAGACCGGGCGGGCCCGGTCTCTTCTCCGTCCCGGGCTTGACCCGGGACCTCGAGGAGCGAGGCCGCCCAAACATCAGTGTTGTTCCAGGTTTCGTCACGTGTTTTACGTGCTTCTGACGATCCGTGAAGGCGTAGGGTGTGCATTCATTGCGCACCTTTGCCTTGCTGTTACCGGATCAGATCAAGCCAATCGGGCAATTAGTACCAGTCAGCTGAACGCATTGCTGCGCTTACACCTCTGGCCTATCGACGTGGTGGTCTTCCACGGCCCTCAAGGGAGACCTTGTTTTGAAGGGGGCTTCCCGCTTAGATGCCTTCAGCGGTTATCCTGTCCGCTCATAGCTACCCAGCACTGCCGTTGGCACGACAACTGGTCCACCAGTGGAGCGTTCAACCCGGTCCTCTCGTACTAGGGTCAACTCTTCTCAAGTCTCCTGCACCCACGGCAGATAGGGACCGAACTGTCTCACGACGTTCTAAACCCAGCTCACGTACCTCTTTAAATGGCGAACAGCCATACCCTTGGGACCTGCTCCAGCCCCAGGATGAGATGAGCCGACATCGAGGTGCCAAACGATGCCGTCGATATGGACTCTTGGGCATCATCAGCCTGTTATCCCCAGAGTACCTTTTATCCGTTGAGCGATGGCCCTCCCACTTGGGACCACCGGATCACTATGACCGACTTTCGTCTCTGCTCGACTTGTCAGTCTTGCAGTCAGGCTGGCTTCTGCCATTGCACTCAACGAGCGATTTCCGACCGCTCTGAGCCAACCATCGCGCGCCTCCGTTACTGTTTGGGAGGCGACCGCCCCAGTCAAACTCCCCACCATGCACGGTCCCGGGCCCGGATAACGGGTCGCGGTTAGACAACAAGACGGCGAAGGGTGGTATCTCAAGGGTGGCTCCACGAGAACTGGCGTCCCCGCTTCAATGCCTACCACCTATCCTGCACATCACAGTCCTGTTGCCAATGCAAAGCTGGAGTAAAGGTTCATGGGGTCTTTCCGTCTAACCGCGGGTAGTGTGCATCTTGACACACAGTTCAATTTCGCTGAGTCCACGTTAGAGACAGCGGGGAGATCGTTACGCCATTCGTGCAGGTCGGAACTTACCCGACAAGGAATTTCGCTACCTTAGGACCGTTATAGTTACGGCCGCCGTTTACTGGGACTTCAATTCGGAGCTTGCACCCCTCCTCTTAATCTTCCAGCACCGGGCAGGCGTCAGACTGTATACGTCGCCTTACGGCTTCGCACAGCCCTGTGTTTTAAGTAAACAGTCGCCACCCCCTGGTTTGTGCCCCCCACCAATAGTTGCCTACTGATGGGGCTCCCTTCTCGCGAACTTACGGGAGCATTTTGCCGAGTTCCTTTAACGTGGTTCTCTCAAGCGCCTTGGTATGCTCTACCAGTCCACCTGTGTCGGTTTCGGGTACGGTCTGATGTGGGGCTATTTCCAGGAACCGCTCAGCAGCCCGGTCAATCCGATAAGACCGAACTACACCTGCGATCCGTCACATCCCACTGGCCCAGGAATATTAACCTGGTTCCCATCGACTACGCCTTTCGGCCTCGCCTTAGGGGCCGGCTTACCCTGCTCAGATTAGCTTTAAGCAGGAACCCTTGGACTTTCGGCGAGAGGGTCTCTCACCCTCTTTGTCGCTACTCATGTCAACATTCTCGCTTCCGATCTCTCCACCGGATGCCTTACGGCCCGGCTTCACAGAAAGCTCTCCATGTTGGTCACCGTCATGGTGCGCAATGAATGCACACCCTACGGATACAACATGATGAGCTGTATCACGGAACGCTCCGCTACCACGCACATCGCTGTGCATCCTGAGCTTCGGCTCGTGGCTTGAGCCCCGTTACATCTTCGCCGCAGGACAGCTTGTCTAGACCAGTGAGCTGTTACGCTATCTTTAAATGATGGCTGCTTCTAAGCCAACATCCTGGTTGTTTTGGCCGTCCCACATGCTTTCCCACTTAGCCACGAATTAGGGGCCTTAGCTGCAGGTCAGGGTTGTTTCCCTCTTCACGACGGACGTTAGCACCCGCCGTGTGTCTCCCGGATAGTACTCCACGGTATTCGGAGTTTGCTTAGACTCAGTAAGGCTGTGGGCCCCCATCATCCATGCAGTGCTCTACCCCCGTGGGTATTCGTCCGAGGCGCTACCTAAATAGCTTTCGCGGAGAACCAGCTATCTCCAGGTTTGATTAGCCTTTCACCCCTAGCCACAAGTCATCCAGACCCTTT
>NZ_JAANHS010000037.1 GCF_011174775.1 Rhodobacter calidifons
CGAGCCGCCAGTTCGGCCCGTCCGTCCAGATCCCGGTCAGTTCCGGAAAGAAAGGATAGGGTCGCGCGTCCCAGGTCAAGGCGGCGCACTCGGGGACATGGACCATCCGGCCGCCATAGACCGCGGACGTCGGGTTGTTTGCGCCCTGACCCCACCAGAGGTAGCTGGCCTCGAGATAGGCGCGCTGGATCGCGTCGTCGCGCCAGCCGCGGGAGAACCAGGGCGTGAAGCTCTTCGACGACTTCGGGTCGAAGAAGACGTTGGGCTGGTTCGTGCCCCGGTCGATGGCGGGGCAGCCCAGTTCGGTGAACCAGACCGGCTTCGACTGCGGCACCCATGATGTCGGCGTGCCGCTTTCCACGCCACCCGGCCGGTTGAAATGCGGGTTCGACCACCAGGCGCGAAGATCCTTGTAGCGGAAGACCCAAGGCTTGCCTGCGTTCGGCGGGTCGCTCGAACCAGTGGCGCTCCCCGCCTCACCATCCGTGATCGGCGTGCGGATCTGGGCCGACCGGTCGGCCACCGAGGCATAGAACCAGTCGAAGCCCTCGCCGCCCGCGATGTTCGCCTGCAGATAGCCCCGGTCGTGGATCGCGGGCCAGCCTTCGAGGGCATCGGCATGATCGAAGCCGTCGCGCCAGTCGGAGAGCGGCATGTAGTTGTCGATGCCGATGAAATCGATGTTCGCGTCCGACCAGAGCGGGTCGAGGTGGAAATGGACGTCGCCGCTGCCGTCGCCGGGCTGGTGGCCGAAATACTCGGACCAGTCCGAGGCGTAACCCACCTTGGCCTAGCTGCGGTCGCGGCTGTTGGGCTTGAGGTATTTCGCCGTTATGCTGACGAAGCAGCCGTTCAAAGGTCTGCCGAACGCCTCGGCCTTGACCTCTTTACGGTCGAAGGTGTGCTGGCTGCCCGCGCGCATGCTTTGGGTCAATTCAATTCAGGCCGTTTCTCGGGAGCCGACTGGTCGGGGCCCAGTTCCGAAATCATGGCCGAAGCTCTTGCGCTGCACGAACTCTCTGACCCAGGCGCCCTAGGGCGGGCTTTGGAGGGAAACCAAGAGGATATTGCCAGGATACAGGGCGTTGTCGATCAGGCTTTGAGAGCTTGGAACGAAGGACGAATTACAGTGCGGCCCGGCGAATTTGCGTCCGGCTGGGTCGAGGTCTTTCCCAAACTCGATGAGTTCGTTCGCGATATTCTTGATTTACCAGGCTTTTCGACCGACTGCTATCAATCGCTCGGTGGCACCTCCTCACCGCATGTTTTTGGACATCGCACAGAGGGCGGACCCAGAGCGCTTCCAGAAGGTATCCCGGAGACGGATGCGGAGGGCCGACCCGTTGAACCTGCGCCGGAAGCTCGGGGCTTGCCTCCACAGGGGCGTCCGGGAACTTGGGTTGTCGGACCTCGCGGAGACAGATTGTATGGACCTGACGGAAAACCGATCAAAGACGTTGATTGGGGCCACGATCACGGTCAAGGTCAGCCCCATACGCACGAATGGATCGACGGCGAGCGCCAGCCTGGTCGGCCAGCGACCGAGGAAGAGAGCTTTTCAGGTGACGGGCGAGGTGATGACGGGTTGATCCGTCCGGAGGATTGGAGATGATCACCTTTGAAGGGGATGAACGGTTTGCCGACGTGGAATATGTAGGCGTTACCTACGAATCCACAGGGCGCGTCCTGAGGCTGCTGGTCACGTCCGATCCCGCAGACAACTGCGAAACAATCCTCCTTCGAGATGTTGCGGCATTTGATGTCCTTCACTTCACGCGACAGAATGTTGTCAGTTACCTCGATATTGCGCGTTTGGCCGCCGCCGAGCACCATGCCTTTGTCGAACTTGCCGTCGGTGAAGGGGCGATCATTTCTTTGACAACAAGTCCCAGCCCGAATGCTCTGCTTGGGGTTGTTTTCGTGTCTGCCAACGGAGCAACGATTTTTGCTCTTTGCGCTTCGGTTGAGAAATGCTCTAGCGACGGGCAACCGATTTACAGAGTAGTGGCATGATTTTGATGCTGTCCCATGGAGTGGTGTAGCTGGCGCTGATCGTCACCGTGACGCTCGGCGCGGGCCTGCTTGATCAGGATGCCGCGGCTGGCAGGCTGATGACGGGAGTGAGGAGGATCAGGAATTGATCCGGTGGATCAATTCCCCGACGAACGCCCATCGGCGCGATGGTTTCCAGCGTCATGTATCTGGCACGCTGGACGGTCCATTCGTCGTTTGTCTCTAGCATCAGCGCGCCGACCATCCGCGACCACGGATCGGAAACCACCACCCAGCAGGTGCAGACCGAGGTGACCCGCAAGCTCGGGCGGCTCCGGAACGACGCAGAGGCCACCTTCGAGTTCCACCTCTTCAACGGTATCCAGGGCGTGGTGAAGGATCCGAAGGACGGGGCGACGGTGGTCAACTACTTCACAGAGTTCGGCATCACGCCCGCCACCGAGGCCGACTTCGACCTCGACAACGCGAGCCCCGCCTCGGGCGCGCTCAGGAAGCGCTGCCAGGCGCTGATCGAGAGCGTCGAGGACAGCCTCGGCGGGCTGGCCGCCGGTCAGGTCCAGCCGCGCGCCGAATGCGGCTCGGCCTTCTTCGCCGATCTGGTTGCCCACAAGGAGGTCCGCGAGACCTATCTCAACACCGCAGCCGCAGCCGATCTGCGCGGCCGCGTGGGCGAGGAAGTCAGCTTCGGCGGCATCACCTTCCGCCGCTACCGGGGTGGCCTCGGCTTCGGGGTGCCGACGGACAAGGCGTACTTCTATCCCGAGGGGGTCGAGGGCCTCTTCGAGATCTACTTCGCTCCGGCCGACACCTTCGAGACGGTGAACACGCTGGGCCAGCCGCTCTACGCCCGCACGATCCCCGACCGGGATCGCGACGAATGGGTGCGGCTTGAGATCGAGAGCAACCCGCTGCCGATCTGCACCCGACCGCAGGTGCTGCGTTCGGCGCGGCGGACGTGATGACGGCCTATCGGGCGCGGGGGCGGTCCCAGACCATGCCGACAAGGCGTGGGTCCGGGGCGAAGCTGTCCTTCGGGAACTCGAGCCCGAGGCGCGGATGCTCGCGCAGCGCCTGCGCGCCGGTGGGACCGATCCGGATGCGCCAGGTCTGACGTTCGACCGGCTGCGGAGCGGCAAAGGCACGGCAGGTCAGAACGGCAAGGTTCGCGCCCCGGTAAGTATCGCGGACAGAGGCGTAGCGGATCACCTCTGCACCGATCGCTCGGGCCTCCTCGGCCAGACCTTGGCATGCTGCGTAGTCGGTGAGATGGGTCCAGCCAGCATGATCGGTAGCCAGTGCTCCGGCCGTCAGGTCGACTGCCACGGGCGTTGCGACCTCCGCCGAGAAGGCGGTGTATTCGGCCGCATCGTCGGGAAAGGGGGTTTCCGGGCTCTCGGCGTAGAACAGGAAGCGGTAGAAGACCATTTCGGCCGCCGCCGTCTCGGGCGCCTCGGCCCCGTACCAGACGCCCGGCGTCAGTCCCGCCCGGCGAAACCGCGATCCCGCCGGATAGGGGCGATACCGGAAAGGCGTGGCCAGCAGATAATCGAGCGCGCGGCATTCCTCCGGCAGGGGCGGCTTCGTGGCCTCGAGGATCTCCTCGAGGGCCGCCTGTTCGGCCAGGCTGTCGACAAGCTTCAGGGTCGAGACCCGATGCTGGGCCTCGACGAACCGCCATGCCGGGCCCGCGTAGGGCCGCGCCTCAGAGCGGAGCGCGTCTTGCGTCCAGATAGGTCGTGACATCGACAAGCCCCTGCACCTGCGTCATCCGCTCCACGGGTCGAGCCGCGAGCGCCGTGTTGGGAGCGGCCAGCCACCGCCGCGCCACCGCCTCGTCGCCCCCGGTGATCGCGTCGAGCGAGCGGAAGGTCCGCACCAGAATTGCCGCAAGCTCGAAGGGCTTCGAGCCCGGCTCGAGCAGACTCTCGCCCCGTTTCCAGCGCGAGACGGTCGCCTCGGAGACGCCGATGATCTCGGCCAGTTGTCGGCCCGAAAGGCCAAGCCGGTCTGCCGCCCGCAGCGCAGCCTTGGTCAGCACGGCACCAGCCTCGGGGTTTCGGGCGATCTGATGGGAAAGGGTCATGACTTTCTCCTGTCTGGGGAAAACATAGTGTCACTTCCTTTCTGAGGAAAGAGGAAACATGCCGGACGCCCTCTCCGCCGCGCTTGCGGCACTCTTCGCCGATCCGAACATCGGCAGAGACGCGGTCTACATCGCCGATGGCGGTGCGCCGGTGCTCGTGCGCATCGTCGCTCGGCGTGCCGATGCCGTCACCGACTTTGGCGATGCGCGGCTCTGGTCCGAGTCCACCCGGATCGACCTGCGCGTGGCCGAGGTGCCACCCCCCGCCCCGGCGACCGGATCGAGATGGAGGGCGAGGCCTTCCTCATCCAGGGCGAGCCCGTCCGCGACCGCGAGCGGCTGGTCTGGACCGTCGACCTGCGCCCGGCGTGACCGCGATGAAACTGAAGCTCGACATCGATCCCGACATCGTCGCGCTGATGGCGGCCGAGGTCGCCGCTGGGGAACGCGCCGTGTCGGCCGCGATCCGCGAGGCCGGAACCGGGCTGAAGGCCGCCTGGCGGCTGCAGATCACCGGCGCGGGCCTCGGGCCGCGCCTCGCCCGCACCATCCGGTCGGAGCAGTTCCCCAAGGCCACGCCCAGCCTCAACGCAGCCGCCGTGGTGTGGTCCAACGCCCCGGTGATCGTCGGCGCGCACGACACCGGCCCGCTGATCCGCTCGAAGAACGGCTTCTGGCTGGCAATCCCAACACCTGCCGCAGGCAAGTCCCTGCGCGGCGGCCGGATCACCCCCGGCGAATGGGAACGCCGCTCCGGCCTGCGTTTGCGGTTCATCTATCGCCGTGGGGGCCCAAGCCTGCTGGTGGCCGAGGGGCGGCTGAACACCAAGGGTCGCGCCGTGGCATCAAAGTCGAAAACCGACAGGGGCCTCGTCACCGCGCCGATCTTCCTGCTGGTGCCGCAGGTCAAGCTGCCGAAGCGGCTGGACCTCGCGCGGGACGCCGCGCGGGCGCATGACGCCGTGCCGGGGCTGATCGTGGCGAATTGGGTTGATAGTTGAGTGAACGCCACGAAAATCATGATGCTGTCCCTGAGCGTGGTGTAGGTTCTGGCTGAGGTGGTTACCGGCGATGTTCGGTTAGGGTCTGGTTGCTTACGCCCACCCAGAACCGAGAGGACCACCGATGACCACCGACATGA
>NZ_JAANHS010000038.1 GCF_011174775.1 Rhodobacter calidifons
GCCGCGCGGTCACGGCGGCAGGCTGAACCTTCCCACAGCAGCCAAAGGCCCGGCAGAGCAATCCGCCGGGCCTGTTGCGTTGCTGCCCCCCACCCCATCCCTCCCCCACAAGGGGGGAGGGGGGCGCCTTGGCTTGCACCCCCGGGGCAGGGTCAGAGCGTGGTCAGGTTTCCGGCCGGATCGATCAGGGTGACGCGGATCAGACCCGGATGGCGCAGCGCGGCGATCCGCCCGGCGGTCAGGAACACCAGCCCGGTGGACAGCGCATCGGCCAGCGCCGCGCTGGTCGCCTCGACCGAGACGGTGGACCAGAGGGGCGGCAGGCCCTGCGGATGCAGGATATGCGGCTGGCCGTTGACCAGCGTCGCGCGGGGCGAGGAGGTCGCGATGGCGGTGCCGGTCAGGGTGCGGGTGGCAAGCTGGCCATGGGTCGGGTCGTGCAGGCCAAGGCGGAAGGGGCCGCCCAGTGCCGCCGTCTCGCCCATGTCGATCAGCGCATGGTCAAAGCCGCAGGCGGCAAGATGGGCCTTCACCGCATCGGCACCGAAGCCCTGCGCGATGCCGTTGAAGGTCAGCGCCATCCCGGGTTGCAGGGTGATCCGCCTCCCCTGCCCCAGCTTCTCCCAGCCGACCGGCCCTGTCGCCCTCCGTCCCTCGGCGGCGGCCTGCCAGAGCACCTGCACCGTGGGGTCGAAGGCGCCCGCGGTCAGGCGGTGGACGGCATCGCAGAGCCGCATCACCGCGCGGAAGGCGGGCGAGGGGTCCAGCTGCCCGGTCGCGTTCAGCCGGGTCAGCGCCGAGGGGCGATGCAGCGAGAATTCGGCCTCGATGGTCTCGATCAGCGCGGGCAGGCCGGACAGCGCCGCCTCGGCCTGCCGCGCGGGGCCCGAGAGGGTCAGCGTGCAGTCCGCCCCGAAGGCACGGCCCTGCCAGCGGGTCTGCGCCCCTGCCGGCGCGGCCAGCGCGGCGGCGGAGAGGGCGAGAAAGCGGCGCCGGTTCATGCCTTGGCCTCGCGCAGGACGGGAACGGCCGGCGGCTCCGGCCTCGGCCTGCGCCCTTTGGCGGCCAGCACCAGCGGCACACAGGTGGCGGGCGAGTTGTGGATCGTCACGCAGTCGAGGCACTGGAAGCATTCGGCATACTGCACCTGCCCCGTCGCCTTGATCGCCCCGTAGCGGCAGCGCACGCGGCACAGCTGGCAGGGCGAGCCGCATTCGCGGCGCCGGGCGATCCAGTCGCGGCCGCGGATCAGCCCGCCGATGGCCATCAGGGCACCAAGCGGGCAGACCCAGCGGCAGAAGCCCTTGAAGGTGACCATGCCCAACACCAGCCACAGCGCGGCATAGGCCACGTAGGGCCAGTCCCGCAGGAAGAAGGTGGTGATGGCGGTCTTGAAGGGCTCGACCTCGGCAGCAGTGTCGAGCTGGGCGGGGGCGAAGAGGGTGACGCCGACCAGGGCGGCAAGCAGGACGTATTTCAGCGGCTTCAGCCGCTGGTCCCAGCGGGCCGAGGGTTCCCATTCCGGCAGACGCATCAGGCGGCCCAGGTGATGGGCGAATTCCTGCAAGGCGCCGAAGGGGCAGAGCCAGCCGCAGAACAGGCCCCGGCCCCAGAGGACGAAGCCGAGGATGGCCGCGGCCCAGATGAGCAGCGAGAAGGGATCATACAGGAGAAAGGCCAGCGAGCCGCCGTCCAGCGCCGTGCGCAGGGTGGCGAGCGGCGTGACGATGGACAGCTGCCCCTGCCCCCACCAGCCAACGAAACCGGTGACGATGGCCAGCGCGGCCAGCCGCAGAGGCGTGAACAGCGGATGGTCGGCCAGACGGTTCATCCCGGGGCCGAGGGCGACGAGGAGAATGCCGAGGAACCCCGCCAGCGCCCAGAGATCGCCCTGCCGGTTCAGGATCGCCTCTTGCCAGGGGGCGAGCTTCTCGGGCGGCGTCTCGCGCAGGAAGAACCGTTCGGGGGCCGCAAGGGTCAGGGCGAAACGGGCGCTGCCGGTCTCGGGCTGGAACTGGCCGTGTTCGCGCAGCGCGGTGGCCGCAAGCTGCCAGTCGGCGGCGGGGTCGAAGCCGAGGCGGCGGTCGATCCGCAGGATCATCGCCGCGCCTTCGGGGACGCCGGGAAGCGTTTCGAACAGCAGGTCCGCGTCGCGCAGCGCCAGCGGCAGGCCGCCTTGCGTGGCCGACAGCAGGTCGGGCGCGGTGTTGCGGACGAAATCCTGCGACACCAGGCCGTGGCGGGCCGTGTCGATGACGAGGATGGGCTCGTCCTGCGGCGAGACGGCAAGAAAGCGGTTGAGGTCGGCGAGACTTTCCTCGGTCAGCACCGCGCGGGCGACGGCGGGCGGGCCGAGGTCCACCGCCCAGAGGTCGAGGTAGAGGCCCTGCGGGTCGGCCTGCGCCTCGGGGTCGTCGTCGGCCCAGATCGTGCCGGCGAAGGCGGCGTCGGCTTCGGCATTGGTGATGCGCAGGTTGCGGGCGATGCCCTGGCTGACGAGATCAGGCCAGGCAAGTGGTTCATCCACATCCCGGTTCGGGCGGGCGGGCGGCGCGGACTGGATGCCCTGCATCCTTTCGCGCGCGACGGCCAGGGTCGCGGCCAGGATCGATTCATGCGCGATGCGGACCGAGGCCGTGGCCTTCGTCACGCCGTCGAGATAGACCAGATCCGCCCCGCCCCCCGCGCCATAGGGGTTGCCGACGACAAGCGGTTCGTGAATCGAATGGCCGCGATACTGTTCGAGGAACTTCAGCAGCGGCGCCTCGCCCAGGCCCGAGACGAAGATCGGCTCGTTGTGGTCCAGCAGCCGCACGTCGATGAAGGTGCCCTGAAGGTCGAGCATCACCAGCAGGTTGATCGGCGCGCCGGAAAAGCCCGGCAGGGGGGCGAGCGGGCCGGTCTCGAACACATAGCCCGCCTCGGCCCCGCCGGAGTTCAGCAGGCTGTAGAGCCCGCGGTCATCCAGCGCCTCGCCCAGCGCATAGGGCGGGACGATCAGCGGCGCGATCCGCTCGCGCGGGGATGGGTCGGCCGCGGCAAGGACGGCCGTGAGACAAAGCCAGATCAGGCAGAGGGTCGCGCGCATGGGGCGAAGGATATGCCGGTCGGACAGAGGCGCGTATCCGACCAAAGTCTGCCCCGCGCGATCCGGATCAACCCCGACGGAACACGGCGCGGGCCGCTGGCCCATGGCAGACCTTCGCCCCCGTCATTCTGCCCTGCACGGAAGGGATCGTCCCGAGACCGGACCCGAGGGGCGGGCGAACCCACTGCGGCTGATGCACGCCTTGCACGCGCCGGAAAACCTGCGCATCGTCCTGTGGTTCCGCGCCTAGGTGTGAAATCTCGGGAGGTTTTTCATCCTGCGAGGTCCTCGGCTGGAGTTTGGCGATTGCAGCCTAACCCCGTTCCGGGTGAACAACCTCCCGAGATTTCACGGCTAGGCCTACCTGTATGCCGTGGTGGATACCTTCGGTTCCTACGCCTTCGGCTTCCTGCACGTCTCCAAGCAGCCAGAGGCGGCGGTGTCGGTGCTGCACAGCGACGTGCTGCCGTTCTACCGCACCCTCGGCCTGCCGGTGAAGGCGATGCTCACGGACAACGGCCGCGAGTTTTGCGGGACCGGGAAGCATCCCTACGCGCTCTACCTCGACCTGGGCGGCATCGAGCACCGCCGCACCAAGGTCCGCACGCCGAAAACCAACGGCTTCGTCGAGCGCTTCAACGGCACCGTCCTTGACCTGCCCCCCGGAAGTTCCCTCGCCGTGATGTAGAGTCTGCCCAACCTGAGAAGGAGCAGACGACATGAGGAAGAGCCGTTTCACCGATGAGGAGGGGACCGTGGCCCCAGTGGGGCCGCGCAAGCCCCGACGAACAGATCATCGGGATGATTAAGGAACAGGAGGCCGGGCTGCCGACCTCCGAGCTGTGCCGGAAGCACGGGTTGAGCCCTTCGACCTTTTTCAAGCTCAAGGCCAAGTATGGCGGGATGGACCTGTCCGACGCCAGGCGGCTGAAGCAGCTCGAGGACGAAAATGCGAAGCTCAAGCGTCTGCTAGCGGATGCGATGCTGGACAACGTCGTGCTGAAGGACCTGCTGGGAAAGCCCTGACGACGCCGATGCAACGGCGGGGCGCAGTGCTAAGGGCGATGAAGGATCATCCGATCTCTCAACGCCGGGCCTGCGTCCTGATCGGTGTCGATCCGAAGACGGTGCGGCACGAGCGGCCGCCCGATCGAGCCATTGAGGCGCCATTGGTTCGAGCCCAATGGCGAGGCCGGAAGTCCGTGAGGAGATGCACAAGATCGCCGAGAAGCGTCGTCGCTTCGGCTACCGGCGTGTGGGTATCCTGCTGGAGCGCAAGGGCATGATCATGAACGAGAAGAAGCTCTACCGGATTTACCGGGAGGAAGGGCTGTCAGTGCGCCGCCGTCGTGGCCGCAAACGGGCACGTGGCAGCCGGACGCCAATGCCTGTGCCGCTGCGGCCGAACCAGCGGTGGTCCCTGGACCCTCTCCATGGTCTCTCGGACCGGTGGCGCGACCATGGCTCGATGTCCGACACGTTCGGGGCCTGCCGCAAGTTCCGCATTCTGGCGGTCAACGACGATTCACCACCGCCCCGGGCGCGGGCGTGGCGATCACTGCGGGCTTCGAATTCGACGTTCCCGTCCGCTTCGACACCGACATGCTCGACGTCACCC
>NZ_JAANHS010000039.1 GCF_011174775.1 Rhodobacter calidifons
CAACAGGCCCGGCGGATTGCTCTGCCGGGCCTTTGGCTGCTGTGGGAAGGTTCAGCCTGCCGCCGTGACCGCGCGGCCTGTGAGCACCTTGACGAGGTTGGCGCGATAGGCGGCCGAGCCGTGCAGGTCGCTCATCATGCCGGCGGGATCGACGCTGAGGCCCGACAGCGCCGAGGCCGAGAAGTCGGCCGAGAGTGCGCGTTCGGCCTCGGCCCAGCGGAAGACGCCGTCGTTGCCCGCGCCCGTCACCGCGACCCGGACGCCGCTTGCGAACTTGGCGACGAAGACCCCGGTCAGGGCAAAGCGGCTGGCGGGCTGGTTGAACTTCACATAGGCCGCCTTCTGCGGGATCGGGAAGATCACCGTGGTGACGATCTCGCCCGCCTCCAGCGCCGTGGTGAACAGGCCCTGGAAATAGTCGTCCGCCGCGATCCGGCGCCGGTCGGTCACCACCGTCGCGCCGGATGCCAGCACGGCGGCAGGGTAGCAGGCCGCCGGATCGTTGTTGGCGATCGACCCGCCGATGGTGCCACGCGAGCGCACCGAGGGATCGCCGATGCCCCCGGCCAGATCGGCCAGCGCCGGGTAATGCGCGCGGGCCTCGCGCGCCACCACGGCATGGGGCGTGGCCGCACCGACATGCAGGCCGCCTTCGCCCAGGCAGACGCCCTGCATCTCCCGGATGCCGGTCAGGCTGACCAGCACCGCAGGCGCGGCCAGCCGCTGCTTCATCGTCGGGATCAGCGTCTGCCCGCCGGACAGCGCCTGCGCGCCTTCGGCGGCCAGCGCCTTGGCCGCATCCGCGATGGTCGAGGGTTTCGCGAAGTCGAAGTTGTGCATGTCAGCCCCCTTGCCCGTTGATCGCCGCCCAGACCCGCGAGGGCGAGACCGGCATGTCGATATGCTTGACGTGGGTGTGCCCGCCGCGATGCAGCGCGTCGATCACCGCGTTGACCACCGCCGGGGGCGAGCCGATCGCCCCCGCCTCGCCGCAGCCCTTCACCCCCAGCGGGTTGTGCGTGCAGGGCGTCTGGCAGGAATAGTCCACGTTGTAGAACGGTACATCCTCGGCCCTCGGCATCGGATAGTCCATGTAGGACCCCGTCAGCAGCTGGCCGGTCTCGTCATAGGCGGTGAACTCGCAGAGCGCCTGGCCGATCCCCTGGCCCACGCCGCCATGCACCTGGCCTTCCACGATCATCGGGTTCATCACATTGCCGAAGTCGTCGGCGCAGTGGAAGGCCACCACATCGACCTTGCCGGTGCCCTCGTCCACCTCGACCTCGCAGATATAGGCGCCCGCGGGGTAGGTGAAGTTGGCCGGGTCGTAGAAGGCGGTCTCCTCCAGCCCCGGTTCCAGCGTCTCCAGCGGATAGTTGTGCGGGACATAGGCGCTGAACGCGATCTCGCCGAAGGTCTTGGCCTTGTCGGTGCCCGCCACCTGGAACTTGCCGTTCTCGAAGGTGATGTCGCCCTCGCTGGCCTCCAGCATGTGGGCGGCGATCTTCTTGCCCTTGGCGATGATCTTGTCCACCGCCTTGGCCATCGCCGTGCCGCAGACCGCCAGCGACCGCGAGCCGTAAGAGCCCATCCCGAAGGGGATCTTGGCGGTGTCGCCGTGCACGATCTCGACCGAAGACTCCGGGATCCCCAGCTTCTCGGCCACGATCTGCGCGAAGACCGTCTCGTGGCCCTGCCCATGGCTGTGCGCCCCGGTCATCACGCTGATGTTGCCGGTCGCGTTCACCCGCACCGTCGCCGCGTCGTACAGCCCCACGCGGCTGCCCAGCACGCCCACCAGATGGCTCGGCGCGATGCCGCAGGCCTCGATCCAGGTCGAAAGCCCCATGCCGCGCAGTTTGCCGCGCTTCTTCGACTCCGCCGCGCGCGTCTCGAAGCCCGCGACATCGGCCATCGCCATCACGCGGTCCAGCGTCGCATGATAGTTGCCCGTGTCATAGACCAGCCCGACCGGAGTCGTGTAGGGGAACTGGTCGGGCGTCAGCAGGTTCTTCCGCCGCACCTCGAACGGATCAAGGTTCAGCTCGCGGCACATCTTGTCGATCACCCGCTCCAGGCTGAAGGTCGCCTCGGGCCGCCCCGCGCCGCGATAGGCATCCACCGGGGCGGTGTTGGTGAACACCGTCTTCACGTTCACATAGACATGCGGCACCTTGTAGGGTCCGGCCATCAGCGTGCCGTGCAGGAAGGTCGGCGTCGCGGTCGAGAAGTTCGACAGATACGCCCCCACATTGGCCAGCGTCTCGGTGCGGATCGCCAGGATCTGCCCGTCCTTGGTGCAGCCGAGCTCGATCTTCGTCACATGATCGCGGCCATGCGCATCGGTCAGGAAGCTCTCCGACCGCTCCGCCGTCCAGCGCACCGGGCGGCCCAGCTTCTTCGCCGCGGCCAGCACCAGCGCCTCTTCGCCGTAGTGGTAGATCTTCGACCCGAACCCGCCGCCCACATCCGGGGCCACGACCTGAAGCTTGTTCTCGGGGATGCCGAGGACGAAGGCCGCCACCAGAAGCCGCGTCAGGTGCGGGTTCTGGCTGGTCGTCGTCAGCTTGTAATCGCCCGTGCCGGGGTTGTATTCGCCGATGGAAGCGCGCGGCTCCATCGCGTTCGGCACCAGCCGGTTGTTCACCAGCTCCAGCGTCACCACATGCGGCGCGGCCTTCATCGCGGCATCTACCGCCGCGCGGTTGTCCTCGATCCAGCCCCAGTCGAAGCAGAGGTTGTCCGGGATCTCGTCATGCACCCGGTTCGACGGGTCGGCCACCGCCGCCTTCATGTCGATGATCGCGGGCAGTTCTTCGATCTCGCTGTCGGCGGCCAGCTGTTCCGCCGCATCCCGCGCCTGGGCATAGGTCTCGGCCACGACGGCGGCATAGGCATCGCCCACATGCCGCACCTTGCCATAGGCCAGCACCGGGCGCTTGGGCTCGCGCATCGGCGTGCCGTCACGGCTGTTGATCAGCCAACCCGCCGGGTTGCCGCCGACGTCCTTGAAGTCCTCGCCCGTGAACACCGCCAGCACGCCGGGCATCGCCGCCGCCTTCGTAGTGTCGATCGACCTGATCCGCCCATGCGCCACGGTCGAGCGCACGAAGACCGCATGGGTCTGCCCATGCAGCGCCAGGTCGTCGGTATAGACCCCGCGCCCGGTCAGAAAGCGGATATCCTCGCGGCGCTTCGAGGACGCGCCAATCCCTGTATCCTTCGGCATCTCTCCCCCCTATTCCGCAGCCAGCGCGCTGACATCCTGCCCGGAGGCAGCCATCACGGCCTTGACGATGTTGTGGTAGCCTGTGCAGCGGCAGATGTTGCCGTCCAGGTAGTGCCGCACCTCGGCTTCGGTGGGCTTGGGGTTTTCCGCCAGCAGCGCCGCCGAAGACATCACCATGCCCGGCGTGCAGAAGCCGCATTGCAGCCCGTGATGGTCCTGGAACGCCTGCTGGATCACCGACAAGGAGCCATCGGCATTCGCCATCCCCTCGATCGTCCTGACCTGCGCCCCGGCCACATCCGCCGCAAAGACGGTGCAGCTTTTCACGGGCTTGCCGTCCACATGCACCACGCAGGCGCCGCACTGGCTGGTGTCGCAACCGACATGGGTGCCGGTCAGCCCCAGCCCCTCGCGCAGGAAGGAGGACAAAAGCGTCCGCCCTTCCACCTCGCCGGAAACGGCCTTGCCGTTCACGGTCATCGAGACCTTGGTCATCCTTGTTCCTCCCTGGGTCGTCCTAGGTATCGCCGGTTCAACCGATCAGTCGCTTGAACCAACCCTTCTTCCTTTCCCCCGAATCGGCAACAGCTTCTTCGGCCACAGGCTCCGGCTCGGGCTCGGGCGCCTCGACCGCCGCCTGGAAGCGGGCGAAGAACTCGTCCGCCAGCTTCTTCGCGAAACTGTCGATGATCCGGCTGCCCAGCTGGGCAAGCTTGCCCCCCACATTGGCCTCCGCCTCGTAGGTCAGCCGCGTCCCGCCCGCGACCGGCTCGAAACTCACGTTGGCGCCGCCCTTGGCAAAGCCCGCGACCCCGCCCTTGCCCTCGCCCGATATCCGCAGCGACCGCCCCTCCACGATGTCGGACAGCTGCACGAGGCCCGTGAAGGTCGCCGAAACCGGACCAACCTTCTGCTTCACGACCGCCTCATACCCCTCCGCAACCGAGCCGGTCATGCTCTCGCAACCAGGAATGCAGGCCCGCAATACCTCGGGGTTCAGGATCGCATCCCAGACAACCCGCGGCTCCGCCCTGATCTCACGGCTGTCGGTCAGTTTCATCGGACAAATCCCCCTGTTGTC
>NZ_JAANHS010000003.1 GCF_011174775.1 Rhodobacter calidifons
GTCTTGCCATGGTCAACGTGACCGATGGTCCCGATGTTCACATGCGGTTTCGTCCGTTCAAACTTTGCCTTCGCCATCGCGTTGTCCGCCCTTGTCCAGATCGCGCCCCGAGACGGGGCCGAGATTACACGGGCGGCGACTTAGCCCCTGGCCGCAGGAAATTCAAGCCTGATTGGCCGGACGGCCCGTGGGACTGCGGCAGGACGGCGCTTTGCCGGGGGGCGGGATCGTCCTATCTTCTTCGTCATGCTCGACGCGCCCCCTTCCCTGCCCGCCCGCGTTGCCCTCCACACCGAACCGATGGGGGTCTGGGCCAGTTTTCGCGCCGCACAGCGCAACGTCCTGGAACTGATCCCCGAGGTGGCGACCAGGGTGCCGATCCTGTCCGGTCGCACCGGCAAGCGCTGGCACATGCTGATGGACCCCGACGGGCTGAAACAGGTCCTGCGCGACCGGGTGGACGACTACCCGAAATCGGTCGTGACCAAGCTGATCCTCGAACCCGCCATCGGCGACAGCCTGTTCGTGGCCGAGGGCGCGCAATGGATGTGGCAGCGCCGGACCGCCGCCCCGGTGTTCTCGCACCGCAACGTGACCGCGCTGGGACCGGTGATGACGGCGGCGGCGGAACGGTCCGTCGCGCGGCTGGACCGCGCCGTGGGCCGGGCGGCGGACCTCTTCGACGAGATGGTGACGGCGACCTTCGAGGTGATCGCGGATGTCACCTTCTCGGACGGCACGGGCTTTGACCGGGGCGCGGTCCATGCCGCCATCGAGCAGTACATCGCGGAAACCGCAAAGGTCTCGCTGCTGGATGTCCTTGGCGCCCCGCCCTGGGTTCCCCGTCCGAACCGCCTGTTCACCGGGTCCGCGATGCGCGAGACGAAGAAACTGGCCGACCGCGCGATCGAGGCGCGCAAGGCCGAGGGCGGAAAGACCCCGCCCGACCTTCTCGACCTTCTGATGGCCGGCTCCGACCCCGAAAGCGGGCGGCAGATGACCACGGCGGAACTGCGCGACAACCTCTTGACCTTCATCGTCGCGGGGCACGAGACGACGGCGCTGACGCTGGCCTGGGCGCTTTACCTCTGCGCCTTCGACCCGTCCGTGCAGGCCGCCGCGCGAGAGGAGGCGCAGGGCGTTCTGGGCGACCGCGCCGCCACCGTCGCCGACCTCGCCCGCCTGCCGCTGACCCGCCGGATCGTGGACGAGGCGCTGCGGCTCTATCCCCCTGCCGCCTTCCTGTCGCGCACCGCGATGGCGCGCGACACCCTCTGCGGCCGCGAGGTGCGCCCCGGCGACACGGTGATCCTGCCGATCTACGCGCTGCACCGCCATCGTCTGCTGTGGCAGGACCCGGACGCCTTCCGCCCCGACCGTTTCGCCGACCCCAGGGCGATCCCGCGTTTCCAGTATCTGCCCTTCGGCGACGGCCCCCGCATCTGCATCGGCGCCAGCTTCGCGCTGCAAGAGGCGGTGATCGTGCTGGCCACCCTGCTGGCCCGCTTCCGCTTCAGCTCCATCCCCGGCAAGGACCCGAAGCCCGTGATGATCCTGACCCTGCGCCCGCAGGGCGGGGTCTGGCTGAAGGTGGAACGGGCCTGAACCTCCTCGTGCGCCTTCGGCGTCTTGTCGGGGGCGACCCGGCGAGGGGCGACGACGACGGGCGGCCCGTCAGGTGAACCGGTTGTCCCTTGGGAACCCGCGCGGGGCCATCTTGCCCGCGCTCGCCCGCGCCCCGGTCCATTCCAGAAGATCGACCTCGGTCCGCGTGCGCCCGGCCGGGTCCTTCCAGCTCAGCCCCTCGGCCTTGGTGAAGGTGATCGCGTCCGACAACCCTCCGTCCTTATATTTCTGCAACCTGACGCCCTTGCCCCTGGCCATTTCCGGCAGTTCGGACAGCGGGAAAACCAGCATCTTCCGGTTGTCGCCCACCACTGCCACCATGTCGCCCGTGACCGGCGTGCAGACCGCCGTCTTGACCCCGTCCCGCACCGTCAGCACCGCCTTGCCCGCGCGGGTCTGCGCCAGCAGTTCCTCGGACGGCACCACGAACCCGTCGCCCGCCGTCGAGGCCAGCAGGTATTTCTGCCCCGGCCGCCAGACGATCAGATCGGTGATCCCGGTGTCGTTCGGCAGATCGACCATCAGCCGCACGGGTTCGCCCATCCCGCGCCCGCCCGGCAGGTTCGCGCCCAGAAGCGTGTAGAACCGCCCGTTCTCGGCCACCAGCAGGATCTTGTCCGTCGTCTCGGCATGGAAGGCGAAACGCGGGCCGTCGCCGTCCTTGAACTTCTGTTCCGCCGTCAGATCGACATGGCCCTTCAGCGCCCGGATCCAGCCCATCTTCGAGCAGATGACCGTGATCGGTTCGCGGTCGATCATCGCCTCGAAAGGAATGTCCTCGACCTCGGTCGCATCGGCAAACTGCGTCCGGCGCGCGCCCAGTGCGGTGCCCTTGCCATAAAGCTTGCGGACCTCGTCCAGCTCCTGGCCGATCCGCTTCCACTGCCGCCGCTCGCTGTCCAGAAGATCGGCCAGATCGGCGCGCTCCTTCATCAGCGCGTCGCGCTCGGCGTTCAGCTCCATCTCCTCCAGCCGCCGCAGACTGCGCAGCCGCATGTTCAGGATCGCCTCGGCCTGGACCTCGGTCAGCTGGCCCGCGCCCCCCTTGACCGGGGACGTGTAGTCCTTCTCCGACGTGGCCCGGATGTGCGATTTCGACCAGTCCTCGGCCATCAGCGCGGCCTTGGGGTCGGCGTCGTAGCGGATGATGTCAATCACCCGGTCCAGGTTCAGGAAGGCGATCAGCAGCCCTTCCAGCACCTCCAGCCTTGCGTCGATCTTCTCGATCCGATGCTGGGACCGCCGCCGCAGCACGTCGCGGCGGTGGTCAAGGAAGGCGCGCAGCACCTCTTTCAGCGAACAGACCTTCGGCACGCGTCCGTCGATCAGCACGTTCATGTTCAGATTGAACCGCACCTCGAGGTCCGAGTTCCTGAACAGGCTGCCCATCAGCACATCCGGGTCCACGTTCCGCGCGCGCGGCTCCAGGATCAGCCGGATGTCCTCGGCGCTCTCGTCGCGGACATCCGCCAGCAGCGGCACCTTCTTCAGCTGGATCAGCTCGGCCAGCTTCTCGATCAGCTTGGACTTCTGCACCTGGAACGGGATCTCGGTGACGACGATCTGCCAGGTGCCGCGACCCAGATCCTCGACCTGCCACTTCGCCCGGGTGCGGAAGGCGCCGCGACCGGTGCGGTAGGCTTCAAGGATCGACTCGCGCGGCTCCACGATCACCCCGCCGGTCGGGAAATCCGGGCCGGGGATCAGCGCCACCAACGCCTCGTCGGAAAGCTGGGGGTCGGCCAGCAGGGCCTGACAGCCGTCGATCAGCTCATCCAGATTATGCGGCGGGATGTTCGTGGCCATCCCCACGGCAATGCCCGACGACCCGTTGGCCAGAAGGTTCGGGAAGGCCGCCGGCAGCACCACCGGCTCTTCCAGACGACCGTCATAGTTGGGGCGGAAATCGACGGCGGTCTCGTCGATGCCCTCCATCAGCAGTTCCGCCGCCTGGGTGACGCGGGCCTCGGTATAGCGGCTGGCTGCCGGGTTGTCGCCGTCGATGTTGCCGAAGTTGCCCTGCCCGTCCACCAGCGGGTAGCGCATGTTGAAATCCTGGGCCAGCCGCGCCATCGCGTCGTAGATCGCGGCATCGCCGTGGGGGTGGAAATCCCCCATCGTGTCGCCGCTGATCTTGGCCGATTTCAAGAACCCCTCCGTCGGCGTCAGCCGCAGCCGCCGCATCGCCCAGAGGATTCGCCGGTGCACCGGCTTCAGCCCGTCGCGCGCGTCCGGCAGGGCGCGGTGCATGATCGTGGACAGCGCATAGGTCAGATACCGCTCGCCGATCGCGCGCGACAGCGGTTCGGCGGTCGTCAGACCCTGAGGCCCCTCGATCTTGGGCTCGTCATCTTCATCGCTCATGCATGTTGTGTAGGGAAAACCGCGGGTGCGGTCCAGATGGCAATGACGCCGGCGGGAACCGGGCCGCGGCCTGGTGCATTTTTCCTGCACTCCCCTCTGGCGGCTATGCTATGAGGGGCCAGATCAAGAAACGGATTCCAGATGCTGCGGTTGACGTTGATTCTATGTGCCGGGCTTTATGCGGCCCTGATGATTGCCGGGGAAGACCGGGGCCAGTTGCGGCCGGGGCTGGCCGATGCGGCGGCGCGGCTGGCGGCCCGCAACCCCGTTGCCGGGGCCGAAACGGCTGCGCCGGCAAGGCCGGAAGATCCGGTCGTCGTGGTGGCGGCGGACGCCGTGGTGCAACCCGACAGGATCACGACGGCGGCGCCGGCCGTGGCCAGCGCCCAGCCGGAGCCCGCCGCGCCCCAGCCCCCCGCCGCGCCCCAGCCCCCCGCCGCGCCCCAGCCCGCCGTCGCCTCCCAACCCCCCGTCGCTTCCCAACCCTATGTCGAGCCGGTCCGCCAGCTGGTGACCCGGGTGGAAGAGCCGGTCTTTTCGCTGGCTGCGCTGGGGAACGAGGCCGTGCCCGGCCTTGCCGCCGCAGCGCCCGCGCCCGAAGGTCCGGATCCCGAAGTCCTGGAGGGCGAGACCGGGACGATCTGGTATGTCGTGGCCAATTCGGTGAACGTGCGGGCCGGACCTTCGACCGAGGCCGAGGTTCTGGGCAAGCTCGGCTCGGGCGAGGCGGCCCTGCTGGTGCAGGCGGTCAACAGCGACTGGGCGCGGATCGTGATTCAGGGCGACGGGGTGGAAGGCTTTGTCGCCATGCGCTACCTCAGCCCTGTGGGCCCCTGAGGGGCATCGCCCCACAGGAGCCGAACCATGCCGCAGCGCACGATCCTGATCACCGGATGCTCCTCGGGCATCGGCCTCGACGCCGCGCGCAGGCTGCACGCGCGCGGCTGGCGCGTCTTTGCCACCTGTCGTAAAGACTCCGATTGCGACCGCCTGCGCAGCGAGGGGCTGGAGAGTTTCCGCCTCGACCTCGCCGATGAGGACAGCATCGCCGCCGCGGTGGTCGAGCTGGTCACGCGCACTGGCGGCAGGCTGGATGCGCTGTTCAACAACGGCGCCTTCGCCTGCCCCGGCGCGGTCGAGGACCTGCCGCGCGGCGCCCTGCGGGAAATCTTCGAGACCAACCTATTCGGCACCCATGACCTGACCCGCCGGGTGATCCCGCTGATGCGGGCGCAGGGCGCGGGGCGGATCGTCAACTGCTCGTCCGTGCTGGGCCTTGTGGGCGCGACCTGGCGCGGGGCCTATGTCGCGACCAAGTTCGCGCTGGAGGGGCTGACCGATGTGTTGCGGATCGAGATGCGCGGAACCGGGATCGAGGTGATCCTGATCGAGCCCGGCCCGATCACGACCCGGATCCGGGAAAACGCCGTGGCGCATTTCGAACGCTGGATCGACTGGGAAAACTCGGCCCGGCGCGACCAGTACGCCGCCCTGCGCGGCCGGCTTTACGACCGGAAGGTGAAGAAGGATGCCTTCGAGCTAGGCCCCGAGGCGGTCACGGCCAGGCTGATCCACGCGCTGGAAAACCCCCGGCCCAAGGCGCGCTATTATGTCACCACGCCTACCCATATCGCCGGTTTCCTGCGGCGGATCCTGCCGACCCGCCTGCTGGACCGGGCGATCTCGAAGGGCTAAAGCCGCGCCGTCTCGGCGTGCAGGCGGTCGACCAGACCGGGGTCCAGCCGCAGCGCCGAGGCGAGCGAGGCCAGATAGGCCTTCTCGGCCTCGGTGTCGGGGTCCACGGCCAGCAGCGACACCGCGTAAAGCTGGATCGCCTCGGCCTCGGATTGCGCCAGGGCCGCGATGCGGGCCGCGTCCAGGGGCGCATCCAGTTCGGCCGCGATCAGCGCCTCGGCCTCCTCGCCCAGCCCGAGGTTGCGCAGCTGCCCATCGATCCGGGCGCGTTCGTCGGGGGTCACATGCCCGTCGGCCTTGGCGGCCGCGACCATCGCCTGCAACAGATGCGTCGCCAGATCATCGGCCGCCGTCGGGTCGGAGGGCAGGAACGCGGTCCCCTCGGGGCTGGGCAGCGCCGCCGCCGGGTCGCCGCTGCGACCGGCCTTCCAGTCCTCGTAGGCCTTGTAGGCAAGGGCGCCGATCGCCGCCATGCCGCCGATCTTCAGCCCGGTGCCCAGCATGCGCCGCCCGCCGCTGGTCAGCAGCACGCCCAGCAGCCCCCCGGCAATCGCGCCCTTGCCCAGGGTGGACTGGTTGTTCCACGTCTCTTTCGCCTTGTCGGTCAGACCCTTGGCCCCCTGGCCGCCGGTCAGCTGGTTCAGTGCGCCCATCAGGTCGTCCAGAAGGGATTTCGCGTTCAGCATCGGGGCCTCCTCGGTTTGCTGGTCCGAATATGGGAAGCGACCTGCAACAGGACAATGACGGCCCCCGCGACGCCCCCGACCCCGGCCGGTTGCCGCCTAGCCTTCCCCCCAGCCGCCCCCGCCGGGAGTGCGCATCTCGAACGCGGCACCCGCGGGCAGGTCGCGCGCGTCGTTGCCCTCCAGCCGCTCGACCCGCCCGTCCGGCCAGTGGACCAGGTTCTCGCCCACCGCCCCCGGCCCGCCCCCGGCCGCGCCGAACGGAGCCACCTTCCGGCTGCCGCACAGCGTCGTCACCGTGACCGGCTCCAGGAACCGCAGCCGGCGCACCGCCCCGTTTCCGCCCGGCCAGCGCCCCGCCCCGCCCGAGCCCGGACGGATGCCGAACGCCTCCAGTCGCACCGGAAAGCGTTTCTCCAGCACTTCGGGGTCGGTCATCCGGGTGTTGGTCATGTGGCTTTGCACCGCATCGCAACCGGCAAAGCCCGGCCCGGCTCCGGTGCCCCCGGCGATGGTCTCGTAGTTCTGAAAGCGGTCGTTGCCCCAGATGAAGTTGTTCATCGTGCCTTGCGCCGCCGCCACCACGCCCAGCGCGCCGTAAAGGGCATTGCAGGCCGACTGGCTGATCTCGGTATTGCCCGCGATCACCGCCGCCGGGGGGCGCGGGTTCAGCAGCGTCCCCTCGGGCACGATGATCTCCAGCGGCCTCAGGCAGCCCTCGTTCAGCGGAATGGGCTTGCCGACCAGCGTGCGGAACACATACAGCACCACCGCCCGCGTCACCGCCTGCGGCGCGTTGTAGTTGCCCGGATGCTGCGGGCTGGTCCCGGTGAAATCCACTTTCGCCGAACGCGCCGCACGGTCCACCGTGACCCGCACCGCGATCTCGGCCCCGATGTCCAGCGGCAGCCGGAAGGCCCCGTCCGACAGCCGGTCGATCACCGCGCGCACGCATTCCTCGGCGTTTCTCTGTACATGGCCCATGTAGGCCGCCACCACATCGGCCCCGTGCTGCGCCACCACCCGCGCAAGTTCGCGTCGTCCGGTCTCGTTGGCCGCGACCTGCGCCTTGAGGTCGGCCAGGTTCTGCTCGGGCGACCGGCAGGGCCAGCGCCCCGACCCCAGCAGCGCGCGTGTCTCGGCCTCGGCCAGCACGCCCCCGCGCACCAGGTGGAAGAGGTCGATCACCACGCCCTCCTCCTCGATCGTCCGGCTGTCGGGCGGGCCCGAGCCCGGCGTGCGCCCGCCGATGTCGGCATGATGCCCGCGCGACCCCAGCCAGAAGGCCGGGCGTCCTTGCACGAAGACCGGAGAAACCACCGTCACGTCGGGCAGATGCGTGCCGCCGTTCCAGGGCGAATTCAGCATCCAGGCGTCACCCTCCCGCGCCGTCCGGCCGACCGCGGCGATGACCGTCTTGACGGCATGGGACATACTGCCCAGATGCACCGGCACATGCGGAGCATTCGCCACCAGATCGCCCGCCGCGTCGAAGATCGCGCAGGAAAAATCCAGCCTTTCCTTGATGTTGACCGACCAGGCCGTGTTGGCCAGAGTGGCGCCCATCTGGTCGGCGACCGACATGAACAGGTTGTTGAACAGTTCCAGTCGGACCGGATCCACCTCGGTCCCGGCTGCCCGTTCCCGCACCACCGCCTCGACTCGCCGCAGGATCAGATTGGCCTGGGCATCGACCCGCGCCTCCCAGCCCGGTTCGACGATGACCGTCCCCGTCGCCTCGGCAATCACTGCCGGTCCGGCGATGACGGTCGCGGTCCCGCAATCCTCGCGGCGGTAGAGCGGCACGTCCTGCCAGCGCCCCCCGGCCCAGAGCCGAAGCTGCCCTGCCGGCCTTCCCGCCCCCGGATGCGGGGCAAGGTCCGGCAGCTCGGCCCCGCCGCCCTCGGCCTCGGCGGCCAGCATCTCGAACCACAGTGCCCGCTCGGGAGAGGTGAAGCCGAAGCGCGCCTGATGCGCCGCCGCGAAGGCGGTGGCCATGGTCTCGGCATCGCCGAAAGGCACCGGCAGCGACTGGTGTTGTCCCTCATGGCGCAGATGCGCGGTCAGGGTCACCCGCGGCGCCGCTACGCCTTGCGCCTGCAATGCGGCAACCGCCTCTGCCGCCAACGCGTCGATCCGGTCGCGCGCCGCGTCCAGTGCCGAAAGCGGCGCATCGAACTGCACCTCGCGCAGGCTGCGCAACTGTGCCAATCCCATGCCGAAGGCCGAAAGGACACCGGCCTGAGGATGGATGAAAATTTTTTTCATTCCTAGCGCATCCGCCACCCCGCAGGCATGCTGCCCGCCCGCGCCGCCAAAGCATTGCAGCGCGTAGCCGGTCAGGTCATGCCCGCGCTGCACGCTGATCTTCCTGATCGCGTTCGCCATGTTGTCGATGGCGATGCGCAGGAACCCTTCCGCGATCGCCTCGGGCGGATCGCAGCGCCCGGTGGCCTGCGCCACCTCGGCCGACAGGGCGGCGAAGGCCCTTCGCGCGGCTTCGGCATCCAGCGGCTGATCGCCTGACGGGCCAAAGACCGCCGGGAAATGCGCGGGCGAGATGCGCCCCAGCATCACGTTGCAATCGGTGATGGTCAAAGGCCCGCCCCGGCGATAGGAGACCGGCCCGGGATTGGCGCCCGCGCTTTCCGGGCCGACCTGGAACCGCCCGTCCCGGAACGAACAGATCGACCCGCCCCCCGCTGCAACAGTGTGGATGTCCATCATCGGTGCGCGCATCCTGACGCCCGCGACCTCGGTTTCGAACGAGCGTTCGTATTGCCCGGCATAGTGGCTGACATCGGTCGAGGTCCCGCCCATGTCGAAGCCGATCAGCCGGTCGAACCCCGCCGCTTCGGCGGTCCGCACCATGCCGACGATGCCCCCGGCCGGGCCCGAGAGGATCGCATCCTTGCCCTGGAAGCGCCCGGCCTCGGTCAGCCCGCCGTTCGACTGCATG
Organism: Rhodobacter calidifons; assembly: GCF_011174775.1. Lineage (GTDB taxonomy): Bacteria > Pseudomonadota > Alphaproteobacteria > Rhodobacterales > Rhodobacteraceae > Tabrizicola > Tabrizicola calidifons. The sequence goes on from NZ_JAANHS010000003.1 coordinate 9,328, forward strand.
CACAGCAGCCGCCCGGTGGCGCGACCGATGTCCAGCGCGGCCTCGACCTGCGCCACATAGCGCCGCAGGATCGGCGAGAGATAGGCGTCCACCACCGTCGTATCGCCCCGCGCCACCAGTTTCGCCAGGCGAGAGATCTGATGCGAAAGGGAAATCTGCGCAAAGCCGGCAGCCCTGGCCATCCGCCCGATCTCGGCCTCGTGGCCCGGGTTGACATGGGCATGCATCAACGCCACGGCGACCGCGCGGATGCCTGCATCGCGGGCGCGGTCCAGGGCGCGCTGCACCGCCACAAGGTCCAGCGGCCGGATCTCGCGGCCCTCGGCATCCAGCCGGCCCGGGATCTCGAACACCTGTTCGTATAGCAGGTCCGGCCGCCGGATCTCCAGCTCGAACAGGGCCGGGCGGGCCTGGGTGCCGATGCGCAACAGGTCGCCGAAGCCCTCGGTGATCAGCAGCGCCACCCGCTCCCCCTTCCGCTCCAGCAGGGCGTTGGTGGCCACGGTCGTGCCCATCTTCACCGCCGAGATCGCCCCGTCCGGGATCGGCTGCCCGTCCCGCAAGCCCAGACAGTCGCGGATGCCCTGCACGGCGGCATCGGCATAGCGTTCCGGGTTCTCGGACAGTAGCTTGGCCGTCACCAGCCGCCCGTCCGGCGCCCGTCCCACCACATCGGTGAAGGTGCCGCCGCGGTCGATCCAGAATTCCCATGCGCCCATCGGCCCGCCCCCTCCCTGCGCGTCCTTGGTGGCCTGGGGCGGACCCGGATGCAAGAGGCGGTCCGCCTACTTTTCCACGCGGGCGAGCAGGTCTTCGACCTTCGGCCCCAGAGCTTCGACAATCAGCCGCACGCCCTCGGCGTTCGGATGCAGCCCGTCCGCCTGCATCCAGGCCGCCAGCGAGGCAGGGTCAGACGGATCGGCCCCTGCCGCGCGCAGTCCCTCGAAGAAGTCCTCGGCCAGCAGCGCCCCATACTGGCCGGCAAGTTCGCCATACATCGCGTCGAAGGCCGCCTTGTAGTCGGGTCCGAAATTTCCCGGCGCCTTCATCGCCACCAGAAGCACCGGCAGGTTCCGCGCCGCGGCCTCCTTCAGGATCCCGTCAAGGTTGCGCCGCGACTCGGCGGGGTCGATCCCGCGCAACAGGTCGTTGCCGCCCAGCGTGACCACCAGCGCCTCGGCCTCGGGCCCCAGCGCCCAGCCGATCCGGGCCAGCCCGCCCGCCGTCGTGTCGCCCGAGACGCCCGCATTCTGCACCACCACATCATGCCCGCGCGCCCGCAGCCAGCCTTCCAGCACCGGCACCAGACCCTGGGACGCGTCCGCCAGCCCGTAGCCCGCCGTCAGACTGTCGCCCAGTGCCACGACCGTGACCGGCTCGGCCATGGCCCAACTTGACAGTGCCAAGACTGCAAGTGCAGCATTGCGCATTCGCCGCCGCGCGCCATATCCGACAGAACAGGCCACCCGAAGGATCCCTTGCATGACCGATCCCGTTCTCGCGCTGACCGATGCGCGGCTGACCCTTGCCGGCAATGCCGGCCCGGTCGAGATCCTGAAAGGCATCACCCTTTCGGTGCGGAAAGGGGAAACCGTGGGGCTGATCGGTCCGTCCGGGTCGGGCAAGTCGTCGCTCCTCATGCTCATGGGCGGGCTGGAACGTGCCACCGGCGGTCAGGTCCTGGCCCTGGGGCACGACCTGACCGCGATGGACGAGGACGCGCTCGCCCGCTTTCGTCGGGGAAATATGGGGGTTGTGTTCCAGAGCTTCCACCTGATTCCGACGATGACCGCGCTGGAGAACGTCGCCCTGCCGCTGGAACTGGGCGGAGCGGCAGATGCCTTCGACCGGGCCGAGGCCGAACTGCGCGCCGTGGGCCTGGGCGCACGGCTGCACCATTACCCCAGCCAGATGTCGGGGGGCGAGCAGCAGCGCGTGGCCCTGGCCCGCGCCGCCGCGCCCCGCCCGGCGATCCTTCTGGCGGATGAACCGACCGGCAATCTCGACGGCGCGAACGGCCAGGCGATCATGGATCTGCTGTTCGGCCTGCGCGACCGGCACGGCGCGACGCTGGTGCTGGTGACCCATGCGCCGGAACTGGCCGCGCGCTGCGACCGGGTGATCCGGCTTGCCGACGGTCAGCTTGCGCCCGACATGCCGGCGCACGAGACATTGGCAAAGGCTGCCGAATGAGCCTGTCCTTCACCATCGCCCGTCGCGAACTGCGTGGCGGGTTGCGCGGCTTTCGCGTCTTTCTGGCCTGCCTCGCGCTGGGGGTCGCGGCCATTGCCGCCGTAGGCACCCTGCGCGCGGGCATCCAGCAGGGGCTGACCGACCAGGGCGCGGTGATCCTGGGGGGCGATGCCGAGATGCGTTTCACCTACCGCGCCGCCGATGCCGAGGAACGCGCCTGGATGGAGCGGACGGCGCGTGCCGTCTCCGAAGTCTACGATTTCCGCTCCATGGTCCTGACCGAGGGCGACCAGGCGCTGACGCAGATCAAGGCCGTCGATGCCGCCTGGCCGCTGACCGGCGCGGCAGAGCTTGACCCGCCGATCCCGGTGGCCGAGGCCCTGGCCGACCGGGACGGCCTGCCCGGCGCGATCATGGACCCCGTACTGATCGAGCGTCTCTCGCTGTCGATCGGCGACCGCTTCCGCCTGGGCACGCAGGACTTCCGCCTGACCGCGGCGCTTACGCGGGAACCCGACAGCGCCTCGACCGGCTTCACCCTCGGCCCGCGCACCGTGGTGCGATCCGAGGCGCTGGCGGGGTCGGGGCTGCTGGCCTCGGGCTCGATGTATGAAACCCGCTACCGGATGCTTCTGCCGCCCGGCGCCGACCTTGCCGCGCTGGAGAGGCAGGCGGAAACCACGTTCCGCGACAAGGGGATGCGCTGGACCGACAGCCGCCGCGCCGCACCGGGGATCGAGACCTTCGTGGACCGGATCGGCAGCTTCCTTGTCCTGGTGGGCCTGGCCGGGCTGGCGGTGGGCGGGGTCGGCATCTCGGCGGCGATCCGATCCTACCTGGACGGCAAGGTCGAGACCATCGCCACGCTGAAGACGCTGGGCGCCGAGGGCGGGCTGATCTTCCGCAGCTACCTCTGGCAGACCGCGATCCTGTCCGGCCTCGGCATCGCGCTTGGCCTTGCCCTGGGGGCACTGGTCCCGATCCTGGCCGCGCCGCTGATCGAGGCCTCGCTGCCCTTCCCGGCCCAGATCCGCCTGGCCCCCATGGCGCTGGTCGAGGCGGCCTTCTACGGCGCGCTGTCGGCCTTGATCTTCACGCTTCTGCCCCTGGCCCGGACCGAGACGATCCGCCCCGCGGCGCTCTATCGCGGCGGCACGGGCACCCGTGCCTGGCCGAGGAAACGCTACCTTGCCGCGCTTGCCATCCTGTCCGTCGCGCTGGTCGGCAGCGCGACCTGGCTGTCGGGCATCCCGGAACTGGCGCTGGGGGCGGCCGGAGGAGTCCTGGGCGCGCTCCTCGTGCTGGGGCTCGCGGCGCTCGCCCTGCGCCTCGTCGCGCGGCGCCTGGCACGCAGCCGGATGGCCCGGGGCCGCCCCGCCACCCGCGCCGCGCTGGCCGCGATCGGCGCGCCCCGGTCCGACGCGACCTCGGTCGTCCTGTCGCTGGGCCTCGGGCTTTCCGTGCTGGCCGCCGTGGGCCAGATCGACTGGAACCTGCGCCAGGCCATCGCCACCGATCTGCCGACGCGCGCGCCGGCCTTCTTCTTCATCGACATCCAGCCCGACCAGATCAACCCGTTCCTCGCCCTGATCCGCGCCAATCCCGCCGTCACCGACACCGAGACCGCCCCGATGCTGCGCGGCGTCATCACCCGGATCAACGACCGCCCCGCGCGCGAGGTGGCGGGGGACCACTGGGTCGTGCGCGGCGACCGCGGCATCACCTATGCCGCCACTCCCGGGCCAAAGACCCGGATCACCGCCGGCAGTTTCTGGGCCGAGGATTACGCGGGCGATCCCCAGATCAGCTTTGCCGCCGCAGAGGCCGCGGAGATCGGCCTGAAGCTTGGCGACCGGATGACCGTCAACATCCTCGGCCGCGACCTGACCGCCACCGTCACCTCGTTCCGCGAGGTGGACTTCTCGAACGCCGGGATGGGCTTTGTGATGACGCTGAACCCCGCCGCGCTGGCCGGTGCGCCGCACACCCATATCGCCACCGTCTATGCCCCACCGGAGGCCGAGGCCGCGATCCTGCGCGAGGTCGCGCAGACCTGGCCCAACATCACCGCGATCCGTATCCGTGAGGCGGTGGACCGGGTCTCCGAGGCGCTGTCGGCCATCGCCACCGCCACCGCCTGGGCGGCGGCGGGGACGCTGATCACGGGCTTTGTCGTGCTGATCGGCGCGGCGGCGGCGGGCGAACGCGCGCGGATCTACGAATCCGCCATCCTCAAGACGCTCGGGGCGACGCGCGGCCGGATCCTGTCCAGCTTCGCGCTGCGCTCGGCCCTGATGGGGGCGGCGGCCGGGGTGGTCGCGGTCATCGCGGGGGGGCTGTCGGCCTGGGCGGTGATGACCTTCGTGATGGATTCGACCTTCCGCTTCGAGCCGCTGTCGGCCATCGGCATCGTCCTGGGAGGAGTGATCGCCACGCTGCTCGCGGGCCTCGCCTTCGCGCTGCGCCCGCTGGCCGCCCGCCCGGCCGGAACGCTGCGCGCCCAGGACTAGGGAGCCCTCAGGGCGTCACCGGCTGCGGCACCAGCGCCATCTCTGCCGGCAGGCTGGCCGGGAGGAACCGGGGGAAACCCGCCTCCTGTTCGGCCTTGGCACTGGCCATGGCGAAACTGTCGAAGAAGCGCCCGATCCCGTAGCCGTCCAGATCGACGCCGGAAAACTCGGCCACAATCGCATCGTGGTTTTCGACCAGAACCCGGTTGTCCGGGTCCAGCCCCGAGACGCAGACCAGCCCCGTCGGGCGGCAATCCAGCACCGTCACCTCCAGCTCTGGCCGCCAGCGGTGCAGGATCGGGATCAGCTTCCAGACATCCCCGGTCCAGGACCCCTTCGGCAGGTTGTCCAGGTCGCGCGTCGTCATCTCCATCCCGTAGGGCACGCAGTCGTGCAGCAGGATGACCCCCTTCGGCTCCATCGCCGCCTCGGTATGGATGAAGTCGCGCAACAGGAACTCGAACAGGTGCATCCCGTCCAGGAAGGCCAGGCTAAGCCGGATGCCGTTGCGCGCCATGAAGCCGCTGGCGAAGAAGTCGTCGCTGGTCATCTGGAACACATGCAGTGCAGGCTTCTGGCCGATGATGTTGATCTCGGCCCGGAAGAAGGGATCGACCGCAACGGTCTTCGACCGCACCGGAGCAAAGCTTTCCCCCGACCGGCAGCCGACCTCGAGATACCAGTCGAAAAGGCAGGCATTGTGGAGCCGCCGCAAGAAGCGGTGATACGGCATTCCGGTGGCTTTGACGAACATCGGCGGACCCGCGACTGAACGCAGGCACCATGCGATGCGACCCGTTCGGGCGCAACCCCGGGGTTTCTTCAATGCGCCGGGCGGATGAAGGTGCCGTTGCGCAGTTCGGTGAAGGCCTGGCGCAGCTCCGCTTCGGTGTTCATCACGATCGGCCCGGCCCAGGCGACCGGCTCCTCGATCGGCGCGCCCGAGATCAGCAGGAACCGAACCCCCTCCGGCCCCGCCGTCACCGTCACCTCGTCGCCCGCGCCGAACCGCACCAGCGTCCGGTTGCCGGAAAGGTCGCGGATGTTGACCTCCCGGCCCATCACTTCCTTTTCCAGCAGGACGCCTTCAGGCCGCGCAGCGTCACGGAAGGACGCCGACCCCTCGAAGACATAGGCAAAGGCCCGGCGCCGGGTATCGACCTTGAAGGTCTTGCGCCTGCCCGGGGCCACGAAGACATCCAGATACTGCGGATCCGCCGCGATGCCTTCGACCGGGCTTCTCACCCCGCGATAGTCGCCGATCACCACGCGGATGCTGCTTCCGTCATCCTCATGCCGCTCCGGCAGCGCCTCGGCCGGCATGTCCTGATAGCGCGGCGCGGTCATCTTGAGCCGCCCGGGCAGGTTGCCCCACAGCTGAAAGCCATGCATCCGGCCCTGTTCGTCGCCTTTCGGCATCTCCTGATGCAGGATGCCGCGCCCGGCGGTCATCAGCTGCAACGACCCCGGCCCCAAGGTGCCCTTGTTGCCCAGCGAGTCGCCATGCTCCACGGTCCCCGCAAGGACATAGGTGATCGTCTCGATCCCCCGATGCGGGTGCCACGGGAACCCGGCTTGGTAATCGCGCGGATGATCCCCCCGGAAGTCGTCGAACAGAAGGAACGGGTCCGCCTCGGTCGGGTCCTGGAAGCCGAAGGCGCGGTGCAGATGGACGCCGGCGCCCTCGATATGGGGCTGGGCGCGGCGAGTCTCGATCACGGGACGGATGGACATGGCTGTCTCCTGAATTGCGTTGGGCTGAAGATGGGGCGGTGCGGACCCCGCGCCAAGGCGCAAATGCGGCGGCCTTCTGTGCAGCAATGCACCAAACCCAAGGCGTCAAGGGCGCGGAGTCTGCAAGAACTCCGCTGCCGTGCCTTCAAAGCCTCCGATCCGCTGGCTTGGAGGGCATCGGCGCTTCACCCGCCCGACCTGTCTTTGAAAAGTTGCCAAATCCCTAACGCCCGCAGCCAACCCCTTGATTTACCTGACCCCGAAACCCGCGCCGCGCGCGGCGCTACCCCGTCAGATGGCGCAGCCCCTGGGTCACGTCGGTCCGCACGGCCAGCCGCAGCCCCGGCTCGTCCCCCGCCTTCAGGGCGGCCAGGATCACCCGATGGTGGGTCGGCGGCTCCCGCCGCTTGACCCTCGCATAGACCGCCCGCATCGTCGGCCCCAGCTGCAACCAGACCGTCTCGCACATCGCCAGCATCGCCGGGGTCTGGGCGCGCAGGTAGAGCGTCCGGTGGAACTCCAGGTTGGTGCGGACATAGGTGACCGCATCCCCCCTGACCGCCGCCTCGCCGTTCATCAGATTGATCGCGGTCAATCGCTCGATCAGCGCAAAGTGGGCCCTCGGCAGCGCCCGCGCCGCCATCTCCGGCTCCAGCAAAGCCCGGATCGCCGCCAGCTCCTCGATCCGTTCCGGGGTCAGTTCCGGTGTCGAGATCCGGCCCGAGGACGACAGGGTCAGCGCCCCCTCGGCCACCAGCCGCCGCACGGCCTCGCGCGCGGGGGTCATCGAGACGCCGAACTGCTTGCCCAATCCCCGCAGGGTCAGCGACTGGCCGGGGTCCAGCTCGCCATGCATGACCTGCTGGCGCAGGGTCCGGTACAGCCGTTCATGCGCGGCGGCGTTGGGGTCGGTGGGGCGGGGCGTCAGCATGGGCCGAAGGGGAACACCCCCCGGGCCGAACGGTCAATCCTGAAAGCGCAGCCGGTGCAGGGTCTGGCCGTGCTGGTGCAGCCAGGCCCGCTGCGCCTTCCAGCCCGGACAGATCCGGTCCACCACCTCCCAGAAGGCAGGGGAATGGTTCAGCTCCACCAGATGCGCGACCTCATGCGCGGCAACGTAATCCAGCACCGCAGGCGGGGCCATGACCAGCCGCCAGGAATACATCAGCCGCCCGTCCGGCGAGCAGGACCCCCAGCGCGACCGGGTGTCCCGCAGCGCCAGTGCGGAATAGCGCCGCCCGACCATCCCGGCATGGCGCGTCGAAGCCGCCGCCAGACGGTCGTGCGCCAGGACCTTCAGCCAGGCCGCGACCCGCGCGCCCGCCGCAACCGGATCGCCGGGAACCAGCAGCCGGTCGCCCTCGAGCCGCACCCCGCGTCCCGTGGCCGAAGCAAGGCGCAGGTCCCGGCCTTCGACCGGGATGACCGACCCGATACCGACCGGCCGCACGGCCGATTCCGGCATGCTGCGCAGTGTCTCGCGCAGCCAGCCCTCGTGACCGCGCAGGAACTCCATCGCCTCGCCGTCGCGCGCCCGCAGCGGCATCGACAGGGTGACCTTGCCGTCCAGCCGGGACACCCGCAGCGAAAAGCGCCGCGCGCGGGCCGAACGCCTGAGATGCACCTCGACGGGTGGAGAGCCGGGCAGGACGGGCATGCAGAACCCTTTGAAAGCTGCCCGGAACATAGCCATGTCCGGCGGCACATGAAAAGGCTTTGACAGTCGCCCGCACCTGTGGCAAGCGGCTGTTTTACTGCTTACCCACCATCCAAAGGGACCACCATGCCCAAAGCAGAATGGGGCACGAAGCGCATCTGCCCGACGACCGGCAAACGCTTCTACGACCTGAACAAGAACCCGATCGTCAGCCCCTACACCGGCGAGATCGTGGACATCGAATCGGTGCGCCGCAAGATGGCCGCCTCGGTCATCTCGCGCGTGGCACCCGACAAGGATGACGACGTTCTGGTCGAGGATCTGGAAACCGAAGACGTCCTGCTGGACGGCGCCGTCGCCGATGATACCGAACTGGACGACGATCTGCTGGAGGACGATGCGGACGACAACGTCTCGCTCGACGACCTGGCCGACGTGCCCGGCGACGAGGAGGAAGTCTGAGGATAGGCGCCGGGGCAGAGGGGTGATTTTCCCCCTTGCAGCCCCCGGCCACCTGTCCTAGATAGCCGGCATCGCGGCGGAAACGGTGCGATGCTTCTCTCCGGTGGGGTCATAGCTCAGATGGGAGAGCGCTTGAATGGCATTCAAGAGGTCCGGGGTTCGATTCCCCGTGGCTCCACCAAAGAGAGACTGAAAGCGGGGCGGTTCAGACCGCCCCTTTTCATTTTCAGGGCGCCGGAACCGCACGCCAGTCCGACCCGGCGACGGGGTCGGGCAAACGTGAAGCGCAGTCGCGCAACAGCCGGGTGAGCGACTGACAGGTGCACCACAAGCCCTTGGGAACGCTGGGTTAATGTGCTGCATTCGGCGCTGCGGCGCTGTCTGGTTTCCGTCTGGAAAGTGTCTGGCATCCGTACATACGCATGGACATCCGGCCTGGCGTTAACCACGGGATGCGAATCGGCGTGGCGGGGAAGGTGCGCTGTAGCGCAGCCTACGGTTACTCTGCCGGCGCCGCCCTGCCCCGCCCACGCGCCTGTTCGGGCTGAAAGCGGGCATACCAGTCCCGCCGCTTCTGCCGCTGCCAGAACCAGGGCTTCGGATTGTCGGCCCGGGTGACCAGCATCAGCAGCGACGGGATGATGAGCAGCGTCAGGACGGTCGAGAAGGCGAGTCCATAGACGATGGCCGAGGAGAGCGCGATCCACCATTGGGTCGAGGGTGCGCCGATGGTGACCTCGTGGCTGAGCAGTTCCAGGTTCAGGCCGAAGGCGATGGGCAGGACGCCCAGGATCGCGGTCAGCGCGGTCAGCACCACGGGGCGCGCGCGTTCGCGGCAGGTCTGCAGAATCGCCTCGATCTTCGGCCGGCCCGCGCGGCGCAGGGTGTCGTAGGTATCGATCAGCACGATGTTGTTGTTCACCACCACCCCCGCCAGCGCGATGATGCCGATCCCGGTCATCACCATGGTGAAGGGCTGGCCCATGATCATCAGGCCCAGCAGCACGCCGATGGTGGACATGACGACCGCCGACAGCACCAGCCAGACCGAGGTGAAGTTGTTGAACTGCGCCAGCAGCACGATGAAGATCAGGAAGATCGCCGCCCCGAAGGCCTTGGAGAGGAAGGCCCCGGCCTCGGCCTGTTCGGCGTCCTCGCCGGCCAGTTTCCAGCGGATGCCGAACTGGTCAAGGTTCGCGGCCTCCAGCGCGGCGGTGACCTGGGCATAGACCCCGTCGGGCTGCACGCCTTCGCGGATGCCGGCCTGCACGGTCACGGTGCGCGCCCCGTCCAGCCGCGTCAGCGTGCCGGTGGTGGGCGCGGCGGTGCGGGTGACGAAGTTCGAGATCGGGACCGAGCCTGCGGCGGTCTGGATCCGCAGCTGGTCCAGCGCCGAGATGGTCCGCTGGTCGGCGGGCAGGCGCAGGACGATGTCCACCGCGTCATCGGCCCCCGCCGGGCGGTAGTCCGACAGTTTCAGCCCGCCGGTCACCAGCTGCACCATCGCCCCCACGGTCGAGGGCGCGATGCCATAGCGCGAGGCGGCGGCGCGATCGACCTTCAGCTCCCAGTCGATACCGGGGGGCGGCAGGCCGTTCGAGATGTCGATCACGTCCGGCACCTGTGCCAGCCGCGCGGCGACCTGCACCGCGACCTCGTTCAGGTAAGTCGGGTCATCGGCCGACAGCTGGATCTGGATCGCCTTGCCGGTGGGCGGCCCGGCCTGCGGGACCGAGACCTGGATGTCAACGCCGGGGATGCCCACCATCGCCGCCCGGAGGTCGGCGAGGATGGCATTGGCGTTCTTGCGCTCGCGCCAGTCCACGAATTCGTACTGGATCACCCCGATCACGTCGGCATCGACCTCCTGCCCCATCCCGCCCGCCGCGCCGGTGCGGGTATAGACCGTCGCGATCCCCGGCCAGCCCAGGATGCGCGCCTCGGCCTGGGCGACCAGCGCATCCTTTTCGGCGATGGACAGGTTGCCGCGCGCCTTGACGTAGAGCAGGCCATATTCCGGTTCGACATCGGGGAAGAAGATCACGCCCTTGCCGTATTTGCCGTAGGCGAAGGGCACCGCGACCAGAAGGCCGATGGCCAGGAACAGCATGATGACCGGGTGCCGGACCGCCTTGCCCACGACCCACATATAGGCGCCGTCCTTGTGTTCCGGCGGGTGCTTGAAGGGCTTGGCCAGGATCGCGCCCAGGGTCGGCACGAAGATCAGCGCATAGACGAGCGAGGCCGACAGCGTGACGATCAGGGTAATCGGCAGGTATTTCATGAACTCGCCGACAACGCCGGGCCAGAACAGAAGCGGCGAAAAGGCCGCGACCCGCGTCATCGTCGCCGCCACGACCGGCCCGGTCATGCGGTGCGAGGCCATGGCAAAGGCCTCGCGCTTGTCCATGCCTTCCGACATCCGGCGCTCGGCATATTCGGTGACGATGATCGCATCATCGACCAGCATGCCGACCGCCAGGATCAGGCTGAACAGCACCACGATGTTGACGGTGTAACCCCACAGCGACAGGGCCAGCATCCCCATCAGGAAGGAAGCCGGGATCGCCAGGCCGATCAGGAGCGAGGCGCGGACCGACAGCGCGTAGAGGATCACGATGAAGACCAGGATCACCGCGGTCAGGACCGAGTTCTGCAAGTCGAACAAGAGCTGCCGGATGTCTTTGGACTTGTCCTGGCTGAAGGTGATCTCGGTGCCCTCGGGCAGGAAGCGGCGGAAAGCCTCGGTCACCGCCTTCACGTCATCGACGGTCTGGATCAGGTTGGCGCCGGTGCGTTTCGACACCTCGATGGCGATGGCCGGCGCGCCGTTCAGGCGGGTGATCGTCTCGGGCTCTTTCAGCGTCGGCAGGATCTGAGCGATGTCGCGCACCCGGACCGTCGCGGTCCCGGTCGAGACGACGGGCAGGTTCGCCACGTCCTCGATGGTTTCGAGAAGCGAGGGCACCTTGATCGCATAGCGGCCCTCGGCGCCTTGCAGCGCCCCGGCGGCGACCAGCTGGTTGCCGGCGGCGAAACCCGCGATCAGGATGTCGGGCCGCAACCCGTAGCTCGCCAGCTTGCCGGGGTCGATCACCACCTCGACCAGATCGTCCCGCACGCCCTGCAACTCGGCGTTCAGCACCGTGGGCAGCTCCTCGATCCGGTCGCGCAGCTCACGCCCCGCCCTGGCCAGCGCGCGCTCCGGCACATCGCCCGACAGCGTGATGACAAGGATCGGGAATTCCGACAGGTTGACCTCGTTCACCGTCGGCTCGTCGGCGCCCGAGGGCAGTTCGGGCCGGGCCTGATCCACCTTGGTGCGCACATCGTCCAGCGCCTTCTTCAGATCGGCCCCTGCCTGGAATTCGATCACCACGTTGCCGCCGCTCTGATAGGCGGTCGAGGTCATCTTCTTGATGCCCGTGATCGATTTCAGCGCCGTCTCCATCGGGCGCAAGAGAAGCCGCTCGCTGTCCTCGGGCGAGATGCCGTCATAATGCAGGCTGACGTAAAGAATCGGGATCTGGATGTCCGGCTCGGCCTCCTTGGGGATCGAGACATAGGCCATCGCCCCGGCCAGCATCAGGAACAGCAGGACCGAGATGGTCAGCCTTGCGTTGGCAATGGCGGTTTCGACAAGTTTCATTGGCCGACCCCCGGCGCGACATCCACCTTGTCGCCATCGCGGACAAGATCCTGCCCGGCGGTGATGATCCGCACCCCCTCCTGCACGCCGGTCACGACCAGACCCTCGGGCGTGTCGTCGATGATCTGGATGGCGGCGAACCGCGCCCGATTGTCCTGACCTACCACCCGCAGGCCGATCTCGCCCTTGTCGGACAGGGTGATGACCGACCGGGGCACCACGACGGCCCGGACCGGCGGCGCGAACAGCGAGACCTCGGCCGTCATCCCCGCCGACAGGGCAAGGCCGGGGTTCGGCAGCGCGATTTCCACCGGGAAGGTCCGGGTCTGGGCCGAGGCCTCGCGCGCGACCAGCCGCACGGTGCCGTCCATCTCGGCCCCGTTGACCAGCCGGACCCGCGCGGTGGAGCCGACGACCACAGCGCCCAGATCGACCTCGCTGACCTCGGCCCTGACCACGATCGGGTCCAGCGACAGGATCGTCGCCACCGGGGCGCCGGTCTGCACCCATTCGCCCGGTTCCACCGACAGGCTATCGACGATCCCCGCGAACGGCGCCTTGAGCCGCAGCCGGTCGGCCGCCGCCTGGGCGCGCGCCAGTTCCGCCGCCGCCGCATCGCGGGCCGAGCGCGCATTGGTCAGCGCGCTTTCGGTCGTGCTGCCGGAATCGAACAGCCGTTGCGCCACCTCGAGGTCACGCTCCTTCTGCGCCAGCGCGATTTCGGCGATCTTTTCCTGGGCCACGGTCTCGGGCCCTTCCAGTTCCATCACCACGGCCCCGGCCTCGACGCTGCCGCCCTTGGCCATCGCCAGCGAGGCGATGATGCCCTCGGTCCGCGCCGCCAGATCCACGCGCTTGTCCGCCTGGGTGACACCCGAAAGGCGGATCGCGCGGGCATGGTCCACAAAGCCGGGCACAACGGCCGAAACGGTGCGGACCAGCGGCGCCTTCTCGGCCGTTGCAGACACGGGCGTCGGGGATTCCTTACCTTCCGCCGTCTGGGCGCTGCCCACCGAAGAGAACTCTCCGGTGGCAATCCATGCCCCGGCGGCAACCGTCACGCAAAGGGCGGCAATTCGATGAAACTTCGGCATGGGTCGCGGCATCCGGGACAAACTGTTGGCGGGAAAGTCTTTTATAATTGGTCTCGCGCCGGGACGGCCGCGTCGGAACAGGGGCGCAGCCCCGCCTGGCAGGACGCGGCAAGTGATACGCCTGCCACGAAACAAGGTCCAGCCCTTGCGTACCGGACGGTTTGTCTTGACACGGCCCGGCAAAGCGCCCATGTCGCCCCTGTCCGCCGCCTGTGCCGCGTGAGCACCGAAAGGCCCGGACGTCTGGTTCCCACAGTCACGCAGGGGCGCCGCTTGCGGCACGGTCACGGGCAATGGTCCGGGGCGAGGGTCGCAGGCCCTCTGAACGATTGGGATTCCCATGACCACCTTTGCCGACCTCGGCCTGTCGCCGAAACTCCTGAAAGCGCTGGAAAAGACAGCGCTGAAGACCCCCACGCCCATCCAGGCGCAGGCCATCCCGCACATCATGCAGGGCGCCGATCTGATGGGCCTCGCCCAGACCGGCACCGGCAAGACGGCGGCCTTCGGGCTGCCGCTGCTGCACCGCCTTCTCGATATCGGCCATCCTCCGGGGCCGAAGCATGTTCGCGCGCTGATCCTGGCGCCGACGCGGGAACTGATCACCCAGATCAAGGACAATCTGGAGACCTTCACCAAGGGCACCGCCGTCAAGGTGACGATGGTGGTGGGCGGCGCCAGCCTGTTCAAGCAGGCACAGGCCCTGTCACGCGGGACCGACGTCCTTGTCGCCACGCCGGGCCGGCTGATCGACCTTCTGGAACGCGGCGACGTGAGCCTTGAGAAATGCGGCTACCTCGTCCTGGACGAGGCCGACCACATGCTGGACATGGGCTTCATCCACTCCTTGCGGAAGATCGCCAGGCACATCCCGCTGAAACGCCAGACGCTGCTGTTCAGCGCGACGATGCCGAAGGATATCGAGGAAATCGCCGCGACCTATCTGCGCAATCCCGTCCGCGTCCAGGTGAACCCGCCGGGAAAGCCGGCCGAGAAGGTGACGCAGGGCGTCCATTTCATCCCCAACGGCGACAAGGCGAAGCTGCTGGAGGACTATCTGAAGAAACACCCGGGCGAGCAGGCGCTGGTCTTCGGCCGCACCAAGCACGGGTCGGAGAAGCTGGCGAAACTGCTGGCCAGCTGGGGCTTCCGGGTGGGGTCCATCCACGGCAACAAGAGCCAGAACCAGCGCGACCGCACCCTGACCGAGTTCCGCGCCGGTGAGCTGGATGTGCTGGTCGCAACCGATGTCGCCGCGCGCGGGATCGACATTCCGACCGTGCGACACGTCTATAATTACGACATGCCGAACGTGCCGGAAAACTATGTCCACCGCATCGGCCGCACGGCGCGGGCCGGGGCGGAAGGCGCCTCGATCAGCTTCTGCGCCCCGGCCGAGATGGTGGAGTTGCAGGCCATCGAGAAGCTGTTGAAGAAGCCGCTTCCGGTGGTCGGAGGCGCGCCCTGGGCGGCGGATGTGGTCGCTGCCGCCCCGCGTCCGGGCCAGAACCGGGGTCAGAACCGGGGCCAGCGCCCGGGCAATAGCGGACGGCAGGGCCAGAAGCTGACTGCCAAGCCGCAGGGACAGAGGCCGGGATCGGGCGGCCAGGGGCGACCGCAGGGCCAGGGCAAATCCGGCGGCCAGCGTCCCGCGAAACCGCAGGGCGGCAGCTTCGCCCCGCGCCGCGACGCACGCTAGACCCGGCGGGCGGGCCGATCGCTCAGCCCGCCTCCTGTTCCAGGTTCAGCTTCATTTCCAGCAGCACCTGCTGGATCGCCAGCGTCTCGCGCAGCAGGCGCTTGGCCTCGTTGACCGAGATCTTCCCGTCGCCGATGGCCTGGTTGTATTCGGCCATCAGGATCCCGAACCGCTGCGCCAGGGCCACGACATCGTGGTTGACCCCGCTGCTGGAGGAATTGCGCCGCTCGCCGTCGTAGGACAGGGTGATGCCGCGCAGGTCGGCCAGCGCCGCCGTCACATGCGGAAAGCGGCTGGCACTTTCCAGCTGGGCCACCACATCCACCGGCATGAAACGGTCGTCATGTTCGTCGCTGTCCGAGTAATAGCGCCCCAGCGTCGCCTTGGACTTTCCGGTCAACTCGCAGGCCGCCTCGATCCCCACATCCTTCACCAGCGCTTCGGTGTGCTTCTTCAGGTAGGATCCGACCGACATTCACCAACTCCACTTCCTTGCCCCGGCGTCAAATAACGGGGAAACACGCGATTTTTTTCCCATTAATCGGATGGGAAGGCTTTGTCATGGATAAAGCGGTTCCGGGCAACCCGGAACGTTAGCGAGTGGCCGATGTCCCCAGCATCGGCAGGGGTGGGGCCCGCCGCAGCAGCCTGGTTCAGGCTGTCGGCGGTGCCGATGAAACGCGGCGGGCCCGTGTTAACCAGTAGGCGGATCGGTTCCGCGATTGTCTGTGTCTGTGCTTGTGTCTGTGTGTGTTGTTCCGGGCCTGCTGTCCCGCCCAGTAAGGGGTTCCTTCCGGTAAGCCGGGCCGCGCAAGGCGACTTGCTGCGCGGCCCGGTCATCGGCTAGGGCTTCGCGCCATGGCAAAGCTGTACTTCCACTATTCGACGATGAACGCGGGGAAATCGACCTCGCTGTTGCAGGCCTCGCACAACTACCGCGAAGGCGGGATGCAGACCTATCTGATCACCGCGCGCCTTGACAACCGGGCCGGTCAGGGCCGGATCGCCAGCCGCATCGGCATCGGCGAGGCTGCCGATACCTTCGGCCCGGACGAGGACATGTTCGAGAAGCTGAAGGCGCGCCTTGCGGAGGGGCCCGTGGCCTGCGTCTTCATCGACGAGGCGCAGTTCCTGTCCAAGCCGCAGGTCTGGCAGCTGGCCCGCGCGGTGGATGACCTTGGCGTGCCGGTGATGTGCTACGGGCTGCGCGTCGATTTCCAGGGCAACCTCTTTCCCGGCTCGGCCGCGCTTCTGGCCTGGGCCGACGAGATGCGCGAAGTCCGCACGATCTGCCACTGCGGCAAGAAGGCCACCATGGTGATCCGCCGCGGTCCCGACGGCCGGGCTCTGAAGCAAGGCGAACAGGTGGTGATCGGCGGCAACGAGACCTACGTCAGCCTCTGCCGCCGTCACTGGCGCGAGGCTGTGGGCGACTGAGCCTTCTCGGGCCGCGCGATCAGAAGCCCCGCCACCACGATCAGCGCCATGCCGGCCATGGCCATCCAGGTCAGCCGCTCTCCCCAGAGCACCAGGCCCCAGGCGGCCGAGGCGGGCAGGATGACATATTCGAAGACCGAGACCCGCGCGGCATCCGCGATCTGGTAGGCCCTGACGATCATGCCGACGCCGACAAGCGACCCCGCCGCCTGGACGAAGGTCCACCAGAGGAAGTCACCCGTCGGCCAGACCGGCCCGCGCACGAGGAATCCGTCCGCCCCCTCGGCCACCGGGACGGGCAGCAGCCACAGCACCGCCATCCCAACCAGTCCGATCACCCCCAGCATGGCGAAGAAGCCGGCAAGCAGCGTCGCGGCCGCCTCGCCTGCGCACCATTCGCGGGTGGCGATGTTGCCCATGGCATAAAGCGCGCCAGAAAGGATCGGCAGCAGCGCCGCGAAGCTGGCGCCGGTCATCGCCTCGGGGCCAAGCACCAGCACCGCGCCGAGAAAGCCGGTGAGAACGGCCAGCACCCGAACCATCCCGATCGGGCGGCCATAAAGCAGGCGCTGGATCAGCAGCACGAAGATGGGCGCGGTGAAGAGACCTGCGGCGACCTGCGCCACCGGCAGGAAGGCCAGCGCCCCGAAGTAGATCACCATCGCCGCGGCATGGATCGCCGAACGTGCCAGCACCGGGCCGGGACGTTTCGGCCTCAGGTGCAGGCCCAGCGGCACCGCCGCCAGCGCCAGAAGCACGAGGGCCATCAGGGTGCGGGTGGCATGAAACTGCCAGAGGCCGCCGTCACGGGCGATGATCCGGACGAAATTGTCGGTGAATGCGATCAGGACAGCATAGACCATGACCGCGCCGAAGGCGGCCAGCGTTCGGTTCTGCGGTGCGCTCATGGTCCTGCCCGGGATCGTTTCGTCCTGCTTGCCGGGCCTTTTGCCGCGCTTCCTGCCCGAACGCGACAGGCCAAGCGATTTCCCGGTCGCGTACCGACCTTTGCGGCGCCGGTCGGGCCTGGGTGATTGTCCCTGCTGGCAGGGCCGGTTAGAGTTGCGCCGAACAGGCAGAGATCCTCCAGCCGATGACGGCACTGAAGAAGTATCAAAGGCTGGAATGCGGCGGCCTGTGGCGCGAGACGCCGCAGGACCAGCGCCGCGAGGTGCTGGTGCGCTTCGGCGATGCGACCCTGATCCTGTCCGATCCGAAAAGCGGCACCGCGATCAGCCACTGGTCCCTGCCCGCCATCGAACGGATCAACCGGGGCGAGGAGCCGCCGGTCTTCGCCCCCGGTGCGGATGCGGCCGAAAGCCTGGAACTGACCGATCCCGACATGATCGAGGCCCTGGGCGCGGTGCGCCATGCCGTCCAGGCGGCGACGGCGCGGCCCGGGCGGCTGCGGGGCGCGATCCTTGCCGCAACCGCGCTTGCCGTGGTCGCGGTTGCCGTCCTGTGGCTGCCGGGCGCGCTGGTCCGGCATACGGCCTCGGTCGTACCCCCGGCGCAACGCGCCGATCTGGGCCAGCGCGCGCTGGACGACCTGGCGCGGGTCACCGGCGCAAACTGCAACAACCGGCTGGGGCTTCAGGCGCTGGCCGGTCTGGCCGAGCGCGTGTTCGGCCCGGTGGACACGCCGATCCTTTATGTCATGCCCGAGGGGGTCGAGCAGCCCCTGCATCTGCCCGGCCGCCTCATCGTGCTGCCGCGCCGGCTGATCGAACAGGCCAACGGTCCCGAAGCGGCTGCGGGGGCGGCCCTGGTCGAGGGTCTGCGCGCCCGCGCCCGGGATCCGATCATCCCGATGCTGGAACATGCCGGGCTGCGCGCGACGCTTCAGCTTCTGACCACCGCCGCCCTGCCCGACGCAGCGCTGGCCGGATACGGCGAGGCCGTCCTGCGCGCCGCCCCCGTCGCCCTGCCCGATGCCCAGGTGCTTGCAGCCTTCGAGGCCGCGCAGATCCCGGCCACGCCCTATGCCCTGGCCGTCGATCCCGAGGGCAAGACGACACAGGCCCTCCTGGCAGGCGACCCCTACAAGGGGCTGGCCCCGACGCCGCTGATCCCTGACGATTCCTGGGTTGCCCTGCAAGGCATCTGCGGCACCTGACGCCGGCCGCAGCGCCGGCGCCGCATCCCCGCCGGACGCCAGCCGGTCAGCGGCCCATCACCATCGCGTCGGGAAATCCGTTGCCAAGCAGTTCGGCCCGAGCCCTTGCGGCGGCCTCGGCATCGGCAAAGGGGCCGGCAAAGACCGTGATCAGCGTCGAACTGCCGCCCTGCACCCGACCCCGCACCACCTGATGCCCGAGGGATCTCAGCCGGGCCTCGGCCCGATCGGCGTTGGCGGCAAGACGGAAACTGCCGACGGCGACGTAATGGCCGCCCGCGGCCGCGGTCGTCGGCGCGGCGGACGGCACCTCGGGCTTCGGACCCGTCGCCGCAGCCGGGTCATAGGGCTGAACGCCGATCTCCTCGGCAACCGGCACCCTGCGGCCAGAGGGAGGATTGTCGCAGTCCGGTTCCCCCTTGCGCGAGACACGGGGCACCCAGACCACCTTCGTGCCGCTTCCCGCCCGGACGAACAGGCAGCCGCGGGAATCGACGTACTGCTGACCGGCATAGTCCGCAGGCGGCAGTTCCGCCGGCCGGATCAGATCCCGCGCCACGGCCGGAGCGACCAGCCCAACCAGGGCCGCTGCTGCCAGCACCCCGCGCATCACTTTGTCCCGAACATCCGGTCCCCGGCATCGCCGAGGCCGGGGACGATATAGCCGTGGTCGTTCAGATGGCTGTCCACCGCCGCCGTGACGATCGGCACGTCCGGATGCGCCTCCTTCATCCGCGCGATCCCTTCGGGCGCCGCAAGCAGGCAGAGGAAACGGATCTGCCGCGCCCCCGCCTGCTTCAGCAGGCTGACCGCTGCGGCCGACGAGTTGCCCGTGGCCAGCATCGGATCAACGACGATGGCAATCCGGTCCTCCATATGCTCAGGCAGCTTGCAGTAATACTGCACGGGTTGCAGCGTCTCGGGGTCGCGGTACAGGCCGACAAAACCGACCCGCGCCGCCGGGATCAGTTCCAGAATGCCGTCCAGAAGCCCGTTCCCCGCCCGCAGGATCGACACCAGCGCCAGCTTCTTGCCCTCGATCATCGGCGCGTCCATCTCCTCCAGCGGCGTCTCGATCCGCTTGGTGGTCATCGGCAGTTCGCGCGTGACCTCATAGGCCAGCAGAAGGCTGATCTCGCGCAGGAGCTTGCGGAAGCTGGCGGTCGAGGTGTCCTTCTCGCGCATCAGGGTCAGCTTGTGCTGGACCAGGGGATGCGACACGACGGTCAGGTGATCCAGCATGTCAAACCTCCAGTAGCTTGCCGATCCTGGCCCTGGTATCCGCGTCACAGAATGCCGCGTCAAGCGACTGCCGCGCGATCCGCCGGAATTGCCCCTCGTCCCAGTCCAAAGCCCGGTGCAGTTCCTCGTATTCCCGCGCCATCGTGGTGTGGAAGAAGGGCGGATCGTCGGTGCTGACCGTCACCTTCACCCCCCGCCGGTCCAGTTCATGGATCGGGTGGTCGCGGAAGCTCCGGTAGAGCCCCAGCGCCACGTTCGACCCCGGACAGACCTCCAGCACGATCCCCTTCTCGGCCAGCTCATCGACCAGCGCGAGATCCTCGATCGCCCGCACCCCATGCCCGATCCGCTCCACCCCCAGGTCGCGCACCGCAGCGCGTACCGAGTCCGGCCCGCCCCATTCCCCCGCATGGGCCGTCAGCCGCAGCCCCGCCTCCCGCGCGCAGTCGAAGGCCCAGCGGAAGTCCTTCGGCGCGCCGATCCTCTCGTCCCCCGCGATCCCGAAACCGACGATCCAGTCCCCCGCCGTCTCGGCCGCACAAAGCGCGGTCTCCCGCGCCTTCTCCGGACCGAAATGCCGGATGCAGGTGACGATCCCGCGCAGGGTGATCCCCATCTGCCGCTCGGCCTGATCGGCAGCCTCGCGCATCGCGTGCAGATATTCCCGCCATGCGCCCACCTCCCGCCCGCCGCAGAAATCGGGGCTGAGGAAGGTCTCCGAATAGACCACGCCCGACTGCGCCGATTCCTCCAGAACCGTACGCGTCAGACGTGCGTAATCCTCGGGCGTCTGCAAGGCCGAGGTCGCCGCCTCATAGACCTTCAGGAAATGCGAGAAGTCCGTAAATCGGTACTGACCCCGCGCGTCGAAGATGCCGGATATGTCCAGATTCTTCTCCTTCGCCAGCCCCGCAATGAAGGATGGCGGCGCCGCGCCCTCCAGATGCAGATGCAGTTCGACCTTCGGCAATGCGCTCACGAAAAGCTCCCTGATTTGCCCATGTTCCAAATACTCCGGGGGTCCGGGGGCCGGCCCCCGGTCCGCCGGATGTCACAGGAAACTCCGCCCCGGCCCCAAGGCCGCCACCCCCAGATGCGCCGCGACACTCGCCCCGACATCCGCGAACCCGCACAGGCCCAGGTCGCGCGCCCCGACACCCCAGCCCAGGACCGGCACCCTCTCGCGCGTGTGCTCGGTGCCGCGCCAGGTCGGATCGTTGCCGTGGTCGGCGGTGAAGATCGCAAGGTCTCCCGGCCGCAACTGCGCGAAAAAGCGCGGCAAACCCGCATCGAACCACTCAAGCGCGCGGGCATATCCGGCGACGTCGCGCGGATGGCCATACAGCGTGTCGAACTCGACGAAGTTCGCAAAGGTCAAGCTGCCCGGCTCTGCCTCGGCCCCCAGCCGCACCAGATGTTCGAAAAGATCATGGTCGGATTTTCCCTTGTGCAAGACTCCGATCCCCCGCATCGAGAAGATGTCGCCGATCTTGCCGATCCCGTGCGTCGCCCGTCCCGCCTCTGACACCCAGTCCAGCAGCGTGGGCGAGGGCGGCGCGATGGCGAAGTCCCTGCGGTTCGCGGTCCGCTTGAAATCGGCGCAGGTCCCGGTGAAGGGCCGCGCGATCACCCGGCCGACCTTCCGCGCGTGCAGCATCGGCGCCAGGTCCGCGCAGAGCTGCAAAAGCCGCTCCAGCCCGAAGGCCTCTTCATGCGCGGCGATCTGGAACACGCTGTCCGCACTGGTGTAGCAGATCGGCCAGCCGGTGCGCAGATGCGCCTCGCAATGCTCGGCGATGATCGGCACGCCCGAGGCATGGCAGTTGCCGAGGATCCCCTCGGTCCCGGCCAGACGGCAGACCTCGGCCACGATGTCGTCCGGGAAGGCCGGCACCCTGTCGGGGAAATAGGTCCAGTCCCAGGGCACCGGCACGCCTGCCAGTTCCCAATGCCCGGAGGGCGTGTCCTTGCCGCGCGACACCTCGGTCGCCGCGCCCCACAGCCCCTGCGGGATCGCGTCCAGACCCGGCGTCGCGGCGCCCGAGGCCAGCCGGATCGCCGCGCCCAGACCCAGCCGGTCGAGGTTCGGCATCCGCAACGGACCGGACCGCCCGGCCTCGGCCCGGCCCTCGGCACAGGCCGCCGCGATATGGCCCAGCGTGTTCGCGCCCGCGTCCCCGAAGGCGGCCGCATCCGGCGCCCCGCCGCAACCCACGGAATCCATCACGATCAGAAAGGCGCGTCCCTGCACCTGGCCCATCTCAGCCGATCCTCTTCTGCACCAGCGGCGGCTCTTCCGGCGCCTCTGCCGTGATGACATAGGCCGCCTGCACGGCCTTGACCGCGGCCCGCGCCGCATCCTCGGTCACCGCGTGCACCATGGCGATCGGAACGCCCGCCCCCGCCTCTTCGCCGATCCCGGCCAGGTCCGACAGCCCCACGGACGGATTGACCCGATCCCCCTCGCGCAGCCGGCCCCCGCCCAGATGCACGACCGCCAGCCCCAGCGCCTCGCAATCGATCTGCGCCACATAGCCGTCCGTCAGCGCGGGAACCTCCAGCATCACCGGGGCCGAGGGCAGCCGGTCAGGCCAGCGGTCGACGAAATCGGCCGGCCCGCCCTGCGCCACCACCATGCGCCCGAAACATTCGGCCGCGGCCCCCGACTCCAGGGCCTGGGCGATGCGCCCGGCGCCGTCCTCGGCATCGCTGGCCAGACCTGCCAGCGCCAGCGCCTCGCCGCCCAGCGCCACGGTGACATCCCACAGCGCCACGTTGACCGACGTGCCGGTCAGCGTCTCCATCACCTCGATCACCTCCAGCGCGTTGCCCGCCGCGGTTGCCAGGGGCTGCGACATGTCGGTGATCAGCGCGCTGGTCATGCAGCCGGCCCCCTGCGCCGTGGACACCAGCGCGCGGGCCAGATCCTCGGCCTGGGCTGCGGTCTTCATGAAGGCACCCGAGCCGCATTTGACGTCCAGCACCAGCGCCTCCAGCCCCGCCGCCAGCTTCTTGGACAGGATCGAGGCGGTGATGAGGTCGATGCTCTCGACCGTGCCCGAGACATCGCGGATCGCGTAAAGCCGCCGGTCCGCCGGGGCGAGGTCGGTCGAGGCCGCGACGATGGCGCAATGCACCTCGGCCATCTGCCGGCGCAGCGCGGATTCGGACAGGCCGGTGCGAAAGCCCGGAATGGCTTCCAGCTTGTCCAGCGTCCCCCCGGTATGGCCCAGCCCCCGGCCCGAGATCATCGGCACATAGGCGCCGCAGACCGCCAGCGCCGGGGCGAGCAGAAGCGAAGTGCAATCGCCGATCCCGCCCGTGGAATGCTTGTCCACCACCGGACCCGGCAGGTTCCAGGCAAGGGTCTTGCCGCTGTCCCGCATGCCCCGGGTCAGGGCCACCCGCCCCTCCTCGCCCAGGCCCTTCAGCAGGACCGCCATCGCGAAGGCGCCCGCCTGTGCATCCGTCACCTCGCCCGAGGCAAGCCCGGCCGCGAACCAGCGCAGATCCTCGGGCGCCGGTCGCCGGCCGTCCCGGATGGCCGCGATGATGGCGCGCGCGTCGGTCACGTCCGCTCTATGTGCGCGGTCGAGAAGACCCCGGGCAGCAGCTCGGCCACGGTCATCACCTTCTGCTTGCCATCGGTGGTGCAGAGCGTGACCCTGACGTCCTGGTCTGCGAACTCGGCGATCTTCTGGCGGCAGCCGCCGCAGGGGGGCACCGGCTCCGGGCTGTCGGCGATGACGCAGAGCTCGGCGATCCGGGTGTCGCCGGCCGCGATCATTGCCGCGATGGCGCCCGCCTCGGCGCAGGTGCCTTCGGGATAGGCCACGTTTTCCACGTTGCAGCCCACATGCACCGCGCCGGAGGTGGACCGCAGCGCCGCCCCGACCTTGAACCGCGAATAGGGCGCATAAGCCCGTTCCCGCACCGCCGTTGCAGCCTCAAGCAGCGTCATCGCCACCCCCTGTTTGACCATTTGGTCAGAGTGTGATGCCCCGACGCGATTTCCGCAAGCCGGGTGTGCCCGTCGTGCGCCTTCGGCGTCTCCTCGCGCCGGATCCCGACGAGAAGCCGAAGGCGCACGAGGAGGCGCTAGCGTTCCACCACCCGAGTCGCCGGGTTGCCGGGCAGCGTCACTTCCAGAAGTTCGAGGTCGCCGGTCGGCTCGGAATAGCGCGTCGCCATGGCCGGAGGGATCACGAAGGCATCGCCCGGTGACAGGCGGAACGGGTCCTTCCCCTCGCCCTCCAGCACCATCCCGCCCCGCATCACGAAGGTGAACAGGATGTCGCCCTCATGCACCGTCCAGGGCGCCTCGCCCGACGGGCGCGCGACCATCACCGATGCAACGCCCTTCGTCGCCGCGTTGATCCCCGTATCCCGCGCCTCGAAGCCGGGGATGCGGAAGGGCCGGAACACCCCCTTCGCCCCGATGTCATGCACGAACCGCTGCCCCTCCCATTCCCGGTCGGGCCAGTAGTGCGGCGTGGGCAGCTGCATCTCGTGGTCGATCTCGGTCACATGCTCGGCCGGAACCCCGATCTCCACCACCTGCACGCCTTCCGAATGCAGCACCCTGTGGCGGATGCCCGGCGGCTGGATGAAGCAGTCGCCGGCATGGATGCGCCGCACATCGCCCTGATCCTCGTACAGAACATCCACCCAGCCCGCGACGCAGAAGATCAGCTGGAAACCGACCCTGTGGAAATGCACCATGTCCGGCACCGGCCCGTCGGGCACGCGGATGTGGCTGGCGATCATCGCCCCGCCCAGTCGGCTGGGGATCAGGTCGCGGTATTCCATCCCCGCCCGCCCGATCACCCAGGGGGCCTGATCGGCCAGGCGCCGCACCACGAAGGCATGTTCGGTCGCGGGCGTGACGACCGGCGGGTTCAACTCGTCGATCTCCACCCGCGTCCCGTTCGGGGCCATCAGTTCTTTCGCCCCCCCGGCAAAACCCGGATCATCCGTCAGGATGCGGATCGTCCCCGGCGCCTCGGGCGCGCCTTTCTGGAGGCGCAGCCGCAGGCCGTGGCCCGACAGGACCGCCACCTCCGGGTTGTCGGCAGGAAAGATCATGTCCAGCCGCATCCCCAGCGTTTTCGTGTAGAAGGGCAGATCCTCCCGCAGCTCCTGCGTCGGCAGGCGGATCTCGGCGCGTATTTCCGTCATTGTGGTCCCCGTGCTATGGCGGCATCGTGTCCGGCGCGCCGGTGATTTGCAAGCCGGGCCGGAAACGGCTTCAGGCAAAGCCGCATTGGCGGGGCGGGAAAGATGGTTTAACGCTGAACCATCTTCGCGGGAGGAACGGATGGACGAGGCTCGGCACGACAACGCGCGGCAGGCGGCACTGGATTACCACGAGTTTCCAAAGCCCGGGAAGCTGGAGATCCGCGCCACGAAGCCGCTGGCCAACGGTCGCGACCTGGCCCGGGCCTATTCCCCGGGGGTCGCCGAGGCCTGCCTGGAGATCAAGGCCGACCCGGCAACGGCCAGCCGCTACACCTCGCGCGGGAATCTGGTCGCGGTCATCTCGAACGGCACCGCCGTCCTCGGCCTTGGCAACATCGGCGCACTGGCCGCGAAGCCGGTGATGGAGGGCAAGGCGGTCCTGTTCAAGAAATTCGCCAACATCGACTGTTTCGACATCGAGGTGAACGAACCCGACCCGGTGAAGCTGGCCGAAATCGTCTGCGCGCTGGAGCCGACCTTCGGCGCGGTGAACCTTGAGGACATCAAGGCCCCCGACTGCTTCATCGTCGAAAAGCTGTGCCGGGAACGGATGAACATCCCCGTCTTCCACGACGACCAGCACGGCACCGCGATCGTCGTGGGGGCGGCGGCCACCAACGCGATGATCGTCGCGGGCAAGCGGTTTCAGGATATCAAGGTCGTCTCGACCGGCGGCGGGGCGGCGGGGATCGCCTGCCTCGAGATGCTGGTGAAACTGGGGGTCAGGCGCCAGAACATCTGGCTCTGCGACCTGGAAGGGCTGGTCTACAAGGGCCGCGAGGCGCAGATGACCCCGCAGAAGGCGGCCTTCGCCCAGGGGAACACCCCCGCCACCCTTTCCGATGTCATCGCGGGCGCGGATCTGTTCCTCGGCCTCTCCGGCCCCGGCGTGCTGACGCCCGAGATGGTGGCGAAGATGGCTCCGAACCCGATCATCTTCGCGCTGGCCAACCCCACGCCGGAAATCCTGCCCGACGAGGCCCGCAAGGTCGCCCCCGGCGCGATCATCGCCACCGGGCGGTCGGACTTTCCGAACCAGGTCAACAACGTCCTCTGCTTTCCCTTCATCTTCCGGGGGGCGCTGGACGTGGGCGCCACCACGATCAACGACGCGATGGAACTGGCCTGCATCGAAGGCATCGCGGCCCTTGCCCGCGCCACCACCAGCGCCGAGGCCGCCGCCGCCTACCGGGGCGAGACCATGGCCTTCGGGGCCGACTATCTGATCCCGAAACCCTTCGACCCCCGCCTGATCGGCACCGTCGCCAGCGCCGTCGCCCGGGCCGCGATGGAGACCGGTGTCGCCACCCGGCCCATTGCCGACCTCGACGCCTACAAGCGCAAGCTGGACGGCTCAGTGTTCAAGTCGGCGCTTCTCATGCGCCCGGTGTTCGAAGCCGCCCGCACCGCCTCGCGCCGGATCGTCTTTGCCGAAGGCGAGGACGAACGTGTGCTGCGCGCGGCCAACGCGATCCTGGAAGAGACGACCGAAGTCCCGATCCTGATCGGCCGCCCCGAAGTGGTCGAGGCGCGCTGCGAACGCTTCGGCCTGCCGATCCGTCCGGGCCGCGACTTCCATCTGGTGAACCCGGAAAACGACCACCGCTACCGCGATTACTGGGGCACCTATCACGAACTGATGGCCCGGCGTGGCGTGACGCCCGACATCGCCCGGGCCGTGATGCGGACGAACTCGACCGCCATCGCCGCGATCATGGTGCACCGCGAGGAAGCCGACAGCATGATCTGCGGCACCTTCGGGCAGTACAACTGGCACCTCGGCTATGTCCGCCAGATCCTGGCGCGTGGGGGGCTGCACCCGGTCGCGGCGCTGTCGCTGATGATCCTGGAGGATGGACCGCTGTTCATCGCCGATACCCATGTGCATTCCGAGCCGACCCCGGCCCAGATCATGGAAACGGTGATCGGCGCCGCGCGCCATGTCCGCCGCTTCGGCATCACGCCCAAGATCGCGCTCTGCACCCAGTCGCAGTTCGGCAACATGGACAACGCCAGCGCCCGCCGGATGCGCGAGGCGCTGGAGCTGCTGGACCTGCGCGAGCCCGACTTCGCCTATGAGGGCGAGATGAACCTCGACGCCGCGCTCGACCAGTCGATCCGCGACCGCCTCTTGCCGGGGTCACGCTACGAAGGGGCGGCAAACGTGCTGGTCTTTGCCTCAAGCGAAGTCGCCTCGGGCGTGCGCAACATCCTGAAGGTCAAGGCCGGGGGGCTGGAGGTCGGGCCGATCCTGATGGGCATGGGCAACAAGGCGCATGTGGTGACGCCCGCGATCACCGCGCGGGGCTTGCTGAACATGTCCGCCATCGCCGGGACGCCCGTGGCGCATTACGGCTGACCGTTCCTCGTGCGCCTTCGGCTTCTCGTCGCCGGACCCGAGCGAGGAGGGACGAAGTCCACGACGAGCGAATCGGCCGGGCGCAGGCTTTGCAAACTCGCCGGCTCGGGCAGCACGGCTTTTCCCGATCCGAGAACTTTGCAAATCCTGCCGTCCGCTGTCGGCAAATTCTGCAAAACTGCCGCACGCCGCTATCGGTAACACCGTTGCGCGACCGGCATTCCTTCGCATACCACCAGCGCAGTGCATCAGCGGGGGGAGATCGCGATGAGCTATGCTCAGGTTTACGGCCAGTGGCAGCAGGATCCGGAGGGCTTCTGGCTTTCCGCCGCAGGGGGCATCGACTGGGTGCAAAAGCCCACGAAGGCGCTGGATGACAGCCGCGCCCCGCTTTACGAATGGTTCACCGACGCCGAAGTGAACACCTGCTGGAACGCCGTCGACCGCCATGTCGTCGCCGGACGCGGCAAACAGCCCGCCATCATCCACGACAGCCCGGTCACCGGCACCAGGCACACCATCACCTATGCCGAGTTGCAGGACCGCGTCTCCCGCCTCGCCGGTGCGCTGAAGGCCAGGGGCATCCAGAAGGGCGATCGCATCATCATCTACATGCCGATGGTCCCCGAAGCGCTGGAGGCGATGCTCGCCTGCGCCCGGCTTGGCGCGATCCATTCCGTCGTCTTCGGCGGCTTTGCGGCGCATGAACTCGCCGTCCGCATCGACGACTGCACCCCGAAGGCGATCATCTCTGCCTCCTGCGGGATCGAACCCAGCCGCGTGGTCCACTACAAGCCGCTCCTCGATGCCGCCATCGACCAGGCCAGCCACAAGCCCGACTTCTGCGTGATCTTCCAGCGCGAGCAGGAAGTGGCGAAACTGACCGAAGGCCGCGATCTCGACTGGCACGAATTCCAGCACGGCGTTGCCCCCGCCGACTGCACCCCGGTCGCGGGCAATCACCCGGCCTATATCCTCTACACCTCCGGCACCACCGGCGCGCCCAAGGGCGTCGTCCGCCCCACCGCCGGGCATCTGGTGGCGCTGAACTGGACCATGCGCGCGATCTACAATGTGGGCGCGGGCGACGTGTTCTGGGCCGCCTCCGACGTCGGCTGGGTCGTCGGCCACAGCTACATCTGCTATGGCCCCCTGATCGCGGGCTGCACCACCGTGGTCTATGAAGGCAAACCCGTCGGGACCCCCGACGCCGCCGCCTTCTGGCGCGTCATCAACGAACACAAGGTGCGCAGCTTCTTCACCGCGCCCACCGCCCTTCGCGCCATCAAGCGCGACGACCCGGACGGGAAACTGGTCCCGCCGCTCCCCACGCTCCAGGCCCTGTTCCTTGCCGGAGAACGCGCCGACCCCGACACGATCCACTGGGCGCAGACCCATCTGAAGGTCCCGGTGATCGACCATTGGTGGCAGACCGAAACCGGCTATGCCATCGCCGCGAACCCCCTTGGCATCGAACAGCTGCCGGTCAAGATCGGCTCGCCGTCCGTGCCCATGCCCGGCTTCGACGTGCAGGTGCTGGACGAAGGCGGCCACCCGGTTTCCCCCGGCACCCTTGGTGCCATCGCGATCAGGCTGCCGCTGCCCCCCGGGACGCTCCCCACCCTCTGGAACGCCGAGGACCGCTTCCGCAAATCCTACCTGACCCATTTCCCCGGCTATTACGAGACGGGCGACGCCGGTTACGTGGACGCCGACGGCTACCTTTACATCATGGCCCGCACCGATGACGTCATCAACGTCGCCGGCCACCGCCTGTCCACCGGCGCGATGGAAGAGGTTCTGGCCGGCCACAAGGACGTCGCCGAATGTGCCGTGATCGGGGTCGCCGACGAGTTGAAGGGCCAATCGCCGCTGGGCTTCCTCTGCCTGAACAAGGGGTGCAACCGCCCGCATGACGAGGTGGTCAGGGAATGCGTGCAGCTGGTGCGCGACCAGATCGGCCCCGTCGCCGATTTCAAGCGCGCCGTGGTGGTGGACCGCCTGCCCAAGACGCGATCGGGCAAGATCCTGCGTGGCACGATGGTCAAGATCGCCGACGGCCAGCCGTGGAAGATGCCCGCGACGATCGACGACCCGGCGATCCTGGACGAGATCGCCCGGGCGTTGCAATCCCTGGGTCTCGCGCGCGGCTAGTGTGAAATCGGCTGGACAGGCCGCCCGATCCCCGGCAATCTTTGCATTATGCAAAGAGGGCTTTCGCATTTCGGGACGATTCGTGCA
This sequence comes from Rhodobacter calidifons, assembly GCF_011174775.1. Classification (GTDB taxonomy): domain Bacteria; phylum Pseudomonadota; class Alphaproteobacteria; order Rhodobacterales; family Rhodobacteraceae; genus Tabrizicola; species Tabrizicola calidifons. The sequence goes on from NZ_JAANHS010000003.1 coordinate 38,959, forward strand.
TGACGGCATCGCCCGGCACACTTCAGGCCCTGGCTCGGCTGTACGAGGCGGTTGCGGCCTTGCGACCCTGGCTCGAAACTGCCGAACAGAAGTCGGCGCTGGCGCAGATCGAGGAAGCGGCGGCGCGGATTGCCGGCCCGCTTGCACCGGCCGGCTCCGGCATGAAAGAGTTCGACCCGTCGCGGCTGCGCCATTTGCTGGACATCACCGGGCCCGATCTTGCGTCCGAACTGCTGGCCCGTCTAAGCGAAGACCTGACCGCGACCGAGGCGAAGCTGAACCGGGCTGCCGGCGACCTTGACTGGAAGGCGCTGCGCGAAGGCAGCCATGTGCTGATCTCGCTTTCCGGCTCGGTCGGGGCCCTGTCCTTGCAGGCGATGGCGGAACGTCTGAACGCCATCGCCCATGCCCGGGACCGGGCGGCGCTTGAACCGCTGATGCCACCGCTTGCGGGCGAACTGACTGCGCTGATCGGTCTGATCCGGTCCACCACCCCCCCGGAGGCTCGGCCCGCTTGAAACCCGCAACGCCCCTGTCCCGCCCGTCGGTCCTGCTTGTCGAGGACACCCTTTCCCTGCAGATGGTCTATCGGTCGATCCTGGCCACGGCCGGGCACCGGGTGGCTGTTGCCGGAACCGCCGAGGAGGGGTTGCAGCAATTCCGGGCGCATCGTCCGATGGTGGTGCTGCTGGACCTGATCCTGCCGGATCGCGATGGTCTGGAAGTCATGCGCGACATCCAGGCAATCCAGCCGGAGACCCGGGTGATCGCGATCACCGCCAACGGATCGGTCAGCCGCGCGGTCGAGGCGATGCGCGCCGGGGCGCATGACTTTCTGGTCAAGCCTTTTGACGAGGGGCGCTTTCTGTCCGCCGTCCAGAATGCCCTGGCCGAGGCAACCCCGCGCGACACCGGCAAGACCGACGGCCAGGCCGCCACGCGCGGCCGAGACCCGGCGGAGATTGCCGAAAGTTCCGGCTTCATCGGCTCTTCCGACGCGATGAAACGCATCCACATGACCATCGGCTCGGTCGCGCGGTCGATGGCGACCGTGTTCATCACCGGCGAAAGCGGCACCGGGAAAGAGCTTTGCGCGCTGGCCGTCCATGCCAATTCCAACCGGGCCAATGGGCCGTTCATCGCGCTGAACTGCGGCGCGATTCCGCAGGACCTGCTGGAATCGGAAGTCTTCGGCCACATGAAGGGCAGTTTCACCGGCGCGATCTCGGACAAGCAGGGGGCCGCGCAGGCGGCGGATGGCGGCACCCTGTTCCTGGACGAGATCTGCGAAATGGCCCCGGCCCTGCAAACCAAGCTCTTGCGCTTCCTGCAAACCTCGACCGTCCAGCCGGTCGGCGCCACCCGGCCGCGCAAGGTCAACGTCCGCATCGTCTGCGCGACCAACCGCGATCCGCTGGACGCCGTGCGTCGCGGGCATTTCCGCGAGGATCTGTACTACCGGCTCTATGTCGTGCCGATCCACATGCCGCCCCTGCGCGAGCGCGGACAGGACATCATCGAGATCGCCGAGGCCGCGCTTGCCCGCTTTGCCCAGGAAGAGGGGCGCGAGTTCCACGGGCTCGACCCCGCCACCCGCGCGCTGATGCTGTCCCTGCCCTGGCCGGGGAATGTCCGTCAGCTGTTGAACGTCATGCGCAACGTGGTGGTGCTGAACCAGGGCGGCTGGGTCACGCCCGACATGCTGCCTCCGGGCCTGGCCGAGGAAGGGCGCCCCGCCGAACCACCATCGCCGCCGATGGCCGCGCCCGATGCGCTTGGCACCGACAGCCTGCTGGGCCTGCCGCTGGCCGAGGCCGAACGCCGGCTGATCGAGGCCACGCTTGCCATGCATGGCGGCTCGATCCCCAAGGCGGCGCGGGTGCTGGATGTGTCGCCCTCGACGCTCTACCGGAAGATCGAGGCCTGGAACGCAAAGGCCAGCTAGCGACCGACCCCGACATAGGCGGTGAACCCGGCCGCGCGCACTTCGGCCGGATCATAGATGTTGCGCAGGTCGGCCATCTGCGGGGTTGCCATCTTGCGCGCCAGCTTGGCCAGGTCGAGGCCGCGGAACTCGTTCCATTCGGTCAGAAGGACCACGAGGTCGGCATCGTTGGCGGCCTGATAGGGATTGTCGATCCATTTCACGCCCGGCAAGAGCGCCTCGCCCTCATGCCTGCCCTGGGGATCGCTGACCCGGACCTTCGCCCCCCCGCCCACCAGCGCCGGGATGATGGTCAGCGAGGGCGCCTCGCGCATGTCGTCGGTGTTGGGCTTGAAGGTGACGCCAAGGACCGCGATGGTCTTGTCGCGGAGCACCCCGCCGCAGAGATCGACGATCTTGTCGATCATCCGGCGCTTCACTTCCTCGTTGACCTTGATGACCGTCTCGACGATCTGGATCGGCGCGGCATGTTCCTGTCCGATACGGGCCAGGGCCTTGGTATCCTTTGGAAAACAGCTTCCGCCGTAGCCGGGGCCGGCGTGCAGGAACTTGTCGCCGATGCGCCCGTCCATGCCGATGCCCCTGGCCACCGTCTTCACATCCGCGCCGACCTTCTCGCACAGGGCGGCGATCTCGTTGATGAAGGTGATCTTGGTCGCAAGGAAGGCGTTGGCGGCGTATTTGATCAGCTCGGCGCTTTCCAGTCCGGTGTAGACCATGGGAAACTCGCGCAGGGACAACGGGCGGTAAAGTTCGGCCATCACCTTGCGCGCCTTTGGCGTCTCGACGCCCACCACCACGCGGTCGGGATGCATGAAATCGTCGATCGCCGCGCCTTCGCGCAGGAATTCCGGGTTCGAGGCGACGTCGAAGGCGGCCGCCGGATTGGCCTCGCGGATCGCCGCGGCCACCTTGCGGTTGGTGCCGACCGGCACGGTGGACTTGGTGACCACCACCGCATAGCCCGTCAGGGCCCTTCCGATCTCGGCCGCCGCGGCCATGACATAGGTCAGGTCTGCATGCCCGTCGCCGCGCCGTGTCGGCGTGCCGACCGCAATGAACACCGCGTCGGCGCCATCGACGGCTGCGGCAAGTTCGGTCGTGAAGCTCAGCCGCCCGGCGCTGGTGTTCTTGGCGATCAGCGCCTCTAGGCCCGGCTCGAAGATGGGCACCTCGCCCTGGTTCAGCCGCGCGATCTTGCCCGCGTCGCGATCGACACAGACCACCTCGTGCCCGAAATCCGAAAAGCAGGCGCCAGAGACCAGCCCGACATACCCTGTCCCGATCATCGCGATGCGCATGCCGCTGCCCCTTCCAGACTGGCGGCATGTCTATGCAGCCCGGCCCAGGGTGTCAAATCCCCGGGCCGGGGCGAGTGGTCAACGGCTCAGGGTCGCTCGGGTTTCGGATGGCGGGCCTTCACGCGGGCCACCGCGTCAAGCCAGGCCTCCTGGCTGACCTCGCCGCGCTGCCAGCGGAAGAACAGCGGGTCCGCCTCGGCGGCCAGGGCCAGGCGCACGGTTTCGTCGCGCTGGGCAAGCGCGGCCGCATGCGCTGCTTCTGCCGCCTCTGCCATGGCCTCGGGGGTCGGGGCCTCCGGTCTGGCCGGACTGCGGGCCACCCATTTCCCGCGCGCGGTGCGGCGATGCGCGGCCAGGAACGCGACTGTCAGGCCCTCGACCGGCTCGCTCCCCTCGCGCGGGGCCTCGCCGATCCACCCCGGGATGCCGTCTTCGGTGAACAGGACGTGCAGGATCATGTCAGTAGTCGCTTTCGATATAGAGGCCCATCGTCGCAAAGCCGATGACCGAGTTGGTGCCGCCGACGCTGATGTAGCCGTAGGGCGTCAGAAGCTGCGTGGCAGACGGCAGGTCGGTGGTGACTGTTCCCGTGGCCACAGCACCCGATACGAGGTTCGTCACTTCGTAGCCCAGCGACTGCGTGGTGCCGGGCGGCGCAAAGAGGGCAATCTCGTAGACCGCGGTCCGGTCGGCGTTCGGTTTGGGAAAGCCCGACCCCAGGTCGATCTTCGTCGCTGTTCCGCTTCCGTCGTTGTGCATGAACTGGATGTTCGTGTCGCCGGCGTCATAGCCCATGCCGCAGATGTTGGTCAGCGTGGACGGGTTGACGTCTGACGGCGCGGAAGCCGATCCGCGCATGCCGACAAAGACCCGGTGCGTGCTGGTGGCGACCCCTGTTGCCGGACCCCAGCGCCAGACGAGGTGGAAGCCGCCCAGTTCGGCGGAAGGCCCGCCAAGCGTCCACTGCAAGGCGTTTCCGCGCAGACCGGCCACCGCCGTAGTGGATGCAGTTGTCACCAACCATGACCGCCTGCGCATGTAGTTGTGCAGGTTCGAGGTGCCGACGTTCTCGGATGTGGCGGTGCCCGTCCCGGTCATGGCAATGCCGACCGCCGTATCCGTGCCGCCGTTTCCGGCAGCCATGAACATGCCGATCTTGTTGCGGGCAAAGGACGGCTGCAACGCGCTGTCCAGACCGCTCGGTCCCATGAAGGCCGGCATGGACCGCCCTCCGACCTTGCGGCCGAACAGCTTCACCCCGTCTGCTGCCGGAACGGCAGGCGTCGCAATGGTCGGCAGGCGCAGCTGTCCGCCCTCGATCTCCACGTCCGCCGCGCCGCCGAAGCTGCCGGCATCGTTGAACTGGACCGTGCCAGAGGCTCCTCCGGGCGATCCGCCGCCACCGCCGGGCGGTGCGGCCCAGGTGCCATCGGCGCGCAGGAAATTGGTCGTCCCCCCGCCCGAGGCCGGAGCCAGGCCCTTCGCCCCGCTGGTGAAGGTGTCCAGCAGCGCCGTGGCCTGCGTGCCCGTCAGATCCTCCGGATCGCCGCTGCCCGCGCTTGACCGCCCCTTCAGCGTGCCCGAGGCCATGTCGGCCAGCTTCGCGTTCGTCACCACATCGTTCGCAATCGTTGTCGCGCCATCGCCTGTCGAGGTGACATCGCCGCTGTGGTTCGGGTGCGCGTAGTTGTTCGCCCCGTCCGCCACGTTCAGGATGGCGCGCGCCTGTGCGGGCGTCAGCACCTCCGGCGCGCCCGTCCCTGCCGAGTCCCGGCCGAGGAAGCTGTTCGTCGCGATGTTCGCAAGCTTGTCCAGGGTCACCGCGCCCGCGTCGATCGTCCAGATCGTCCCCGCACCCGACACCGTGATGTCGCCCTTGTCGCCGTCGCTGACACCGCCGCCGCCGCCACCGCCGACGACCTGGGTCACGCCGGCGCTGCGCACCTTCACCTCGCCGGTGGTGGTGTTCAGCCACAGCGTGCCGTCAACCGGCGCGGCGGGATCGCTTGCCTGACCGCCCAGATGCAGAGGCTGCGGCAGGGTCACCTCTCCGGTCGCCGCGTCCGAGATCAGCGCGACCGACCAGCTTCCACCATCGGCGCTGACCTTGACGCTGAAATCGTCCGCCCCCGCCGTGCCCATCTCGGCCCGTCCCCCGAAGCCCGTCTGGAACAGAAGGCTCGCCGTGTCCGAGGCCGCGGCCTTGTTCAGCTTCAGCTGGTGCCCCGATCCCGCATGGTTCAGCAGCGTCGCAGGAGAGGACACCGCCAGCCGGTTCGTGGCATCCGGCGTGGCCGAGACGCCCAGCCGCCCCACCGTGAACGGCCCGTCCGACAGCGCGATCCAGGTCAGGCCGTTGTAGAAGGCCATCTGGCTTTCCGCCATCACATAGGCCTGCCAGCCCGGCAGCGGCTGCGTGAACTGCCAGCCCGCCTCGGTGAACATGGCGATCCGCCCCGCCTGCCCGGTCCAGGGGCCGGTCGCACCTGCCGCCACGATGTGCCGGTCACCGATGGCGGGCAGCGCGGGCGGGGTGGTCAGGGTCCGGTTGATGACCGCAAGCTGCACGATCAGGTCCAGCTTCACCAGGGCCTCGTTGTGGGTGACATGCTTCTGCGCCTGCGCCGGAAGGATCAGGGGCAGCGACAGGATCGTCGTATCGTCGGGCATCAGAAACCTCCGGAGATCGCCTTGGCCCGCGACCCTAGGAAGGCTTCGTTCACGTCGGCTGAGCAGACCGCACGGCCCCGTCCGAACCCGCGCAACACCAGAACCCGGGCGTACCTCGGCAAGACCCGCCGTCTGGCCTTGGCCCTTCGCCAGGCGCTCCGACCTCGGGCAGCCGACGGTCCGCCCCGGCGGAGCTTTCGTCCGGCGTGACAGGTGCATGGCGGGCGATCACGCCCGCAATGCGCCGGGCTCAGGGTTCCGGCTGCGGCGGAATCCGCCCTTTCCTGGCCTCGGCCCAGGTGTTCAGGCTGACCGCCCCCACGATCAGCGCGCCGCCCAGGATCACGAAGCCGTCCACCGCCTCGCCGAAGACCAGCGCCCCCAGAAGCGTCGCCCAGAGGATCTGGAGGAACGTCACCGGCTGCGTCACCGCCAGAGGCGCCGCCCTGAAGGCCCGGGTCATCGTGTAGTGCCCCAGCGTCGCCAGCGCCGCGACCCCGGCCAGCCAGGCCAGCTGCTCGGCGCTGACCGGCTGCCAGACCCACCATGCGATCGGCGCCAGCCCGATTGCCACCGTCACCGACAGGACCGCGACCACCACGCTTGCCGGGGCCATCGCGCTCAGCCGCTTGGCGAAGATGTAGCTGATCGCAAAACAGAGCGTCGCCGCCAGCTGGGACAGGTGGCCGGGCGTGATCTCGCGCAGGCCGGGCCGCAGGACGACCAGTGCCCCGAGAAGCGCCACCATGATGCTGACCAGCCGACCACGCCCCAAACCTTCTCCCAGCAGCAGGCCGGCGATCACCAGCACGATCACCGGATTGAGGAACCCGATCGCTGCCATCTCGGCCACCGGCACCCGGGCCATGGCCCAGAACCAGAAGATCACCGCCGCGACATGCAGGCCCCCGCGCCAGAGGAACAGGGGCCAGATCCCCTCGGGCAGCCGCGTGCCTCGCATCGCCCACAGTGCCGGGACCAGGAAGGTCAGGCCGAAGGCAAAGCGGATGAACGCCGACTGCGCTGCCGGAAGGTCGGTTCCCAGATGCCGCACGATCCCGTTGACCCCGACGAAGGCCAGCGTGGTGGCCAGCATCCACAAGACCCCTTCCACGGGGCGGCCAAGATCCGACATCGCGCGCATCCGGCGACAGAAGCCGATGGCTCAGCCAAAGGCAAGCCCCGCCGCGATGGCCCACATCGTCACCCCGACACCGACCTCCAGCCAGACCCAGGCCGCGGGCCGCGCGAAGACGGGTGCCAGGAGTCGCGCCCCGAAGCCCAGCACGGCGAAGAAGCTGAACGACGCGCAGGCCGCCGCCACCCCGAACACTGCCTGGTGTGGCGCATACTGGGCCGAGATCGACCCGATCAGCACCACCGTGTCCAGATAGACATGCGGGTTGGCCCAGGTCAGCATCAGACAGGTCGCAAGCACCTTGCCCAGCGAGGCCGGCGCTGCCTCCGACGGTTGCAGCGCCTCTCCTCCGCGCAGCGCCGTCCGGAACCGCAGCACCCCGTAGACCAGCAGGAACACCACACCCGACCAGCGCATCGCCCCTGCGAACCACGGGACCGCCGCCGACAACGCGCCGAACCCCGTCACGCCCGCCCCGATCAGCACCGCATCCGACAGCGCGCAGACCGCCACCACCGGCCCGACATGTTCCCGCCGAAGGCCCTGTCGCCGCACGAAGGCATTCTGCGCCCCGATCGCCAGGATCAGGGACAAGGCCACCAGATAGCCGTTCCCCGCCGCTTCAAGCATCCGACAGAGCCCGCAATGCCACCATCGCGTCCCACCGCCGGTCCCACGGCACGAACAGATGGTCGTGGTGATAGCCCGCGACCACGTTGCAGCTGATCCCCTCCCGGCCCAGCGCCCCCGCGAAGGCCGCCGTCAGCCCCACCGCCGCAAGGTCCGACTGCACCGTCAGGCTGATCCGCGCCTAGGGGTCCGACACCATCCCCGCCGCACGCATCTCGGCCAGGGGCGCGATCACGGTCAGGCCCTCGGCTTCGGCCACAGTCGCAAAGGGTTCGACCCTCAGCGCTTCCCCGGCCCGGACCGCAATGCCATAGGGCTCGGGGTGCAGGACCGGCTCCATCGTCGCCAGCAGGACCTTCAGATCGCTTTCCACCATGGGACTCTCCGCGTCTCCCTTGACCTAGGGCCCGCAACCGCGAAACTCCAAGTAATCTTCCTGTCTGCGATTTAGCCATGCTAATGCATGATCCCGCTCAGCTTGCCGCCCTTGCCGCCGTCCACCGGCGCGGCGCCTTTGACCTTGCCGCGGCCGAACTGCACGTCACCCCCTCGGCCGTCTCGCAGCGGATCAAGGCGCTGGAAGAGGCGACCGGCGCCCTGCTCATCCGCCGCGGCACGCCCTGCACGGCGACCGAAACCGGCCTTCGCCTGATCCGGCACCACGACGAGATTGCACTGTTGGAACGCACCCTGGCGCAGGATCTCGGCCTGCGGTCAGGCCCGGCGACGCTGCGCATCGCCGTCAATGCCGACAGCCTTGCCACCTGGGTCATTCCCGCCCTGGCCGCGACGGAAGGGTTCCTCTTCGACCTCGTCATCGACGACCAGGATGTCAGCCAGGACTGGCTGCGGCGCGGAGAGGTGGTGGCCGCCATCACCGCGCATCCCGGCCCCTTGCAGGGGTGCGACACCCTGCCGCTCGGGGCGCTGCGCTACCGCGCCACCGCCTCTCCGGCCTATGTGCGGACCTGGTTCCCGAAGGGGGTGACGCCGGAAAGCCTGGCAAAAGCCCCCGCTTTGACCTTCTCGGACAAGGACCGGCTTCAGACCCGCTGGGCCGCGGCCCGGGGGCTGGCGCGCGCAGCCCTTCCGACGCACCGGATCGCCTCGTCACGGGCCTTCGTGGACGCCTGTCTTGCGGGCCTCGCCTGGGGATGAACCCCGAGCCGCTGATTGCCGCCCATCTCGCCGCTGGACGACTGATCGAACTGTTGCCCGACACGCCCATCGACGTCGCGCTGCACTGGCAGTTCACCCGGCTCGCCGCCCCGGCGCTGGCCCCGGTCACCCATGCAATCCACCGCGCCGCGCGGCAGACCCTTGTGCAATAGGAAACGGGGGCGGCCTTCGCCACCCCCGTTGCCGAACCCCCGAAGGGTAAGGCTTACGCCAGAGCCAGGTTCACGGCCGATTCCCGGCCGTTGCGATCCTGCTCGATGTCATAGGTCACGGCCTGCCCGTCGGGCAGCGAGCGGATGCCCGCACGTTCCAGCGCGGTGACGTGGACGAAAACGTCCTTCGATCCGCCTGCGGGGGCGATGAAGCCGAAACCCTTGGTGGCGTTGAACCATTTCACGGTGCCATTGGCCATCGTGATGTCTCCTGTCATGTTTGCCACCCGCGAGCTTGCGGTGGCCTGGCCCAAGTGTCGTGTCGATCGAAGCTGAAGGCCGAAGCAGACAGAAGACGATAGAGTAGAAACCCTGCCCGCTGCACATGCGCCCTCGCGGCACGGAATGCAAGGGAAACTTCTGCGCAGATCGCGGGACCGGCGGAAAACATGCGTTTTCCGGACCGGAATTCTCTTGCAGAATTCCGGCGGCACTACAATTGCGCCGCCACCTCGTCGGGGACGTCGAAATTGTGCGTGACGGTCTGCACGTCATCGTCCTCTTCCAGCAGGTCGATCAGCCGCATCAGCTTCTGCGCGGTCTCAAGGTCCACCACGGTGCGCGTCTGCGGTTTCCAGACCAGCTTGGACTCCGTCGATTCGCCCAGCGTCTTTTCCAAGGCGTCCGAGACTTCCGACAGGTTCTCGACCTTGCAGTAGATCCAGTGGCCCTCTTCGTCGCTTTCGACGTCATCGGCGCCCGCCTCGAGCGCGGCCATCAGCACGTCATCGGCCGATCCGACCGAAGCGGGATAGGAAATCTCGCCCACCCGGTCGAAGCTGTGGCTGACCGAGCCGGTGGTGCCCAGGTTCCCGCCGCATTTGGTGAAATAGCTGCGCACATTCGACGCCGTGCGGTTCAGGTTGTCGGTCATCGCCTCCACGATGATCGCAATGCCGTTCACCCCGTACCCTTCATAGCGGATCTCGGTGTAATCCGCCCCGTCGTTCATCTGGGATTTCTTGATCGCCCGGTCGATCACGTCCTTCGGCATCGAGGCCGCCTTGGCCGCCTTCACCGCCAGACGCAGGCGCGGGTTCATGTCGGGGTCGGGCATCCCCATCTTGGCCGCGACGGTGATTTCCTTCGACAGCTTGGAAAACATCTTCGAACGCAGCTTGTCCTGCTTGCCCTTGCGATGCTGGATGTTCGCCCATTTCGAATGGCCTGCCATGGCCCTACCCTCGGTCCCGTTTCGGTGATGCGCCCCTCTACACCCGCCGCGGGCCAAAGGGCAACCCCGCCACCGGATCGCTGCGGGCGCCGGTCGATCGGGGCCGCGGAATTGTTCCGGGCACAAGCTTTGACTTTGCCTCTCGCGCGATGCCCTGTATGCCGGGCCAATGGCCCGCACCCTGATGCCCCTGTCGCAAACCCGTGACCTGCCGCGCTGGCAACGGCCCGAGGCGCTCCTCTATCTGATGGCGGCGGCGATGCCGCTCAGCTTTGCCACCTGGTCGGCGCTGCTGAACAACTTCGTCATCGAGGTCGCCAGTTTCACCGGCAAGGAGATCGGCTGGCTGCATACCGTGCGCGAGATTCCGGGATTTCTCGCCATCGGCGTGATCCTGGTGCTTCTGGTACTGCGCGAGCAGGTGCTGGCGCTTCTGGCCCTCGCCCTGCTGGGGGCGGCGACTGCGGTGACGGCCTGGTTTCCGTCCTTCACCGGGCTGCTGGTCTGCACGCTGCTGTCGTCCATCGGGTTTCACTACTTCGAGACGGTGAACCAGTCCCTGCAACTGCAATGGATCGACAAGGACCGGGCGCCGATCGTCCTGGGCCGGATCGTTGCCGTGGGCGCCGGGGCATCGCTGGCCGCCTATGGTGCCATCGTCGCGCTCTGGGACCTGCTGGGGCTGGATTACAACAAGGTCTATCTCGCCTCGGGGGGTCTGACGCTGCTCATCGTGCTTTTCGCGGCGCTCGCCTATCCGCAGTTCCAGTCGCCCCATCCGCAGCACCGGCACATGGTGCTGCGCCGCCGCTACTGGCTTTACTACGCGCTCCAGTTCATGGCGGGTGCCCGGCGGCAGATCTTCGTGGTCTTCGCGGGCTTCATGATGGTCGAACGCTTCGGGATGAAAGTCTCCGAGATGACCGCCCTCCTGCTGGTGAACTATCTCATCAACATGGCCGTCGCACCTGCGATGGGACGCGCCCTTTCGCGCTATGGCGAACGCAACGTGATGGGGTTCGAATACATCGGCCTGACCCTGGTGTTCCTGGCCTACGGAGGGCTCTACTGGTTCGGCTGGGGCCTGGTGATCGCGGGCGGGCTTTATATCCTCGACCAGCTCTTCTTTGCGCTGTCCTTCAGCCTGAAGACCTATTTCCAGAAGATCGCCGATCCGCGCGACATCGCGCCCACCGCCGCGGTGGCCTTCACGATCAACCATATCGCGGCCGTGTTCCTGCCGGCGGCGCTTGGCTATCTCTGGGCGCGCTCGCCCGACCACGTCTTCCTGCTTGGCGCCGGGATGGCGCTCTTTGCCTTTGCGCTGATCTGCCTGATCCCGCGGCATCCCTCGCCCGGATTTGAAACCGTCTTCTCCCGCGGGATCCCCGAACCGGCCGAGTGACTGCGCCCGGTCAAGGCGCGGTGAGGGGAGTGAAATCCGCGTTGGGATTTCGACGCCGCCCCCTATATTCCGCATCAGGAACGGAGGTCCGAAATGTTCTTCACCCGCAAGTCGATGGAAATGGTCACGCCGGACAAGGCCCTGCCCGGCCGGGCCGAACCCCTGCCCACGGCCGAGACGCATTTCCTGTCGGGCATCCCGCTGAAATCCCCGGTCCCCGAGGGCATGGAACAGGCGATGTTCGGCATGGGCTGCTTCTGGGGGGTCGAACGCAAGTTCTGGCAGACCCCCGGCGTCTGGCTGACCATGGTGGGCTATGCCGGCGGCTACACGCCGAACCCGACCTACAAGGAAACCTGCACCCAGCTGACCGGCCACAACGAGGTGGTCCGCGTGATCTACGATCCGGCCAGGGTATCCTATGAGGACCTGCTCAAGGTCTTCTGGGAAGGCCATGACCCGACGCAAGGCATGCGGCAGGGCAATGACGTGGGCTCGACCTACCGCTCGGGCATCTATTGCTACACCGACGCCCAGATGGCGGCCGCCCTGGCCTCGAAGGAGGTCTATGCCCAGGCGCTGAAGGCCGCCGGGATGGGCCCGATCACCACCGAGATCCTCCCCGCCCCGACCTTCTACTTCGCCGAGGACTACCACCAGCAATACCTGGCCAAGAACCCCGGCGGCTACTGCGGCGTGGGCGGCACCGGCGTCGCCTGCCCCATCGGCACCGGCGTCCGCGCTTGACCCGGGCAGGGCCGGAGACTATCCGGCCCTGAACCCCGGAGATCGCCCATGCCCACCTATTCCGCCCTTACCACCCTTCCCGGAGAAGAGGCCGCCCAGTCCCTCGCCTCTGCCATGGAGCGGATGACCCCCGAACCCACCGGCGTCGGCGTGTTCGAGATCGAGGACGGCTCGGGCCTGTGGGAAGTGGGCGGCTATTTCCTGGAGCCGCCCGACGCGGTGATGCTGGAAGTCCTGGCCACCGCCTTCGGCGCCCGGCCCTTTGCCGTGTCGGAACTGCCCGAGGTCGACTGGGTCGCCCATGTGCGGCGCGAACTCAGCCCGGTGGACGCCGGACGTTTCTTCGTCTTCGGCAGCCATGACGCCGACAAGGTGCCCCCGGGCCGCGTTCCGTTGCAGATCGAGGCGACGGTCGCCTTCGGCACCGGTCACCACGGCACGACTCTGGGCTGTCTCCTGGCCTTCGACCGCCTGCTGAGCGAGGGCTGGAGGCCGGCGAAGGTTGCCGATATCGGCTGCGGCACGGCGGTCCTTGCGATGGCGGCAGCGGCGACCCTGCCTGACGCACTGGTCATCGCCAGCGACATCGACCCTGTCGCGGTGGAGGTGGCCGAGGCGAACGTGGCGATCAACGGCTTGCAAGGGCGGGTGGACTGTCTGGAGGCTGCCGGCCTCGATCATCACGCAATTGTGGCCGCCGCCCCCTTCGATCTGATCTTCGCCAATATCCTCAAGGGCCCCCTGATCGAGCTTGCCCCCGCAATTTCGACTCACCTTGCAACCGGCGGGAGAGCCATCCTCTCTGGCCTTCTCGCTCTGCAAGCAGATTCGGTGACGGCCGCCTACAAGGCCGCCGGTCTTTGTCTGCAAAGTCGGAACGATATCGGAGAATGGTCGACGCTTGTTCTACAGCGGGCCTGAAATCGTGGACAATTCTTGACTCCAGGCAGGACAGGCCACAGGCTGACACATGTGCCGCAATTTCGCCATAAGCATGCGGCAGGAATTAAGCATCAGAGCTGTCACTCTGGGTGAGCAAAATGTGGGTTGATCCTAATCTTAACGATTTCTACAGCCGCGTTGCACGGATCGAGAAGTCCCACGCCAAGGGCTACGGCTTCGAAGCGGCGGGCACTGTCGGGCGCAAGGCCTCGGGCCGTAGCACGGGCCGTGTATTCAAGCTCGTCAAACCTGTCCTTCTGGTTCTGGCCGTGGGCATCGGCGTCAAGGGTGTGATCCACTACTTTATCGGCGCCCAGACCTACGAAAACCGGGTCAGCGCCCTTGCTGCCGGTGACGGGTTTGATCCGGTGGGCGCATGGCTGATGCACGCCGACCCGGCGACATTGTTCGTCTCTTCGCAGTTGCAGTCCCTGCTGCCGCGCTGAGAAACCTTTTCTCTCGGCTATTCAGTGTTGGGTATTCAGTGACGAAGGGCCGCATCTTGCGATGCGGCCCCTATTTCCTTGTCCTGTCGGGCATGGCCGCCGGACCTTGCCGGCGCGGCCCGACGGACTTCAGCGACCGATGAACTCGATGTCGCCGCGGCACAGACCGATATCGTCCAGCTCGCGATCCGACAGCCGATTCAAGGCCTTGCGGGTGACACGGGCGTCATTCCAGGCCCGGAACGCCAGAACGGCGTTCGACAGGGCGTTGATGACGCGGTAGGTGGTGATGGCGCCGTAGGGCGCCGGGCGGGTCGTCTCGACAGCGGCCATGGCGGTTTTCCTTGTTTGCTTGCTGCTCAGAAAGAGGGCCTATTCCCTCTCGCAGTGCCAGATATTCATGCTGCATGTGCAAAGCAAGCTTGGCCATGGCAATCCCGCCATGCAGCCAACGCATGACGCATGGCAAGATTTTGTCATCTATTTCAGAAGCTTCCCGACGGGTCCGCATCCGATGCCGCTTTCCTGCGCAGAATGGTCGGATTCTGCAAGCGCAAAATGATGGGCCGCATTTCGGGCGAAGCGCGGAAAGCCATTGGCGGATGTTCCCTTTTCGTGCTAGCCCTTGTGGCGAGGCAGAGGACGGAGACAAGATGCGGGTCATCGGCATCGATCCGGGGCTCAGGAACCTGGGCTGGGGCGTGATCGACGTGGCGGGGTCGCGCCTGAGCCATGTCGCCAATGGCATCTGCCATTCCGACGGGGGGGATGGCGATCTTGCGGCGCGCCTGCTCAGCCTGCATTCCCAGCTGACGGAAGTCCTGCGCCTCTGGCACCCCGAGGCGGCGGCCGTGGAACATACCTTCGTCAACAAGGACGCCGTGGCAACGCTGAAACTCGGCCAGGCGCGGGGGATCGCGCTGCTGGTTCCGGCACAGTTCGGGCTTGCGGTCGGGGAATATGCGCCGAATGCGGTGAAGAAGACGGTGGTGGGCGTCGGTCATGCGGCGAAGGTTCAGGTCGATCACATGGTCAAGCTGCATCTGCCGGGTGTGAAGGTCGCCGGGCCGGACGCAGCCGATGCGCTGGCGGTGGCGATCTGCCATGCACATCACGTGCAATCCTCCGGCCGGCTGGCGGCCGCGCTGAGGGCGGCGGAATGATCGGGCGCATCTCGGGGCGACTGGACTGGCGCGGGCCGGACCATGTTCTGATCGACGTGCGCGGGGTGGGCTATATCGTCCATGTCAGCGAAAGGACGCTTGCCGGTCTGCCGGCTGTGGGCGAAGCCGTCTCGCTTTATACCGACCTTCTGGTGCGCGAGGACCTGCTTCAGCTTTTCGGCTTCCCGACAATGTTGGAGAAAGAGTGGCACAAGCTTCTGATGACCGTGCAGGGCGTGGGGGCGAAGGCCTCCATGGCCATTCTCGGCGCGCTGGGGGCCGAGGGCGTGGGGCGGGCGATCACGCTGGGCGACGCGCGGGCGGTGCAGGCGGCCCCGGGCGTCGGGCCAAAGCTCGCGCAGCGGGTGATCCTGGAACTGAAGGCCAAGGCCCCCGGCGTCATGGCGTCGGGCGCGGGTCTGGCCGCGGCCGCGGTGGCCGAGGATCTGGTGGCAGAGCCGGTGGCGGCCGCACCGAAGACGCCCGCACGCGCGGATGAGGGGTCCGCGCGGCGAGCGGCGGCCTCGGCGGATGCGCTTTCGGCGCTGGTGAACCTCGGCTACGGCCAGGGCGATGCGGCGCAGGCGGTGGCGGTCGTGGCAGGCGACCTGCCCGAGGCTGACGCCGCCGCGCTGATCCGCGCCGCGCTGAAACGGCTGGCACCGAAATGAGTTCCGATCCGACGCTCCGGCCCGAAAAGCTGCCCGAGGACACCGACAAGGCGCTGCGTCCGCAGATGCTGGCCGAATTCATCGGCCAGGCCGAGGCGCGGGCGAACCTTGCGGTGTTCATCGAAAGCGCCCGGATGCGGGGCGAGGCGATGGACCATACGCTGTTCCACGGCCCCCCCGGTCTGGGCAAGACCACGCTGGCACAGATCATGGCGCGCGAGCTTGGGGTGGGCTTCCGGATGACCTCGGGTCCGGTGCTGGCAAAGCCGGGGGACCTCGCGGCGATCCTCACGAACCTCGAACCCCGCGACGTGCTGTTCATCGACGAAATCCACCGGCTCAGCCCGGTCGTGGAGGAAGTGCTCTATCCCGCGCTGGAGGATTTCGCGCTGGACCTCGTGATCGGCGAGGGACCGGCGGCGCGGACGGTGCGGATCGACCTTCAGCCCTTCACGCTGGTCGGCGCCACGACGCGGCTGGGTCTGCTGACGACTCCGCTGCGCGACCGTTTCGGCATCCCGACGCGGCTGGAATTCTATTCCGAGGCCGAGCTTTACGAGATCGTCGCCCGTGGGGCACGGCTGATGGGCTTGCAGGCCGAGCCGGAGGGCTGCCGCGAGATCGCCCGCCGCGCGCGCGGGACGCCCCGCATCGCGGGGCGGCTGCTGCGCCGGGTGGCGGATTTCGCGCTGGTGGAGGCCGGGGGACGCATCACCCGCGACCTGGCGGACCGGGCGCTGACCCGGCTGTCGGTGGACAGCCTTGGGCTGGATGGAGCCGACCGGCGCTATCTGACGCTGCTGGCCGAGAACTACGGCGGCGGGCCGGTCGGGGTAGAGACCATCGCGGCAGCGCTGAGCGAGCCGCGGGACGCGATCGAGGAGGTGATCGAGCCCTACCTTCTGCAACAGGGCCTGATCCTGCGCACGCCCCGCGGGCGGATGCTGGGGGCGAAGGCCTGGCGGCATCTGGGACTCGAGGCGCCGAAGGTTGCGGGTCAGGCGGATCTGTTCGGGGGCAAGTAGGCAGAGCTGCCGCGCGGCATCCGTCCTTCCCGCTCGTCTTGGGGCATTTGCCCTCCTCTCTGGCGCCGGGGCGTCCCGACCCCCCTGAGGGCAGCTGAGGACCGGGCAGGCAAGGATGGCGGGCTTGTTTCCGGACGGATCCTGGTGGTAGCCGGGGCAGACGACAGCGCGGAGATGGGCATGCAACCGCAGGAAATCGAATCCCTGTTTACCCGCAGCGACGGGAGCTATCTCTTCGCGCGCTGGGACCGGCCGATCGTGCCGGTGGTCTTTGGCATCGACGATGCAAGCTTGGCGGTCTTCAAGGGCGCCTTCGAGGCGGTGGTGGCGCTCGCAGGCCACAGGATGGCCGAGACCGATCCGGAACTGGGGGCGAACCTGATGGTCTTTGCCTTCCGCGACTGGGCCGAACTTCTGGCGGTGAGGGATCTGGACCGGCTGGTGCCGGACCTGGCGCCGCTGGTTGCCCGGCTGGAGGCGGCGGGGGCGAACCAGTACCGGATCTTCCGCTTCGATGCCGGCGGCGCGATCCGGGCGGCCTTCGTCTTTCTGCGCATGGATGCGGCGCTGGCGGCGATGGAGGCCGAGACGCTGGCCCTGGCACAGGCGGTGCAGACGGTCGTGCTCTGGTCGGACCGGGCCTTCGACGGAACCTCGCCGCTGGCCAGGATGGGAGACCGGGTGATCCTGCGGCCCGAGATCGGAGCGGTGATCCGCGCCGGCTATGATCCGGTCCTGCCGGCCATGGCACGGGATGCCTCCCATGCCCTGCGGCTGCTGGCCCGGATCGCCCCCAACTGAGGCGCCACGCGCGGCGCCCTTTCCCATGCAAGCAAAAACAATGCCTTGGCCGGGGCCGTTCATTTCCGGTTAACGACTTGCCGCGTGCTGTTCCGCGCCCTAGGCTTTCAAAGACCCCCCGAGGAGCCCGTATGACCCCGCACCGTTTCAGCCTGCGCGTCTATTACGAGGACACCGACCTTGCGGGCATCGTCTATTACGCGAATTACCTGAAATTCATCGAACGCGCGCGCAGCGAATGGGTGGCGAGCCTTGGCGTGGACCAGATGGCGCTGAAAGCGCGCGAGGGCATCGTCTTTGCCGTGCGCCGGGTCGAAGCCGACTTCCTGCGCCCGGCCCGGTTCGGCGACGATCTGGTGGTGGAGACCCTGCTGCACAGTCTGGGCGGCGCGCGCATCCTGCTGGACCAGAGCGTCCTGCGCGGCGCCGAACGGCTGTTCCAGGCCAGCGTCACGCTGGTCTGCCTGACCGATGACGGGCACGCTGCCCGGCTGCCACCGGACCTGCGGGCGCGGCTTTCGGGCCCTCTGCACTAGACATCGCGGCGCATCCGGCAGCCGCGCCACGCCCCCGCGACCCACACGGCCCGGCCCCCAGCGACGACAAGACGCAGGCGCACGAGGAGGCGGTTCGGGCGGCGGCGTCAACCTTCTTCAAGGGCGAATCGCCGCCGGCCACAGAGTTGTGTTGGCAATCCCCCTCCATTCTTGATAGAAAAGCCTGTAACGGAGCCGACAAATGGCCCGACAAACAAGAGCAGGCGTATGGAACCCAACACCCTTGCGATGGCGCAGGAGATCGACTTCTCCATGTTTGCGCTGTTTGCCCGCGCGACCCTGACGGTCAAGCTGGTCATGATCATGCTGTTCGTCATGTCCTTCTGGTCCTGGGCGATCATCATCCAGAAACACATCATGCTGCGGAAGGCGAAAGGGGAAGCCTCGATCTTCGACCGCGCCTTCTGGTCGGGCGAGCCGCTGGACGAGCTGTTCGAACGGATCGGTCCCGATCCGCAGGGGTCCTCGGAACGAATCTTCGCGGCCGGCATGCTGGAATGGCGCCGCAGCCACAGACAGGACGGCGGGCTGATCGCGGGGGCGCAGTCGCGCATCGACCGGGCGATGAACGTCGCCATCGCGCGCGAAAGCGAGGTGATGAACCGGGGCCTCAGTTTCCTGGCCACCACCGGCTCGACCGCGACCTTCATCGGCCTGTTCGGCACGGTCTGGGGCATCAAGCACAGCTTCGAACAGATCGCCATCAGCCAGAACACCAGCCTGGCCGTGGTGGCGCCGGGCATCGCCGAGGCGCTGCTCGCGACCGGCGTCGGCCTGGTCGCGGCCATTCCGGCGGCGGTCTTCTACAACAAGCTGTCGGCCGACATCGACCGGGTGGTCGGGGGCTATGAGGCCTTTGCCGACGAATTCGCGACCATCCTGTCGCGCCAGCTGGATTCCTAGGCCATGGGCATGGGCGTAACCGGACAGGCAGGCGGCGGGCGGCGCCGCCGGCGCGGCGGACGGGCGGCCGCCATGCACGAGATCAACATCACGCCGATGGTCGATGTGATGCTGGTGCTGCTGATCATCTTCATGGTCGCGGCGCCGATGCTGACCGTGGGGGTGCCGGTCGAACTGCCCAAGACCGCGGCGACCGCCCTGCCCACCGAGCAGGAAGAGCCGCTGACCGTCACCATCACCGCCGACGGGCGGCTGGCGATCCAGACCACCGAGATCGCCGATACCGAACTGATCCCGAAGCTGACCGCCATCGCGGCCGAACGGAAATCGCGCAAGATCTTCCTGCGAGCCGACGGGGCGATCCCCTACGAGCGCGTGGCCCAGGTCATGGGCGCGCTGAACGCGGGCGGGTTCAACGAGATCGGCCTGGTCACCGATGGCGCGGGGCCAAGCTTTGGGTCGGGGCCTGCGTCCAATTCCGGCAACGGTGGCGGCTGAGGCGGATGGAGAAGCGCTTCGAGACGGGAACGGTGGTATCGGCGGCCGGGCATCTGGGGGTGATCCTCTGGGTGCTGGTCGGCGACTGGCTGTTTCCGGCCTCGGCGCCGCCTGAACCGCTGGTGATGAATGTCTCGACCCTGACCAGCGCCGAATTCGACGCGTTGCAGGCGGCATCAACCCCCGATCCGGCCGATGAACCTGCCCCCGAGATGCCGGCGACGCGGCCCGCGGCCCGCCCCCAACCCGCGCCCGAACCCGCACCAGCACCCGAGCCAGCCCCGGAGCCCGAGCCCGAGCCTGTGCCCGAGCCCGAACCGACCCCGCAGCCGCAGCCCAGCGACCTGGCGCAGGCCGAGACCGAACAGCTGATCGAGACGGAATCGACCGAGATCCAGCCCCTGCCCGAGGCCGAGGACATCATCGCCCCCGATCCGGTGCAGCCCGAGACCGAGGCACCGACCTCCGACACGCCCGAACCCGCGATCAGCGCGGATGTGACGGCCGAAGAGGTGATCCCGCAGGAGCCGACCGAGGCCACCGCGCCGCGCGACACCGGCGACGTGACGCGGACCGAGGCGAACCAGACCCAGACCGCCGAAACCGGCATGGCCACCTCGCTGCGCCCCCGCGCCAAGCCCGCGCGCCCGACGCCCGCGCCACAGCCCGACCCGGCGCCCACGGCCTCGGCCGAGCTGCGGGTGCAGCCGGTGGACGACCGGGCGACCGAGGATGCCATCGCCGCCCTTCTGGGCGAGGCGGTGGAGACGCCGGTCGAGACGCCGGCCGAGCGACCCTCGACCTCGGGCGGGCAGAACCGGCCGCAGGGCCCGCCGCTGACCGGGGGCGAGATGGGCAACATCGCCTCGGCCATTTCGCGGAAATGGAACCTTGGCGCCTCCTCGACCGATGCGCTGAGTTCGCTGGTCGTGGTGCGCGTCACCTTTGCCGCCGACGGCACGCCGACCGGGTTCGAGCTGATCGAATCCAGCGGGCCAAGCCAGGGCGGCATCAGCACGCTTTATGAAACCGCGCGCCGGGCGGTGAACCGGGCGCATGCGGACGGCGGACTTCCGCTGCCGCCCGACAAGTACGACACCTGGCGCGTGCTTGACCTGGTCTTCGATGCCAATGGGATGAGGGCAAGATGACCGGGAACCGAAGGCGCGCATTTCCCCTTTTCCCTCGCCGGGCAGGCGGGCAAGCACAACCAAGAGAACGGAGCATGAGGCCGATGACCAGACCCATGAGACCCCCTTTCCGCACCCTGCTGGCACTTGTCCTGGGGATCTGCGCGCTTGCGGCCGGCCCGGCCCTGGCGCAGTCCAGCCCGCCGCGGATCGTCATCGGCCCCGGCGTGATCGAGCCGATGCCGATCGCGGTGCCCACCTTCATCGATGAAGGCGGCGCGGGGGATTACGCGCGCCAGATCACCCGGGTGGTGATCTCGGACCTGGAAGGCACCGGGTTCTTCCGCACCATCGGCGAGGATGCGCATATCAGCCGGATCACCAGCTTCGACGGCGGCATCGCCTTCGAGGACTGGAAGGCGATCAACGCGCAGGTGCTGGTGACCGGCGCGGTCAGCGTGGCGGGCGACCGGATCACGGTGAAGTTCCGCGCCTATGACGTGTTCAACGGGCAGACGCTGGAGGGGGCCGCGCTGCAATTCGCCGGCACCACCCAGGGCTGGCGGCGCATGGCGCACAAGGTCGCGGACGTGGTCTATTCCAAGATCACCGGCGAGGGCGGCTATTTCGACAGCCGCGTGGTCTTTGTCAGCGAAAGCGGCCCGAAGAACGCCCGCGCCAAGCGCCTGGCGGTGATGGATTACGACGGCGCCAATGTGCAGTATCTGACCGATTCCAGCGCCATCGTGCTGGCGCCGCGCTTCTCGCCCACCGGCGACCGCATCCTCTACACCAGCTACGAGACCGGATTCCCCCGGATCACGCTGATGGACGTGGGCTCTCTGCGCCGCCGGACGCTGGAGGAACAGCCCGGCACCATGACCTTCGCCCCGCGCTTCTCGCCCGACGGGCAGACCGTGGTCTTCAGCCTGGAACGCGGCGGCAACACCGACATCTACGCGCTGTCGCTGAACGGCGGCGGGCTGCGCCAGCTGACCAACGCACCCTCGATCGAGACCGCGCCCAGCTTCAGCCCCGACGGCAGCAAGATCGTGTTCGAAAGCGACCGCACGGGCGTGCCGCAGATCTATGTCATGCCGGCCTCGGGTGGCGAAGGCACGCGGATCTCGGGCGGCGAGGGCCGCTATGGCACCCCGGTCTGGAGCCCGCGCGGCGACTACATCGCCTTCACCAAGCAGAACGCGGGCCGCTTCCATATCGGCGTGATGCGCACGGACGGCAGCGAGGAACGCCTGCTGACCGCCAGCTTCCTGGACGAGGGGCCGACCTGGGCGCCGAACGGGCGCGTGCTCATGTTCACCCGCGAAACGGCAGGCGCCGGCGGGCAGACGTCGCTCTGGTCGGTGGACATCACCGGGCGCAACCTCAAGCAGATTCCGACCGATGGTCCTGCCAGCGACCCCGCCTGGTCGCCGCTTCTGCCGTGAAATGTGACGCGCCGCCGATTCCCTCGGCGGCGCAAAGCTGTTAATCTGGCCCGCGATCGAGCCAGTGAACCAACAAGAAGGATGCCCCCACATGAGCCTTGCCGCGAAATCGCTGCTTCTGGTTGCCGCCCTTGCGCTTGCGGCCTGCAACAACCCTGACCGCTACGGCGCCGGTGGCGCGGGCGGTACCGGCGGCGCGGGTGGCGCGGGTGGCGGCATCAACACCACCGGGCTTGGCGATCCGAACAACCCGACCTCGATCGCCTATTTCAACCAGCGCGTCGGCGACCGGGTGCTGTTTGCCGTTGACCAGTCCACCCTCTCGCCCGAGGCGCGTCAGATCCTGACCGCCCAGGCCCAGTGGTTGAACCAGAACCCCGGCTATGCCGCGATCATCGAGGGCCATGCCGACGAACAGGGCACGCGGGAATACAACCTTGCGCTCGGCGCCCGGCGCGCGGCGGCGGTGCAGAACTTCCTGATCAGCCAGGGCGTGTCGGCAAGCCGGATGCGCACCATCAGCTACGGCAAGGAACGTCCGATCGAGGTCTGCTCGTCGGAAGCCTGCTACCAGAAGAACCGCCGCGCCGTGACCGTGCTGTCGGCGGGCGCCGGGGTCTAGACGCATGCGGCGCCTTGGCCTGACCCTGGTCCTCTGTCTTCTGCCGGTTCTGGGCCACGCCCAGAACCGGGCACAGACGCTGGCCGACATCCGTGCCGAACTGGCGGCGCTGGCTGCCGAGTTCAACGCGCTGAAATCCGAGCTGATCTCGACCGGCGCGATCAGCAGCGGGGCGGCCGGCGGCGATGCGCTGACCCGGTTGGACTCGATCGAAGCCGCGATGGCCCGGCTGACCGCGCGCACCGAAGAGGTCGAGCTGCGGCTGAACCGGGTGATCAGCGACGGGACCAACCGCATCGGCGATCTGGAATACCGTCTCTGCGAAGTGACCGAGGGCTGCAACCCGGCCAATCTGGGGGCGACCTCGGTCCTCGGCGGGGCCTCGGGCGGCGCGGCGGCTCCGGTGGCCCAGGCTCCGGCGACGGCAGGCTCGGCGACGGCGGGCTCGGCGACGGCAGGCGCGGGCGGGGCGGAACTGGCAGTGGCAGAACAGCAGGACTTCGACCGGGCCAAGGAGGTGCTCGGTCAAGGTGACTTTCAAGGGGCTGCGGCGCTCTTTGCGACCTATGCCCAATCCTATCCTGGCGGGCCGCTGATCCCCGAGGCGCATTACCTGCGCGGCGAGGCGCTGTCGCAGCTGGGCGACACCGGCAATGCGGCGCGGGCCTATCTGGATGCGTTTTCCGCAGCACCCGAGGGGCCCTTCGCGCCGGATGCGCTGCTGAAGCTGGGCGAGGGGCTGGGCGCCCTGGGTCAGATCCCCGAGGCCTGCGTGACCCTAGCCGAGGTCGGTGCGCGCTTTCCCGGCAGCATGGCGGCCACCCAATCGACTGTGGCGATGCAGGGGTTCGGGTGCCGGTAGCGGCGGGCCGGCTGGTCGGGTTGATCCGGGACGGCTTGCCAGCGGGCGAAACGGTCGGGGTTGCGCTGTCGGGCGGTGGAGATTCCACCGCCCTTCTGCATCTGTGCCTCGCGGCCGGGCTGAAGGTCGAGGCGGTGACGGTGGATCATGCCCTGCGCCCGGAAAGCGCGGCAGAGGCGGCGGCGGTGGGGGCCGGGTGCCGTACGCTGGGGGTGCCGCATGAGGTGCTTCTCTGGGAGCATGGCCCGATCCGGGGCAACCTGATGGATCAGGCGCGGCGGGCGCGCATGGGGCTGGTCGCGGACTGGGCGCGGGCGCGGGGGATCGGCGTGGTTGCGCTGGGCCACACGCGGGACGATCAGGCCGAGACGGTGCTGATGGGGCTGTCCCGGGGGGCGGGTATCGACGGATTGTCCGGCATGCGGCGCGCATGGGACCAGGGGGGGATCCGGTTCCGCCGTCCGCTGCTTGCCGCGGGACGCGAGGAACTGCGCGACTGGCTGCGGCAACGGCGGATCGGCTGGATCGACGATCCGACCAACGACAATGCGCGCTTCACGCGGGTGAGGGCCAGAAAGGCCCTTGCGGCCCTTGCGCCGCTGGGGATCACGGGCGCGCGGCTGGCCGAGGTGGCAGGACATCTCGCGCAGGTGCAAGAGGCGTTACGGGCGCAGGTCGCGGCCGCAGGCGCCCGGGTGGTCCGTCAGGCGGCCGGCGCGTTGCAGGTCTTGCCCGGCATCCATGAGGAACCGGCAGAGGTGCGGCGGCAATTGGTCGCGCAGGCCCTGCGATGGCTGACGGGGGCGGACTACGCCCCCAGGGCCGGAGAGTTGGAGCGGCTGATCGCGGCCATGGTGGAACCGCGGCAGGCCACCCTCGCGGGGTGCCGGTTCAAGGACACATGGCTGATGCGCGAACCGCGTGCGGTGGGCGGGCCGGTGCCGGTGGGTCAGGTCTGGGACGGGCGCTGG
This sequence comes from Rhodobacter calidifons, assembly GCF_011174775.1. Taxonomy (GTDB): domain Bacteria; phylum Pseudomonadota; class Alphaproteobacteria; order Rhodobacterales; family Rhodobacteraceae; genus Tabrizicola; species Tabrizicola calidifons. The sequence continues at coordinate 63,399 of NZ_JAANHS010000003.1, forward strand.
CGCGTGACCGGGCCTGCGGGAGAGGTCCGCGCGCTGGGCGCTGCCGGGCTGCGCCAGGTGCCGGACTGGCGGGCGACGGGCCTGCCGCGCGAGGTTCTGCTGGTCACCCCGGCCATCTGGCGCGGTGCGGTGCTGGTATCGGCCCCGCTTGCCGGTCTGTCAGGGGGCGGACAGGCCGAACTTGTCCGACCGTTCCACCTTTTCGGACGAACGGATTGAACCCCGCCCCCAAAAGTCTATCTTGTGGCCAAAGCCGCCTCGGCCCCATGGGGGGCACACGGCGCATACGGGAGATCCCTCACCTTGGGTAACGCACGCAATATCGCCTTCTGGGTCGTGCTGCTGATTCTGGTCATGGCGCTGTTCCAGCTGTTTTCGGGCAACCAGACCACGATGTCGTCACGATCGCTCACCTATTCCGATTTCATCGAACGGGTCGAGGCCGGGCAGGTCTCGAAGGTCGTGCTGGATGGCGAAAGGGTCGTCGTCATCGGCAAGGACGGCAACAGCTATGTGACGATCAGGCCGCCGGGCGACGTCGTGACGGACAACCTGTCGCGCGATCTGATCGCCAAGGGCGTCCAGGTCCAGGCCGAGCCGCAGGCGCAGTCGGGCTTCGTCTCGGTTCTACTGTCCTTCCTGCCCTTCCTGCTGCTGATCGGTGTCTGGATCTACTTCATGAACCGGATGCAGGGCGGCGGGCGCGGCGGGGCCATGGGGTTCGGGAAATCCCGCGCCAAGCTGCTGACCGAAAAGCAGGGGCGCGTGACCTTCGACGATGTGGCGGGCATCGACGAGGCCAAGGAAGAGCTTGAGGAAATCGTCGAGTTCCTGAGAAATCCGCAGAAATTCAGCCGCCTGGGCGGCAAGATCCCGAAAGGCGCGCTGCTGGTCGGCCCTCCGGGCACCGGCAAGACGCTGCTGGCCCGCGCCATCGCGGGTGAGGCGGGGGTGCCGTTCTTCACCATCTCGGGTTCGGATTTCGTGGAAATGTTCGTCGGCGTCGGCGCCTCGCGCGTCCGCGACATGTTCGAACAGGCCAAGAAGAACGCGCCCTGCATCGTCTTCATCGACGAGATCGACGCCGTGGGCCGCGCGCGCGGTGTGGGCATCGGTGGCGGCAATGACGAACGCGAACAGACGCTGAACCAGCTTCTGGTCGAGATGGACGGGTTCGAGGCGAACGAAGGCGTCATCATCATCGCCGCCACCAACCGCAAGGACGTGCTGGACCCGGCGCTGCTGCGCCCCGGCCGGTTCGACCGCCAGATCCACGTCCCGAACCCCGACATCAAGGGGCGCGAGAAGATCCTTTCGGTCCACGCCCGCAAGGTGCCCCTTGGGCCGGACGTGGACCTGCGCACCATCGCGCGCGGCTCGCCGGGGTTCTCTGGTGCCGACCTGATGAACCTGGTGAACGAGGCCGCGCTGATGGCCGCGCGGGCCGGGCGCCGCTTCGTCACCATGGTCGATTTCGAATCGGCCAAGGACAAGGTGATGATGGGCGCGGAACGTCGCAGCATGGTCCTGACCCAGGACCAGAAGGAAATGACCGCCTATCACGAGGCCGGCCATGCCATCGTCGGCATGTCCCTGCCGAAATGCGATCCGGTCTACAAGGCGACGATCATCCCGCGCGGCGGTGCGCTTGGCATGGTGATGAGCCTGCCCGAGATGGACCGCCTGAACTGGCACCGCGACCAGTGCAAGCAGCGCATCGCGATGACCATGGCCGGGAAGGCCGCCGAAGTCCTGAAATGGGGCGAGGATTCGGTGTCGAACGGGCCTTCGGGCGATATCCAGCAGGCCTCGGCCCTGGCCCGCGCGATGGTCCTGCGCTGGGGGATGTCGGATGTCGTCGGCAACGTCGACTATGCCGAGGCGGCGGACGGCTATACCGGCAACACCGCAGGCTTTTCCGTCAGCGCCGAGACCAAGCGCCTGATCGAACAGGAAGTGAAGCGCCTGATCGACGAAGGCTATGAAACCGCCCGCCGCATCCTGATCGAGAAGAACGAGGAATGGGAACGGCTGGCCAAGGGGCTCTTGGAATACGAAACCCTGACCGGGGACGAGATCCGCAAGGTCATCGCGGGCGAGCCGCTGGGTGGCGACGACAATGCCGACACGCCCGCGTCCGGGGGCGGGACGGCTTCGGTGGCGGCGATCCCCAAGACCAAGCCGCGGTCGAAGAAACCCGGAGCCGAGCCCGAACCGGCGCCTCTGTGACCGCACCGCCCTTCGGGACGGGACAGACCGACAAGGGCCCCGCGTTCGCGGGGCCTTTTTCTTGTGATCAGGTGCCGATAGTCTTTGCGCCCGAACGGCAGGAGCGACGGCGTGATTACAGCATTTGTTTCCCAGGGCCAGAGACTGGCCCGGCTTGACCACACATTTCAGCACCTGCGCGATGCGGTCTGGATCGACCTAGAGGCACCGACCGTGGCCGAGGAAGACGCGGTAGAGGCGGCCCTCGGGATCGACATTCCGACACGCGAGGACATGCAGGAAATCGAGGTCTCGTCCCGGATCTACCGCGAGGACGGCGCCCTGTTCCTGACCGCGCAGGTCGTGGCCACCAATGAAGATCGCGAGATCGAGATCGGCCCCGTGACCTTTGTCGTCCTGCCCGACCGGCTGGTCAGCGTGCACTACCATCACCCCGGATCCTTCGAGTTCTTCGCCGAATGGGCCTCGCGCCATGACACGCCGATCAGCTGCGGGGTCGATGCGCTGCTTGGTCTGCTGGAAGCGGTGGTGGACCGGCTTGCCGATATCCTGGAAGCCGAGGCCCGGCGCCATGACAGCCTGTCCAAGGCCCTGTTCGCCAGGGATCGCACCAAGGGCAGCTCGGAAGACCTGTCGGACGTGCTCAACCGGATCGGCCAGGCCGAGGATGTGAATGCGAAGGTGAACGAAAGCCTTGGCACCCTGGTCCGGCTGGCGGGCTATCTGACGGTGGACAAGGAAAATCACGCCTCGTTGCGCATGTCGCAGGCCACGCGCACCCAGGCCAAGACGCTGCTTCAGGACATCCGGTCCTTGCGCGAGGTGACGGCGGCGCAGGCCGACAAGGTGCGCTTTCTTCTGGACGCAACGCTGGGGGTCATCAACATCCGGCAGTCCGATGTCATCAAGATCTTCTCGGTCGTGGCCTTCGTCTTCCTGCCCCCCACCCTGATCGCCAGCATCTACGGGATGAACTTCGAACACATGCCGGAACTGTCCTGGACCTGGGGCTATCCGATGGCGCTGGGGATGATGGTGGTTTCGGCCGTGGTGCCCTGGTTGTTCTTCCGCTGGAAGAAGTGGCTGTGACCGACTGGGAGCCGGCCCGCTACGCCGCCTATCGCGACCTGCGGCTGCGCCCCGCGCTGGACCTTCTGGCCCAGGTGCCGGACCTGCCGCGCGGCGAGATCGTGGACCTTGGCTGCGGCGACGGGGCGGTCGGTCCGGCGCTTCTGTCGCGCTATCCGGCGCGCAGCCTGGTGGGGGTGGACAGTTCGGACGCCATGCTGGCCAATGCCGCGCTCCGGCGCTGCTACGAGCGGCTGGACCTGGCAGACATCGTCGACTGGCAGCCCGACACGCCGCCCGCGCTGATCTATGCCAACGCCGCGCTGAACTGGGTGCCGGACCATACCACGCTGATCCCGCGCCTTGCCGCGCAGCTCGCCCCGGGCGGGGTGCTGGCGGTGCAGATGCCACGGCAGGGCGGCGCACGGTCGCACCGGATGCTGCGCGAGGTGGCCGAGACGCTGTTCCCTGACCGGATCAAGGTCGCCCCCTCTCCGGTCATGGCGGCCGGGGACTATGCGCGCCTGCTGCTGCCCCTGGGCCGGGTCAACGCCTGGAGCACGGATTACCTGCACATGCTTGACCCCGTGGCCGAGGGGCATCCCGTCCGCGCCTTCACCGAAAGCAGCGCGATGCGGCCCTATGTGAAGGACCTGACCCCCGACGAACGACGCGCCTTCGTTGCCGCCTATGACGAGATCCTGACCTTCGCCTACCGCCCCCTGCCCGATGGCCGCGTTCTCTTCCCCTTCACCCGCATCTTCTTTGTTCTGGAGCGTTCCTGATGCCCGCGCTGATCCCCACTGACCATATCGCCCGCGTCGTCTGGCTGGGCTACCAGCCGGTGCCGGTCGAGAAACTGGTCATCACCTCTGCCCCGCTGGACGTGATGCCGCTGACCTTCGCGGGATATGAGGGAGAGGTACATGCCGGGCTGACGCGGCCCTCGTGCAGCCGGGTGATGAAGCAGCATCCGAAGGGCACCGAGATCCGCAACGTCCGCCAGCTCTGCGTGGTCAGCGCCGAGGAAATGGCCGAGGTCGCCGCCGACATGGGCCTGCCCGCGATGGACTATGCCTGGGTCGGGGCGTCCGTGGTGCTGGAGGGCATCCCCGACCTGACCCACCTGCCGCCCTCCAGCCGCTTGCAGGGGCCGGACGGGGTGACGCTGGTGGTGGACATGGAGAACCTGCCCTGCCAGGAGCCCGCCGTGACGATCGACAAGGCGCTTCCCGGCCAGGGCAAGGGCTTCAAGCGCGCGGCAGAGGGCAAGCGGGGCGTCACCGCCTGGGTCGAACGTGAAGGCACCCTGCGGCTGGGTGACGAGGTTCGGCTGCACATCCCCGCGCAACGGGCCTGGCGAGGGTAGCCCGGACCCGCCCCCGGGGGTTTCACACCCCCGGACCCCCGTGGAGTTTTTGCGACATGGGCAAGGACAATTTGAATCGAATTGTCCGGGTTTGCGGCGCGGGTTTCGCATCGGAAACGCGGGCTGGCGAATTTCGCGGGATTCAGGTCGGAAACCGGCCTTGGAACTGCCGATTGGCCCGGTATCACGTCGCAAACGGAACACTCTGCCCCCGGGGAGACGCACATGGCCTTCAAGACCGACATCGAGATTGCGCGCGAAGCGAAGAAGAAGCCGATCATGGAGATCGGGGCCAGGCTGGGCATTCCGTCCGAACACCTGCTGCCCTACGGCCATGACAAGGCCAAGGTCAGCCAGGAGTTCATCAAGGGCCTTGCGGGCAAACCCGATGGCAAGCTGATCCTCGTCACCGCGATCAACCCGACGCCTGCGGGCGAAGGCAAGACCACCACCACCGTGGGTCTGGGCGATGGTCTGAACCGGATCGGCAAGAAGGCGGTGATCTGCATCCGCGAGGCCTCGCTTGGCCCGAACTTCGGGATGAAGGGCGGGGCCGCGGGCGGCGGCATGGCCCAGGTCGTGCCGATGGAGGAGATGAACCTTCACTTCACCGGCGACTTCCACGCGATCACATCCGCGCACAACCTGCTGGCCGCGATGATCGACAACCACATCTACTGGGGCAACGAGCTTGCCATCGACGAACGCCGCATCGTCTGGCGCCGGGTGATGGACATGAACGATCGCGCGCTGCGCGACATCGTGGTGAACCTTGGCGGCGTCGCCAACGGCTTCCCGCGCCAGACGGGTTTTGACATCACCGTGGCCTCGGAAGTCATGGCGATCCTGTGCCTGTCGAACGACCTTGAGGACCTGCAAAAGCGGCTGGGCGACATCGTCGTTGCCTACACCCGCGAGAAGAAGCCGATCTACTGCCGCGACCTCAAGGCCGATGGCGCGATGACCGTTCTCCTCAAGGATGCGATGCAGCCGAACCTGGTGCAGACGCTGGAGAACAACCCGGCCTTCGTCCATGGCGGCCCCTTCGCGAACATCGCCCACGGCTGCAACAGCGTCATCGCGACCAGGACCGCGCTGAAGCTGGGGGACTATGTCGTCACCGAAGCCGGCTTCGGCGCGGACCTCGGCGCCGAGAAGTTCTTCGACATCAAGTGCCGCAAGGCGGGGCTGAAACCGGCGGCCGCCGTGATCGTGGCGACCGTCCGGGCAATGAAGATGAACGGCGGCGTCGCCAAGGCCGACCTTGGCACCGAGAATGTCGAGGCGGTGAAGAAGGGCTGCCCGAACCTCGGCCGCCACATCGCCAATGTGAAGAGCTTCGGCGTCCCGGTCGTCGTGGCGATCAACCATTTCTACAGCGACACCGATGCGGAAATCGCCGCCGTGAAGGCCTATGTCGCCGAACAGGGGGCCGAGGCGATCCTCTGCAAGCATTGGGCGCTGGGCAGCGCGGGGATCGAGGATCTGGCGAACAAGGTCGTGCAACTGGCCGAATCCGGGGCTGCGAATTTCGCGCCGCTTTACCCCGACGAGATGCCGCTGTTCCAGAAGCTGCAAACCATCGCCAAGCGCATCTACCATGCCGACGACGTGATCGCCGACAAGTCGATCCGCGACCAGTTGAAGGCCTGGGAAGCCGCCGGCTACGGCCATCTGCCGATCTGCGTGGCCAAGACCCAGTACTCCTTCACCACCGACCCGACCGTCCGCGGCGCCCCCACCGGCCACACGGTGCCGGTCCGCGAAGTGCGGCTGTCGGCAGGTGCCGGGTTCATTGTGGCGATCTGCGGCGAGATCATGACGATGCCGGGCCTGCCCAAGGTGCCCTCGGCCGAGGTGATCCGGCTGAACGATCAGGGCCAGGTCGAAGGGCTGTTCTGACGCGTTGCCCTTGGGCGGGCTTCCCCTTATCTCGGGGGCAGCCTTGGCCCAAGGGAGACGAAGATGCGAAAGCCCGCCGACTGCACCACGATGGCCGAGATCCGGGCCGAGATCGACCGGCTGGACGAGGATCTCGTGCGCCTCTTTGCAGAGCGGGCGGCCTTCATCGACCGGGCCGCCGAGATCAAGGCCGAGGTGGATCTGCCGGCCCGGATCGAGGCTCGCGTCGAGGAAGTGGTGGGAAATGTGCGCCGCCACGCCGCCACCTACGGGCTGCCGCCCGATCTGGTGGAAAAGCTGTGGCGGCGGCTGATCGACTGGTCCATCGCGCGCGAGGAAAGCCGCCTCGGGCCGGACAGCTTGCGGAAGGGATGAGGGAATGACGGCCAAGGTGATCGACGGCAAGGCCTTTGCGGCCAGGGTGCGGGCGCAGGTTGCCGAGCATGTGGCGCGGCTGAAGGAAGAGAACGGGCTGACCCCCGGCCTCGCCGTTGTGCTGGTGGGCGAGGACCCGGCGAGCCAGGTCTATGTGCGGAACAAACATGCCTCGACGATCGAGGTCGGAATGGCATCCTTCGAACATCGGCTGGATGCCGCGACCAGCGAGGCCGAGCTTCTGGCGCTGATCGACCAGCTGAATGCCGACCCGAAGGTGCACGGGATTCTCGTGCAATTGCCGCTGCCGGGCCACCTGAACGCCGAGCTTGTCATCAACCGGATCAACCCGGCGAAGGATGTGGACGGATTCCACATTTCGAACGTCGGCCTGCTGGGGACCGGGCAGAAGGCGATGGTGCCCTGCACGCCCCTGGGCTGTCTGATGATGCTGCGCGATCACCATGGCAAGCTGTCGGGCCTGAATGCCGTGGTGGTGGGGCGGTCGAACATCGTGGGCAAGCCGATGGCGCAGCTTCTGCTGGGCGACAGCTGCACCGTGACCATCGCGCACAGCCGCACCCGGGACCTGGCCGAGGTCTGCCGCCGTGCCGACATTCTCGTGGCGGCCGTGGGTCGCCCCGAGATGATCACCGGCGACATGGTGCGCCCGGGGGCGACGGTGATCGACGTGGGCATCAACCGGATCGAACGCGACGGCAAGGCGAAACTCGTCGGCGACGTGCATTATGAAAGCGCGGCGGCGGTGGCGGGGGCGATCACTCCGGTGCCCGGGGGCGTGGGGCCGATGACCATCGCCTGCCTGCTGGCCAATACGCTGACGGCCTGCTGCCGGGCCCATGGTCTGGCCGAGCCGGAGGGACTGACGGCATAGCTCGCGCGGTCGCGCACCCTACCGGGGCATCGGGATCGCCAGGGCGCGCGGGCCGGTCAGGATGGCCAGGGCGTCCCGGTCCATGAGCGCGGTGAGCGTGGCGTCATGCGACCGCAGGCCGCCGGTATAGACCCCGTAGGCGGGCAGGATCAGACGTTGGGCGTCGGCCAGGAAGCAGGGTCTCGACTGGCCTGCAAGTCGGGCCTTGGGATGGTAGTGACCTGAAATCTCTGCCGTTTCCTGCGGCTTGGCGATATGGCGGAAGGTGAAGGGGGCAAGGTGCACCTCGGCCCGGTGCGTGCCGCCGATCTCGATCGGCCCCGGGTCGTGGTTGCCGGTGATCCAGGTCCAGTCGCGCCCCGCCATCAGCCGCGCCAGCCAGAGCCGCGCGCTGTCCTCGATCCGGTCAAACGCCGCAAGGTCGTCAAAGCTGTCGCCAAGGCAGATGACCGTTTCCGCCCCTGTCGCCTCCAGGTCGCGGTCCAGTTTCTCCAGCGTGGCCAGCGTCTCATAGGGCGGCAAGAGCGTGCCCCCGCGCCGGGCAAGGCGTTCGGACTTGCCCAGGTGCAGGTCGGAGACCGTCAGCAGCTTGCGGGCAGGCCAGAACAGGGCGCCGTTGGGCATCAGGTGCAGCGTTTCGCCGTGGAAGAAAAGCGCGTGGTGCATGGAGTGCTGGATGCCCCAGCGCCGCGCCTGTGGCAAGCGTTCTGCCTCCGGCGGGAGTATTTGGAAAAAGAGCAATGGCTTAGGCCAGGCCCGCGGCTTCCATCAGGGCCTGGGCCTGCGCGCTGGCCAGCCGGTCGCGGCCTTCGCCGTGGACGGGGATGCGGCCGGGCTCGAAGAACATCGGCGCGGCGAGCGGGGTGATGCGGGAGAGGCGTTTCAGGTCGATGCGGCCCTGGATGCGGGCGAGCATGGCCTCGATGCGGGAGAAGTCGATCAGGCCGCGCAGGGCCTCTTCCCGGGTGATCTGGAGCAGCAGATGGTCGGGGTCGTAGCGGCGCAGCGTGTCGTAGAGGATGTCGGTCGAGAAGGTGGCCTGCCGCCCGGTCTTGCGGCGGCCCTGGTGGCTGCGTTCGATCAGGCCCGCGATGATGGCGGTGGACCGGAAGGTGCGCTTCATCACCGCGTTCCCGGCAAGCCAGGTGTCAAGCCCTTCGCGCAGGGTGGCGAGGTCGAAGAGCGGTGCGGGGTCGGTCACGGGGTCGAGGCCCCAGATCAGCGTGGCATAGTCGGTGGCGACGAAGCCCAGGGGGGCAAGGCCCTGTTGTTCCATCTGTTTCGTCACCAGAAGGCCGAGGGTCTGTTGGGCGTTGCGCCCCGCGAAACCGTAGATGACAAGGTGTTCGCGGCCGTCGTGGGGGAAGGATTCCAGGAGAAGCGAGTGGGCGTCGGGCAGGCGGGAAACCTCGCGTTGTTTCGCCAGCCACCAAGAGGTGTGGGCGGGAAGGTCGGGCCAGCTGTCCCTTTGGAAGATGTCGAGGATGCGGTCGGCAAGCAGGGTCGAGGTGGCGAACTTGGTGCCGTTGAACACGGCGACCTTCGGGTCGCGGCCGGGGGTCCTTGAGACCTCCACCGTCATCTCGCGCAGGCCCTCGTAGCGCACGATCTGGCCGCCGATCAGGAAAGTGTCGCCGGGGGTAAGGGTGGCGGCGAAACTTTCCTCGACCTCGCCCAGCGGGGTGCCGTGGTTGCGCAGGCGGACCTTCAGGGTCTCGATGTCGATGATCGTGCCGAGGTTCTGCCGGATCAGCGTCGCGGCGCGGGGGTCGCGCAGGTGCCATTTTCCGCCGGTCTTTTTCAGGCGCTGCCAGCGGTCGTAGGCTTTCAGCGCGTAGCCGCCGGTGGCCACGAAATCGAGGCATGCATCGAAGTCCGCGCGGGAGAGACGGGCATAGGGCCCGGCGGTGGTGACTTCGGCGTAAAGCGCGTCGGCGTCGAAGGGGCCGGCGCAGGCGGTGGCCAGGATGTGCTGGCACAGGACATCCCTCGGCCCCGGCCCCCGCGGTTCGCCGTCCAGCGCATGGGCGCGGACGGCATCGAGGGCGGCCTGACACTCCACCACTTCGAAGCGGTTGGCGGGCACCAGCAGCGCCTTCGACGGCGCGTTGTAGCGGTGATTGGCGCGGCCGATCCGTTGCACCAGGCGTTTCACGTTCTTCGGGGCGCCGACCTGGATCACCAGATCGACATCGCCCCAGTCGATCCCGAGGTCGAGCGAGCCGGTGCAGACGACGGCCCGCAAGGCGCCTGCCGTCATCGCCTGTTCCACCCTCTCGCGCTGTTCGCGGGACAGCGAGCCGTGGTGGATGCCGATCGGCAGGTCCTCGGTATTGGCCAGCCAGAGGTCGTGGAAGAAAAGCTCGGCCTGCGCGCGGGTGTTGTGGAAGATGAGGGTGGTCCGATGGCGCGCGATCTGGTTCAGGATCGCGGGAATGGCGTAACGACCGCCGCCACCGCTCCATGGGGGGGCTTCGTCGGTTTCCAGCATGGAAATGTCGGGGTCGGGGCCGGGGTCGGCCGCAAGGATCGTCGCGTCAGGGGCGAGGAAACGGGCCAGCGCGGCCGGGTTTTCCACCGTGGCCGAAAGGCCGATGCGGCGAAGCCCGGGGTTCAGAGACTGAAGGCGGGCGATCTGAAGGACCAGCTGGTCGCCGCGTTTGCTTTCGGCCAGCGCGTGGATCTCGTCGATGACAACCCGTTGCAGGCCTTTGAAAATCCTGGGCGAATCCTCGTAGGACAGAAGAAGCGCAAGGCTTTCCGGCGTGGTCAGCAGGATATGCGGCGGGTCGGCGCGCTGGCGTCGCCGCTGGGTGTAGGAGGTGTCGCCGGTCCGGTCCTCGACCCGGATCTTCAGGCCCGCGCCGTCGATGGGGGTGCCCAGATTGCGGCGGATGTCGGCGGTCAGCGCCTTCAGCGGCGAGACATACAGGGTGTGCAGGCCGGAGGGCGGAGTCTCCCCCAGTTCGGCCAGGGTGGGCAGAAAGCCGGCCAGCGTCTTGCCGCCCCCCGTGGGCGCGATCAGAAGCGTCGCGGGGTCCCGCGACCGGGCCAGCATCTCCTGCTGGTGGGGGTGCAGCGTCCAGCCCTTGGCGGCGAACCAGCGGGAAAGGGCGGGAGGCAGCGTCATCATGCGTTCTAGATAGTCCGCTGCGGCGATCAGGGAAACCGGGACGCGAGAGCGGGCAACGATTCGGCCAGGCGGGGCGCCCTTGCCCTGGCGGAGGATTTCCACCGGTCCCCTTGCCCCGCGGGCAGTTGTTCCAGCCTTTGCGATGCCGCCGGAACTGCGGCGCTTTTTCAGCAGCGGCTGCGTCATTCCGCTTGCCGGAACCCCGGCCCCCGCCTAAGCCAAGCCGCATGAGACTGTTATTCCTTGGCGATGTCGTGGGCCGGTCGGGCCGGACGGCGGTGATCAGTCGGCTTCCGGGGCTCCGGACGGCCTGGGGGTTGGATTTCGTCGTGGTCAATGGCGAGAATGCCAGTCAGGGGGCGGGCCTCACCGGCGACCATGCGAAGGAACTGCTGGCGGCGGGGGCGGATTGCCTGACGCTGGGCGACCACGCCTTCGACCAGAAGGACATGCTGAGTTTCATCGAAGCCGAGCCGCGGATCCTGCGGCCGCTGAATTTCTCCAAGGTGGCGCCGGGCCGGGGCTTCAAGGTGTTCGAGGCGACCCAGGGCCGCAAGGTCCTGGTGACGCAGGCCCTGGGCCAGGTGTTCATGAAGCGGCCCTTCGATGACCCGTTCAGCGCGCTGGAGACGGTGCTGAAGCAGCATACTCTGGGCGGTGTGGTGCAGGCGGCGATCGTGGATTTCCATGCCGAGGCGACGTCCGAGAAGATGGGCGTGGGCCACTGGTGCGACGGGATGGCCAGCCTTGTCGTGGGCACCCATACCCATGTGCCGACCGGTGACACGATGATCCTGGCCAAGGGCACGGCCTATCAGTCGGATGCCGGCATGTGCGGCGACTATGACAGCGTGATCGGGATGGAGAAGCTGGAGCCCCTGCGCCGCTTCGTTACCGGCATGCCGAAAGGCCGGTTCGAGCCGGCGGGCGGCGAGGCCACCCTGTCGGGGGTCTATGTCGAGACCGACGACAGGACCGGCCTTGCGACAAGGGTGCGGATGATCCGGGTCGGCGGCCGGTTGCAGGAGGCCCTGCCATGAGCCAGCGGGACGTGGCCGCGCCGTCCCCGTTGCAGCCTGCCCCGCCATCGCGGCCGGGGGGCGGTGCGCGCCCGTCCGGTCACTGGCTGTTCCCGGGCATCCTTCTGTGGCTCGGGATCGGCTGGGGCGCGACCCAGCCGCTGGGCAAGATCGCGACGCAGGGCGGGGCGGGCCCGCTGGCGCTGACCTTCTGGCAGGCGGTGATCGGCACGGTGACGCTGGGGGCGCTCACGCTGTTGCGCGGGCGCGGGCTGGTCTTCACCCGCCCGGCGCTGGTCTTTTACGCGGTGGTTGCGGCCTTGGGCACCGTCCTGCCGGGGCTGACCTTCTACACCTCGGTCGAGCGGCTGCCGTCGGGGATCATGTCGATCATCATCTCGACCATTCCGCTGATGGCCTTTCCCCTGGCGCTGATCCTGGGGATGGAGCGGTTCGACCGGGTGCGGTTCCTGGGCCTGGTTCTGGGTCTGGCCGCGGTGGCGCTGATCGCCCTGCCGGGGACCAGCCTGCCCGATCGCGGGATGATCGCCTTCCTGCCGCTGGCGCTGTGCGGGCCGCTGCTTTACGCGCTGGAGGCGACCTTCGTCGCCCGGTACGGCACGGCGGGGATGGATGCGGTGCAGGCGATGTTCGGGGTCAGCCTGGTCGCGGCGCTGCTGACGCTGCCCATGATGCTGGTCACGGGTCAGGGCCGGGTTCCCTGGCCGGTGGGGCGCGCGGAGGCGGCGCTGATCCTGTCCTCGGCGCTGCACGGGCTGCTTTACGCCACCTATGTCTGGCTGGCGGCGCGGGCCGGATCGGTCTTTGCGGCGCATTCGAGCTATCTGGTGACCGCGGCCGGGATGATCTGGGCCATGCTGCTTCTGGGCGAACGCCCGTCGGTGACGGTCTGGCTGGCGGTGGTGGTGATGCTGGCGGGGGTGGCACTGGTGCAGTCGCGCCAGCCGCAATCGCGCGAGGTGGAGGTCTGATGTTCGGCATTGCCCTTTCCCCCCAGGCCGAGCCCTGGGTCGCCCTGGCCATCCTGCTGGTGATGTTCGTCCTTTTCGTGCTGGAACGGACCCCTGTCGAGGTCACGGCCATCGGCGGCGCGGCGCTGATGCTGATCCTTGGAATCCTGCCGGTGAAGGAGGCGACGGCGGTCCTGGCCAACCCCGCCCCCTGGACCATCGCGATGCTGTTCCTGGTCATGGGCGGACTGGTGCGGACCGGCGCGGTCGAGGCGGTCGTAAGCCTGGTGACGCGTCAGGCGGGCGACCGCCCCGGGCCGACGGTCGTGGTGCTGATCGGGGTGGTCGCGCTGGCCTCGGCCTTCATGAACAACACGCCCCTGGTCGCGGTGATGATCCCGGTGGTGATGCAGCTGGCGATCAGGATCGGCACGGCGCCGTCGAAACTGCTGATCCCGCTCAGCTACATGACGGTGATGGGGGGGATGATCACGCTGATCGGCACCTCGACCAACCTGCTGGTGGACGGGGTGGCGGCCGACAAGGGTCTGGCGCATTTCGGGCTGTTCGAGATCGCCCCGCTGGGGATTGCCGTCACGCTGGTCGGAGGCGCCTTCCTGGCGCTGTTCGCTGACCGGCTGCTGCCGGTGCGGCAGTCGATGGGGGTATTGCTGAGCGAAAAGCGCAAGATGAAGTTCTTCACCGAGGTCGCAGTGCCCGAGGACAGCACGCTGATCGGCCAGCCGGTGCTGGACATCGACATCTTCAAGCGCGACGGCGTGCGGGTGATCGACGTGCTGCGCGGCGATGCCAGCCTGCGGCGCGACCTGGCTGCGGTGACGCTTGCGGCCGGGGACCGCGTGGTGCTGCGCACCGAGATGACGGAACTCATGGGCCTGCACGCGCGCAAGGACGTGCATCTGGTGGACAAGCTGTCCTCGGTCAAGACCGAGACGGTCGAGGTGCTGATCGGCCCGGGCTGCCGGATGGAGGGGCACCGGCTGGGCGATCTGCGCCTGCGGCGGCGCTATGGCGTCTATGTGCTGGCGGTGCACCGGCACAACCAGAACATCGGCCGGCAGCTGGACGACCTGATCGTGCGGGTGGGCGACACGCTGCTGCTGGAAGGCACGATCGAGGACATCCAGCGCCTGGCGGCGGACATGAACCTTCTGGACGTGAACCGCCCGCGCGTGATGGCGTTCCGGCGGTCGAAGGCGCCGATCGCGCTGGCGGCGATGGCGCTGATCGTCACGCTTTCGGCGCTGGAGGTCGCCCCGATCCTGCCCTTGGCGGTGATCGCCGTGGCGGGCATCCTGATCACGCGCTGCGTGGACAGCGACGAGGCGTTTTCGTTCATCGACGGGCGCCTGCTGGCGATGATCTTCGCGATGCTGGCGGTCGGCGAGGGGCTGGACCAGTCCGGCGCGGTCGAGCTGATGGTGGACGCCGTCGCGCCCTGGATGGAGAATCTGGGTCCCTTCGCCCTGCTTCTGGTGGTCTATTTCATCGGACTGGTGCTGACGGAATTCCTGTCGAACAACGCGGTGGCGGTCATCTACACGCCGGTCGCGATCCGGCTGGCCGAGAACCTGGGCCACGACCCCCGCCCCTTCGTGGTGGCGGTGATGTTCTCGGCCACGCTCGCCTTTGCCACGCCGGTGGGGTATCAGACCAACATGATGGTCTATGGGCCGGGGGGCTACAGGTTCTCGGACTTCGCGCGGGTGGGGGTGCCGTTGAACATCCTCTTGATGCTGGTGGTCTGCGCCCTGATCCCGCTGATCTGGCCCCTGTAGGAAGGAACGCGCCGATGCGCCGAGTGATGATCGCGGGACTGCTGGCGGGCTGCGCGGCGGCGGGGCAACCGCCGGTGCCGCAGGCGGCGCGGCTGTCGGCCGATGTGCTGACGCTGACCCTGGCCGACGGCACCACCTGCCGCGCCCGCTGGGCCGAAGCCGGTGGCACGGGCCGGATGGACGATTGCGGACCGGGTTTCGGCTATGCCGTCCGGGTGGTCGAGAACCCCAACATCCTGCGCCGGATCTTCACCGGGCTGACTGCGGCGCTGGGGGCCGAGGGCGCGGTCGCGCCCATGGCCGAGGTGGTGATCACCGATGCACGGGGGCGCGCGCATGTCTTCGTCTCGCCCCCGCCGGCCGACCTGTCGGACGACTGAGGCGCGGCTCGTCGTGCGACTTCGTCTTCTCCTCGCTGGGCAGCGACGAGAGCCGAAGGCGTCGAGGAGCGTTGCGGGCGGCGCGGCGTCCTGCCTGCGAGAACCTCGTGCCGGTCGGCGCAGGTTTCCCTTGGCGTCCGGCTGACTACGCCGACTGGTCAGAAGGACCGGGACGGATCTGAGCGTTCTGATTGCCAAAGAGCGCCAGAACGCCACCAACCAGTGCAAGCGCCATGAACACAGCCACCAGTGTTCCACCCAGGATTGCGCCCAGAACGGCCGTCACGATCAAGAGGGCACCTGGCAGGCGCCCCCTAGCTCCCATGGCTACCGCTCCGAGTATGATCGCAAGAAACGAGAACGCCACGCCGCCCCAACCCAGCGCAATCACAGTGTCGCCGCCATCTGCCTTCATCGCCGAACCGATGCCACCGATGAACAGGGTTACGCCCGCCGCGATTGTTCCGAAGATTCCGGCAATCAGCGCAATGATCCCACCCGCCTTCTTCATGTCCAGTCGATCTCCATGCCTTCTGTTGGCTGACCAAACCGGCGCACAATCACCCGGGACGGCACAGCTTCCTTTCCACGTCTGCAATGGAAGCTAGGCCTCCATTCAGGCATGTTTATGGCAAGGGTTGGGCCCTGCACGATCAGCCGCAGGATTAACGGCGCGCCGGGTCACGGCGCGCCGCAAAACAATGATGAATGCGATGGACAGGACTTTCGCGGTCATCTGGCCAAGACAGAAAGTCCGAGGATTGCGCTACAGGATCTTCTGCCCCGTCTTCGCCCAGTCCTGCATGAACTGGTCCAGCCCCTTGTCGGTCAGGACGTGGGAGGCCAGCGCCTTGATGACGGCCGGCGGCGCGGTGACGACGTCGGCGCCGATCATCGCGCAGTCCTTCACATGGTTGGGCGACCGGATCGAGGCGGCCAGGATCTGGGTCTTGAAGTCGTAATTGTCGTAGATCGTGCGGATGTCGCCGATCAGGTCCAGCCCGTCGAGGTTGATGTCGTCCAGCCGACCGATGAAGGGCGAGATGAAGGTCGCCCCCGCCTTCGCCGCCAGAAGCGCCTGGTTGGCGCTGAAGCACAGGGTGACGTTGACCATGAAACCCTCGGAGGTCAGGGTCTTGCAGGTCTTCAGCCCGTCCCAGGTCAGCGGCACCTTCACCGCGATGTTCGGCGCGATGGCGGCCAGCTTGCGGCCCTCGGCGATCATCTCGTCGGCCTTCAGCGCCACGACCTCGGCTGAAACCGGGCCGCTGACGAAGGAGCAGATCTCGCGCGTCACCTCGAGGATGTCGCGCCCCGATTTCAGGATCAGCGAGGGGTTGGTGGTCACGCCGTCCACCATGCCAAGGTCATGCAGCTCGCGGATCGCATCCACGTCGGCGGTGTCGATGAAGAATT
Organism: Rhodobacter calidifons; assembly: GCF_011174775.1. Lineage (GTDB taxonomy): Bacteria > Pseudomonadota > Alphaproteobacteria > Rhodobacterales > Rhodobacteraceae > Tabrizicola > Tabrizicola calidifons. The sequence goes on from NZ_JAANHS010000003.1 coordinate 79,955, forward strand.
TCATGGGGTCCTCCGGTATTCGGCTGGCGGGCGGTTGCGGGGGGCGCAACGGCGGGGTTGAATGCTCTCGGGGCGCGGTTTACCCCAAAGCCCGGGTAAGCGAAAGGTTGCAGCTTGGGCGAGCGGGTCTATCGGGCGGGCGACCTTGTGGGCGTGCTGACCACCGAGCCTCTCGGCGGCGCCCTGGCGGGCCGTGTGCTGGACTATCGCGCACCCGAGGGCGGCTGCGGCGACGGGGATTTCGTCGAGGTGCCGCTGGGTCCGCGCCGGGTGCTGGGCGTGGTCTGGGGGCCGGGGGAAGGCGGGTTCGACCCCGCGAGGATCCGCCCCGTGACCCGCGTGCTGGACGCGCGCCCGATGCGCGCCGAACTGCGCAGCTTCCTGACCCGCGCCGCCGACTACACGCTGACCCCCCTGCCCGCCATGCTGCGGCTGGCCACCCGCGCGCCGGGCCTGGGCGATCCGCCTTCCACCCGGCGGGTCTATCGGCTGGCCGGGCCGGTGCCGAACCAGTTGACCGAGGCCCGGCACCGGGTGATCGAGGCGCTGCGCGACTTTGGCGGCGCGCCGGTGAACCTGGGGGAACTGGCCGAGGCGGCGGGGTGCGGGGCTTCGGTCGTGAAAGGGCTGGTGAAGCTGGGCGTGGTGGCCGAAGAGGACGCCCCCCGCGACACGCCCTATCCGCGGCTGAAGGCCGACCGGGGGATGCGGCTGGCGGGCGACCAGGTGGCGGCGGGCGATGCGCTGGTGGCCGATGTGGCGCGCGGGGCCTTTGCGGCGACGCTACTGAAGGGCGTCACCGGGTCGGGCAAGACCGAGGTCTATCTGGAGGCGGTCGCGGAATGTCTGCGCCAGGGGCGGCAGGCGCTGGTCCTGCTGCCGGAAATCGCCCTGACGGCCGAGTTCCTGACGCGCGTGGAAGCGCGGTTCGGGGCGCGGCCGGCCGAGTGGCATTCCGGTGTCACGATGACCGAGCGGCGGCGGCTGTGGCGGATGGTGTCGGAAGGCGGGGCGGAACTGGTGGTGGGCGCGCGGTCCGCCCTGTTCCTGCCGTTCCAGGACCTGGGGCTGATCGTGGTCGATGAGGAACACGACACTTCGTACAAGCAGGAGGACGGCGTGCTGTACAACGCCCGCGACATGGCGGTGCTGCGCGCGGCGATCGCGGGCTGTCCGGTGGTGCTGGCCAGTGCCACGCCCTCGCTGGAGACCTGGGCCAATGTCGAGGCGGGGAAGTACCGGCGGCTGGATCTGGGGTCGCGGTTCGGGGCGGCAGAGCTGCCCGAGATGCGGGCGATCGACATGCGGGCCGAGAAGCTGCCGGGGGATCGCTGGATCTCGGGGACACTGGCCCGCAAGGTGGAGGCCGTGATCCAGCGCGGCGAACAGGCGCTGTTGTTCCTGAACCGGCGCGGCTATGCGCCGGTGACGCTGTGCCGGGCCTGCGGGCATCAGGTGGGCTGCGACCAGTGCGACGCGCGGATGGTGGAGCACAGGTTCCAGAAGCGGCTGGTCTGCCACCAGTGCGGGGCGACGAAGCCGGTGCCGGTCGCCTGCCCCGCCTGCGGGGTCGAGGGCCGGATGGCCGCCGTGGGGCCGGGGGTGGAGCGGCTGGCCGAGGAGGTGGCGGCACGGTTCCCGCAGGCGCGGGTGGCGGTGCTGTCGTCGGACCTGTTCGGCTCGGCCCGGGCCTTGAAGGAGGCCATCGCCGGAATCGCGGGCGGCGGGGCGGACATCATCATCGGCACGCAGATCGTGGCCAAGGGGCACAACTTCCCGCTGCTGACCCTGGTGGGGGTGATCGACGCGGATCTGGGCTTGCAGGGGTCCGACCTGCGCGCGGCGGAACGGACCTTCCAGCTGATGCGGCAGGTCGCGGGCCGGGCGGGGCGGACGGCGGAACGGAAGGGCGAGGCCTGGCTTCAGACGCACCAGCCGGACCATCCGGTGATCCGCGCGATCCTGGGCGGCGACGAAGAGGCCTTCTGGCGGGCCGAGGCGGCGGAACGGCGGGCCTCGGGCGTGCCGCCCTACGGGCGGATGGCGGGCATCATCCTGTCCTCTCCCGATCTGGCGCAGGTCTTCGACTTCGGGGCCGAGCTGGCGCGGCGGGCCGATCCGCTGCGGCGGATCGGGGCCGAGGTCTGGGGCCCCGCCCCGGCGCCGATCGCACGGGTAAGGGGGCGGCACCGGGTGCGGCTTCTGGTCAAGGCGGACAAGGGCGCGCCCTTGCAGGCGGGGCTGGCGGAATGGCTGGCGCAGGTCAGGCTGCCCCGGGAGCTGCGGCTGGCGGTGGACATCGACCCGCAGAGCTTTCTCTAGCCCCGGACCGGCTTCTGTTGCAGGGATCGCACATCCCGGTGCGCGCCGCGGACTTCGCTGTCGCCAGAGGTCGCGGCTTTCGCCTATAGTCCGGGGGATGTCCGCCGCAACTTCTGGACCTGCCCGATGATCGAACCCGACCTGCGCGACCGCATCCTTGCCGAACCGGAGCGTCTTCTGGACGACCGCGACGTGATGAATGCGCTGGTGGCGGCGAACGAACGCGCCATGGGTGCGAACATCGTCGATCTGCGCGGCATCGCCATGCAGCGGCTGGAGGCGCGGCTCGACCGGCTGGAGGACACGCACCGTTCGGTCATCGCGGCAGCCTACGAGAACCTCGCCGGGACCAACCAGGTCCATCGCGCGGTGCTGCATCTGCTGGAGCCCACGAATTTCGAGGCCTTCATCGCCGCTCTGACCGGCGAAGTGGCGCAGGTCCTGCGCGTCGATCATGTCCGTCTGGTGCTGGAGACCCTGCAAGAGGACGGCACCAGCGATCCGACCCTGCGCCGCCTGGGCGATGTGCTGGAGGTCGTGCCGCGCGGCTTTGTCGGCCATTACCTGACCAACGGCCGCGGCGGGCCGGGCCGCCCGGTCGTGCTGCGCGCGGTGACCGGGCTTGCCGAAGCCTTCTACGGCCCTCTGGCCGGGGAGATCCGGTCCGAGGCCCTGATGAAGCTGGACCTCGGCCCAGGCCGCCTGCCGGGCATGCTGGTCTTTGCCTCGGAAGATCCCAGCCAGTTCAAGTCCACCCATGGCACCGACCTGCTGGCCTTCTTCGCCGGCGTCTTCGAACGGACGATGCGCCGGTGGCTGGGCTAGGCGATCCCTTTCTGCCCCCGGCCCTGGGGGCGGCGCTGGGACAGTGGCTGTCGCAGCTGGCCGCGCTGGAGGGCGCGGCGGCGAACACGGTGGAGGCCTACCGCCGCGACGTGACGCGCTATCTGAAATTCCTGGTGGCCCATCGCGGCGGGGCGGAAGGCCTTGCCGCGGTCGCCCGGACCAGCCAGAGCGACCTGCGCGCCTGGATGGCCGAGGAACGCGGCCGCGGGCTGTCGGCGCGGTCGCTGGCCCGGGCGCTGTCGGCGGTGAAGGGCTTCACCGCCTGGGCGGCCGACCGCAGCGGGGCCGATGCGGCCACCGTCCTGTCGGCCCGCGCCCCGAAATTCCGCCGCAAGCTGCCGCGCCCGCTGACCGAGGACGGCGCCGGGGCGATCCTGGCAGAGATCGGCGCCGATGCGCGCGAGGACTGGATCGCCGCGCGCGACACGGCGATTGCCACCCTACTGTATGGCCTCGGCCTGCGGATCTCCGAGGCGCTGTCGCTGACCGGGGCCGACCATCCCCTGCCCGGCGTGCTGCGCATCACCGGCAAGGGCGGCAAGACCCGGCTGGTGCCGGTGATCCCGGCCGCGGCGCAGGCGGTGGCGGGTTATGTGGCGCTGTGTCCCTTCGACCTTGCCCCCGAGGCCCCGCTGTTTCGCGGTGCGCGCGGCGGGCCGGTCAATCCCCGTCTGATCCAGGCCGCGATGGAGCGCGCGCGGCTGCGCCTGGGCCTGCCGGCCACGGCCACGCCGCATGCGCTGCGCCACAGCTTTGCCACGCATCTTCTGTCGGCCGGAGGCGACCTGCGCGCGATCCAGGAGCTGCTGGGCCATGCCTCGCTGTCCACCACCCAGGCCTATACCGCCGTGGATGCCGCCCGGCTGATGGAGGTCTATGAAAAGGCCCATCCCCGTGCCTGAACCCGCCATCCCGCTGTTGCACCCCGCCTGGTAATCCGCCATCAAGTCGCCATGTCCCCGCGTCTCAAAGCCCTCTCGGTCCACCTTCTCACCGCTTCGGGCGCGGTGTTGGCGATGTTCGCCATGCTTGCCGCCGTGCAGGAGAACTGGAGCCTGATGTTCCTCTGGCTGGTCGTCGCGCTGATCGTGGACGGGATCGACGGGCCGCTGGCCCGAAGGTTCGACGTGCAGAAGAACTGGCCGACCTATGACGGGGTCCTGATGGACCTGATCGTGGACTATCTGACCTATGTCTTCATCCCGGCCTTCGCGCTGTTCCAGTCGGGCCTCTTGCCGGGGTGGACCGGGTGGCTGGCGATCATCGTGATCTGCTACGGCTCGGTGGTCTATTTCGCCGACACACGGATGAAGACCAAGGACAAGAGTTTCGCGGGCTTTCCGGCCTGCTGGAACATGGTGGTGCTGGTGCTGTTCGCCACCAAGCCGGGCGAGGCGGTCATTCTGGTGGTCGTCATCCTTCTGACCGTGGCGATGTTCACCAATCTAAAGTTCATCCACCCGGTGCGGACCAGCCGCTGGTACGAAATCTCGCTGGCGGTCTGCGTGGCCTGGATCGTCCTGGCCGCCTGGGCCGCCTGGTGGGATTTCAACGAGGGGCCGGTGGCGAAGTGGCTTCTGGTGCTGACCTCGATGTATCTGATGCTGGCGGGGATCGCGCAGCAGGTCGTCCCCGAAAGCATCCGTCGGGTCCGGTAGACCAAAAGCCTTCGAAGGCTTTTGCAAATCTCTTCGAAGAGATTTGGCCCTTTACAGCCGCATCAGCATGACGCCCGCGACGATCACCCCGGCCGCCACGGCTTTCTCTCCGTTCATCCTCTCGCCGAAGGCCAGCCAGCCGATCAGAACCGCGAACAGGATCGAGGTCTCGCGCAGGGCCGCCACGACGGCAATGGGCGCCAGGGTCATCGCCCAGATCGACACCGCATAGGCCCCGTAGCTGGCCGCCGAGGCGAAGGCCCCCATCCGCCAGGTCTGCCAGTCCCGCGGGATCACGTCCCGGCCGCGCAGGGCAAGCATCCCAAGCGTGAAGAAGGTCCCGTCGGCCACGAAGACCCAGGCCACATAGGCCGCAGCCGAGCCCGAGACCCGCGCCCCCGTCCCGTCGATCAGCGTATAGGTCGCGGTGGCCAGGGCGCTGCCCAGGGCGAAGGGCACAAGCTTGCGGTCCTCGCCGCTGGTGAAGACGCCCCGCGCCATCAGCAGGATACCCCCCGCCAGCAAGGCAATTGCCAGATATTCCTGCGCCGAAACCGCATCGGAAAGGGAGACCGCGCCGACCAGGGCCACGATCATCGGGGCGGCACCGCGCGCGATTGGATAGACGCGGCTGAGGTCGCCGCGGTCATAGGCATAGGTCAGGAAGAACTTGTAGGCGAAATGCGTGCAGCCCGCCGCGATCACCCAGGGCACCGCCGCAGGGTCGATCGCCGGGGTCAGCATGACCGCCGTCAGACCGATGGGCACCTCGACGATCGACAGGATTACCATGCCGCCGACCTTCGAGGTCCCCAGCTTGATCAGCGCATTCCACAGCGCATGCAGGAAGGCCGCGCCAAGGACGGCCAGGAACACGCCGAGGGTCACATCGCACCCGTCATGAAACCGTTACAGAACTGGCTAGACCCCGGCATGGCCCGACACAAGCCGCGCGATAGGTCCAGAGCCCGGATTTCGATAGGCTCAGCGCAGATGCCGCCGGATCGGACCCTTTGCCGTGAGAGGGTCCACCTCCACCCCGCGCCGGGTCGCCCGGATCTCGGGCATCGCCGCTGCCACGGCGCGGATCTCGGGCATCAGCCGCTGCCAGTTCCCGGCCAGCGCCCTGGCGACCTCGGAGGGGCAGAAGGATTTACCCCTGCCGCGCCGCAGGGCCAGCTCCAGGATCGCCGCGCGCAGCTCTGCCGTCACAAGAGAATCCCCCGCTCATGCCGCAGAAGCGCCACCATCGGTCCCATCCCGCCCGGGGCAGAGAGCCCGCCGGACCCGTCGGTGCCCGTCACCCGGTGGCAGGGAATGCGGATCGGCAGGGGATTGGCCCCGCAGGCCTGTCCCACCGCCTGCGCCGGCCCGAACGGCCCCGTCATGCCCGCCCGGATCACGGCCCGCCCTCGCGCAGGGGCGCAAAGGCCGCCCGCAGCACCTCGGCCATGCCTTCCACCGCCGGCGAGGTTCCGCGCGGGTTGCGCCGCAGAACCACCCGCGCGTTGTCCACGATGGGAAAGCCGTCCTCGGTCGTCAGTTCCCGGCAGCCCGCCGGGATCGTGCTGCGCGACAGGGGGGCAATCGCCATGCCATTCGTCACCGCCACCCGGAACCCCCCGGCCATATCGCAGGACCAGGCGACGCGCCAGTCCATGCCCAGCCGGTCCAGCGACAGCTCGACATAGTTCCGGCTCCACTCCGACCGGAAATAGACCGCGACCGGCACCGGGCGGCGCAGGTGCTGGGCATGTGTCACCGAAGTCACCCAGACCGTCGGGTCGATGCAGAGAACCTCGCCCTCCTGCACATATTCCCAGTCGTAGATCACCGCGAGGTCGATCTCGTCGGCCTCCAGCGCCGCGATCTGGGCCGTCGAATGGTCCACCCGGACCGAGACCTGCACCCCTTCGTGCCGTTCGTCGAAGGCGGCCAGCGCCCGGGGCAGCACCGTGCCGGAATATTCGTCCGGAATGCCGACCCGCACCGGCCCGACCAGCGGCTTCTCCCGCAGCGCCACCGCCGCCTCGTCCAGAAGCGCCACGACCCGCCGCGCGTAGGGGACCAGCTGCTCGCCCCGCGGGGTCAGGGCAACCCCCCGGGCCTGTCGGACGAAGAGCGGCTGGCCAAGGCTTTGCTCCAGCCGCTTGATCTGAAGGCTGACCGCCGACTGCGTGCGGAACAGCCGCGCCGCCGCCGCCGTGACCGAACCGCAGTCGGCCACCGCGAGGAAGCTGCGCATCAGGTCGCTGTCCAGAGGCTGCATGGCTACCTATAAGCTGATTTCATGTTAACCATCAAAGCTATTCGTTTGTGCAATGTCAAATCCGCTCCTATGTCTCGGTCTCAAGCAAAGGAGTTCCGTCATGTTCGCCCGTCTCATCGCCCTTGTGCAGCTGCGCCGTTCCACCGCGTTCCTGCTGGAGCGCGACGACGACCATCTTCTGGACGACATCGGCCTGACCCGCGACGACCTGATCGCGCTGCGGCGTGGTGATGATCTTGCCGACGCGCTGATGAAGTCGGCCCGCCTGCATTCGACGCCGACGCCCCGCGGTCTCCCCGTGAAGTCGGCCTGACTCTTCGCCGGGCGTCTGGGGACACCCGGCGAAGATTTTTCCCGTCTGCCCCTTCCTCGTCGCCCCTGCCAGAAGCGCCCGAGGGGCTTCGACGAGCCGTCAGACCGGCAGCATCCGCCGCAGGATCTTGCCCGAGGCCGATTTCGGGATCGCCTCGATGAAGGTGATCCGCTTCGGCAGCTTGTAATGCGCCAGCTGCCCCGCCAGATGCGCCCGGATCGCGGCCTCCTCGGCCCCTTCGGTCGGCACCACGAAGGCCACGGGCACCTCGCCGGCCTCGTCGTCCGGCACGCCCCGCACGGCCGCGTCCCGGACCATCGGGCAGGTCAGCAGCACCGCCTCCACCTCAGCGGGCGCGACCTGGAAGCCCTTGACCTTGATCAGTTCCTTCAGCCGGTCGCGGATATAGACCCAGCCCTCCGCGTCAACCTCGGCCAGATCGCCGGTCCGCAGCCAGCCGTCCACCAGAGTCTCTGCCGTCGCCTCGGGCCGATTGTGGTAGCCCAGCATCACCTGCGGCCCCCGCACCCAAAGCTCCCCCGCCTCGCCCGGCCCCGCGTCGCGCCCGTCCACCACGATCCGGCATTCGGTCGAGGGCAGCGTCACCCCGACCGAGCCCTTCCGTGCCTGCCCCCTTGGGGTTGCATGGCTGACCGGGCTCATCTCGGTCATGCCGTAGCCCTGCACCGACAGACAGCCGATCCGCCCGGCCACCGCATCGCCGACATCTCCGCCCAGGGGCGCCGCGCCCGAGAAGAACCGCTCGACGCAGGACAGGTCGAACTGATCCACCATCGGATGCTTTGCCAAGGCCACCGCGACGGGCGGGGCGGAATAGAGCGTGGGCGTCCGATATTTCGCCGCCAGCGTCAGGAACTGTTCCAGGTCGAACCGGGGCATCGTCACCACCCCCGCCCCGGCGGCAAGGTGCAGGTTCATCAGCACGGTCTGGCCGTAGATGTGGAAGAAGGGCAGGAAGCCCACCGACCATTCCCCCGGATTGCAGCCGATCACCGCAAGGCACTGGTCCACGTTCGCCACCAGGTTCCGATGCGACAGTCGCACGCCCTTGGGCAGGCCCGTGGTGCCGCTGGAATAGGGCAGCACCACCACGTCGGTTGCCGCGTCGATGGGGACCTGTTCAGCCAGCGGCTCGCCCATCAGCGCGGTCAGGGGCGTCGCCCCCTCGGCCTCGCCGATGACCACGATCTCCCCGGCAAAGGCCGCCCGCGCGGTTTCCAGGAATGCCGGGACCGTGACCAGAAGCCGCGCGCCGGAATCCGTCAGCTGATGGCTCACCTCGGGCGCGGTGTAGGTCGGGTTGATCGTCGTGACCGTGGCACCCGCAAAGGCGACCCCGTGGAATACCACCGCATATTCCGGGCAGTTCGGCGCCAGGATCGCGACCACGTCGCCCTTGCCGATCCCCCGCGCCTTCAGGCCACCGGCCAGCCGCCGGATGCCCGCTTCCAGCGCCCCGGCGGTCATCTCGCGGCCCGAGGGGCCGTCGATCAGCACCACCCGGTCGGGATCACCCACCAGGCCGCGGAATATTCGTTCGGTGATGCTTTCGCCGGTCAGCGCGATCGGCGGAAACGGACTTGCGTGGATCATGACATCCTCCCCTTTTCAGGGAAGGATACCACGGTTTCGGCGGAAGAGTTTCAGCGCCAGGCATCAGCCCAAGGCGTCGTTGCAGCGCTGGCAGGTGCCGGGGTGCCTGTGCGTGCCGACGTCGGGCAGCACTTTCCAGCAGCGCTCGCACTTCTGGCCGCTGGCGGGTTCGAACCGGACGGCAACGCCTGGCACCTCGGGCAGGACAAAGGCATCCGTTGTCGGCGCGCCGGTTGTCAGCTTCAGGCCGGACGTGATGCACAGTTCGGCAAAGCTCTCGGCATCCATGCCAAGATCGTCCCGGTCCAGGCACACCACCGGCGCGGCCTCCAGGCTGGAGCCGATCACCTTCGCCGTCCGCTGCACTTCCAGCGCCCCGGTCACCACGCGGCGCACATCGCGCAGCCGGTCCCATTTCGCCGCCAGCGCCTCGTCCCGCCAGTCGGCCGGGGTCTCGGGGAAATCGACCAGATGGACGGAGGAGTCCTCGCCCGGGAACCGCTCCAGCCAGACTTCTTCCATCGTGAAGACAAGCACCGGCGCAAGCCAGGTCGTCAGCCGATGGAACAGAATGTCCATCACTGTCCGGCAGGCCCGGCGGCGCAGGGACGAGGGCGCGTCGCAATACAGCGCATCCTTGCGGATGTCGAAATAGAGCGAGGACAGGTCCGTGGTGCAGAAGGCGAACAGCTTCTGGAACACCCCCTGGAAGTCGTATTTCGCATAGCCCTCACGCACCTGTGCGTCGAGTTCGGCAAGGCGATGCAGCACCCAGCGCTCCAGCTCCGGCATTTGGGCCGGGTCCACCCGCTCGGCCTCGCTGAACCCCGCCAAAGCCCCCAGCATATAGCGCATGGTGTTGCGCAGGCGGCGATAGCTGTCGGCGACGCCTTTCAGGATCTCCTTCCCGATGCGCAGGTCCACGGTGTAGTCCGACTGCGCCACCCAGAGCCGCAGGATGTCGGCCCCGTATTCGCCGATGACCTCCTGCGGCGCCACGGTGTTGCCGAGCGACTTGGACATCTTCATGCCCTTCTCGTCCAGCGTGAAGCCGTGGGTCAGCACGCCGCGATAGGGCGCGCGGCCCTTGGTGCCGCAGGCCTGCAACATGGAGGAATGGAACCAGCCGCGATGCTGGTCGGTGCCTTCCAGGTAAAGGTCCGCGATCCCGTCCGGGCTGCCGTCCTCGCGGTCGCGCAGGACGAAGGCATGGGTCGAGCCGCTATCGAACCAGACGTCCAGCACGTCGAAGACCTGTTCATAATCCTGCGGATTCACGATGCCTTGCAGCACCTTTTCCTTGAATCCTTGCACATACCACACATCGGCGCCTTCCGCCTCGAAGGCTGCCCTGATCCGCGCGTTGACCTCGGCGTTCTTCAGCAGGAAGTCCGGCGCGTCCGGCCGCGCGCCCTTCTTCACGAAACAGGTCAGCGGCACGCCCCAGGCGCGCTGGCGCGACAGCACCCAGTCGGGCCGCGCCTCGATCATCGAATGGAGCCGGTTGCGGCCGGTCGCCGGGGTCCATTCGACCAGCTGGTTGATCGAGTTCAGCGCCCGCTTGCGGATCGTGTCACCATAGGTGGACATGCCGTCATCCAGCGTCTTGTCGATGGCCACGAACCATTGCGGCGTGTTGCGGTAGATGACGGGGGCCTTCGAGCGCCAGCTATGCGGATATTGGTGCTTGAACTTACCCTTGGCGAACAGCGCCCCCGAATAGGCCAGCTGCTTGATGACCGACACGTTCGCCGGCCCCTCCTTGCCTTCGGGCGTGATGATGTGCTGGCCACCGAACAAGGGCAGGTCGGCGCGATAGGACCCGTCCGCCTCGACGTTGTAGGTCATCGGCAGGCCGAACTTCACGCCCAGCTGATAGTCGTCATCGCCGTGGCTGGGGGCGGTATGGACGAAGCCCGTCCCGGCATCGTCGGTGACGTGGCCGCCGGGGAGCATCGGGACGTCGTAGTCCCATTCCCCATTGCCGCCCTCGACACCCCGGAAGGGATGCGCCATGACCATCGCCTTCAGATCGTCCGAGGACACATCCGCCAACCGCCGCACCATCTCCGGGCCGACCAGCTTGGCCTGCGCCAGCACGCCCTCGGCCAGCTTGTCCGCCAGGATCACCCGCTGCCCGATGGTGGCGCTGCTGTCCTCGGGCCGCCCGATGATCTCGTAAAGCCCGTAGGCGATCTCAGGCCCGAAGGCCACTGCCCGGTTCTGCGGGATGGTCCAAGGCGTCGTGGTCCAGATCACCACGTCGGTCGGTGTCCTGGTGAAGAGCGCATCCCCCGCGATCACCCGGAACCGCACCCAAACCTGATGGCTGGTATGGTCGTGATACTCCACCTCCGCCTCGGCCAGCGCGGTCTTTTCCACCGGAGACCACATCACCGGCTTCGAGCCCTGATAGAGCGTCCCGTTCATGAGAAACTTCATGAACTCGTCCGCGATCACCGCCTCGGCGTGGTAGTCCATCGTGAGATAGGGCTTGTCCCACTTGCCCGTGACCCCAAGGCGCTTGAACTCCTCGCGCTGGACGTCGATCCAGCCTTCCGCGAACCGGCGGCATTCCTGCCGGAAGGCCACGGTGTCCACATCGTCCTTGTTCAGGCCCCTGGCGCGATACTGCTCTTCGATCTTCCACTCGATCGGCAGGCCGTGGCAGTCCCAACCCGGCACATAGCGCGCGTCCTTGCCCATCATCTGCTGGCTGCGCACCACCATGTCCTTCAAGACCTTGTTCAGCGCATGGCCGATGTGCAAGTGCCCGTTGGCGTAAGGAGGGCCGTCATGCAGCACGAAAGGCGCGCGCCCGGCAGCCGAGCTTCGCAGCCGGTCATAGACCCCGATCCTCTCCCACCGCGCCAGCCACTCCGGCTCGCGCTGGGGAAGGCCCGCCCGCATCGGGAAGGCGGTTTCGGGCAGGAAGACGGTATTGCGATAATCGATGGGCGGGGCGGCGGTATCGGCGCACATGGGGAAGCGGACCTCGTATCAGGACGGGCGGTCGGAAGGGACCAGGGACAGCACAAGAAACCCGGCGGCTGCGTTCAGCCCGCCGGGCCGGTAATTCGCAAGGAAACAACCGCGCCTGTCTGCATGGCGGGCCTTATAGACAAAGGCCCCGCTGCGGTCCAGCCCGGCGCTTGCCCCGGTTGCGGGCGACATCCGGCGCCCGGTGGGGGGGAGAGGGGGGGGGGGACAGCGACCGCCGCGACAAATGGCGACAGCGGCCATGGACAGGGCCGCGCGCGATGCTACCCTTTCGGGGGAAAGGAGCCGCGATGAAACTTCCCTCCCTGAACGTCCTTGGCCAGGCGCTGGAGCCCTGCTCGACTGATCCGGTGACCGGATTCTTCCGCGACGGCTGCTGCAACACCGGCCCGATGGACCGCGGCCTGCACACGGTCTGCGCCCTGATGACGGCGGAATTCCTGGCCCTGTCGAAATACCTTGGCAACGACCTCTCGACGCCGCGGCCCGAATACGGCTTTCCGGGCCTGAAACCGGGCGATCAGTGGTGCCTCTGCGCAAGCCGGTTCCTTCAGGCCCACGCGGAAGGCGCGGCCCCGCGCGTGCGCCTTGCCGCGACCCACCAGGCCACGCTGGCCGTGGTCCCGCTGGAGATCCTGCAACAGCACGCCAGCGACTGACGCGCGGCTATTTCGCCGGGACCGGATCGGCCGCCGCGGGCGCGGGCATCGGCCGGATGCGGCCGTTGTCACGCATCAGATCCTCGATGAACAGCGACAGAAGCTGCGGCCGTCCTGTCACCCCGGCCTTGCGGTAGATCGCGTTGGTCTGAGCCTTGACCGTGCCCTCGCTGGTAGAGCGCAGCTGCGCGATCTCGGCCGTGGACAGGCCCTTGATCGCGAACAGCGCCACATCCTTTTCCGATGGCGTCAGGCCCCATTCCTCGAAGCGTTCGGCCAGCAGGTCGGCAAAGGCGCCCGAGGCGCGGCGCAGCCGTTCCTCGGCCTTGTGCCGATCGCGCAGGGCCCGCCGCAGCATCAGCCCTCCGACCACGACGCCCAGGATCAGCCCGAATGCGGCGCCGATCTCCAGCGCCTCACGCATTTCCCAGCTGATCGGGGTGGTCCGGAAGCCGACCAGCGATGACAGGATGTCGGACACGAAGAAGAAGGCGCAGAGCGCCTGGATCACCAGAGTCGCGATATAGGGGCCCGCGCGTTTCAAGCGGCGACCCGATGCCGGCCGGTCGGGTCAATCGCCATCGTCATCGTCGTCATCGTCATCGTCGTCATCATCATCGTCGTCGTCACCGTCGTCATCGTCCTTGCCGGAACGCCCCTTGCGATCGTCGATGATCGCAAGGCCTGCGGTGCCGCCGGCATTTGGCAGCCAGAGGTCGCGCAGGATCTCGCCGGTCCTGGGGTTCAGGATGATCTCGCGCCGCCCGTCCTTGCGGCGGGCAATGATGCGCACCCGGCCAAGGAGGGTGCGTTCCTGCACGATATTGCGAAAGCCCTGCCGCCGCAGCTGACGCAGGATGATATCGACCATGCCCTCGGCCAACGCAGGTCTGACGCCCGCGACGCACAAGGCAAGCCCAAGCAGGACCTCGCGCCGTTTCATTCCGATACCCCGATCCTTGCCCCCGAACTATGTGCCATGCCGAAGGCCCCGGCAAGACCGGGGCCTTCCTCCAGTCCGTCAGCAGACGGGCTCAGTCATCATCGTCGTCGTCATCGTCATCGTCGTCATGGTCGTCGTCGTCATCGTCGTCATCATCGTCGTCACGGTCGTCATCGTCATCGTCGACCTCGTCTTCGATTTCCTCGAAGTCGTAGCGGACGGTCTTGACCTCCTTGCCCGTGCGGCCGACCTCTTCCGGATCCGCGGGTTCCAGTTCCTGCTTGATGATTTGTCCGGTTTCGTTGTCGTAGACGACTTCGAGCTTGCTGTTGCCCTTGATCGCCTCGACCTTGGTCTGGGTCGGGCCGACCTTGACCTCGACGAAAGTGTAGCCCTGTGCCAGATAGTCGTCGGCCAGCCTGTTGCCGTCGATGGCGGCAAAGGCCGCGCCCGCAGAGAGGGCGATGGCGGCAGTGTAGCACAGAAGTCTGGATCTGAGTTTCATTTGCGGTCTCCTTGGTTGCAGGGCCTGCTCGTCCTGGGGCGGCTGCCGCCGTCGAGGGCCTGCCCGCAGAAGGCCGCCTTTCCGCAGGTCCGACCATTGACCCCAGGTTTAACCTCCGCGGCCTATGCCTGCGGTTGGTGCGCATAAACCCGGGTTTAGGCGAATTCCGACCTTCGGACGGGAACAGCCCGCTTGACCAGGCAGACGGCGCGGGACGACCGGAGCCAAGCGGAAAAGGCAGGGGCCCGCAGCGCCTGGCTGCGGGCCCCGTTGACAGCCTGCCTGGCGCGGGGTCAGACCTTCATCTGCACGCCCAGATGCCTGGCGACAGTGAAGATGTCCTTGTCGCCGCGCCCGCACATGTTCATCACGATGATCCGGTCCTTGGGCAGGGTCGGCGCCAGCTTCATCACCTGCGCCAGCGCATGGCTCGGCTCCAGCGCCGGGATGATTCCCTCGAGGCGGCAGCACAGCTGGAACGCCTCCAGCGCCTCGGCATCGGTGATGCTGACATATTCGGCGCGGCCCACGTCATGCAGCCAGGCATGTTCCGGCCCGATACCGGGATAGTCGAGACCCGCGCTGATCGAGAAGCCCTCCAGGATCTGCCCGTCGGCATCCTGCAACAGATAGGTCCGGTTGCCGTGCAGCACCCCCGGACGCCCGCCGGTCAGCGAGGCGCAATGTTCCATCCGGTCGTCCACGCCCTTGCCGCCCGCTTCGACCCCCACGATCCGCACCGAAGGGTCGTCGAGGAACGGATAGAACAGCCCCATCGCGTTCGACCCGCCGCCGATCGCCGCGACCACCACGTCGGGCAGACGCCCCTCGCCCTCCTGCTCGGCCAGTTGCCAGCGGACCTCCTTGCCGATGATCGACTGGAAGTCGCGCACCATGGCCGGATAGGGATGCGGCCCCGCCACCGTGCCGATGCAGTAGAAGGTGTCGCGCACATTGGTCACCCAGTCGCGCAGCGCGTCGTTCATCGCATCCTTCAGCGTGCCGCGCCCCGAGGTCACCGGGATCACCTCGGCGCCCAGAAGCTTCATGCGGAACACGTTCGGCGCCTGGCGTTCCACGTCATGCGCGCCCATGTAAACCACGCATTTCAGCCCGAACTTGGCGCAGACCGTCGCGGTGGCCACCCCGTGCTGCCCCGCGCCGGTTTCCGCGATGATCCGCGTCTTGCCCATCCGGCGGGCGAGGATGATCTGCCCCAGCACGTTGTTGATCTTGTGCGCGCCGGTGTGGTTCAGTTCGTCGCGCTTCATGTAGACCTTGGCGCCGCCCAGGTGTTCGGTCAGCCGCGGCGCGAAATACAGCGGAGACGGTCGGCCGACATAGTGCTTCCAAAGGTCATCCATCTCGGCCCAGAAGCTGGGGTCTGTCTTCGCGTGTTCGTAGCGCTCTTCCAGCTCCAGGATCAGTGGCATCAGCGTCTCGGATACGAAACGCCCGCCGAAGAGGCCGAAGCGGCCCTGCTCGTCCGGCCCCGACATGAAGCTGTTCAACCCGTCCTCGGCCATGGCGCACCCCCTTTGATCTGATTGGGTTTAGCGCTCCTGACGCGGTTCGGAAAGGGGCACCGGAAATCGAACGATTTCCGGACCGATTTCCGAATGGAAATCGGGGTTCAGCGGAGGATCGGGACGCCGCCCTTCACCCCCTGCGCCGCCTCGACGAAGGCGGCGATCCGGCCCGCATCCTTCACCCCCGGCGCGCTTTCGACACCGCTTGCCACATCGACCTGCC
The DNA here is from genome assembly GCF_011174775.1 of Rhodobacter calidifons. GTDB lineage: Bacteria > Pseudomonadota > Alphaproteobacteria > Rhodobacterales > Rhodobacteraceae > Tabrizicola > Tabrizicola calidifons. Next base: position 95,836 of record NZ_JAANHS010000003.1, read on the forward strand.
GCGCCCCCGTCCGCTGGATCGCCTGGCCCACATTCCCGGGCGTCAGTCCCCCGGCCAGCATCCAGGGCTTCAGCCACTTGCGCCCCACCAGAAGCCGCCAGTCGAAGGTCAGCCCGTTGCCGCCCGGCAGCACCGCATCCTTCGGCGCCTTGGCATCGACCAGGATCTGGTCGGCGACCAGCTGGTAATCCAGCAGCGGCGCAAGGTCCGCCTCGACCGCCACCCCGATCACCTTCATCACCGGCAACCCATAGCGCGCCTTGATCTCGGCCACCCGGGCGGGGGTTTCGTGGCCGTGCAGTTGCAGCATGTCCAAGGGCACCTCGGCGACGATCCCGTCCAGCGTCGCGTCGTCGGCATCGACCACAAGTGCCACCTTGCACAGACCCTCGGGCGCCGCGACCGCCAATGCCCTTGCCTCGGCCGGGGTCACATATCGCGGCGACTTCGGGAAGAAGTTGAACCCGGCACAGGCCGCCCCGGCCCTCGCCACCGCAGCCAGGTCCTGGGGCGTCTTCAGCCCGCAGATCTTGACCCTGACCTCGCGCATCAGCGCTTGTCCAGGAGCGCCAGCACCTCGTCCTGCGGCGGAACCGAGCTTGCGTCCTTCAATACCGCCAGTTCCCGCTCCAGCCGCGCGACTTCACGCGCCTTCCGGGCGGCCGTGACCCGATGGCCATGTTCGCGGAACCATTCCCAGACAAAGCCGATCAGCACGCCCGCGATGATCGCCGCGAAGATCACCAGGAACAGCGGCAGTTCCATCGCCCAGGTCAGGCCGGTCAGTGCCGCAAGGTCCGGCGGCAAAAGCCGCACCGACACCGGCGCGCGATTGGCCAGAGCGACGGTCAGAAGGCCAAGGCCCAGGAGGCCCAGGAAGATCAGACGAAGATAGCGGATCATGCAGCGCGCGCCCCAGCGGTTCTGTCGGCACTATCGGCCCGAACCGGCCCGGGCGCAAGTCGCAGGGGCAGCTACTTGCCGTTCAGCCGGTCGCGCAGCAGCTTGCCGGTCTTGAAGAAGGGCACCTTCTTGTCATCGACCTTCACCGCCTCGCCGGTGCGGGGGTTGCGGCCGATGCGGGCATCGCGCGCCTTGACCGAGAAGGCACCGAAGCCGCGCAGCTCCACCCGGTCGCCCCTGGCCAGCGCCTCGATGATCTCTTCGAAGACCGTGTTCACGATCCGCTCGACATGTCGCTGGGTCAGGTGCGGGTTCTCATCCGCGATCTTCTGGATCAGTTCCGAACGGATCATCAGTCGTCCCCCCTGTGGTTCGGTCCCTGGCAGGAGGCCGCCACGCTGTTGTTCTCGCAGGACTATAGCGGCAGGATTCGGGTTCGGGCAAATGAAAACCGGGACTTGGCGGAAAGGAAAAGGCCCCGCGTGCTGCGCGGGGCCTTCGCGTTCAATCGCAGGTTCAGTCGATCCCGGCCTAGCCGCGGTCCTTCAGGGCCGCGCCCAGGATGTCGCCCAGCGAGGCGCCCGAATCGGAGGAGCCATACTGTTCGACGGCTTCCTTTTCTTCGGCGATCTCGCGCGCCTTGATCGACAGGCCCAGCTTGCGGGTCTTGGGGTCGATGTTGGTCACGCGGACATCGACCTTGTCACCCACCTGGAAGCGCTCGGGCCGCTGGTCGGCACGGTCGCGCGCAAGGTCCGAGCGGCGGATGAACGACTTGGCGCCGTTGTATTCCACCTCGATCCCGCCATCCTCGATGGCCGAGACGGTCACGGTGATCACCGCGCCGCGCTTCACGCCATCGACCGCCTCGCTGAAGCTGTCGTCGCCCAGCGCCTTGATCGACAGCGAGATACGCTCCTTCTCGATGTCCACCTCGGTGACGGCGGCCTTGACCACGTCGCCCTTGCGGTAGTTCTGGATCGCTTCCTCGCCGCGCTGGTCCCAGGACAGGTCGGAAAGGTGGACCATCCCGTCGATGTCGTTCTCCAGCCCGATGAACAGACCGAATTCGGTGATGTTCTTGACTTCGCCCTCGATTGCCGAGCCGATCGGATGGTTCTCGGCAAAGACTTCCCACGGGTTGCGCTGGGTCTGCTTCAGGCCGAGCGACACCCGACGCTTGGCGCTGTCGATTTCCAGCACCATGACGTCAACCTCCTGCGAGGTGGAAACGATCTTGCCGGGGTGCACGTTCTTCTTGGTCCAGGACATTTCCGAGACGTGCACCAGGCCCTCGACCCCCGCTTCCAGCTCCACGAAGGCGCCGTAATCGGTGATGTTGGTGACGCGGCCCTTGTGGACCGAACCGATGGGATACATCTTCTCGACCGCATCCCACGGATCGGACTGGAGCTGTTTCATGCCCAGGCTGATGCGGTGGGTTTCCTTGTTGATCTTGATGACCTGAACCTTGACGGTCTCGCCGATCGACAGGATTTCCGACGGGTGGTTGACGCGGCGCCAGGCCATGTCGGTGACGTGCAGCAGGCCGTCCACACCGCCCAGGTCCACGAAGGCCCCGTATTCGGTGATGTTCTTGACCACGCCGTCCACCACCTGACCCTCGGACAGGTTGCCGATGACTTCGGCGCGCTGTTCGGCGCGGCTTTCCTCCAGGATCGCGCGGCGCGAGACGACGATGTTGCCGCGACGACGGTCCATCTTCAGGATCTGGAACGGCTGCTTCATGCCCATCAGCGGGCCGGCATCACGCACCGGACGAACGTCAACCTGCGAACCGGGAAGGAAGGCAACGGCGCCACCCAGGTCCACAGTGAAGCCGCCCTTGACGCGGCCGAAGATCGCGCCCTCGACGCGCTGCTCGGCGGCATAGGCTTTTTCCAGACGGTCCCAGGCTTCCTCGCGGCGGGCCTTCTCCCGGCTGATCTGGGCTTCGCCGCGGGCGTTCTCGACCCGCTCGAGATAGACCTCGACCGTGTCGCCCACATTGACGTTCGGAGCCTCGCCGGGGTTCGCGAATTCCTTCAGGTCGATGCGGCCTTCCATCTTGTAGCCGACATCGATGATGGCCTGGCCCGCCTCGATGGCGATGACCTTGCCCTTGACGACAGTGCCCTCTTCGGGGGTGTCGATCTCGAAGCTTTCCTTCAGCAGGGCTTCGAAGTCTTCCATGGTTGCTTTAGCGCACATATAGATCAGTTTCCTTTGCGTGGTTTTCACTGGCCATGCGGTTGGCTCCGCCGGTCTTGGCCCTGAACGTAAATGCGCTGCCGTCCGGCGAACCGGCGCAGCGCGATCCTTTCAGGATGCCGGGCCTATAGCCCCATCGGGCCGGTGAGGCAAGGGAAAGCCGCCGGTCAGCGCGTCCGGGGAAGCCTTTGCGCCACCACGGCGCAGGCGGCCTCCACCGCCTCGTCGATCCCCAGCGCGCTGGTGTCGATCACCACCGCATCCGCCGCGGCCCGCAGCGGAGCCTCCGCCCGCCCCATGTCGCGCGCATCGCGTTCGAGGACCTCGGCCAGGACCTGCGCCGCGTCACCCCCGACCTCCAGCCAGCGCCGGTGCGCGCGGACCTGCGGGCTGGCGGTGACGAACAGCTTCACCTCGGCCTCGGGGCAGATCACCGTGCCGATGTCGCGGCCGTCCAGCACCGCGCCGCCCTCGCTGCGGGCAAACCGGCGCTGAAAGTCCAGCAGGGCCGCGCGCACCTCGGGGATCGCGGCCACCCGGCTGGCCGCCTGCCCCGCCTCCAGCGTGCGCAGGTCATCCCGCGCCAGATCCTCGGGCGATAGCGCGCGCGCCGCCGCGACGGGATCGCCGCCCAGGGCGCCGACCGCGCGATAGAGAAGCCCGGTGTCGAGATGCCGGAAGCCGAAGCGCGCGGCCACGGCGCGGCTGATCGTGCCCTTGCCGGCCGCGGCCGGCCCGTCGATTGCCACCGTGAAGATCATCGTTTCCGTCCTTGCGCCCGCTGCCGGTCGCGGATCCCCCGGGCGGAAGTATTTCGAAACGGGCAAGGCGAAAAGGGGTTTCGCATCTGATGCGGGGAACCAGGCGCGGGGTCGGTTTTCAAGCCGTTGATATCATTGATCGCCCGATGCCGGACCGGACGGATTTCCGATGAATTCCGCTTGGAATCCGGGGCGATTCAGCCTATCTTCGACCCGCGACGTTATCTTTTCGACCACTGTCTCCGACCATCGGCCACAGCAATCGACTACAGCTGACGGGGCCAAGCCGCCGCACTTCCGCGGGCGGGCATACTAGACAGGAGACTTCACGATGGCCAAGGGCACCGTGAAATGGTTCAATGAAACCAAAGGCTACGGCTTCATCGCCCCGGAGGGCGGCAGGAAGGACGTGTTCGTCCACATCACCGCGCTGGAGCGTGCCGGGCTGCGCAGCCTGAAGGATGGCCAGCCGGTCACCTTCGACATCGAGGCCGGCCGCGACGGCCGCGAATCCGCGACCAATCTGGCGCTGGCGTAAGCCTGCCTGGCGGGGGCGGACTGCCGCCCCCGTCACCCCGGGCGCCATCGCGCCGCGTCACCCCGTCAGTTGATCGTGACCGCTGCCCTGTCGCGCAGCACGTGATCGAAGCCGATGCGGAAACTTTCGTCCGACACGTCCTCGGGCAGGCAGACCGCCGTGCGGCGGCCCAGCGGATAGACCGGGACGTCGAACTCGCGGCTGATCAGCATCACCCGCATCTTGGCATCCCCGGCGATCAGCGCCGCGATCGCCTGTTCGGCCCCCGCCACACCGCCGAACCCGTCGCAATCCATCACGAACAGGTCATAGCCGAAGCGGTCGTTCAGGATGGCAGCGACCGCGGCTTCAAGCGCACCCGCGATGTCCACATGGCTGCCATAGCCGGTCAGGCGCCGGGCGGTCAGGCTGTCGGCCCGGTCGGACAACAGCATGACCCGCACGCCCAGGGTATGTGAGGCAAAAACCTGGCGATCGGTCTGGATGAAAGTCTGCACGCGCACTCCTCCACTATCCCTTGCCAGTCACACCAACAATGCGGAGAGCATTTGCCCGAATAAAGGAAACTTGCAGAAAGATACCTGTTACCGCGCCACATTCACGCCAGAGTTGCCCTCTTCCGCAGTCGCCTGCAAACCCTGGTTGCATGAATCATCCGTCAGTCGGCCGTGACTCGGATGCTCAAGCTGTTAACCTATTTCACGGGGAAAAGCAGCCCATTGCAATGCTGCAATCCGATTCGGGGCGAGGAGCCATGATGAACCGTCACGTCAACATGACAGAGATCGAGCGGCGGCAGGACCTTGCCGCAGCCTTCCGCTGGTGCGCGCGGCTGAACCTGCACGAGGCGGTGGCCAACCATTTCTCGCTGGCGGTGACTCCCGAAGGCACGCGCTTTCTGATCAATCCGAACGGGCGGCATTTCAGCCGGATCACCGCCTCGTCCATGGTCGAGATCGACGCGACCGACCCCGCGACCATGCGCCGTCCCGATGCGCCCGATCCGACCGCCTGGGGCCTGCACGGCGCCATCCACCGCGCCTGCCCGCATGCGGCCTGCGTGATGCATGTCCATTCCGTCCATGCCACGGTCCTGGCCAGCCTGGCCGATTCGCGCCTGCCGGCCATCGACCAGAACACGGCGATGTTCCACAACCGGCACGTGGTGGACGACCACTACGGCGGCATGGCCTTCGAGGCCGAAGGCGAACGCTGCGCGCGACTTCTGGCCGATCCGAAGATCACCACGCTGGTGATGGGCAACCATGGTGTCCTGGTCATCGGGCGCAGCGTGGCCGAGACCTTCAACCGGCTTTACTACTTCGAACGCGCCGCCGAGACCTACATCCGCGCCTTGCAGACGGGGCGTCCCCTGCGGATCCTGCCCGACGAGATCGCCGAGAAGACGGCGCGGGAATGGGAGGACTATCCGGGCTTTGCCGAGGCACATCTGCGCGAGCTGCGCGCCATCCTCGATGCCGAGGATCCGGGCTACGCCGACTGACCGCGTTCCGGCTTCGACTTCGGCCGGATCCCGCGCCCGCCGTCAGGTTCGGGAAATTCGGCTTCGCTTTTGCCCGCCGCTGTCCTAGATCAGCCGCAAAGGGAGAATGCCGATGCTGTCCGATCCGCTGTTCATCTTCGCCGCCGTGGCCTGTTTCGTGGTGCTGGCCATCCTGCTGTTCGGCATCGGCACCTTCGCCAGGGGGGGCGAGTTCAACCGGCGCAACGCCAACCGGATCATGCGCTGGCGGCTGGGCGTGCAATTCGTGGCGGTGGTGGCGATCGTCGCCTTCGCCTGGCTGCGGGCGCGGGGCTGAGCCATGGTCGTCCTGTCGAAGATCTACACCAAGACCGGCGATGCCGGGGAAACCGCGCTTGGCAACGGCGCGCGGGTGGCCAAGCACAGCCTGCGGGTCAGCGCTTACGGCACCGTGGACGAAACCAACGCCACCGTCGGCCTCGCGCGGCTCCACGCGACCGGAGAGATGGCCGAGGCGCTGAAGCGGATCTCCAACGACCTGTTCGACCTGGGCGCCGACCTCTGCACCCCCGACCGGCATCTGGACGCCACGCTGTCCTACACGCCCCTGCGCATGATCGAAGGCCAGGTAACGCGGCTTGAACGCGAGATCGACGCGATGAACGACCGCCTTACGCCCTTGCGGTCCTTCATCCTGCCGGGCGGATCGGTGCTGGCGGCGCAGCTGCATCTCTGCCGCACCGTCTGCCGCCGGGCCGAGCGGCTGGTGGTGGAACTGGCGACGATGGAGGACGTGAACCCCGAGGCGGTGCGCTACCTCAACCGCCTGTCCGACTGGTTCTTCGTCGCGGGCCGCATCGCCAACAATGACGGCAAGGACGACGTGCTGTGGGTGCCGGGCCTGACGCGCTGACCGTCTGATCGGCGCCAGCGATCAAAACGCGGCGTCGCGTCGCGCCAACCTGTCGTATTTGCTCTGTTCCGACGCCCCCTGTTCCGGTAACAGGCGGTCGAGAGCTTGTGCGGCCTCGCGCCGCGGTGGATGAGGAGGTTGCGGCCCATGAAGGTATTGGTCCCGGTCAAGCGGGTGATCGACTACAACGTGAAGGTGCGGGTGAAGGCGGACGGGTCGGGGGTTGACCTCGCCAATGTCAAGATGAGCATGAACCCCTTCGACGAGATCGCCGTGGAAGAGGCGATCCGCCTGAAGGAAAAGGGCGTGGCGACCGAGGTCGTCGTCGTCTCCATCGGCGTCAAGCAGGCGCAGGAGACGCTGCGCAACGCGCTGGCCATGGGCGCGGACCGGGCGATCCTGATCGAGGCCACCGACAACGTGCATGTGGACATCGAGCCGCTGGCCGTCGCCAAACTGCTGGCCGCCGTGGTGAAGGAAGAGGCTCCGGGCGTGGTCCTCTGCGGCAAGCAGGCGATCGACAACGACATGAACGCCACCGGCCAGATGCTGGCCGCCCTTCTGGGCTGGTCGCAGGCCACCTTCGCCTCCGAGATCGCCATCGAAGGCGACAAGGCCCGCGTCACGCGCGAGGTGGACGGCGGGTTGCAGACGATTTCCGTCAAGCTGCCCTCGATCATCACCGTCGATCTGCGGCTGAACGAGCCGCGCTATGCCAGCCTGCCGAACATCATGAAGGCCAAGGCCAAGCCGCTGGCCACCAAGACCCCCGCCGACTATGGCGTGGACATCTCGCCGCGTCTGTCGGTGGTCAAGACCGTCGAACCGGCGGGCCGCAAGGCGGGGGTGAAGGTCGGCTCGGTCGATGAACTGATCCGGAAACTGAAAGACGAAGCGGGGGTGATCTGAGATGGCCGTTCTTCTTCTTGCCGATGTCGTTGACGGGAAACTGGCAACCGACCAGGTCGCCAAGGCCCTGACCGCGGTGAAATCGCTGGGTCCGGTCACCGTGCTGGTCGCCGGTCCCGATGCCGGCGCCGCAGCCGCCGAGGCCGCGACGCTGGACGGCGTGGCCAAGGTGCTTCTGGCCGAGGATGCGGCCTATGCCCATGGTCTGGCCGAACCCACCGCCGCGCTGATCGTGTCGCTTTCGGGCGACTACGAACACATCGCCGCCGCCTCGGGCGCGCTGTCGAAATCGGTCCTGCCGCGGGTGGCGGCCCTGCTGGACGTGATGGTGATCTCGGAAGTTCTGGCCGTGCATGACGCCGCGACCTTCGACCGGCCGATCTATGCCGGCAACGCGATCCAGACGGTCAGGACTTCGGATGCGAAGAAGGTCCTGACGATCCGCACCGCGACCTTCGACGCGGCGGGCAAGGGCGGGTCGGCCCCGGTCGAGAAGGTCTCGGCCTCGGTTGATGGCAGCCTTTCGGCCTGGGTCGAGGACAAGGTGGCCTCCTCCGACCGGCCCGAGCTGACCAGCGCGGGCATCGTCGTCTCGGGCGGGCGTGGCGTGGGCAGCCAGGCCGACTTCGCGCTGATCGAAAAGCTGGCCGACAAGCTGAACGCCGCCGTGGGCGCCAGCCGCGCGGCGGTGGACTCGGGCTATGCGCCGAACGACTGGCAGGTCGGGCAGACCGGCAAGGTCGTGGCGCCGGATCTCTATGTCGCCGTCGGCATCTCGGGCGCGATCCAGCATCTGGCGGGGATGAAGGATTCCAAGGTCATCGTCGCGATCAACAAGGACGAAGAGGCCCCGATCTTCCAGGTCGCCGATTACGGGCTGGTGGCCGACCTGTTCCAGGCCGTGCCGGAGATGATCGAAAAGCTGTAAGGTAGGCAGGCGATAACGCCCACCCTACGAGGGGGTCACCGCAAGGTGGCCCCTTTTGCCTTGGCGACCAGCCGCCCGATCTCCGGCGCAAGCCGCTCTGCCGCCTCGGCATGGACGGCGGCCCCCGGCAGCGCGCGGGCCTGCTCGACCTCGGTGGGCGGAAAAAGCATCCCCGCCGCCCCTTCGCTCAGCGCGGCGGGTGAGGCCACGATCTCGACCAGGCGCGTCGCCATGCCCTGCACCGCCGCCAGCATCCGCCTGTCGACCAGCGAAGGGCCGAACCCGGCCTCAGGCCCGGTCGCAGAGGGCGGCGGCGGGGTCTCGGACAGCCAGACCAGCACCCGCGCCCCCGGCAGCTGCGCCAGAAGGCTGCGCATCCGGTCAACCCAGGTATCCTGAAGCACCCGCAGCACCGTGGCAAAGCGCAGCGGATCGGCGCGGCGCAGGGCCGTCAGCAGGTGCCGGGTGAAATGGATCTCGGTGAAATCGACCTGCGGATACAGCGCCCGCAGCGCCGGGGTCGCGGCCAGGAACCGGTCATTCCGCCGGGCATGAACGCTGTAAAGCGGATTGCTCAGCCCCTCGGCCCCGGTGATCTGGACCACGGCCACCGCCGCGCCTGCGGCAATCTCCAGCGTGGCCGGATCGCCCAGATACAGGTCCGGCCCCGCATTCTGCGCGGCAAGATTGACCACCGGACAGTCCAGCGCCCGCTCCAGCAGCGCGGGCCAGGGCTGGGCCACATATCTGCCGAAGCTGGCCGATCCGCCCAGCACCGCGACGTAAGGTCGTGTCAGGTCGCGCTGCGGCCCCCGGAACACCGCCCGGGACGCGCCATAGCGACACGGAAAATAGTCAAGCGCCCCCGCGCCCGCATCATGATGCATCATCCCACCACCCGTTTGCAGTCACCCGTCACAATCTGTGGCCGAGAGTGGTTGCCGAATGGCTAAAATCGGGCGGTTGTCTAAAAGGCCCGGCATTTTGCCCGTCCTTGCGCGGGCCGGATCGCCCGGGCATAACCGGGGGCGACAGATGGAGGTTCGGGCAATGGAGATCAGGCTGGTGGGCGTCGTGGGCGCCGGGCAGATGGGCAATGGCATCGCCCATGTCTTCGCTCTGGCGGGATACGATGTGCTGATGACCGACATCTCGGAGGAAAGCCTGCAAAAGGCGCTGGCCACCATCGAGAAGAACCTCGACCGCCAGGTCGCGCGCGGCAAGGTCCTGCCCGCCGACAAGCGCGCGGCGATGGAGCGGATCCGGACCACGCTGAAACTGGCGGACCTTGGCCAGTGCGACCTCATCATCGAGGCCGCAACCGAACGCGAGACGGTGAAGCAGGCGATCTTCGAGGATCTGATCCCGCATCTGAAGCCGACGACGATCCTGACCTCGAACACCTCGTCGATCTCGATCACCCGGCTGGCCAGCCGCACCGACCGGCCGGAAAGGTTCATGGGCTTCCACTTCATGAACCCGGTGCCGGTGATGCAGCTGGTGGAACTGATCCGCGGCATCGCCACCGATCAGGAGACCTGGGAGACGCTGCACGAGGTGGTCCGCAAGCTGGGCAAGACCGCCTCCAGCTCCGAGGATTTCCCGGGCTTCATCGTCAACCGCATCCTGATGCCGATGATCAACGAGGCGGTCTATACCCTTTACGAAGGCGTGGGCAACGTGAAGTCGATCGACGAGTCGATGAAGCTGGGCGCCAACCACCCGATGGGCCCCTTGGAACTGGCGGATTTCATCGGGCTGGACACCTGCCTGTCGATCATGAACGTGCTGCACGAGGGGCTGGCGGACACCAAGTACCGGCCCTGTCCCCTGCTGACGAAATATGTCGAGGCGGGGTGGCTGGGGCGCAAGACGCAGCGGGGGTTCTACGACTACCGGGGCGAGGTGCCCGTGCCGACACGGTAGGGCAACGGTGCGCCGCAGCGCACCCTACGCCCGGTCCTTCAACGCCAGCGTATGCGCGCGCAGCCAGGCCAGGAACCCGCGCGGGTTGCCTTCCCATTTCTTCAGCTCCTCGGCCGGGATCGGCGCACCGATCACGGGCCGCGTCGGCTTGAAGAGGCAGCGCTTGATCTCGTGCAGCAGCAAGCCCTGTCGCAGGGTGTCGCTGATCTTGTTCGCGATCAGGAACAGGCGGGAGTTCTGGCCGGGGAAATAGACCGGCAGGATCGTGGCCCCGGTGGACTTGACGATCTTGTGGGTGAAGACGTTCCACTCGGCTTCCACCGCCGGCCCCCACCAGCCTTCGGACATCGCCACCTTGCCCGCCGGGAACAGGATGATCACCCCCCCGGCCTTCAGATGCGCAATCGTCTCGTCCCGCATCAACAGACCCAGTTCGCGGGCATTGTCCTCGTGCGGGAAGGGGACGGGGATCATGAACTCCTCGACCTCGGGGATCCCGGTCAGCAGGCTGCGCGTCAGGATCTTGAAGTCCGACCGCACGCGGTTGACCATCTCGGCCAGCACCATCCCGTCCACCAGGCCGGACGGATGGTTCGACACCACGACCAGCGGCCCGGTCGGCGGGATCAGCGCGATCTCTTCGGGCGGGGTCTGGATCGTGATCCCCATGTGCCGGATCGCCTTCGGCCAGAAGGGCGAGCCGAAGGGGGCGCCGGATTTCTCGAACTTGCGGATCAGGCGCAGAAGCTGGACCTTCGCGGTCAGCCATTCGATGGCGCGGATCGTGCCGGCCTTCCACGGATTCTTGAAGGTGCCGGCATAGGACAGCCGGCGCATGTCGTATTTCCGCTCTGACCTGCCACGGAAGGCAGGCGGCGCCTCGACGACGATCTGGCTGTGTTCGGTCACGAAGCAGCGTTCCCCGGAACTGCCCGGAACGAGTCAGGGCATCCGCCTCAATAATCCTCTCCGAAGCGCGCCGCAACAAGCGCCTCCAGCGCATCGGCGAGTTTCTCCGCTTCCTCGCCCTGACACGTCACGTCAATCGAGGTTCCGCGCGAGGCGCCCAGCATCAGAAGGCCCATGATCGAATCGCCCGAAACCTCCATCCCGTCCTTGGCGACCGTGACGCGCGCGTCATGCGCCTCCACCACTTCGACGAACTTCGCGCTGGCCCGGGCGTGCAGGCCCTTCTCGTTCACGATGCGCAGGGTGCGACGGGTCATTCTGTCCCTCAGGCCCCGCCGCCAAGGTCGAGGCTGTTGATATACTTGCGCCCCGCGTCCAGCGCGGCGGTCACCGCCTCCTGGACGCTCAGGTCGCGCGACTTGGCCAGCTTGATCAGCATCGGCAGATTCGCGCCATAAAGAATGCGCCGCCCCGAGGCCGCACAGGCCGGCAGCGACAGGTTCGAGGGCGAGCCGCCGAACATGTCCGTCACCAGCACCACCCCGTGCCCGGTATCGACATCATCGGCGGCCGCGCAGATTTCCGCCTGCTTGGCGCTGCGGTCATGGTCGTCCTCGATGGAAATGGCCCGCACCCCATGCTGGCGGCCCACCACGTGTTCCACCGCCGAGAGATACTCTCGCGCCAGACCGCCATGTGCCACGATCACGATTCCGATCAAGCGCTTGCCACTTTCGTTGCGTCCGGCTGCACGGTGGCCGCCTTGCGTTCCAGTTCCCGATGCCGTTTTGACACCGGCCAGCCGGCTTCCGCAAGCGCGGAACCGACCATTTCCGCCATGGCAACCGACCGATGTTGCCCTCCGGTGCAGCCGAACCCGATGGCGAGATGCGCCTTGCCCTCATCGACATGGGCCGGAAGGAGAAACAGGAGAAGCTCGCTCACCTTCCGATAGAATTCGGCAAAGCGCGGATCGGCGCGGACGAAGGATTCGACCGCCGGGTCGCGGCCGTCCAGCGGGCGCAGCGCCGGCTGCCAGTGGGGATTCGCCAGGAACCGGCAGTCGAAGATCATGTCCATGCCGCGCGGCACCCCGCGCTTGTAGCTGAAGGACTGCACCGAGACCGACAGCCGCCCGCCCGTCCCCGCATCGAACAGACGGGTGATTTCCGCCTTCAGGTCGTGCTGGGTCAGCTCGGTGGTGTCGATCAGATGGTCGGCCCGCACCCGGATCGGGGCCAGAAGGTCGATCTCCCGCTCCACCCCCTGCGCCGGGGTTTCGTTCGGGGCCAGCGGATGCCGGCGGCGGGTTTCGGAAAAGCGCTGGATCAGCACCCCTGGCGCGCAGTCCAGATACAGCACCTCAAGCCCGACCTTCGGGTCGCGGGTCAGCTTGTCGATCAGCTCGATCAGCGCGGTCGCGTTGAAATCGCGGTTGCGCACGTCCAGCCCCAGCGCGATGGGGCGGCCCAGCGGCGTGCCCTCGACCAGGCGCGGCACCAGCGACAGCGGGATGTTGTCGATGCCCTCGTAGCCCAGATCCTCCAGCACCCGGATCGCGGTCGTCCGCCCGGCGCCCGAGGGGCCGGTCACGAAGACAAGGTGATGATCCGTCACGAGATCTGGCATCTGGCGGGGTTCCGGGGCGGTCATGCCTCGCGTCCATGACGAAGATAAAGCATCAGCGCCTCTGGAAAATGGTCTTTCTGCACGTGCAGGACAAGGGCGAGGGGAACTCCCGCGATCGTGACCGTGCGGCGCGGCGGCAGGCGCTCGCTCTCCTGCCGGCCCAGGTCGGCCACCAGGCCGATGTCGGCTGACCGCACGGACGGCACGCGCAGAAGCCCCACGCCCCGCGCCTCGATCACGCCGGTCAGATCCGGGTTCGGACAGCTGGCCCGCAGGCGCCCGGCTTCGGCCGTCACCCGGGTCCGGTCGTCCGATACAAGCGCCGCGCCCAGCGCGATCAGCCGCAGCGCCAGCGACGATTTCCCCGCCCCGGAAGGCCCAAGGATCAAGAGCCCCCGGTTGTCGACCGCCACGCAGGTTGCGTGCAGAAGAATGCTGTCCGTGGTCACACCGGCAGGCCGACGACGAACCGCGCGCCCAGCGGGTCCGAGGTCGGATCGGCCGCCGTCGGGCGGATGTTCTCGGCCCAGATCACCCCGCCATGCGCTTCGACGATCTGCTTGGAAATCGCCAGGCCAAGGCCCGAGTGCTTGCCGAACTCGGATTGCGGGCGTTCGGAATAGAACCGCTTGAACACCTTGGTCAGCGCCTGTTCCGGGATGCCCGGGCCGGTGTCTTCCACCACGATCAGCACCCGGTTTTCCCGCCTGCGCGCCCAGACGCGGACCGCATCGCCATCCTCGCAGAACGAAATCGCGTTGGTCACCAGGTTCACGAAGACCTGCGCCAGCCGCGCCTCCAGCCCGTGGATCACGATCGGGTCCGGCGGCAGGTCGATGATGAAATCCACCCCCTTCTCGCCCGCCTGCTGGCTCAGATACTGGCAGAGGTTGGACAGGGTCTTGAGCAGGTTGAACTCTTCCTCCTCCTCCTTCACCAGCTCCGAATCCAGCCGCGAGGCGTTCGAGATATCGCTGACCAGCCGGTCCAGACGCCGCACGTCATGCTCGATCACATCCAGCAGCTTGTCGCGGTGTTCGTCCTTCTTCACGAACCGCAACGACCCCACCGCCGACCGCAAGCTGGCCAGCGGGTTCTTGATCTCATGCGCGACATCCGCCGCGAACTGCTCGTTGGCGTCGATCCGGTCATACAGCGCCGACACCATCCCCCGCATGGCCACCGACAACCGCCCGATCTCATCGGGGCGCGCGGCAAGGTCGGGGATGCGGACGCGGGACGGCGCCACCCGGCGCGAGTCGCGGTCGCGGCCCACTTCGGCGGCGGCGGCAAGGTCCGAGAGCGGGTTCGAGATGGTCGAGGCCAGCATCAGGCTCAGGCTGATCGACAGCACCACCGCCAGCAGGAACATCTGCAACACCTGCTCGCGTTCATAGCGCACCAGGCGGTCGATCTCCTGGCTGTTCGAGGTGATCGCGACCACGCCGACCAGATCGCCGGCCACGTTGATCGGCGTGGCCACGGTGAAATACATGCTGCCTTCGCCGTTGCGGGTGACGCGGGTCACGACGTCCCCGCCCCGCGCGCCCTCGAAGGCGGCGCGGGCGTTGTCGGCGGGGTTGATCGTCTCGGTCACATCGGGCCGCCCCTGCCGGAACAGGACGGTCACAAGATCCCAGACGTTCTCCAGGAAATCGGTCAGGAAGGTCGGCTGAGCCGGGTTCGGCACCAGCGTTCCGGTCCCCTGCCCCACGCGCGACGCCAGAAGCTGGCCGGTCGGATCGAAGACGAAGACCTCAAGCACCGGGTCCAGTTCGATGTCCTGCAAGGGCACACGGAAGTCGAAGCCGGTGTTGCCGGTCCGCAGATGCGCCTCGTAGACCGAGGCGATCAGTTCCGCCTGCCGCACCATGCCCAGTTGGCGCTGCAAGGCCAGGCTGTCGCGGAAGGGGTTCATGAACAGAACCCCCACGGCCAGCAGGACGAGGGCCGTCAGGTTGAAGACGATGATCTTGCGCGCCAGCGGCGAGCGGTTCAGCCCGACGATGCTGCGGCCGCCACGGCCTTCCTTCAGCCGTTCGACAGTGGCATCGGGCGATACCCAGTCCTCGCCCAGCAGAACGTCACCCGACCGCTTGGGCCGGACGTCATTGGGGTTGAGCCTGGGGGCCGAGGTCATGTCAGGCGGCCGTCACTCTTCGTTGTAACGGTAGCCGATGCCATACAGCGTCTCGATGGCCGAAAACGTTTCATCCACCGAGCGCATCTTCTTGCGCAGCCGCTTGATGTGGCTGTCGATGGTCCGATCGTCGACATAGACCTGATCGTCATAGGCCACGTCCATCAGCTGGTCGCGGCTTTTCACGAAGCCCGGCCGCTGCGCCAGGGCCTGCAACAGCAGGAACTCGGTCACCGTCAGCGCGACCTCCTTGCCCTTCCAGGTCACCGAATGGCGCAGGGGGTCCATGCGCAGGTTGCCCCGCACCATCATCCGCGACTCTTCGGTGGCCGCCGCCTCGCCGGTATTGATCGCCTCCTGCCGGCGCAGCAGCGCGCGGATGCGTTCCACCAGCAGGCGCTGGCTGAAGGGCTTCTTCACATAATCGTCCGCGCCCATGCGCAGACCCAGCACCTCGTCGATCTCGTCATCCTTCGAGGTCAGGAAGATCACCGGGATCGAGGTCTTCTGCCGCATCCGCTGCAACAGGTCCATCCCGTCCATCCGCGGCATCTTTATGTCCAGGACAGCCATGTCGGGCATCCGGCGGCTGAAGGCCTCGAACGCGGATTGACCGTCGTTGTAGGTCTCGACCTCGAACCCTTCGGCTTCCAGGGTCATCGCGACCGAGGTCAGGATATTCCGGTCATCGTCGACCAGGGCGATGCGGGACATCTTCGTGCCTCCCTATACTGCTGCTGCCTTGTCCTTATTTTCCAAGCATTTTCAGGGCTGACACCGCGATAATCAACAGAAATCCGAATCACCCCCGAAACAATGGCCCGACTGGTGACAATTTCGCCCATGCCGGCGACAATTTCGCAACCATTCCGGATTTGCCGGGCGATGGTGGCGCTAACGGCGGAATGATTGCGCTAACTGTTTGAAATCACGCTATTCCCGTGCGAAAATCCCATGCTATAGGCCCATTATGGCCGGCCCCCGCCGGGGCTTGTCACGGCATTCATTGGCCCGGGTGCCGACGCATTTGAACCGCCACATGTCGCTTGTGGCAAAGGGAGCTTGCAGGATGATCCACGGTCGCGTGAACCCCAACCAGACACTTGAACACCTCGGCATCACGGGTGCGGCGGTCGCCCACTACAACTATGTCGAGGCGGCTCTGGTCGAGGCGGCGGTCACGCGGGGCGAGGGTCGTCTGGGCCGCGGCGGGGCGTTTCTCTGCTCCACCGGCCAGTTCACCGGCCGCTCGCCGAAGGACAAGTTCGTCGTCCGCACGGCCACGACCGAAGACACGATCTGGTGGGACAACAACGCCGCGATGACGCCGGACGCCTACGCCCGCCTGAAAGCCGACATGCTGGCGCATGTTCACGGGCGCGAGGTTTTCGTGCAGGACCTCTACGCCGGGGCCGACCCGATCCACCGGCTTGACGTCCGCGTGGTGACGGAACTCGCCTGGCACAGCCTCTTCATCCGCCATCTCCTCCGCCGCCCCGCGCGTGAGGAACTGGACGGCTTCACCCCCGAATGGACGGTCATCAACCTGCCGTCCTTCAAGGCCGACCCCGCGCGCCACGGCACCCGCACGGAAACCGCCATCGTCCTGAACTTCGACGAAAAGACGGTGCTGATCGCCAACACCGCCTATGCGGGCGAAAACAAGAAGGCGGTGTTCACCGTCCTCAACTACCTTCTGCCGGAAAAGGGCGTGATGGCAATGCATTGCAGCGCCAACCACGCCATCGGCAACCCGGTCGATGCCGCCGTGTTCTTCGGCCTCTCGGGCACCGGCAAGACCACGCTTTCGGCCAGCCCCGACCGCACGCTGATCGGCGATGACGAACACGGCTGGTCCGACCGCGGCATCTTCAACTTCGAGGGCGGCTGCTACGCCAAGACCATCGACCTGTCCCCCGAGGCCGAGCCCGAGATCTACGCCACCACCCACCGCTTCGGCACCGTGGTGGAAAACATGGTCTATGACCCCGAGACGCTGGAACTGGACTTTTCCAACCGCAGCCTCACCGAAAACACCCGCTGCGCCTACCCGCTCGAAGCGATTTCGAACGCCAGCGCCACCGGCCTCGGCGGCCATCCGCGCCATGTGGTGATGCTGACCTGCGACGCTTTCGGCGTGTTGCCCCCCATCGCGCGCCTTTCCCCCGCGCAGGCGATGTACCACTTCCTCTCCGGCTTCACCTCCAAGGCCGCCGGGACGGAACGCGGCGTGACCGAGCCCACGCCCACCTTCTCCACCTGCTTCGGCGCCCCCTTCATGCCGCGCCGGCCCGAGGTCTACGGCAAGCTGCTGCAACAGAAGATCGCCAGGCACGGTGCCTCGTGCTGGCTGGTCAACACCGGCTGGACCGGCGGGGCCTATGGCACGGGCCGCCGGATGCCGATCAAGGCGACGCGGGCGCTGCTTGCGGCGGCGCTGGACGGCTCGCTGGCCAATGCCAGCTTCCGCAAGGATCCGAACTTCGGCTTCGAGGTGCCGGTGGAGGTGCCGGGCGTCGATGCCGCCCTTCTCGACCCGCGCCGCACCTGGGCCGATCCGGCCGCCTACGACGCACAGGCCGCGAAGCTTGTGGCCATGTTCCAGAAGAACTTTGCCCAGTATGTGCCCTTCATCGACGCCGATGTGAAGGCCGCGGCTATCGGCTAAGGAACGCCTCGTCCTGCGCCTTCAGCTTCTCCTCGGTGGCCCCCAGCGAGGAGAAGCGCAGCGCACGACGAGCGGTCACACCAGCGCCAGCCGCACCATGTTCAGCCCCGTCACGACCAGCAGCGCTTGCGTCCAGCGCCGGAACCGCGCCTGGTTCAGCCGGTCCTGCACCCAATAGCCCGCGTAAAGCCCCGCCAGCGCCGGAACCGACAGCGCCGCCGAAAATCCCAGGCTCGCGCCGTTCGCCACCCCGGTCCCCAGATGCGAGACCAAGAGCGCCACCGCTCCGATCAGGAACACCACCCCCTGTGCCCGGATCATCGTCAGCTTGTCCGCCCCCGTGGACAGCAGAAGCACCAGAAGCGGCGGCCCCCAGATGCCCGACACGCCCCCATACAACCCGCCGATCACCCCCAGCCCCCATTCGGCCCTTACCCGGTTCCGCACCGGGATCGCCAGGCTGCGCCCGGCCAGTTGCAGCGCCGCGAAGGCCGAGATCGGCACCCCCAGCATCAAGAGATACAGCCAGCGCGGGATCGCCTCGGCGAAAGGTGCGGAAACCGCGATGAACACCACCGTCGCCAGCAGGAACCGCCGGTAGGTCCGCGCCGTCTCGACCGCAGGACCGATCCCCTGCCGGAAGGCCTGCGACAGGTTGGTCGCCAGCGTCGGCAGGATCAGCCCGGCCAGGGCCATGTCCTGCGGCAGGAACACCGCAAAGGCCGAAACCAGGATCATCGGCATCGCAAAGCCCACCGCGCCCTTCACGAAGCCCGCGAACAGCGTCACCGCCAGCGCCGCCGCGAAGGCCTGCCCGGACAACCCGCCAGAGACCAGATCGAACATGACTTGCCCTTTCCCGCCCCTTGTGGCGCAGTCCTTGCACAGGGAAAAGACCCGGAGATGACATGCGACCCGCCCTGTTGCTTGTGCTGACGCTTGCGACCCCGCTGCGGGCCGAGCCCGCCCCCCCGCAGGTCGCGCCAGAAGTCGCCAGCCTGACCGCCGGCGTCTTCTGTGCCCTGCACGCCATGGACCAGCGCCCCGCCCCCGGCACCTTGTCGGGCTGGATCCATGTCCCCGACGGCCCGATCGACTTTCACTGGCCCGACACCCGCATCGTCCCGGCGCAGATCGGGCTGGCCTTCGGCGTCAGGTCGCGGCTGCAACCCGGCATCTTCCGCGACGGCGAGATGCGCGTCTTCCGGCCCGGCAGCACCACCCCCGAAACCTGGGAGTCCGGCTTCTCCGACACGGGAGAGCAGATCGCCTTCTTCCGCTTCGACCGCGAGGACGAGCTTCTGCCCGGCCTCTGGCGCTTCGAGGCCTGGGCGGATGGCGAACGCCTTTACGCCATCGCCTTCGAAGTCGTCCCCGCCGCGGCCCTACCTGACATGGCGCAGGCTTGCGGCGCCATCTCGTGAGACCGGCTGCGACATTTTCGGTCTCATCCGAAATCATGATTGAAATCTTGTTGCGCCGCCGCTGCGAAGGCGTTACCCCTTCGCAGGTGCAGAATCTTGCTGGAGCCGACCCATGCCCGACGGACAGCCCATGACCGAAAGCCCGATCCTTTCCGACCTCCAGGCGCTGACCAGGGCCGCCCTGCCCGAGGTCGAGGCGCTGTTCGCCACGGCCCGCGACGGGCTGAAGGCGCAGGTCTCGGCGGGCGGCAAGGTGTCCAACCAGGCGCTCGAGGCGCGGCAGTATCAGGCGCATGCGCTGGCCTGGCTTGCGACCTATGTCGAGGCGCTGCGCCAGCTTGACGCCTGGGCGGGTCGGCTGACCGAAGCCGGCCAGTTCGGCCGGATGGAGGCGCTGATCCTCCAGATCAGCTTCGGCGAATACCTGGCCCAGATCGCGGGCGGCATCCCGATGAGCCAGACCGAATTCGCCCGGCTGTCCGACCTCGGCCTCGCCTACACGCCCGGCCCCGCCGCCGCACGGCTGATGGCCGAGGGCAACACGGCCGACGCCCGCCACGCGCTGGTCGGCCTCATGCGCGACAACCACGGGCGGGCGACCTTCGGGGCCACCGGCCTTGACGAGGACCTGGAGATGATCCGCGACCAGTTCCGTCGCTACTCGGACGAAAAGGTCATTCCCGTCGCGCATGACTGGCACCTGAAGGACGAGCTGATCCCGATGGAGGTGATCAACGAGCTGGCCGAACTGGGCGTCTTCGGCCTGACCATCCCCGAGGCCTACGGCGGGCTCGGCCTGTCGAAGGCCTCGATGGTCGTGGTGTCCGAGGAACTCTCGCGCGGCTATATCGGCGTGGGCTCGCTTGGCACAAGGTCGGAGATCGCGGCGGAACTGATCCTTTGCGGCGGGACGGAAGAGCAGAAGCAGAAATGGCTTCCCGGCCTTGCCAGCGGGGCCATCCTGCCCACCGCCGTCTTCACCGAACCGAACACCGGCTCGGACCTCGGCGCGCTGCGGACCCGGGCCAGGAAGGATGGCGACGACTGGATCATCACCGGCAACAAGACCTGGATCACCCATGCCGCCCGCACCCATGTGATGACCGTGCTGGCGCGCAGCGTCGAGGGCACCACCGACTATCGCGGCCTGTCAATGTTCCTGGCCGAAAAGACCCCCGGCACGGACGAGACTCCTTTCGTCGATCCCGGCCTTTCGGGCGGCGAGATCGAGGTCCTGGGCTATCGCGGCATGAAGGAATACACCGTCAACTTCGACGATTTCCGGGTGAAGGGCGAGAATCTTCTGGGCCAGGTCGAGGGCCAGGGCTTCAAGCAGCTGATGCAGACCTTCGAATCCGCCCGCATCCAGACCGGCGCGCGCGCCATCGGCGTTGCGCAGGCGGCGCTGGAGACCGGCCTGCAATATGCCGAGGACCGCAAGCAGTTCGGCCGCGCGTTGATCGAATTCCCGCGCATCGAATCCAAGCTGGCCATGATGGCGGTAGAGATCATGATCGCGCGCCAGCTGACCTATTTCTCGGCCTGGCAGAAGGACCATGACAAGCGCTGCGACCTCGAGGCCGGGATGGCCAAGCTGCTGGGCGCCCGCGTCGCCTGGGCCGCGGCCGACAACGCCTTGCAGATCCACGGCGGCAACGGTTTCGCGCTGGAATACCGCATCAGCCGCATCCTCTGCGACGCGCGCATCCTGAACATCTTCGAAGGCGCGGCCGAGATCCAGGCGACCGTGATCGCCCGGCGTCTCTTGGAGTGACCGCTTGCTTTCACGCCCGCTGACCCTAAGCTTTGACCAGGGCGTTGCAGGGGGTGGGCATGGATGTTGTGCTCTTGACCGGGGCTTCCGGCTTCATTGCCAAGCACGTCGCCCTCAGACTGCTGAACGCGGGCTACAACGTCCGGGGCACGCTGCGTCGGCTGGACCGCGCCGCCGAGGTGCAGGCCGCGGTGCAACCCTATCTGACCGAATCCGCGGGACGGCTGAGCCTGGTCCAGGCGGACCTTGAATCCGACGCGGGCTGGGCCGAGGCGATGTCCGGCGCCGCGGCGCTGGTGCATACCGCCTCGCCCTTCCCCATCGCCCAGCCGAAGGATCCCGCCGTCCTCCTGCGCCCGGCGGTCGAGGGCACCGAGCGGGTGCTGAAGGCCGCCGCCGCCGCCGGGGTCACGCGGGTCGTCCTGACCTCTTCGACGGTGGCGGTGCTGAACGGGTCGAAGCCGGACACGCTGCACGACGAGGCCGACTGGTGCGACGTGCACCTGCCTTCGACCACGCCCTATGCCCGGTCCAAGACGCTTGCCGAACGCGCCGCCTGGGAGATCGCCAGGGCGCGCGGGCTGAAGCTGACCACGATCAACCCCGGCCTGGTCCTGGGCCCGCCCCTGGACGAACATTACGGCGCTTCGCTTGGTCTGGTCGAACGGCTGCTCCGGGGGAAAGATCCTATGCTGCCGGCCATGGGCTTTCCCGTCGTCGATGTCCGCGACGTGGCCGAGATGCACCTGCGCGCCCTGCAAAGGCCGGCAACCGAGGGGCGCCGCTACCTCGCCGCCTCGGGCTCGATGGCCTTCGTGGACATGGGGCGCACGCTGAAGGCCGCCTACCCGACCCGCCGCATCCCGACGCGCGAGGCGCCCAATGCGCTGGTCCGCTTCCTTGCGCTGTTCGATCCCGAAATCCGGTCGATCCTGCCCAGGCTCGGGCATCTGGAACGGGTGTCGAACGCCCGCGCGGTCAGCGAAATGGGGATGGAGTTCATCGCCCCCAAGGCCGCGCTGCTGGCTGCGGCCGACTGGCTGGTCAGGCACGGCAGGGTCGGGGCCTGAAGCGACCGGCCCGAGGCTCCTCCTGCGCCTTCGGCTTCTCGTCGCGCGCCAACCGGCCAGCGACGAAAGGTCAAGACCATCGAGAAGCGGGTTCAGGCGACAGCCCCGCCGCGCGAGGGCCGCGTGACCCCCAGCCGCGGGTGCAACCGGCCCGCCACGGCCCAGGACGCCACCAGCCCCACCCCCGCCGCGATGAAGATCCCCGGCAGCGGCGCCACCCACAGCACCAGCCAGGCCATGCCCGGGGTCACGATGGACGACACGTCCCGGAAGCTGGAATAGACCGCCGACATCTCGTTGCGTTCCGACGGCTTGACCGACATCAGGAAGGGCAGGCCTCCCACCACGTCCAGCGTGACCAGGAAGATCGACGCCGCCATGACCAGCGCAACCGTGACCCCGGGCAGGAAGGCCAGAAGGCCCGCCGCCAGGAACAGGGCGCCACAGGCGCCGAAGGCCAGCCGCACCGACCGGCGCACCGACAGGCGGCGGGCCAGCCGGTTCAGCGCGGGGGCGGCGAAAAGCGTCGCGTTGGTGATCGACAGGGCGATGCCGCCCACCTTGTCGCCCTGGCCCGCCTCGATGCAGAAGATCGGCAGATAGACCACATAGACCCACCAGCCGCAGGACCGCATCACCGCGAACATCCAGCCCGCGATCAGCCGCGGCTGGCTGAAGAAGCGCCCCAGATAGCCCAGCGGATTGACCGCCGGTCGCCTGGCGCGCGCGATCTGCTTGCCGTTGCCCAGCCGCAGCACCCAGAAGCTGACCAGCAGAACCGCCGCGAATGCGCCCGAGGCCAGGAAGGGCAGCGCATGGCCCTGATGGTACAGCCAGACCCCCGCCATCGGCCCGATGGCCCAGGGGGCGGCGGCATAGACCATCTGGGTGGACTGACTGCGGCCCAGATCCTCGCGTTCCACATAGTCCAGGACATAGGCGTTCAGGCAGACGAAGATCGTCACCGTCGCCATGGCATTGCAGATCAGCGCCAGCGGCACCGACCAGATCGTGCCCATCGCCCCCAGCGCATTGCCCGCCAGATACAGGCCGACGCCCCCCGTATAGACCCAGCGCCTTGGCACCAGGCGGGTCGCCCAGGGCACCATCAGCCCCCAGATCAGCGCCACGATGCCCGAGATGAAAAACACCACCGAGGTTGTCTGCGCATCGCCCAGCGCATCGTAGACCACCAGCGGCATGGTCGAGATCATCACGCCCCGGATCGAGGCATCAAGGCCCGACAGCAGCGCGAAATGCTCGATCCGCGGGGTCGGGCTGTGGCGCAACGCCAGCGGAATGTAACGGTTGGCCATGCGGCAGCTTGGACCTGCGGCCCCGGCTTCCGTCTGTCACAAAGGCGACACATGCTGTCGGTTCAGACCCGCCGCGCGATCAGCTCTGCCAGCCGCGACCGCGCCTCGGGCAGCGGCCGGTCCTGCAACACGGGCCGCAGGCCCCGGTCGAGGAAATGGCCGGTCAGCCTCAGCCCCTGGATCAGTTCGTCCGGATCCATCGGTCCGCTGCCCGTCAGCCCCGGCGGCAGCGGCAACAGCCGCTCGGCCCAGGGGCCCGCTGCCGCGCGCGTGACCGCGCGTCCCGTCTTCGGACTGACGAAGGCCAGCCCCGCCCTCGCCCCGGTGACGGCACAGGCGCCCAGATCAAGGCCAAAGCCCAGCTCCTCCAGCAGCAGGAGTTCCCAGCGCAGGTAGGTCGCGGTCCAGCCCGCCTCTCCCAGGGCATCGAACAGCGCCAGCGTCGGCCGCCACAGCCCCGGATGCGGTTCGCGTTCCGGCAGCGCGGCGCGCAAGAGCGCGCAGGCCGACAGCAGCCCCGCCAGCGCCAGCCGGTCTCCCAGAAGATGCGCCCGGCTCCGGACCGGCTCGACCGTGAAGACCCCCAGATGCTCGTCCAGCCGCGCGCGCCAGTCCAGCCGCACGCCGCTTCCCGGTTGCAGGACGGGCGCCATCCGGCGCGAGGCGCCACCGCGCACCACGCCCGCATGCCGGCCATGCCCGGCCGTCAGCACCTCGATGATCGCAGCGGTCTCGCCATGCGGGCGCATGGCCAGGATCACGCCCTCGTCGCGCCAGTCCATGCGCCGACTATCCCCTGCGCGCGCCAGTCCCGCAAGGCCGGTCCTGACCGCGCCCCCCGTGCCGGTCTCCCGGCAGCCGCCGCCCGCGCCGGGCCGCGCCTTGCCGATGCGACCGCGCATGATATGCTGCCGCATGCCTGCGACTACCCCCCTCGCCCGCGGCCTTGCGACCGCGACGGCCCTCGTCGCCCTGGTCGCGCTGGCCATGCAGCTGTGGATTGCCGCGACGGCTGCGAACCGCCCGCCCGGGATGGCGGCCTGGTGGTGGCTTGCGGGCTATTTCACCATCCTGACGAACCTCGCGGTGGCCGCGCTCATGGGCCGGATCGCACTCGGCTCGGGGCTCTCCGCGCGGGTCCAGGGGGGCCTGGTGCTGTCGATCCTGATGGTCGGTCTGGTCTATCACGCGCTCCTTGCCCGGCTCTGGGCTCCCCGGGGCCTTGCCTGGTGGACGGACCAGGCCCTGCACAGCGCCACGCCGCTTCTGACCCTGGTCTGGTGGCTGGGCTTCGGCGACCGGCGCGTCGGGCTTCACGATCTGCCCGTCTGGCTGGGTTGGCCGGCGCTCTATGCGGTCTATGCGCTGCTGCGCGGTGCAGCGACCGGCTTCTGGCCCTATCCCTTCCTCGATGCCGACCGGCTGGGCTGGGCCGAGGTCGCCGGAAACCTCGCCGGCATGGTTCTGGCCTTCGCTGCCCTCGGCCTCGTGCTGATCGCGCTCGCCCGCGTCTCAGTCCGATAGACCTTCCTCATCCAGAAGCGTCCGCCCCCGCCGATCCTCCAGCTCGATCACCCAGAGGTCCGGGTCACGGCTCCGGGTCCGCGCGACCAGGGCGTCCACCTCCGCCTCCGGCCCCTCGGCCAGCAGGAACCAGGCCCGCGCCCCGGTCATCAGGTCCGACCGCCGCTCATAGGCCCGCGCCGTCCCGTCCAGCAGCGCCACCTTCACCACCACGGCGCCCGCCTCGGCATCGCCCTTCGCGGTGACATAGGCCGGAATGTCGGCCAGCCGCAGCCGCGCAAGATAGGCCGAGACCCAGACCCCCGAGGCAAGCCGCGCGCTCATGCAGCTTGCTCACGTCCCAAATACTCCCGCCGGAGGCTCCGACGCCGCCACCCGCGCGCCATCTGCCATCCGGGACCAAATTCCTTCGCAGGAATTTGCCCGAATTCCGCAAGGAATTCGGCGCCCTCAGGCATCGCCGTCGCTGAAGTCCAGCCCCATCTCGGAATAGCGCTCCGGCTCGTCCAGCCAGTTCGGCCGCACCTTGACCTGAAGGAACAGGTGCACCGTCCGCCCCAGAAACGCGGCGATCTCCGCCCGCGCCGCCTGACCGATAGCCTTGATCGTCTCGCCCCTGTTGCCCAGGACGATCCCCTTGTGCCCGTCCCGCGCCACGTAGATCACCTGGTCGATCCGGGTCGATCCGTCGGGCTTGTCCTCCCATTTCTCGGTCTCGACGGTCAGCTGATAGGGCAGCTCCTCATGCAGCCGCAGCGTCAGCTTCTCGCGCGTCATCTCGGCCGCGATCATCCGCATCGGCAGGTCGGCGATCTGGTCCTCGGGATAGAACCAGGGCCCCTCGGGCAGGGTCGCCCCCAGCCAGTCGCGCAAGTCGTCCACGCCATGCCCGCGCTCGGCGCTGATCATGAAGGTCCTGGCAAAGGGGAAGGCCCGGTTCGCCTCCTCGGCCAGCGCCAAGAGCGTCTCGGCCTTCACCCGGTCGATCTTGTTGATCGCCAGCGCCACGGGCTTGCCCTGCGGCATCTCGTCGCGCAGACGCTCGATGATCGCCTGCGCCCCCTCGGTCAGCCCCCGATGCGCCTCGATCAGAAGCACGATCACATCCGCATCCGAGGCCCCGCCCCAGGCCGCCTTGACCATGCTGCGATCCAGTCGCCGCCGCGGCCGGAAGATGCCGGGCGTGTCCACGAAGACGATCTGCGCCTCCCCCGCCATCGCGATCCCCCGGATCCGCGCCCGCGTCGTCTGCACCTTGTGCGTGACGATACTGACCTTCGCTCCTACCATCCGGTTCAGAAGCGTGGACTTGCCGGCGTTCGGCTCTCCGATCAGGGCAACAAAGCCCGCGCGTGTGGTCATGTGGTGGCAACCCTTTCCTCAAGCCGTCCCCATAGGCGAAAGCCGGGAAAAAGGCCAGTTGGCAATCGACATGGCCTGAAAACCTCCTCGCGCAGGTCGCCCAGACGTCGGTGCGCACAGCGAGGAGAGCACGACGTGCTCGACGAGCGGCCGTTCAGCCCTCCCGCTCCAGCCGCTCCAGAAGCGCCCTTGCCGCCGCCTGTTCCGCCACGCGCTTCGACCCCGCCGTGGCCTCGGCCGTCTCGCCGCTGGCCAGCACCACGCGCACGGTGAACTGCGGCGCGTGATCGGGACCGGAGCGTCCCGTCTCCTCATAGGCCGGCGGCGGCATGCCCCTGCCTTGCGCCCATTCCTGCAAGCTGGTCTTGGCATCCCGCGCATCGGGCTCCACCGCCGCGATGCGGGCGCCCCACAGCCGCAGGACCAGCGCCCGGGCCGCCTCGAAGCCCGCATCCTGGTAGACCGCCGCGATCACCGCCTCCATCGCGTCGCCCAGTAAAGCCTCCTTCCGGCGGCCCCCGGTCAGCATCTCGGACCGGCCCAGCTTCAGCACCTCGCCCAGGCCCACCTCGCGCGCGACATCGGCGCAGGTCTCCTTGCGCACCAAAGCGTTGAACCGGGGCGCCAGCTGCCCCTCGCGCGCCTGCGGATCGGCGGCCAGCAGCGCCTCGGCCATGACCAGGCCCAGCACCCGGTCGCCCAGAAACTCCAGCCGCTGGTTGTCGGGCCGGGTCGCGGTCCCGATGGAGGCATGCGTCACCGCGCGCAACAGCAGGTCGGGCTGACGAAACCTGTGCCCCAACCGGCCCTGAAGGGCCAGAAGGTCCGCCGACAGCCTCACCCCGCCCGCCTCACTCGATCGCCTTGAAGAACCGGTCGGGGCGCCAGGTCCAGACATAGAACAGGCTGCGCCCGGCCGAAGAGAACATCACGCGGTCCGCCCGGCCGATCAGGTACTGTGCCGGAAGATAGCCCACCCCGCCCGTCGCCTGGCTGAACCGGCTGTCGGTGGAGTTGTCGCGGTTGTCGCCCATCACGAAGTAGTGCCCGGGCGGAACGGTGAAGACATCGGTGTTGTCGCCCGGTCCGTTGGCGTCGATGTTCAGGACATGGTGGCTACGCCCCCCGGGCAGGGTCTCGATCGACCGGGATTTCTTGCAGATGCCGCCTTCGCCCACCGCCCCGTTCTCGCAGCGCGGGCGGTTGCGCATCGGGCCCTGGGCTTCGTAGATCTCTTCGAACACGCCATCGGGGGTCTGCGGCGCCTCGACCCCGTTGATGAACAGCACGCCGTTCTGCATCTGGATCCTGTCGCCCGGCAGACCGATCAGCCGCTTGATGTAATCGGTCCCGGCGGTCGGATGCCGGAACACCACCACATCGCCGCGTTCCGGCTCGGATCCCAGGAAGCGGTCCTCGAAGGGGCAGAGGCTGATCGTGGTGAAGGGGATCTCGCAGGAATAGCGCGAATAGCCGTAGGCCATCTTGTTCACGAACAGGAAGTCGCCGATCAAGAGCGTGTCCTTCATCGACTCCGACGGGATCCAGAACGGCTGGAAGAACACCGACCGGAAGCCGATGGCGATGACCAGCGCCCAGAAGACCGTCTTGATCGTCTCGACGATGCCGCCATCGCCCTTGTCCCTGCTCGCCATTCTCTGTCCTGCCTCATCCGGTTCGCCGCTTCTTGCGCGCAAGCGCGGGGCGAAGTCAAGGCAACCGGCCGTGACCGCGCGGCCGGGACGCAAGGGCCGGGGCCTGGCCTACACCCTGTCCGCAACCGGCCTTGCCTCGATCACCACGAAAGCCTGCGCCCAGGGGTGGTCGTCGGTCAGGGAGACATGGATCACCGCCTCATGGCCCGTGGGCGTCATCGCGCGCAGCCGGTCGGCCGCCCAGCCCGTGACATGCATCACCGGCTGGCCCGACCGCAGGTTCGTGACCGCCATGTCGCGCCAAGAGATCCCCATGCGCAGCCCCGTCCCCAGCGCCTTGGAGCAGGCCTCCTTCGCCGCCCAGCGTTTCGCATAGGTCGCCGCCACCGCCCGCGCCCGGCTTTCGGCCTTCTTCTGCTCGGCCTCGGTGAAGACCCGGTCCCTGAAACGATCGCCATGGCGGGCCAGCACCGCCTCGATCCGCTCGATGTTGCACAGATCGCTGCCGATCCCGAGGATCATCAGATGATCCCGCGCGCCAGATCCATCCTGCGGCGCATTTCCTCGATTGCCGGGCCCAGGCCGCGGAAGATCGCCTCGCCCACCAGGAAATGCCCGATGTTCAGCTCCATCAGCTCCGGGATCGCGGCGATGGGTTCCACGTTTTCATAGGTCAGCCCATGCCCGGCATGGACCTCAAGCCCCAGACTTGCGGCGAACTCGGCCCCCGACCGCAGCGCGGCAAGCTCCCGCTCGGCCAGCGCGGTTTCGCCATCGGCCAGAAGGTCCGAGTATAGCCCCGTATGCAGCTCCACCACCGCCGCGCCGATGCGCGCGCACGCCTCGATCTGGCGGGGGTCGTGGCTGACGAACATCGACACCCGGCAGCCGGCCTCGCGCAGGGGGGCGATGAAATCGGCCAGCCGGCTCTGGTCGCCGGCCACGTCGAGGCCGCCCTCGGTCGTGCGCTCCTCGCGCTTTTCGGGGACCAGGCAGACGGCATGGGGCCGGTGGCGCAATACGATGGCCTGCATTTCCGCCGTCGCGGCACATTCGAAATTCAGCGGCACCGCCAAGGCCGCCATCAGCGCGTCGATGTCGCTGTCGCGGATGTGGCGGCGATCCTCGCGCAGATGCGCGGTGATCCCGTCCGCTCCCGCCGTCTCGGCCAAGAGGGCCGCGCGCAGCGGGTCAGGCCAGGCCGCGCCGCGCGCATTCCGCACGGTCGCCACATGGTCGATGTTCACCCCAAGCCGCAGCCTGCCGCCGTTCCGCATTGCCATCGTCTGTCGCCTTCCTTCAGATTCTGCCGCCAGTCTAGGGGGTTCTCGGGGCGTCGTCATCGGCTTCCTCGCCGCCCCTTTCGTTGCGCAGCTTCAGCTTCGCCGCAGCTTCGGCCAGCTTGGCCCGCATCTTGCTGCGCCGTTCGGCCCGTTCGTGGGCAGTGGCGGCGCGGGCCTTCTGATAGGCCTCGACCAGCGGGATCGTGACATAGTATGCGGCTGTACTGATCACGATGGCCGGGCCAAGTGCGCCGATGAACCAGGGCAGGTAGATCTCGTTCCAGAACTGGATCAGCCCGTCCCACTGCGCCTTTTCCGGCCCGAACAGGGACATGAAGTTGAACCACAGGTCATGGCCCGCGTTTTCCAGCGCGCTCCAGATGTACGTGAAGTTCAAAGGCGCCTCGATCCCCAGGATCCAGTGCCCCAGCCAGACCGAAAAGACGGTGAAGGGCGGCGTGGTCAGCGGATTGGTGTTGAAGGTGCCCAGCAGGGCCGCCAGCACATTGCCGCGCATGAGACGCGCCATGCCCCAGGCGGCCAGGAACTGCATCCCCGGCAGGGGCAGGAAGCCGATGAAGAAGCCGGCAAAGACCCCGCGCGCCACCCGGTGCGGCTGGTCGGGCAGGCGCCGCATCCGGTAGATCACATAGCGCGTCGCGCGCTTGAAGCCCGAGCGCGGATAGACCTGCTCGCGCAGCCAGGCGCCCCATGGCATCGGATCCCTGCGCTTGAAAACCAACTGACTGCCTCTTCGACCCGATTAAGCCCGTTCTGCTGTCCTATGGCCGCCGTGTCAAATCCCGATGACGCGATATCTGCGCCACGTCGGTTTCGGCTTCCAGTGCGGTCATGACCATGTGCAGATGCTCAACATCCCGCAGGTCCACGTCAACAATGAGGCGATAGAAGTCCGGTTTCCGGTCGGTAAAGCGCAGGTCGCTGATATTGGCCTTCTGCTCGCCGATCAGCGTGCAGATGCGCCCCAGGACGCCCGCATCGTTGGAAATGGTCAGGTCCAGGCTGACCGTGAACACCGGCTTGTGGCGGCCCGAATGCCAGTGCAGATCGACCCAGCGCGAGGTCTGGTCCTCGAACTCTTCCAGCGCGGGGCAGTCGATGGCATGGACCACCACGCCCTGACCCCGGTAGGTGATTCCCACGATCCGCTCTCCCGGCACCGGCTGGCAGCAGTTCGCCCGCCGGAAGGCCTGATCCGCCGTCAGCCCGGCGACCGGGCGGCCGGAATCCACTTCCTCGGCCACCGCCTGCGCCAGTTCGGGATACAGCGTCTCCACCACCCGCCGCGCCGGCAGTTCGGCCGACCCGACCCGCGCCAGAAGGTCGTTCTCGTCCGAGAGCCCCAGCATCTTGGCTGCCGTGCGCAGGGCCTTGTCGGTGGCCTTCTTGCCGACATGGTCGAAGGCCGCCCGCGCCAGCTCCTGGCCCAGCTTGACGAACCGCCCCCGGTCCTCCTCACGCAGACTGCGCCGGATCGCCGCCTTGGCCCGCCCCGTCGTCACGATGTCGATCCAGCTGGCCTGAGGCCGCTGCCCTTCCGCCGTGATGATCTCGACCGACTGGCCGTTCTTCAGCCGCGTCCACAGCGGCACCCGGATGCCGTCGATCTTGGCCGAGACGCAGGAATTGCCGATCCGGGTATGGATCGCATAGGCGAAATCCAGCGGAGTCGCCCCGCGCGGCAACTGGATCACGTCGCCCTTCGGCGTGAAGCAGAAGACCTGGTCGGAATACATCTCCAGCTTGACGTGCTCCAGGAACTCGT
The DNA here is from genome assembly GCF_011174775.1 of Rhodobacter calidifons. Taxonomy (GTDB): domain Bacteria; phylum Pseudomonadota; class Alphaproteobacteria; order Rhodobacterales; family Rhodobacteraceae; genus Tabrizicola; species Tabrizicola calidifons. The sequence continues at coordinate 126,948 of NZ_JAANHS010000003.1, forward strand.
CGGTGTCGCCCTCGTCCAGCCGTTCGGTCAGCGCCGCGATCCACTTGGCCGGGTCCACCGCAAAGGGGTTCACCGCGCGCACGCCCTCACGATAGGACCAATGCGCCGCAACGCCTGCCTCGGCCACCTCGTGCATCTCGCGCGTGCGGATCTGCACCTCGACCCGCTTGCCGTCGCGGCCAGAAACCGTGGTGTGGATCGACCGATAGCCGTTGTTCTTCGGCTGGCTGATGTAATCCTTGAACCGCCCCGGCACCGCGCGCCAGCGCTGGTGGATCACGCCCAGAATCCGGTAGCAATCCGCGACCGAGGAACAGATCACCCGGAACCCGTAGATGTCGGACAGCCGGCTGAAGGCCAGGTCCTTCTCCTGCATCTTGCGCCAGATGCTGTAGGGCTTCTTCGCGCGCCCGAACACATCCGCCTCGATCCGCGCCTTTTCAAGCTCGTGCCGGATGTCGCCGCTGATCTGGTGGATCACATCCCCGGTTTCGCGCTGAAGCGTCAGGAACCGCCGCATGATCGAGTTGCGCGCCTCGGGGTTCAGGACCTTGAAGGCCAGATCCTCCAGCTCCTCGCGCATCCACTGCATGCCCATCCGCCCGGCCAGCGGAGCGTAGATCTCCATCGTCTCGCGCGCCTTCTGGGCCTGCTTTTCCGGGCTCATCGACCGGATCGTGCGCATGTTGTGCAGACGGTCGGCCAGTTTCACCAGGATCACCCGCAGGTCGCGGCTCATCGCCATGAACAGCTTGCGGAAATTCTCGGCCTGCTGGCTTTCGGTGCTGGACAGTTGCAGGTTCGTCAGCTTGGTCACGCCATCGACCAGCTCGGCCACTTCCTCGCCGAACTCGGCCGCCAGATCGGCATAGGTCGACCGCGTGTCCTCGATCGTGTCGTGCAGCAGCGCGGTGACGATCGTCGCATCATCCAGCCGCTGCTCGGTCAGGATCGCGGCCACGGCGACGGGATGGGTGAAATAGGGCTCGCCCGACTTGCGGAACTGGCCCTCGTGCATCTTCAGGCCGTAGGCATAGGCCCGGCGGATCAGGTCGGCATTGCACCGCGGGTTGTAGTTGCGGACCAGGGCGATGAGGTCTTCGACGTCGATCATCACCGCCCCGCTTCGCTGGGCTAAAGGCCCGTCAGAACTCGCCCTGGGCTTCCATCAGCGCGCGCAGGAGCTTTTCCTCCGACATGTCGTCGGCCATCGGACGATCGATCTCGCCACCCATGAGCAGCGCCATCTGATCCTCTTCCGGCTCATCGACCTCGATCTGGGTCTGATAGCTTTCGATCATCCGCTCGCGCAGAACCTCGGCCGAAATCGCCTCTTCCGCGATCTCGCGCAGCGCGACGACCGGGTTCTTGTCGTTGTCGCGATCCACCAGGACAGGCGAGCCCGCAGCGATCTCGCGCGCCCGGTGGGCGGCCAGCATCACCAGCTCGAACCGGTTCGGAACCTTGTCAACGCAATCTTCGACCGTCACGCGGGCCATGGGCATACTCCAATCGGAAGCTTCGCTGGAAGACGCCTCTTTATGCCGGCGCGCCGGGCTTGACAAGCGGCAAAACAGGCAAATTCTCGTGGGTTTGTCACAGCGGACGCACCGCCGCGCGGTCGGCCTCGGGAAGGGCCGCCAGCATCTCGGCCACGGTGCGCCCGTCGCGCGGGTGGCGCCAGTCGGGCGCCAGATCGGCCAGAGGGACCAGCACGAAGGCCCGGTCCTGCATCCTCGGATGCGGCAGGATCAGCCGGTCGGGCGCCGCCCGGGCCTGCCTCTCGGGGGCCAGGCCGCGCCAGAAATCCTGCGTCGCGGCATCCGGCAGGACCGAATCGCCCAGCGCCAGAAGGTCGAGGTCAAGCGTCCGCATGCCCCAGCGACTGTCGCGCCGCCGACCGAATTTCGCTTCGACCCGGTGCAGGATCTCCAGAACTGACGTCGGGTCAGTTTCCTCATCCACCGCCAGAAGCAGCGCGCCGTTCACATAATCCGGCCCCGCACCGGCCGGAAAGCAGGGCGTGGCGTAGAACCGGCTAACCGCCGGAACCGAAACGCCTTCTTCCTCCAGCGCCCGGATCGCCCGGCGCAGGGTCACTTCCGGGGGATCGCCCTCGAATGGCAGGTTTGCGCCGATTGCAACCAAAGCGTGCATGGATTTCGCCTTCAGGAGAGATTATTTCCCAACTTCACTTGTCGAAAACCGGCCCGGACTGCTATTCAGAGACTGTCGGCCGCGCGACCGAAATTTTCGTCGTGCAGCATCCGGGGAGCACAGCATCCGCGCGGCGACATTGAGGGGAACATTGAATGTTTTACAAGGACGAACGGCTTGCGCTGTTCATTGATGGATCGAACCTTTACGCAGCCGCCAAGGCGCTTGGTTTCGACATCGACTACAAGCTGTTGCGGATGGAGTTCATGCGCCGGGGCAAGCTGCTTCGCGCCTTCTACTACACCGCGCTGCTGGAAAACGACGACTACTCGCCGATCCGCCCGCTGGTGGACTGGCTGCACTACAACGGCTTCACCATGCGCACGAAACCGGCCAAGGAATACACCGACAGCCAGGGGCGGCGGAAGGTGAAGGGCAACATGGACATCGAGCTTTGCGTCGATGCCATGGAACTGGCCCCGCGGCTGGACCATGTGGTGCTCTTCTCCGGCGACGGCGACTTCCGTCCGCTGGTGGAAAGCCTGCAACGTCAGGGGGTTCGGGTGTCGGTGGTGTCCACCATCCGCAGCCAGCCGCCGATGATCGCGGACGAACTCCGCCGCCAGGCCGACAACTTCATCGAGCTGGACGAGCTGCGCGAAGTCATCGGCCGCCCGCCGCGCGAACCGCGCCCCGTGACCGGCGAAGAGGTCGCGGTCGAGGCGAAGTGAGGTCAGGGATCACCGGGGCGGCTGGGGAGCGCCTGGTGATCGCAGCATGATCGCGCTGTCCGGCCTGTTCGTCGCGGCCTTCCTGGCTGCGACGCCGGTTCCGTTCCAGTCGGAAGTGGTGTTCCTCGGCCTTCAGGCTGCGGGATCAGAGACGTTCTGGCTGGTCGTTGTCGCCTCTGTCGGCAACACGCTTGGGTCCTGCGTGACCTATGGCCTTGGCCGCTGGCTCTCGGACCAGCGCAACCACCGCTGGTTTCCCTTGAAGCCCGCCCGGATGGCGCGGGCCGAAGGCTGGTGGGCGCGCTGGGGCCTGTGGCTGCTGCTGCTCAGCTGGGCGCCCTTCGGCGACATGATCGTGGCCCTGTCCGGGGTGCTGCGCGTGCCGTTCCCGGTGTTCCTCCTCCTCGTCGCCATCGCCAAGACGGGCCGCTACATCGCGCTGGGTTGGCTCGGGGCCGCAGCCTTCGGCGCCTGACCACACCGCTCGACGGCCCCCTTCGGGCCTCCTCGCTCGGGTCCCACCCGACGAGGAGACGAAGTCGAACGAGGAGGCGGACGAGAAGGCGTAGAAGTTAACCAATCCCTAACGCCCACAGCCAACCCCTTGAAATCCCTCACCTCGCAAATCGCGCCGCGCGCGGCGCTGGACGCGGCTGCCTTCACCCCTTAAACCTGTGCCCGACCCCTGCCGGAACCCGCCCCATGCCCGACCTGCCCCCCCTGACCCTCTCCCTCGCCGCCCCTCGCGGCTTTTGCGCCGGGGTGGACCGGGCGATCAAGATCGTCGAGATGGCCCTGCAGAAATGGGGCGCCCCCGTCTACGTCCGGCACGAGATCGTCCACAACAGGTTCGTGGTGGACGCCCTGAAGGCGAAAGGCGCGATCTTCGTCGAGGAACTGGCAGACTGCCCCACCGACCGCCCCGTGGTCTTCTCCGCTCACGGCGTCCCCAAATCCGTCCCCGCCGAGGCCGCCGCCCGGAACATGATCGCGGTGGACGCCACCTGCCCCCTCGTCACCAAGGTCCACAACGAAGCCGCCCGCCACCACGAGGCCGGGACCCAGATGATCTACATCGGCCACGCCGGCCACCCCGAGACCATCGGCACCATGGGCCAGCTCCCCCCGGGCGAGGTCCTGCTGGTCGAGACCGTCGAGGACGTGGCGAAGCTCACGGTCCGCGACCCTGCGAAACTCGCCTTCATCACCCAGACCACCCTCTCGGTCGATGACACCGCCGAGATCGCCGCCGCCCTGAAATCCCGCTTTCCCCTGATCCAGGCCCCCGCCCACGACGACATCTGCTACGCCACCACCAACCGCCAGGCCGCCGTCAAGGCGATGGCGCCGAAGATCGACGCCCTCCTCGTGATCGGCGCGCCCAATTCCTCGAACTCCCGACGCCTGGTCGAGGTCGGCACCGCCGCCGGCTGCCCCTATTCCATGCTGATCCAGCGCGCCGCCGACATCGACTGGCGCGCCCTCGAAGGCGTACGCGCCATCGGCCTGACCGCCGGGGCCAGCGCGCCGGAGATCCTCGTCACCGAAGTCATCGACGCCTTCCGCGCCCGCTACGATCTTACCCTCGATCTGGTGGAAACCGCCGTCGAGGACATCGAATTCAAGGTCCCCCGCATCCTGCGCGAGCCTGTCTGATGTTGCGTCGCCTCGCCCTCTTTCTCGCCCTGAGCCTGCCCGTCCAAGCCGACGAACTCGCCCAGGTCCTCGTCAACTATTGGACCAACAACGGCAGCCTTCCCCCGGAATATGCCTGGGAGACCAGCATTCTGATCCGCGAGGACGGGCAGCTGGAGCTGAAGCACTGCAAGGGATATGAGACGGAAGGCCCGGCCTGCAAACTGCGCCGCGCCAAGGTTCCCGAGGCCGCGCTGGACGCGATCCGGACGGCAGCCAGGGGAAGCGGCCTGCTCGAAAGGCCCGCCCGTGAGACGGATACCCCGATTGTCGGCGGGGGGCTGGCCCTGGGGGCGCGTGACCCTTGCCGAGGGCACGGTCGACCTTCCCTCCCAGCCCCGCGACGCCGATGTCGAGCGCGTGGCCAAGGTCCGGGCCGCCATCGCCGCCGCGATCCCGCAGCGCCTTGACCGCTTCACCGACCCGGACTGACTGGCCTTGCGCCCCGCCTCAGGCTAGATCAGCGCCATGACCGACGACACCCGCATTCCCCGTCCTGCCCTCCTGCTCGGCCTTGCCGGGCTGATCCCGTTCCTCTGGTCGGCCGCCACGCACCTGTCCCCGGCCCTGTCGGGCATGGCCGGGCAATGGCTTTCCCCGATGTTCCTGGGCGCCTATGTCGGGCTGTCCTATGGCACGGTCATCCTCGCCTTCATGTCCGGCGTCCTCTGGGGCTTTGCGACCAGGGCCGAAGGTCGTGAGGCGACCCTGGCCTACACGCTCTCGGTCATCCCCGCGCTCTGGGCGTTCTTCATGGTGACCGACGCCTCCGACACCTCGGCGATCTTCCTCGCGGCGGGGTTCGTCGGGCTGCTTCTTCTGGACGCCACCTTCCAGGCCTGGGGCCTTGCCCCGCGCTGGTGGCTGCGGCTGCGGGTGATGCTGACGGTGGTTGTCCTCGCCTGCCTCGCCATCCCCTTGCAGGCCTGAGATGGCCGAGCTGTTCGCCTATACCGATGGCGCCTGTTCCGGCAACCCCGGCCCGGGCGGCTGGGGCGTGCTGCTGATCGCCCGCGAGAACGGCACCGTCGTCAAGGAACGCGAGCTTTCCGGCGGCGAGGCGCTGACCACCAACAACCGGATGGAACTCCTCGCCGCGATCTCGGCGCTGGAGGCTCTGACCCGGCCCTCCGAAGTGACCATCGTCACCGACAGCGCCTATGTGAAGAACGGCATCACCGAATGGCTGGACGGCTGGAAGCGCAAGGGCTGGCGCACGGCGGGGGGCTCTCCGGTCAAGAATGTCGAGCTTTGGCAACGGCTTGAGGCTGCCGCCGCCCGGCACAAGGTAACCTGGCGCTGGATCAAGGGCCATGCGGGCCACGCGGAAAACGAACGCGCCGACGCGCTCGCCCGCGCCGGGATGGCGCCGTTCAAGGCCCCGGCCTGATGCTGGATTTCACGCTTCAGAACGGTCTCGACTATGCCTCGGTCCTCATCTTCGCCCTGACCGGGGCGCTGGCGGCCAGCCGGTCGCAGCTGGACATCGTGGGCTTCATCTTCATCGCCTGCCTGACGGCCGTCGGCGGCGGCACCCTGCGCGACACGATCCTGAACCGCGAGGTGTTCTGGGTCGCCGATCCCCTGCCGCTGGGCGTAGCCACCGCCGCCGCGATCCTGGTCTTCTTCTCCGCGCATCTTCTGGAAAGCCGCTATCGCGCGCTTTTATGGTTCGACGCCTTCGCCCTTGCCGTCGCCGTCCCCGCCGGGGTCGCCGTGGCCCTCGCCGAGGGTCAGGGCTGGCCCATCGTCCTGGTGATGGGGATGCTGACAGGCTGCATGGGCGGCCTTCTGCGCGATGTGGTCTGCAACGAAGTGCCGCTGATCCTGAAACAGGGCGAGCTTTACGCTACCTGCGCCATGGCCGGGTCGCTTGGGGCGGTCCTGGCGGGCGCGGCCGGGCTGGGGGACGGCCTGTCGCTGGTGATCTGCGCCGCGCTCGTCTTTACCTTGCGCGCGGGCAGCATCGCATTGGGCTGGCGGCTCCCGGTCTACAGGTCGCAGCCACCCCGGCCGGGGGCGCCGAAGCGCTAGCAGGCTTGATCCGTGAACGAACATTCGTTTAGGTTCGGGGAATGGCGCGCAAACGCATCATCCCGGACGCAACCGTCTTTGGCATCATCCAGCGCCTGCTGGAAGAGGGCGGCGACAAGGCGGTCTCCTTCAGCTCTGTCGCCACCGCGACCGGCCTTGCGCCGCCGACCCTGGTGCAGCGCTATGGCAGCCGCGATGCGATGGTGCGCGCGGCGCGGCTGGCCTTCTGGGATGCGCTGGACCAGCGGACGGGCGAAGCGGTGGCCGCAACCGCCGGCAAGGGGCCGCAGGGGCTGTTGAAGGCGATCGGCCCGGTCAAGGTCACGGAAATTGCCGCAGATCTGCGCGATCCCGACCTCGCGCAACGCGCGTCTGCCTGGCGCGCAGGGGTCGAGGCCGCGCTGGCCGAACGGCTCGGCTCTGGCACCAAGGCCCGCGAAAGCGCGGCGCTTCTGTTTGCCGCCTGGCAGGGCCTGGCGCTCTGGTCGGCGGCGGGGCCGACGGAGTTGCGGCTGAAGGATGCGGTGAAACGGCTTACCTGACCCAGGTTTTCCACGCCCAGATCAGCAGCAACGCCCCCAGCAGCGCGCCGACGAAGCCGGCCCCGATCCCCGCCAGCATCACCAGCCCGCGCAGGACCACCGTCCCGATCAGCGCGCCCAGCACGCCCAGCGCGATGGTGGACGGCGTGTCCAGGTTCACCTTCAGGATGCGGCTGGCCAGAAAGCCTGCGGCAACCCCGACGATCAAGAGAGCAACTAGCGGCATGGCGTCCCTCCCACCCTGTCAGCGGAATATGGGAACCCCGATGCCCCCGCGCTATAGCGCCGCAGGCAGAATCAGACCGCGCAGCACGTCGGCTGCGGGCATCGGCCGCTTGCCCTCGCGCTGTGCTTCCAGCACCTCGACGGCGCCCTCGCCACAGGCCACGGTAAAGCCGCCGAGGACCTGCCCCGGAGCGCCCTGCCCCTCGGCAAGCCGCGAGCGCAAGAGCTTCACCCTCTCGCCGTTGACTTCGGTCCACGCCCCCGGAAAGGGCGACAGGCCGCGGATCAGCCGGTCCACCTCGACCGCCGGGCGGGTCCAGTCCACCCGCGCCTCGGCCTTGTCGATCTTGGCGGCATAGGTCACGCCCTCCTCGGGCTGCGGCGTGGCGGGCAGCGGCAAGCTGTCCAGCGCCTGCACGATCAGCCGCGCGCCCAGGGCACTCAGCCGGTCGTGCAGCTCGGCCGTCGTCTCCTCGGCGCCGATCTCCACGGCCTCGCGCAGAAGGACCGGCCCGGTATCAAGCCCCGCCTCCATCTGCATGATGCAGACCCCGGTTTCCCGGTCTCCGGCCATGATCGCCCGATGGATCGGCGCGGCCCCCCGCCAGCGCGGCAGAAGGCTCGCGTGGATGTTCAGGCACCCCAGACGCGGCGCATCCAGCACCGGTTGCGGCAGGATCAGCCCATAGGCGACCACAACCGCGACATCCGCATCCAGGGCGGCGAAGTCCCGCTGCGCCTCCTCGCTGCGCAGGCTGACCGGATGGCGCACGGTCAGCCCCAGGGCCTCGGCCCGGGTCTGCACCGGGCTTGGCCGGTCCGCCTTGCCCCGACCCGCCGGACGCGGCGGCTGGCAGTAGACCGCGACGATCCGATGCCGGGCGTGCAGCGCCTCCAGCACCGGGACGGAAAACTCCGGCGTGCCCATGAAAACGACTTTCATCCGCGTCGCCCCAGCTTTTGCGCCTTTGCGATCAGCATCTTCCGCTTCAGGCGCGAGAGGCGGTCGAAATACATCTTCCCCGCCAGATGGTCGATCTGATGCTGCACGCTCGTCGCCCAAAGCCCGACGAAATCCCGCTCCTCGACCTCGCCCCTCTCATTCAGAAACCGCACCGTCACCGCCCGCGGACGGGAAATCACCGCCGAAACACCCGGCAGGTTGGGCGAGGCTTCCTCATGCTCGCGCATCTGTCCGCTGGCATGCAGCACCTCGGGGTTCGCCATCCGCACCGCCTGCCCCCGGCCTTCGGAACAGTCCACCACCGCCAGCCGTAACGGCACCCCTATCTGCACGGCAGCAAGGCCATAGCCCGGCATCGCCTCCATCGTGTCGATCATGTCGGCCCAGATCGCGCGGATTTCATCGCTGATCGCCGCCACATCCGCAGCGGGTGTCCGCAACACCGCCGCAGGCCAGGGAACGCAGCGCCGGACCGTCACGCCCGCGCCCGTTCCCGCTTCAGCTTTTCCATCTTGCGGGTGATCATCTGCCGCTTCAGCGGGCCCAGATAGTCGATGAACAGCTTGCCGTTCAGATGGTCGATCTCGTGCTGCACGCAGGTCGCCCAGAGGCCCGAGAACTGCCGCTCCTGCTCTGACCCGTCCAGCGCCCGCCAGCGCACCCTGACTTCGGCGGGGCGCTTCACCTCGGCATATTGCTCGGGGATCGACAGGCAGCCTTCCTCGTAGGAGGACAGATCCTCGGAGGACCAGACGATCTCGGGGTTGACCAGCGCCATCGGCTCGGGGTCGCCCTCCTTGATGCAGTCCATCACGATCAAGCGCTTGGTCACCCCGACCTGCGGCGCGGCAAGGCCGATGCCGGGCGCGTCATACATCGTCTCCAGCATGTCGGCGGCCAGCTGCCTGATCTCGGTGGTGATTTCGCCCACGGGATCGCAGACCTTCTTGAGGCGCGGGTCAGGATGGATCAGGATGGGGCGGATCATGACTGCGATCTACGAAAGCGGACCCGCGATGGCAAGAGGCTGGCGCAGATCCGCGGCCCCGAACCGGCAGACGGACTGGAAATACGTTAGTTCCGTTTATGGGCAAAATGTTGGATCAATGTTCCACAATAATACGAAAAATCGGGATGACTTACCGATCAGGATGCAATAATCGGATGAAAATCCCAAACCTCAGGCCAGGCGAAATGACCTTCGACACTCCAATCTCCCGCGCGGGCTCCCATTGCGTCAAGTGGGACATGCTGGAACCCCTTTACGGCCTGAAGCCCGACGAGGGCCTGGCGATGTGGGTTGCGGACATGGAGTTCAGGCCGCCGCAGGTGGTGCAGGACGCGCTGCAAAGGATGCTCGACCACGGCGTCTACGGCTATTTCGGCGACGACCGCGCCTATCTTCAGGCGATCCGCTGGTGGATGTCCACCCGCCACGGCTGGGAGGTGCAGCCGGACTGGATCTTCACCACCCATGGCCTGGTGAACGGCACCGCGCTGTGCATCCACAGCTTCACGCAACCGGGCGATGGCATCATCCTGATGACCCCGGTCTACCACGCCTTTTCCCGGATCATCAAAGCCGCCGGGCGCGAGGTGGTGGAATGCCCGCTCGCCCTTGTCGATGGCACCGCCAGGATGGATTTCGCCGCCTGGGAACAGCGTCTCACCGGGCGCGAGACCATGCTGATCCTCTGCTCGCCGCACAACCCCGGCGGCCGGGTCTGGACCCCGGACGAACTCCGCGCCGTTGCCGATTTCTGCGTCAGGCACGACCTGATCCTCGTGTCGGACGAGATCCACCACGACCTCGTCTATCCGGGCCGGAAACATACCGTCATGCCCCTGGCCGCGCCCGGGATCGCCGACCGGCTGGTGATGATGACCGCGACCACAAAGACCTTCAACATCGCCGGCGCCCATATCGGCAATGTCATCATCGCCGATCCCGCCCTGCGCAAGACCTTCGCGGACACGATGATGGCACTGGGCATCTCGCCCAATTCCTTCGGGATGCACATGGCCACCGCCGCCTATTCGCCCGAAGGCGCCGCATGGCTCGACGCGCTGATGCCCTACCTTGACGCCAACCGGCAGCTTTTCGACGCCGGCATCGCGGCGATCCCCGGGCTGCGCTCGACGCCGCTGGAGGCGACCTATCTCGCCTGGGTCGACTTTTCGGGCACTGGCATGGCCCCGGCCGAATTCATCGCGCGGGTCGAGAAACAGGCCAGGATCGCCACCAACCATGGCTCGGCCTTCGGCACCGGGGGCGAGAGCTTCCTGCGCTTCAACCTCGCCTGCCCGCGCGCCCAGGTGGCCGAGGCGGTCAGCCGGCTGCAAAGGGCCTTCGCCGACCTGCAATGATCCGCTTCCTGCGCCTTGTCCTTTACCTTGTCCTGCTGGCCGTCCTCGGCTTCATCGCCGCGTCACTCTACAGCCCGCCGGTGCGGGTCGCCGCACCGCCGCCCCCGCCGCTGACCGGCACGGTGGACCGGATCGTGATCGAAAAGGCCGCCCGCCGGATGCAGCTTTTCCAGGATGGCAAACCGGTGCGCACCTACCGGATCGCCCTTGGGTTCACGCCCGAGGGCGACAAGATCCGTCAGGGCGACGGCAGGACGCCCGAGGGCGAATTCACCATCGACCGCCGTAATGATGAAAGCGCTTTTCACCTGTCGCTCGGGCTTGACTACCCGCGGCCCGCGGACCGTGCCCGCGCGGCGAAGGGCGGCTATTCTCCGGGCGGGGACATCTTCATCCACGGCCAGCCGAACGCGCTGCCGGAAGGGTTCAAGCTGAAAGGCGACTGGACGGCGGGCTGCATTGCCCTGACCAATGCCGAGATGCGCGAGGTCTGGGCCGTCACCCCCATCGGGACCAGGGTGGAAATCAGGCCCTGACGCGCGCCCTTTTCGTCGTCGCGCCGGGCCATGTCGCCCCGACAAGACGACAAAGCCGCAGGAGAAGGCGGCCAGGCCATCACGCCTTGGACAGGTATCCCATCGGCGCGTTCTCGTCGCGCCAGAAGTCCAGCGGCGCCCGTTCCGTCACGGCGGTCGCGCGCTTGAAGTCGCAGACCAGCTCGCCATGCTCGATGCCGGAGGCGACGATCAGGCACTGGAACACATGGCGGGAGCCGTCGAACACATCGACCAGACCGCGCAGCTTGCCCGGGCTGAAATCCGCATCCAGCGCAAAGCCGTTGTCCCAGAACCGCAGCACGGGATAGACCGCTTCGCCAACCTGAACGCGCAGCTTCGACTTGCGCTTCTGGTCACGCTTGCGTGCGGCGTCCAGCCCCTCGCGCACTTCCGGCGGCAGAAACTCAAGCATGGCAACCTCACCCTCTCCCCCATCCGAAGTTTGGGGACGACCCGCAGAAAATCAAGCTGCCACAAGGGTATTACCGGAATATGAAGGCTGCATGTGCGTTCGGGCAAGGGGCATGGCAACCTCTGGTTGATCCCGGTCGATCCCGCCATGCTGCGCGGCGAAATCGCCGCAACGCAGCAGTTGCGCTTGCGAATCGGCACCGGCGGCGGAATAGCCCTGCGCATGATCCTGATCGCCGCCCTCCTTCTTGACGCCGCCTTCGGCGAGCCGCGCTGGCTCTGGGACCGCCTGCCGCATCCCGCCGTCCTGATGGGGCGTCTCGTCGGCTGGTGCGACAGCCGGTTCAACCGCGGCGAGGACCGCAAGCTCAAGGGCACCCTGGTCGCCGCGGGTCTTGCCCTGACCGGCCTCGCGCTTGGCTGGCTGATCCACCTGATCCCCGACCACGGCCTGCTTGAAGCGCTCGCCGTCGCCATCCTGATCGCGCAGAAAAGCCTGGTCGAACACGTCCGCGCCGTGGCCAGCGCGCTGCGCCGTTCGGTCCCCGAAGGCCGCCGGGCCGTCGCGATGATCGTCGGCCGCGACACCGCGCAGATGACCGGCCCCGACATCGCCCGCGCCGCCATCGAAAGCGCGGCCGAGAACCTGTCGGACGGCGTGGTCGCCCCGGTCTTCTGGTATCTGGTCCTCGGCCTGCCGGGGATCCTGGCCTACAAGCTGGTGAACACCGCCGACAGCATGATCGGCCACATGACGCCGAAATACCGCGACTTCGGCTGGGCCTCGGCCCGCCTTGACGATGTGCTGAACCTGATCCCCGCGCGTCTGACCGCTCTGCTCATCGCGCTGACCCATGGCTGGTTGGACCCCGCCCCGATCCTCCGCGACGCGCCCAAGCACCGCAGCCCGAACGCCGGCTGGCCCGAATCCGCCCTGGCGCCGGTCCTCAACGTCGCCCTCTCCGGCCCGCGCAGCTATGACGGCGTCCGCAAGGACTATCCCTGGGTCTGGCCCGAGGGCCGCCGCGACCCCGGACCGGACGACATCGACGCCGCCGCCGATGCGCTCTGGCGGGTCTGGGCCGCGGTGCTTGCCATCGCCGCGCTGATCGTCATCTTCTAGGGCCAGGCCTGAAGGAGATCTCATGCGCGCCGCCCTTGTTGCCCTGCTGCTGACCTCTCCCGCCGCCGCAGCCCCCTGTGGCGGTGACTTCGGCGACTTCCTCAAGACGATGGAGGCCGAGGCCGTGGCCAGCGGCACCCCGGCCGACAAGGCCGCCGCCTTCTTCGCGGGCGCGCAGCAGGACCCCAGGGTGCTGAAGGCCGACCGCAGTCAGGGCGTCTTCCGCAAGACCTTCCTCGACTTCTCGCAGTCGCTCATCTCGAAACAGCGCCTCTCCACCGCCCGCCAGAAGGCCGAATCCCTGGACGACATCTTTACCCGCGCCGAGGCCGACTACGGCGTCAGCCGCGGCATCCTGCTGGCCTTCTGGGCCTTCGAGACCGACTTCGGCCAGGTTCAGGGCGACTTCAACACCCGCAACGCGCTGCTCACCCTTGCCCACGACTGCCGCCGCCCCGATCTGTTCCAGCCCCAGGTCCTCGCCGCCGCGCAACTTTACGCGATGGGCGACTTCCCGCTGGACACCACCGGCGCCTGGGCGGGCGAGATCGGCATGGTCCAGATGCTGCCGAAGGACATCCTGGAACGCGGCGTCGATGGCGATGGCGACGGGCTGATCCTGCTCAAGACCTCTCAGGCCGACGCGATCCTTTCGGGCGCGCGGCTGCTTCAGCACCACGGCTGGCGCGCGAATGAGCCCTGGCTGGCCGAGGTCACGCTGCCCGAAACCTTCGACTGGTCGCTGACGGGCCTCGAGACGGAACGCCCGACCGAGGACTGGCAGGCGCTTGGCGTCACCCCCCGCAACGGACCGCTGGCGCCGGGCCTCTCCGCCTCGATCCTTCTGCCGCAGGGCCGCAAGGGCCCGGCCTTCCTGGCCTATCCGAACTACCGCGTCCTTTTCGACTGGAACCAGAGCTTCGTCTACGTCACCACCGCCGCCTATTTCGCCACAAGGATCGAGGGCGCGCCCCCCTATGCCGCAGGCAGCCCCGACCCCGCGCTTGACCTCGACCGGATGAAGCGCTTGCAGGAAAGGCTGACCGCCCTCGGCCATGACGTGGGCCAGATCGACGGCATCCTCGGCGCAGGCACCCGCAGGGCGGTGCAGACGGAACAGGCCCGCCTCGGCCTGCCCGCCGACGGCTGGCCGACACTTGCGCTGCTGGACGCGCTCTGATGGCCAGTTGGGCCGTCGTCTCCACCATGAAGGCGCCGGAAGAGAAGGTTCTCGCCTTCGCCGCCCATCATCTGTCGCTTGGCGCCGATCATCTGTGGCTCTACTTCGACGACCCCGACCAGCCGATCCCCGCGCCGCTGAGCGCCCATCCCCGGGTGACCGTCAGCCTCTGCGATGATGCGCACTGGCAGACGGTCGGCAAGAAACGCCCGCCGCAGCACCAGAACCGGCAGACCCAGAACGCCCGCCTGACCTACCGGGCGCGGGTGACATCGGACTGGATCGTCCATATCGACGTGGACGAGTTCCTGCTATCCCCGCGCCCGATCGCCGAGGTTCTGGACGACATCCCGGACGAGACCATCGCCATGAAGCTGGAACCCTTCGAGGCGATGCACGATCCGCTTCTGCCCGACGACATCTACACCTCGCGCGAGTTTCGCGGCGCGCTGCGCCATGAACACTGGCCGCGCCGCCGCGCGGCCCTTGGTCCCTATCGCAAGGTGATCCGCGACGGGATGCTGTCCCATTCGGTCGGCAAGATGATCTACCGCACCCGCGTCCCCGGGCTCCTGCCGCGGCTGCATGCGGTGATGGTCGATGGCGAATTCGTCCGGACCCCGGACTGGCAACCGGAGATCCGGCTTCTGCACTTTCACGCCCAGGACAAGGCCGCCTGGCTGGCGGCGCTGCCCTTCCGGATGACGAAGGGCGCCTACCAGTTCCGGCCGGAATTGCAGGCCTTCCTCGCCGAGGCCCCGCCCGAAGAGATCGACCGCTTCTACCGGCGCACGCAGATCCTGCCCCTCGACCTGCGCGACGAACTGGTCCGGGTCGGCCGGGTCATCGTTGCGGACCTTTCCCTGCGCGCCAAGGTGCAGGCACTGCGCAACGGCACGCTTTAGTCCGTGTTCACCAGCATCAGGGCCGCGCGCCGGAAGGTGGCCATGATCTCGCGGCACTCGCGCCCGCCCACGCCGGTCTCGACCATCGCCTGCTGCATCACCGCCAGCCAGTCCTCGCCGTCCTGACGGCGGATCTCGACATGCGCATGGATTTCCCGCAGGTTCATGTGCCCGTGCCGTTCGTGGTAATAGCGCCGCCCCCCCGAAGAAGCCGCAGAGAAAGTCGAACTGCTCGGGCCGGACATGGGAAAGCCCGTGGCCCTTCAGATGCATCTCCAGGATCGCGCGGCCCTGCGGCAGGGTCTCGATCAGGTCGTAGAAATGGTTCACCAGCAGCCTGACCTGCGACTCTCCCCCGATCCGGTCGATCATCGGCTCCATCGCATCCTCCTCTCGCCGATTTCTTCGAAGAAATCGGCCCGGAGCCTGCAAAGGCTCCGAACCGGACTTTTCGAAAAGTCCGGCGCCCTTCAGCTCTGCGGCCGGGTCTTCTTCGGGTCGTAGTGCGACAGGGGCACGATCACCGCCGGCAGCCGCTTCTGCTGGCCGTCCAGCTTGCCCACTTCCAGCGCCGTCCCGACCTCGCTGTGCGCCAGATCCACCCGCGCCAGCGCGATGTTCTTGCCAAGGATCGGCGAGCGGACCGCGGACGTGACCTCCCCCACCTGCGCGCGCCCGACATGCAGCGGGTCGCCATGGCCCACATCGACATTCGCATCGATCTCCAACCCGACGAAGCGGCGCGCCGGGTGCTCCTTCCGCCGGATCAGCGCCTCGCGGCCGATGAAGTCATCCGTCTTGGACTTCAAGGGCACCGTGAAGCCGATCCCGGCCTCGAACGGGTCGGTCTGGTCGGAGAAATCGTAGCCCGCGAAGATCAGCCCCGCCTCGATCCGCACCATGTCCAGCGCGGCCAGACCCATCGGCTTCAGCCCCAGATCGGCCCCATGCTCCCAGACCGCATCATAGACCGTTACCCCGTCCTTCGGATGGCAGAAGACCTCGAAGCCAAGTTCGCCGGTATAGCCCGTGCGCGATACCACCACGGGCGCCCCCGACGGCCCCCCGATCCGCCCCACCGTGAACCGGAACCAGCCCAGCTCCTCGATCGTCGGCTGGTGCGGCGCGGTCCAGATCATGCGTTTCATGATCTCGCGGCTGTTCGGCCCCTGCACCGCCAGATTGTGAAGCTGGTCGGTGGAACTGCGGACCATCACCTTCAGCCCCAGCTTCTCGGCCTGTTCCCGGATCCAGACCCCGCCGTATTCGTCGCCTCCGATCCAGCGGAACTGGTCGCGGCCCAGCCGGAACAGCGTCCCGTCGTCGATCATGCCGCCATGCGGATAACACATCGCGGAATAGACCACCTGGCCCTGGGACAGCTTCTTCACATCCCGCGTCAGCACCCATTGCATGAGCGCCTCGGCATCCGGCCCCGTGATCTCCCACTTGCGCAGGGGCGACAGGTCCAGCACCACGGCCGCCTGCCGGCAGGCCCAGTATTCCTCCAGCGCGCCGTTCGCGGAATAGACCTGCGGCAGCCAGTAGCCCTTGTATTCGACGTGGTGCCGGGTCCTTTCGCTGATGCGGGAATGGAAGGCGGTTTCCTTGGTCATCTTCGGCTCCGCATCGGGCGTGGGGCGCCAGGCGATGGCCCGGCTGAACTTCTCCGCCCCCGAATAGGTGCGGACATGGATGTCGCTGAGATACCAGCCATTGGCCGGAGAGGTATCGTCCGGGCAGGCCGAATTGACGCAGACGATGTCGGTCAGCGCCCGGAACAGCACATAATCGCCGGGCCGCGACCAGGGTTCGTCGCTGATGAGGACGCCATGTGAATCGATGTTCGTATTGAAGAACAGGTTCACCGCCATCCAGCCGGGGCGAGGGTCAACCCCGTGCGGCGCCAGCGCCTTGTTGAAGTTGTCCGAACAGTTGACATGGCCGGGATAGCCGATGTCGTCGTAATACTTCGACGCACAGGCCATGGCGAAGGCATCGTGCCGCCCCACGGTGTCCTGCACCACCTCGACCAGCGGCACCCAGTCCTGATCGTAGTATTTCGAATGCAGGCCGGGCATCGAATAGGCATGCCCCATCAGGGTGCGGCTTGTCGTCACGTCCAGCGCATGCTGGATGCCCCGGTCCAGCTTGCGCGCATCAAAGCACTGAAAGTCGGTGCATTGCCGCCCGTCCACGTCGATGATCTGGATATAGTCCCCGGCCTTGACGACATAGCTTTCCGCCGTCGCCGATTTCACCCGCAGGTCGAGGATCGGGTCGGCCAGCGGATCGGGCAAGTCATAGTGCCCCACCATGCGAGGTTTGGCCCGTTGAATCAGCATTGTGATCGGCGTCGCCGTATCCTGCGCCTCCGGCGCCATCGGTAGCCCCGGCGCGCAGGCCACCAGCCAGCCCTCGTCCAGCGCCGTCAGGTCGGCCCGCGCGCCTGCCGGCGTGCTCTCTCCGAACAGGCGCAGCCCCCCGGCGGTGGCCAGATCGATCCGCCGCGCCTCCAGCCCCTTGCGCAACCGGGTCAGGCTCTGCTCGCCCGAGGCAAGCATCGCCTTCAAGCCCTCGGCCGTCGAATTCGCCGCCTGACCCAGGATCGCGGCGTCAATGCGTCCGTCCTTGGCGGCAGCCACCAGTTCCACCGGCTGCCCGCCCTCGTCGTTCACCAGCACCAGCCGGTCGCCCGTCATCAGCTGCACCAGCACCGCGCCCGCGCCCGGCACCACATGCCGCTCTTGCCCATGGTGCCGCGAAAAGCCCTGCGGCGTCAGAATCCGACTTGGGCGCGGTGGACCCGGAAGAACCGAAGGATAGATCGTGTCAAGCATGGTTTCCCCGCAGCGATTCGGCCTGGCCTCGTCCGCATCAGTTTAATGAGGATAAAACTTGTTCATCCGCAAGAATAGCGCCAGGGTAAGCCTGACACAAGCGCGGGCTGGGGGGAAGGCGGGGGAATGTTGGCGTTAGCCTTCGGTCTGGTGGCGGCCGGTCTCTGGGCTGTGCATGACCTGCTGGCGCGGAAACTCAGCCAGGGTGCGCCGCTGCTGGCGATCCTGGTCGTGGTGCTGGCGGCGGGCACGCTGGGGTTGCTTCCGGTCGCGCTGGCTCTGGGCGGGTGGGACAGGATGACCGGCCCCGCGCTGGCCATGGCCGTTCTCTCGGGCCTCAGCTTCGCGCTGGCCATCGGCGGGCTGTACAAGGCGTTCAGCCTGGCCCCCGTCCGCGTGGTCTCTCCGGTGGTGGGGGCCTATCCGTTGTTGACCCTGCTTATCGCCGCGGCGCAGGGGCGGCCGGTTTCGGGTGGACACTGGCTGGCCGTCGCGGCCATCGTGCTGGGCATCGCCGTCGTCGCCCTTGCCGCCCGCGACGACGCCCCCGAAGGCTATGCGGCCGCGCCCGGAGTGGCGATGGGCTGGGCCGGGTTCGCGGCGGCGGGCTTTGCCGCGACCTTCGCCCTGGCGCAGGAGGCGACGCGGCTTGGGGCAGAGCTGCCGGCGATACTGGTCGGGCGGGTCGTGGCGCTGCTGGCGATGCTGGGGCTGTTCCTCTGGCAGCGCGGGTCGCTTGCGCCGCAGCGGGGGCAGTTGGGGGTGCTGGCCCTGATGGGCCTGCTGGACGCGCTTGCGCTGGGGCTGGTCACCGCCTCGGGCGGCCTGCCCAGGGCCGAGTATGCCGCGGTCGCCTCGTCGCTGTTCGGGGTGCTGACGGTCCTGCTGGCCGCCTGGTTCCTGCGCGAGAAGGTCCGGGCCGTCCAGTGGCTGGGCATCGCCTGCGTCTTCGGCGGGATCGCGGCGCTGGGGCTGCTGGGGACGTGAGCCTGCCCACGCGCGGCGCGTCTTTCAGACCCAATGATTCCAAGGGCTTTTCTGTGGGCGTTTACCCCACTTGAACGCGGATTCCTAACCCGTCGATTTTGCTTGGTTGCAAAAAGTGCCCACGCGTGGGCAGGTCAGACGATCGTCACCGTCGCCGGTTGCAGGCCCTCGATCTCCACCTTGCAGCTGTCTCCCCGGTTCAGAGGCCCCACCCCCGCCGGGGTCCCGGTGAAGATCAGGTCCCCCGGCGACAGGCTGACCATCTGCGACAGCGCCGCGATGATCGCCGCCGGAGACCAGATCATCTCGGAAATCCGGGCCTCCTGCCGGACCATGCCGTTCACCGAACACCGCAGCCGCCCGTCCGGCAGCGCGCCCTGCCGGATCGCGCCCACCACGGCCGACTTGTCGAAACCCTTCGCCATGTCCCAGGGCCGGCGGCGTTCCTTCGCCTCGGCCTGAAGGTCGCGCCGGGTCAGGTCGTTCCCCGCCGCATGCCCCCAGATCATCACCTGGGCCTCTGCCTCCGAGACCATCTTCCCCGCCTTGCCGATCGCCACCACCAGCTCTCCCTCGTGGTGCAGGTTCGTCGTGGCGGGCGGGTAGGGGATGCGGGATCCGCTCTCGACCACCGCATCGGCGGGCTTCGTGAAGAAGAACGGCGCCTCCCTCTCGTCGGCCCCCATCTCGCGGGCATGTTCGGCATAGTTCCGGCCCACACAGAAGATGCGGCGGACCGGAAAGCGTTCGGCGCGGCCGGTGACGGGCAGCGTGACCGTCGGCAGGGCCGGGAAAACCAGAGCGACCATGTCAGCCTCCCACCGTTTCGCAGGGAATCGCCCGGGCCATCAGGCGACGGCAGGCCAGCTGCGCCTGCTCTTCGGTCAATCCCATGAAGCTGGCCCGCCACTTGCCGCCCGACTGGATCGCCCGGCGGTTCCCCTCGTTCAACGTGGCGCTTTCGGCCAGCGCGGTCTTCAGCAGCGCCCGATCCGCCTCGTAGCGCGAGGAATATTCGCCGACATTCACCCCGAAGTGACGCCCGCCCGAGGTGGACATCACCACCACCACCTCTTCGGTCGGCCGCGGCTCCTGCTGCACTTCGGCGGTCTGGGGCCGTTCGAAGATCGGGGCCTGCCGCTTGGGCATGACCGATGCGGCCCCGTTCGGTGCCAGGTCTGCCGCCAGTGCCGCAGGCGCCATGGCCGCGGCCCCTGCGACGGTCTCGACGGCGGTCACGTCCGCCAGAAGGGCGGCGGGCCCTTCGGCCGCAGCGTCCGGTCCGGGATGGGTGACCTCAAGCGCAGGCCCGGCCTCGGCCAGGACGATCCCGGGCGCCATGGTTTCGGCGGTCACCTCGGCCACCGGCGCGACCGGCGCCCCGGCTTCGGGTTCGGGTTCGGGTTCGGCCGCCGCGATGTCGGTGGTCGTTGAGGGTTCGGGTCGCGCCTTCGGCTTGAACGCCGCAAGGGCCGGATCGGCCAGCGCCTCGGAGGCGGAGGCGACGGGCATCTCCGGCGCCGCTTCGGCCAGCAGCGTCCCGGCCGCCGGGGCCGCAAGCGCCATGGCCTGGGCCTCAAGGGTGCCCGGCTCCGGCGCGACCACAGGGACGGCCGCTTCTTCGACGGCAGCGGCGATCAGCGTCTCCGGCAGCGCTTCGGCCGCGGGGGCGGCCTCGGCCAGCGCCATCGGTGCCTCGGTCGCCTGTTCCGCCGCTGCCATGGCCTGCGCCTGGAAGTCCAGCGTGCCTTCCGGGGCCGGTTCTGCCGTGGCCTCGGCCAGCGCCCCCTCGATCCCCTGCGCCATGGCCACCGCCACCGCATCCGGCACCACCGGCACGGCCGGTCGTGCCTTCGGACGCGGCGATTTCCGCACCTCGCCCGAGACGCGCACCGTCTTGCCCGCCCCGCCCACGGCGTCGATCTCGTCGATCGCGGTGTCCAGCGAAGCCACCAGCGCGTCCTCGATCGGGGCAACCTTCGGAGGCTGCTCCTTCACCCCGTTGCGCGCCTTGCCGAAGCCGATGTCCATCAGTTCGGCCATCTTGGCGTTGCGGGCCGCCGAAGAGGTGCCGCCGAAGATGGTGGCGATGATGTGCTTGTTGCCGCGCCGGGCCGAGGCCGTCAGGTTGAAGCCCGCCGGGCTGGTGAAGCCGGTCTTGATCCCGTCCGCGCCCTCGTAGCTGTCCAGAAAGCGCGAATTCGTGTTGGTCACGGTCGCGATCCCGGCATCCGCCGTCCGGCGCGAGAAGATGTGGTAATACTGCGGGAAGTCGTAGAACAGATGCCGGCCCAGCACGTTCATGTCATGGGCGGTGGACAGGTGGCCCTCGGCCGTCAGCCCGTTCGCGTTGCGGAAGGTGGTGTTGTTCATGCCCAGCTGCCGCGCGGTGCGGGTCATGCGCTTGGCGAAGGCCTCATGGTCGCCGCTGATGTGGTCGCCGATGGCGGAGGCCGCGTCATTGGCCGACTTGATCGCCGCCGCGCGGATCAGATGGCGCATCGAGATCCGCTGGCCGGGCTTCAACCCCAGCCGCGAGGGCGGCTGCGAGGCCGCGTATTTCGACACCGTGACCATCGTGTCCAGCGACAGACGCCCCGCCTCGATCTCCTGGAAGGCGATGTAAAGCGTCATCATCTTGGTCAGCGAGGCCGGATGCAGCCTTGCATAGGCGTTCTTCTCGTAAAGGATCTCGCCCGTCCGGCCATCCATCACGATGGCCGCGAAAGGGGCGGCCTTCAGGGGGAACGCCACCACGACCGTGCTGACGACAAAAAACATCAAGAAAGCGCGAAAAATCCGCCCGAGAAGCGATGTCACCTCGCCCACCCTTTGCCTGTCTGGCCCGGATTTTCCGGTGCCGAATTCTGCCTCGAACGGAAGGCTAGCACAGGAAGTGGAATGCGAAAACCCAAAAATTCCAAAGGGTTTCAGGACAGAGTTCAAGTCGTTGCAGCAAAGCAGCACCTGGCGCCCGCAGGGGCACATCTTGGGGCAGCAAGGGACAGGCGACCGACTTATGGGGTCACGGACGCAGGCTTCGCACCAGATTCGGCAGATCCCCAAGGTCCCTGACCCTGTGGAACCGGCGATGGCCGGTCGGTTCGGGCGCGGCTTCGAACGACCATTCCGTCTCGGCCGGCACATGCACCCCCCAGGAGCCGGCCTGAAGCGCCGGGATCACGTCGGATTTCAGCGAGTTCCCCACCATCATCGCCTGGTCGGCCCCGGTCCCGTGCCGGGCAAAGGCCCGCCGGTAGGTCGCTTCGGTCTTGTCCGAGACGATCTCGACCCCGTCGAACAGATCGCCCAGGCCGGACTGCGCCAGCTTGCGTTCCTGGTGCAGAAGGTCGCCCTTGGTGATCAGGACCAGCCGGTAGTCCTCCGCCAGCGCGGCGACGGTGGAGCGCACATGCGGCAAAAGCTCCATCGGATGTTCCAGCAGTTCGCGCCCCAGCGCGACAAGCTCGCCGATGACGCTTGCGGGAACACGGCCCTCGGTCACCTCGATCGCGGTCTCGATCATCGACAGGGTGAAGCCCTTCACGCCGAAGCCGTAATAGGCCAGGTTCCGGCGTTCGGCCGCGGTCAGGCGCTCGACCAGGTGGTCGGGGTCGGCATGGTCGGCCAGCCGTTCCAGAAAGCGGTCCTGCGTCAGCCGGAAATAGCTTTCGTTCTGCCAAAGCGTGTCGTCTGCGTCGAAGCCGATCGTGGTCAGCATGGGCACCTCTTTTCCCTGCGGCAAAAGAGGCTATATTTCCGACATCAAGTGCAACCCCGAATCCCGTAGCCGGAGCCCGATGGCCGTGTCCTTCCGTCAGATCACCATGTCCGACAAGACGGATGGCCCGGGGCATGACACCTCGCTTCTGACCAAGCCGAAGGCGAAGACGCAGCGCCCGCCCTTGTACAAGGTGCTGCTTCTGAACGACGATTACACGCCGATGGAGTTCGTGGTGCATGTGCTGGAACGATTCTTCGGCCTCAGCCACGCCCAGGCCTTCGAGATCATGCTGACCGTGCACAAGAAGGGCCTGGCGGTCGTGGGCGTGTTCAGCTTCGAGGTGGCCGAGACCAAGGTCGCCCAGGTGATGGACTTTGCCCGCCGCCACCAGCATCCGCTGCAATGCACGATGGAAAAGGAATGATCCGTCGCCCCGGCATAAGGGGCCGGGGGGCCTAGGCCCCCGCTCATGCGATCCGCCCGGCTTGACATGGCGCTGGACAGCGGCGCGCTGGCCCTTCCGTCCGAAGGTCGCATCGCCGTCTATCGTCCCCGCATGGGCGACGACCTCTCTGCCCTGCCGCTGGACCGCGTGACGGTGCTGACCGGCTTCCGGCCCGACCGCGACCATTTCGCCGCGCAATGCTCGGTCGCACCCGCGCCGCCCTATGCGGCCGCGCTCGTCTGCCTGCCCCGCTCGCGCGAGGCGGCGCGGGCGCTGATCGCCCGGGCCGCGGCCGAGGTGGCGCCCGGCGGCTGGATCGCGGTCGATGGCCAGAAGACCGACGGGATCGACACCGCGCTGAAGGACCTGCGCGGGCGGGTGGACCTGTCCGAAGCCCTGTCCAAGGCGCATGGCAAGCTGGCCTCGTTCGCGGCCGGGGTGGACCTGTCGGACTGGCGGGCAACCCTGCATCGGGTCCAGGGTTTCCAGACGCTGCCCGGCATCTTCTCGGCGGACGGGCCGGACCGGGGGTCGGTCCTGCTGGCCGCGGCCCTGCCGGCCAGGCTTTCGGGCAAGGTCGCCGACCTCGGGGCCGGCTGGGGGTTCCTGGCGGCCGAGATCCTGAAGCGCCCGGGCGTCAGGCGGCTGGACCTGGTCGAGGCCGAAGCCGACGCGCTGGATTGCGCCCGCGTGAACATCACCGATCCCCGCGCGCGGTTCCATTGGGCAGATGCCACGACCTGGCGGCCCGAGACGCTCTTGGACCTGGTGGTGATGAACCCGCCCTTCCACTCTGGCCGCGCGGCCGACCCGGCCCTTGGCGCCGCCTTCATCCGCGCCGCCGGGCGGATGCTTGCCCAGAACGGAGAGCTCTGGTTGGTCGCCAACCGCCATCTGCCTTACGATGCCGTGTTGTCGGACTGCTTCCTGACCGTCGAGGATCTGCCCGGCGACAGCGGCTTTCGCGTGATCCATGCCACCAGGCCCCGCAGGGCCAAAGCCTAGAGGTCCCATGTCCTTTTCCGTCTCCGGCAAGACCGCCATCGTCACCGGCTCGGCCGCGGGTATCGGGCTCGCCATCGCCCGGCATCTGGTGGACAAGGGGGCGAACGTGATGTTCGCCGACATCGACGAGGCCCGGCTGGAAGCCGAGATCGGCGAAGAGGCCCGGGCCGAGGGGCCGGTCCGCATGTTCGCGGGCGACCTGACCGAGAAGCTGACCATCGCCAACCTCTTGTCCGCCACAATCGACGCCTTCGACCGCGTGGACATCCTGGTCAATGCCAGCCGGCGGATGATGGTCTCGGACGTCCTGAACCCCGAGGCCGACGGGGTCGAGGAGCTGTGGCGCTACAATGTCCTGTCGGCGCTGCGCATCTCGCAGATCACCGCCCGGCGGATGATCCAGCACGCCCAGCGGTCCGAGATCGAGGAGGGCGCGATGCTGGGCTCGATCATCAACCTCTCGTCGATCACCGCCCAGGCCACGCGGCCCGAGCTTCTGGGCTATTCCATGGCCGCGGCGGCGATGAACCAGATGACGCGCTCGCTGGCGGTGGCGCTGGCGCCGAAGGGGATCCGGGTGAATGCCGTGGCCTTCGGCAGCGTGATGAGCGCCAGTCTCCAGGCTGCGCTGAAGGAAAATCCCGGCTATCGCGACCAGATCGCCGGGGCGACGCCGCTGGGCCGGATCGCGGCCCCGGCGGAACTGGCCGAGGCGGTGCAGTTCCTCGCCTCGGACGCCGCGGGCTTCGTCACCGGACAGGTGCTGACGGTGGACGGCGGGCGGGGGCTTGTCGATGTCGTCGGCGCCCCCGCGCACTGATCATTCGGGGTATTGCGCCTTGCAGGCGGCGATCACCTTTTCGGCCTGCCGGGCAAGCTCCTTCCGCTTTTCCTTCAGGCTGTCCAGCTTGCGCGCCTCTTCCTTCAGGTCGATGGCCTTGGGCTGCTGGCGGGTGACGGGCCGTTCGTCCAGGCAGGGCCGCGGCGGCGGGGCCGGCTGGCCCTCGCGCGCGGGCCGTTCGCAGGTCGTCCAGTAGGTCTCGTAGACCGTCACTGTCTCGAAGGCATAGCCGCGCGCAAGGTTGCCCTCCGCCTCCTGGATCAGCCGGTCCACGGTGCGCAGGTCGCGCGTGTTGCGGCTGATGCATTGTTCCTGCGGGGTGCCGCAGGCCGCAAGGGCGGCAAGTGCAAGGATGGTAAGCCGTTTCATCCTGGCCTCCGGGAACGGTGGAAAGCGGCGCGCGGGGATGCTAGGCATGCGGGCGCCAACATCCGAGGACCAGATCATGACCGATCCCTTTGACAGCCGCAACGCCGTCGCCGCCGCCTGGTTCCGGACCCTGCGCGACCGCATCGTGGCGGCCTTCGAGGGGCTGGAGGACAGGTTTGCGACCGGCAAGCCGGGCCGCTTCGAGGTGACGCCGACCAGCCGCGCCGATGGCGGCGGCGGGATCATGAGCGTGATGCGCGGCGGCGCGGTATTCGAGAAGGTGGGCGTCAACTGGTCCGAGGTGCACGGGGTGCTGGGCGAAAAGGCGCAGCGCGCGATGGCCGCGCGTGGCGTGCCCGGCATGGACAGCGATCCGCGCTTCTGGGCCAGCGGCATCAGCCTCGTTGCCCATATGCAGAACCCGCATGCGCCGGCGGTCCACATGAACACCCGGATGTTCTGGACCCCCGGCGCCTGGTGGTTCGGTGGCGGGTCCGACCTCAACCCCTGCATCGAATATGCCGAGGACACCGCGCATTTCCATGCCGAGATGAAGAAGGCCTGCGATGCGCATTCCCCCGATTACTACCCGAAGTTCAAGGCCTGGGCGGACGAGTATTTCTTCATCCCGCATCGCGGCCGGGCGCGGGGCGTGGGCGGGATCTTCTATGACGATCTGAACACCGGCGACTGGCACCGCGACTTCGCCTTCACCCGGTCCGTGGGCGAGGCCTTCCTGCCCGCCTTCCTGCCCGTGACCGAACGCCGGGTCCAGACGCCCTGGACCGAGGCCGACCGCGAGGTGCAGTTGCAGCACCGTGGGCTCTATGCCGAATACAACCTGGTCTATGACCGGGGGACGAAGTTCGGGCTGGAAACCGGGCACGATGCAAACGCGGTTCTGATGAGCCTGCCGCCCGTGGCCAAGTGGTACTGAGGCAATGGCCGACATCACGGTGAAGGCGGCCTATGGGTCCGTCGTCGAGGACGAGGGGATGCTGTTCGTCGGCTTCGCAGCGGGCGAGGATGAGGCGGATGGCTATGTGCTGTTCCGGCAGCCGGTGGGCGGCGGACCGGTCTGGTTCGAGGCGAGCGACGAGACCTTCGGGGCCGAGGATGCCATCGAAAGCGTGGTCGCGGGGCCGAAGGGCTTCGAGGTGACGATCCGCGAGGGCAAGCGCGCGGCCTTCGGGTTTGCGGCGACGGTGGCGGTCAAGGTCGGGCCGGGCTGCGAGGACGGGGCCGAAGCGCTGGCGGCTTTGCACGGAATGCTCGGGGCGCTGTGGCGGGAATAGAAGGCCAAAAGTCTTCGAAGACTTTTGCAAATTCCTTCGAAGGAATTTGCCCTCTTACGGCTTCTGGTGTGAATGGCTCCACACCGCGTGGCGGATGCGTGCGGTCTTGTAGGCATCCAGCACCGCCATCGCCCAGACGAACAGGCCGCCCGCAATCTTCCCCACGAAGGACACCTCCGGGGCGGCGGTCTTGAGGGTGAAGGCCCCCAGCAGGATCGCAAAGCAGACGAAGATCAGCCCGCGCACCGGCTGGCGGTTCAGGACCTGACCGACGCCCGGCAGGAGGATCGCCACGACCAGGACGAGGTAGGGGTTCGGCGGCTGTTTCATCTGGGGTCCTTCAGGGCCAGCACATCCTTGCGGATCGCGGCCAGCCTGTCGAGCAGCGGCTCCAGCCGCGCGGGGGAAAGAGGGGTGCGCCCCATCTCGGCCTCGCGGAAGATCAGATAGCGGCCGCGGTCGGCCTCTTCGGCCAGGATCACGATGCGCAGGCCCCTGGGGGACAGGACCAGTTCCTTGACACGGGGGTCCTGGAACAGGTCGGCATGGCGCGCGATCAGGTCCGGCGTTGGGATGCGCCTCGCGTCATCGCTGTGGATGGCGATCTCTCCCGGCAACCCCGGCGGGGTAGGCAGCGACTGGGGCAGGGTGGCGAACCTGGTGAAGGGCTCGTTGCCCGAGGGGCGCGCCATGAGGTCCAGCGTGGCCTCCAGCGGCAGGGGTTCGACAAGCGTCACCATGACCCAAAGCGCAGGCAGCTTGCGGAAGGTCAGCGTGTCGGGGATCGCCTGAAGGTCGAAGGCAAGACCCGCGCGGCGACCGGTCATGCGGGGAAAGCCGGTGGGTTGCATCTGGCTTTCGCCGCCATCGAACAGGGGCTTCACGGCGTCGAAATAGGCGGCGCGGCTTTGCGTGCGGGCGCGGCTTTCGCGGATCAGGCGGAACGCCAGCCAGAGGCCGAGGGCGGCGAGGGCAAGACCAGGGGGGAGGAGAGGGGACATGGCAAAAGGCCCGCCCCTTCCGGGACGGGCCGCTGTCTTTCAATAGCCGCGCGGTTTCGGCCAGGGCATGGTGAACTGCGCCCCCCGGTTCACGAAGCGGTAGCGCCAGAAGTGGAACCACAAGGACACCACGATGTAGAAGCCGATCATCGCCACCAGCTGCGTACCGTAACCCAGGAACACCGCGAAGAAGGTCACGCCGCACAGCGTGAGCAGCGTGATCGCGGGCACCGGGTGGAACGGGTGCTCATAGCCGCGCTTGATCGTCTCCAGCGGCCACTTGCGGCGGAACAGGATGATGTTCAGCGGCATGAAGGTGTAGCCGAGGAGCCCCGACAGGATCGAGAAGGTGATGACCTGATCCAGCGGCGCGCCAAGGGCGAAGATCAGCGCGATGGGCACCAGGAAGACGATGGCCCGGTAGGGGGTGCGATAGCGCGGATGCACCGCGCCGAACCAGCCGGGCAGATACTTGTCGCGGCCCATGGCGAACCAGGCGCGGCTGGCGTCGTTGATGCAGCCGTTGGCAGAGGCGAGGGTGGCGAAGAGCGTGCCGAAGCCCAGAAGCCAGACAAGGCCGGTCGATCCCGAAAGCCGCGCGGCGTCGAACAGCGGGGCCACCGCCCCGTCCACGCCGTCGCCCAGATATTCCCAGGGCAGGATGCCCGAGCAGACATACCATGTCAGCGTGGCCGCGATCAGCAGCGTCATGATCCCGGCCAGCGTGCCGAACGGCAGCGCGCGGGCGGGAGAGCGGACTTCCTCGGCCGCCTGCGTGGTCCCCTCGATGCCCAGGTAATACCAGAGGCCGAAGTGCATGGCCGCCAGCACGCCGATCCAGCCATAGGGCAGTTCGTGGCCCTCGAACAGGTTGGCATGATCCATGATCCCGCCGCCGAGGACGCCGCTGGTGGACAGGAACAGGACGATGATGGCGCAGAAGGCCACGGCGGTGATGACGAGGTTGAAGGTCAGCGTCGCCAGCACGCCGCGATAGTTCAGCCAGGCCAGGAACATGATGACCAGGATGATGAAGGGCCGCTGGTCAAGTTCGCCCTCGTGCCCGGTCATCGAGGCCACGACCGAGAAGAGGTAACCCGCGGTGATCGCGTTCGCCGCCTCCAGCATCGTATAGGCGAAGACGAGGTAGAGGCCGACGTTGAACGCCATCAGCGGCCCGATGATGTGCTTGGCCTGGGTATATTGCCCGCCTGCGGAAGCGACCGTGGAGGTCACTTCGGAATCGATCATGGCGACGCAGGAATAGAGGATCCCCGCGAACCAGCAGGCGATCAGCGCGGCATAGGCGCCGCCCTTGCCGACCGAAAAGTTCCAGCCCATGTATTCGCCGACCAGCACGATGCCGACCCCCAGCGCCCAGACATGGGCCGGGCCAAGCACGCGCAAGAGGCCCACCTTGGTGCCATGCGGCCCCATGCCGTCCATGGTCTGCGAGGTGATGTCCACGTCAGCCATGATGTGCGCCTCCGGCCTTGTGCTGTTCGGCCAGGGCCTCGATCTCGCCCTCGCGCGAGGAGGTCAGAACCTCTTCCGAATAGGTCGAGTCGGTCTTCAGCCAGTCGAAGGCCATGTGCAGCCCCAACAGGGCCGAAAGCCCCCAGGCGCCGTATTCAAGCCAGTTCCACAGGTCCATGTCGGTCACTCCCCGAATTTTTCCGAGATGACCTCGCGGTATTCCACTTCGGAAAACCGCAGGATCAGGAAGTAGTAAAGCAGGATGACTGCAACCATCGTCAGCAGCGCCGCGACCGAGAAGCTGTAGTCGAACCGCGCAAGGATCAGGTCATGCGCGGTCTCGGGCGTATAGCCCAGCGCCTCGTATTTCGCGGCCTGCGCGGCGTTCTGGCCCAGGGCCTCCCAGGTCGCCTCGGTGGCGGGGTTGGTCACCGACTTTGCGGCACCCGCCATGTTCAGCCAAAGCGGCACGAACAAGGCGCCGATGGTCATCACGACCAGCACCACCACATCGATCAGCTGGCTGGCCTTGCCCTGTTTCGGAGGTTGGTAATGTGCCATCAGCGCCTCCCCCCGGTCTTCAGTCCTCGGGATTCGTCGAGGAACTTGATGTCGAGGCCGTACATGAAGTCGCGGTCCTCGCGGTAGTGCCGCAGCATCGCCAGGATGGCCGCAGTGTTGAAGATCAGGACGATGGTGCCGCCGATCAACAGCAGGGTTCGCGCCCCTCCCGTCGGCGCAAGGTCCCAGGTCGCTATGGCAACGAAGATCACGGCAAACCAGAGGCCGACCACGAACGCCCATGCCACCAGCACGTCGCGTTTGTGCATCGCCTCGATCCGCTGATTAAGGTCTCCCATACTACCTCCCTTGGGCGCTTGGCTTCTCCGTGCAACGCGGACCCGACGTTTCCCCGCACGGAAAATTTGTTTTCCACAGGGAAAGGCACCTGCGACAATCTGTCAAGAAAAACCGCACATGCCCAATCCTTGCGCAGCGATTTTCCCGGCCGGTGAAAATTGTTTCTTACCAGTTGATAGGCGGAAAAAGCGGTGCTAGCGTCATTTCAACCATGTGAAGGAGACTCACCATGTGCGGCATCGTTGGCCTGTTCCTGAAGGACCCGAAGCTGGAACCGCAGCTCGGTGCCATGCTGACGGACATGCTGATCACCATGACCGACCGCGGCCCCGACAGCGCGGGCATCGCGATCTACAGCGGGGCGAAGGACGGGTTGGGCAAGCTGACGATCCAGTCGGCGGACCCGGCGAAGGATTTCAAGGACCTGGACGGCGATCTGCATGAGGCCCTCGGCCAGCCCGTGACCATGAAGGTCAAGTCCACCCATGCGGTGCTGGAAGTGCCGCTCGACCAGATGGAGGCCGCCCGCTCGGCGCTTGCGCATCTGCGCCCTGGCGTGAAGGTGATGAGCACGGGGGATTGCATCGAGATCTTCAAGGAAGTCGGCCTGCCCAAGGACGTGGCCGCCCGGTTCGATCTGTCGAAGATGAGGGGCACCCATGGCATCGGCCATACCCGCATGGCCACCGAATCGGCCGTGACCACGATGGGCGCGCACCCGTTTTCCACCGGCGCGGACCAGTGCCTTGTCCACAACGGCAGCCTGTCGAACCACAACGGCGTCCGGCGCGAGCTGATCCGCAAGGGCATGACCTTCGAGACCCAGAACGACACCGAGGTCGCCGCCGCCTATGTCAGCCAGAAACTGAAGGAAGGCGAGGATCTGGGCAGGGCGCTGGAGGCGACGCTGACCGATCTCGACGGCTTCTTCACCTTCGTGGTCGGCACCCGGAACGGCTTCGGCGTCGTGCGCGACCCCATCGCCTGCAAGCCCGCCGTGATGGCCGAAACCGACCAGTATGTCGCCTTCGGCAGCGAATACCGGGCGCTGGTCAACCTGCCGGGGATCGAGGACGCCCGCGTCTGGGAACCGGAACCCGCCACTGTCTATTTCTGGGAGCGTTGAGAGAATGCAGACCTTCGACCTTGAACGCGAGGGCCTCCGCGCGCTCAATTCCTCGCTGCACGCCCTGAAGGGCCAGACCAACATGACGGCATGGGAGGTCATCAATCCCAAGGGCGCCCACGCGATCGCCGCCGGGGTGGACGCGCCGGTGGACATCACGGTGCGCGGCTCCACCGGCTATTACTGCGCGGGGATGAACAAGCAGGCGACGATCCGCATCAAGGGCTCGGCGGGCCCCGGCGTGGCCGAAAACATGATGAGCGGCACCGTCATCATCGACGGCGACGCCAGCCAGTATGCCGGGGCCACGGGCCGTGGCGGCCTTCTGGTCATCAAGGGCAATGCCTCCAGCCGCTGCGGCATCTCGATGAAGGGCATCGACATCGTGGTGCACGGCAACATCGGCCACATGTCGGCCTTCATGGCGCAGTCGGGGAACCTTGTGGTGCTGGGCGACGCGGGCGAGTCGCTGGGCGACTCGCTCTACGAGGCGCGGATCTTCGTGCGCGGCAAGGTCAAGTCGCTGGGTGCCGACTGCATCGAGAAGGAGATGCGGCCGGAACACCTCGCGCTGCTCGCCGACCTTCTGAAGCGCGGCGAGGCGGACGGCAAGGCCAGGCCCGAAGAGTTCAGGCGCTACGGCAGCGCCCGGAAACTGTACAATTTCAACATCGACAACGCATCGAGCTACTGATGCGCAACCGTTCTCTCAGCAGGCCGCAAATCTTTTCGAAAAGATTTGCAAGAGTTTTCGAAAACTCTTGCCCCAACCCAACCGCCGCGACAGGTGCCGAATGACCGATCTTCCCCGTACCCCGCCCCGTTTCTCGGCCACGTTCACCCCCGCGGTGAACGCCGAAATCCGCCGCGCGGCCGCCTCTGGCATCTACGACATCCGCGGCGGCGGCACGAAACGGCACCTGCCGCACTTCGATGACCTTCTGTTCCTCGGCGCCTCGATCAGCCGCTACCCGCTGGAAGGCTACCGCGAGAAATGCGCGACCGATGTCTGGCTCGGCACCCGCTTTGCGAAGAACCCGATCCACCTGGAAATCCCGATCACCATCGCCGGGATGAGCTTCGGCGCGCTGTCCGGCCCGGCGAAAGAGGCCCTGGGCCGGGGCGCGACCGCCGCCGGCACCTCGACCACCACCGGCGACGGCGGCATGACCGAGGAGGAACGCGGCCATTCCAGGACGCTGGTCTATCAGTATCTGCCCAGCCGCTACGGCATGAACCCCGACGACCTGCGTCGGGCGGACGCGATCGAGGTCGTGGTCGGCCAGGGCGCCAAGCCCGGCGGCGGGGGGATGCTGCTGGGCCAGAAGATCTCCGACCGCGTGGCGCAGATGCGCAACCTGCCCAAGGGGATCGACCAGCGCTCGGCCTGCCGTCACCCGGACTGGACCGGGCCGGACGATCTGGAGATCAAGATCCTCGAACTGCGCGAGATCACCGACTGGGAAAAGCCGATCTATGTGAAGGTCGGCGGCGCGCGGCCCTATTACGATACCGCCCTGGCCGTGAAGGCGGGCGCGGATGTGGTGGTGGTGGACGGGATGCAGGGCGGCACGGCGGCAACGCAGGATGTGTTCATCGAACATGTGGGCATGCCGATCCTGGCCTGCATTCCGCAGGCGGTGAAGGCGCTTCAGGACCTTGGGATGCACCGCAAGGTGCAGCTGATCGTCTCGGGCGGGATCCGGTCGGGCGCGGATGTGGCCAAGGCGCTGGCCCTGGGCGCGGATGCCGTGGCCATCGGCACGGCCGCGCTGATCGCACTGGGCGACAACGACCCGAAATGGGAGGAGGAATACCGCAAGCTCGGCACCACGGCGGATGCCTATGACGACTGGCACGAAGGCCGCGACCCGGCCGGGATCACCACGCAGGACCCCGAGCTCTATTCGCGCTTCGATCCCATCCTCGGCGGGCGCAGGCTGAAGAACTACCTCAAGGTAATGACGCTGGAAGCGCAGACCATCGCGCGGGCCTGCGGCAAGAGCCACCTGCACAATCTGGAACCCGAGGATCTGGTCTCGCTGACCATCGAGGCGGCGGCGATGGCGGGGGTTCCGCTGGCAGGCACCAACTGGATACCGGGACGGAACGGCGGCTGGTAAGGCCGCCGTTTCCACATCAACGATAGAAAAGACCAGGGAGCGACAAGATGGCGAAAGACCTTGCCAAATGGGCCAGGGAAAAGGGCGTCAAGTATTTCATGATCTCCTACACCGACCTGTTCGGTGGGCAGCGCGCGAAACTGGTGCCGACGCAGGCGATCAATGACATGGCGGTGGAAGGGGCGGGCTTCGCGGGCTTCGCGACCTGGCTGGACCTGACGCCCGCGCATCCCGACCTGATGGCGGTGCCGGACCCCGACAGCGTGATCCAGCTGCCATGGAAGAAAGAGGTCGCCTGGGTCGCCGCCCGCGCGACGATGGAGGAGAAGCTCGTCGATCAGGCCCCGCGCAACGTGCTGGAACGCCTGGTCGGCGAGGCCGCGAAAGAGGGGCTGCGGGTCAAGACCGGGGTGGAGCCCGAGTTCTTCATCCTGAACGCCGACGGCTCGGGGCCGTCCGACATCTACGACACCGCCGAGAAGCCCTGCTACGACCAGCAGGCGGTGATGCGGCGCTATGACGTGATCTCGGAAATCTGCGACTACATGCTGGAGCTGGGCTGGGAGCCCTACCAGAACGACCACGAGGACGCGATCGGCCAGTTCGAGATGAACTGGAAATACGATGACGTGCTGGCCACGGCGGACAAGCATTCCTTCTTCAAGTTCATGGTCAAGTCGGTGGCCGAAAAACACGGCTTCCGCGCCACCTTCATGCCCAAGCCCTTCAAGGGGCTGACCGGCTCGGGCTGCCACGCGCATATCTCGGTCTGGTCGCTGGACGGCAGGAAGAACGCCTTTGCCGATCCGAAGAAGGAGCTGGGCCTGTCGGATCAGGGGCGGCACTTCCTGGGCGGGATCATGAAGCACGCCTCGGCGCTGGCGGCGATCACCAATCCCACGGTGAACAGCTACAAGCGGATCAATGCGCCGCGGACGACCTCGGGCGCGACCTGGGCGCCGAACACCGTGACCTGGACCGGCAACAACCGGACCCACATGGTCCGCGTGCCGGGGCCGGGGCGGTTCGAGCTGCGGCTGCCTGATGGGGCGGCCAACCCCTACCTGATGCAGGCGGTGATCCTGGCGGCCGGGCTGGACGGGATGCGGACCAAGGCGGATCCGGGCAAGCGGCACGACATCGACATGTATGCCGAGGGCTGGAAGGTGAAGGGGGCGCCGAAGCTGCCCTTGAACCTGCTGGACGCGCTGCGGGCGTATGACCGGGACCGCACCCTGAAGGCGATGATGGGTGAAGAGTTCAGCGCGGCCTACCTGAAGCTGAAGCACAAGGAATGGAACGACTACTGTTCCCATTTCTCGGCCTGGGAGACCCAGACGACGCTGGATATCTGAGGGCGCGCCGCGCGTGGCGCGGTTTTCGAGGCCAGCGAAATCAATGGGTTGCCTGTGGGCATTTACCAACGGTTAAGACCCTGGCGGCGCGGCTTCGCCCCTGCCCAGCGACTTGGCTTGCCTGACCTGAGCCCCCGACTTGCCCCGGAGCGATCCGGGGCTTTTCTTCTGCGCAACGGAGGAGCTCGTCGGCGACTTCGTCCCTCCTCGCGGGCCCACCGACGAGAAGCCGAAGGCGCACGAGAAGGCCCCGGTCATTCCAGCGGCGTCTCCGGCGCGGCGATGTGGACGGCCAGCAGGCAGCCGGTCGGAGTGTGGGAATTGTGTTCCGTCCCGTCGCGGTAGAACACCATGTCGCCTGCGCGCAGCACGGTGCCGTCGCTTTCGATCAGTTCGCCTTCCAGGATCAGGAACTGTTCGTGCCCGTTGTGGCGATGCCCGCGCGTCGTCATGCCGGGGGGCATCCGGTAGATGTGAAAGCCGGTTCCAAGCGGGCGGTCGTCGTCCAGTTGCAGCACCGCATCCCCCAGCGCCACGCCGTCCGGGTAGACGAACGGCGTGAAGCTGGCCTGATGGATGTTGGCGATCCGGCGGTCCTTCGGGTCGATGGGCTGCATCGCGGGCTCCGTTCTTTTGCCTGAAGGTGAAATTTCTTGACCCAGGTCAAGGCTCAGGCGACGCTTTGATGATTGATGAATCCCGAGGACAATCACAAGGGGAAGACCGATGACCAGCAAGATTCTCTGCCCGACCGACGGGTCCGATCACGCGACAACGGGCGTCCTGCTTGCGGCGGAATTCGCCAAGGCGACCGGTGCCCATCTGACGATCTGCGCGGTCAACATCGCCCATGGCGGCATGCGCGGCCCGACGATCAGCCACTGGAGGCCGGAGGAGGTTCAGAAACTACTGGCCGATGCCGAGGCCCTGGCGAAAGCCGAAGGTGCGACGGATGTGGGCACGCTGGAAGTCGTCGCCCGCGAGGCCGCCCCGGCGATCATCGCCTATGCCGAGCAGAACGGCTACACCCACATCGTCATGGGCACCGGCGACAAGCGCGGATTGCAGCGGCTGGTGCTGGGCTCGGTGGCCGGCGAAGTCGCCTCCCGCGCGCATTGCACCGTGACCATTGCCCGCTGACACCGCATCTGCATAAACTTCGTGCAAGGGTTGCAAGTCCCGACCCCGGCGCCCCGCGTGCCGGGGTCCGTCTTGTTTACCGGCAGGAAGAAGATTTGACACAGGCGCAAAATTGCCCCTAGGCTTACCAAAAACCGGCGCCCCTGTGGCCGCCACGAATCCAGCATGCGGAGGTTGACCATGAAGAAAAGAGTTGCCGTCATCGGAGCGGGGCCGTCCGGCCTTGCGCAGCTGCGCGCGTTCCAGTCGGCGAAAGCGAAGGGCGAGGACATCCCCGAGGTCGTCTGTTTCGAGAAGCAGTCGAACTGGGGGGGCCTTTGGAATTACACCTGGCGCACGGGCCTGGATGAACACGGCGAGCCGGTGCATTGCAGCATGTATCGCTATCTGTGGTCGAACGGCCCGAAAGAGGGGCTGGAATTCGCCGACTATTCCTTCGAGGAGCATTTCGGCAAGCAGATCGCCAGCTACCCGCCGCGCGCCGTGCTGTTCGACTATATCGAGGGCCGGGTGAAGAAGGCGGGCGTGCGCGACTGGATCCGCTTCTCGACCACGATCCGCATGGTCAACTACAATGCGGACAAGGGCAACTTCACCGTCACAGCGCATGACCTGATTGACGACCGGATGTATTCCGAGGAGTTCGACAACGTGGTCGTGGCCACCGGCCACTTCAGCGTGCCGAACGTCCCGGAATACCCCGGTTTCGACAAGTTCAACGGCCGCGTCCTGCACGCCCACGATTTCCGCGACGCGCGCGAATTCGCGGGCAAGGACATCCTGCTTCTGGGCTCCAGCTATTCGGCCGAGGACATCGGCAGCCAGTGCTGGAAATACGGCGCCAAGTCGGTGACCGTGGCTTATCGTCACGCGCCGATGGGCTACAACTGGCCGGAGAACTTCAAGGAAGTGCCAAAGCTGGAGCGGGTGGACGAGACCACCGCCTATTTCGCGGACGGAAGCTCGAAGAAGGTGGATGCGATCATCCTGTGCACCGGCTACAAGCACCATTTCCCCTTCCTGCCCGATGACCTGCGGCTGAAGACGGCGAACCGGCTGGCGACGGCGGACCTGTACAAGGGGGTGGTCTGGGTCCACAACCCGAAGCTGTTCTACATCGGGATGCAGGACCAGTGGTTCACCTTCAACATGTTCGACGCCCAGGCCTGGTGGGTGCGCGACGCGATCATGGGCAAGATCAGGATCCCCGAGGACAAGGCAGTGCTGCTGAAGGATGTCGAGGACCGGGTCGCGGCCGAGGATGCGGGCAAGGATGCCCATGACGCGATCCACTATCAGGGCGACTACGTGAAGGAGCTGATCGCCGAGACGGACTATCCCTCCTTCGACGTGGACGGCGCCTGCGAGGCCTTCTTCGAATGGAAAGAGCACAAGAAGCAGGACATCATGGCCTTCCGCGACAACGCCTACAAGTCGGTCATCACCGGCACGATGGCGCCGGTCCACCACACGCCCTGGAAGGACGCGCTGGAGGATTCGATGGAAAGCTATCTGCGCAACTGACCTGACCGTCGGCAAGGCGCGAAGGCCCCGGCATCGTCCGGGGCCTTTGCTTTCCGCAAGACAGACTGTGCCGAATTTTCACGCAGATCCCGGCCGGAAAGCGTAGCGATTGACCATGAAACATCGAATGCCGCCCTTGTCTTGAAAGAAAGTTGCCGCACGCGACAATTTCTGGGTCGGGGCGCGACTTGCTGCGTCTAGGCTGGGCGCAAATCCTCCGGTCGAACAGGGGGAAGCGGACCAGCTGGGGAGAGACAACATGGAAGAACAGATTGCCGCCCTTGCGGCGGAGCTTGCCGCAGTGAAGGACGCGACGGCAGGCTTGAACCGGACCGCCGCCGAAACATTCTACTACGTCACCATCCCGTTGATGGTGCTGATCCACGCCGGGTTCCTGTCCTACGAGATGGGAGCCTCGCGCGCCAAGAATGCGCTGGCTTCGGGAATCAAGAACATCCTCGCCTTCGCCTTCATCATCCCGACCTTCTACTATGCGGGCTGGTTCATCTACTGGGCCTTCCCGACCGGGTTCAGCACATCGCCGGGGCCGGCCGGGATCTCGGGCTGGGACTATGCGGTGGGCGCGGCAAGCCCCGTCGGGTCGGTCATGGGGCCAAGCGTGGCCGACAGCGCGACCGGCGTCTTCTTCGGCGCCTTCGCGATGTTCGCGGCCACCACCGCCAGCATCATGTCCGGCAGCCTGATCGAGCGGATCCAGATTGTCGGCTTCACGATCCTTGCCATCGTGCTGGGCAGCTTCGTCTGGATCCTGGGCGCGGCCTGGGGCTGGCATGCGGACGGCTGGCTGGTGACAAGCCTCGGCTACCACGATTTCGGCGCCTCGGGCGTGGTGCATGCCATCGCGGGCTTCTTCACGCTGGGGGTTCTGATCAACCTCGGCGCGCGGGTGGGCAAGTTCAACCCGGACGGGACGGCCAATTCGATCCCCGGCCATTCGCTGCCGGCGACGCTGGTGGGCCTCATGCTGATCATCGCGGGCTTCTGGGGCTTTCTGATGGCCTGCGTCATCTTTCCGGGAGAGCCCTGGTCCTGGGGCACGGGCATCTTTGCCACCATCTACGGCACCCCCGTCACCCTGTCGGCGATGACCTTCAACATCCTGATGGGCTTTGCCGGAGGCGCGATCGCGGCCTGGGTGATGACGCATGATCCATTCTGGATGATGTCCGGCGCGCTGGGTGGGATCATCTCGGTCGCGGCGGGGCTGGACCTCTACTGGCCGCCGATGGCCTTCGTCATCGCCGCCATCGGGGGCGTCATCATGCCGCTGGCCTCGCGCTATGTCGAACGGCGGCGGATCGACGACGCGGTGGGTGCGGTGGCGCTGCACGGGGTGGTCGGGGTCTGGGGCGTGCTGGCCGTGGGCATCTTCGCCAGCGGCTATCCGGCGCTGACCTCAGACGGCGCGCCGGTGATCACGCTGGTTGGCCAGCTGGGCGGCGCGGTGGTGATGGTGCTGCTGGGTTTCGTGCCGGGCTATGCGGTCTCGCTGCTGCTGAAGCGGTTCGGCCTCTTGCGCGTGCCGAAAGAGGCCGAGCTGCTGGGCCTCGACAAGGTGAAGGTTCCGGCCGTCGCCTATCCCGAAATCCTGGGCGAACCGGCACGCGGGCCGGTGACCCCGGCGCAATGACGAAAGGAGAACGGATATGATCGGAACCGACATCACCGGCTGGGACGCGGTCGAGGGCGCCTATTACGCCGGCATGGGCAGTGAAGCGCTCTGGCTGGCCCTTTCGATAGCACTGTGCGTGGCGGCGCTGGTCTTGGGGGCGCGCCACGAAAAGGCCGCCTACCGCAAGTCCGGCTGACCGGGCGCAGCACGACAGACTGATACAGGGGCTCCGGTCAACCGGAGCCCCTGCGCGTTCCGGCTTCTCTGCGAATGAATGCGGTGTCGGGGAAACAAATTTTCGCCCTGATAAAATTCTTCTCGCCAAACGCCATGTTCCATGCTTACTTTTGCGGCAACTGGTCTCGGACGCAAGGCGCTCTGACCAGGATGAAACGGCGACGGATCAAGGAGAAGCCTCCGGGCCACTGCGGCGAAAGTTCACATCTCATCCGATAAGCCATCCATCGCGGTGCGGACCGGCCCCGTTTCTTGCCAGCCTCAGGATACTGGCTTCGGTTCGCCCCGTCCAACAGGAGTGAGGGAATGACGACTGAAACTGGATCGGGCCAGATGGTCCGGGCGTTGACGTGGAAGGGCGCCTTCTGGGTTGCGGCGGGGGTTCCGCCCCTGGTGCTGTTCTCCATCGGCGGGATCGCGGGGACGACGGGCAAGGTTGCCTTCGTGGTCTGGATCGTCTCGATGGTGATGGGGTTCCTGCAAAGCTTCACCTATGCCGAGATGGCGGGGATGTTCGGCAACAAGTCGGGCGGGACGAGCGTTTACGGCGCGACGGCCTGGCTGCGCTATGGCAAGCTGATCGCGCCCCTGTCGGTCTGGTGCAACTGGTTCGCCTGGACGCCCGTGCTGTCGCTCGGCTGCGCCATCGCGGCGGGCTATATCCTGAACGCGCTGTTCCCGATCCCGCTGGCGGACAGCCAGCCGGTGCTGGACTGGGTGACGGCGAACCTGGCGAACTATACCGCCGAGACGCCGTCGGTCGTGCAGTACATGGCCGACAATGCCGGGGTGACGGCAGAGGCGGCGATCGAGGCCGTGGCCTCGGCCGATGCGGTCAGCGCGCTGACGCCCTGGTTCCGGGTCTACGAGGCGTTCCAGATCTCCATCCCGGGCCTCGGCACGCTGCATTTCAACTCGACCTTCATCATCGGCGTGATCCTGATGCTGCTGATCCTGGCGATCCAGGAGCGCGGCATCGCCAACACGGCCAATGCGCAGAAATGGCTGGCGATCATCGTGCTGACGCCGCTCTTGCTCGTGGGCCTGGTGCCGCTGCTGACCGGGGCGATCGACTGGATGAACGTCACCAACATCGTCCCCCCCACGGCGGCCTATTCCGGCGTGGACGGGGAATGGAACCTGGGCGGCTGGACGCTGGTCCTGGGCGGCCTTTACATCGCGGCCTGGTCCACCTACGGCTTCGAGACGGCGGTCTGCTATACCCGCGAGCTGAAGGACCCCAAGCGCGACACCTTCCGGGCGATCTTCTATTCCGGCCTGTTGTGCATGGTGTTCTTCTTCCTGATCCCCTTCTCGTTTCAGGGGGTTCTGGGGCAAGAGGGGATGCTTGCCCCCGAAATCGTGGACGGCACCGGGATCGGCGAGGCGCTGGGCAACATGATCGGCGGCGGGCCGGTCGTCACCCAGATCTTCGTGATCCTGATGATCATGGCGCTGTTCCTGGCGATCATGACCGCGATGGCGGGCTCGTCGCGGACGCTCTACCAGGGCTCGCGCGATGGCTGGCTGCCGGTTTACCTGTCCAAGCTGAACGACCATGGCGTGCCGCGCCGGGCGATGTGGACGGACGTGGCCTTCAACGTGTTCCTGCTGGCGCTGGCCTCGGATGCGGGCGGGTATTTCTACGTTCTCGCCATCTCGAACGTCGGCTACATCCTGTTCAACTTCCTGAACCTGAATGCCGGCTGGATCCACCGCATCGACAACGCGCATATGGAGCGGCCCTGGAAGGCGCCGACCTGGCTGATCGGGCTGAACACGGTGCTTGCCTTCGTCAATGCGCTGTTCCTCGGCGCCGGTGCAAAGGTCTGGGGCTACGAGAACGCGCTGTGGTCCGGCCTGATCTTCGCGGCCTTCATCTTCCCGGTGTTCTGGTATCGCCACTATCTGGTGGACGGCGGCAAGTTCCCGAAGGAAGCCTATGAGGACCTGGGCCTGCCCTATGGCGAGATGGGCCAAAGGAGGGCTGGGATGCTGCCCTATCTGGCGCTGGCGGCCGGGGCCGTGGTCGTTCTCTGGGCCAACTGGTTCTTCGTCCTGCCTGCCTGAACCGGGTAAGCCATTCTCGGGAAAGGCCGCCCCGCACGGGCGGCCTTTTTCTTGAGCGAATGTTTTCTGCCAAGAAAGATTGTTGCACTTCATTATTGCTTTCTGGCGGGAATCGCCTGACACTCGGCGAAAATGAAAGCCCACTGGGAGGGACTGCGCATGACGAATTCCTGGCGTTTCTCGGCACTGATGGACCGGCATCGGGCGCTCGGCTCCAACCTCGAGGACTGGAGCGGGATGGGCACGGCCTGGTCCTACTCCAAGGGCGACCCGAATGCGGAATACATGGCGATCCGCACCAAGGCGGGGCTGATGGACGTGTCGGGCCTGAAGAAGGTGCATATCACCGGCCACGCCGCCAGCCACATCATCGACCGGGCGACGACGCGCGACCCGGAGAAGATCGCGCCGGGCAAGTCGCTTTACGCCTGCATGCTGAACGACGCGGGCAAGTTCATCGACGACTGCATCATCTACCGCTTCGGCCCGAACAGCTATACGGTGGTGCATGGATCCGGTCAGGGGCATGAGCAGCTGACCATGGCGGCGACGGGGCGCGACGTCTCGATCCGCTTCGACGACAACCTGCACGACCTGTCGCTGCAAGGCCCGCTGGCGGTGGATTATCTGGAAAAGCATATCCCGGGCGTGCGGGCACTGCCCTACATGGGCCATATGCCCGCGATGCTGTTCGGCAAGCCGATCACCCTGTCGCGGACGGGGTATACGGGTGAGCGGGGGTACGAGATCTTCTGCCGTGGCCAGGACGCGGTGGAAATCTGGGATCGCATCCTGGAAGAGGGCGCGAGCATGGGGATCATCCCCTGCCGCTTCACCACGTTGGACATGCTGCGGGCCGAGTCTTATCTGCTGTTCTATCCCTTCGACAATTCCGAGATGTATCCGTTCGAGAACGAGGGGCCGGGCGACACCCTGTGGGAGCTGGGCCTCGACTGGACGGTCAGCAAGGGCAAGACCGGGTTCCGCGGCGCGGAAGAGCACTACCGCCTGCAAGGCAAGGAACGCTTCAAGATCTCGGGCCTGAAGTTCGAGGACAAGAAGGTTCCGGGCAACGCGCCGATCTACAAGGGCGACAGGAAGGTCGGCGTGGTGACGCAGCCGATGTATTCGCCGCTGAACGACTGGGTGGTGGCGATTGCGCGGCTGGACGTGGACTGCGCCAACAACGGCACCGAGCTGGAGGTGCGTTGCGGCACGCATGGGCCGCTGAAGGCGGTCTCGGCGCCGCTGCCCTTCTATGACGTGGAGAAGAAGCGTCGGACGGCGAAGGACTGATGTTTTCGGGGCCTGCCGGTCGGTGGGCCCCGTTCTACCCAAGGGAAGTGGCTCCGTGAAAGTAGACCTGACCCCGGTGAATGCCCCCTCGATCCGCTCGCGCCCGGTCTATGCGACCCTGGAGCCGCGCCCGGGCAAGCTGCATGTGATCGTCGCCGACGACGAGGGCGCGGCGGCGGTGGTTGAGATGCTGGGCAAGACGAACGATCGTTCTGGAATGCTGGCGGCGTCGCATGTGATGTATTGCCCCGGCCCGACGGGGACGGATCTTTCGGCGCAACTGGAGGTGCTGGGCGCGGCGCAGTTCTTCCGCGCGCCGACCTTACCGGCGCTCTTGCCGCGTCTGGTGCGGGTGCTGGCGGATGCGCATATGGGCACGCAGTTCTACCTGGCCGGGACCGAGGGGCTGATCGGCCAGGCCGAACGCGAGATCATGGCGACGGGCTTTCCGTTTGCGTCCATCCAGAAGGAGCACCGGGGATCCACCCTGCGCCGGGTGCAGTGCGTGCACTGCAAGGGGATCACCGAGAACGTGGCGACCGACCCGTTCAAGTGCAGCCATTGCGGGCTGAATCTCTTTGTGCGCGACCATTATTCGCGCCGGATCGCGGCCTTCATGGGGGTCTGCATCGACGCGGAAGACCCCGGCCAGGTGCCCGAAAGCGTGGTGAGGTTCCAATGAGCGGCGGCGCGAAACTTCAGGTCCGCGTGGCCGAGGTGGTGGAGGTCAACGAGCTGGTCAAACGCTTCCGCTTCGTGTCGCGGGACGGCTCGCTGCTGCCCGCGTTTTCGGGCGGGGCGCATACCGTGGTCGAGATGGACGACCATGGCACGCGCAGGCTGAACCCTTATTCGCTCATGTCCGACCCCGAGGATCGGTCGGGCTATGAGATCAGCGTCCGGCGCGACGATCAGGGCCGGGGCGGGTCGCTTTACATGCACCGGCATGTGGTGCCGGGGATGGAGATGACGCTGTCCTACCCCGTCAACCTGTTCCCGCTGGATAACCGGGCGCGGAAGCATCTGATGATCGCGGGCGGCATCGGGATCACGCCGTTCCTGGCGCAGATCGCGCAGCTGACGCATTTCGGCGGCAGGTTCGAGCTGCATTATGCGGCGCGGTCAAAGGCGCTGGGGGCCTATATGGACCGGCTGACCTCGGCCCATCCCGACCGGGTGCATTGCTACTTCGACGACCGGCAGCAGGTGATCGACCTGGAAAAGGTGCTGGAAAATCAGCCGATCGGCACGCATCTTTACGTCTGCGGGCCGAAGGGGATGATTACTTGGGTCCTCTCCACCGCCGAAACCATGGGCTGGCCGAAACAGGCGCTGCA
Source organism: Rhodobacter calidifons (assembly GCF_011174775.1). GTDB lineage: Bacteria > Pseudomonadota > Alphaproteobacteria > Rhodobacterales > Rhodobacteraceae > Tabrizicola > Tabrizicola calidifons. The sequence continues at coordinate 170,524 of NZ_JAANHS010000003.1, forward strand.
CCACGAGGAATTCCTGGCCCCCGGCACCGGCCTGCCCTTCACCGTGGAACTCGCGGCCAGCGGCAAGACGATCACCGTAGGCCCGACGCAAAGCCTGCTGGAGGCGATGGAGGCCGCCGGAGTGGAGGCGCCCTACCTCTGCCGGGGCGGGGCCTGCGGGCAATGCGAAACGGTCGTTCGGAAATGCGACGGCACCATCCTGCACCGCGACCACTGGCTGACGCCGGAAGAGCAGGCGGCCAACACCAAGATCATGCCCTGCGTCAGCCGCTTTGAGGGCAAGACCCTTGTCATCGACCGATAGGAGACGACCATGAGCCTTGATTTCAAGTTCGCTCCCGACGATTTCGGCGGCTTCTTCCGGGACGAGACCTTCCGCGACACCTTCACCTACCGCAACTCGGACCCGCGCCGGTTCCCGTTCCCCTTCGACCGCGACGACTACATGTATGCGGTGAACCTGGAGCCGCATATGCCGGGCCGGAAGGGCACGGCCTTCGAGCACATGCTGGACGTGGACGAACATTACATCGCCGAGATGATCGACCGCGCCAAGGTGCTGGCCGAGGATCCGCTGCGCTGCCAGTCGCTGCCGCACATGACGCTGGCCGGCTGGGACACGCTGGAGCTGATCATGGAGGCGAAGGCGCGCGACTATCCGCAGTGGTTCAGCCTGACCAGGGACGGCAACCGCTGGCACTGGGTGAACCGGCCTCTGGGGATTGAACAGTCGTTCACATTCCTGGACGAAAGCACGCTGCCCTATCCGCCCTTCGAATACATCATGCGCCAGACGCAGGGCGACTGGACCTTGCAGGACGAACGCGACGGGACGCTGTGGATGGACGCGGGCATCGCCACGTCGCAGGCCGACTGGTCGGTGGATTTCGACGTCGGCATGAACTTTCACGAATGGCACGCGCCCGTGCCTCTGGCGCATGAGAAGGGCGTGTTCGACCGGGCGCTGAAGTTCCTGCTGAAACTCCAGCACGGCGCGCCGGTGCGGCGGTTCAACTGGACGATGACGGTCAACCCGCTGCTGGACACCGCGCCCGAGACCTACCACAAATGGGGGCCGATGCGCACGACCCTGACGCAGGAGAACATGGGCCAGAAGATGCACCTGCGGGTCGAGCTGCAAAGCCTCTATCGCCTGCCCCGGTCCAACGCCATCGCCTTCGACATCCGCTGCTATCTGTGCAGCTTCGAGCAGATCGTCACGGTCCCGAAATGGGCCCGCCGTCTGCACCGGGTGATCCGCGACCTGCCGGAGGAACTGGCGACCTACAAGGGCTTCATCCGCAACCGCGACGCGATGGTGGAATGGCTGTCGAAATGCGACGACGGCGCGCCCACCTCGCCCGGCTGGTTCCCCGATGACTGAGCGGGGGCCCCTGCGGCTGGGGTTCCTGATGTTCCCCGGCTTTCCCATGGCCTGCCTGACCTCGGCCATCGAACCCCTGCGCGCCGCGAACGAGATCACCGGACGGCGCGAATTCGTCTGGCAACTGGTCGCCGAAGCGCCCAGCCCGATCCGGTCCTCGGCCGAGATCGGTTTTGACCCGGATGTCACGTTGCAGGACCTGCAGGGGATCGATCAGCTTTACCTCCTGTCGCCCCCGACGGCGGCCTTCGCCGATCCGCGCCGCAGCCCGGCGAAACTGCGCTGGCTGGACCGGACGGGAGTGACGCTTGGCGCCTTTTCGGGCGGGATCTTTCCGCTGGCGCGGGCAGGGCTGATGGAGGGGCGGCCCTGTTCGGTGCATTGGTGCTATGAGGCGGCCTTCAAGGCGGATTTCCCGGCGGTGGAGGCCCGCGAGGTCACGATCCTGCGCGAAGGCCGCCGGATCACGGCCAGCGGCTCGGGGGCGGTCTTCGACCTGATGCTGCGCCTGATCGAGGAGCGTCTGGGCCGCGACTGCATGACCGAAGTCGCCTGCTGGTTCCAGCACCCCTTCGTCCGCGACGCCGACGCCAGCCAGAAGGTCCCCGTCGCCCGCGCCGGCGGCACCACCGACAGCCTGCCCGCCGCCATCCGCGCCGCGATCCGGCTGTTCGAGACCCATGTCGAGGACCCCCTCCGCATCCCCGACGTCGCCCAGGCCGTGGGCCTGTCCGGCCGCCACTTCGAACGCCTGTTCAAGCGCGAGACCGGGCAGAGCCCCCTGCGCTACTACCACCACCTGCGCCTGATGAAGGCCCGCCAGCGCGTGCTCTACTCCAACGACTCCTTGCGCGAGATCGCGGCCTCGGTCGGCTACATGACCTCCAGCCCGATGATCCGCCACTACACCGAATTCTTCGGCGTCTCCCCCCGCGACGAACGCCGCCTGACCCAGTCGCTCCGCCGCGCGCCGGCACGGGTCGAGGCCGCGGAATAACTTCCCAGGCCGGCCGACCCGTGGCACAACCGGCGCATGAGGCTGTCGAACAACGAACTCCGCGCCCGTGCCGCCGCCTTCGCCCGCGACTGGGCCCATGCGCAGTAGGAAAAGGGCGAAACCCAGTCCTTCTGGAACGCCTTCTTCCAGATCTTCGACATCGACCGCAAGCGCGTGGCAACCTACGAACACTCGGTCGAAAAGCTGAAGGGCGGCAAGGGGTTCCCCTACATCAACGGCCACCTGTTCGAGACGCAGTTCCCCTCGCCCGACTTCAACGAGGAGATGCGCACCGCCCTTCTGAACGCCTGCCGCTTCGACTGGACGCCGATTTCCCCCGCCATCTTCGGCTCGCTCTTCCAGTCGGTGATGGACAAGGCCGAACGCCGCCGGAAGGGCGCGCATTACACGACCGAGAAGAACATCCTGAAACTGATCGGCCCGCTGTTCCTCGATGACCTCCGGGCTCCGGTCGTGGCTGGATGAAAGGCCAGAGGCAGGTCACAGGGGAGGCCCCGCCCCGGACTTGATCCGGGGCCTCGGGTCATCCAGGGAGGCCCCGGATCAGGTCCGGGGCGGGTTTCAGGGTCGGGGCCGGTCGTCCCAGTCCTTCAGCAGGATGCGGTTCGCGTCGCCCTCGGGGTCGTCGAACTGCCGGGTCCGCATTGCCCAGAAGAAGGCCACAAGACCGACGCCGCCCAGAAACAGCGAGACCGGGATGAGGATCGCCAGAATCTCCATTATTTCAGCCTCATCGCGTTCAGGGATACGGTGATCGACGAGAGCGACATCGCCAGTGCGGCAGCAAGCGGTGTGGCGAGGCCGACCAGCGCGAGCGGCACGGCCACCACGTTGTAGCCGCCGGAGATCAGGAAGTTCTCGACCATGCGGCGGGTGGCCTGGCGGCTGATGCGGACGGCATCGGCGATGGGGGCCATGTCCTGACCCAGAAGCACGATGTCCGAGGCCACCCGCGCGGCATCCAGCGCCGAGGCGGGGGAGATCGAGACATGGGCGGCGGCAAGGGCGGCGGTGTCGTTCAGGCCGTCGCCGACCATGAGGACCTTGCGGCCCTGGGCGGAGAGTTCCGCGATGCGGGCGGCCTTTCCGGTGGGGAGGACGCCCGCTTGCCAGTCCGTGATGCCGAGACGCCGGGCGAGGTCGCGGACCGGGGCTTCGGTGTCGCCGGAGAGGAGTTCGATTTTCAGGCCTGCGGCCTGGAGTTTCGACACGGCTTCGGCGGCGCCGGGGCGGGGGCGGTCGGTGAAGGGGAAGGCGTGGGTCTTGGCCTTCAGCGGGGTGCCCCCCACCCCCCTCCCCTCGCCACCGGGGGGAGGGGAGGCGCCTGGGGTTGCGGGAGCGCTGGAAATGGAGAGGTAGGTCGCGGTTGCGGGAAGGGCTTCGGCCCCGCACCAGTCGGCGCGACCGAGGCGGACGCGGGTTCCGTTGAAGTCGCCTTCGATGCCCTGGCCGGGGATTTCGCGGATGTCTGTGACGTTCGCGGGGGCGATGCCTGCGGCTTTCGCGCCTTCGGCCAGCGCGCGGGCGAGCGGGTGGGAAGAACCTGCGGCAAGAGCGGCGGCGATGGCCACGGCGTCTTGTGGCTGGTCGGCAAGGGCCACGGGTTCAGGCGTGCCGAGGGTCAGGGTGCCGGTCTTGTCGAAGACGACGGTATCGACTTCGGCCAGGCGTTCGAGAGCCGTTCCGTGCTTGATAAGGAGGCCCTTGCGGAACAGGCGACCGGAGGCGGAGGTCACGACCGCCGGAACGGCGAGGCCCAGCGCGCAGGGGCAGGTGATGATCAGGACGGCGGCAGAGATGTTGATCGCATAGCGCACGTCGCCGCCGGTGGCCCACATCCAGTAGCCGAAGGCCGCAAACGACAGGATATGCACCAGCGGCGAATAGGCCTTGGCCGCGCGGTCGGCGAGGCTGGTATAGCGGGTCTTCGTGCCCTCGGCCACGGCGACGAGGTCGGCCATGCGGTGCAGGCTGGAGTCCTTGCCCGCCGCTGTGACCTGCACGGCCAGGGGGCCGGTGAGGTTCACTTCGCCCGCGCTGACCACGGTGCCCTGCCCTGCCGGGACGGGCAGGCTTTCGCCAGTGAGGAGGCTGCGGTCGAGTTCCGACGCGCCGTGCAGCACCACGCCGTCCACCGGCATCCGCGCGCCGGGGCGGACGAGGACGGTGTCGCCGGGGGCGACTGCGTCGATGGGGGTTTCGACTTCCGTGCCGTCGATCAGACGGATCGCACGGGGGACTTCGAGGGCGGCGAGTTCCTCGGCAGCAGAGCGCGCAATGGCGCGGGTGCGGTGGTCGAGGTAGCGGCCGAGGAGGAGGAAGAAGGCCAGCATCACCGCGGCGTCGAAATAGGCGTGGTGGCCGGACATCGCGGTTTCATAGACCGAGATGGAGGAGGCGAGGATCAGGGCGAGGGAGATCGGGACATCCATGCCGAGCTTGCCCTGGCGGAGCGATGCCCAAGCGGATTTGAAGAAGGGTTGGCCGGCGAAGATGACGGTCGGCAGGGCGATGGCGCCGGAGATCCAGTGGAAGAGGTCGCGGGTGGCGGCCTCGGCCCCGGACCAGACGGCGACCGAGAGGAGCATGACGTTCATCATGCTGAAGAAGGCGACGCCGAGGCGCATCAGAAGCTCTCGTCCCTGGCGGTCGGTCTCGGTCGTGGAGAGGAGGCCGGGGTCAAGCTCGTGGGCTTCCTGGCCTTCGGCTGCGAGGACCGCGATGAGTTGCGCGGCGGTGACGTGGCCTTCGGCTTCGACGGAGACGCGCTTTTGCGTGAGGTTGACGCGGGCGGAGCGGACGCCGGGGAGGGCCTGGAGCGCGGCCTCGACCAGGGCGATCGACTGCGCGCCGCCGGCGTTCGGCAGGGACAGGATGATGCGGCCCGCCCGTTCGGCGCGAAGCGCGGCGATGCGTTCGGCGGCGGGGACGACGGTGCAGGCCGGGCAGGCAGAGACCGGCGAGCGGGTGGCGGCGAAGTCTTCGGCGAGGGCCATGTCAGCCTTTCACGAACAGTTCGGACCGCTGTTCGAAGAGGGTGCCGTCTGGCGAGGTGGCGGTAACCTTGACCATCCATTTGCCGGGGTTGAGGGGGAGGTCGGCGGCGTAGAGGTCGCCGACGCGGGTGAAGGCGGGGAAGGTGTCGTTCGTGGTTTCCGTGGTGCGGCCGACGAGGACCTGGAGGTCGTTCACCTGAACCGGCTGGCCGTCCGCGCCGAGGAAGGCAAGCGTCATGCGGCCCTGGTCATAGGCGGGGGTCATGGTCCAGCCCAGCGCCTCTTGCGCGGCCTTGCGGGCGTTGAAGCCCTGGGAGGCGACGTAGGAGTTTTCGACCTCGAGCCCGGGGAAGGTGCTGACGGCCTTGAACGCAAGGGTGAGGTTGACGCCGATGATGACGGCAAAGGCGCCGACTGTGATCGCAAGGACATGCTTGCCGGTGAGTTCGGTCATTGCGATTCCTTCCCGTTGAAGATCGTATCATGGTGGACGCGGTTCGTCGTCCCCAGTTCCTCGACCCAGAGGCGGACGGCGGTGCGGTCCGTGGTCGCGGCGGGGCTGCCCGGGGCGGCGGTGAGGTAGACGCGCTGGGACAGGGTTTCGTTCGCGGGGACGGTGACGGTGAGGCCCGGCTGGCCTTCCAGGCTGAGGGTGACGAAGGCGTCAGAGGTGACGGCAATGGTGAACTGGGCGTCGTCGCCGGACTTGTTGCGCAGACGGATGTCGTAGGCGTTGCGGATCGAGCCGTCGGAGAGGGTGACGAAGGTCGGGTTGCGCACGGGGGTGACGTTGATGTCGATGGGCGAGCGCAGGAAAAGCGCCACGATCATGCCGATGCCGACCCCGGCCCAGAGCACGGTGTAAAGGACGGTGCGGACGCGGAAGACGTGGGACCAGACCGACTTCGGCGGCTGGCCGGCACGTTCGCGGGTCTCGTCAGTCAGCGCGAGGTAGCCGATCAGGTCGCGCGGCTTGCCGATCCTGTCCATCACGTCGTTGCAGGCGTCGATGCAGAGACCGCAGGTGATGCAGGCCAGCTGCTGGCCGTTGCGGATGTCGATCCCCATCGGGCAGACGTTGACGCAGGCCATGCAGTCGATGCAGTCGCCCGTGGTGGTGCCAAGCTTGCCGCGCGGCTCGCCCCGCCATTCGCGGTAGGCGATGGTCAGCGTGTCCTCGTCCATCATCGCGGCCTGGATGCGGGGCCAGGGGCAGGCGTAGATGCAGATCTGTTCCCGCGCGAAGCCGCCGAAGAAGAAGGTGGTGAAGGTGAGGATGAGGATGGTGATGTAAGCGACGGGGTGGGCCTGGAAGGTCACGAGGTCGCGCAGAAGCGTGGGCGCGTCGGTGAAGTAGAAGACCCAGGCGCCGCCGGTGGCCAGCCCGATGAAGAGCCAGACCCACCACTTGATGCCGTTCTTGATGAGCTTCTCCCAGTTCCAGGGCTGACGGTGCAGCCGGATGCGGGCGTTGCGGTCGCCTTCGATCCAGCGTTCGACCAGGATGAAAAGGTCGGTCCAGACGGTCTGCGGGCAGGCGTAACCGCACCAGACGCGGCCGGCGGCGGAGGTGAAGAGGAAGAGCCCGAGGCCCGCCATGATGAGCAGGCCCGCGACGAAGTAGAATTCGTGCGGCCAGATCTCGATCATGAAGAAGAAGAAGCGGCGGTTGGCAAGGTCCACCAGCACGGCCTGGTCGGGCAGGTTCGGGCCCCGGTCCCAGCGCAGCCAGGGGGTGATGTAGTAGATGCCGAGGGTGATCCCCATGATCCACCACTTCAGCGTGCGGAATTTGCCCTTCACGCGCCGGGGAAAGACCGGCTCGCGGGCGGCATATAGGCTGGGTTCGGCTGCGGGGGTGGACACGGGATCTCCTTCACTGGCGGGGCCAGTCTGTCATCCCGACTGCAATCGGTCATTTGCGCGGTCAGGGCCTTGACCTGCATCAATAGGGATGCGGCGCGCCGGGGTGAATGCGGCAATGCGGCTCAAAGCCGCGTGATCGCCCGGGCCCGACCGGGCAACTTTCGACCCGAGCGCGGTCCGCGCGGGGTATTCGGGACATGGGCGAAGGCAATTTGTGCAACTTCGTCTTTCCCTTCGACAGATATTCCCGCCGAAGGCACACCGGGCCGCTTTGCGGTCTTCCCGCAAAACGGCGCGACGAAAGGCTTGCGCCGGCATGCGCGCCCTCTGACAGGCGGCACGAACCGGGTGCGCGGCAAAAGGAAGGGGACCCGAAGGCCCCCTTTCAGGTTCAAGGGAACCGGGGGCGTCACTCCCCGCCACCGCGACCGTGGACATAGAAGGCCACGGCGCGGATCTCGTCTTCGGACAGGCGCGTGTTCCAGTTCGGCATCACGCCGAAGCGGGCCCTGGTCACCGTCTCGATGATCTTTTCGCGCGACCCGCCGTACAGCCAGATCGCGTCGTTCAGCCGCGGCGCGCCTTGCGTACGGTCGCCTTCGCCCTGCTCACCGTGGCAGGCGGCGCAGTTCTCGGCATAGATCGTGGCGCCTTCCGTCGCCATGGCCGCGTCATGTTGCTGACCGGAGATGGCCAGCACATGTTCGGCGACCTGGGCGATCTGGGTCTCGTCGAGGATGCCGTCCGTCCCGAAGGCGGGCATCTGGGAATAGCGCGCGTCCGGGTCCGTCGTGTTGCGGATGCCGTGGGTGATGGTCAGATGGATGTCCTCCATCGTGCCGCCCCAGAGCCAGTCGTCGTCCAGCAGGTTCGGATAGCCCTTGCCCTCGAATCCGGCCGCGCCCGAGCCATGGCAGGTGGTGCAGTTGGTGCGGAAGACCGCAGCGCCTGCGCGTTCGGCATAGGCCGCAAGTTCGGGGTCGTCGCCGATGGCGTTCAGGTCCGCCGCGATCAGCCTTTCCTTGATCGCCGCATTTGCCGCATCCACCGCCGCGATCTCGGCCGCCACATCGGCGCGGGTCGAAGCGCCGAGGAGGCCGGGCGTCGCCCGGGTGATCATCGGCCAGGCCGGATAGGCGATGGTGTAGCCGATGCCCCAGACGATGGTGGCGTAGAACACCCAGACCCACCAGCGCGGCAGGGGGTTGTTGTATTCCTCGATCCCGTCCCAGCTGTGGCCGGTCGTTTCCACCTGCCGGACGTCCTTCTTTATTGGCTTGGCCATGGCCTCAGCCCTCCTTCTTGGCAGGATTGGCTTCCGCAGGACGGTCGTCGTTGCGGAAGATCGAATTGGCGACATCCTGGTGCAGCGCCCGGCTGCCGGGTCGGAAGGCCCAGAGGCAGAGCGCCAGGAAACCGATGGTCATGGCCAGCAGGAACCAGCTGTCGGCCATGTGGCGGAGGAAGGAATAGGTTTCCATCTTCGCCCCCCCCCTCAGCGGTTCGCCACGGGCGTGTAGGTCGAGAAATCGACCATCGTGCCCAGGACCTGCATGTAGGCGATCAGCGCGTCCATCTCGGTCAGTTCGGGCTGGCCGTCGAAGTTGCGCACATTGACCGGCGTGCCGAAGGCGGCTTCGCCATAGCGTTCCTCGAGCCCCGAGCTGTCGCCGTTCGGATCGGCCTGCGCGGTGAAGTCGGCCAGCGCGTTTTCCACCATGTCGTCGGTGTACGGCACGCCGGTCAGGCGGTTGGTGACCACCACGTCCTGGATGTAGCGGCCGTCGATGATGTTGCGCGCCAGGAAGCCGTAGGGCGGCATGACCGATTCCGGCACCACGGACTTGGCGTTGTGGAAGTGGTCCTGGTGCCATTCGTCGGAATAGCGTCCGCCCACCCGCGCCAGGTCCGGCCCGGTGCGTTTCGAGCCCCACTGGAAGGGCCGGTCATACATCGACTCGGCAGCAAGGCTGTAGTGGCCATAGCGTTCCACCTCGTCCCGCATCGGGCGGATCATCTGGCTGTGGCAGCCGTAGCAGCCCTCGCGGATGTAGATTCCCCGGCCTGCCAGTTCGAGCGGCGTGTAGGGACGAACCCCTTCGACCTTCTCGATGGTGTTTTCCAGGTAGAACAGGGGCACGATCTGCACGATCCCGCCGATGGTCACGACCAGCAGCGAAAGGATCATGAGGAGCGTCGCGTTGGTCTCGATGACCTTGTGCTTTTCGAGAATTGCCATTGTCGGGTTTCCTTATTCTGCCGGAACGGCGGAGTTCTGGGTGACGCGGGCGGGTTGCGCCCGGACGGTCATCCAGAGGTTCCAGCACATGATGAGCGCCCCCGTCAGGAAGAGGCCACCGCCCAGGGCGCGGACCACATACATCGGGAATTTCGCAGCCACCGTGTCGGCGAAGGCGTTCACGAGGAAGCCGTTCGCATCGACCTCGCGCCACATCAGGCCTTCCATGATGCCCGTGACCCACATCGAGGAGGCGTAAAGGACGATCCCGATGGTCGCGAGCCAGAAGTGCCAGGAGACGAGTTTCAGCGAGTAGAGCCCCTCGCGGTTCCACAGGCGCGGCACGAGGTAGTAGAGGACGCCGAAGGTGATCATCCCGTTCCAGCCAAGCGCGCCGGAGTGGACGTGGCCGATGGTCCAGTCGGTGTAGTGCGACAGCGAGTTCACCGCCTTGATCGACATCATCGGGCCTTCGAAGGTGGACATGCCGTAGAAGCCGATGGAGACGACCATCATCCGGATGATCGGGTCGGTGCGCAGCTTGTCCCAGGCGCCGGACAGGGTCATCAGGCCGTTGATCATCCCGCCCCAGGAGGGCATCCACAGGATCACCGAGAACACCATGCCCAGGGTCGAGGCCCAGTCGGGCAGCGCGGTATAGTGCAGGTGGTGCGGACCGGCCCAGATATAGAGGAAGATCAGCGCCCAGAAGTGGATGATCGACAGCTTGTAGCTGAAGACGGGCCGTTCGGCCTGTTTCGGGACGAAGTAGTACATCATCCCCAGGAAGCCCGCGGTCAGGAAGAAGCCCACGGCGTTGTGGCCGTACCACCACTGCACCATCGCGTCCTGCACGCCCGCATAAAGCTGGACCTGGGCCGAGCCGAAGATCGACACCGGGATCGCGGCGTTGTTCACCAGGTGCAGCATCGCCACGGTCAGGATCATCGACAGGAGGAACCAGTTCGCCACGTAGATGTGGGGTTCCTTCCGCTTGAAGAGGGTGCCCATGAAGGTGATGAGGAAGGCGACCCAGACCACGGTGATGAGGATGTCGACGTACCAGACGGGTTCGGCGTATTCCTTGCCTTGCGTGGCGCCGAGGACATAGCCCGTCGCGGCCAGGACGATGACAAGCTGCCAGCCCCAGAACACGAACCAGCCAAGGCTGCCGCCGAACAGACGCGCTGCGCTGGTGCGCTGCACGATGTAGAAGGCGGACATGATCAGCGCGTTGCCGCCGAAGGCGAAGATCACCGCACTGGTATGGAGCGGGCGCAGGCGGCCGAAGTTGCCGTAGCCTTGCAGGAACTCGAAGTTCAACTGCGGAAAGGCCAGTTGCAGCGCGATCACGACCCCGACGAGGAAGCCGACCGCCCCCCAGAAGGCGGTGGCGATCGCCCCCGCCCGCACCACGCCGTCGAAATATTCGTGGCTCAGATCCGGCTTCGGATCGCCGGCCGTGCGCAGCACCCAGAGAAACGCGATGGCCGCGGCCAGCATCACCGTGATCGCGTTCACCTGGTAGGCCAGGTCTCGGGCGTAGTTGGCCGCGATCGCGGCCAGAACCGCGACGAGGCCAAGTCCGGCCAGTTTCAGATAATCCCACATGGTTTGCGTCCCTTCGTCCTGTCAGTCGCGCTCTGCCCCCCGTTGACGATTCGGGGCTGACAGCCGCAGTCTACGACAGCGTGAGTACTGCGGCGCAGCGACAAAAGGCGCCTTGATCTGCGTCAAGCCGAAGCACCGGCGCGATTGACCCTGGTCAAGGCGCCGCGTACCGGGATCGGAAAGGCTGCGCCATCTGCAATCCATCAGCCCCTCACAGGAGTTGACCATGGCCTACAAATCCATCCTGACCGTTGCGACTTCGGCCGAGAACCTGCTTGTCACGGTCACCGCGGCCGCCCAGATCGCGCAGACGATGGACGCCCATCTGGACGCGCTGGCCCTGGGCGTGGACCGAACCCAGATCGGCTACAGCTATGTCGGTTCCGGTGCGGTGGTGATCGCCGCCGCGATGGAACGCGCCGAGGCGGATGCCCGCGACGTCGAGGCGGCGCTGAACGCGGCCCTGCGGGCGCAGTCGCCGACCCTGCGCGCTTCGGTCGAATCGCTGGTGACCCAGCTGGGCGCGCTGACCGATGTGGTGGCGTCGCGGGCGCGCTATTGCGACCTGGTCGTCCTGCCGCTGCCCTATGGCGACAACCGGGGCGTCGAGGATGAGGCCGTGACCGAGGCCGCGCTGTTCGAAGGCATGGCGCCGGTCCTGATCGTGCCGCCTGCGGGCCTGCGCACGTCCGAGCCGAAGCGGATCATCCTGGCCTGGAACCAGAGCCGCGAGGCCCTGGTCGCCGCGCGCCGCGCGATGCCCTTCCTCAAGCGCGCCGAATCGGTGCAGATCGTGGTGGTCGATCCGCCGACCCACGGCCCGGAGCGGTCGGATCCGGGCGGGCTTCTGTGCCAGTATCTTGTCCGCCACGGCGTGCGGGCCGAAGTCATGATCCTGGCGCGGACCCTGCCCCGGGTGTCAGAGGTCCTTGCCCGCCACGCCAGGGACACGGACGCCGATCTTCTGGTCATGGGCGCCTATGGCCATTCGCGGTTCCGCGAGGCCATCCTTGGCGGAGCGACCCGCGACATGCTGGAACGCGCCGAACTGCCGGTGTTCCTGGCGCACTGAGCCATGGCCGGCGGCAGGCGGGCGCGCCGGACCGCGCCGCCGCCTGCCGCCCCCGTGACCGTCAGACCAGCAACAGGTCGCCCAGGTCCAGCGTGCCGCCGGCCTGAAGGTTGAACAGGGCGACCGCATTCGCGCTGGAGCCGCCGTCGAGGTCAAGGAACAGCGACCGGCTGGCAAGGTCGTAATAGAGCACCGGGCCGCCGCCGAAGCTGGACGGCAGACCCGTGCCGGACTGCCACATCTCGGACAGCACCGCCTCGGCCGCGATGCCAAGGCCGGCGCGGTCCAGCACCACGCGGTCGGTGGCGGAGGTGAAGTCGAGGAACTGGTCGGTCGCATCGGCGGTGGCGATGACGAAGTGATCGACCCCGGCGCCGCCGCGCAGGACATCGCGTCCTGCGCCTCCGGCCAGCCAGTCGTCGCCCTCGCCACCGTCAAGCGTGTCGGACCCGGCATCGCCGAACAGGGTATCGTCCCCGAGACCGCCGGTCAGGCTGTCATTGCCGTTGCCGCCATACAGCAGGTCCTGCCCTGCCTCGCCATGCAGGATGTCGTTGCCGCTGCCGCCGGACAGGGTGTCGTCGTCGCCTCCGCCCCAGAGGGTATCCGCGTCGTCGCCGCCGTCCAGGCTGTCGTTGCCCTCGCCGCCATAGAGCAGGTCGCGCCCGGCGAGCCCCGACAGCGTGTCGCCGCCCGTTCCCCCGAACATGACGTTGCCAAGCGCGTTGCCGGTGCCGACCGCACCCGAGGCCGAGGTGAGGATCAGGTTCTCGACATTGGCACCCAGGGTATAGGCCGCAAGGCCGGTTCGCACCGTGTCGATCCCCGCCGAGGCCGCCTCGACGACGACATCGCCGGCGGAATCGACGATGTAGAGATCGTTGCCAAGCCCCCCCGCCATCCAGTCATCGCCCGTGCCGCCATCCAGAGTGTCGTTACCCGCGCCGCCGTAAAGCAGGTCGTCGCCCGCGCCCCCGTCCAGCACATCATTGCCGTCCTCGCCCCAGAGGCTGTCGTTGCCGTCCCCGCCAAGCAGCAGGTCCGACCCGAGACCGCCGAAGAGCCGGTCGTCGCCGTCACCTCCGTCCAGATCGTCGTTGCCCGCGCCGCCGTACATGAGGTCGTTGCCGCCGCCCCCGTCCAGCAGATCGTTGCCGTCCTCGCCCCAGAGGCTGTCGTTGCCGTCCCCGCCCGACAGCCGGTCCGACCCGAGACCGCCGAAGAGCCGGTCGTCGCCGTCACCTCCGTCCAGATCGTCGTTGCCCGCGCCGCCGTAGATGAGGTCGTTGCCGACCGAGCCGTCCAGCAGATCGTCGCCGAGGCCGCCGAGAAGGGTATCGTTGCCCTCGTCACCCCGCAGCGTGTCGCTGCCTTCCCCGCCGAACAGCCGGTCATCGCCCAGCCCGCCATCCACGAGGTCGTCCCCCGCCTCGCCGAACAGCGTGTCGTTGCCGTTCGATCCGTCCAGCCTGTCCGCACCCGCACCGCCGTAGATCAGGTCGGCGCCGGCCCCGCCATCCAGCAGGTCATCGCCGGCGCCGCCATACAGCAGGTCGTTGCCGACCGCGCCTTGCAGCCGGTCGTTGCCGTCCCCGCCGAACAGCTGATCGTTGCCGTCACCCCCGAGGATTTCGTCGTCGCCCGCGCCGCCATGGAGCCGGTCGTTGCCAAGGCCGCCGTCCAGCAGATCGTCGCCCACATCGCCGTAAAGCACGTCGTTGCCGCTTGCGCCCGACAGCGTGTCGTTGCCTTCGCCACCGAAGATCGTGTCGTTGCCGTCCCCGCCCAGCCCCAGGTCATCGCCCGCGCCGCCGAACAGCCGGTCGTCGCCCAGCCCGCCATCGATTGCATCGTCGCCGGCATCTCCGTACAGCAGGTCGGACCCGGCCCCGCCGTCCAGCGTGTCGCCGCCATCGCCACCGTAGAGCGTGTCGTTGCCGTCCCCGCCCAGTACCAGATCTGCCCCCTCTCCGCCAAAGAGCCGGTCGTTGCCGCTGCCGCCGTCCAGCCGGTCATCGCCCGCATCGCCGTAAAGCACATCCGCGCCGGTGCCGCCGTCCAGCGTGTCGGCGCCTTCGCCGCCATGGAGCAGGTCAAGACCATCGCCGCCCGACAGCAGGTCGTCGGCCTCTCCGCCATAAAGCGTGTCATTGCCGGCCGCCCCGTACAGGGTGTCATTGTCCGCCCCGCCGAACAGCCGGTCGTTGCCGAACCCACCGTCCAGGACATCCTCTCCGCCGCCGCCCACCAGCGTGTCGAGCCCGTCACCGCCCATGAGCGTGTCGCTTCCGTCGCGCCCATCGAGGCTGTCGTTGCCCGCCCCGCCGATCAGCAGGTTGGCCTCGGCATTGCCGAGAAGCGTGTCCGCCCCGCCGCTGCCGATCAGCCCCTCGATCCCGAAGAACTGGTCCCCCGCCGCATCGCCGGTGGACAGCGCCGCATCCTCCATGTCCACCCGGACAGGACCGCCGCCGGCATAGGAGGCAAGGTCGAGGCCATCGCCACCATAGAGGATGTCGGCGCCGGCTCCTCCGGTCAGCGTGTCGTCACCGTCTCCGCCCGAAAGCGTATCGCGGCCCGTCCCGCCTTCCAGCAAGTCATTGCCAAGACCGCCGTCCAGAAGATCGTCGCCCGGACCACCGGACAGCGTGTCGTTGCCCGCCCCGCCCTCCAGCAGGTCGTCGTCCTCGCCGCCGTAGATCAGGTCATTGCCCTCGCCGCCATAGAGCGTGTCACGGCCCGCCCCGCCTTCCAGCCGGTCATTGCCCAGACCGCCGTCCAGAAGATCTTCGCCGTCGCCGCCATACAGCGTGTCGTTGCCCGAGCCGCCGTACAGCGTGTCGTTGCCCGCGTTGCCGGACATGCGGTCATCGCCGCCATTTCCGGTCAGGACGTTGTCGACATGGTTCCCGATCAGGGTGTCGTTTCCGTTGCCCGAGGTCGCATTCTCGATCACCACGCCGCGGGCGATGGTCACATTGTCGATCAGACCGCCGATGTCGGAATAGGTCAGCTCGATCAGCGAGATTTCCTGGTTCTGGCTGAAGTTCGAGAAGTCGATCGTATCGATCCCGTTCGAATCGTAGATCGTGAAGGCAATCGGCTGGCCGACATAGACGTTCGGGGTCGCGGGGATCGTCCCGGTCCACTGATTCAGCAGCGTCTGAAGATAGCCGCCGATGTTCGAGTTGACACCGTAGACCGAGTTGCCCTGGTTCGTGGCGCCGGAAAAGCCGTACAGGTTCTGGATCGCGATGACGTCGGCCGGCATGACGGTCGCAAGATAGGCGAAGCTGCCCGGGACGAGGGTGTTGTCCGTCTGGCTGAAATACGACATCACCGAAGCAAGCCAGCTGTCATTGCGATAGAGCGTGCCGGGCCCGCCGAAGGTCGCGCTGCCGTTGTAGTAGCCGGCATGGCCAAGGCCCAGCGCATGGCCGATCTCGTGAATGTAGGTCTGAAGCATGTAGCCGTTGAGGTGCTGCGGGCTCCAGTTCGGGGGGATGTTGATGAAGGACTGGCTGATCCGGCCGCCCTGGAGGTTGAAGTAGGCGTAGGCGCCATCCGGATCGTTGTTGTCGAAGATCAGGTTGGCAGCGGACGAGGTGCTGCGCAGGAAGGTGATGCCCGAGACTTCCGACCAGGCCTCGAGTGCGGCCTCGGCGATGGCCTGTTCGGCCGCCGAAAGGCCGGCCACGTTGTAGGTCAGGGTGCGCGCTGCGTTCAGCTGAAAGCGATAGGTGCCGTTGAAGGTGCCACCGGAGGCCCAGTTCCAGTATCCGCTGGTCAGCTGCTGGGCGATCTGGTCCCAGCTGAACGGTGCCAGGGCGGCCCGGCCGGGTGCTGCCAGCAGATGCTGGTCAAGGCTGGCAAGCGGATCGTTCGGTTCGCGGATGGCGCAAAGCACGCACATGGAAATCTACCCCCCGGAAATGGTCACTTCGGAAGCTGGTCAAGCACGCCAAGGTAAAGCCTGCGCCGCATCGGCTCGGTCATCGCGGCGTCGGCGATGACAAGTCCGGTCGATGGCATTGCGGTCCGGACCCCGGAGGCATCGACCCAGGTCGGCAGCAGTTCCAGCTGGGACTCGGTGGCACGGATCACATCGATTTCCAGACCGGGGCCGGTGGACAGCGGGGTGTCCTGTGTCCCTTGCACCCGGTAGCCCGGCTGCGCGCCCAGCGTATCCAGAAAGCCCGCGCAGACGGCCGCCAGACGGGACGGATCGACATGCGTGGAGGACAGGCAGGCAAAGTGCAGCGGGCGGTCGCTGACGGATTCTCCTCCGGCCGAAGATGCGGACAAGGCGACTGCTCCCAGAACCTTCAGCATGTGGCCCGAACGACAGGCTGCGCGCCGCATGCCGATACCCCTAACCTGCCTGATCCGAAAGCCATGCACCGGAACCGTTTCAGCGGTTTGGCAGGTTTACGGCAAATTCTGGGCAGCCTGCAATGGCGGCGTTCCGCGATGCGCTTGCCGCAGGGCCGACCGTCGGGCAGGACAAGGCGCAGATCAGAGCCGCTCCAGCTCTTGCACGGCGGTCTCGCGCAGGGCGCGCAGGTCGGCGATGGCGGCCTCCAGGTCCTGCCGCTGGCGGTCCAGCGCCAGAAGCTGGCGGTCGGCAAGCTGAAGCCAGGCTTCGAGCTGCGGCCGTTCGCCCTTCTTGCCGTAGATCAGCAGCCACTGGCGGATCTCTTCCAGAGAAAAGCCGAAGCGGCGGCCGCGCAGGATCAGCTTCATCCGCGCCACCTCGCGCGGGCCGTAGAACCGGGCGCGGCCCTCTTTCTCGGGGGACAGAAGCTCGATGTATTCGTAATAGCGCAGGGTGCGCGGGGTCACCTCGAAACGGGCGCACATCTCCTTGAAGCTGAGGCGGGTCTCGGTCATGCGCAGTCCTCCCGGCTGGGCAGCCTAAGGCGGGCGCCGGGATCACGCAACGGTTTCGGGGGGTTGCCTTCCTTCGGGCGCGGCGGTTTGATGCGGGCCGAGGGACACATGACCGACATCACCGACATCGCCCGCAGTTTCATCGCCGCCCTGCCGCACAGTCATGCGCTTGGCATGCAGCTGGAGTCGATCGGCGCGGGGCAGGTGACCATCTCGATGCCTTACGACCCGGCGCTGGTGGGCGACCCGGAGACGGGCGTGATCCATGGCGGCGCGGTGTCGGCCCTGATGGACACGGCCTGCGGTGCCGCGGTGATGAGCCATCCGCAGGCGGGTTTCTCGACCGCGACGCTGGACCTGCGGATCGACTACATGCGACCCGCCACGCCGGGCCAGACCATCCGCACCCGGGCGGAATGTCACCATGTCACGCGGTCGGTGGCCTTCGTCCGTGCGGTGGCGACCGACGACGACGAAAGCCGCCCGGTGGCCATGGCCTCGGGCGCCTTCACGGTGGAGCGCAAGGGATGAGGCCGCCGCCGGAACCGCTGCATGTCATCAAGCGGCGCCGCGAGGGGCTGTTGCGCACGCTGGTCGATGGCGTGCCCTATATCCGGTTCCTCGGGGTGGAATTCGACCGGCGCGGCGACGAGCTGACCGCCGTCCTGCCCTTCAAGGACAGTCTGATCGGCAATCCGCGCCTGCCCGCGCTGCACGGAGGCGCGACGGCGGCCTTCCTGGAGATCGCGGCGATGATCGAGCTGGCCTGGAGCACGCTCTGGGACGGGGTGGAAAGCGAGGGCGCCCTGCCGGACGGGCCGCTGCGGCTGCCCAAGACGATCGACTTCACGGTGGATTACCTGCGGCCCGGGCTGCCGCGCGATGCCTATGCCCGGGCGCGGGTGAACCGGTCGGGGCGGCGCTATGCGTCGGTCCATGTCGAGGCCTGGCAGGACAACCGCGCGCGCCTGTTCGCGCAGGCCACGGGCCATTTCCTGATGCCGCAGCCGCTGCGCCCCGGCAGCAAGGCATGACCGCCATCACCCATGGCCGCATGCTGAGGATCGCCGGCCCGATCGTGCTGTCCAATGCCACAGTGCCCTTGCTGGGTGCGGTGGATACGGCGGTGATCGGGCAGCTTGGCGATCCGGCAAGCCTGGGCGCCGTGGGGATCGGCGCGGTGATCCTGGCGACGCTGTACTGGGCCTTCGGCTTCCTGCGCATGTCCACCTCGGGCCTGGCGGCGCAGGCGCAGGGGGCGGGCGACATGGCCGAGCGGTCCGCCGTCCTGCTTCGCGCGCTGATCGTGGGGGCGGGGGCGGGGCTGGCGCTGATCCTGGCGCAGGTGGCGCTGTTTGCCGGGGCCTTCTGGCTGGCGCCGGCCTCGGCGACGGTGGAGGGGCTGGCACAGGACTACCTGGCGATCCGCATCTGGGGGGCGCCCGCGACCATCGCGCTTTACGCGCTGACCGGCTGGCTGGTCGGGCTGGAGCGGACGCGGGCGGTGCTGCTGTTGCAGCTGTGGCAGAACGGGCTGAACATCGCGCTGGACCTGTGGTTCGTGCTGGGTCTTGGCTGGGGGGTCGAGGGCGTGGCGCTGGCCACGCTGATCGCGGAATGGACGGGGCTGGCGCTGGCCCTGTGGTTGGCCCGCGATGCCTTCGGGCCGGCCTTGCGCGGCGCGCTGGCCCGGCTGGGCGACGGGATCGCGATCCGCCGCATGTTCTCGGCCAGCCGCGACATCATGGGCCGGACGATCCTTCTGCAACTGGCCTTCACCACCTTCGTCTTTCTGGGCGCGCGGTTCGGCGACGTGACGCTGGCGGCGAACCAGGTGCTGATGCAGTTCCTGGAGATCACCGCCTTCGCGCTGGACGGCTTTGCCTTTGCCGCCGAGGCGCTGGTGGGGCAGGCGGTCGGGGCGCGCTCGGCCGCGGATACGCGCGCGGCAGGGCGGATCACCATGCAATGGGGTTTCGGCGGCGCGGCGGCGCTGGCGCTGGTCTTTGCCCTGGCCGGGCCGCAGATCATCGACCTGATGACCACCGCGGCCGAAGTGCGCGCGGCGGCGCGCGGTTATCTGCCCTGGCTGGTCTTGGCCCCCCTGATCGGCGTGGCGGCCTGGATCTATGACGGTATCTTCATCGGCGCGCTGCTGACGGGCGAGATGCTGCGCGCGATGCTGGTGTCGGTCGCAGTCTATGCCCTGGCGCTGGCCGTCCTGGTGCCGCTGGCGGGGAACCACGGGCTCTGGGCGGCGCTGATGGTGATGAACGGGGCGCGCACGCTGGCGATGGGACGGCTGTATCCGAAGGTGCTGGCCCTGCCGCAGCGGGCGTGACCCGGCCGCGCCGCGCGCTGCATGAGGCTTGCCTTCCCCCCGCCGCCCCTGCCATGATCCGCCCGCCAGAGGGGAGCATCATGCGGAAATTCCTCGTCGTGCTGGACGACAGTCGCGAGTGTCTGAATGCCATGCGCTTTGCCGCGCTGCGGGCGGCGCATACCGGGGGTGGGGTCACGATCCTGTCGGTCATCCCGCCGGAGGAGTTCCAGACCTGGATGGGCGTCGCCGACCTGATGCGCGCCGAGGCGCGCGAGCGGATCGAGGCGCATTTCGAGGTCTTCGCCAAGTGGATGCGCGACAAGCAGGGGGTGAACCCCGAACTGGTGATCCGCGAGGGCGATCCGGTGACCGAGATCCTGTCCCTCGTCAAGGAGGATCCCGAGATCGGCATCCTGGTGCTGGGCGCGGGGACCGACAAGTCCGGGCCGGGGCCTCTTGTCACGGCCATGACACGAAATGCGGGCAGTCTGCCGATACCGATCACCATCGTTCCGGGCGACATGTCGAAGGAACGGCTGGAAAGCATCACCTGATCCACCCCCGGATCGGGCGGTTCCCTGCGCTTTTTTTCACGATACCGCCGCTGTAAGCGCCTGCTTACTGCATCCTCGGGTCGCGGAGACTATGGTCTACGTGGGCCGCATCAGGCCCTGTCATCCTGGATCTCCGCATGATCGACCCGACCCAGGCCGCCGGCAACGGCCGCCGCCCCAGCCTTTCGCCCGCACTTCTGAACGCCCTTGTCGCAACCTGGCTTCTGGCCCTGTGCAACGCGACCTTCTGGGGGCATCTTTTCCGCATCTTCGCGGGCCGCACGGTGACCGCGCTGGTCTTTGCCGGGGCGGTCTGGGCGCTGTTGCTGCTGGTGATCTCGCTGCTGGCGCTGCGCCGGATGCAGAAGCCGGTGCTGGTGGCGCTTCTCATGATCGCGGGGGTCAGTTCCTATTACGTCGATGTGCTGGGCGTGGTCATCGACCGCGAGATGATCCAGAACGCGATGACCACGACCTTCGCGGAATCGAAACATCTGATCACCCCGCAATTCCTGGCGCATGTGGCGTTGTACGGGGTTCTGCCCTCGGCGCTGGTGCTCTGGGTCCGCATCCGCCGTGCCCCTGCCTTGCGCGCGGCGGCCGGGGCGGGCCTGATGCTGGCGCTGTCGGCGGCGCTTGTGGCGGGGCTTCTGTTCACCAATCTGAAGGCCTATTCCACTGTCCTGCGCGCCGAGAAGGAGCTTCTGGGCGCGGTCCAGCCGCTGGCCCCGCTGTCGGGCGCCCTGCGCTATGCCAGGATGATGATGAAATCGACGCAGGTCGTGTTGCAGCCCACCGGCCGCGATGCCGGCAAGGGGCCCTACCTGAGCACGGCCGGCAAGCCGGTGCTGATGGTGATCGTCGCGGGCGAGACCGGGCGGGCGCAGAACTGGTCGCTGGGCGGCTATGCGCGCCAGACCAACCCGGAGCTTGCGGCGCGCGACATCCTGTATTTCCCGCAGGCGACCAGCTGCGGCACGGCGACCGCGACCTCGCTGCCCTGCATGTTCTCGCCGCTCGGGCAGGCGGACTATTCCTACGAGGGGGGCCTGAGCCACGAGAACCTGCTGGACGTGCTGAGCCATGCCGGATTCCGGGTGGAATGGTGGGACAACAACACCGGCGACAAGAACATCGCCGACCGGATCCCGCGGCGGACGATGACGGCGGCGGACGGGGCCGACTTCTGCCAGCCGGAATGCATCGACGGCGTTTTCCTCAAGGCGCTGGCAGAGAAGGCCGCGACGATCACCGAGGACACGGTGATCGTCCTGCACCAGATCGGCAGCCACGGCCCGAGCGACTGGCTGCGCTATCCCGCCGACCGCGAGATCTTCGCCCCCGCCTGCAAGACGCCCGAGCTGACGGATTGCACGGCAGAGGAGATCGTCAACGCCTATGACAATACCATCGCCTACACCGACCATGTCCTGGCCGAGGTGATCGACCTGCTGGACGGCTCGGATCGGGTGATCCCGGCGCTATACTATGTCTCGGACCATGGCGAGAGCCTGGGGGAAGGCGGGCTGTATCTGCACGGCACGCCCTATTTCATGGCGCCCGACAATCAGACGCGGGTGCCGATGGTGATCTGGATGTCCGAGCGGTTCCGTGCCAGTCTCGGGCTGGACAGGGCCTGTCTTGCGGCCAGGACGGATGCGCCGGTCAGCCATGACAACATGTTCTCGACGGTGCTTGGAATGCTGAACGTGACGACCTCGGCCCGGGATGACGCGCTGGACATCGCCGGGGCCTGCCGCCGGGGCACGGGCTGAGGATGGCGGTCGAGGAGAAGCCCCCGCGCAAGACAGGGCCGGCGCATTTCCTGGCCGCGGCCGGCTATTCGCTGGCCGGATTGCGGCGGCTGGCGCGGGAAAGTGCCTTCCGGCAGGAAATCCTGCTGATTCTGGGCCTTCTGGTCGTCTTCCTGGTCTTCGGCGCCTCGCTGGCCGAAATCGGCGGGCTTCTGGCGCTGGGGCTGGTGCTGATCGCGGTCGAGGCGCTGAACACCGCGCTGGAGGTTCTGGTCGATCACCTGTCGCCGGGCTGGTCGCAGTTCGCCAGGGATGCCAAGGATCTGGGCTCGCTGGCGGTGGCCTGTGTCATCGGCGCGATCGTCCTTTTTGCGGGCATCGTGCTGATCTGACAGGCGGACCGCCGCCCAGGCAGGGCGTGCAATGCTGCATTGCAGAAATCTGCCTTGGGATCGTCACGCGACCGGCCTATATTGGCAGGCAGGGAGGAGCCTTGCCATGAAAGGCCCGCACCATGTCGATCCACCTCTTTCCGCGCCGAACCGCCGCGCCCGTGCCGGTGGAACCCTACTATCAGGCCGAGAAGCCCGAGACCCCGGTCGTGCCCCTGCGCCCCCTGACGGCGCTGGAGCAGATGTATGCCTATTGGGGGTCCGACCGGCCCTGACGCCCGGATCTGTCCCCGGCCGGGACACTCCGGCCGGGGCAGCGCCCTAGATCGCGTAGCGCAGGATGGCCGCCAGCGAGGCGCGCTGCGGAATGTCGTCGCGCCGCACCGCCAGCACCCGCCCACCCGAGGCCAGCACCCGGCCCGCGATCTCGTCCACCACGCCATAGCTGATGGCGCTTTCCTCCTTTTCGAAGGTCACTTCGCCGGTGGTCTCGTCCACGGTGCCGGGCACCACCTCGTCGATATCGACCAGAAGCGTGTCAACGGCACCGAAGGTGGCGGCGCGGGCGGCGCGGGCGATCTGGGTCGTGGCGCGGCCCTCGTTCTCGCGCGCCGAGAACAGCGCGTGGACGTCGCCGATCATCCGGGCGTGCAGCGCATCGAGGATCGGGCGCGCCGCCTCGGCCAGTTCGGCGGCCGACATGCGGACCGGGCTGGTCCTGATGCCATCGGCGGCCAGGTGGTCATGGCTGCACACCGAACGGAACATCGAGGCCAGGGGCTCGGTCGCGGCCAGGATCAGGGGTTCGGACCGGCCCGCCAGCACCGGGCGAAGGGCCGCATCAACCTTGCGGCAGAAGGCGCGCAGCAGGATGTTCTGCCCTTCGGCGCCCCCCTTGCGCTGCGAATAGCTGCGGGTATTCACATTTGCCGTCCCCGCAGCCGAGGCCGCATCCTTCGGCATGCCGGGCACCTTGACCTCTTGCGCGGGCAGGTCGGCAAAGACCTCGACCAGCCGCACCTCGTTTTCCGCCAGCGCCAGCACGAAGGCATGCTGCTGGACCGACACGGCGCGCAGAAGGGGCTTGATGTGGAACCGGTCCGAGACCTGGACCATGTCGGTCAGGTGGTTCGGCAGGCGGAACGACCGCAAGGATTGGGGTGTGACGAAAATGGCCAGCGCATTGGCCTGGAATTTCCAGAAGTCGTCGTCGTCGAGAAGGTCGTGAACCTGTTCCTCGATCGGCCAGATGGTGCGCTTTTCGGTGCCCACGGCCTCCAGCTGCGCAACCGCGGTCTTCAGAAGCTTGCCCAGCTCGGTCCGGGACGGTCCGATGTTCTGGGTTTCCGGCGTGGTGCGCAGGTAGAAGGACACGGATGCCTCGCCGCGATGAGCGACCAGTTTCTGCAATTCGGGCGCGGTGGGAATATCGACGTAAAGCATTTGGACCTCATTGTGATGCCTTGGACAGGTGGGGCCTGTGCCGCCCCGGTTCAACCTTGCGGCGGGGTTGCGGCGGCGCTCTGCCTTGACAGGCGGGGGTCGCGAGCGCATATCCGCTTGATCCTGTCGGAGATCGCAGATGTTCATCCAGACCGAATCCACGCCGAACCCTGCCACGCTGAAATTCCTGCCCGGCCAGACCGTGCTGGAGCTTGGGACGGCCGACTTCCCCAGCGCCGAGGCGGCGGCGAAATCGCCTCTGGCCAGGCGCATCTTCGCGGCGGGGGGCGTGACGGGTGTGTTCTTCGGCACCGACTTCGTGACGGTGACGAAGGCCGAGGATGTGGACTGGGCGCATATCAAGCCGCAGATCCTGGGCGCGATCATGGAGCATTACCAGTCGGGCGCCCCGGTGATCGAGGGTGAGGGGTCGAACGGCGGCGGCCATGCCGAGCACACCGGCGAGGATGGCGATGTGGTTCGCCAGATCAAGGAGTTGCTGGACACCCGCGTCCGGCCCGCGGTGGCGCAGGATGGTGGGGACATCACGTTCCATGGCTTTGACCGGGGTGTGGTCTACCTGCACATGCAGGGCGCCTGCGCGGGCTGCCCGTCCTCGACCCTGACGCTGAAGATGGGGATCGAGAACCTCTTGCGGCACTACATCCCGGAAGTGCTGGAAGTCCGCCCGGTTGCTGCGTAACGGGGCGGCCTGACGGACGTGCTGCTGCCCATCCTGGCCTTCGACACCTCGGCCGCGCATTGCGCGGCCGCCTTGCTTTTGCAGGGCCGGGTGATCCAGCGGCTGGAGCCGATGGAAAGAGGTCAGGCCGAGCGGCTGATGCCGATGCTGGAAGAGGTGCTGGCCGAAGGCGGGATCGGCTGGCGCGACCTCAGGGCGCTGGCGGTCGGGACCGGGCCGGGCAACTTCACCGGCGTGCGGATCGCGGTGGCCGCCGCCCGGGGGCTGGCGCTGGGTCTGGGGATCCCGGCGGTGGGCGTGTCCCGGCTGGAGGCACTGGCCCACGGCCTGCCGCGCCCGCTGGTCGTGATCGAGGACGCGCGGCGCGGTCAGGTCTATGTCCAGCTGTTCACCCCCGCAGGCCCGGGCCCTGCCCATCTGGCCGACCGGATCGTCCCGGCCTGCCCCGCCACCGGCTCGGCCGCCGGGCCGGGCGCCCTGCCCCCGGCGATGCCGCTGGTCGAGGCCATCGCCCGCATCGGTGCCGAACGGGCGGCCAGCCCGCAGCCCAGCCCTGCACCCTTCTACCTGCGCGGGGCCGACGCTGCCCCGCCCGCTGACCCGCCGCCGGTGATTCTGCCGTGACGCCCGAGGCTCTGGCCGCGCTTCATGCCCGGTGTTTCCGCACTCCTGCCCCGTGGAGTGCTGCCGATTTCAGCGGCTTCCTGTCCGACCCGTTGTGCTTTCTTCTGGTCGAGGCGGACGCGGGTTTTCTTCTGGGCCGGGCGGTCGCGGGCGAGGCCGAGCTTCTGACACTCGCCGTCCAGCCGGAGGCCCGGCGCCGGGGCCTTGGCCGCAGGCTGGTCGCGCGGTTTCTGTATCAGGCCCGGCTGCGCGGCGCCAAGCGCGCCTTTCTTGAGGTTTCCGCCGAAAATGGCGCGGCGCTGGCGCTTTACGAATCGGCGGGGTTCACCGCAGCGGGGCGGCGCAAGGGCTATTACCGGACCCAGGGCGGGCCAGCGATCGACGCTCTGGTCCTGCAACGCGATCTGGCGGTTGCAGCGGGGGCCTAGACCTTCCTGACCAACGAGTCAGGTTTTTGCCGATCACACGCGAATCTGGCTTGACCCTCATCGAGGCTTTGTCGCTAATCAACGCCAGACCTCGCCCGCGACCGGGAAACCGGCGGACTGGGCGGGAGAAGTGTTGTATCAACCGGGAGAACACCCATGAGCCTTATGAAATCCCTCGCCGGGGCCGTATCGGCAGTCGCCCTTCTGTCGGGCGTCGCGGCGGCCGAGCCGGCGATCATCTTCGATCTGGGCGGCAAGTTCGACAAATCCTTCAACGAGGCCGCCTTCAACGGGGCCGAGCGGTGGGCGAAGGAGACGGGCGGCACCTACAAGGAGCTGGAGATGCAGGACGAGGCCCAGCGCGAGCAGGCGCTGCGTCGTCTGGCCGAAGCGGGCGCGAACCCCGTGGTGATGACCGGCTTTGCCTTCGGCGACGTGCTGAACAAGGTCGCTCCGGATTTCCCGAATACCAAGTTCGCGATCATCGACATGGTGGTGGAGCAGCCGAACGTGAAATCGGTCGTGTTCAACGAACATGAGGGCTCCTACCTTGTCGGCATGATGGCGGGTCTGGCCACCAAGACCGGCACCGTCGGCTTCATCGGCGGCATGGACATCCCGCTGATCCGCAAGTTCGGCTGCGGCTATGCCCAGGGCGTGCTGGCGGCCAACCCGAATGCCAAGGTCGTGCTGAACATGACCGGGACGACTCCGGCCGCCTGGAACGACCCGGTGAAGGGTGCGGAACTGGCCAAGGGCCAGAAGGCGCAAGGCGCGGACGTGATCTATGCGGCCGCCGGCGGCACCGGTGTGGGCGTTCTGCAGGCGGCGGCGGACGAAGGGATCCTGTCGATCGGCGTCGACAGCAACCAGAACTACCTGCACCCCGGCAAGGTCCTTACCTCGATGCTGAAGCGGGTGGACAACGCCGTCTATGAGGCCTTCAAGGAAGGCGAGAACCTGACCCCCGGCATCAACGTGATGGGGCTGGCGAACGATGGCGTCGGCTATGCGATGGACGAGAACAACGCCTCGCTGGTGACCCCGGAGATGCAGGCGGCGGTCGATGCCGCGGCCGAGAAGATCAAGTCGGGTGAGCTGGTGGTGCACGACTACATGTCGGACAACACCTGCCCGGCCGCCTCGTTCTGATCGGCTGACAGCCCGAGACGAAGGATGCCGCGCCAGACCTCTGGCGCGGCATCTTAGCAAGAGCACCCCGAAAAGCCGCGCCGCAAGCGGCGGGTGCCCTGGCCGACAAGGGGGAAGACATGGCGGATCCGGCTTATGCCATCGAACTGAAGGGCATCTCGAAAGCCTTCGGTCCGGTGCAGGCGAACAGGGACATCAACATCGCGGTGCCGAAGGGCACGATCCACGGCATCATCGGCGAGAACGGCGCGGGCAAGTCCACGCTGATGTCGATCCTGTATGGTTTCTACAAGGCCGACGCGGGCCAGATCTTCGTCAACGGCCAGTCGACCCCCATCCCCGACAGCCAGAGCGCGATCCGCGCCGGGATCGGGATGGTCTTCCAGCACTTCAAGCTGGTGCAGAATTTCTCGGTGCTGGAGAACATCATCCTTGGGGTCGAGGACGGCCCGATGCTGAACACCTCGCTGTCGAAGGCGCGGAACGAGCTGGAACGGCTGGCCCGGGACTATGAGCTGGACGTCGATCCCGACGCGCTGATCGAGGACCTGTCGGTCGGCCACCAGCAGCGGGTCGAAATCCTGAAGGCGCTGTACCGGCAGGCCGACATCCTGATCCTGGACGAACCCACGGGCGTGCTGACCCCGGACGAGGCAGACCACCTGTTCCGCATCCTGCGAGGGCTGAAGGATCAGGGGAAGACGGTGATCCTGATCACCCACAAGCTGCGCGAGATCATGGAGGCCACCGACAACGTCAGCGTCATGCGCAGGGGCACGATGGTGGCCACGGTCAAGACGGCCGAGACCAGCCCGGAGCAGCTGGCAGAGCTGATGGTGGGCCGCAAGGTGCTGCTGGAGGTCGAGAAGGCGCCTGCGAAACCGGGCGAGGTGGTGCTGAAGGTCGAGGACCTGCGCGTACGCGACGAGCACAAGGTGGAGCGGCTGAAAGGCGTCAGTTTCGAGATCCGCGCGGGTGAGATCCTCGGGATAGCGGGCGTGGCCGGGAACGGCCAGACCGAGCTTCTGGAAGCGCTTGGCGGCATGATCCGCGCCACCGGCAGGGCGTGGTTGAAGGGGGCGGACCTTCCGCTTTCCGGCACGGGGGCGGATGGGCAGAGCCGCCGCCGCACGGGCATCGCCCATGTGCCAGAGGACCGGCATCACCATGGCCTGATCCTGGACTTCACCGCCTGGGAGAACGTGGCCTTCGGTTATTTCAACGATCCCAGATACCAGAAGAACGCGCTCTTCATGGACAACGACGCGATCCGGACCGACACCGAACGGAAGATGGCGAAGTTCGATGTGCGCCCGCCGATCCCGACGCTGGCGGCCAAGTCCTTCTCGGGCGGGAACCAGCAGAAGATCGTTGTGGCACGCGAGATCGAGCAGAACCCGGCGCTGCTGCTGATCGGCCAGCCGACCCGGGGGGTGGACATCGGCGCGATCGAGTTCATCCACAAGCAGATCATCGCCCTGCGCGATGCGGGGGCGGCCATATTGCTGGTCAGCGTGGAACTGGACGAGATCATGAGCCTCTCGGACCGCATCGCCGTGATGTTCGACGGCAGGATCATGGGCTTCCGCGACCCCGAGACCACGGATGAGCGGGAATTGGGCCTGTTGATGGCCGGGGTGACGGGGAAGGGAGAGGCGGCATGATGGTTGGCCTGACGCAGCCCCCCACCCCCCTCCCCTCCCCACGGAGGGGGAGGAGAGGCCCTGATTTCGCGAGGGTGCGCGGAATGCCTGACGGAGCGTCCGGGCACCTCCCTCCTCCCGCCGTGGGGGAGGGATGGGGTGGGGGGGCCGCCCCCCGTTCATTCTGGAGGGCCGCCTGATGGACCGTTTGCCACGCTGGGCCGATGTGGCCCTTGTCCCCTTCGTGTCGCTGACGCTGGCCGCGATCATCTCGGCCCTGGTCATCGTCGCCATCGGCCAGGACCCGTGGGAGGCGATCACGGTGATGGTCAAGGGATCGGTGATGAACGCCTACGGCTGGGGCTACACGCTTTACTACGCGACCAGTTTCATCTTCACCGGGCTGGCGGTGACCGTGGCCTTCCACGCGGGCCTGTTCAACATCGGCGGCGAGGGACAGGCGCAGCTGGGGGGTCTTGGCGTCGCGCTGACGCTGCTGTTCATCCCCTGGCCGCACTGGACGATCGCGCTGGTCGCGGCCTCGCTGGGGGCGGCGCTGTTCGGGGCGGCCTGGGCGGCGATCCCGGCCTATCTTCAGGCGAAACGCGGCAGCCATATCGTCATCACCACGATCATGTTCAACTACATCGCGGCCAGCCTGATGATCTTCATGCTGGTCGATGTGCTGCGCCCCCCCGGCAAGATGGACCCGGCCACGGCGAACTTCCCGCCCGCGACGCATCTGCCGAGTTTCAACGAGATTCCGGGCCTGAACGCGATCTTCACCAGCGGCGTGCCCGCCAACGTCACCTTCTTCATCGCTTTGGCGATGGCGGTGGTGGTCTGGCTTCTGTTGTGGCGCACGCGGCTGGGCTACCAGATCCGCGCCTTCGGCAAGTCGGAACCCGCCGCGCGCTATGCCGGGATCAATCCGACCAAGATCATCATGATCGCCATGCTGATTTCCGGGGGCCTTGCCGGGCTGATGGCGATCAACAACGTGATGGGTGAAGCCGAACGCCTGCTGGGCAACTCGGCCTCGGGCGCGGGGTTCATCGGCATCGCGGTGGCGCTGATGGGGCGGAACCATCCCATCGGCGTGGTGCTGGCGGCGCTGCTGTTCGGCTTCCTGTTCCAGGGCGGGGCCGAGCTGGGCCTCTGGACCAAGATCCCGATCGAGTTGCGCACCGTGGTGCAGGGTCTGGTGATCCTGTTCACCGGAGCGCTGGACATGATGGTGCGGATGCTTCTGGTGCGCATCTTCGCCCTGTTCCGCACGTCCAGACTGGAGGCCGCGTGATGGATTACGCAACGCTGCTGCAACTGCTCGATTCCACCCTGCGGCTTGCAACGCCGCTCTTGCTGGCCTGCCTTGCCGGGCTTTACTCGGAACGGTCTGGCGTCTTCGACATCGGGCTGGAAGGCAAGATGCTGGTGGCCGCGATGTGCGCGGGCGCGGTGGCCTTCTACAGCGGCTCGGCCTGGGTGGGCGCGCTGGCGGGGATCGGCGGCTCGCTGATCTTTGCGCTGATCCATGGGGTCACCTCGATCACCTTTCGCGGCAACCAGCTGATCGCTGGGGTGGCGCTGAACTTCCTGGCCTCGGGGCTGACGGTGCTGACGGCGCAGGCGCTGTTCGGCCAGGGCGGGCGCACGCCGCCCCTGACCGGAGCGGCGCGGTTCGGCGAGCTGACCCTGCCCTTCGCCGAGGCCCTGCGCCCGGTGCCGGTGATCGGGCCGCTTTATGCCGAGGTGATCTCGGGCCATTCGGTGCTGGTCTACATGGCCTTCGCCATCGTCGCGCTGACCTGGTTCGTGCTTTACCGCACACGTTACGGCCTGCGCCTGCGCGCGGTCGGGGAAAACCCGGCCGCCGTCGATACCGCCGGGGTCAGCGTGGTGGGCCTGTCTGCTGTTCGGCTTCTTCCAGGCGCTGGCGACGCGGCCGGACATTGTGGAAGGGATCGTGCGGGTGAAGGTGCCGGTGTCCTTCATCGAGGCCCTGCCCTACATCCTGACCGTCATCGTGCTGGCCGGCTTCATCGGCAAGGCGATCCCGCCCCGCGCGGGCGGCGAGCCCTATGTGAAGGAACGCTGACACTTCGACGAAAATCGTCTTTCTCTTCCGCAGATATCCCACGGGGGGTGCGGGGGGTGCGAAACCCCCCGCTTCTCCGGCCAGCCAGAGGCGACCCGATGTCCGATGCCGAAACCCTTGTCCGCCTGATCCGCGCCCGTTCGGGGGATGCCCCTGTAGCCCTGGGCCTTATCCTCGGCTCGGGCCTTGGCCATCTGGCCCATGCGGTGGATGGCGTTGCCATTCCCTACGCCGACCTGCCCGGCTTCCCGCATGTGGGCGTATCGGGCCACAATCCGAACCTGCACATCGGCAGGCTGGAGGGTGTCCGCGTCGCAGTCTTCGGCGCGCGCGAGCACTATTATGAAAGCGGCAATCCTCGGGCGATGCTGCTCCCGTTGCAGGTGCTGAAGGCGCTTGGCGCGGAAAGCCTGATCCTGACCAATGCGGCGGGGTCGATGCGGCCTGACGTGCCGCCGGGGAGCGTCATGCTTCTGTCCGACCACATCAACTTTTCCGGCCTGAACCCCTTGATCGGCGAAAAGACCGATGCGCGTTTCGTGCCGATGACCGATGCCCACGACCCCGCCCTGCGCGAGGCCCTGAAGGCCGCCGCGACCTCCGAGGGGATCGACCTGCCGGAAGGCGTCTATTGCTGGTATTCCGGCCCCTCCTTCGAGACCCCGGCAGAGATCCGGATGCTGAAGCTGCTGGGCGGCGATGCGGTCGGCATGTCCACCGTGCCCGAGGTGATCCTGGCGCGGTTCCTGGGGCTGAGGGTCGCGGCGATCTCCACCATAACCAACATGGCCGCCGGCATGTCGGACGAAAGGATCAGCCACGAGCACACCAAGACCATGGCGCCCCTGGGTGCGGCAAAACTGGAACGCATCCTGAGGGAATTCCTGCGCTCACGGCATTGAGACGACTGGAGGTTTGACTTCGCCGGCAAAGCCAAGCAACCCTTTGATGATCCCGCCGCTTTCGCCCGGAATGGGCCGCCCCGATGCAGCTTTACCTCCCCATCGCCGAGGTCTCGGTCAATGCCTTCCTCATCCTGGGGCTGGGCGGGATCGTGGGGTTCCTGTCGGGCATGTTCGGCGTCGGCGGCGGGTTCCTGATCACGCCGCTTCTCTTCTTCATCGGCGTCCCGCCCGCCGTCGCCGTGGCCACGGGCGCAAATCAGGTGGTCGCCTCGTCGATCTCGGGTGTCCTGGCACAGCTGCGCCGCAAGGGCGTGGACTTCACCATGGGGACGGTGCTGCTGGTCGGGGGGGTGATCGGCTCGGCGATCGGGGTCTGGATCTTCGCCTGGATGACCCGGCGCGGGCAGGTCGATCTGTTCGTGCAACTGTCCTATGTGATCTTCCTCGGCCTGATCGGCGCGATGATGTTCCAGGAAAGCCTGCGCAGCCTCTTGCAGTCGCGCAAAAGCGGCGGGGCCCCCATCCGCCGCGCCCATGTCCATTCCTGGGTGCATGGCCTGCCGTTCAAGATGAAGTTCCGCGCCAGCGGTCTTTACATCAGCGTGATCCCGCCCCTGTTGATCGGCGCCTCGGTCGGCGTCCTGTCGGCCATCATGGGGGTGGGCGGCGGGTTCATCCTGGTGCCGGCGATGATCTACCTTCTGGGCATGCCCACCAAGGTCGTGATCGGCACCTCGTTGTTCCAGATCATCTTCGTCACCGCCTTCACCACCGTCATGCATGCCGTCACCAGCCAGACGGTGGACATGCTTCTGGCGCTGCTTCTGATCCTTGGCGGCGTGGTCGGGGCACAGATCGGCACGCGGGTCGGCGTAAGGCTGAAGGCCGAACAGCTGCGCATCCTGCTGTCCCTGCTTGTGCTTACGGTGTCGCTGCGGATCGCCATCGACCTGCTGGTCATGCCGTCCGAGCTCTATTCGGTCGCCGGAGTGCTGCCATGATCCGCGCGGTGGCCCTTTACCTGCTGCTGGCCCTGCCGGCCGCCGCGCAAGAGGTGATCGTCGCCGGGCTGAGCCAGAACCGCGTCTCGATCACCGCGGATTTCGACGGGTCCGAGATCCTGATCTATGGCGCGGTCAAGCGCGAGGCGCCGCCGCCGGAAGGCGGGCCGATCGAGGTCATCATCACGGTCGAAGGCCCCTCCACCCCCGTTGCCGTACGCCGCAAGGGGCGCGTCGCGGGGATCTGGGTCAACACCGCCTCGGTCCGGATCGACAGCGCGCCCAGCTTCTATGCCGTCGCCTCGACCGGACCGCTGCGGCACATCCTGTCGGACACCGAGAACCTGCGCCACGGCATCACCATCGACAGGGTGATCCGCGCGATCGGCATCTCGGCCGAAGCCGACAGGTCCGGCGAATTCGTCGAGGCGCTGATGCGTGTGCGGACAGGGGAAGGGCGCTACCGCGTGCTGGAAGGCAAGGTCGAACTGACCGAGGACACGCTGTTCCGCACCGACATCGTGCTGCCCTCGAACCTGACCGAGGGCGAATACAAGGTGCGGCTGTTCCTGCTGCGCGCCAAGCAGGTGATCGCCAGCCAGGAACGGGTGATCGGCGTGCGCAAGGAAGGGCTGGAGCGGTTCCTCTTCAATCTGGCGCAGGAGCGGCCGTTGATCTATGGCCTGCTGTCACTGGTTCTGGCCGCCGTGGCCGGATGGGGCGCCTCGACGGCCTTCCGGCTGATGCGGGCCTGACGCCTCCTCGTGCGACTACCTGTCCTGGTCGGTTGCCGCGGCGAGCGGGGACGAAGGCACCGACGAGCGGAGCCGCCGCGCCGGTCGGCCGGTCACGTCTTCCCTGCCAGCGCCGCCTCCAGCGCCGCGATCCGCGCCTCCAGCGCCGCGTTCTCCTCGCGCGCCTTCTGCGCCATGGCGCGGACGGCGTCGAATTCCTCGCGCGTCACGAAGTCGCGGTCGGCCAGCCAGCGGTCCACCCAGCTTCTGAACGCGGTCTCGGCCTCGGTCCGGGCACCCTGGGCGACGCCCATCGCATTGGTCATGAGCTGGCTCATGTCGTCGAAG
Source organism: Rhodobacter calidifons (assembly GCF_011174775.1). GTDB lineage: Bacteria > Pseudomonadota > Alphaproteobacteria > Rhodobacterales > Rhodobacteraceae > Tabrizicola > Tabrizicola calidifons. The sequence continues at coordinate 203,702 of NZ_JAANHS010000003.1, forward strand.
AACTTGTTGCGGGACTGCATCTGGCCACCTCCTGGCTTTACACCCTATATGGTCCCGACCGGGCACGAGGACAAGGCGAACCGCCGGGGTCGCGCCCGGGGGTGGCGCGGTTGACTTCCCCAGCCCCGCCCGCGACAAGCGGGGCCAAAGCGATGAGGGCCCGAATGATCCCCTTTCCCGACCTTTCGCCGAATCTCTTCGAGATCGAGCTGTTCGGCTTCACCCTGGCGCTGCGCTGGTATGCGCTGGCCTATATCGTGGGAATCCTCTTCGGCTGGTGGATCGTGCTGCGCGCCATCCGCAGCCCGCGGCTGTGGCAGGGCGCCGCGCCGATGGTGCCGGAACAGGTGGAACGCCTGCTGACCTGGATCATCCTGGGCGTGATCCTGGGCGGGCGCCTCGGCTATGTGCTGTTCTACGATCTGCCGACCTACCTGGCCGACCCCTTGCAGATCGTGAAGGTCTGGGAAGGCGGCATGTCCTTCCACGGCGGTTTCCTGGGCGTCGTCGTCGCCGCGCTGTGGTTCGGCCGGCGCGAGGGGATCCCGCTTCTGTCGCTGGGCGACCTGCTGGCGCTGGCCACGCCCCTGGGCCTGATGCTGGGCCGGCTGGCGAACTTCGTCAATGCCGAGCTCTGGGGCCGCCCGACCACCCTGCCCTGGGGGGTGATCTTCCCGGGCGAGGCCGCGCAATACTGCCCGGGGGTCGAGGGCCTGTGCGCCCGCCATCCAAGCCAGCTTTACCAGGCCGGGCTGGAGGGGCTGGTCCTGCTTCTGGTCCTCTTGTGGCTTGCCTTCCGCACCGGCGCGCTGAAGCGGCCGGGGCTGGTGATGGGCGTGTTCCTGGCCGGCTATGGCCTGGCGCGGTTCCTGGTGGAATTCGTCCGCCAGCCCGATGCGCAGTTCGTCAGCGAGGGCAATCCGATCGGCTGGGCGGTGCAGGTCGGGCAGGCCGGTCTGACCATGGGGCAGCTCCTGTCGCTGCCGATGATCGCCCTGGGCCTCTGGTTCGCCCTGCGCGCGCGAAGGCCATGACCCCCCTCGCCCGCCTGATCGCCGAGCGCATCCGCGAGACCGGGCCGATCAGCGTTGCCGACTACATGGCCGAATGTCTGCTGCATCCGGTCCATGGCTACTACGCCACCCGCGATCCGTTCGGCGCGGGCGGCGATTTCATCACCGCCCCCGAGATCAGCCAGATGTTCGGCGAGCTTTTCGGCCTGGCGCTGGCGCAGGCCTGGCTGGACCGGGGCGCGCCCACCCCCTTCACGCTGGCCGAAGCCGGCCCCGGCCGCGGCACGCTGATGGCCGACGCCTTGCGCGCGACGCGGGGCGTGCCCGGCTTTCATGCCGCCGCAAGGCTGGTGCTGGTCGAGGCCTCGCCGCATCTGCGGGCGGTGCAGGCCGAAAGGCTGGCCGGCCACCGCCCGGACTGGGTGAACCGGCTCGAGGATCTGCCGGAGGCGCCCCTGTTCCTGATCGCCAACGAATTCCTCGACGCGCTGCCCATCCGGCAGTTCCAGCACGGACCGCAGGGCTGGCGCGAGCGGCTGGTGGGCCTGGACGACAAGGGGCTGGCCTTCGGCCTGTCCGCGCCCCTGCCGCAGGTCCCCGATACCCCGGCCTTCCGCCATGCACCGGAAGGCGCGCTGGTCGAGGACAATCTGCCCGCCCGTCTGGCGGTGGCCGAGGTCGCACGCCGCATCGCACGGCATGGCGGGGTGGCCTGGTGGATCGACTACGGCGGCTGGCGGTCGCAGGGCGACACGTTGCAGGCGCTGCGCCGGCACCGGCCCGACGACCCGCTGGCCCATCCGGGCGAGGCCGACCTGACCGCCCATGTCGATTTCGAGCCGCTGGCCGCCCTGGCCCCGGCCTACGCCTATGACACGCAGGGGGCGGTGCTTGCCCGTCTGGGCATCGCCGCCCGCACCGAGCGGCTGGCGCAGGGACTGACGGGCGCGGCACTGGAGAGTCATCGTGCCGCGCATCGCCGCTTGACCGATCCGGCGGAAATGGGTTCGCTGTTCAAGGTGCTGGCCATCACCTCGGCCGGCGCCCCGCTGCCTCCGGGATTCGCCTGATGCCCTCGACGCTGGAAATCATCACCTCGGACGCGCTGGCGGCCCGCCATGGGTTCTTCACCCGCAAGGGCGGCGCCTCCTCGGGCATCTTCGCCGGGCTGAACTGCGGCACGGGATCATCGGACCAGACCGAGATCGTCGCGATCAACCGCGCGCGCGTGGCCGAGGCGATGGGGCTGGGGCCCGAGGCGCTGGTCACCGTGCATCAGGTCCATTCGGCCCGCGCCCTTGCCGTGACCGGCCCGCTGTCGATCCGCCCCGAGGCCGACGCCCTGGTCACCGCGACTCCGGGTGTGCTTCTGGCCGTGCTGACCGCCGATTGCCAGCCCGTGCTGTTCGCCGATCCCGAGGCGGGCGTGGTCGGCGCCGCCCATGCCGGGTGGCGCGGGTCGGTGGATGGCGTGCTGGAGGCGACCATCGACGCGATGGAGACGCTGGGCGCCCGCCGGTCGCGGATCACCGCCGTCATCGGACCGACGATCAGCCAGGCCGCCTACGAGGTCGGCCCCGAGTTCTTCGACCGCTTCCGCGCCGAGGACGAGGACAGCACCCGCTTCTTTGCGGGGGGGCCGGGGGACCGGCTGCTGTTCGATCTGCCGGGATACGGCCTGCATCGGCTGCGCAACGCAGGGGTGAAAACGGCAGAGTGGACCGGACATTGCACCTACCGCGATCCCGAGCGATTCTTTTCCTATCGCAGGACAACCCACGCCGGAGAGGCGGATTACGGGCGGCTCATTTCAACAATCAGGCTTTGATCCCGGGCAACGCGGCCTGAAAAAGCCCAGATTGCTGCACCGCGCTTCCCCAACCTTGCCGCAATCGCGCATCAGCATCTTTCGTGCAGGTTGAATAGCGCCGGGGATTGCGATGATCATCCAGATGAAGACCAAGCGCCGCTGGATCCTTTCGATCCTTGAAGCCGTGGGCGACGGGACCGACAGCCGCGTGCTGGCGCGCGCGACCGTGCGGCAGACCTCGGGCCGGACCGCGGTTGCGGGTCAGAAGGGCTTTGCCATGCGCCTGAAATCGGCGACCCGGCAGCTCAGCGACGCCGCCCGCTGAGGCTCAGGCGGATTTCGCCAGCCGCGCCTCCAGCACGTCGAAGGGCAGGCCGGGCTCGTCCTTGGCACAGCGGATCACCAGGCTGGTCTTGACGTTGGCGACATGATCGGCGCGTAGAAGCTCTTCGGTCAGGAAGCTTTGAAAGCTGGACAGATCGGGCGAGACGCATTTCAGGATGAAGTCGATCTCGCCGTTCAGCATGTGACATTCGCGGACAAGCGGCCAGGCCTTGCAGCGGGCCTCGAAGGCCGAAAGGTCCGCCTCGGCCTGTGAATCCAGCCGGACCATCGCGAAGACCTGGACCTCGAAGCCCAGTTCGCGGGCGTTGATGTCTGCGTGATAGCCGCGGATGTAGCCCTGTTCCTCCAGCACCCGCACCCGGCGCAGGCAGGGCGGAGCCGAAATGCCCACCCGACTGGCAAGCTCGACGTTGGTCATCCGGCCATCTGCCTGCAACTCGGCCAGAATCTGGCGGTCGATGGAATCCAGCTTGTGCGCGACCATGATGCCTCCTGTTCGCGACTTACTTACGCGCGGGGCCTGTCCGGCGCAATAATGTTTCAACCTGCCGCAAGAAAACCTTCCTCCGGCAAGTTCTGCGCGGGCGGCAATCCCGCGATGCAGGGGCTTTCCGCCTCTGCCCCGCGTGGCTATATCGGGGTCCGACAATTGGGGGACGACATGGGCGACACGCGGCATACACGGGTTCTGATCATCGGCTCCGGCCCGGCGGGCTATACGGCGGCGGTCTATTCGGCCCGCGCGATGCTGAACCCGATCCTGATCCAGGGCTTGCAGCCCGGTGGCCAGCTGACCATCACGACCGAGGTGGAAAACTGGCCTGGCGACCATTCGGTACAGGGGCCGGACCTGATGGCGCGGATGGAGGAACATGCCCGCGCGATGGGGGCCGAGGTGATCTCGGACTACATCACCAGTCTGGACCTGTCGCAGCGGCCCTTCGTGGCGGCGGCGGACAGCGGGACGACCTATACGGCAGACGCGGTGATCCTGGCAACGGGGGCGCAGGCCAAGTGGCTGGGGCTGCCGAGCGAGGAGAAGTTCAAGGGCTTCGGCGTGTCGGCCTGCGCGACCTGCGACGGCTTCTTCTATCGCGGGAAAGAGGTCGTGGTGATCGGGGGCGGCAATACGGCCGTGGAAGAGGCGCTGTTCCTGACCAACTTCGCGTCGAAGGTGACGGTGGTGCATCGGCGGGACACGTTCCGGGCCGAGAAGATCATGCAGGACCGGCTGTTCAGGAACCCGAAGATCGCGGTGGTCTGGGATACGGAAGTGACGGAGATCCTGGGGACCGAGGCCCCCTTGGGGGTGACGGGGGTGCGGGTCAGGAATGTGAAGACGGGGGCCGAGTCGGTCATCCCCTGCGACGGATTCTTCGTGGCCATCGGGCATGCGCCGGCGTCAGAGCTGGTGAAGGACCAGCTGCCCCTGCATTCGGGGGGCTATGTGGTGGTGGAGCCCGGGTCCACCCGGACGGCGATCCCCGGGGTCTTCGCGGCGGGGGACCTGACGGACCACATCTACCGGCAGGCGGTGACGAGTGCCGGGATGGGCTGCATGGCGGCGCTGGATGCCGAGAAGTTCCTGGCGGGGCACTAGGGGCGCACCACGCGTGGTCAGCCTTGCGGGTCGTTGAAAATCAATGCGTTGGCTGCGGGCGTTCAGCGTTCGTTAACCGGCGGCTCCTCATTCGCCTTCGGCTTCCCGTCGCTTGGGGCCTGGCGAGGAGGAGCCGAAGGCGAACGACGAGCGATATGGCTAGCGCAGCCGCAGGCCGTCCTTGTCGAACAGCATCGCGTCCCGGACGTCGAAGCTGAGGCCCACCATCGCGCCCGGCTCCAGGCTCACCTGATCATGACGTTCCACGATCAGCTTTTCGCCCGAGGGCGCGGAAAGGTGGACATAGGACACCCCGCCCAGAGCCTCGGTCAGCTCCACCCGGTGCGTGTCGCCGGGGCCGATCTTCAGGTGCTGCGGACGCAGGCCGACGGTCACTTCGGCGCCCTTCGCGGGAAGCGCGACAGAGGTCGCCACCTGGCCAAGGCCCCGGGTTGCCACCGACCCGGCCTCGGCCACCCCGGCCACGAAGTTCATCGCCGGACTGCCGATGAAGCCCGCCACAAAGCGGTTGTCGGGGTTGTTGTAAAGGTCGAGCGGCTTGCCGACCTGTTCGATCCGTCCCGCGCGCAGCACCACGATCTTGTCGGCGAGCGTCATCGCCTCGACCTGGTCATGGGTGACGTAGATCATCGTCGCCCCGATTTCGCGGTGGAGCCTGGCGATCTCCACCCGCATCTCCACCCGCAACTCGGCGTCGAGGTTGGAAAGCGGTTCGTCGAACAGGAACACCTCCGGCCCGCGGACGATGGCGCGGCCGATGGCGACGCGCTGGCGCTGGCCGCCCGAGAGCGCCTTGGGCTTGCGGTCCAGAAGCGGCTCCAGCTTCAGGATGCGGGCGGCCTCGGCGACCTTGCGGTCGATCTCGGCCCGGGGATGGCCGGTCATCTTCAGACCGAAACCCATGTTTTCCGCCACCGTCATGTGGGGATAAAGAGCATAGGTCTGGAACACCATCGCGACGCCCCGTTCCGAGGGGTCGATATAGGTCACGTCCCGCGCGCCGATGCGGATGCTGCCGGAGCTTGTCTCCTCCAGCCCCGCGATCATCCGCAGCAGCGTCGATTTCCCGCAGCCCGAGGGGCCGACGAAAACGCAGAACTCGCCGTCCTCCACCGTCAGGTTGACCCCGTGGATCACCTGCACGTCGCCAAAGCGCTTGACGACACCTTCCAGCGTCACTCCCGTCATGGGTTTTCCTTCCCCCGTTCAAACCTGTTCCGGAAAGCGCCAGCTTTCCGCTTCCGCAGCGATCTTCGCCGCGATGTCCCTGATCCTTGGCGCCAGCGTCCCCAGTGCGTCCAAAGTCGTCCGCGCCGTGGTCGAAGTGATCGACAAGGCCCCCATCGCCCGGCCCTGACGCGAGAGAATCGGGACGGCGCAGCAGATGATTCCCGCCTCGTGTTCCTCCCGGTCCCAGGCATGGCCACGTTTCCGAATCGCCTCCAGCTCCTCCAGCAGCGCCTCGCGCGAGGCGAGGGTGTGGGGCGTGAAGCGGTGGAAGGACTGGCGGGCGAGCGCCGCCTCCAGCGCCTCGGGCGGCAGGAACGCAAGCATCGCCTTGCCCACCCCGGTGCAGTAGGCCGGGCCGACCTTGCCGGCCTGGGCGAACATCTCGACCGGCCGGGCGGCGTTGCGTTTGTCCACATAGAGGACCTGGCCGAGATCGAGCTGGGCCAGATGGATCGTCTCGCCGGTTTCGCGTGCCAGTTCATCGAGATAGGGCCGCGCGATCGGGGCGAGCGAGGATTGCGACCAGGCGGCATGCGCCAGCCGGACAAGCCGGACGCCAAGTGCATAGGTGCCGGTGTCGGGGTCGAGCGTCAGCATTCCCTGATGCGTCAGGGTCTGCAACAGGCGGTAGAGCGTGGCCTTGGGATAGGCCGATTGCGTCAGCAGATCGGAGAAGCGCACGGGGCGGCCATGGCGGGCCACCATGTCCAGGACATCCAGCGCCTTGCCCACCGTGCCGTCGGCATTTCCCTCTGCCCCCATCGTCCCCTCCCCGGAACGTCGTTGTTGACAGGATAGAGGATAGCCGACATAGTTTTCAATATTCAAGACTAAGTTTCAAATAGTGAAACCAAACGGGAGGAAACCATGGTTCACAAACTGACGGGCGCTGTGACGCTCGGGGCGGCGCTCATGCTGTCCACTTCGGCCTTCGCGCAGCAGCGCGTCGTTACCTGGAATGCGGACTACGACCCGATTCCGCTGGCCGCGGCCGAGGCCCTGATCGCCGATTTCGAGGCCGCGAACCCCGACATCGACGTTCAGATGACCAACTTCGACCACGAAGCCTACAAGAACGCGATCCGCAACTTCCTGACCGCGAACCCGCCGGATCTGGCCAACTGGTATGCCGCGAACCGGATGCGGCCCTTCGTGGAAGCCGGGCTGTTTGCCGATATCTCGGACGTCTGGGAAGAGAACGGGCTGAAGGAGGCGCTGGCCTCGTCGGTGTCCTCGGCCTCGATCGACGGCAAGTTCTACGCCATCCCCTACACCTATTATCAGTGGGGCATCTACTACAACCGCGACGCCTACAAGGCGGCGGGGGTCGAGGTGCCGGGGCCGGAAGGCGTGACCTGGGATCAGTTCCTGGCCAACTGCGAGAAGTTCAAGGCGGCAGGCATCGACTGCGTGACCACGGGCTCGTCGGCGCTGTGGCCGGTGGCGGGGATCTTCGACTATGTGTCGATGCGTACCAACGGCTACCAGTTCCACAGCGATCTGGCGGCGGGCAAGGTCAGCTGGACCTCGCCGGAAGTGGCGGCGGTGTTCGACAACTTCGGCAAGCTGCAACCTTACGTCACCGAGAACCATGCCGCGATCGACTGGCAGGATGCGGCGGCTCTCTTGGTGCAGGGCAAGGCTGCGAACTACGTGATGGGCAACTTCGCCGTCGGCGTCTTCAAGGAAGGCGGGATGACGAACGACAACCTGGGCTTCATGGTGTTCCCGGAGATCACCCCCGGCATCCCGCGGGCCGAGGAAGCGCCGACCGACACGATCCACCTGACCTCGGGCGCGAAGAACCCCGAGGATGCGAAGAAGTTCCTGGCCTACATGGCCAGCGCCGAGGCGCAGTCGAAGTGGAACACGGCGGTGGGCCAGCTGCCCACGAACAAGAACGCGAGTGTTCCGGCGGATGACCCGTTCCTGGTGGCCGGGTTCGAGGCGCTGTCCACCGCGACGGGCGGCATCGCCCAGTTCTGGGACCGCGACGCGGATGCCGAATATGCCAAGGTCGGCATGGAAGGCTTCCAGCAGTTCCTGGTGCAGCCCGAACAGCGCGAGGCGATCCTGGCGCGGCTGGAACAGGCCCGCACGCGGCTTTATCCGCAGTAAGCTGATTCTGGCGCCCTCCGTTCGCGGGGGGCGCCTTTTCGTTTTCCGGGGGGGGAACATGGCAGAGGCAGCTTCGACACCACGGCGCTGGACGCAGAGGACGGTGGCCCCATGGCTGTTCCTTGCGCCGGGTCTGTTCATGTTCACGGTCTATGTGCTGTGGCCCATCGTCGAAAGCGTGACGCTGTCGTTCTACGACTGGAACGGGCTTTACGACCGGGACGGCAACTTCACCGGGCGTTTTGTCGGCATGGGGAACTACCGGGAACTGATGACCGACCCGGCCTTCACCACCAGCCTGTGGAACAACCTGAAATGGCTGGTCCTCTACATGCTGGCGCTGCCGGCGGGGCTGTTCATCGCGATCTTCCTGAACCAGACCGTTAGGGGCATTCGTCTCTACAAGTCCCTGTTCTTCTTTCCCTTCGTCATCAGCCAGGTCGTCGTCGGCCTGATCTTCAGCTGGTTCTACGCGCCGAACTTCGGGCTGTTCTACAAGCTGATCGAATCCATCACCGGCAAGGGGGTCGCGGTGCTGGCCGATCCGAACCTCGTGACCTACGGCATCATCGCCGCGGGCCTCTGGCCGCAGATCGCCTATGTGATGATCCTGTATCTCACCGGCCTGAACAACGTCGCCCCCGACCAGATCGAGGCGGCACGGCTGGACGGGGCCAAGGGCTGGCGGATGCTGTGGTATGTGGTGCTGCCGCAGTTGCGCCCGGCCACGTTCATCGCGGTGATCGTGACTGTGATCGGCGCGCTGCGGTCGTTCGACCTGGTGTCGATCATGACGAACGGCGGGCCGTTCGGGTCGTCCCGCGTGCTGTCCTACTACATGTTCGAGATGGCGCTCGGCGAATACGGCTTCCGCATGGGCTATGGCGCGGCGATTGCCGTGGTGCTGTTCGCCATCATGATGATCTTCATTTCGGGCTTCATCTGGAAGATGTGGCGCGACGAGAGGGAGCGCTGAGATGTTTCCGCGTCCGATCCAGAAATCCTCGCCCGTCGCGCAGTGGGTCTACACCATCGCCCTGCCCGTGGCGCTGATCCTGTGGCTGTTCCCGCTGCTCGGTGTCGCCCTCACCTCGCTGCGCCCGGCCTCGGACCTGGCGCAGGGCAACTACTTCGGCATGCCCTCCGGCATCGCCTGGGAGAACTACGTCTTCATCTTCACCAAGACGCCTATCGGCAAGTACATGGTGAACTCGCTGTGGGTGACGATCCCCACGGTGATCGGCGCGGTCAGCCTGTCGCTGATGACCGGGTTCGCGCTGGCGGTCTACGGGTTCCGGGCGAACATCCTGGTGTTCTTCATGTTCGTGGCGGGGAACTTCGTCCCGTTCCAGATCCTGATGGTCCCGGTCCGCGACATGACGCTGAATTTGGGCATGTACAACACCTGGTATGGGCTCGCGCTGTTCCACATCGCGTTCCAGACCGGGTTCTGCACCCTGTTCATGCGCAACTTCATCAAGGCGCTGCCGTTTGAACTGATCGAGGCGGCAAGGGTGGAAGGCGTCAGCGAATGGCGCATCTTCTGGTATATCGTGCTGCCGCTGATGCGGCCCGCCATCGCGGCGCTGTCGGTGCTGGTCTTCACCTTCATCTGGAACGATTTCTTCTGGGCCACCGTGCTGACGCAAGGTGTGGACAGCCAGCCGATCACGGCGGGGCTGTCCAGCCTCAACGGCCAGTGGATCGCGCAATGGCATCTGGTCAGCGCCGGATCGATCCTTGCGGCCCTGCCGCCGGTGGCGATGTTCTTCCTGATGCAGAAGCACTTCATCGCCGGCCTGACGCTGGGGGCGGTGAAATGACCGAAGGTGCCACGTTCCCCGACCTGCGCGGCGCGTCGGTCTTCATCACCGGAGGCGGGTCGGGTATCGGCGCGGCCCTGACCGAGGCCTTCCTGCGCCAGGGCGCAAAGGTGGCCTTCTGCCAGCGGTCGGATGCCACGCCATTCTGCGATGCGATGGAGGCCGCCACCGGCAATCGGCCCCTGTTCCTGCCCTGCGACATCTCTGTCACCGACCAGTTGCAACTGACGCTGGCGACGGCCGCAAAGGTGCACGGGGACATCACCGTCCTGGTGAACAACGCCGCGAACGACACACGCCACGAGACGCTGAAAACCGATCAGGCCTTCTGGGACTGGTCGATGGCGGTGAACCTGCGGTCGTATTTCTTTGCCTGCCAGTCGGTGATTCCGGGGATGAAGGCGGCGGGCGGCGGGTCGATCATCAACTTCTCCTCGATCAGCTTCATGATGGCCGACAAGGGCTATGCCGCCTACATCACCGCCAATGCCGGGATCGTCGGGCTGACCCGGACGCTGGCGCGCGAGTTCGGCCCCGATCGCATCCGCGTCAACGCCATCGCGCCCGGCTGGGTGCTGACCGAACGGCAGAAAGAGCTTTGGGTCACCCCCGAGGCCCTGTCCGCCCATCTGGCCCGCCAGTGTCTGCCCGACCCGATCCAGCCCGAGGACATGGCGGGCGCGGTCCTGTTCCTGGCCTCGAACGCTTCGCGCATGATGACCTCGCAGACCCTGGTGCTGGACGGAGGGTTCATCTCGTCATGACCGAAACCGAGACGCCGGACTGGATCGCCGTCGACTGGGGCACGTCGAACCTGCGCGCCTTTGCCATGTCGGCGGATGGGCGTGTGCTGGCCGAGGCGTCGTCGGACGACGGCATGGGGAAACTGACGCGCGACGGGTTCGAGCCCGCATTACTGCGTCTGATCGCGCCCTGGCTGGAGGGTCGGCCGTCGGTCATCGCCTGCGGCATGGTGGGCAGCCGTCAGGGCTGGTGCGAGGCGCCCTATCGCGCCGTGCCCTGCACGCCGCTTGATCCGGCCGCGCTGGTCATGGCGCCGACGACCGATCCGCGGCTGCGGGTCAGCATCGCGCCGGGGCTGAAGCAGATCCGGCCCGCCGACGTGATGCGCGGCGAGGAGACCCAGATCGCCGGGGCGCTGCACCTGATGCCGGGCTATGACGGTGTGCTGTGCCTGCCCGGAACCCATTCCAAATGGGCGCACATCAGCGCGGGCGAGGTGGTCAGTTTCCAGACCTTCATGACCGGCGAGATGTTCGCGCTGCTGTCCGAATCCTCGGTCCTGCGGCATGGAATGCAGGGCGGGGGCTGGGACGATGCGGCCTTCGATGGGGCCGTGGCAGATGCGCTGTCGCGGCCGGAACGGCTGGGCGCGCGGCTGTTCTCCCTGCGTGCCGAGGGGCTGATCGCGGGGCTGTCGGCGGCGGCAGCGCGGGCACGGCTGTCGGGCCTTCTGATCGGGACGGAACTCGCGGCAGCCCGGCCCTACTGGCTGGGCCAGCGCGTGACGCTGATCGGGGCCGAGACCCTGTCGGCGGCCTATGCCCGCGCGCTGGCGGCGCAGGGCGTGGCCGCACAGCGCCTGCCCGCCACCGACTGCACTCTGGCCGGGCTTGCCTCGCTGATCCGGCAGACCGAGAGGACCAGATGACCCATCGCAACCTGATCGCCATCCTGCGCGGGATCACCCCGCCCGAGGCCGCCGAAGCCGCGCGCGCTCTGGTCGCGGCGGGGATCACCCGGATCGAGGTGCCGTTGAACTCGCCCGATCCGTTCGCGTCCATCGCGGCGATGGTGGCCGCCGTGCCGGGGGCCGAAATCGGCGCGGGGACGGTGCTGACGGTCGAGGAGGTCGCCCGTGTCAAGGCGGCGGGCGGGACGCTGGTCGTGTCTCCGAACGCGGATGTCGAGGTGATCCGGGCGACGGTGGCGGCGGGCATGGCCTCCTGGCCGGGGGTGATGACGCCGACCGAGTGTTTCGCGGCGATCAGGGCGGGGGCAACGGGGCTGAAGCTGTTCCCCGGCAGTCTGATCGGGCCCGAGGGGCTGAAGGCGATCCGCGCAGTGCTGCCGAAGGACCTGCCGGTCTATGCCGTGGGCGGGGCGGGGCCTGCGAACTTTGCCGATTGGGCGAAGGCGGGGGCGCAGGGGTTCGGGATCGGGACGGCGCTTTATACGCCGGGCCTGTCCACCGCCGAGATCGCCTCACGCGCCAAGGCCATCGTGGCTGCCTATGACGAGGTGTTCGCATGATCTTCGATGCACGCCCGTGCGAGTTGGGCGAGGGGCCGCTGTGGCACCCGGTTCGTGAACAACTGTTCTGGTTCGACATCCTGAACCGGACTCTTCATTCGCAATCCCGGTCCTGGACCTTCGCGGACTATGTCTCTGCGGCAGGCTGGATCAGCGCGGAGGAGCTGCTGGTGGCCTGCGAGACGGGTCTCTTCCGGCTGAACCTGTCCTCTGGCGAGCGGACCGCCGTGGCAGAGGCTGGCACGCCGGACACCCGGTCGAACGACGGCCGCGCGGATCGGCAGGGCGGGTTCTGGTTCGGGACGATGGGGAAAAGGGCCCAGAAGGGCGCGGGCGCGATCTGGCGCTGGTATCGGGGCGAGCTGCGCCAGCTGTTTCCCGGCATCACCATCCCGAACGCGATCTGCTTCACGCCGGACGGAAGGGCCGCGCATTTCGCCGATACGGCGACGGGCAAGGTGATGAAGGTCGCGCTGGACGCGGCGGGCTGGCCGGTGGGTGAGCCCGAGGTCTGGCTGGATCTGGAACGCGCAGGGCTGAACCCGGACGGGGCAGTGATCGACGCCGAGGGGCGCTTCTGGAATGCGCAGTGGGGCGCCGGGCGCGTGGCCTGCTACGCGCCGGACGGGGTGTTTCTGCATGCCGTGGAGACGCCGGGCGCGCCGCAATCGTCCTGCCCGGCCTTCGGCGGGCCGGACCTCTCGACGCTTTACGTCACCACCGCGCTGGAACACATGGACGCCGAGGCGCGGGCGCGGCACCCGGCCTCCGGCCAGCTTTTCGCCTTCCCCGGCGCGGGGAAAGGCCTTCCCGAACCGCAGGTCACCCTATGAAACGCACGCTTGGCGTCTGTTACTACCCCGAACATTGGCCCGAGGCGCAATGGGCCGAGGATGCCGCCCGCATGGCGCGGCTGGGCCTGACCTGGGTCCGCATCGGCGAGTTCGCCTGGAGCCGGATGGAGCCCGAGCCGGGCCGCCATGACTGGGGCTGGCTGGACCGGGCGATCGAGACGCTGGGCAAGCGCGGGTTGAAGGTGGTGCTGGGCACGCCCACGGCGACGCCGCCGCGCTGGATGCTGGAACGGCACCCGGACATGCTGGCGGTGGACCGGGAGGGGCGCGCGCGCGGCTTCGGCTCGCGGCGGCACTACGATTTCTCGCATCCGGGCTATCGGGCGGAATGCGCGCGGATCGTGACGGCCCTGGCGGAACGCTATGGCCGGAACCCCCATGTGGCGGCCTGGCAGACCGACAACGAATATGCCTGCCATGCGACGACGCTCAGCTATTCCGAGGCGGCAAAAGTGGCCTTCCAGGACTGGCTGGCGCAGAAATACCAGTCCCCCGACGCCTTGAACCGGGCCTGGGGCAACGTGTTCTGGTCGATGGAATACCGCGATTTCCGCGAGGTCGGCCTGCCGAACCTGACGGTGACCGAGCCGAACCCGAGCCATGTGATGGACTTCCGACGCTTTTCCAGCGATCAGGTGGTCAGCTTCAACCGGCTTCAGGTCGAGATCATCCGCCGCCACTCTGACGCGCCGATTGCCCACAACTACATGGGCGCGGTGACCGAGTTCGATCACTTCAGGGTCGGCGCCGATCTGGATATCGCAAGCTGGGACAGTTATCCGCTGGGCTTCCTGTCGGACCGGATCCCGGCAGAGCCCGAGCACAAGCGGCGCTTCGTGCGGCAGGGGGACCCGGATTTCCAGGCCTTCCACCATGACCTTTACCGCGCCGTGGGGCGGGGCCGCTGGTGGATCATGGAACAGCAGCCGGGCCCGGTGAACTGGGCGCCCTGGAACCCCGACCCGCTGCCCGGCATGGCCCGGCTCTGGGCCTGGGAGGCCTTCGCCCATGGCGCCGAGGCGGTCTGCTATTTCCGCTGGCGGCAGGCGCCCTTTGCGCAGGAACAGATGCATGCGGGCCTGCTGCGCCCCGACAGCGCCCCGGCGCAGGCCTTCGGCGAGGCCGAGCAGGTGGCGCGCGAGCTGGCCGCGATGCCGGACGCGGGCACGGCCAGGGCGGATGTCGCGCTGGTGTTCGATTACGAATCGGACTGGGCCTGGGAGATCCAGCCTCAGGGGCGCAGCTTCAGCTATTTCTGGCTGGTGTTCCACATCTACAAGGGGCTGCGGCGGCTGGGGCTGAACGTGGACATTCTGCCCCCCGATGCGGCGGACCTGTCGGGTTATCGGCTGGTGCTGGCCCCGGGGCTGTTCAGCCTGTCGGACAAGCTGAAGGCGGCGCTGGCGGCCTTCCAGGGCACCGCGATCCTGGGGCCGCGGACCAATTCCAGGACGCCGGACTTTGCCATTCCCGTCCCGCTGCCGCCCGCCCTGCCCGGACTGGATGCCGTGGTCGCGCGGGTCGAAAGCCTGCCGCCGGACGTGCCGGTGCCGCTGGCGCAAGGCGGCGCGCTGGTCAACTGGCGCGAGAAGCTCGAGGGCAATGCACAGACAGTCGAAGAGGCCGAGGACGGCTGGCCGGCGCTGGTCGCGGCGGGGAAGCTACACTATCTGGGCGGTTGGCCGGACGAGGTGGCGCTGACCCGCATCCTGCACCGCGCCTGCGCGGCGGAAGGAATCGAGACCGACCCGCTGCCCGAAGGACTGCGCCGCAGGGATACCGCGACGCACCGCTTCCTGTTCAACTACAACCCGGTTCCTGCCGAATGGGGTGGGGTGACGATCCCCCCGGCAGGGGTGTGGTGGACCGAAAGGTAGGGTGAGGGTCAACCCCACCCGACCGGGGACTTCAGTCGTGCACCGCAACCGTGCCGGTCACCGGCAGGAAGGCCGCCGCGTTCGGGCCAAGGGTCAGCCGGTCACCTTGCAGGACTGCGTGAAGCGACGGCCCGGTGGGTGCGCCGACGCCCGACACGGTCACCGACAAGGCCACCGGCGAGAGATTGAAGAGGCAGAGCAGCGCGCCTTCGCCCTCGCCCCGGACAAAGCCGAGGACCGGCTCACGCAGGTCGAGGAAGCGCGTCCTTCCGGTCCTGAGCGCCGCTGACCCTTTGCGGAAGGCCAGCGCCGCGCGGTAGTGTTCCAGCACCGAGCCCTGCGCGCCCGTCTGCCCGGCGACATGGCGGGCGGCCTGTTCCGCCTTCACCGGCAGCCAGGGCTTGCCGCTGGTGAAGCCCGCGTTCGGCGACGCGTCCCAGACCATCGGCGTGCGGGTGTTGTCGCGGCCGATGGGCTCGGGCCAGAAGTTGATGCCCTGCGGGTCGGTCAGTTCCTCGAAATCGAGGGGCGTGTCGGTCTGGCCCAGTTCCTCGCCCTGCCAGAGGCAGATCGAGCCCTCGAAGGACAGCAGCAGCGAAGCTGCCTGTTTCGCCAGATCCTCGGTGCTGGCCGCGTGTCTGGCCCAGCGCGTCGCATGGCGGACGACATCGTGGTTGGAAAAGGCCCACATCGGCCAGCCGTCGGGCGCGCCCTTGAAGAAGCCCTCGATCCGGTCACGGAAGAAGGTGGCGGAATAGTCGTAGCCCATCAGTTCGAAGGAATAGCACTGATGCAGCCGCCCCGGCGCGGTGTATTCGCCCATCATGCGGATCGCATGGTGGCTTTCGCCCATCTCGCCCACGCTTGCCGCGCCATAGTCGTCCAGCAGCCTGCGGATGCGTTCCAGCCAGGCCAGGTTCTCGGGCTGGTTCTTGTCGAACAGGTGATACTGCATCCCGTAGGGGTTGCCCTCGGGTTCCGGCTTGACCCGATAGTCGGCGCAATTGTCGCGCAGAAGCAGGTCGTGGAAGAAATAGTTGACGGTATCGAAGCGGAAGCCGTCCACCCCGCGTTCCAGCCAGAAGCGCATCGCCGAAAGCGCCCAGTCCTGGACGGCGGGGTTGTGGTAGTTGAGGTCGGGCTGCGCCGCCAGGAAGTTGTGCAGGTAATACTGCTTGCGCCGCGCGTCCCAGGCCCAGGCGGGCCCGCCGAAGACCGACAGCCAGTTGTTGGGCGGGGTGCCGTCATGCCGGGGATCTGCCCAGACATACCAGTCGGCCCTTGGGTTCACCCGGTCCTTGCGGCTTTCGACGAAAAAGGGGTGCTGGTCCGAGGTGTGGCTGAGCACCTGGTCGATGATGACCTTCAGCCCCAGATCATGAGCGCGCGCCACCAGCGCGTCGAAATCGGCCAGGGTGCCGAAGACCGGATCGACGTCGCAATAGTCGCTGACGTCATAGCCCATGTCCTTCATCGGGCTGCGGAAGAAGGGGGAGAGCCAGAGGGCGTCCACGCCCAGCGCCGCAAGATGGTCCAGCCGCCGGGTGATCCCGGGCAGGTCGCCCACCCCGTCGCCATTGTCATCCTGGAACGACCGGGGATAGACCTGATAGGTCACGGCGCCACGCCACCAGTCGGACATTCTTACCCCCAGTTATCCCGATGCCTGATCCGGCCATAGCGGCGGTCGGGTCGGCGCAAAAGTCCATAGCGGTTGCGATGCCCTTCCGCGTGCAGAATCCCCGCCCCTGCGGCACATCCGCAACGTCCTGCCCGCCAGACGGGCGCTGCCGGTCTGTAACGGTGACAATATCGCGGTTGACCCGTCCGGCCCTCGCGCGCACCTTGCCGGCCAGAGCCGGAGCGCCCTCGATGACCAAAGCCCCCCTGATCACCCCCGTGCTGATCGCCGGCTGCCTGATCCTGATGATCTCTTTCGCGATCCGGGCAAGCTTTGGCGTCTTCCAGATCCCGGTAGCCGCCGAATTCGGCTGGCTGCGGGCGGAGTTCTCGTTGGCCATCGCGATCCAGAACCTGGCCTGGGGCATCGGCCAGCCGCTGTTCGGCGCGCTGGCGGAACGCTTCGGCGACCGCAGGGCGATCATCCTGGGGGCGCTGATGTATGCGCTGGGGCTGGTGCTGTCCGCCTATGCGGTGACGCCCGGGCAGCATCAGCTGCTGGCGATCCTGGTCGGCTTCGGCATCGCCGGCACCGGGTTCGGCGTCATCCTGGCCATCGTCGGCCGCGCCGCCAGCCCCGAGAACCGCTCGATGGCGCTGGGGATCGCCACCGCAGCCGGGTCGGCAGGTCAGGTGTTCGGCGCGCCGACGGCCGAGTGGCTTTTGCAGAGCTACAGCTGGCAGAGCGTGTTCCTGATCTTCGCGGCCGTCATCCTGGCCACGCTGGCGGCCCTGCCCTTCCTGCGCAGCCCGAAGCTGGCGACGCGGGCCGAGCTGGAGGAAAGCATGGGCACGGTCCTGATCCGCGCCTTCCGCGATCCGTCCTACACGTTGATCTTCCTGGGCTTCTTTTCCTGCGGCTATCAGCTGGCCTTCATCACCGCGCATTTCCCGGCCTTCGTGACCGAGCTCTGTTCCCCCATCGACGCAGGGTCGATGCTGTCGAACATCGGCATCACCACGACCTCGGCGCTGGGGGCGGTATCGATTGCGGTGATCGGGCTGTTCAACATCGTCGGCACGCTGACGGCGGGCTGGCTGGGCAAGCGCCATACCAAGAAATACCTGCTGTTCTGGATCTATGTCGGCCGGACCATCGCGGCGGCGGCCTTCATCCTGATGCCGATCACCCCGGCCTCGGTCCTGATCTTCTCGGCGGTGATGGGGGCGCTTTGGCTGGCGACCGTGCCGCTGACCTCGGGGCTGGTCGCGCATATCTACGGCATCCGCTACATGGGGACGCTCTATGGCGTGGTATTCCTGAGCCACCAGATCGGCGGCTTTCTGGGGGTCTGGCTGGGGGGCCGGATGTATGACCTGAACGGCGACTATACGCTGGTCTGGTGGATCGGCGTCGGGGTCGGAGCCTTCAGTGCGCTGGTTCACCTGCCGATCCGGGAACGGCAGATGGTGGCGCAGGCGGCGTGACGGGCGGCTTCTCGTCGCGGGGCGCACGGGCGGGGTGCGCATCCGGTGCCGGGCAGGCGTCCTTAGTTCTGGGGCATCGGCTGGACGATCAGCACCTCGAGGTCGCGGTCCGGGACGTAGTTCGTCTTCTCGATCACGAAGGTGGTGGGTCCGGTCTTGCGGACCCCCTCGGCGCACAGCGAGATCACGTTCTTCGGATCGCCCTTGTCCAGCGTCAGGGTGAAGCGGCCGATGGGGCCGGCCCAGCTGTTCGCCGTGCGCAGGATGTACGAGATGTTCCAGCCGGTGCCGATATTGCCGAATTCAGCGCTGCCCGAGGCCTCGAGCGTCCTGGCGATCGCCTTCGAGGTGCCCTCGTCGATGCAATACTGATCCTTCAGGTGAAGCTGCCAGTCCTCGGGCGGGTGGGTCCAGTAGAACACCCCGCCGGGCGGGCGGTTGGTGTAGCTGTGGCTGATGCGGACCACTCCCCCGGCCGGGAAGGTCTGGGTCCAGTGATAGCGGGTGACGATGGCCCAGGTTCCCCAGACATCCGGCGGCAAGCCCTGCGCCGGATCGCCCGGGTAATACTCCGCCAGCCCCAGCGCCTCGACCTCGGCCCGCCGGTCCTGCGGCAGGGACAGCAGCGCCTCGCGCACCGCCACGAGGTCAAGCGTGAGCGGGATGCCCAGCCGGGCCAGATCGGCCGTCACGTCGCGACCAGGGTTGTCGTACTGGCGGGAGGGCGGGTTCTCCTCGTCGAAGCCCTCTTCGACCACCGCGATGCGGTCGATGGCGACCTGCACGGGCCGGCCGTCCACGGTGGCGGTGAAGCCGACGAGATCGGGCGAGGACAGGTCCTCGGGCAGGTTCATCGCCGCTTCATAGCCCGACCATACGCCGACGGGCGGCAGGGGGAAGATCACTTATCCAGTCACGTCCCGGTCGGTGAGATTGCGGAACACATAGTCCACGGTGATCCGGTCGAGGCCGATGAAAAGCCGTTCTTCCTCCATCGCGATGGCCTCGGTCTGACCGAAGGTCAGGCCGGTGGCGGAGAGGCCGCCGAAGCCGTCATTGGCGAAGGCGGGGGTCGCGGCAAGGCAGGCAGAGACAAGGACGAGGCGCATGGAAACCTCCGGGCGGACCACGACTATCTGACGCCGGATGGGGCAACCCTGCAAGCCCCGGAGCGACCGGAGTTTGCAAAACTCCGGACCGATTTCCGCCGGAAATCGGCCTTGCGCCGGGCGGAGAGGCTTGTCACAAGCGCCGGACGTCCCGAAAGGCCCCTCATGCGCATCGGCATCGCCGCCCTGATCCTCGCCTATGTCCTGAGCCAGTTCTACCGCGCCTTCCTGGCGGTGCTGGCGCCGGTGCTGACGCAGGATCTGGGGGTGACGGCGGCCGAGCTGGCCTCGGCCTCGGGCTGGTGGTTCCTGACCTTTGCGGCGATGCAGCTGCCGATCGGCGCCTGGCTTGACCGGGTGGGGCCGCGGCTGACCTCGGGCCTTCTGCTGGCGGTGGGGGCCGGAGGGGCGGTACTGTTCGCCGAGGCCACGGACGCAGGGCAGATCAAGCTGGCCATGGCGCTGATCGGGGTGGGCTGTGCGCCGGTCCTGATGGCAAGCTACTTCATCTTCGCCCGCCAGTTCGCGTCAGCCGCCTTCGGGACGCTGGCGGCCTTGACCCTGGGGATCGGCACGCTGGGCAATGTTGCCGCGTCGCTGCCCCTGTCCTGGGCGGTGACCGCCTTCGGCTGGCGCGAGACGGTGCTGGGCCTCGCTGCCATCACCGGCGCGGTGGCGCTGGCGATTCTCGCTCTGGTGCGGGATCCCGAACGGCTGGAGGGGGCGCGGCACGGGTCGCTGCTGGAGCTTCTGAGGATGCCCGCGCTCTGGCCGGTCCTCATCATGATGATGGTCTGCTATGCGCCCATCGCCGGGCTGCGGGGCCTGTGGATCGGGCCCTATCTGGCCGATGTGCACGGTGCGGATGCGCTGGAGATCGGGCGGATCAGCCTGTGGATGGGTCTGGCCATGGTGGCGGGCAATTTCGCCTATGGACCGCTGGACCGCTGGTTCCGCAGCCGCAAGCGGCTGGTGATCCTGGGCAATGCGGCGATGCTGGTCTGCCTGTTCGGGCTGTGGTGGTTCGCCGCCGCGCCGCCGATTGTGGCGGCGGGACTGCTGGTGGCTGCGGGCTTCTTCGGCGCAAGCTTTCCCATCGTTCTGGCACATGGGCGGGCCTTCGTGCCGGCGCATCTGACCGGGCGCGGCGTGACGCTGCTGAACCTGTTCGGGATCGCGCCCATCGGCATCGCCCAGATCGTGACCGGACGCCTGCATGCCGCAACCGAACCCGTCACCCCCGCCGCGCCTTATGAGGCGGTGTTCCTGTTCTTCGCCCTGACAACAGCGGCGGGTCTTGCCGTCTACCTCTGGTCACAGGACCGCAGGGGCTGAGCCCCGGCGGCCTTTCCGCCGACGAATCCGCTTTTCCCCGCGCGGGCCTTGCGCTAACAGCCGCCCGTCCCGCCTTTGGGACGATCAGAGGAGAACCCCGATGGGCTACAAGGTCGTCGTCGCGGGTGCCACGGGCAACGTGGGCCGCGAAATGCTGAACATCCTCGCCGAGCGCGAGTTCCCGGTGGACGAGATCGCCGCGCTGGCATCGCGCAAATCGCTGGGCACCGAGGTCAGCTTTGGCGACAAGACCCTGAAGACCAGGGACCTGGACACGTTCGATTTCACCGGCTGGGACATCGCCCTTTTCGCCGTGGGGTCCGAGGCGACGAAGGTCTATGCCCCCAAGGCTGCCGCGGCGGGCTGCGTGGTGATCGACAACTCGTCGCTCTACCGCTACGACGCCGACATTCCGCTGATCGTGCCGGAAGTGAACGCCGACGCCATCCACGGCTACAGGAACCGGAACATCATCGCCAACCCCAACTGCTCGACCGCGCAGATGGTGGTGGCGCTGAAGCCGCTGCATGACCGCGCAAGGATCAAGCGGGTGGTGGTGGCCACCTATCAGTCCGTCTCGGGCGCCGGGAAGGAAGGGATGGACGAGCTGTGGAACCAGACCAAGTCGATCTACAACCCGGTCGAAGAGGTTCCGGCAAAGAAGTTCCAGAAGCAGATTGCCTTCAACGTGATCCCGCAGATCGACGTCTTCCTGGACAGCGGCGAGACCAAGGAGGAATGGAAGATGGTGGCCGAGACGAAGAAGATCCTCGACCCGAAGATCAAGGTCACGGCCACCTGCGTCCGCGTGCCCGTCTTCGTCGGCCACTCCGAGGCGATCAACATCGAGTTCGAGGATTTCCTCGACTGGCAGGAGGCGCAGGACATCCTGCGCGAGGCGCCGGGGGTGATGCTGATCGACAAGCGCGAGCCCGGTGGCTATATCACGCCGATCGAATGCGTGGGCGAATATGCGACCTATGTCAGCCGGGTGCGGCAGGATTCGACCATCGAGAACGGGCTGAGCCTGTGGTGCGTGTCCGACAACCTGCGCAAAGGCGCGGCGCTGAACGCGGTGCAGATCGCCGAACTGCTGGGGTCGAAGGCGCTGAAGAAGGGCTGAGGGTTTCTTAACCCTGATCGTGGAGGGTCTTGGCTTATGGCCGAGACCCTTTTTCACTGTGACGGCCTGTTGTGGCGGCGGTTTGTGACGCTGTGCCGCGCGCGGGACGAGACGCCCGGAGCCGTGCTGCGCGACCTGGTGGCCTTGAGGTGCAGCGCTGGGAGCGCCGCAGAGCGAGGAGTGCCGAAGGCATCGACGAGCGGCTCCTGCGTCGCGCCTTCGGCTTCTCGTCGCATAGGCGCTGGTAGTCTCCGAGACCTGGGGAGAACTGCAACGGGCGCTTGCCGAACGCGGATTGAAATACGTGCCCGCAGGTGGCGGGTTGAACCTTCTCGACGCCGCCACCGGCATGCCTCTGGCCAAGTCGAGCCAGGTGGGCCCGGCCTGCATGGCCCTTGTCCGCCGCTTCGGCTGCGGCTTTCCGGACCATCCCAACCCCGCAATCGCGGCTCGGGCCCTTGCCCGACCCCAACCCCCGCCCCTGACCCCGACCCGGAGCCCCGTCCCCTTGCGCCTCGGGCGGCCAGGGGCTTACCTGTCCGTACCGGCAGGAGACCCGCGATGACCCCGATGCTTCCCCTGAACGACGGCCGCCAGATCCCGCAGCTGGGCTTCGGCCTGTGGCAGGTGCCAGCTGCCAGCACCGCCGAGACCACGGCCACGGCGCTGAAACTCGGCTACCGGCTGGTCGACGGCGCGGCGATCTACGGCAACGAGGTGGGACTGGGCGAGGGCGTCCGCGCCTCGGGTCTGCCGCGGGAGGACATCTTCGTGACCACCAAGGTCTGGAACAGCGAACAGGGCTTCGACTCCGCGATCCGCGCGGCCGAGGCAAGCCTGGAACGGCTGGGCCTGGCCCATGTCGACCTTCTGCTGATCCACTGGCCCTGCCCGGCCCGGGGCCTTTACCTCGACACCTGGCGCGCGCTGATCCGGCTGCGGGAAGAGGGTCGCGCCCTGTCGATCGGCGTGTCGAACTTCCAGGAGGCGCATCTGGAACGGATCATCGGCGAGACCGGCGTCACGCCCGCCGTGAACCAGGTCGAGATCAACCCCCGCCTGCAACAGCCTGCCCTGCGCGCCTTCCACGACCGCCACGGCATCGTCACCCAGAGCTGGACGCCCCTTGGCCAGGGGCAGAGCTTCGGGGCCGCCCCCGTTCAGGCCGCCGCGCGCCGCACCGGCAAGTCCCCGGCCCAGGTCATCCTGCGCTGGCACCTCCAGATCGGCGCCGCGGTCATTCCGCGTTCGACCCGCGAGGCCGGGCTGCGCGAGAACCTGGACCTCTTCGACTTTGCGCTGACCGAGGCGGAGATGGCCGCGATGGCGACGCTGGACGAGGGCCGGCGCTGCGGTCCCGATCCGGCACAGTTCGACATGGCCTGACGCGCGCCGGGACGAAATCCCTGCGACGGGTATCCCGGCCTTGCCCGGACTGCGGCATCGGGCTTACCCTTTCGGCCGATGTCGATCGAAGGGCCCCGCCGATGCGCGCATTTCTTGCCGTTCTCCTCGCCTTCACCGCCCTGCCCGCCTGTGCCGACACCATCGCGGCAACCAGCCGGATCACCGCCGTCACCGTCTATCCCGAAGGCGCAAGGCTGACGCGCGAGGTGACGTTCAGCGTGCCTTCGGCGGGCAGCCACGAGCTGCTGGTCACCGACCTGCCCTCTGACAGCGACCCCGGGATGATCCGGCTTGCCCCTTCGGAGAGTCTGCGGCTTGGCGCCTTCAACCTGCGCGCCGACCGTCTACCCCCGCGCGAGGACCCGCTGACCGAGGACCAGAAGGCCGCCAAGGCCCGGATCGAGGCCGCGCAGACCGCCGCCGACACCGCGCAACTGGCGCTGGAGGCGGTGACGGCTCGGGTCGAGGCGGCAGAGGCGCAGGTGCGGTTCCTGTCATCCTTCTCTGGCGCCTTGCCGGACGGGGCGACGCCCGAGACGATCAGGGCGATGGCCGGGATGATCGGGGCCGAGACGCTTGCCGTCCGTCAGGCCGCGCTGGCGGCGAAGGCGGATCTTCCTGCGGCGCAGAAGGCCGTGACCGAGGCACAGGAGGCGCTGGTCAGGGCGCAGGCGGCCTATGACGCGCTGCCCTCGGCGGACATGGACTATGCCGCGCTGTCGGTGGCGGTCACCGCGCAGGAGGCGGGCGAAGCGACAGTGACGATCACCCAATATGTCGGCAACGCAAGCTGGCAGCCGGTCTATGACCTGAACCTGACGCGGAAGGGCGGCGACAGGCTGACCCTCGACCGTTCGGTCCTGGTGACGCAGCACACCGACGAGGATTGGGACGGGGTGGCACTGACCCTGTCGTCCGCGCGGCCCTCGGAACAGGCGGCCCCCTCGCAGCTTTGGCCAGAGTTGCGCAGCATCTGGCCAGAGGACGCGCCGGAAGGTCTGGCGCGCAAATCGCGGGGCGACGCGGACATGGCGATGATGGAGGCGCCGGTGTCCGAAACCGCCCCGTCGGTCACGGCCGGCGTGGCGCTGGAGGGTGACACCGTCGTCTACAACTACCCGGTGCCGGTGACCGTGGCTGCGGGCGCCGAAGACCTTCGGCTTGCCCTGGACAGCCTCGACTTCGTGCCGGTCGTGCAGGCCGTGGCCGTGCCCCGGCTGGACCGGACGGCCTTCGTGATGGCCAGCTTTACCAACGCCAGCGACGAGCCGCTGCTGCCCGGTCAGGCGATGCTGCTCCGCGAGGGCGTGCTGGCCGGCCAGACCTGGCTGGACGTGGTCGCTCCGGGGGTGGAGACGAAGGTGGGGTTCGGCGCGCTTGAAACGCTGCGGGTCAAGCGCGAGATGCCGAAGCGCGCGGGGGGCCAGACGGGGATCTTCGTCAGCGCCAACCGGCAAAGCGAAAGCGCGGTGATCACGGTCGAGAACACCGGGGCAGAAGCCTGGCCGGTGCGGATCCTGGATCAGGTCCCCTACAGCGAGCAGGACGACCTGGAGATCGCGGTGACGGCCAGTCCCAAGGTCACGGAAACCGATGTCGATGGCCAGCGCGGCATCCTCGCCTGGGACTTCGCGCTGCCTGCGGGGGCCAGGCAGACGATCACGCTGGAACAGGTTCTGACCTGGCCGGAAGGCATGGTCCTGCGCTGACCGGGGACAGGATTGCAGGACTGCTGGCCCGGCTGTCAGACCGGGACCCGGCCTTTTCCGCTGCCCGTTCCGCTGCCAGTCCCGCTCCCTCTGCGTCAACCGGAACGATTTCAGGACGAAGTCTGACTTCACGTCAGGCGCGGTTCTGACGTGACGTCACAGTGACGTTAACGTCAACTCCTCTGGTAATCCTGTAGGCAGGTTCGCATCTGCGGCGGCAGTGATGCTTCCAATGACGAGTGCGACCATGACGACTGGAACACCGAGTGACGTGATGACCATCCGCGAGATGTGCGAGAGCTACAACGTGACCCCGCGCACCCTGCGGTTCTACGAGGCCAAGGAACTGCTGCACCCGATCCGCATCGGGACGCGGCGCCTGTTCACCCGGCGCGATCGGGCGCGGCTGGTGCTGATCCTGCGCGGCAAGCGCTTCGGCTTCAGCCTCGAGGACATCCGGCAGACGCTGGACCTTTATGACCGCGACGGCGGGGTGACCGCCCAGCGCCAGCGGGCCTTTGAGCTGGCGGTGAAGCGGCTGGCCGAGATGGAGGCGCAGCGGGCCGAGCTGGACCTGGCGATCGCCGAGCTGAAGGCCGAGCTGGCGGAGGCCGAAGCCAAGGGCCTGGTGCCCCGGCACGCGGCCTGAACGACCCGCGCCCCGTCCGGGGCGCGGCACCTGAAGGGAAGAGGAGAGAGGAATGCCCAGCTATACCGCCCCCGTGAAGGACATGCAGTTCCTGCTGCACGACCTGTTGAAGGTCAGCGAGGCCGACATACCTGGCTACTCCGACCTTGACCGCAGCTTCACCGTGGCCGTCTTCGAGGAGGCCGCCAAGGTGGCGCAGGACGTGCTTGCCCCGCTGAACACGGTGGGCGATGTCGAGGGCTGCGTGCTGGAAAACGGCGTCGTCCGCACGCCCAGGGGGTTCAAGGCGGCCTTCGACACGCTGCGCGAGGGCGGCTGGATGTCGCTGGACGCGGCGCCCGAATACGGCGGGCAGGGGCTGCCTTACCTCATGCACACCGCGGTGAACGAGACCTTCGTTTCGGCCAACATGGCCTTCAACATGTATCAGGGCCTGACCCATGGCGCCTATTCGGCGATCCTTGCGCACGGGACCGAGGAGCAGAAGCGGAAGTGGCTGCCGAAGCTTGTGACCTGTGAATGGACCGGCACGATGAACCTGACCGAGCCGCATTGCGGGACCGACCTCGGCCTGTTGCGCACCAGGGCCGAGCCGCAGGCGGACGGGTCCTACCGGATCACCGGGCAGAAGATCTTCATCTCGGCCGGGGATCACGACATGGCCGAGAACATCGTGCATCTGGTGCTGGCCAAGGCCCCGGGCGGCGGCGAGGGGACGAAGGGGATCAGCCTTTTCATCGTGCCGAAGTTCCTGGTGAATGATGACGGCACGCTTGGCGACCGGAACGCGGTGTCCGTGGGCAAGGTCGAGCACAAGATGGGCATCCACGGCAACGCGACCTGCGTGATGAACTACGACGGGGCGACGGGGTATCTGCTGGGTGAACTCCACAAGGGCATGCGCGCCATGTTCACCATGATGAACGAGGCGCGGCTGGGCGTGGCGCTGCAAGGCTATGCCGTGGCCGAGGCCGCCTATCAGAACGCGCTGGCCTATGCGAAGGACCGGCTGCAAGGCCGCGACGTGACGGGGGCGAAGAACCCGAACGGCCCGGCCGATCCGCTGATCGTGCATCCCGACATCCGCCGCAACCTGATGGAGCAGAAGAGCTTTGTCGAAGGCGCCCGCGCGCTGACCTACTGGGGCGCGACGCTGATCGACCGCTATACCCGCACGGGCGACGCCGCGGTCGAAGGGCTGGTCAGCCTGATGATCCCGGTGCTGAAGGGGTTCCAGACCGACAAGGGCTTCGAGATGGCAGTACAGGCCCAGCAGGTCTTTGGCGGGCACGGCTATATCGAGGAATGGGGCATGTCGCAGTTCGCCCGCGACGCCCGGATCGCGATGATCTACGAAGGCGCGAACGGTATACAGGCGCTGGATCTGGTGGGCCGGAAGCTCGCGCAGGACGGCGGCAGGCATGTGATGGCCTTCTTTGAAATGGTGAAGGCCGAATGCAAGGCGCATGAGGGCGACGAGCGGATGACGGGCTTCGTGGAGGCCTTGAAGACCGCGTCGAAGCAGCTGCAACAGGCGGGCATGTTCTTCATGCAGAACGGCATGAAGAACCCCAATGCGGCGCTGGCCGGGTCCTATGACTTCATGCACATGATGGGCCATGTCTGCCTGGGCCTGATGTGGACCCGGATGGCGAAGGCTGCCTATGAGGCGCTGGATGCCGGTGCCGCCGACCGTGATTTCTACGCGGCGAAGATCGCCACGGGCCGCTTCTACATGGCCCGGCAGCTTCCGGCCTGTTCCATGCATCTGGCCCGCATCGAAAGCGGGGCCGATCCGGTCATGGCGCTGGCCGCCGAGGCGTTCTGAACCGGGCCGCTCGTCGTTGACTTCGTCACACCTCGCCGGGGTTGCCCCCGGCGATGCGCCGAAGTCGCATCAGGAGGCTTTCCGTCCGGCGCGTGGCGCGTAAGGGTAGGAGGGGACAAGGGAGGACGGTGATGAAGCTCTACTGTTTCGGCGAAAGCGGCAACGCCTACAAATGCGCCCTGGCGCTGGAGATGGCCGACCTGGACTGGGAGCCGGTCTTCGTCGATTTCTTCAAGGGCGAGGCGCGAAGCGCGGAGTTCAAGGCGATCAACGAGATGGGCGAGGTCCCGGTGCTGGTCGACGGCGACACCACGCTGACCCAGTCGGGGGTGATCCTGGATTACATCAGCTCCAAGACCGGCAAGCTGGGGGGCCGCTCTGCCGCAGAACGGCGCGAGGTGCTGCGGTGGCTGTTCTGGGACAACCACAAGCTGTCCACCGCCATCGGCACCACCCGGTTCCTGATGAACTTCCTGCCCCCCGAAAAGCGCCCCGAGGCGGTGATCCCCTTCCTGCAAGGCCGCCTGAAGGCCGCCTATACGGTGCTGAACGACCACCTCGACAGCCGCACCTGGATCGCCGGAGAGGCCGTGACCATCGCCGACCTGTCCTGCTGCGGTTACCTTTTCTACCCCGAGCCCTTCGGCTTTGATCGCACCGACTGGCCGCACATCGACCGCTGGCTGGACCGCATCAGTGCGCTGCCCGGCTGGAAACACCCCTACGACCTGCTGACGCGGGCCTTCCCCGCCTGAGGAGACCACCATGACCGATGCCTTCATCTACGACGCCGTCCGCAGCCCCCGCGGCAAGGGCCGCCCCGACGGCAGCTTGCACGAACTGACCTCGGTCGCACTGTCGGCCAAGGTGCTGAACGCCGTGAAGGAGCGGAACGGGCTGGAAGGCCACGCGGTCGAGGATGTGATCTGGGGCAACGTCACCCAGGTCGGCGAACAGGGCGGCTGCCTCGCAAGGTCGGCGGTGCTGGCCTCGGATCTGGACGAACGCATCCCCGGCCTGGCGATCAACCGCTTCTGCGCCAGCGGGATGGAGGCGGTGAACCTGGCGGCGAACCAGGTGAAGGGCGGGGCGGGGCATGCCTATATCGCCGGCGGGGTCGAGATGATGGGGCGGGTCCCCATGGGCTCGGACGGGGCGGCGATTGCCGTCGATCCGACGCTGGCCATGAAGACCTACTTTGTCCCGCAGGGCATCAGCGCCGACATCATCGCCACCGAATTCGGCTTTACCCGCGACCAGGCCGACGCCCTGGCGGTGGAATCGCAGCGCCGCGCGGCGGTGGCGTGGGAGGAAGGGCGGTTCGCGAAATCCGTCCTGACGATCAGGGATCAGAACGGCCTGACCATCCTGGACCGCGACGAATACATGCGCCCCGGCACCGACATGCAGGCGCTTGGCGCGCTGAAACCGGCCTTCAAGGAGATGGGCGAGGTGATGCCCGGCTTCGACAAGGTCGCGATCATGAAGTATCCGCACCTCGAGAAGATCAACCACATCCACCACGCGGGCAACTCCAGCGGCATCGTGGACGGGGCGGCGGCCGTCCTGATCGGCAGCGCCGAGTTCGGCCGGGCCCACGGGCTGAAACCCCGCGCCCGCATCCGCGCCACGGCGAAGATCGGCACTGACCCGACGATCATGCTGACCGGCCCGGTCCCGGCGACGCAGAAGATCCTGAAGGACTCGGGTCTGACGATCCGCGACATCGACCTGTTCGAGGTGAACGAGGCCTTCGCATCCGTGGTGTTGCGGTTCCAGCAGGCCTTCGACGTCGATCCTGCCGTGGTCAACGTGAATGGCGGGGCGATCGCCATGGGGCACCCGCTGGGGGCCACGGGGGCGATCATCATCGGCACGCTGCTGGACGAGCTGGAGCGGCAGGACAAGGAACTGGGGCTGGCGACGCTCTGCATCGCCAGCGGCATGGGCGCGGCCACGATCATCGAACGGGTCTGATCCGATGCGCTGCACAGGCAAGTTCGGCGCCATGCGAGAGGTGCAAGGCCGCCTTGCTGTCGCATCCGGTGCACCCGATGTCGCAATCCTCCGTCGCGACGGAGCTGATTCTCCCATGATGGGCGCTTCTTCAAATCGGTTTGGGTGGCACTCCCGTCATGCATTCACATATCGCTGCGCATCTTCGCTTTCGTGGAGAGCTGCTTCTGGCGGGCCGGATCGAGGCGCTTCTGGACTATTACGCCTTTCCGCTGCCCATCTTCCTGCCGGCCGAACGTCTGCTTCTGTCGGGGCGGCCGGAAGCGCGGCTGTTCCTTTCGCTGCTGCGGCAGCGCTTGCTGCGGGATGGGGTCGCCGCGTTGCGGCCAGAGGTCAGGGCCGTCGAACTGCCCCGCGCCGGTCGGTTCCGGGTCTGGGCCGACTGGAACGAGCTGACGCTGGCGGGCGAGGCGGGGCGGTCGTCCTCGGCGGTCTATTTCTGCCGCGCCACCGCGCTTGGACCGCAGGTCGAGATGGTGAACTATACCCGCGCGTCGATGCCCGACCTGGCACAGCAATTCGAGGCTCTGGCGCTTTCCGCCTGACGCGGGGGCCTCTCCGGCCGGGCGGCGCCCAACCGGAAGGAGACCCCGCATGCCCGTGATCGACCCCGCGAAGGTTCCGGTAAAGACCGGCTCGATCTATCCCGAACCCTATGCCGGCATGATGAAGGGCCGGTCGTCGCTTCGGCACTGGCACTTGAACGAGGACGAGTTCGTGATGGTGACCGAGGGCGAATGCACCCTGGTCCAGGACGCGGGCGAGACGGTGATGCGCCCGGGCGACTGCGCGGCTTTCCCGGCGGGCAGCACGGACGGACACCATTTCATCAACCGCTCCGACCGCGTGGCGCGGTTTCTGGTCGTGGGCACCAAGGCCCCGCGCGAGGTGGCGACCTATTCGGATGTGGACCTGCGGGTCGAGATCGAGGGCGGCAAGGCGCGGTTCACCTATCGCGACGGCCAGGATTGGACAGGCCCGCGATGAACGCGCTGGATATCTATCAGCAAGCCCTGAATGCCGTCTCGCAAACCGTGCTGAACGGCGATTTTGACGGCTATGCACGCAGGATCGACCTGCCCTATCTGATCCATACCGAGACCGCGCGGCTTCTGGTCACGTCTGGCGACGATCTGCGCCCGACATTCGACACCCTGCACCAGACCCTGAAGGATCTTAATGTGACTCATTACGAAAGGGTTGCCCGCGAAGCCGAGTATGTCGATTGCGACCGTATCGAGGGCTGGCACCACACGCATCTGATCTCGCACGGCGAGCGGGTGGCCTGCCCGCATGCCTCGCGCCACGCCATCGTGCGGCGCGGTGAGGTCTGGCTGTTCTCGGAGGCGCATTACCAGATCAGGGCCGACCGCTGGCCGATCACCCGCGACGTGCTGCTGGCGCAGTTCGGCAGGCGCTTGAGCCCGAGGGATCTGACGTGAACCCGGAGCCTGACCTCTGCCCGCGCATGACCGCCCGGCCCGACCCGCGGCCCCGGCCTGCGGGACGCTCGGCGCCTGACCGCTGCTGCGACCGATCCATAACCCGTTTCCGCGGCGCCGGGCGGCGGCCTCGGGACGCGATGACCTGCCCTGAAGACGATCTGCACCAATTGCGCCGGAAGGGACCCTGCACCTTGCCGCACAAGGCGGGCACCCCCTCATCCGGCTGGCCCAAGGAGACGAACCGATGACCGATTTCACCATGACCACCGATGCCGAAGGTGTCGCCACGATCACCTGGGACGTCCCGTCCAGATCGATGAACGTGATGTCCACCGAGGCTTTCGCGCTGTTGTCCGATCTGATCGACCGGGCGCTGGCCGATCCGGGGGTGAAGGGGATCATCCTGACCAGCGGCAAGAAGGATTTTGCCGGAGGGATGGACCTGAACGTTATCGCAGGCATGCGCGCGGGCGGGGCACAGGCGATCTTTGACGGCGTGATGCAGATGCACCAGGTCCTGCGCAAGATCGAACGCGCGGGCATGGACCCGAAGACGCTGAAGGGGGGCAAGCCCATCGTCGCCGCCCTGCCGGGCACGGCGCTGGGGATCGGGCTGGAACTGCCGCTCGCCTGCCACCGCATCATCGCGGCTGACAACCCCAAGGCAAAGATCGGTCTGCCCGAGATCATGGTCGGCATCTTCCCCGGCGCCGGCGGCACCACGCGCCTGGTGCGCAAGCTGGGCGCGATGATGGCGGCACCCTTCCTGCTGGAGGGCAAGCTGGTGTCTCCGAAAGAGGCGAAGGGCGCGGGCCTGATCGACGAGGTGGTGGCGCCCGAGGACCTGCTGGCGCGGGCGAAGGAATGGGTCCTGTCGGCGACCGACGCCGATCTGGTGAAGCCCTGGGACCAGAAGGGCTACAAGATGCCCGGCGGCACGCCCTATCACCCGGCGGGTTTCCCGACCTTCGTCGGGGCCTCTGCCATGGTCCTCGGCAAGACGATGGGCGTCTATCCGGCGGCGAAGGCGCTGCTTGCGGCGGTCTATGAGGGCGCGCTGGTGCCCTTCGACACCGCGCTGCGAATCGAGGCGCGGCATTTCACATCCGTGCTGATGAACCCCTCGTCCGCGGCGATGATCCGCAGCCTGTTCATCAACAAGGAGGCGCTGGAGAAGGGCGCGAACCGGCCGAAGGTCGCGGATCAGTCCGTGAAGAAGCTGGGCGTGATCGGGGCGGGGATGATGGGGGCGGGCATCGCCTATGTCAGTGCCAATGCGGGGATCGAGGTGGTCCTGATCGACGCGACGCAAGAGGCCGCAGATCGGGGCCGCGCGCATTCCGAGGGGCTGCTGGACAAGGGCATGAAGCGCGGCAAGGTCACGGCCGAGAAGAAGGCCGAAGTGCTGGGCCGGATCACCGCCACCACCGATTACGCCGCGCTGTCAGGTGCCGATCTGGTCATCGAGGCGGTGTTCGAGGATCCGAAGGTCAAGGCCGAAGTGACGGCCAGGGTCGAGGCCGTGGTGGGCGCCGACTGCATCTATGCCACGAACACCTCGACCCTGCCGATCACCGGCCTTGCGAAGGCCAGCGCGCGCCCGGAACAGTTCATCGGCATCCACTTCTTCAGCCCGGTGGACAAGATGAACCTGGTCGAGATCATCCGCGGCAAGGCGACCGGCGAACGCGCCGTCGCCAAGGCGCTGGATTTCGTCCGCCAGATCCGCAAGACCCCCATCGTCGTCAACGACGCGCGGTTCTTCTACGCCAACCGCTGCATCATCCCCTACATCAACGAAGGCATCCGCATGGTCGCCGAAGGGGTGGAACCGGCGCTGATCGAGAATGCGGCAAAGCTGGTGGGGATGCCGCTGGGACCGCTGCAACTGGTGGACGAGACCTCGATCGACCTTGGCGTGAAGATCGCCAAGGCGACGAAAGAGGCGATGGGCAAGGACTACCCCGACGAGGCGGTGGACCATGTGCTGTTCTGGATGGCCGATCAGGGCCGGCTGGGCCGCAAGTCGAACGCCGGGTTCTACGCCTACAACGACAAGGGCGAGCGTCTGGGTCTGTGGGAGGGCCTTGCGCACAAGTATCCGCTGGACAAGATGCAGCCCTCGCTGTCGGACGTCCAGCACCGGATGCTTTTCGCCCAGGTGCTGGAGGCGGTGCGCGCGCTGGAGGACGGCGTGCTGACCGACATCCGCGAAGGCGACGTGGGCGCGATCCTCGGCTGGGGCTTTGCGCCCTGGTCGGGCGGGCCGTTCTCGTGGCTGGACATGATCGGCGCGCCCCGCGCGGTCGCGATCTGCCGGGGCCTGACAGCGCAGTTCGGGCCGCGGTTCCATGCTCCCGCGCTTCTGCGCGAGATGGCCGAGAAGGGCGAAACCTTCTACGGCCGCTTCGCGGGCGAAAAGGCCGCTGCCTGACGCGAGCCTGACGGCTGTCAGTCGGACGTCGAACCCGGGTCGCGGGCCAGGCGCAGCGCCCTGGCCAGCACGGCATGGTCGCCGATGTGGTTCATCAGGATCAGGATCAGCCGGGCGTTCAGCGCATGGCTCTCCGCCTCGCTCAGGCCCTCGTGCGTGGCGATCAGCGCGGCATAGGTTTCGTCCGGGCTGGTCAGGTTCGGGGTGGTGATCAGCATGGGTCAGCCCTTTCCGATGGCACGGGCAAGCGCGGCCGTGACGGCGCTTTCGTCGAACCTGTCCCAGCGGGCGGCGACATGCTGGTCCGGGCGGATCAGATAGACGGCCGAGCGCGCCTCTCCCAAATAGCGGGCGGTCAGTTCCGGCGTGGCGGTCAGCGCCAGGCGCGCTACGGTCAGGCCGTGGGCGTCCAGGCTGTCGGGCGCGTCGGCATCGATCGTCATCAGCGTGAAGCCCCGCCCGAGACGGTTCAGCAGCCAGCCATCCGCCACCGGCGCATCCGGGCAGGGGCTGCCGGGACGGGTGCGGGCGGGCATCGCGGGAAGATCCGGGCCGTTCAGCGCCGAGCCGTCATAGGTGCAGGGCACCGAAAGCCGGCCCGAGTTCACCACGGTGCGGGCGAAGGGCAGATGTTCGGCCAGCGTCAGCACCGCGTTGCGGAACAGCTTCGACACCGGGGTCTTGGGCGTGATGAAATCCGTCGCCCGGGTAGAGTTCAGGATGTTCTCGTCGGCGCCGAAGACACGTTCGGCATCATAGCTGTCCAGCAGCGTCTCGGGCGCGGTGCCGTCCAGCACCAGCGCCAGTTTCCAGGCCAGGTTGTCCACGTCCTGGATGCCCGAATTCGCGCCCCGCGCGCCGAAGGGGCTGACCTGATGCGCCGAGTCGCCCGCGAACAGCACCCGGCCATGGCGGAACCGCTCCATCCGGCGGCACTGGAAGGTGTAGATCGAGCACCAGTCCAGCTCATACTCCACATCCGGTCCCAGCATCGCATCGACGCGGGCGCGGATGCGGGCCGGCTCCAGCTCCTTCGCGCGGTCGATGTTCCAGCCCAGCTGGAAGTCGATGCGCCAGATGTCGTCGGGCTGCTTGTGCAGCAGCGCGGAATCGCCCGACTTGAAATGCGGCTCGAACCAGAACCAGCGTTCGGTCGGGAAATCGGCCTTCATCTTCACGTCGGCGATCAGGAAGTTGTCCTCGAACACCCTCCCGTCGAAACTGAGCCCCAGCATGCCCCGCAAGGGGCTGCGGGCGCCGTCGCAGACGATCAGCCAGTCGGCCTGAAGCTGGTAGGGTCCGTCCGGCGTCAGTATGTCCAGCGTCACATGATCATCGGCCAGGCTGACGGCATCGACGCGGTTCCGCCCCCGCAGCTCGATCGGCGCGCCTTCGGCCTGCGCCGCCAGGATGGCGTCGTGCAGGAACTTCTCGAACCAGGGCTGTTGCAGGTTGACGAAGGCCGGGAAGGCATGGCCGCCCTCGGGCAACAGGTTGAACTCATACAGTAGCCGGTCGTCGTGGAACACCTTGCCGACGTTCCACTGCACGCCCTTCTCCAGCATCGGCCCCGCCGCGCCCAGCCGGTCGCAGATCTCCAGCGTGCGCTTTGCAAAGCACAGCGCCCGGCTGCCCAGCCCCGCGCCTTCGTGGTCGTCCAGCAGCAGCACCGGCACTCCGCGCCGGCCCAGGTCCAACGCCATGGCCAGGCCGACCGGGCCGCCGCCCACGACGATCACCCGGTGGCGGATCGGCGTGGCGGCATCCTGATCGGGCGACCGCTGATAGGGATAGAGGCGGAACGCCAGCGCGTAGCGTTCCGGAAGGCGTTCGGTCATCTGCTCCTCCCTCAGCGGTTCTCAGCCCTGAAGCGCCGCCCACATCTCCAGATCGCGCTGGGCGGTCCAGATGCGGGGATGGCCGATCCCGCGGGCCTCGTCATAGGCGCGGGCGACGTTGAAGGGCAGGCAATGTTCGTAGATGGCGTAGTCCCGGAACTTCGGATCGCATTCCGCCCGGCAGGCCTCCCAGGCTTCCTTCAGGGTGCCGTTGCGAGCCGCGACACGGGCCACGGGCCGGTAGGTCGATTCCACGAAATCCTTCGTCCGGTCCAACGCCGCGTTCACCGCCGCACGGCCCACCACCGCATCCCCCCTGCCTGGAGCGATCGCGTCCAGATCATAGGCGCGGATCGCCTCCAGCGTGCCTCCCCAGTCGGCGAAATGGCCGTCGCCGCAATAGCAGGCGGAATGCGCCTCGACGATGTCGCCGGTGAACATCACGTTCTGGTCAGGGACATGGATCACCGCATCGCCTGCGGTATGGGCGCGGCCCAGTTGCAGGATGTCCACCCGCCGATTGCCCAGCCAGACCGTCATCTTCCCGTTGAAGGTGGTGGTCGGCCAGGTCAGGCCGGGGATGTCCTCATGCCCCTGGAACAGGCGGGGAAAGCGCTGGAACTCGCTGTCCCAATCCTCCTGCCCGCGCTCGGCCACCATGTTGCGCGCGGCTTCCGACATGATGATCTGCGGGGCCTTGAAGGCCGACGCCCCCAGCACCCGCACCGCGTGGTAATGCGTCAGCACGAGGTGAGAGATGGGCTTGTCGGTCACGCTGCGGATGCAGTCGATCACCTTCTGCGCGAGGCGGGGCGTGGCCTGCGCCTCGACTACCATCACAGACTGATCGCCGATGATGACGCCCGAGTTCGGGTCGCCCTCGGCGGTAAAGGCGTAAAGGCCCTCGCCGATCTCGGTGAAGCTGATCTGCTTCCCGCTCAGGTCGCCTTGGGATGCGAAAGCCTTGGCCATGGTCTAGGTCCTTGCATAGGGGTCTTCAAGCGCGGGCAGCACCTTGCCGGAGCAGTCGCCGAAACCGATGGTGTAGCCATCCCCGCGGCACCATCCGCGCAGGGTGAGGGTGTCGTTGTCCTCGATGAAACTGCGGCTGCCGCCCGCGATCACGATGGGTTCCTTGCCGCCCCAGGACAGTTCCAGGAGGCTGCCGCGGCTGTCCTTCGTCGGCCCCGAGATCGTGCCCGACCCCAGCAGGTCGCCGGTGTTCATCGGGCAGCCGCAGGTGGTGTGATGCGCCAGCTGCTGGGCGGCCGAGTAATACATCTCGGCGTAATTGGTCCGGGCGATCACGGTTTCCGTCCCGCCTTCCGGCGTCAGCCCGACCTCCAGCGCGATGTCGTACAGCATCGGGCGCGGCTCGTGCAGGTAGGGCAACAGCGGCTTCTCCCGCGCAGGCGTCGAGGTGCGGAACGGCTCCAGCGCCGCGCGCGTCACGATCCAGGGGCTGATCGTCGTCGCCGTGGCCTTGGCCTGGAAGGGCCCCAGCGGCTGATATTCCCAGGCCTGGATGTCCCGCGCCGACCAGTCGTTCAGAAGGACATAGCCGAAGATCATCGCGTCCGCCTCGGCCACCGTCACCGGGCCTTCGGACGGCAGTCCCACCACCGCGCCCAGTTCCAGCTCGATGTCGAACCGGGCCGAGGGCGCAAAGCGCGGCGCGGCATCCTCCGGCCCCTTCAGCTGCCCCCAGGGCCGACGCACCGGCGTGCCCGAGACCACCACCGACGACGCCCGCCCGTTATATCCGATGGGGATATGCAGCCAATTCGGCGGCAGGGCATTCTCGGCCCCCCGGAACATGGTGCCGACATTGGTCGCATGGTGCCGCCCGGCGTAGAAATCGGTGTATTCGCTGACCAGAAACGGCATGTGCAGGGTTGCACCGGCCAGAGGCACCAGGAAGGGCGCGACAGCCGCCCTCTCGGCCGCTCCTTCCGCGAGCAGGGCGGTCAGCCGGTCGCGCAGGGCGGCCCAGACCGCCGGCCCGGCTTCCATCAGGTCGTTCCAGAACGGCACGTCCAGGAAGGGGCCACCGGACAGGGCAACAAGCCCCGCCTCCTCCAGCCCCGCCACATCCAGCACGAAATCCCCGATGGCCACGCCGCAGCGCGGATCGCCGCCCGGCATCGAGAACACGCCGCAGGGCAGGTTGTTCAGCGGAAACGGATGGTCCGGCGCATTGGCGCTTTCGACCCAGGATCGCAGCAGCGGCATCTGCCCTCTTTCATCTGTCCGAAAATATCCCGGGGGTCCGGGGGCTGGCCCCCGGTCCGCCGCCTGTCACTTGACGCCCGGCGTCCCGTCGAACTTCTTCTCCAGCGACCCCCAGCAGTCGATGTAGTCCTCTTGCAGATGGCCTGCCTGTGCCGCGAAGGGCGTGAGGTGCTGCGGGAAGCGGGTCTCGAACATGAAGGACATGGTGTCCTCCAGCTTCTCGGGCTTCAGCGCGGCGTTCGAGGCGCCCTCGAAGGCCGTCTTGTCCGGCCCGTGCGGCAGCATGCAGTTGTGCAGGGACATGCCGCCGGGGACAAAGCCCTTGGGCTTGGCATCATAAACGCCATAGATGTTGCCCATCAGTTCCGACATGACGTTCTTGTGGTACCAGGGCGGACGGAAGGTGTTCTCGGCCACCATCCAGCGTTCGCGGAACAGGACGAAATCGATGTTCGCCGTCCCCTCGACGCCAGAGGGCGCGGTCAGCACGGTGAAGATCGACGGATCGGGATGGTCGAACAGGATGGCGCCCACCGGGCAGTAGGTCCGCAGGTCGTACTTCACCGGCGCGTAATTGCCGTGCCAGGCCACCACGTCCAGCGGCGAATGGCCGATCTTCGTCTCGTGGAACTGGCCGCACCACTTGACGGTGACGGTGGACGGCACCTCCCGGTCCTCGAAGGCCGCCACGGGCGTCTTGAAGTCGCGGCGGTTGGCCATGCAGTTGGCGCCGATCGGCCCGCGGCCGGGAA
Source organism: Rhodobacter calidifons (assembly GCF_011174775.1). Lineage (GTDB taxonomy): Bacteria > Pseudomonadota > Alphaproteobacteria > Rhodobacterales > Rhodobacteraceae > Tabrizicola > Tabrizicola calidifons. Next base: position 241,652 of record NZ_JAANHS010000003.1, read on the forward strand.
GCTGGAACTTCTGCCCGTAGTTCTCGCAGACGAAGCCCCGCGCCGGACCTTCCAGCACCTCGACCCGATAGACCAGCCCGCGCGGCAGGATGGCGATTTCCTTCGGCTCCAGGTCGATGATCCCAAGCTCTGTGCAGAACCGCAGCCGGCCCTCCTGCGGCACGACCAGCAGCTCGCCGTCGGCCGAGAAGAAATATTCGTCCCGCATCGAGGTGTTGACCAGATACATGTGGCTGGCCATGCCCGTCTGGGTGTTCACATCCCCCGCCGTGGTCATCGTCCGCATGCCGGTGATCCAGGTCAGCGGTTCGTCGGGCACCGGCAGCGGGTCCCAGCGATACTGGCCAAGGCTGACGATGTCCGGGTCGATGCAAGGCGCCGATTTCCACAGCGGCACGTCGATCTTGCGGAAGCGGTGCGTGTGCTTGACGCTCGGCCGGATGCGGTAGCACCAGGTACGCTCGTTCTGATGGCCGGGCGCGGTGAAGGCCGTGCCCGACAGTTGTTCGCCATAAAGCCCGTAGTTGCATTTCTGCGGGCTGTTCATCCCCTGCGGCAGCGCGCCCGGCAGCGCCTCGGTCTCGAAGTCATTGCCGAAGCCAGGCATGTAGCCCTCATGCGGGCCGGCGATGGATGCGGCGCGGATCATGCCCTTGGGAAGGGAATGGCTGGTCATTTGCACCTCCTTTTGGCGGGGTGGCATCGGGGACTCGGATCCGCCCTTGCCTGGGCGGTGCTTTTGGTCTTGTATAGTTGCTAATGCAACCAAGTCAAGAACAAGTTGCATCTGCAACGAACTGGAGACACCATGCCCGAGACGGTGCTGTATGATTACTGGCGGTCCTCGGCCGCCTACCGGGTGCGGATCGGGCTTCACCTTCTGGGCCTGCCCTTCCGGGCGGTGCCGGTCGATCTGACGGCGGGGCAGCAGCGCGGCCCGGACAATCTGGCGCGCAATCCGCAGGGTCTGGTCCCGGTGCTGGAGATCGACGGGCTGCGCCTGACGCAATCGCTGGCGATCCTGGAATACCTGGACGAGACGCGGGGCGCGGGCTGGCTGCCGGGCGATGCCGCCGCGCGGGCCGAGGTGCGGGCCATGGCCCATGCGGTGGCGATGGACACCCATCCCGTCTGCAACCTGCGCGTGGCGCAGCACGCGGTCTCGCTGGGCGCGACGATGGAGGGCTGGATGCGGCATTTCATCCCCCTGGGCCTTGCGGGGCTGGAGGGGCTGATGCAGCGCCATGCCGGGGGACGGTTCAGCCATGGCGACGGGGTGACGCTGGCCGACCTGTGCCTTTTGCCGCAGATCTACAATGCCCGGCGCTGGGGGGTGGACCTTGCCCCCTTCCCGCGGGTGGCCGAAGTCGCGGCGGCCCTTGAGGCTCTGCCCGCCTTCCAGGCGGCGCATCCCGACCGGGCGAGACCCACGCCATGACCGATCCGGCCGACGATTTCGATTTGCAGGACTTCCTGCCTTACCTGTTGAACCAGGCGGCCGAGGCGACCTCGCGCGGGTTTCAGGCGGCCTACCGCGACCGCTATGGCTTCACGCGCACGCAATGGCGGGTCATGGCCAATCTGGGCAAGTTCGGCGCGATGACCGCGCGCGACATCTGCGCGATCAGCCATATCGAGAAGACCAAGGTCAGCCGCGCCGTGGCCGCGCTGGAACAGGCGGGCCTCCTGTCCCGCGCGCCCAGCGCGACCGATCGCCGCGCCGAGCTGTTGTCGCTGACGGGGCAGGGTCGCGCGGTCTTTGCCGAGCTTGGCGGGCTCGCGCTGGCCTTCGACCGTCAGCTGCGCGCCGTGCTGGGCACCGAGGATGCCGAACGGCTGGTCAGCCTGCTGCGACGGCTGGCCCAGGCCGTCCCGCCGGGCGCGGGCGCCGAGGACTGACCAGGCTAGATCGCCGAGAACCCGGCCTCCAGCGCGGACAGGATATTCGCCACATCGGTCTCGGACACCACCAACGGCGGTGACAGGATGATGTTGTTGCCCGAGACCCGGACCATCACCCCCGCCTCGTAGGTTGCGCGGTGCACCTTGCCGATGGTCTTCTTGTCGATGGGGGTCTTGCTGCCACGGTCCGCGACCAGTTCCAGCGCGCACATCAGCCCGTGCCCGCCGCGGACATCGCCGATGACCTCGTGCCGCGCCATCAGCGCCTGCAACCCGGCGAACAACTGCGCCCCGCGCGCCCCGGCATTCAGCTGGACCTGAAGCCGTTCCGTCTCGCGCAGGCAGGCGATGGCCGCCGCCGCACCCACCGGGTGGCCGGAATAGGTATAGCCCGACCCGATGGCGCCGCGGCCGCTGGTATCCTTCTCGAACACCTCGGCCACGCCTTCCGACACCATCACCGCGCCGAACGGGAAATAGCCGTTGGTGATCGCCTTGGCCGACACCAGCAGGTCCGGCCGCACCCCCCAGTGGCGCGAGCCCGTCCAGCCGCCCGTCCGACCGAAGGCCGTGATGACCTCATCCGCAATCAGCAGGATCCCGTGTTTCGAACACAGCGCCCGCACCCCCGGCATGAAGCTTGCATGCGGCGGGATCACCCCGCCCGCGCCCAGGACCGGCTCCATGATGAAGGCGGCGATAGTCGAGGCGTCCTGGAACATGATCTCGTCCTCGATGGCCGCCAGGCACAGCTGCGCCAGCCGTTCGGGGTCGGTCTCGTTGAAGGGGTTGCGGTAGGTATAGGGCGCAGGCGTGTGGTAGCATCCCGGCATCAGCGGCTCGTACTGGGTGCGGAAATTCGCGTTGCCGTTCACGGATGCCCCCAGCGTATGCGTGCCATGATAGCCCTTCTTCAGGCTCAGGAACTTGACCCGCCCGGCCTCGCCCCGGATCTTGTGATACTGCCGCGCCAGCCGCAGCGCGACCTCCACCCCGTCCGACCCGCCCGAGGTATAGAAGGCGCGGCTCAGCCCGTCGGGGGCGAAGAAGGCGGCCAGCATCTCGGCCAGCTCGATCACGTTGTCGTTCGTCGTGCCGCGGAAGATCGAGTAATAGGGCAGCCGGTTCAGCTGCGCCGTGATCGCGTCCTTCACCGGCTGGCAGGAATAGCCCAGGTTCACGTTCCACAACCCGCCCACCGCGTCGATGGTGCGGTGGCCGTCCACGTCGATGATCTGAACCCCCTCGGCCTCGACGATGATGTCGGGCGGGTTGGCCAGACTGTCGGCCGGATGCGCCATCGGGTGCCACAGGTGCCGGGCGTTGTGTTCCTTCAGGAAGTTGGCATCCTTCATCGGGCGATCTCCTGGTCAAGCAAGGCAAGCGCCCGGGCGTAGCTGGCGCCGGGCCGGGTGACGTCGAAATGGACGAAGGGCATGCCGACGGCTGCGGCGCCCGTCAGGTTCCGCGCCTGGTCGTCCACGAAGACACAGGCGGCGGCGGGCAGGCCCAGCCCCTCGATGACCATCGCGAAGGCGCGCGGGTCGGGTTTCAGGATGCCGGTGTGGGTGGCGTCCACGATCAGGTCGAAATCGGCCAGAAAGGGCAGCTTCGCGCGGAAACCGGCGCCGTAGAACAGGTCCAGCTCGTTCGACAGGATCGCCAGCCGGTGCCCCCTTTCCCTGGCCTCCGCAATGGCCGACAGTGCCTCGGGCCGGATCACTGCCGCCGGATCGGCGCCCCGGACGCGGCCGACGAACTGGGGAAAGGCGGTCCAGTCTTCACCTACCAGCGCGCCGGTTTCCCGCATCCGCAGCGCCCAGTAGTCGCGTTCGGTCATCTGGCCCGCCTGCATCGCCCGCCAGGGCGCGTCCGAGGCCGGGTCGAACGGCCCGCGCCAGGTCAGCGTGCCCGGGGCAAGGCCCAGCGCGGCCTCGGACAGGGCGTGCGTCTCGAACAGGGTCTTCGAGATCACCCCGCCGAAATCCAGCACCAGCGCGCGGGTCACAGCTTCACCCAGGCGGTCTTGAGGTTCAGGAACTTGTCGAAGGCATGCAGCGACTTGTCGTGCCCGTTGCCGGACTGGCCGACCCCGCCCAGGGGCACCGTCAGGTCAGACCCGCCATAGGTGTTCACATGCACCAGCCCCGCCCGGATCGCCCGCACCATGCGATGCGCCCGCGACAGGTTCGCGGTCCAGACCGCGGCGGCCAGGCCATAGTCGGTGGCATTGGCCAGGGCCACCGCCTCGGCCTCGGTGTCGAAGGGGGTGACGGTGACGACCGGACCGAAGACCTCCTCGCGGAACACCCGGTCCCCGGGTTCGGCATCGGCGACGATGGCGGGCGACATGTAGTAGCCGCCGGTCTCCTGAAGGATCCGCGCGCCGCCGATCACCTGCCGTCCGGCCGCGCGCGCCTCGGCCACGAAGGCAAGGTTCCGGTGCAGCTGGCGTTCCGAGTTGACCGCCCCGGCCTGGGTGGCCAGGTCCAGCGGATCGCCGACCTTGATCGCGGCGGCATGGGCGGCAAGCTTCTCGACAAAGCCTTTGTGGATGCTGCGTTCGACCAGGATGCGCGAGCCGGCGATGCAGACCTGACCCGAGTTGCGGAAGATGGCATGGGCAGCGACCTTTGCCGCCTCGTCCAGGTCGGGCGCATCGGCAAAAACGATGTTGGGAGACTTGCCGCCCAGTTCCAGATAGACGCGCTTCAGGTTCGACCGGGCCGCAGCCTCGACAAGGCGCCGCCCGGTCGCGCCCGATCCGGTGAAGGCCAGCACATCCACCTGCATCGATTCGGCGATGGCCGCGCCCACCACCGTGCCTTCTCCGGTGACGACGTTGAACACGCCCGGCGGCAGGCCCGCCTCCAGCCCCAGTTCGGCCAGGCGCAGCAGCGTCAGGCAGGCGGTCTCGGCCGGTTTCAGCACCATGGTGCAGCCGGCCGCCAGCGCCGGAGCGATCTTCCAGGCGCCGATCATCAGGGGAAAGTTCCACGGCACGATGGCGCCGACCACGCCGACAGGCTCGCGATGGACCAGGCCCAGGAAGGCCGGGTCGGTGGGGGCGATTTCGCCTGAGAGCTTGTCGATCGCCTCGGCATAATAGCGGAGCGTCGCCGCCGCCGAGAGCGGCTCGGCCTTCAGCGCCATGCCGATCTCGGTCCCGTTCTCGCGCACGCCCAGGACGGCGATCTCCAGCGCCCGGGCCTCGATCAGATCGGCCCATTTCAGCAGGACCTTCCTGCGCGCGGCGGGCGCAAGGCCGGACCAGCGGCCATCGTCGAATGCGCGGCGGGCGGCGGCGATGGCGGCATCGGCGTCGGCCCTTGTGCTGCGGGCGCAGGTGGTGAGCTGACGGCCGTCGATGGGCGAGACGACCGGCATCGTGCCCCCGTCCGAAGCCGGAACGCGGCGACCGTCCACAACGTGCAGGGCCGGTTCCAGCCGTTGCGCACGCAGGCTGTCGATCTGGGATTGGGTCATGTTGGTTCTTTATTTACACCAGCGGTTCATATATTGCGCCCAGGAAGGGATTCGGTCAACCCAGCAAGCGCAAGGGCGGTCCAGATGCCGGGCGCGGATGGCGGGTCAGGCCGCGCCGAAGCGCGCAACTGCGGCGCGGAACGTGGCCGGCGGACGGCCGCCGATGCCCGCGTTCAGCGTCTCGGCCTCGGCGAACAGCGCGGCGATGATCTGGCGGCGCAGGTCGTTCGTCATCCGGTGCGCCGGCACCGCGACCGCAATCGCCCCGGTTGCCGTTCCGTCGGTGTCGAAAACCGGCATGGCGATGCCATAGACATCGTCCTCGTTGGTCTGGTCGGCCTCGGCATAGCCGGTCAGCCGAACCTCTTGCAGCCGCGCGCGGATCACCTCCGCATCGGTGGGCGTGCGCGAGGTGCGGGCGGCCAGCGGCTCGGCCAGCAGCCGGTCCACCAGTTCGGGGCGCGAGAAGGCCAGGACTGCCAGGCCCGATGCCGTGCTGTGGAACGGCAGGATCTCGCCCGCCACCAGCGAGACCCGGCTGCCCCGGCTGGCCTCGCAGACCCCGATGGTCGCCAGCGCCCGGCCCGAGATCAGCGAGGCATGCGCCGTCTCGCCGATCTGCGCCGACAGCGCCTCCAGCGACTGTTGGAAGACCGACGAGACCGGAAAGGCCGTCTCGCGCACCCGCGCCAGCCGCAGAACGCCCGCGCCCAGCCGGTAAAGCCTTGCATCGCCGCGCTTTTCCAGAAGGCCGTGGTCGCACATGACCGCCAGCATCCGGTGCACGGTCGCCTTGTCCACGCCCGACCGGCGGGCCAGTTCGGACAGGCCGATCTCGGGCTCGGAATCCGAAAAGTAATCCAGCAGAGACAAGGCTTTGGCTACCGTGCTTGACAAGATGTGACCCCCAACTTCCGCCCGGACCAACAAACCCGCGCCAAAAAACGTTGACGCAGCGTGCTGATGGTCCTAAGATTTGAACCAATGGTGACAATAATGAACCGATGGGAGGTCGTCAATGCCGAAGTTCAAGCCTGCCCTGCTTGCCCTGCTTGCATCCAGTGTCGCCGCACCGGCCCTGGCCGAATACCCCGACCGGCCGGTCAGCTTTGTCGTGCCCTTCCCGCCCGGCGACCTTGAGGACGTCCTGACCCGCATGATCGCCGAGGACTTCCAGGCGAAATACGGCGTCGCCGCGGCGGTGGTGAACAAGCCTTCGGAGGGCGGGCCCTTCCCCGGCGCGGCCGAAGTCGCGGCTGCCCCGGCCGACGGCTACACCATCGGCTCATTCGTGGTGGACATCCCCGTGGTCGGCCCCGATGTCGGCGTCCCCGGCCTGAACCCCGACCCGTTCGAGCCGCTGGGCATCTTCCTGACCTATCCCTTCGTCATCGCGACCTCGGCCGACAAGCCCTATTCCACGATGGCCGAACTTGCCGAACACTCGCAGTCCGACCCGCAGCTTCTGGGCCATTTCGGCGCCTTCCTTCTGCCGACGCAGGCGACCTTTGCCGCGGCGAAGGAACTGGGCTTCGAATGGGGTGGCGAGGCGTCCGCAGGCGCGCTGGACTGCAATTCGCTGGCCTCGGGCGACTTCGATGTCATCAACACGACGATCCAGCAGATTCTGCCCTGCCTTGACAGCGTGAAGATCCTGGCCACCGTCACCGAAGGGCCGATCTCGGTGGTGCCGGACGCGCCGACCCTGGCCTCGGTCGCGCCGGACCTGAACATCTCGCTGTGGAACGGGCTCTTTGTGCACAAGGACACGCCGGCCGATGTGCGCGAGAAGATCATCGCATCGGCGAAGGAAACCATGGCCTCGGCCCGTGCGCAGGAGCTGGCAGCGCAGACCGGCGCCATCGTCTACTGGATGGATGCCGAGGCAGCGAAGGCGCGCATCGCCTCGGACATTCAGGTGTCGGGCCGCATCGCCGGCATGCTGGAACAGTAGGCGCCGGACGGGATCGGCCGGATGCGCGAAGGGCCCGAGGACCGCCCGCATGTCTTTCCCCAAGGCCGCCGGCCGGGAGAGATCCTGTTCGTGACGCTGACGATGGCAGTGGCGGTGGCGCTGCTGGCCGCGATCCCCTGGCAGACGACCTGGCTGCCGGGCAAGGGGCTGGCGGCGCAGCCGCGCTTCTGGCCCGCGCTGTCGCTGGGGGGCGTGGTGCTGTTCGGGTTGATGAATGCACTGTCGCGGCTGCGCGTGCCCCGCACGCCCGGCCGCTGGCAGGAGGCCGCGCTCTGGCTGCGCTCGCTGGAGTTCATCGGCTGGTACATGCTGTACGTCATTGCGATTCCGCTTATCGGCTACCTCGGCGCGACGCTGGCCTTCTGCACCGGGATCGCCCTGCGCACCGGCTATCGCGGGCGCGCGGTCTGGATCGCGGCGGGCTTCGGCCTGTTCGTCGTCCTGTTCTTCAAGACCGGGATGAACGTGAAGATCCCCGCGGGCGCGATCTACGACTTCGCCCCCGGCAGCCTGCGCTACATCCTGATCCGCTATTTCTGAGGCGCCGATGGAGAGCTTCCTTTCCGGCATCGAGCTTCTGGCCCGCTGGGACGTGATCGCCGCGCTGATCGTCGGTTCGATCGGCGGCGTTCTGGTCGGTGCCATGCCCGGCGTCGGCGCGGCGGTGGCCATCGCCATCGCCCTGCCAGTGACCTTTTCGCTGGAGCCCATCGTCGGGCTGACGCTGCTGCTGGGGATCTACGGATCCTCGATGTTCGGCGGGGCGATCCCGGCGATCCTGGTCAACACGCCCGGAACGCCGGTGAACGCGCTGACCACCTATGACGGCTATCCGATGACCAGGCGCGGCGAGGCGCGGCGGGCGCTGAGCTTGGCCTATTCCGCCTCGTTCTACGGGGCCGTGCTGTCCATCTTCGCGCTGATCCTGCTGGCCCCCGTGCTGGCCAGGGTCGCGCCGATGTTCGGGGCACGGGAAATCTTCCTGGCGGCGCTTCTGGGCATCGTGCTGGTCGTCGTCACCCATCGCGGGCAGGTGCTGCCGGCGGCCATCCTCGCCTGTCTGGGCATCTTCCTGTCCACCATCGGGATCGAGCCCTCGGCCTATACCCAGCGCTACACCTTCGGCCAGTCCTGGCTGCAATCCGGCGTCGATCTGATCGTCGTGGTCCTTGGCCTTTTCGCCATCAGCCAGGCGCTGGTGCTGTTGATGAGCAAGGACAAGCGCGTCGCTCTGCCCCATGTCGAGAAGTCCGGCTTCTTCCGCCAGATGCGCGAGCTTTGGGTCTATCGCCGCATCGCCTCGGTCGCCTCTGCCTTCGGGGTGGTCTGCGGCATGATCCCCGGCGTGGGCGAGTTCATGTCGCAATTCATGTCCTACAGCTATGCCCAGCGCACATCGAAGACGCCCGAGTTGTTCGGAAAGGGCAACCCCGAGGGGATCGTGGCGTCCGAGGCCGCAAACAACTCGGTCCCGGCGGCGGCGATGATCCCGCTTCTGGCCCTGGGCATTCCGGGGGAAGAACTGACGGCGATGATGCTGGCGGTGTTCTATGTGCACAACGTGGTGCCGGGACCGCGACTTTTCGCCGAGCAGATGGACTTCATCTATGCGCTCTACATCAGCCTGTTCCTGCTGAACGTGATGGTGGTGGCGTTCCTGTTCTTCGCCACCCGCACGCTGATGAAGGTCATGCTGATCCCGAACCGTTTCCTGGGCATGATGATCCTGACCTTCAGCCTGATCGGCATCTACACGCTGCGCAATTCGCTGACCGACATCGCCATCGCATCGGCCTTCGGGGTCTTCGGCTTCATCCTCAAGCGGCTGGAATTGCCGACCTCGCCGATCATTCTGGGGATGGTGCTGGGCAAGCTGATGGAGGACCGGCTGCGCACCGCCATGGCCCGGGTGCGCGAGCCCTGGGATTTCATCGACCGGCCCATCGCCTTCGTCCTGTTCCTGATGATCCTCGCGGCCATCGGCGCGCAGGTCTGGACGGTGCTGAAGGCCCGCAGGCAAGGGGGTGCGGATGGCTGACCTGATCGCACGGCGCCGGGCGCTTCTGGGGCCCAATGTCCCGACCTTCTACGACGACCCGGTGCATGTGGTGCGGGGCGAGGGGGTCTGGCTCTGGGATGCCGAGGGGCGGCGCTATCTCGACTGCTACAACAACGTGGCGCATGTCGGGCATTGCAACCCGCGCGTCGTGCGGGCGATCTGCGATCAGGCGGCGACCCTGAACACCCACACGCGCTATCTGCACGAGGGCATCCTGGACTATGTGGAGCGCCTGACCGCGACCTTCGACGATCCGCTGACCACCGCGATCCTGACCTGCACCGGGTCCGAGGCGAACGACATCGCGCTGCGCATGGCGGAAGGTGTCACCGGCAAGCGCGGGATCATCGCCACCGATGCGACCTATCACGGCAATACCGCGCTGGTCAGCCATCTGTCGCGGTCGAACGTGCCCGAGGTGGGTTTCGGCCTCGGCCAGTATCTGCGCCATGTCGAGGCGCCCGACAGCTACCGCATCCCCGATCCCGACGGCCAGCGGTTCGCGGCGCAGGTGGAGGCGGCCATCGCCGATCTGGAACGGTCGGGCATCGGTTTCGCCGCGCTGATCCTGTGTCCCCTGTTCCTGAACGAAGGCTTCCCCACGCAGGCGGAAGGCTGGCTGCGCCCCGCCGCCGAAGCGGTGCGGCGCGCGGGCGGGCTGTTGATCTGCGACGAGGTGCAGTCCGGCTTCGGGCGCTCGGGCAGCCATTTCTGGGCGCATCAGCGGCAGGGCGTGGTGCCGGACGTGGTGACCCTGGGCAAGCCGATGGGCAATGGCCACCCGGTCGCGGGCCTGGTGACAACGCCCGGGATCATGGCGCGTTTCCGCAGCGCGTTCCGCTATTTCAACACCTTCGGCGGCAATCCCGTGTCCTGTGCTGCGGCGATGGCGGTGCTGGACGAGGTGCAGGAGCGCGACCTGCAAGCCAATGCCGCGCGGATCGGCCGGCTGGCTGCGGTCCGGCTGTCGGAGTTGCAGCAGAAGTATCCCGTGATCGGCGATGTCCGGCAATCCGGCATGGTCTTCGGTGCGGAATTCGTGCTGGACCGCGACACGAAGGCCCCCGCCTCGGCCTATGCCGACCGCGTGGTGAACCGGCTGCGCCAGCGCGGGGTGCTGTTGTCAAGGCTTGGCCGGCACAAGAACACGCTGAAGATCCGCCCGCCGATGCCCTTTGGCGAAGAGCATCTGGACCTTCTTGTCACCACGCTGGACGCGGTTCTGGCCGAAACGCCGGTGTCGGAATGACCGATCCGCTGGCCGAGGCGCTGGCGCTCTGGGGCCTGGCCGGGGCCGACTGCACCTTCGTCGCCGGGCGCGAGAACCGGGTCTGGCGGGTCCGCTCGGCACGGGGTGACCACGCCCTGCGGCTGCGCCGACCCGGTTACCGCGACGAAGCCGAGCTTCGGTCGGAACTCGACTGGCTGGCGGCGCTGGACCGGGCCGGGTTGCAGGTGCCACGCCCCCTGCCCTCGCGGAGCGGGCGGCTGATGGAGCGGGTGGGCGCAGGCTTTGCCGATGTGCTGGGCTGGCTTCCCGGTCGCCCGCTGGGGCAAAGCCGCGTGCCGCTGGTGCTGGAGGACCGGACGGGCACCTATCGCGCGCTTGGGGCCGAGATCGCGCGGCTGCATGCCGCCTGCGACGCCTGGACGCCACCGCCGGGCTTTCGCCGCTGCCGCTGGGATGCCGAGGGTCTCGTGGGCGAGGCGCCGGTCTGGGGCCAGTTCTGGGACAACCCGACGCTGGACCCGGCCGACCGCACCCTGTTCCTGCGCCTGCGCGACGCGGCGCGGTCCAGGCTGGCGGGCACGACGGCGGATTTCGGCCTGATCCATGCCGATCTGGTGCGGGAAAACGTTCTGCTGGACGGCGGAACGATCCGCCTGATCGACTTCGACGACGGCGGCTTCGGCTATCGGCTGTTCGACCTGGCCACAGTCCTCTTGAAGTCCCTGGACGAGCCGGATCACCCGGCCCTGCGCGCGGCGCTGATCGCGGGCTATCATGAGTTGCGGCCGCTGGACCTGTCGCTTCTGGACCTTTTCATCGCCTTGCGCGCGCTGACCTATGTCGGCTGGATCGTGCCCCGGATGGCGGAACCCGGCGGGGCCGCGCGCAACGCGCGTTTCGTGGCCGAGGCGCGCGCACTTTGCACGGGCTGGCTACAGGACAATACTGCACGCACAGGGGGAGGCGCGGCATGACGAAAACCATCCTGGTCATCGGCACGTTCGACACCAAGGCGGACGAGCTTGACTATCTGATCGGCCGGATCAAGGCGCAGGGCGGCGCGGTGCTGGCGATGGATGTCAGCATCCTGGGCGAGGCGAAGGTTCCGGTCGATGTGACCAAGCACGAGGTGGCCGCAGCGGCGGGCGAGACCATCGCCGGCCTGATCGCGCTTGGCGAGGAAGGCGAGGCCTTCGAACGGATGAGCACGGGCGCAGCCGCCCTGACCCGGCGCCTCCATGCGGAGGGGCGCTTTGACGGCATGATCGCCCTGGGCGGCACCATGGGCACCGACCTTGCGCTGGATTGCGCCCAGGCCCTGCCGCTGGGGGTGCCGAAATACATCGTCTCGACCGTCGCCGGATCGCCGCTGATCGCGCCGGACCGGATGGCGGCGGATGTGCAGTTCATCCTCTGGGCCGGGGGGCTTTACGGGCTGAATCCGCTCTGCAGATCCTCGCTCAGCCAGGCGGCGGGGGCGGTGCTGGGCGCGGCGCAGGCGGTGGAGCCGCCCGCCTTCGACCGGCCGCTGATCGGGATGACCTCGCTGGGGTCGTCCTGCCTGAAATACATGAAGCGGCTGCACCCGGAACTGACCCGGCGCGGCTATGACATCGCGGTGTTCCACACCACCGGCATGGGCGGGATGGCCTTCGAGCGGCTGGCCCTGGCCGGTCATTTCGCCTGCGTGATGGACTTCTCGGTGCAGGAATTCGTCAACGCGGAAGGCGGCTCGCTGGTCAGCGCCGGGGCGGACCGGCTGACGGGCGCGGGGCGCAGCGGCACGCCGCAGATGGTGGCGCCGGGGGCGGCGGACATTCTGGACCTTGCGGGCTGGCAGGAGATGCCGGACCGCTTCCGCGACCGCCCCTGCCATGTGCACAACCGGCTGATCAAGAGCGTGGCCTTCACCCCCGACGAACGCCGCGCGCTGGCCGTCGCCATGGCCGAACGGCTGGCCGGGGCGAAGGGGCCGACCCATGTCTTCCTGCCCGCGGGCGGGATCGAAGAATGGGACAGGCCCGGCGAGGCCGCGCATGACCCCGAGGGCCTGGCCGGTTTCATCGCGGCGGCCGAGGCGGCGCTGCGCGGCCGGGTGGACCTGACCGTGCTGGACTGCCACATCAACGACGCAGCCTTCTGCGACGCGGTGCTGGCACGGCTGGACGCCTGGGTTGCCGCGGGGATCGTGCCGCCCGGTAAGGCCGCGGCATGAGCGGGCGGTTCACCGGCAAGGTGGCGCTGGTCTCGGGCGGGAGCACCGGGATCGGGGCGGCAACCGCCCGGAGGCTGGCGCAGGAAGGCGCGCAGGTCGTGGTCATGGGCCGCCGGCAGGCGCAGCTTGCGGCGGTCGCCGGGCCGATCGGGGCCGCGGTCTGCACCGGCGATGCCGCCGACCCAACCGGGGCTGCGGCGGCGGTCGCTCTGGCCTGCGACCGTTTCGGCGGGCTGGATGTCGTCGTCGCCAATGCCGGCGGCCACGGCTTTGCCACGCTGGCCGAGACCTCGGATGCCGACTGGGAAGCCGCCCGCCGGTCCAATCTCGACACGGCAGTGATCCTGCTGCGCGCGGCCTTGCCCGAGCTTCAGCGCCGCCAGGGCGCGATCGCGGTCACCGCCTCGATCGCCAGCCTTGCCGCTCCGGCCGGCGCCTTCGGCTATACCGTCGCCAAGCATGCCCAGATCGGCCTCGTCCGGTCCATCGCGCGGGATTTCGGGCGGCAGGGCGTGCGCTGCAATGCGGTCTGCCCCGGCTGGGTGACGACCGAGATGGCCGATGCCGAGATGGACGAGCTTTGCGCCCGGCAGGGCCTGGCCAGTCGCGAGGCCGCCTATGCCCTCGTCACCCGCGACGTGCCCCTTGGCCGCCCCGCGCATCCCGACGAGGTCGCGGCGGCGATTGCCTTCCTCTGCTCGGCCGATGCCGCGATGATCACCGGCGCGGTGCTGACGGTGGATGGCGGTTCAACCATCGTCGATGTCCCGACGCTCGCCTTCGGCTGAGGCGGCGCGGGCATCCTGTTTGCGGGTCAGGGCAAAGACGCCCGATCCCACCACCAGCGCCGCACCGATCCAGGTGGCCAGGTCAGGACGTTCGCCGAACAGGACCATGGCCAGCACCATGGCGAAGACCAGCCGGGTATAGCGGAAGGGCGTCACGGCCGAGACCTCTCCGGTCCGCATCGCATGGCTCAGCGCGTGATATCCCAGCATGCCGAAGGCCGTGCCGGCCGCCAGCCGGGAAAGGTCGGCCAGGTCGGGCAGCCTGGCTCCGCCGCTGACCGCAAGCAGGATCGCCCCGGCCAGCGCCAGCATCGCAAAGCCCAGCGCGCCGAGCTGCCGGTTCGACAGGCCCTCCGGAGCAGCGCGCGTGGCCAGGTCGCGGCCGGCAAAGCCAAGAAGGCCGACCACCGCCAGCAGCGACAGGGCCGAGAATTCCGCCCCCGGCCGCAGGATGACCATGACGCCGGCAAAACCGGCCAGAACCGCCAGCCAGCGGCGAAGGCTCACCCTTTCGCGGAAGACCAGCGCCGCCCCGGCCACCACGACAAGCGGCGTGGCTTGCAGGATCGCCGAGGTGGTGGACAGCGCGGTCAGCGTGATGGCAAGACCGTAGAACAGCCGACCCGTCACCTCGAACGCGCTGCGGATCAGCATGGGGCGCGACAGGAAGGCGGCGGGCAGGATCGGCTCGCCCCGGCGCGCGGCCATGGCGGCGAAGACCAGCATCCCGCACAGGCCGATGCTGAACAGGACCTGGCCCAGCGGCAGCGCCGCAGCGGCGGCCTTGACGAAGACATCCTCGACGGCGAAGCCCGCCATGGATACAGTCATGTAAAGCGCGCCGCGTTGGTTGTCGGTCAGCGCCAAGGCCGCCTCCTCGAGCCCTTCCGGCACGCGTCGGTGGTCAGCGAGGAGTGGACGCAGTCCTCGACGAGCGGGTGCGGAAGCCTCACCGCGCGCCCCAGGTGTCGCTCAGCCGATAGCCCTGCGGCCAGGGATCGTCAGGGTCCAGCATGTGCTGGTGCACCCCGGTGATCCAGGCGCGGCCCGAGATTTCCGGCAGGATCGCGTCGATCTCGCCCAGCTTCGCGGCCCCGACGATCCGCCCCGCGAACTCACCCCCGATCAGCGACCGCGCCCGCAGCACCTCGCCCGGGCCGATCTGGCCCCGTGCGGCGAGGAGGGCAAGCCGCGCCGAAACCGCCGTCCCGGTGGGCGAGCGGTCGATCTTGCCGGGACGGATCGAGACGGCGTGCCGCGTCTCCCATCCGTCGGCGACGCGGACCAGCGGACCGGCGAAAAGACAGAAAGAGAAATGCCGCCAATCCGGGTTTTCAGGATGGTGGAAGCCCAACTGTTCGTCGGCTGCCCTGGTGATCCGGACCCCCAGCCGCGCCATCGCATGGGCCTCATCCGGCGCATGTGTGAACCCGACCGCCTGGGCATCGACCACGACGAAACTGTCGGCCCCATAGGCCGTGTCCACCGTCAGGCGACCCAGCCCGGGGACATCCAGCGGCACGCCCAGCCGGTCGGCGAAGGACGGAAAATTGCGGACATGGATACGCTCGGCCTTTCCGGCGCGGCAATCGGCACGGACTGTCAAAAGCCCCCCAGGCGCTTCCAGGACCAGCTCCGTCACCGGCTCGGTCATCGGAATGATCCCGCAGTCCAGCAGCACGGTCGCCACGCAGATCGCGTTCGACCCCGACATCGGCGGGTTGTCCTCGGGCTCCATGATGATGAACCCCATCTGCGCGCGGGGGTTCTTGGGCGGCACCAGCAGGTTCACATGCCGGAACACGCCGCCGCGCGGTTCGTTCAGGACGAAGTTCCGCAGGGTCTGGTCGCGCCAGAGCGCCTGGCGCATTTCCCACAGCGTCGCGCCGGGCGGAGGGGCGACGCCGCCGACGATGACATCGCCGACCTCGCCCTCGGCATGGGCCGAGATGACATGGATGGCCTTGATGCTGCGCATGGGCGGACCTTGCTTGGGCTGGGCGGAAATGACAAGCGCCCCGCCGGTCGGACGGGGCGCAAATCTTTTCGAAAAGATTTGCAAATTCCTTCGAAGGAATTTGGCGCCTCAGATCAGCCCGGCGTGCTGCATCGCGGCCTTGATCCTGGCCTTGGTGCCGTCCGTCAGCCCTACCAATGGCAGGCGGACCTCTTCCGAACAGAGACCGAGCAGCGACAGGCCATACTTCGCCCCCACAAGACCGGGCTCGATGAAGATCGCCTCGTGCAGAGGCATCAGCTTGTCCTGATACTCCAGCGCCTTGGCATAATCGCCGCGCAGGGTCGCCTCCTGAAACTCCGCGCAGAGACGCGGGGCAACGTTGGCGGTGACGCTGATGCAGCCCACCCCGCCATGCGCGTTGAAGCCCAGTGCCGTCGCGTCCTCGCCCGAAAGCTGGATGAAATCCGCCCCGCAGGCGGCACGCTGCTGGCTCACGCGTTCGATCTTGCCGGTCGCGTCCTTGACGCCGATGATCCGGGGCAGTTTCGCCAACTGGCCCATCGTTTCCGGCGTCATGTCGATCACCGACCGGCCGGGAATGTTGTAGATGATGATCGGCAGCTGGCAGCAGTCGTGCAGCGCGGTGTAATGCGCGATCAGGCCGGCCTGCGTCGGCTTGTTGTAATAGGGTGTCACCACCAGAGCCGCATCCGCCCCGACCTTCTCGGCGTGGCGGATCAGGCTGATGCCTTCCACGGTGTTGTTCGACCCGGCGCCCGCGATCACCGGAACGCGGCCTGCGACGGCAGCCACGACCTCTTCGATCACCCTCTGGTGTTCCGCGTGGCTCAGCGTCGGGCTTTCGCCCGTCGTCCCCACCGGCACGATCCCGTGGCTGCCCTCGGCGATGTGCCAGTCCACGAGTTTCTTCAGCGTCACCAGATCGAGCTCGCCGTTCTTGAACGGCGTCACCAGGGCAGGAAGGGACCCTCTGATCATGACGCTTCTCCTGTGATGGGCGGGATTGCCCGAAACCGGGTTCCTCTTAGCGGCTGGCAGACCCAAAGCCAAGTCTTGCGCGCTGACGCAAGTGTGGGTTGTCCACCGGCGCCGCGTCAGGCAGATTCAGCGGCATGAGCAGCAGAACAATGATCCGGGCGCTGGTCCTGGCCCTTGGCCTCCAGACGCTTCCGGCGACAGCAGATACGACACAGGCGATGCGGACAGCGCTGGAGCTGGCCGCGGGAAAGGATTTCGACGGCGCGCTGGCCGTCGCGCCCTCGGGGGTCGGGCGCGACGTGATCGAATGGCAGCGCCTGCGGGCGGGCGGCGGGCGGCTGGGCGATTACGAGGCCTTCCTGCAACGCCGCCCGGACTGGCCGGGCCTGCCGCTTCTGCGCGAAAAGGGCGAAGAGGCCGTCGCGCGCTCGACCGATCCGGCCCGCATCATCGCCTGGTTCGAGGTCGGTCTGCCCGTGACCGGGCGCGGTGCCATCGCCTATGTCCGCGCGCTTCAGGCCCAAGGCCGGGCGGCAGAGGCCGAGACCGAGGCGATGCGAGCCTGGTCCAGGCTTGCCTTCTCGCCCGAGCAGGAAGCCGAGATGATCGGTCTTGCGCCCGAAGCGGTGGGTTTCGTCCATGAACTGCGTCTGGACACTCTCCTGTGGGAAGGCCGGACGAAAGAGGCGACGCGGATGCTGTCGCGCGTGCCCGAGGATCTTCAGGCCCTCGCCCGCGCGCGGATCGCGCTGCAAGAACAGGGCAAGGGTGTCACCGGCCTGATCGAGGCGGTGCCGAAAAGGCGCGCGGGCGATCCGGGCCTGGCCTATGACCGGTTCATCTGGCGGATGAAGAAGGATCTGTACGACGAGGCGACCGAGCTGATCCTCGAGCGTTCAAAATCCGCCGAAAGCCTCGGCCGCCCGCAGGCCTGGGCAGAACGCCGGGCGCTTCTGGCGCGCTGGCTGATGCGGCAGGGCCGCGCGAAAGAGGCCTACCGGGTCGCCGCGAACCACCATCTGCCGACCGACAGCGGTGCCTCGGCCTATGCCGATCTGGAGTTTCTGGCGGGCTTCATCGCGCTGCGGCGGCTGAACGATCCGGCGACAGCCGAAAGGCATTTCCAGCATCTCCTTGCCGGGGTTTCGACGCCGATCAGCGTGGCGCGGGCGCACTACTGGATCGGCCGCGCAGAAGAGGCGGCGGGGCGCGACGGCAGCGCCAGCTACCGGGCGGCGGCAAGGCACCAGACGGCCTTCTACGGGCTGCTGGCCGCCGAACGGCTGGGCCTGTCGCTGGACGCAGGCCTTCTCGCCCGGCCAGCCACCCCGGACTGGCGCAGCGCCGGGTTCACCCGGTCCTCCGTGCTGGCTGCGGCCGAGCTTCTGCGCAAGGCCGGCGATCGCAGCCTGGCCAGGCGCTTCCTTCTGCACCTCGGCGAAAGCCAGGACGCGACGGGACTTGCCCAGATGGCCGACATGGCGCTGGCCTGGGGCGACCCGAACATGGCACTCCTGATCGCAAAACAGGCCGCCGAACGCGGGCTGATCCTGCCGCATGCCTATTACCCGATCCCCGATTTCGTGCCGGACGGGCTGAAGGTCAGCCGCGCGCTGGCCCTGTCCATCGCCCGGCGGGAAAGCGAATTCGACCCCACCGCCCGGTCCTCGGCCGATGCGCGCGGGCTGATGCAGGTCCTGCCCGGAACGGCCAGGCTGATGGCGGGAAAACTGGGCAAGGAGTTCGACGCAGGCAAGCTGACCTCGGACCCGGCCTACAACGTGACGATGGGCTCGGCCTATCTGGCCGAAATGGCGGCCGAGTTCGGCCCCTCGATCGCGCTGATCGCCTCGGGCTACAATGCCGGGCCAGGCCGCCCGCGGCGCTGGATCACCGAATTCGGCGACCCGAGGCGTCCCGACGTGGATGTCGTGGACTGGGTCGAGACGATCCCCTTCGCCGAGACGCGGACCTATGTGATGCGGGTGGCCGAGGGCGTGGTGATCTACCGGGCCAAGCTGAAGGGCGCGGTCGGGCCGGTCAGGATCACCAGCGAGCTGAAAGGCTGAGACGGATCAGTCCTTGTGCCGCACTTCCAGCTGCGTCAGCCGGACCTGGCGCAGCGCCTCGACCAGAAGCGCGGTCAGCAGGCCAAAGCTGAGGAACCCGTTCACCGCCGCCATGGCCGCAAGGATGCGCCAGTCCTCCGGCGGCACCACATCGCCCAGGCCCAGCGTGGTAAAGGCGACCAGCGCGAAATAGGTGGCCTCCTCCAGGCTGGCAAAGGCCCCCAGCGTGAACATCGCAAAGGCCCAGATCCAGACACCCGCCGTCACCACCGCCAGCACCCATAGACCGACCGCGACCAGCATCGCCAGAAGCTTCAGCCGCTGCGGCGGCCGCAGCAGCCAGGGATGGACCCGGCGGAACCCGACTTCCAGGACCAGGGCCGCGCTGGCCATGACCAGAATGTTGAGGATCAGCAGAACCGACCCCAAGGCAATCTGTCCGAACATGTCGCCCCTTCTGGACTAAGCCTGCACCAAGGCTTATCTCACCGCGATCATGGTGGCAAAGTCCGATCCGAACTCCAGGCTGATCGCCGAGAACCGGCGCGCGCGTTTCGATTACCATATCGAAAGCGACCTCGAGGCCGGCATCGTGCTTTTGGGCTCCGAGGTGAAGAGCCTGCGGCAGGGCGGCGCGAACATCGCGGAAAGCTATGCCTCGGTCGAGGGCGGCGAGCTGTGGCTGATCAACAGCTACATCGCCCCCTATCTTCAGGCCAGGACCTTCGGGCATGAGGAACGGCGGCGGCGCAAGCTTCTGGTTTCGAAGAAGGAACTATCGCGGCTGTGGTCGGCGGTGGGGCGCGAGGGCATGACCATCGTTCCGATGAAAATGTATTTCAACGACCGCGGCGTCGTGAAGCTGAAGCTTGGCATCGCCAAGGGCAAGAAGCTGGCCGACAAGCGCGAGACCAGCGCCAAAAGGGACTGGGAACGCGACAAGGCCCGGCTGCTGAAACAGAACTCCCGCGGCTGAACTTGCACTGATCACGCATTCATTGCCGGATTCGCCGGTTTCTGGCAGTCTGTTCCTTAACGGACAGGAAGTCCGGGGGAAAAGCCGGGACAACCCGGTCAGGGAACCGGCGAAGAGGGAAGGTAAGCGGTATGGGTATGGAACTGATCATCCAGATCATTGCGGGCCTCATCGGCGGCAATGCGGCGGGTGCCGGGCTCAAGACTCTCAGTCTCGGGACGGCGGGCAACTCGGTCGCGGGCGCGGTCGGTGGCGGACTTGGCGGTGTTCTGATGGGCATGCTCGGCGGTGACGCCGGGGCTGCGGCTGCCAACCTGGACCTCGGTACGATCATCCAGTCTGTCGCGGGCGGCGGCATCGGTGGTGCCGTGCTGACGGCGATCGTGGGCATGCTGAAGAAGGCCATGGCGAAGTAATTCGCCCTGGAACGGGGGCCCATGCGCCCCCGCGCCGCTTGCGCCCCGTGCGCCCGCGCGGATATATCCTGGTCAACTCCGGGAGGCCCGCATGACCCCATCGCCGCAGGATGACCCAAGGACGTTGGTCTCGACCGACTGGCTGGCCAGACACCTGCGCGACCCTGACCTGCGGGTGCTGGACGCCAGCTGGTACCTGCCGGCCGAGAACCGGGACGCCAGGGCCGAATACGCCGCCGCCCATATCCCCGGCGCGCGGTTTTTCGACATCGACGAGATTTCCGACCAGCGGTCCTCCCTTCCCCACATGGCCCCCCCGCCCGAGAAGTTCATCTCCCGCATGCGCGCGATGGGCGTGGGCGACGGGCATCAGGTGGTGGTCTATGACGGCGCGGGGATCTTCTCCGCCGCCCGGGTCTGGTGGACCTTCCGGCTGATGGGCAAGACGGATGTCGCGGTGCTCGACGGCGGTTTCCCGAAATGGCAGGCCGAGGGGCGCGAGATCGAGGACATGCCCCCGGTGATCCGCGACCGGCACATGACGGTTTCCCGCCAGAACCATCTGGTCAAGGACGTCACGCAAGTCGCCCATGCCGCCAAGCTGGGCGAGGCCGAGATCATCGACGCCCGCGCCGCCGCCCGGTTCAGGGGAGAGGCGCCCGAACCCCGTCCCGGCCTGCGCGCCGGCCATATTCCGGGGTCGAAGAACCTGCCCTTCACCGAGGTGCTGAATCCCGACGGGACGATGAAGCCTCCCGCCGAACTGAAGCGGATTTTCCAGGCCGCCGGGATCGACCTGACGAAGCCTGCGATCACCACCTGCGGGTCCGGCGTGACGGCGGCGGTCCTGTCGCTTGCGCTGGAACGGATGGGGCACCGGAATCATGCGCTCTAT
Organism: Rhodobacter calidifons; assembly: GCF_011174775.1. Lineage (GTDB taxonomy): Bacteria > Pseudomonadota > Alphaproteobacteria > Rhodobacterales > Rhodobacteraceae > Tabrizicola > Tabrizicola calidifons. The sequence goes on from NZ_JAANHS010000003.1 coordinate 262,623, forward strand.
GACGGGTCCTGGGCCGAATGGGGCATGTATGAGGATCTGAAGGTGGCGACCGGCCCCTGACGCCTGCCAACGAAAAGTGGGAACCGGTTTTCGCGCCCGGCAGGCGACCACTTGCCTTCGCCGCTTGCCGTTGCCGTGGCGTTATGGCACTGGGCGGGCGTCCAGAACCCCGGGAAATCCCATGCTCGAAACGCTTCATCCCCAGCCGCAGGACAAGATCCTGCAACTCATCGCCATGTTCCGTGAGGACCCGCGGAGCAGCAAGATCGACCTTGGCGTCGGCGTCTACAAGGACGCAAACGGCCTGATCCCGGTGATGCGCGCGGTCAAGGCGGCCGAAAAGCAGCTGTGGGAGACGGAGACCACCAAGACCTACACCGGCCTTGCGGGAGAACCGGCCTACAACGCGGCGCTGGTGAACATGATCCTCGGCGACGGCCACGCTGACCGCGCGGCCTCGGTGGCGACCCCGGGCGGGACCGGCGCGATCCGGCAGGCGCTGGAACTGATCCGCATGGCGAACCCCAAGGCGCGCGTCTGGCTGTCGGCGCCGACCTGGCCGAACCATCCCTCGATCGTGAAATACCTGGGCATGACCGGGGTCGAGTATCGCTACTTCGATGTGGCCACCTCGGGCATCGACTTTGCCGGTCTGATGGCCGACCTCGAAGGCGTGGCGGCGGGCGATGCGGTGCTGCTGCACGGTTGCTGCCACAACCCCACGGGCGCGAACCTTGATGCGGACCAGTGGGATCAGGTGATCGCGCTTTTGCAACGGAAAGGTGCCGTGCCCTTCGTCGATCTGGCCTATCAGGGCTTCGGCGACGGGCTGGACGCCGATGCCGAGGCGACCCGCAAGATTGCCGCTGCCTTCCCCGAGGTGCTGATCGCCGCCAGTTGCTCGAAGAACTTCGGCATCTACCGCGAACGCACCGGCATCCTGATCGCGCTGACCAGCGCGGAGCGCAAGGCGGTGGTGCAGGGCAACCTGAACTTCCTGAACCGGCAGAACTACAGCTTCCCCCCCGACCACGGCGCGCGGCTGGTGACGATGATCCTCGAGGACCCCGCGCTGACCGCCGATTGGAAGGCCGAGTTGGAGGAGGTGCGCCAGAACATGCTGTCCTTGCGCCGGCAGCTGGCCGATGCCCTGCGCCGGGCGACGAACTCTGACCGCTTCGACTTCGTGGCGGCGCATCGCGGAATGTTCAGCCGCCTCGGCCTGACCGAGGCGCAGGTCAACCGCCTGCGCGAAGATCATGGCATCTACATGGTCGGCGACAGCCGCATCAACATCGCGGGGCTGAACGCGCAGACCGTCCCGGTTCTGGCCGCCGCCATCGCGCAGGTGATCTGACCGGACCGCCAACCACAAGCCTCCCGAATCGGGACTCGCATCGGTCCGGTCCGGTTCACACCGGACCCGCGTCAGCGTCTCACCACGGTCGCCCCGCGCGGGGCTGCGCCCCCTTTGCCCCGGCCGCGACCTGCGCAAACGTTCGCCAGATGTCCAAATCTTTCCTTCTTTCAACCAGAAATTTACGTCACAGTCACAGGGTAAAGGTGACAGCTTGGTAAGAGGCAGCTCGAAATGCCGACAACATTCAACGTCTTCCAGTTGGGCGTGCAGCCGATCATCGACCCCACGGAAGGCAATCAGGTCGCGGAAGATGCCTCGGCGCTGGTCGGACTGAGCTTTGGCACGATGTCGAACCCGCTGCTGAACACCGCGGCGGTGTTGACCCCCGGGTCGTTCAACGGCGGTACGGCCAATGTCTACGACATGAACAACTCGTTGTCGAACGACACGTTCCGCATCAATGGCGGGCCGCTGCAAACCTTCGACGGCGCAGCGAACTACAACGCGACCATCACCTATCTGGATGGCACCACGGCGACGATCACGGCCGTCATCTTCCAGGACACGGCGGGCAACACCTACTGGGCGCCGGAATTCTCGGCGAATGCCGACCAGGCGGCGATGGAGGCCAAGCCGATCCGCTCGCTGACGCTGGACAGCCTGAACGGCAACACGTTCACCGGCATGAACGCCATCCGCGAGACGTGGAACTACCTGATCTGCTATGTGCGCGGCACTCGCATCCTTACCCCGGACGGCGAAAGGCCGATCGAGGATCTGCGCCCGGGCGACCTTGTGACCACGCGGGACAACGGCGCCCAACCCATCCGCTGGATCGGATGCAGCCGGGCTGCCGCGCGGGGCACGCTGGCACCCGTGCGCCTTGCGCGGGGGGCGCTTGGCCGGGGCCTGCCGCGGCGCGACCTCCTGGTGTCGCGTCAGCACCGCATGTTGCTTTGCAGCCCGGTGGTCGAACGGATGTTCGGCACGAAAGAGGTTCTCGTGCCTGCCGTCAAGCTGCTGGGCCTGGCCGGGGCCTCTTTGGAGGAAACCGGTGGGTCGGTGGACTATTTCCACCTGCTGACCGACCGGCACGAGATCATCTTTGCCGAAGGCGCATCCAGCGAGACGCTGCTGACCGGGCCGGAGGCGCTGGAAGAGATCGAGACGCTCTTCCCAGGCCTGATCGACGCGGTCGCCAGCCCGGCCTGCAAGGTGGTGCGCGATGCCCGGATCGCCCGCCTGATCGCGCGCCATGACCGGCACCGGATGAGCTTTGTCTAGCCTCAACCCCGTTTTGCGCCGATAACCTCTGCAAGGGTGCCGAGTCCTGATGCGGCTCGGGGCGCAGGGAGAATCGCGATGGCCAAGGCAGCAAGGCGGATCACGGCCGAAGAGGCGGCGGGGCTGGTCCGGTCGGGGATGTGGCTGGACTACGGCGCGGTGCTGGGCCAGCCCGACGCCTTCGACGAGGCCCTGGCGGCGCGGCTGGGCGAGGTGACGAACCTGCGGTTCCGGTCGGTCCTCACCGCCCGCCCCCGCGCCGTGCTGGAGGCGGACCCGGAGGCGCGGCATGTCCACTGGTTCTCGACCCACTTCTCCGGCTACGACCGCCGGAAGCATGACGCCGGGATGGCGCATTACCTGCCGGTGAACCTGGGCGAGGTCCCCGACTACTACCGCCGCTTCATCGACCCGCCGGACATCGTGGTCTTCAAGACCGCGCCGATGGATGAGAGGGGCTTCTTCAACTTCGGCCCGAACACGCTGTGGATGCGGGCCCTGGTCGAACGCGGCAAGGTCGTGATCGTCGAGGAGACGCCGACGCTACCCTATGTGATGGGCGAAGGGACCGGGGTGCATGTCTCGGAGGTGGACTACATCATCCCGGGGTATGACCGCCCGATGGCCGAACTGCCGAAGGCACCGGCGACCGAGGTCGACAAGGCCGTGGCCCGGCTGATCGCGGCGGAGGTGGAGGACGGCGCCTGCCTGCAGATCGGGATCGGGGGGATGCCGAATGCGGTCTGTTCGCTCTTGGCGGAAAGCCCGGTTTCGGATCTGGGGATCCATACCGAGATGATGACGGACGGGATCGTGGACCTCTATCGGGCGGGGCGGGTGACGGGGGCGCGGAAGCAGCTGAACCCGGGGAAGATGGTCTGCACCTTCGCCTTGGGGGCGCAGTATCTGTACGACTTCATCGACCGGAACCCGGAGGTGGAGTTCCATCCGGTCGATTACACGAACCTTCCCCACACCATCATGCGGAACGACCGGGTGGTGTCGATCAACAACACGACCCAGATCGACCTGCAAGGCCAGGCGGCGTCGGAGACGGACGGGTTCCGGCATATCTCGGGCACGGGGGGGCAGTTGCAGTTCGTGCGGGGGGCCTATGGGTCGAAGGGCGGGAAAAGCTTCATGTGCCTCGCCTCGACCTACGAGAAGAAGGGGGAGCGGCGGAGCCGGATCGTGACGGCGCTGACCCGCGGCAACGTGGTGACGACGCCCCGGACGGACATGATGTATGTGGTCACCGAATACGGGATGGTGAACCTGAAAGGCCGGTCGATTGCCGAGCGGGCGCGGGCGCTGATCTCGATCGCACACCCGGATTTCCGGGAGGAGCTGGAGCGGGACGCCTGGGAGCACCGGCTGATCCCGCGGGGGTTCTTCTGAAGCGCGCCGCGCGTGGCGCGGTTTTGCAGGCCTTGTGAATCAATGGGTTGGCTGTGGGCGTTCAGCGTTTGTTAACGCTTTGCGGGTGGGGGCGGTTGTCATATCGAGCGCCTTCGGCGCGAAGACTATTTGTCTCGCCGTTTTGTGTGAAGGACACAAAACGGCTCGGAGGCCTCCGGCGGGGATGTTTGGGGAAGGGAAAGCTGTGCGCGGTGCAAGGGGCTGAGGCGGTCTCTGCCTGAATGGCACAAGCTTGGCGTGCTCTACCGGCTTGCCTGCCAGGCGGCCAGCACTCCTGCGGTGGCGATCAGGGCCATGCCGGTGAAGCCCAGCGCGTCGGGCAGGTGCCGGAACACCAGCCAGCCAAGCAGCGTGGCGAAGGCGATGTGCATGTAGTTGACCGGGGCCAGGGTGGAGGCCGGGGCCTCGCGGTAGGCCGAGGTCAGGAGGAGATGGCCGACCGTCGCGCAGGTGCCGTAGAGGAGGATCAGGCCGATGTCGGGCAGCGTCGGCATCGTCTCGCCCCCGATCACCAGCGTCGCGCCCACGGACAGGACCGACCCCACCAGCGCGGTGTGGAAGAGAAGCGCCATCGTCGTCTCGGTCCGGGTCAGGATGCGGGTCAGGAGGTGGTAGCCGGTGCCGAGGACGGCGTTCACAAGGCAGAGCGCGACGCCCCAGGGGTCAAGCCCGCTGCCGGGGCGGGCGATTAGGAGGACCCCGGCAAAGCCGAGCGCGGCGCTGATCCAGCCGATCAGCGGCACCCGCTCGCCAAGGATCGGCCCGGAGGCGAGCATCAGGAGGACGGGGGTGATGTAGATCAGCGCCACCGTCTCGGCCACCGGCATCACGCGGAGGGAGAGGAGCATGGTGACGGTGGCAACGGCGAGGAGAGCGCCGCGCAACAGGACAAGGCCGGTGCGGTGCGTCGCCCAGACGGCGCTGCGATGGCGGGGCCACATGGTGACAAGGACGAGGACGAGGTTGATGAGGTAGCGGGCGGAAAGGACCATCGTCGCGGCGTAGAGCATCGACAGGTGCTTGCCCAGGGTGTCTCCCGTCGCGAAGAGGAGCGTCGCCGCCACGACCAGCGCGACGCCCTTGAGCGGAGTTCCTGTTTGCGCGACGGCTGTGTCCAATTGGGGGCGTCAGACTTTTACAGCCACGAGGACGGCACCTGCCGCGATCAGGACGACCCCGGCCCAGTTCACCGCTGACAGCCTTTCACCCAGGAAGATCGCGGCGAAGATGGCGACGAGGACGACACTGAGCTTGTCGATCGGGGCCACGCGCGAGGCGTCGCCCAGTTTCAGCGCGCGGAAGTAGCAGAGCCAGGACGCCCCGGTGGCGAGGCCCGACAGCACGATGGCGCCGAGCGTGGTCCAGGACACGCGGGCCGGGTTCTGCCACTGGCCCGTCGCGGCGACGATCAGCGCGAGGACAGCGAGGACGACGCAGGTGCGCAGAAGCGTGACAACATAGTCCGAGGGCAGGCCGCTGACGCCGATCTTGACGAAGATCGCGGTCAGCGCGGCGAAGGTGGCGGAGAGGACGGCCCAGAATTGCCAGGTGGTGGTCATTGTCGCGTCTCCTGTCCCGATGCGGCCAGCCTAGGCCATTGCGCGCGGCGGGCCAAGGCGGCGCGACGGAAACGAGAGCGGCCCGCGGGGGAAGATCCCGCGGGCCGTCCTGGTTCGGTGGCGGACAGGGAGGGAGGAGTGTCCGCCGCCGGGTCGTGCCTTACGAGTGGTAGGCCTGCTCGCCGTGGCTGGTGAGGTCCAGACCCTGGCGCTCGGTGTCGCTGTCCACCCGCAGGCCCATGGTCATGTCCACCAGCTTGAAGGCGAGGAACGCGACCACGGCGGACCAGACGATGGTGATCAGCACGCCCTCGATCTGGACCCAGAGCTGCGCGCCGATGGCGAAGTCGTCGCCGCCGGTGCCGCCGAAGGTCGAGGCGGTCAGCACGCCGGTCAGGACCGCGCCGACGATGCCGGCCACGCCGTGGATGCCGAAGACGTCCAGGCTGTCGTCGTACTTCATCTTCAGCTTGACCACGGTGACGAAGAAGTAGCTGGCCAGCGTCGCAAGCACGCCCAGAAGGATCGCCCCCATCGGGCCGATGGTGCCGCAGGCCGGGGTCACGGCGACAAGGCCGGTGATGATCCCCGAGGCCGCGCCCAGCATGGACGCCTTGCCGCGCTGCACACTCTCGATCGCGCACCAGGCCAGCGTCGCGGCGGCGGTGCAGATGAAGGTGTTGATCATCGCCAGCGCCGCGCCGCCGTTGGCTTCAAGGTTCGAGCCGACGTTGAAGCCGAACCAGCCGACCCAGAGCATCGAGGCGCCGATCATGGTCATGACCATGGAATGCGGGGCCATGTTGTCCTTGCCGTAGCCCACGCGCGGGCCGATCACGATGGCGCCGACCAGCGCCGCGATCCCGGCGTTGATGTGGACCACGGTGCCGCCGGCAAAGTCGATGGCGCCCTTGCCATAGAGATAGCCCGCCCCGTCCCAGACCATATGGGCGATCGGGAAGTAGGAGAAGGTGCCCCAGAGGACCGAGAAGACCAGGATCGAGCCGAACTTCACCCGTTCCGCAAAGGCGCCGATGATCAGCGCGGGCGTGATCGCGGCGAAGGTCATCTGGAAGGCGATGAACAGGTATTCCGGGATGACGTAGCCGTCCGAGAAGGTCGCCGCCATGCTGTCGGCGGTGACGCCCGACAGGAACAGCTTGCCCGTGCCGCCCCACCAGGGCGAGGTCGAGCCGCCGAAGGCGAAGGAATAGCCGTAGACGACCCAGACGATCATCATGACGCAGGCGATGGCGGTCGTCTGCATCAGGATCGACAGCATGTTCTTCGACCGCACCAGCCCGCCGTAGAACAGCGCCAGGCCCGGCAGGGTCATGAACAGGACGAGGACGGTCGAGATCATCATCCAGCTGACGTCGCCCTTGTCCATCACGGGGACGACCTCGGCGGCCGCTTCTGCGGCGGCTTCGGTCGCCTCGGCGGCGGCTTCCTGCGCCCGGGCGGGCAGGCTGGCGAAGAGCGCAGCGGACAGCGCGCCCAGGCCAGCGAGTTTCGATTGCATCTTCATGTCAGGTGTTTCCCCTTTTCCCCCGCCGATCACAGCGCGTCGTCATCGGTTTCGCCGGTGCGCACCCGCACAGCATGTTCAACGTCCAGGACGAAGATCTTTCCGTCGCCGATCTTGTCCGTCCTGGCGGTCTTCTGGATCGTCGCCACGACCTGATCGGACAGCGCATCGGAGACGACGATCTCCAGCCGGACCTTCGGCACGAAGTTCACGGCATATTCCGCGCCGCGGTAGATTTCGGTGTGCCCCGACTGGCTGCCGAACCCCTTGATCTCGGTCACCATCATGCCGCGCACGCCGATGGCGGTCAGCGCCTCGCGCACCTCCTCGAGCTTGAACGGCTTGATTGCTGCAATGATGAGCTTCACGTGTTTCCCCTCTGTCTTTGGCAGGCACCCAGAGGTGGGCCCTTCGCCAGTCATGAGGCAGGCGAAGGCTGCGCATGCACAAGAAACGGTGGCCCTTCAGCGCCGCAGATCCGGGGATTGGTGCACATTTTTTGCACTTATTTCGACAATCGCCTGATTTTTAGGCGCCTATCGAATGCGAATCGTGGCCTGCCCGACTTCGCTTTCCGGCAAATCCGGGATAATGTGCCCGCCAAACGGGCGGGAACGGCCCAGGCTGACGATTGGCAAGGGCAGGCATGGCAACTGGAAACCGGGGGCGCGGCCCCCTTGTGGCGGACAAGAGATACCCTTCGGCGCGCGCGGGCGCCTCTGCCGGTGCGGCGACCGGCGGACCACGAAAGCCTGCCCCGCCGAAAAGTCCGAAGGCGCCGCGCGGGCGGACGCGCCGCGGCCGGCCGGCGCGGCAGCACGGGCTGATCATGGGCCTGTTCCTGGCGCTCTGGCGGGTGCTCTGGGGCCTTGTGTGGCGGACCACAGCCATCGGCCTTCTGGTCTACGGCGGGATCGTCGGCTACTTCTACGCCCAGTTGCCCGAGGTCGATGCCCTGATCGACGGCCGCGCCCGGGGTTCGGTGACCATGCTGGACCGCAACGGCGAGGTCTTTGCCTGGCGCGGCGAAACCTTCGGCATGGTGACGGCGGACAGCGTGGCGAAGGTCCTGCACGACGCCATCGTCGCGACCGAGGACAAGCGGTTCTACTGGCATCTCGGCATCTCGCCCCGCGGCATCGCCAGCGCGATCCGGATCAACCTGTCCGAAGGCCGCGGCGCCTTCGAGGGCAACGGGGGTTCGACCATCACCCAGCAGACCGCCAAGCTGCTGTGCCTGGGCGTGAAATGGGACCCGGCAGTCTGGAAGTCGGAAGCCGACTACGAGAAGGACTGCCGCAAGGGGGGCATCTGGCGCAAGCTGAAGGAAGTCCCCTTCGCCATGGCGATGGAGGCGAAATATACCAAGGAAGAGATCCTGACCATCTACATCAACCGCGCCTATCTGGGCGCGGGGGCGCGCGGCTTCGAGGCGGCGGCGCAGCGCTATTTCGGCAAGTCGGCGAAAGAGGTGAACGCGGCCGAGGCGGCGATGCTGGCGGGGCTGCTGAAGGCGCCGTCCACCTTCGCGCCGACGGCAAGCCTGGAACGCGCCCGGAGCCGGGCCGCGGTGGTCATCGGGCTGATGGAGGAGCAGGGCTATCTGACCAAGGCCCAGGCCGACGAGGCACGGGCCAATCCCGCGGTCCTGTCCAAGGCGGCCAGGCAGCGCGCCGGCGGCTATTTCGCCGACTGGGTGATGGAGACCACGCCCGACTACCTGGCGCGCGACACGACCGAGGATGTCATCATCGAGACGACGCTGGACCCCGACATCCAGCGCAAGGCGGAAGAGGCGCTGAAATGGGTCTTTGATACCAAGGTCAAGGCCGGGTCCGAGGCGCAGGCGGCCATCGTGGTGATGAGCGCGGACGGCGCGGTGCGTGCCATGGTCGGCGGGCGCAACGTGCCGAACGCGGGCGATTTCAACCGCGCGACCCAGGCGCTGCGGCAGACCGGATCGACCTTCAAGCCCTTCGTCTATGCCGTGGCGATGGATCTGGGCTACAGCCCGATGGACCTGGTCGAGGACAGCCCGATGTGCATCTACACGCCCGGGTCGGGCGACTGGTGTCCGCAGAATTACGACCGCAAGTTCAAGGGCACCATCACGCTGACCCAGGCCCTGGCCGAAAGCCGCAACATCCCGGCGGTGCGGGTCTCCGAGGCGGTGGGCCGCGACCTGGTCAAGCGGGTGGCGACCGATTTCGGCCTGGCGCAGAATTTCGCCAACGGCCCCGCCCTGGCGCTGGGGGTGTCGGAATCGACGCTGATCGACATGACCGGCGCCTTCGCGGGCATCCTGAACGGCGGCTCGGCGGTTTCGCCCTACGGCTTGCAGGCGCTGAAGCTGAAGGGGATGGACGAGCCCCTGTTCGGCGCGGGCGGCGGCATCGGCGAGCGGGTGATCAGCGAGAAGGCGGCGCATGCGCTGACCTACATGATGACCGAGGTGCTGAACGGCGGCACCGGCACCCGCGCGCGGCTGAAGGACCGCGAGGCCGCCGGCAAGACCGGCACCACGCAAAGCGCGCGCGACGCCTGGTTCGTGGGCTTCACCGCGGATTACGTCGTGGGGGTCTGGATGGGCTATGACGACAACCGGCCGCTGACCGGCGTCACCGGCGGCGGCCTGCCGGCCGAGATCTGGCACGAGGTCATGGTGCGGATCAACGAAGGCGTGCCGCCGAAGCCGCTGATCAAGGAGATCCCGGACAGCACCTTCGCGCCGATCGGCGAAGGCGCTGGCGAAGGCGCGATCAGCGCCGAGGACGTGCCCTATTTCGACGACCCCGACGCCCCGGTCTTCAACGGCCAGTTCTACGAGGACCCGGTGACCGGCGAAAGCGTGCCGATCTACGAGGGCGTCCCGCCCCTTGGCGCGGTGATGGAGGGCCCGGTCCGCGATGACGACCTGGCCAGCCGGATCGAAGCCCTGCTGAACGGCAACTGAGGCGCGACGGCCGGCCTTGGGACGCGCTGGCAGAGGGCCGGGTCACGCCTTGCGGGCGCAGGGCCCGCAATGAGAAGACGAAGTCGCACGCGGAGCGGCGGGGCTGAGCGCCGGGTCAGAGCGTCTGGAGGTCCGCGATCAGCCGGTCGAGATCGCCCTTGCGCTGGTCCAGCAGCGCGCCCATTTCGGTGCGCTCGGAGGAGAGCATGTTCACGCCCTCGATGATGATGTTGAAGAACAGGCTCTTGCCGGCCTTGTCCGAGACATGCCAGCGGACCTCGAAGGGGGCCTGACCCTTCAGGCGGGCCGTCGAGACGACCTCGAAATAGCTTTTCACCGCGCGGGCGCCGGCCACCTCGATCCGTCCGCCCTGGAACTCGCGGAACCGGCGGCCGTATTTGCGACTGATATAGCCCTGGAAGGCGCTGGTATAGGCCGCCATCTGCGCCTTGGAGGCCGAACGCGCCGCCGTCCCCAGAACCGACCGCGCGATGGTGGGCACATCGGCATAGCTGGCGAAGAGCTTCTCGAAATCCTTCAGCATCGCGCTTTCGGACTTGCCGGAATTGATGATCCTGTTGACGTCGTCGACCGTCCTGACAACCAGATCCTTGGCCGCTTCGGCCGTGAGGGCCAGGGCCGGTCCGGGCAGCGCGGCAAGCGCCGCTGCGGCCGCAAGGCCGGCCGCGAAGGCCCGGCGCGAGAGGGGGATGTCAGTCTGCATAGGGGTCCTCGTAGGGATCGATGAATGCGTCGTCGCCGGCGCCCTCCGCACCGCCTGCCGCCTTGCCCCGCGCCAGCTGGAAGCGCCGGTTCTGAAGGTAGAGGAGCCGCGCCTGGGCATAGCTGTCTGCGCTGTCATATAGGACGGAATCCACCGTGGCCGAGAAGCGGTTGCGATCACCAAGCCGTGAGATGAGCCGGATGACGCGCGCCGCGTTGGCCTCGCGCACGGGCAGGGCGCGGCCCACGGGGTCGAAGACGGTGTCCACGACCATCCCCACCGCGTCGCGGGCGGTGGAGGGTCCGGCCAGCGGCAGTTCCAGATAGGGCCCCTCGCCCACGCCCCAGACATGCAGGGTCTCGCCGAAGTCGGTCGGCTTGCCGGCAAGTCCGATGGCCGAGGAGAAGTCGAACAGCCCTGCCACGCCGAAGGTCAGGTTCATGCCCAGCCGCAGCGTGTTCTGCCCGGCATCGGCCAGGCGCAGCTGGAGGAGGTTGTTGGCGATGTCGCCCGGCAGGCCCAGCGTGTCGGCGAGGTTGTCGATGCCCTGCCTGACCGGCTCGGGCACAACGCCCACGCCCCTTGCCGCCGGAGCGACCAGGCTGCGGTCCACGGCCTTGTTGAAGCCGTGCACCGTGCGGTTTGCCGGTTCGAACGGGTCGTTGATCGCATCGCGGCCCGAGGGCGCACCGCAGGCGGCCACAAGCAGGCAGGCCGACATCACGAGGGCCGAAATCGGCGGGACCTTCCCGGAAATCAATGGAATGTTCAGACCCATGCCCCTACTGTCCGGCCTCGACGCAGCTTAGACTAGTGTCCGATCGCCGCAGGCCAAGCCATAAGTCCCCGTCCTGACCATGACAACGGTCAACCGTGGCAGATGCGCCGTCTGCGGCAGGAAGACGCCAGGGATGGACAGATGTCGGACACCGCGACCCGGAACGCCGAAACCCAGCCCGGACGGGCCGAACTGTCCGCCGCCCGCGCCGCCTCGCGCCAGGCCTTCACGACGGCGTTCCTGTTCTCGGCCCTCGTCAACCTGCTGATGCTGACGGCACCGCTTTACATGTTGCAGATCTACGACCGGGTGCTGGTCTCGCGCTCGGAAGAGACGCTGCTGGCCCTGTCGATCCTGATGGCCTTCCTGTTCCTCATCATGGGCATTCTGGACTATGCGCGCGGGCGGATCATGGCCCGGGTCGGCGCGCGGTTGCAGGAAAGGCTGGACAAGCGCGTGCTGGCGGCGGCCTTCCGCCGCCTGACGGTCGCGCCGCAGGACCTGCCTGCCCAGGCCGCGCAGCGCGACCTGGATGCGCTGGCCCGGTTCTGGGCCTCGCCCGTGATCCTTGCCCTGTTCGACGCCCCCTGGGCGCCGCTGTTCGTGGCGGTGATCTTCGTCTTTCACCCCTGGCTCGGCTGGCTGGCCCTTGCCGGCGCCGTGGTGATCGTCGCGCTCAGCTGGCTGAACCAGCGGGCGACGGCGGGCCCGCTGCACGCGGCCAGCCATGCCGGCCTTGCCGCCGAACGCCAGGCCGAGAACCTGAAGCAGGAATCCGAACTGGTGCAGGCGCTGGGGATGGCCGGGGCGGGCTTTGCCCGGCTGAAGGCCCGGCGCGACCTGGCGCTGGACGAAGGGCTGCGCGCGTCCGATGCCTCGGGGCGCTATTCGGTGCTGATCAAGACCTTCCGGCTGTTCCTGCAATCGGCCATGCTGGGGCTTGCCGCCTGGCTGGTCCTGCAAGAGGAACTGTCGGCCGGCGCAATGATCGCCACCTCGATCCTGATGGGCCGGGCGCTGCAACCGCTGGAGCAGGCGGTCGGACAATGGGCGGTCGTCACCCGAGCGGGCCAGGCGCGGACCCGGCTGTCCGAGCTTCTGGCCAAGGCACCGCCGGTGCCGCCGCGGACCGAACTGCCGCGCCCGCAGGCCCTGGTCGAGGTGCAGGCGCTGACCGTCGTCCCGCCGGGCGGGACCGCGCCGGTGCTGCGCAATCTCAGCTTCACCCTGCCGCCCGGCAAGGCGCTGGGGGTGATCGGGCCGTCGGGGTCGGGCAAGTCCTCGCTGGCGCGCGCGCTGACCGGGGTCTGGCCGCCCGCGGCCGGGCGCATCCGGCTGGACGGAGCGACGCTGGACCAGTACGACCCGGACCGGCTGGGCAGCTATATCGGCTATCTGCCGCAGCGGGTGACGCTGTTCGACGGCACCATCGCCGAGAACATCGCCCGCCTGCAACCGGGGGCCGAGGCCGGCGCGATCGTCGCCGCCGCCCGGGCCGCGGCGGCGCATGAGATGATCCTGAAGCTGCCGAACGGCTATGACACCCAGGTGGCCACGATGGGCAGCCAGCTGTCCGGCGGCCAGATCCAGCGCATCGGGCTGGCGCGGGCGCTGTATGGCGATCCGGTCCTGTTGATCCTGGACGAGCCGAATTCGAACCTTGACAACGATGGGTCGATCGCGCTGAACACGGCGATCCGCACCGCCAAGGCGCGCGGGGCCTCGGTCTTCATCATGGCGCATCGGCCGGCAGCGATCCAGGAATGCGACCTCTTGCTGGTCATGCACGAAGGGGCCGCCGCCGCCTTCGGTCCGCGCGACGCGGTGCTGCGCGAGGCGGTGAAGAACGCCGGCGACATCGCGCGATCGGCTGCGCCGGGGGGTGTGGCATGACCGGCTCGCGGATCTCGATGCGCCGCCCGATGCTTCTAGGCCTGGCTGCGACCCTGGTTCTGGTTGCAGGCTTCGGGGTCTGGGCCACGACGACCCGCATCGCGGGGGCCATCGTCGCCCCGGGGCAGATCGAGGTCGAAAAGGACCGCCAGGTCGTCCAGCACCCGGACGGCGGCGTGGTCGAGGCGATCCTGGTGGCGGAAGGTGCGCGCGTGGCGGCGGGCGATCCGCTGTTGCTGCTGGACGGGGCGGCGCTGCGGTCGGAACTGGCCATCGTCGAGGGCCAGCTGACCGAGCTTTCCAGCCGTTCCGCCCGGCTGATCGCGGAACGGGACGGGGCCGCCGCGCCGGACTTTCCCGCCGAGATGCTGGCCCGGGCCGAAACCTCGCCCGATGTGGCGGCCCAGATCGACGGGCAGCTGCGCCTGTTCGAGGCCCGCGCGGCGACGCTGGCCGAACAGCGCGCGCTTCTGACCCGGCGGATCGACCAGATCCGGGCACAATCGAACGGGATCGCCGCGCAGCAGGCGGCGCTGGCCACCCAGCTTGACCTTATCGAACGCGAGCTGGCCTCGCAGCAGGGCCTGTTCGAGAAGGGTCTGGCGCAGGCCGGCACCGTGCTGGCGCTGCAACGCGAACAGGCGCGGCTGCAAGGGCAACTGGGAGAACTGGCGGCCGATCTGGCGCGCACCGAGGATCAGGTGACCGAGATCGAGATCGAGATCTCCAGCCTCGCCACGCGCCGCCGCGAGGAGGCCACGGCCGAGCTGCGCCAGATCGGCCCGATGATCCTGGAACTGGCCGAGCGCCGGCGGGCGCTGGCCGAACGCATCGACCGGCTGGAGATCCGGGCGCCGGTGTCGGGGGTGGTGCTGGGCCTTCAGGTGACGACACCGCGCGCGGTGCTGCGCCCGGCCGATCCGGTGCTGTTCGTGATCCCGCAGGACCGCCCGCTGGTCATCACCGCCCGCATCGCGCCGATCCACATCGACGAGGTCGCGGTCGGGCAGACGGCCGAGCTGGTCTTTCCCGCCTTCTCGGCCCGCGACACGCCGCATCTGAAGGGCCGGGTCACGCTGGTCTCGGCCGATGCGCTGACCGATCCGCAGACCGGCGTCACCTATTACCGGGCCGAGCTGCAACTGGACGAGGGCGAGCAGGCGCGGCTGGGCGACCGGGTGCTCTTGCCCGGCATGCCGGTCGAGGTCTTCCTTCAGACCGGGCGCCGGACGCCGCTGGCCTATCTGGTCAAGCCCTTCACCGACTATTTCGTCCGCGCCTTCCGCGAAAGCTGACCCTGCCGGATTGTGCGGAAAATCTGCCATACTCGGACCTCATGGCACCGACTGACCCTTAAATGGCCACAAAGCTTGGGCTAGATGCGATTCAACCAGGGCGAGTCGGCAGAGACCGGGGCAGAATTGGACCGAATTGTGGCAAGCGGGACGGCGATGATCGAGGGATTGCGCAACCGGCTGCGGCTGGGCGTCGTGATCGGCGCCGACAGCCGGGCGCGGGCCTATCTGTCGCGGGTCACGGCCGCCGGGGTCCGCGCCTTCCTGGTGATGATCCTGGTGGTGATGCCCTCGATGATCCTGCCCGGCATCGGCACCGACACCAAGCAGAGCGTGGCGCTTGTCGCGCTGTTCGCGGGCGCGCTGGTGTTCTTCGAATACAATGCCGTCTATCCCAGCCTGATCGAGTTCCGCGACGGCGCGCCCTACAACCGCATCCGCTATCTGATGATGCTGACGGTCGTCGTCTTCCTGTCGGCCATCGTCGCCGATCTCGAGGCCTCGACCACGGTCACCCGGCTGTTCCACGCCCTCGGCCTGGTCATCGGTTCGGCGCTGGATTTCCCCTACTCGCCGGTGCGGCTGGCCAGCTACATGCTGGCCGATGACGCGACGCCCGCGCAGGTGGCGATGGTCAAGGTGGCGGCAGGCACGGCCTATATCGTGTCGCTCTTCTCGCTGGCGCTGTTCGTCATCGTCCTGAAGCTGGCCGGCTGGCCCTCGACCAAGAGCGCGTTCAACGTCTGGGTCAACCTGCCCACCTTCGAGCCGACGGCGGGCGGCGATGTGGTGGACCGGCTGGTGCGCGATTCGCATGTCAATCTGGCGGTGGGCTTCCTGTTGCCCTTCGTGATCCCGGCCATGATCGCCGTGCTGACCCGCGGCATCCCGGCCGAGACGCTGACCTCGCCGCAGACGCTGATCTGGACGATGGCGCTTTGGGCCTACATGCCGGCGGCCCTGATCATGCGGGCGGTCGCGATGGCGCGCATCGCCGACATGATCCGCATCAAGCGCGCGGCCAAGCTGGCCGTCCTGGGCGCGATCGAACCCTCGGCGCTGAACCGGGATGAGGACGAGGACGATCTCTAGGGCGGTCGGCCTGTGCTGCGCCCTTTCGGTCGCGCTGGCCCTGCTGGCGGGACCTGCCGCCGCCGATCCCCTGCGCATCGCGACCTGGAACGTCGGTCTGGACCGCAGGGGTCCCGGGCTTCTGGTGCAGGACCTGGCCGAGGGCAAGGACCCGCAGGTCGCTGCCGTGGTCCGGGTGCTGGCCGCGCTGGATGCCGATGTGGTCCTGCTGACCGTGGTGGATTACGACCGGGGCGGCGTGGCCCTTCGCCTGCTGGCCGACCGGCTGGAGGCGGCAGGCGCGCCCTACCCCCACCGCCTTGCCTTCCGCCCGAACACGGGGATGCAGACCGGTTTCGACATCGACGGCAACGGGCGCCCGGGCGATGCGCGCGATGCGCAGGGCTTCGGGCTGTTCTCGGGTCAGGGCGGAATGGCCGTCCTGTCGCGGCTGCCCCTGGACGCGGCCGCAGCGCGGGACTTTTCGGCCTTTCTCTGGCGCGACCTGCCCGGCGGGCTGGGCGACGATCCGCCCGATCTGGCCGCGGTTCAGCGCCTGGCGACGACCGGCTTCTGGGACGTGCCGGTCCTGACCCCGGACGGCCCGCTGCACCTTCTGGCCTGGCACGCCACCCCCCCGGTCTTCGACGGGCCCGAGGACCGCAACGGCCGCCGCAACCATGACGAGGCGGCGTTCTGGCGGCTGTTCCTGGAGGGAAAGCTGCCGATGCCCCCGCCCGATGCGCCCTTCGTCCTGCTGGGCGATGGCAACCTGGACCCCGCCGATGGCGACGGGCTGCGCGAGGGGATCGGCAGCCTGCTGGCCCATCCCGCCCTTCAGGATCCCGCCCCGCGCGGCAGCCACGGCCGGACCGAGCCCGACCATGCCGGGGACCCCGCGCTGGACACGGTGCTTTACGCCGGTCTCGGCGGCCTGCGGCTGGATTATGTGCTGCCCGCGGCGGGGCTGGAGGTGACCGGCGCGGGCGTGCTCTGGCCGGCGTCCGATGATCCGCTCTGGCCCGACCTCGGGACCGCCTCGCGCCACTTTCCGGTCTGGGTCGATCTTGCGCTGCCCTGAGCCAGCGCGCGGCAGGACCGCCGCCTTCGCCGCTTGAAACTTCCGGGCCGAAGGGCTAGGGCCACGGCGACCCACCACCTTGCGGAGCACGTCATGGCGAACCCGTCCCTTCTGATCCTGGCCGGCGACGGCATCGGCCCCGAAGTCATGGCCGAAGTGAAGAAGATCATCGGCTGGATGGGGGCCAGGCGCGGCGTGCAGTTCGACGTGTCCGAGGACCTGGTCGGCGGCGCGGCCTATGACGCGCATGGCACCCCCCTGACCGATGCGACCATGGCCAGGGCGCAGGAGGTGGACGCGGTGTTGCTGGGGGCCGTCGGCGGGCCGAAATACGACAAGCTGGACTTTTCCGTCAAACCCGAGCGCGGCCTTCTGCGCTTGCGCAAGGAGATGGACCTCTACTCCAACCTGCGCCCCGCGCAGTGCTTTGACGCGCTGGCCGATTTCTCCAGCCTGAAGCGCGAGGTCGTGGCGGGGCTGGACATCGTCATCGTGCGTGAGCTGACCTCGGGCGTCTATTTCGGCGAGCCGCGCGGCATCTTCAGGGAAGGCAACGAACGGGTCGGCATCAACACCCAGCGCTATACGGAATCCGAAATTGCCCGCGTGGCGAAATCGGCCTTCGAGCTGGCGCGCAAGCGGTCGAACAAGGTCTGCTCGATGGAGAAGGCCAATGTGATGGAATCCGGCATCCTCTGGCGCGAGGTGGTGCAGGAAGTGCACGACCGCGACTATCCGGATGTGGAGCTGAGCCATATGTACGCGGATGCGGGGGCGATGCAGCTGTGCCGCTGGCCCAAGCAGTTCGACGTGATCGTGACCGACAACCTGTTCGGCGACCTTCTGTCGGACGCCGCCGCGATGCTGACCGGCAGCCTTGGCATGCTGCCCTCGGCCAGCCTGGGCGCGCCGATGGCCAATGGCCGCCCCAAGGCGTTGTATGAGCCCGTGCACGGGTCTGCGCCGGATATCGCGGGCCAGGGCAAGGCCAACCCGATCGCCTGCATCCTGTCCTTCGCCATGGCGCTGCGCTACAGCTTCGACCTGGGCGCGGAAGCGACCCGGGTCGAGAAGGCGGTAGAGAAGGTGCTGGCCGATGGCGTCCGCACCGCCGACCTGATGGGGCCGGAAGGGGGCACTCCGGTCTCGACGGCGCAGATGGGCGATGCGATCGTCGCCGCGCTGGACGCGAGCCTCTGACTTTGTGACGCCGGGCCCCACCGGCCCCGGATCCTGAAAGGAAGCATCCATGTCGCCCACAGGAAAGGGCCTTCTTCTGGGCCTGGGCGGCTTTGGGCTGTTCTCGGTCGCGGATGCCACGATCAAGCATCTGGGCGGCGCCTATCACGCGGTGCAGATCGTGGCCTTCGCCGGGCTTTTCACCCTGCCGCTGATCGGTCTGATCTGGCTGCGGACCCGCGCGCCGCTGCGCCCGGCGCATCCCTGGCTGATGGCGGTCCGGTCGCTGGCGCTGGTCGGCAACGGGCTTCTGGTGACCTATGTCTTCACCGCGATCCCGCTGGCCGAGGCCTACGCGATCTTCTTCACCCTGCCGCTGGTCCTGACGCTGATGGCCTGGCCGCTGCTGGGCGACCGCGTCGATGCGGTGGGCGCGCTGGCGGTGGTCGTGGGGCTTATCGGGGTCATGGTGGCGCTGAACCCGGGGCGGGTTGCCTTCGGGATCGGGCATCTGGCGGCCGTCGCCGGGATGGTGCTGGCGGCGGTGCATTACCTGATCGTGCGCAAGGTGGGCGGGGTCGAGGCTCCGGTCGCGATGCTGCTGTATCCCGTTCTGGCGCAGACCGTCTCGGCCTTCCTGCTGTTGCCCGGCCGCTATCAGCCGATGCCGCTGGCCGATCTTGCGACCGTGGCCGGCGTCTCGGTCACCGCGATGGTGGGGACGCTTCTGATGTTCGCGGCCTACCGCGCCGCGCCGCCGGTGGTGGTGGCCCCGACGCAATACTCCCAGATCGCCTTCGCCGCCCTGTTCGGCGCGCTGTTCTTCGACGAGCCGATGTCGCCGGCAATCGCCATCGGCATGGCGATCATCGCCGTGGCGGGCCTTCTGGTCATCGCCCGGCAGGACCGGCCGCACCCCGCCGCGCTGGCCGATCCGCAGCGCGGATAGAGCCGGCCAAGGCCTTGCACCCGCCCGCGTTTCGGGTGAGACTGTTGCCGCTAACACAGGGCCCGACCGGCGCCCGGCCCCGGAACTCCTGACCCGGAACCTTTTGGAATGTCCCCTACGCTTCGCGGTGCGCTTCTGTCGCTGGCCGCCTTCGCCTTCTATGCCACCCATGATGTCGTGGTGAAGTATCTGGGCGGGCATTACTCGGCCTTCCAGACCATGTTCTTCGCCGGGCTGATGAGCTTTCCGCTGATCACCATCCTGCTGCTCAGCGACCGGCGCGACGGCACGCTGATCCCGCGCCATCCCTGGTGGACCGTGATCCGCACCGTCAGCGCCGTGGTGACGGGGGCGATGGGGTTCTACGCCTTTTCCGTCCTGCCCATGGCGACCTGCTATGCGATCTTCTTCGCCATGCCGCTGCTGATCACGCTGATGGCGATCCCGATGCTGGGGGAAAGGGTCGGCCTGCGCCGGGGCATCGCGGTCGTCGTCGGGCTTCTGGGGGTCATCATCGTCCTGCGCCCCGGCAGCGGCGAGGGCTTCTCGCTGGGGCATCTGGCCGCGCTGGGGGCGGCGACGACCGGGTCGCTGTCCTCGGTCATCGTGCGCAAGATCGGGCGGGAGGAGCGGTCGGTCGTGCTGATGCTGTATCCGATGGTCCTGACCTTCATCGCCACCGGAGCGCTGATGCCGCTGGTCTATCAGCCGATGCCGGTGATCGACCTGGCCCTGACCGCGGTGATGGCGCTTCTGGGCACCCTGGGCGCCCTGGCCTCGATCGCGGCCTACCGCATCGCCGCGGCCATCGTCGTGGCACCCATGCAGTATTCCCAGATCATCTGGGCCGCGCTTTACGGCTGGCTGTTCTTCGACGAATCCATCGATCTGTACACCGGCATCGGTTCGGCCGTCATCATCGCCTCGGGCATCTACATCGTCCTGCGCGAGGGCACGCCAGAGGTCAGCCAGAACCGCCCCGTGCTGGAGAACCGCTCGCGCTGGGAGATCGGCACCTTTCCCCGCATCTCGACCTGGCTGAAGCGGTTCGAAAGGGGCGGCGATCAGGCGTGAGCCCCCTTGCCAAAGCCGGGCTTAGGGTTTAACCCGCAGCCCACGGTCGGAGCGTAGCGCAGTCTGGTAGCGCACCTGCTTCGGGAGCAGGGGGTCGGAGGTTCGAATCCTCTCGCTCCGACCAAATTCCCGACAGTCCCTATGCGGAACGATTGGCCCAGGCCCGGGCGATGTAGGTCGCCGTCATCAGGTCCAGATGCGCGCCGCCGCCGTTCTTGGCGATGGTGATCTCGTCATCCGACCGGCGGGCGTAAAGCGCGGGGTCGTCGTAGAAATCGGCGATCACGTCGGCTTCGGTGATCGCGCCCGAAGCAATCGGGTCCATCAGTTCGCCGATGTGGTGAAGGGTGGTGGCGCGGCTGTCCACGAAGACCCGCGCGCGAGCCATGGCGGCGTCGTCCACCTCGCGCATCCCGGGCTTGTAGGCGCCGATCAGGTCCAGGTGCTGGCCCGGTTGCAACCAGTCGCCCCGGATCAGCGGTTCGGTCGCCATGGTGGCGGTGCAGATCACATCGGCCGCCCGGACCGCCGTTTCCAGATCCTCGGCCACCGGCAGGCCCATCGCTTCGGCCGAGGCGCGCGAGCGGCTCCAGACGGTGAAGCGCGCCTCGGGGAACAGGGCGGAATAGGCTTCGACCATGCTGCGCGCCACCGCCCCGGCGCCGACGAGGAGGAAATTGCGCGCATCCTTCCGCGCGAGGCGTGAGGCGGACAAGAGGCTGTCGCCCGCCGTCTTCCATTTGGTGACCAGGTGGAAATCGACGATGGCCGTCAGCTCTCCGGTCGCGTCGTCGAACAGGGTCACGGCGCCGAAGATCGTCGGCACGCCGCGGGCGGCATTGCCGGGGAAGATCGTCGCCACCTTGACCAGCGCGCCCAGCCCGTCGATCCAGGCTGCGCGGTCCAGCAGCGTATCCTGACCGCGATAGAGGAACATGTCCCTGATCTCGGCCCGGGGCAGGCGGTGCCCGGCCTCGAAGGCGTCAAGCAGGCCCTGCCAGGACAGAAGCGCCTCGGCCTCTTTCGGAACGATCTGGGTCATAGCCCTGCCTCTTCGTTGGTCAATAGTCCCTCGGCCACCAGTCGCGCGGCCCAGCCTTGCCAGCTTTCGAACTGATGCGTGCGCCAGCCCCGGCGGGCGGCGGCGGTGATGTTCTCGGCCTTGTCGTCGGTGAACAGCAGCCGGTCCGGAGCGATGCCGCAATCCTCTTCCACCGCCTGATAGATGCGGGGATCGGGTTTCGAGACCCGCAGCCGGCCCGAGACATATTCGCGGTCGAACTCGCCGAGGAAATCCAGCTTGGTCCGCGCCTCCTCGTAGGAGTAGCTGCCGAAATTGGTCAGGCAGAAGACCGGCACGCCCTTGCCCCGCAGCGCGCGGAGAAGGGCGATGGAGCCTTCGATGCGGGGGCTTGCCAGCTCGATCCAGCGGTCATACCACATGCGGATTTCGGCGGCCCAGTCGGGGTGGCGGTCGGCCCAGTCGTAGATCGTCTCGCGGAAGAGCGCGCCGTCGTCGATCAGCGCGTTCATGCGGAACAGATCGACCTCGGCAAACAGTTGGCGGCGGCGGCCCTCGCCCAGAACCCGGTCGTAGAAGGCCTCGGGCTGCCAGCGGGTCAGCACATTGCCGATGTCGAAGATCACTGCCTCAGGCTGCATCGCTTTTCCGTCTCAACACCGTTTCCCGCCAGATCACATAAAGGCCCGAGCCGCAGATCAGCGCAATCCCGACCCAGGACACCGCGTCGGGGAAGGTGCCGAAGACGACCAGCCCCCAGAAGATCGCCAGCGGCATCCCGACATATTCGAAGGGCGCGATCAGCCCGGCCTCGGAGGTGCGGTAGGCCTGCGTCACCATCATCCCGCCGATCCCCACCGACAGGCCGGTGGCCAGGAAGATCGGCCAGTCGTGCAGCGGCGGCCAGATCCAGGGACGGAAGAGGAAGGCCCGGATCCCGTCTTCGGTGGCCAGATGGCCGTCTCCGGCCCAGGCCCCCATCGCAAGGCTGACGAGGACAAAGCCAAGCTGGACATAGAAGGACAGCGTCATCGCGCTTTCGGTGCCGCCCATGTGGCGGGCCAGCAGGTTTCCGGCGGCGTAAAGGACGGCCGAGAACAGGACCAGAAGGGCTGCGGGCTGGATGACTCCGGCGCCGGGACGCAGCATGACGATGACGCCGACCATGCCGATGATGACGGCGGCCCAGCGCCGGGGGCCGACCTTTTCGCCCAGGAACAGGATCGACAGCAGCGTGATGACGATGGGGCTGACATAGGCCACCGCCACCGCATCGGCGAGGTCCATCACCGCAAGCCCGGTGAAGTAGGTGACGTTCGACAGCATGACGATGGCCACGCGCACAAGGTGCGTTGCGGGGCGATGCGTGACCAGCTGCGACCAGCCCCGGTCGGACCAGTGGATCACGCCCAGGATGAAGGCCATGGCGACGATGGCGCGGATCAGGATGACCTGATGCAGCGCATAGCCGCCCGACAGGAACTTGATCGAGACATCGTTGACCGAAAAGATCAGCGTGCCGCCGATGGCGAAGAGGATGCCGGTCAGGGCGGGGGAACGGGCCATGCGGCCACAGAAGCCGGGGGGCCGGGTTCCGTCTGTTCCGCCCGCGACATCAGGTGACGCAGGCAGGCCGGGGATCAGGGGTTGGTCGCCGGGGCTTCGGTCGCCGGAACTTCGGGGGCGGGTGCTTCGGCCGCCGGGACTTCGGGGGCCGGGGGGGCTGCGGGGACCTCGGCCTGCGCAGCGGCGGCGGCGGTTGCCGCAGCGGCTTCAGTTGCGGCTTCCAGCTTCTCGCCCAGCTTGTCGATCTGGGCCTGAAGCTCGGCCACCTGCTTTTCCAGCGCGGCCTTTTCGGCCTCCATCTTGTCCAGCGCGGCTTCCTTCACCTGAAGCCCGGCCTGAAGGGCGGTCACGCTCTGGCTCGACTGGTAGGCGTAGAAGCCGAGGATGGCGAGCGAGGCCAACAGAATGGCAAGGACCAGATTCTTCATCCGCAACTCTCCGACTGCGCCTGTGGTGGCGGCACCTGACCACAAGCGCCGCGGTCGCACAAGCGGGATGGTGCGAGACTCCGGGGGCCGGTCAGGCCGGGTCGGCGAAGACCTGGACCCAGTAGTAGCGCAGCGCCGCCCGGTTGCCCCGGATCGGGCGGTCGTCGGCCTGATAGACAAGGGCGATCCCGGTCTCCTGCATCGTGCAGTCCAGCATGTTGCGGCGGTGGCCGGGGCTTTTCAGCCAGCTTCGCACCACCTCGCCCGCCGATCTCTGCCCCGCCGCGATGTTTTCCGCCGCCGCGCGGTAGTCGTAGCCCTGCCGCCTGATCCGGCTGGAGAAGCGGCTGCCATCCTTGCCGGCATGGGCGAAGAAGTCCTGCTCGGCCATCGCCCTTGCATGGGACCGCGCCGCCGCCATCAGCTTCGGATTGGGCCTCAGCGGCCCGCAGCCCGCCTTGGCCCGGGCCGCGTTGACCGCCGACAGGACCGACTCGGCCGGCCCGGCCGCAAGCGGCGGTGCCAGCGCGACCGACAGTGCGATGAGAGCGGCGCTAGCCCAGGAAGGCCTGGGCATGGAAGGACACATGGTCCTCCATGAAGGTCGAGACGAAGAAATAGCTGTGGTCATAGCCCTTCTGCATCCGGAACGTCCCCCCCTGCCGCGCCGAGGCCATCGCTTCGGCCAGTGCTTCGGGGCGGAGCTTGTCGAGGAACTGGTCGGACGTCCCCTGATCGACCAGCAGCGGCCCGTCGAATCCCCGGCGCCGCATCAGGAGGGTGGCATCATGCGCCGCCCAGGACGACTCGTCCGTCCCGAGATAGGCAGAAAACTGCGGACGGCCCCAGTCGCTGGACGTCGGGTGGCAGATCGGCGCGAAGGCCGAGGCGGATCTGAAACGGCCCGGAAAGCTCATGGCGATGGTCAGCGCACCGTGGCCGCCCATGGAATGGCCGGTGATCCCCTGCACCTCTTCGGCCAGCGGGAAGGCGTTGAACAGAAGGCGCGGCAGTTCGTCGGTCACATAGTCCCACATGCGGAAATGCGGAGCCCAGGGTTTCCGGGTGGCGTTGACGTAGAAGCCCGCGCCCTGCCCCAGCGCGAAGTCGGGGTCGTTGGCGACGCCCTCGCCGCGCGGGGAGGTGTCGGGGAAGACCAGCGCGATGCCTGCCTCGGCCGCCCAGCGCTGTGCGCCGGCCTTCACCATCGCGTTTTCATGCGTGCAGGTCAGGCCCGAGAGGAACCACAGGAGCGGCACCGGCCCGTCCTCGGCCTGGGCGGGCAGGAAGAGGCCGAAGGTCATGTCGCAGGCGCAGGCGATCGAGGCATGGGTATAGACGCCCTGGACGCCGCCGAAGGCCCGGTTCTCGGACACGGTTTTCATATGTAGCCCCCCTGGCTGAGCAGCGCAATCACGGCTGTCACCGTCAGGACCGAGGCGGCCGTGGACAGCAGGATCGCGGTGGAAACCCGTTGCGGCGCAACGCCGTAGTGCTGCGCCAGGATGAAGACGTTGCCCGCGACGGGCAAGGCGGCGGCGGCGATCATCACCCCCGCCGGATAGCCGGTGACGCCCAGCAGCCAGCAGGCCCCGGCCACGGCGGCGGGGTGCAGGACCAGCTTGGCCAAGGACAGCCAGGCCGCGACCTCGATCCGTTCGGCCGAGCGGCCCGCCAGCGAGGCGCCGATGGCAAAGAGGGCGCAAGGCGTGGCGGCGGCGCCGAGGAGGGTCAGGAACTCGTTCGCCGGGGTAGGCAGTGCAAGGCCGGTCGCGCCCCAGGCGATGCCCAGGACGACCGAGACGATCATCGGGTTCTTCGCCAGTCCGGTGGCCAGGATGCCGAAGGTCTGCGCGCTGACCCGCCCGGCCCGCAGGCCCGTGATGATCATCGTCAGGATCGAGGAGAACACGATCAGATCCACGGCCAGAACCAGCAGCACCGGCCCGACCGCCTGCGGGCCAAGCAGCAGGGCCAGCATCGGGATGCCCAGGAAGCCCACATTGCCGATCACGCCGGTATGGGCCTCGAACACCGCTTCCTCGGCGCTGGTGCGGCGGGCAAGCGCGACGCCCGCGACAACCAGCCAGACGGTCGAGGTGGCCAGCAGGTAGGCAAAGACGAAGGGCCAGGAGAGGATCGCCGCCACATCCAGATTGGCGGAAAAGCCGAACAGCATCGCCGAGAGGGCGAAGTAGAACACGAAGCGAGTCAGGTAGGCCGTCGCTTCCTGAGAGAAAAAGCGGGTGCGCCCGGCGGCGTAGCCGAGGCCGATCACGGCGAAGAAGGGCAGGGTCTTCAGGAGGATCGCAAGCATGGCCGCAGAGGTGTCACGCAAGCGCGGAAAGGGCAAGGCTTCCGGCCGGGAATCGGTCGGCCGGCGACCGGCCCCGCCAGAAGGCGGCGGACCGGGGCCGGACCCGGCCCGATGTGGCAAAAGCGGGGCAAGGGGATCGCGCGGATTGTTTCTGCCGCAAAGGCCCTAATGGGGGTGGGGCGGGAAAACCCTACTACTCTTGGCTGTGCCGCCGGTCACACCAGACATCGAGCATCCCACCGGGTCTTCCCAGGGTTGTGCGATTGTGGCGAAAAAGGAACGAAATGGCTTCACGTTTTGGCCCAAGTCATTGGCTATCCACATGAGATGCCGCGCGTGCCTTTCGGGGGAAGGGCAAGGTGCGGGCAACCGGGAATTGCAATGAAAGCTGCCGCACTGAAGATCGACCGTGACGATGCAGGCCCAGGCTCCGAGGAGCTGCCCGCCGGCACGAAGCTGATGTTCGGCCAGTATACCATCAAGTCCTTCGTCAACAGCGGCGGCTTCGGGATCGTCTATCTTGCCATCGATTCGCTCAACCGCACCGTGGTCATCAAGGAATGTTTCCCGTCCAGTTTCTGCCGCCGCGTCGGGCTGAGGGTCGGCGCGCGGTCGCGGGCGCAGCAGGAGGATTTCCGCTCTGCCGTCCGGCAGTTCGTTCAGGAAGCCGTCACGCTGTCGCAGCTGCACCACCCCAACATCGTCAAGGTCCACCAGGTCTTCGAATGCAATGACACCGCCTACATGGCGATGGACCATATCGACGGCTACGACCTGTTGCAGACGGTCGAAGGCAGCGCGCCGCCGCTGCGCCCGAAGGAGATCATGTCGCATCTGATGGCGATGCTTGACGCCGTGGGCTATGTGCATGCCCAGGGCCTGCTGCATCGCGACATCTCGCCCGACAACATGATCGTGGACCCCGCGAAGGGTCAGCCGGTGCTGATCGACTTCGGCGCCTCACGCAAGGAAGTGACCCGGAAAAGCCGGGTGGTATCCGGCCTGCGCGTGGTCAAGGACGGCTATTCGCCGCAGGAATTCTACGTCACCGGCAGCACGCAGGCCCCGTGCAGCGATCTGTACGCGCTGGCGGCCAGTTTCTACCACCTGATCTCGGGCGAGACGCCCAGGACCTCGCAAGAGCGGCTGGCGGCGTTGGCCGGGCGCGAGGGCGATCCGCTGCGTCCGCTGGCCGGGCGCTTCCGCGGCTATCCGCCGGAATTCCTGCGCGCCATCGACAAGGCCATGGCGATCTTTCCGCGCGACCGGCTGCAATCGGTTGACGAATGGCGCGCGATGCTGGGTCTGCCGGCGCAGGCGGCCGTGGCAACGCCCGTTGCGGCGCCGAACCCGGCAGCCCCTGCCCCTGCGGCGATGGCGCCCAGGGCCGTGGTCGTTCCCGGGCCCGGGGTTGCGCCCGCAGGGCTGGCGGCTCGCTTCGCCGAAATCGCAAAGCCCCCGGCCGCACCCGAACCGCAGCCGGTCCTCGCGGACGGCAGCGCCCCGAGTGCCGGGACTGCGCCGGAGCCGGCCCCGGTCAGCCCGCCGCTGTGGCGCGAGGTCATTGCGGCGTGGCGGCGCTCGCCGGCCCTGCTGGGCGGGGGGGCCGTGGTCCTGCTGGCTCTGGTCGGCCTGCTGGCCCTGCCGAAGCTTTTGCCTGCGGACCGTGGGCCCGCACCCGAGGCGGCCCCTGCGATCGCGCAAGCCGCCGAGGCCGATGCCGCGCCGGTCCGGAACCTGACGGTGGTCAACGCGCTGCGGCTGCCGAACGGGATGACCTTCGAGATCAACGAAACCACGACCGGAACGCAGACGGTGGTGGCCGAGATCCCGCCCGGGGTCGAGACCGATCTCAAGCCGGGCGACGTGCTGCTCATCTATTCCGCATCGGGTGAAATGCTGGGCACCGGCACCGCCCTGCGGGACATACTTCAGCGCGAGTTCGGTCAAGGGGTGACAACTTACAGTTTTGTGGTGCGGCGCGGTACGCGTACAGTGGATGCAGGATTCCGGCTGGGGGTGGCCGGCTGACCCTGCGATAGCAGACACTCTGGACGGGGAGAAACCAACGTGAAGTTCCTGCGCTCGATCTTCGGTGAAACGGATGAGACGGAGCCCGCACCCGCCACGGTCGAGGCTGGTCCGGATCCAGTACTGGCTGCCCTGGCAGAGCTGGAGGTGAAGCGGCTGCGCGAGGCGCTGGCCGCCGCCGCGCCCGCCCCTGCGCAGGCGGCCGAGCCCGCGCCGGCAGCCGCAGGCGAGGTGACGGTGGCGCGGCCGGTGCGCGTGGTGAAGGCAAAGGCACCGCTGCCCGAGGGCGTCGCCGCCCCCGCCCGCAGCATCTGGGACCTCGAGGACGAAGCCGCGAAGGCCCCCGAGGCAGCATCCGCATCGCCGGCGCGGCGGCCGACCCGGACAAAGACCCGCGTGCTTGGCTTCGAGGCCCAGCCAGCCGCCGTCGTGCCGCTGTTCGAAGGCGCCGGAGGCCTGCCGATCGCCGAGGCGACGCCCGCCCCCGGCAAGGGCTATGTGATGTTCCCGGTCGGATGGCTGGTCATCAAGGACGGCCCGGGCAAGGGGGCCTCCTTCGCCTTGTCCGAAGGCGTGTCGCAGATCGGCCGCGGCGCCGATCAGACCGTGTCGCTGGACTATGGCGACATGGCGATCTCGCGGCAGAACCACGCCGCCATTGCCTATGACGGCAGGACGCACGAATTCCACATCGGCCATGGCGGCAAGTCCAACCTGGTGCGGCTGAACGGTCGCCCGCTTCTGTCAACCGAACCGGCACGGGACGGGGACGAGATCCAGATCGGCGAGACGACGCTGGTCCTCAAGGTTCTCTGCACGCCCGAATTCAACTGGTCGCGCTGCGAGGAAGAGGGGGACGAGCATGATATGGCGATCGCGTGAACCCCGTTACGACGTCGCCTCGGGCATCAGCCAGGGCGCGCGGGACTATCAGGAAGACGCCATCACGGCCGATTTCCCGGTCGGGGCCGAGGCCGGCTTCGTGGTGCTGGCCGACGGCATGGGCGGCCATGCGGCGGGCGATGTCGCCTCGAAGATCGTGCTGACCGAGGTCTTCTCGGAGCTGAAGTTCCATTATGCCGATGTCCAGGCCTTCGAGCGTCGTGCGCCCGAAATCCTGCGCAACGTGGCCGACCTGGCCAACCAGACCCTGCGCGACCATGCCATGCACCATCCGGAAACCGCGGGCATGGGCGCGACGCTGGTCGTACCGGCCCTGGTCGAGAACCGGCTGTGGTGGATCTCGATCGGCGATTCGCCCCTGTTCCTGTTCCGGGGCGGGCAGCTGAGGCAGCTGAACGAGGACCACTCGATGGGTCCGCAGATCGACTACATGGTCGAGGCGGGACTTCTGGACGCCGAGGTCGCGGCAAACCATCCCGACCGGAACTGCCTGATGTCGGTGCTGATGGGATCGGCGATCGCGAAGGTGGACTGTCCGTCGCAGCCGCTGGAACTGAACGCCGGGGACATCGTGATCTGCGCCTCGGATGGCTTGCAGTTCCTGAGCAATGCGCAGATCGAGAAGGTGCTGACCCGGTATCGCAAGTCGCGTTCGACCGAGATTGCCGAGCGGCTTCTGGACGAGATTCATCGCCTTGCCGATCCCGATCAGGACAACATCAGTTTCACCGTCATCAAGGTCAACGACGCCTCGGTGCGCCCGAAGCCGGCCCGCGCATCGCAGGACTCGGTCGCCATCGCCCGACCGCGCGGCTTGACGAAGGCGGTCACGGACCCCGACCTGCTGCCGGTTCCCCCGCAGGACGCGCCTCCGACCTTCGAGCCGAAGGAGGCCGCCGCCTTGGTCGGCACGGCCCTGGCCGAGCCCGTGGGCATCGAAGATGCCGCCGATGACGGGATCGAGGCGCCGGAAGCACCCGCTGTCGTCGTCGTGCCGCGCCGGTTCGCAGCGCTTGCCTGATCCGGCAAGGGACGGAAGGGTCAAGGACGGAAGGGTCAAGGGCGGAAGGGTCAGGGGCGGAAGGGTCAGGGGCGGAAGACGCTCATGATCCGGTCCAGCGGTTTCTTCCGCTTGGCCACTTCCGGGACGGTGGCGGTCTCGGCGGGATAGCCGACCGGCAGGATCATCACCGGCTTTTCGTGCTCGGGTCGCCCGCAGAGCGGCCCGAGGAACTTCATCGGGTTGGGCGTGTGCTCCAGGCAGACCAGGCCCGCATGATGGATCGCGGTGATCAGGATGCCCGTGGCGATGCCGACGCTTTCGGGCACGTAATAGTTCTTGTAGCGCATCCCGTCCTCGGTCATCCCGTAGCGCTGGGCGAAGACCACGATCAGCCAGGGCGCATCCGTCAGATGGGGCTTGGCGACGCCCGTCCCGATCGGCTCCAGCGCCGCCAGCCACTCGTCCCCGGCCCCGCCGGAATAGAAGGCGCGTTCCTCTTCCTCGGCGCCCTCGCGGATTCGCGCCTTCATCGCCGGATCGCCGATGGCCACGAAATGCCAGGGCTGGTGGTTCGCCCCCGACGGCGCCGTCCCCGCCGCCGCGATGCAGGCGGCGATGACGGCCTCGGGCACGGGCCGGGTGGAAAAGTCGCGCACCGAATGGCGCTTGCGCATGTAGGCCAGGAAGCGCTCTGCCTCGGCCAGCGCGTCATCGGGCTCTCGCTGCACCCGGTCGGGCAGCGGCAGCGCGCGGTAGGTCACTTCGCCCTTGCGATACATCACCCGCCCCCGATCAGCACCCCGGCGGCAAAGACCAGAGCACCGCCGAGCACGACCTGCAAGGCCGCGCGCAAGAACGGGGTTTCCATGAACCTGTTCTGAATCCAGGCGATGGCCCAGAGCTCGACGAAGACGACGATGATCGCGATGGTCGTCGCGGTCCAGAAGTCGGGGATCAGATAGGGCAGCGCATGGCCCATGCCGCCGATGGTGGTCATCACCCCCGAGGCGATGCCGCGTTTCAGGGGGGAACCGCGCCCGGACAGGACGCCATCGTCATGCGCGGCCTCGGTGAAGCCCATGGAAATCCCGGCGCCGACCGCGGCGGCCGAACCGACCAGGAAGGTCGTCCAGGTGTCCTGCGTGGCAAAGGCGGTGGCGAAGATCGGCGCCAGCGTCGAGACCGAGCCGTCCATCAGCCCGGCCAGCCCCGGCTGCACCCAGGTCAGGATGAACTGGCGCCGGGCGGTGCGGTCCTCCTCGGTCCGGGTGTCTTCGGGCAGGTGGCTGTCCTCCAGCCGGTGGGCATGGTTTTTGTGGCTGGCCTCTGCGGCGGCCAGATCGCCCAGAAGCTTGCGGGTGGCCGCATCCTGGGTGCGGGCGGCGGCGCGCAGGTAGAAGTCATGCGCCACCTTCTCCATCGCCGCCGCCTCGCCGCGCATGGTTTCCAGCGAGAGCGACTGCGACAGCCATACCGGGCGGCGGGCGTAGAAGCCGGCGACATGCTCGCGCCGGATCAGGGGGATCACCTCGCCGAAACGCGCGCGGTGCAGGTCGATCAGGCGCCTGCGGTGGCCGTCCTCTTCCGCCGTCATGCCGTCGAAGACCGCCGCCGTGGCCGGGTAATCGGCGCGCAGCCGTTCGGCAAAGCTGCGGTAGATGCGGGCGTCGTCCTCTTCGGACGAGATCGCCAGCGCCAGGATCTCCTGTTCGCTGAGGTCGGAAAATCGGCGGCGGAAGGTCAGGGAGGACAGCACGGGGGCACCTTGATCTGGAATGATTCTAATCTATGCCGCTGGCCAGCACATGCAACGCGAAATTCTGAACTTTCAAGTTCAGAATCGGCTTGCCAGAATGAACTGATGAGTTTAGAAGCAAATCTGAACCGTAGAGTTCAGAATGGAGATCGAGATGAACCGCATCGCCCTTGCCCTTGCCGTCACCCTGTCGCTGGCGCTTCCTGCCGCTGCGCAGTCGCTGACCGTGCTTCTGCCCTCGCTCAGCTTCCCGACCGAACCGGTCACGCCTTCGACCAAGGGCTGCGAGGCGCCCGCCGCCGGTACGACCTGCCAGCTGCCCGAGTGACCCTCGCCTCGCTTGCCGCGCCGGACCGCGATGATCTATGGTCCCTGTCAGGGGGGCCGATGAACGTTGTGTCCGATCACGGGGTCCGGCGCGGCCGGAAGTTCGACCAGGTGCTGGACGGCGCGCGGAAGGTGTTTCTGCGCGACGGGTTCGAGCGCGCCTCGGTTGACGACATCGCGCGCGAGGCGGGCGTGTCGAAGGCGACGATCTACGCCTACTTCCCCGACAAGCAGCTACTGTTCCTGGAAGTCGCGCGCTGCGAATGTCACCGCCAGACCGAGGAAGCCGAGGCCATGGTCGAGGGCGACGTGCCGGTGCGGGTGGCCCTGACCATCGCGGCCGAACGGATCGTCGCCTTCCAGCTGTCGGATTTCGGTCAGCGCATGTACCGCATCGTGGTGGGGGAAGGCGAACGATTTCCGGGGCTTGGCCGGCAGTTCCACGACTTCGGCCCCGGCCTGATCCATGCGCGGCTGGTGCATCACATGCAAAGCTATGTCGCGGGAGGCGCGCTTGAGATCGACGATGTCGATCTGGCGGCCGACCAGTTCGCGCAGCTGTGCAAGGCGTCGATCCACGAGCGGCTGATGTTCGGGCTGGCCGAGACGATCACGCCCGATCTCGTCCACCGGACGGTGCACGGCGCGGTCGAGATGTTTCTGGCGCGCTACGGGACTGGCGCCTGACGCCGGGCGCAAATCTTTTCGAAAAGATTTGCAAAATCCTTCGAAGGATTTTGCCCTAACCGTTCTCGCGCAGCACCGTCCCCGCAAGGTAAAGCGAGCCGCAGATCAGCACGCGCGCCTCTGGCGTGGTCGCGCTGATTTCGGCCAGCGCCTCGGCAACGGACCCGGCCGTGACCGCGCTGATCCCGACCGCGCGGGCCGCGTCGCGGGTGGCCTCGGCGGGCAGGGTGTTCTTTTCGCCCGGGATCGACACCGCATGCAATCGCGTCACCTGCGGCGCAAGCGGCCGCATGTAGCCGGTCACGTCCTTGGTGTTCAGCATGCCGCAGATCAGATGCGTCTCGCGCGCGGGCATCCGCGCCAGGGTCGCCGCCACCGCCTCGCCCCCCGCCGGGTTGTGACCACCGTCGAGCCAGAGCTCGACCTTCGGCGCCAGGTCCACCAGCGGCCCCCGGCGCAGGCGCTGCATCCGGGCGGGCCAGACGGCGCGCGTGACCGCAGCCTCGCAGGCGGCCTCGTCCCGGCCCAGAAGCCGCAGGGCGGCAAGCGCCGCGCCCGCGTTCTGCACCTGGTGCGGGCCGGGCAGGTTCGGCAGCGGCAGGTCCAGAAGCCCGGTCTCGTCCTGATAGACCAGACGGCCGCGATCCTCGGAGACGTGCCAGTGCTGGCCATGCGCCAGGACCGGCGCCCCCATCCGCGCGGCCCGGGCCTCGATCACGGCAAGCCCCTCCTCGGTCTGCGGCCCGACGATCACCGGCACGCCGCGCTTGATGATCCCGGCCTTTTCGCCGGCGATCTTTGCGATCGTGTCGCCAAGGAAGGCCTCGTGATCCATCGAGACGGGGGTGATGATCGTCAGCCGCGGATGGTCCACCACATTCGTTGCGTCCAGCCGCCCACCCAGACCGACCTCGAGCAGCGTCCAGTCCGCCGGAGTGCGGGCGAAGGCCAGGAAGGCCGCGCAGGTGGTGATCTCGAAGAAGGTGATTTCCTCGGGGCCGTTCGCCCGGACGCATTCGTCCAGAAGCGCGGTCAGCGCGGGTTCCGAGATCAGCTCTCCGGCCAGCCGGATCCGTTCATGGAACCGCGCAAGGTGAGGCGAGGTATAGGCATGCACGCGGTCGCCGCCCGCCTCCAGCCCCGCCCGGATCATCGCCTGGGTCGAGCCCTTGCCGTTCGTCCCGGCCAGATGGATCACCGGCGGGATCCGGCGTTCGGGGTTGCCCAGCGCGGCCAGCAGCCGTTCGACGCGGCCCAGGGTCAGGTCGATGACCTTGGGATGCAGCGTCATCATCCGGTCGAGGATGACATCCGAAGTCAGCGTCACGCCTTGGCTTCCGCCTTTTCGGCCGGCGCGTCGGCAGGCTTCTCGGCCGGAGCCGCGAGGTCGCCCCTGATGGCCGGCGGCTGGCCGGTCAGCATGCGGATCAGCGTGACCAGTTCCTCTTTCAGCGCCTTCCGGTGCACCACCCGGTCCAGCATCCCGTGATCCAGCAGATATTCCGCGCGCTGGAAGCCCTCGGGCAGCTTTTCGCGGATGGTCTGTTCGATCACCCGGGCACCGGCAAAGCCGATCTGGGCGTTGGGTTCGGCGATCTGCACATCGCCCAGCATCGCATAGCTGGCCGTCACCCCGCCCGTGGTCGGATGGGTCAGGACGACGATATAGGGCAGCCGCGCCTCTTTCAGCAGCTGCACCGCGACCGTGGTGCGCGGCATCTGCATCAGGCTGAGCATCCCCTCCTGCATCCGCGCCCCGCCACTGGCGGAAAACAGCACCAAGGGCCGCTTCAGCTTTACCGCCCGCTCGGCCGCGGCGATGATCGCGTTGCCGACATACATGCCCATCGACCCGGCCATGAAGCTGAAATCCTGCGCGGCGGCGACAATGGGGGTGCGGCCGATCTCGCCCTCGGCCAACAGCATCGCGTCCTTCTCGCCGCTGGCCTTCTGGGCGGCCTTCAGACGGTCGGTGTATTTCTTCTGGTCGCGGAACTGCAACGGATCGACCAGCGGCTCGGGCACCTTGATCTCGGTGAAGATGCCGCCGTCGAACAGCGCGGCAAAACGCTGGCGCGGGCTGATCGTCATGTGGTGATCGCAGGTGCCGCAGACGTTCAGGTTCGCCGCAAGCTCGCGGTGGAACAGCATCGTCCCGCATTCCGGGCATTTGGTCCACAGGTTCTCGGGCACCTCGCGGCGCGAGAACAGCGAGTTGATCTTCGGACGGACGTAGTTGGTGATCCAGTTCATGCCGCGCCTGCTGCCCCTTCGCTTTGGCCTTCCGAGATAAGCCCCGACGTGCGGAATTGCAATCAGCCCAGGCTGGCACAGGCAGGTGAAACTTCTGCGTCGGCGGCCCGTTGCTTCGGGCGAGAGGGAGGACGCCATGCCCGAGGGACCGCTGATCTACCGCCAACGCCTGACCACCCGGATCACCCACTGGCTCTGGGCCGTCAGCCTGTTCTTCCTGATGCTGACCGGCTTGCAGATCTTCAACGCCTTTCCAAGCCTGCACATCGGCAAGGAGGCGGGATTCGACTATGACAATGCCATCCTCGAAATCGGCGCGCGCGAGGTGGGGGGCGAGGTGCAGGGCGT
Source organism: Rhodobacter calidifons (assembly GCF_011174775.1). GTDB lineage: Bacteria > Pseudomonadota > Alphaproteobacteria > Rhodobacterales > Rhodobacteraceae > Tabrizicola > Tabrizicola calidifons. The sequence continues at coordinate 297,410 of NZ_JAANHS010000003.1, forward strand.
CACCCGCATCCTGGGCGCCGAGTTCGACACGACCGGTGTCCTGGGCCTGTCCGACGGCGAGGCGCGGGCCTTCCCGGCGGCGCTGACGATCCCGTCGAAGACAAGCCTGGCGACGGGCCGGATCATCCACTTCTTCTTCGCCTGGGTGCTGGTGGGGACCCTGGCCGTCTGGCTGGTGGCTTCGGCCCTGAACGGGCACCTGCGCCAGCTGATCCCGAGCCGGGCCGACCTGCGCGCCCTGCCCCGGGACATTGCCGACCATGCCCGGCTGCGCTTTCACCACACCGGAGAATATTCGGTGCTGCAAAAGCTGGCCTATGCCTCGGTCCTGTTCGTGGCGCTGCCGCTGATGATCCTGACCGGGCTTTCCATGTCCCCGGGCTTCAATGCCGCCGCGCCCTGGCTGCTGGAGGTCTTCGGTGGCCGCCAGACCGCGCGGACGATCCATTTCCTGACCATGGTCGCGCTGGTGGGCTTCTTCGCCGTCCACATGGCGATGATCCTGCTGGCGGGCCCCTTGAACGAGATGCGGTCGATCCTGACCGGCTGGTATCGCACGGATGGAGGCAAGGATGCTTGACCGTCGCAAACTGCTCCTCGGCTCTGCCGCCCTTGCCCTGTCCGGCTGCAAGGTCTTCGACAGCGCGACCGACCGCGACAGCGCCTTGCGCAATCTGTTCGCCAGCCACGAGGGCCTGACCCGCGCCGCCCAGCGCGCGGTGATCGGCGACCGGCTTGCGCCCGAGTTCTCGGAGGCCGACATCCGCCAGGGGCAGCGCCCGAACGGGTCGGTGAACCCGGACGGGGCGGAGTATCGGCGCATGGCGGGCACGGGATTCCGGGACTACCGGCTGACCGTGACCGGACTGGTCGACAGCCCGCAAAGCCTGTCGCTGGCGGACCTGACCGCGCTGCCCTCGCGCACGCAGATCACCCGGCACGATTGCGTCGAGGGCTGGAGTTGCATCGCCAAATGGCAGGGCGTTCCGCTGGGCACGGTGCTGAAGCTGGCACAGCCGAAGCTCACCGCACGTTATGCCGTGTTCCAGTGCTTCGATGCCATCGAACGCAGCCTGTCGGGCGAGGTGTTCTATTACGAAAGCATCGACCTGATCGACGCCTTCCATCCGCAGACGATCCTGGCCTATGCCATGAACGGCGCACCCCTGCCGGTGGCGAATGGCGCGCCCTTGCGGCTGCGGGTGGAACGCCAGCTGGGCTACAAGATGGCCAAATATGTCCATACGATCGAGCTGGTGGACAGTCTGGCCAGCCTGGGCTTCGGCAAGGGCAGCTACTGGGCCGACCGGGGGTATGAGTGGTACGCGGGGATATGAGGGCCCAAATTTCTTCGAAGAAATTTGCAAAATCCTTCGAAGGATTTTGGCCCCTTACCCCCAGGTCGGGTGGAACTTGCCCGCCGGAGAGAGGGTGAATATCTCGCAGCCCGTGGCCGTGACCCCCACCGAATGTTCGAACTGCGCCGAAAGCGACTTGTCGCGGGTGACCGCCGTCCAGTCGTCGGCCAGAACCTTCGTCTCGGGGCGGCCCAGGTTCACCATCGGCTCGATGGTGAAGAACATGCCTTCCTCCAGCACAGGACCGGACCCGGGGCGGCCATAGTGCAGCACGTTCGGCGGCGCATGGAACACCCGGCCGAGGCCGTGGCCGCAGAAGTCGCGCACCACGCTCATCCGCTGCGCCTCGACATAGGACTGGATCGCGTGACCGATGTCGCCGAAGGTATTGCCCGGCTTTACCGCCGCAATCCCGCGCATAAGGCCCTCATGCGTGACCTCGATCAGCCGCTCGGCCTTGCGCGCCAGCTGACCCGCCACATACATCCGGCTCGTGTCGCCATACCAGCCGTCCACGATCACCGTGACATCGACGTTCAGGATATCGCCGTCCATCAGCACCTTCGGCCCCGGAATCCCGTGGCAGACGACATGGTTCACGCTGATGCAGGAGGCGTGCTTGTAGCCCTTGTAGCCGATGGTGGCCGAGGTCACGCCACGGCGGCGGATTTCCTGGGTGATGAAGTCGTCGATGGCGCCGGTCGTCGTCCCGGGCACCACCAGGGGCGCCACCGCGTCCAGGATCTCGGCCGCGACCCGACCCGCGGCGCGCATGCCGACGAAGTCCGCATCCTCGTAGATGCGGATACCATCCTTGGTGATCCTGGCGCGCGCGTCGTCCACTATCGTCTTCCTGGCCCCTACATAAGGCCCCGTGGCGGAATTGGCCAGAGGCCGGGGTTTGAAAGCCCGCCTCGCCCGGCTATACCTTCTGCACCGGAGAACGAGAGGAAGCGCGATGACCAATCCGACCGCAGCCATGCTGGTGATCGGCGACGAGATCCTGTCCGGCCGAACGCGCGAGTCCAACATGCATTACCTGGCGGGAGAGCTGACCCGGATCGGCATCGCCCTGCGCGAGGTGCGCGTCGTTGCCGATGTGCATGCCGACATCGTGGCCGCCGTGCGCGAGCTGTCGGCGCGCTATGCGCATCTGTTCACCAGCGGCGGCATCGGCCCGACGCATGACGACATCACCGCCGACGCGGTTGCCGAGGCGATGGGCGCCAGGATCGGCCCCCGCGCCGATGCCATGGCGCTGCTTCAGGCGCATTACGACCGCGCCGGGCTGCCCTTCAACGAGGCGCGGCAGCGGATGGCGCGCATCCCGGACGGTGCCACGCTGATCGAAAACCCGGTCTCCGCCGCGCCGGGCTTCACGCTGGGCAACGTGCATGTGATGGCGGGGGTGCCGAACATCTTTCAGGCCATGGTCGCCTCGGTCCTGCCCGGGCTGACCGGCGGCCCGCCGCTTCTGTCGCAATCCCTGCGCGTCAACCGGGGCGAGGGCGAGATCGCCGAAGCCTTCGGCGCGCTGGCGGCCGAGTTCCCCGACCTGTCCATGGGCTCCTACCCGTTCATCCAGAACGGAGCACATGGCACGAACCTGGTGGTCCGGGGCACCGATCCCGCCCGGATCGACGCCGCCATGGTCCGCCTGACGCAGCTGTTCGGATGACGCCGGACCGGCTGGCAGAGGTCCTCGAGGCCACTTGGCCGCCGCTTCGGCGCTGGCAGGTCGGACCCTTCACGCTGCGCGACGGGGCGGGCGGGGGCAAGCGCGTCTCGGCCGCAAGTTGCGAGGGGCCCTTCACCGAGGCTGATCTGACCGCGGCCGAGGCGGCGATGGCCCAACCCCTGATGCTGGTCCGCGCGGGCGATGCCACGCTGGACGCGGCACTGGATGCGCGGGGCTGGCGTCTGGTCGATCCCGTGGTCGCCTATGCCGCCCCGGTCGCCGGACTGACCGCCGTCTTGCCGCCGCTGGCCGCCTTCCCGCACTGGCCACCGCTGGAGATCGCCTGCGCGATCTGGGCCGAGGGGGGCATCGGCCCGGCCCGCGTCGCGGTGATGGAACGGGCCGCCGGCCCGAAAGCAGCGATCCTTGCCCGCAGCGGCGACCGTCCGGCCGGGGTGGCCTTCGTCGCCTGCCACGGGCCCGAGGCGATGCTGCACGCGCTGGAGGTCCGCCCCGCCCTGCGCCGGCAGGGCGTGGGGGCAACGCTCATGCGGGCCGCAGCGAACTGGGCGCAGACCCATGGCGCGACCCGGCTGTCGCTGGTGGTCACCCGGCAGAACTCCGCCGCCTGCGCGCTGTACGCCCGCCTTGGCATGACGGTCGCGGGGCAGTATCATTACCGGACGAAATGATCGCGGAAAGCGACCCGGGCAGTGCCGAAGGCGATCCTTCCCCTCATCCTCCTTGCGCTGGCGAGCCCGGCGGCAGCCCTGACGCTGAAGCTTCCGGCCGAGGTGCTGGACCAGGAGGTCCGCAGCGAAAGTCCCGGCAGCTATGCCCTGCCCACGGGCCCCTTCGACGGAACCGGCGTGCCCTCACGCGTGGTCGAGGGGGCGCTGGACCAGCGCGCCCTGCGGCTTGCCGCGCCCGGGCAGACCACGCTGGCGATCCTGGCCCCGCTGCGCGAGCAGGTCGTCGCCGCGGGCTATGAGGTGATCTTCGAATGCGACGCGCGCCGCTGCGGCGGTTTCGACTTCCGCTTCGGCACCGACGTGATGCCCGAGCCGGACATGCATGTGGACCTTGCCGATTTCCGCTTTCTTTCGGCGGTTTCGGGTGACGAGGCGGTGTCGATCCTGGTCAGCCGCAGCGCAGGCGCCGCCTATGTGCAGATCACCCGCGTGACCGAGGCCCCCCTGACCACGGCGCCGGCACCGGCCGTGGTGGCCTTGCCGGACCCGACCGCACCAACCGTTTCCGAACCCCTGGACCCTGCCGCCGCCGCCATCAGGGCGGCTCTGGATCAGGCCGGTTTCGCCGTGCTGGACGATCTGGTCTTCGCCAGCGGCGCGGCGGCCCTGGCCGAGGGCGATTATGCCTCGCTTGCCGCAGTGGCGGCCTGGCTGCAAGCCAATCCCGGCGCGACCATCGCGCTTGTCGGCCATACCGATGCTTCGGGCAGTCTGGCCGCCAACATCGCCCTGTCGGAACGGCGGGCACAGTCGGTGGTCGATGCGCTGACCCGGACCCATGGCACGGACCGCACCCGGGTGACGGCAAAGGGCGTCGGCTACCTGGCCCCGCGCGCCACCAACCAGACCGAAGAGGGGCGCCAGAAGAACAGACGGGTCGAGGTGATCGTCACCTCGACCCGTTGATGCCCGGTCCAGAGGGGGCGGACCAGAGGCAGATTCGCCTTTTCCGGCCGAGGCCTACCAGTTGTCGGGCCCCTTGTCGGCGTAGCGCCGCGCGAGGAAGTCGATGAAGGCGCGGACCTTCGGCTGGGTGAACCGGCCCGGCGGATAGACGGCATAGATCCCCAGCACTTCGGTCGGCAGCCCCGGGATCGCTTCCTCGACCAGGCCCTGACGCATCGCGTCGGCATAGAGGAAAGAGGGCAGGTAGGCGATGCCAAGGCCCGAGATCGCGGCGTTCAGCAGGCTTTGCCCGTCGTTCACCGTCAGCCAGCCGACCGAGCGCACCTGCCGCTTTTCACCCGAGGGCGCGGTGATCTTCCAGACATTGCCGTTGGCCTGATTCGAGTAGTGCAGCAGCTTGTGATCGTTCAGATCGTCGATCTTCTGCGGCCGCCCGAATCGCTGGAAGTAAGACGGCGCGCCGATCATCCGCTTGGTCGTCTCGGTCAGCTTGCGGGCGCGCAGCGACGAATCCTCCAGCTCGCCGACGCGAATCGCCATGTCGAAGCCTTCGGAGATCAGTTCGACATAGCGGTTGTTCAGGACCATGTTCACCGTGATGTCGGGATATTCCAGCAGGAAATCCCCGAGAATCGGCGAGAGCAGATTCACCCCGAAATCGGTGGCCACCGACACCCGCAACAGGCCCGACGGCGCGGATTGCATCGACGTCACCAGCGCGTCGGCCTCGCCCGCGTCGTTCAGCACGCGGCGGGCCCGGTCGTAGTAGGCCAGGCCGATCTCGGTCGGGCTGACACGGCGGGTGGTGCGGTTCAACAGGCGCGCGCCCAGCCGGGCCTCAAGCGCCGAGACATGTTTCGAGACGGCAGACTTGGAAATCCCCATCTTCTTGGCTGCATCGGTGAAGCCGCCCTGATCCACCACCGTGGCAAAGGCCTCCATCTCTGTCAGTCGATCCATAGTGTCCTCTTGGGAACAATCACGCCGTTTGTGACAGACAGGTTTCACAAGGAAATCGGGCAGGAAGGCGGCAATCGCGCGACCGATCCGGGGTATTGTGGGGGATCGTTCGGGACAGGGAAACGGCGGGGATCGCCTCGCCTTCGGCCAAGTTTCGCCGGAAGGGTGAATCCGGGCAGGCAAGGAAAGGGCCTGACACCGGCCATGGGCGGAAAAATGTTCCCTCATGAGGGAGATTTCAGCGGCAAAGCGTTGCCATGGCGCGGGATTTTCCCGCGGATATGGAACACGCTCCCGGAACCCCTTAGCTAACCCTCGGCGCAGGAAATCCTGCGTCGCACAATCATGGGTAGAAAAGGAGACTTCCATGAAACGCCTTGCAATCCTGCTTGCGCCGGTCGCTTTCGCCTCGGTCGCCCTGGCCCAGACCACCCTTCCCGAGGGCACGGATGCCGACGGCAACGGCACCTGGTCGCTGGCCGAGCTTCAGGCGGTCTGGACGGATCTCACCGAGGAGGGCTTCAAGGGAATCGACACCAACGCCGATGGCGAGGTCGATGCGACAGAGCTTCAGGCCGCGCTCGACGCGGGCGTGATCGCCCTGCCCGGGGCATCGTCGGGCGGCTGACGCGAAGCCTCGTCGTTCGCCTTCGTCTCCGCCCCGCCCCCCCTGCGAGGAGGGGCGAAGGCACCGACGAGCCCCGCCTACAGCCTGGCCGCCAGGCGCGCGGCCTGATCGATCGCGCGCTTGGCATCCAGTTCCGCCGCCACATCGGCCCCGCCGATCCGATGGTGGGGGATGCCGCGCCGGTCCAGTTCCGTGCTGAGCCGGCGTTCCGGCTCTTGCCCCGCGCACAGCACCACGGCATCGACCGCAAGAAGCTCCGGCTGCGTGCGGTCCGGCCCGTGGCTGATCCACAGCCCTTCGGGCGTGATGCGTTCATAGTTCACCCCGCCCTGCATCCGGACCCGTTTCATGGCAAGGCTCGCCCGGTGAATCCAGCCCGTCGTCTTGCCAAGGCCCCGCCCCGGCTTTTCCGCCTTGCGCTGCAACAGATACACCTCGCGCGCGGGTGGATGCGGTTTCGGCCCCTCGGGGGCCAGTCCGCCGCGATCCTGCCATGGCGCCGACACGCCCCATTCCGCGCGCCAGAGACCGGGGTCCAGCGTCGGGCTGACGCCTTCGTACACCAAGGTCTCGGCCACGTCGAAGCCGATCCCGCCCGCGCCGATGATCGCGACCCGCTGCCCCACCGGCGCGCCGGTCAGCACGTCGATATAGGACAGGACCTTCGCCCCCGGCTCGACCGGAATCCCCGGATCGCGCGGGGTGACGCCCGTGGCGATGACCACCTCGTCAAAGCCCGCCACGTCGTCGGCCGTGGCCTCGTGCCCCAGCCGCAAGGTGATCCGCGGCGCGGTCAGCATGGTCGCGAACCAGTCCACAAGCCCGTGGAATTCCTCTTTCCCCGGCACCTGTTTCGCCAGGTTCAACTGACCGCCCACCCGATCCGCCTTGTCGAACAGCGTCACCTCGTGACCCCGCCCCGCCGTCACGATGGCCGCCATCATGCCCGCCGGCCCCGCCCCCACGACCGCCACGCGCTTCGGCGTCTCGGCGGGCGCATAGACCAGCTCGGTCTCATGGCAGGCGCGCGGGTTGACGAGGCAGGAGGTCAGCTTGCCGCTGAACGTATGGTCAAGACAGGCCTGGTTGCAGGCGATGCAGGGCGCGATCTCGCGCGCGCGCCCGTTGGCCGCCTTCGCGATGAAATCGGCATCCGCCAGCCAGGGCCGCGCCATCGACACCATGTCCGCGGCCCCCTCGGCCAGCAGCCTTTCCGCCACCTCGGGCGCGTTGATCCGGTTCGAGGTGATGACCGGAATCCCAACCTCGGGCCGCAGCCGCGCGGTCAGATCGGCAAAAGCCGCCCGGGGAACCGAGGTGGCAATCGTCGGCACCCGCGCCTCGTGCCAGCCGATCCCGGTGTTGAGGCAGGACGCCCCCGCCGCCTCCACCGCCCGGGCCAGTTGCACGACCTCGTCCCAGGTCGAGCCGTCCGGCACCAGGTCGATCAGCGAGATGCGGTAGACCAGCACCGCCCCCGGCCCCATCGCCGCGCGCACCCGGCGCACGACCTCTACCGGCAGGCGCATCCGGTTCTCGTAGGACCCGCCCCAGCCGTCGGTCCGGCGGTTGGTGTGGGTGACCAGGAACTGGTTCAGGAAATACCCCTCGGACCCCATCACCTCGACGCCGTCATAGCCTGCCTCGATGGCCCGCGCGGCGGCTGTGGCGATGTCGCTGATCTGCTTCCCGATCCCCTCCTCGTCCAGTTCGCGCGGCGGGAAGGGGGAAATCGGCGACTTGATGGCCGAGGGCGCCACGCAGTCCTTGCCGTAGGCATAGCGCCCGGCATGCAGGATCTGCATGGCGATCCGCCCGCCCTCGGCATGGACGGCATCGGTCACGCGCCGGTGGTTGGCGATGTCGGTGGCGGAAAACAGCCCCGCCGCGCCGGGGAACACCCCGCCCTCGCGGTTGGGCGCCATGCCGCCGGTGACGATCAGCCCCGCCCCGCCGCGCGCCCGCGCCGCATAGAAGGCCGCGACGCGGCCCCAGTCGCCCGTCTCCTCCAGCCCCGTGTGCATCGAGCCCATCAGGCTGCGGTTTCGCAGCGTCACCCCCGACAGCGTGATCGGCGACAGCAGATGCGGATAGTGGGTCATGCGGGCCTCCCTTGCGGGGCGCAGAATGGCGAAGCGCGGGCGCGGCGTCACCCGGAACGCGACGTAACATCGGGGGCTTCCCCCCTCCCCGGTGGGGCGGATGGGCTGGTCTAAAGCACCACGACCTGCGCCGGGTCCAGCAGCCAGGGCGCGATGATCCCGCAGGTGTCGGCCAGCGGCAGCAGGCTTTCCGGCACGTCCATGCCGATCACCCGGGTCATGAAGGCAGCCCGCGCCGCGCAACGGCGGACGAGATTGGGATGCCGCCGCGCCAGATCCTCGCGCAGGGCGTCGTCGGCGATGACATAGCCGTCCTCCATCCGGGTCGAGCCCCAGGCGGGATGCGCCGGGATCACGTCCATCTGCATCGCCATGCCCGAGGCAAGCGGGATCCCCGACCCCGGCATGATCGGCGAGGACATCCATTCGTCCAGCCCGATCAGATGGCCGGGGTTCAGCGTGATGCCGAAATGGGCCGGCAGGCGGTCGTGGATCATCGACCAGACCGCGCCCCCCGCCACGCCGGGCCGCATCATCGCGCACCAGTCCGACATGGCCTGCGCATAGGGGAAGACGAACTCTTCCAGATAGCCCGCCGCGCCGGGGGGCAGGTCGTCCGGCCCCCGCGCCATCCAGCCCGCCCGGCAGATGTTCGACCCCCAATGCGCGATGTTGAAACTGGCGGGCACTCCGCGCCGGATCCGGTCCCCCACCGGCCCCGACAGCCCCGGCGTGTCGCCCATCGCAAAGGTGACATGGCAGCCCAGGGGCAGCCCGCCGATCCGCGCGGCCTCGACCGCGGCGAAATCGGTCATGCCCTCCTGCAGGGCAAACACCATCCGCTTCAGCGCCGAGGCGGCCATGTGGTTCGAAAACTCCAGCCGGGCGATGTCGTCGGCCCCGACCCGGGCGCGCAGGCCATGGGCGGGATGCATGAAAAGTGCGGTCGCGTTTTCCACCCGCCCCGCCCGGTCGCGCAGCGGGTCGGCCAGAAATGCCGGGACGTCCAGCGCCAGGGCAGGGTCGGCACCCGGCGGCAGTTCGTCGGCCCCGTACCACTTCCACCCCACCGCGCCCACGGTCGCGCCGGGCGGAATGACCTCGTCCAGCCAGTCCCACAGCCGCCTTGACCCGCGCGGCTGGCTGGGCAGCGAGAGGGACGCGCAAAGCCCCGTCCGCACCCGCCCCGCCGCGACCAGCGGCGAGACGGCGGCATAGGCCAGGCACTCGTTCCCCGCGAGCAAGAGCGCATCGCCCGCCGTCACGACCAGCACCGCCTCTTCGAAGCGCGGATCGAAGCCGGTCAGCCAGTGCAGGTTGGCCGCATGTTCCCGGTCGCCATAGATCACCAGCGCCGCATATCCCGCCAGCCGCATCGCCTCCCGGACGACCGCCAGCCGCGCCTCGGCCTCCTCTGGCGCAAAGGCGGGCGGCAGGTCGGGCGTTCCGTTGTCCGGCCAGTCCAGGCGTTGCAGTCTGGTCATGTCATTCCCTCCGCTGCGCCGCGCTCGTCGCGCAATGTGTGGCTTCACGCGACCGCCCCCCGAGGAGGCCACGAAGTGACCGATGAGGCAAGCCTTGCGCGACGAGCGACTTCCTTGCGAATCCCGTCGCCCCCGCCTATATCCACCTTCGAGAGGTTGGCGCGGGCAGGCGCCTCGCCAACCCGGTCAGGTCCGGAAGGAAGCAGCCGTAACGAGCCCCGCTTGGGTCGTTGTCCAGCCTCTCACCTCCTGCCCGCGACCGGGCAGCGCATGACCGATCCCCTTCGCACCTTCCGCAAGCTGGCCCCGGCCAATCTTCTGGCCAATGCGCGGCTGCACCAGGCTTGCGCGGCGCTGGACCCGGCCGAGCGGATGCGCTGATCCGGCATCGCGGGCCAGAACACCGCGTTGCGGCGTGCTGGTTCCGGGCTGGCCGGCATCGGCCGCATCCCGTCCTTCGGCCGCCGCCACCGGATCTTTTGCGCAGACTGTCGGCGCGACCTTGCGGCCCCGCCGGGAACCCGCCTTGAAGGTGGACCTTCCGCCCGCCGCCGCCTAATCTGCCCCCTGACGTCACGAGGGGTCCATGTCCGATCAGCCGTCCTACCAGGTCCTTGCCCGCAAGTATCGACCCGCCACCTTTGCCGACCTGATCGGGCAGGAGGCGATGGTCCGCACCCTGAAGAACGCCTTCGCCGCCGACCGGATCGCGCATGCCTTCGTGATGACCGGCGTGCGGGGGGTCGGCAAGACCACCACCGCCCGCATCATCGCCAAGGGGCTGAACTGCATCGGACCCGACGGCACCGGCGGCCCCACCACGGAACCCTGCGGCCAGTGCGAACCCTGCCGCGCCATCGCCGAGGGCCGTCATGTCGATGTGCTGGAGATGGACGCGGCCTCCCGCACCGGGGTCGGCGACATCCGCGAGATCATCGACTCGGTCCATTACCGGGCCGCTTCGGCGCGGTTCAAGGTCTATATCATCGACGAAGTCCACATGCTGTCCACCGCGGCCTTCAACGCGCTGCTGAAGACGCTGGAGGAACCCCCGGCCCATGTGAAGTTCATCTTCGCCACCACCGAGATCCGCAAGGTCCCGGTCACCGTCCTGTCGCGCTGCCAGCGGTTCGACTTGAAACGCATCGAGCCCGAGGTGATGATGGCCCATCTGGCGAAGGTGGCCGAACTTGAAGGTGCGAAGCTGGCGCCAGAGGCGCTGGCGCTGATCACCCGCGCCGCCGAAGGCTCGGTCCGCGACGCGATGAGCCTGATGGATCAGGCCATCGCCCATGGTGCGGGGGAAACCACCGGCGAACAGGTGCGCGCCATGCTGGGGCTGGCCGACCGCGGCCGGACGCTGGACCTGTTCGATCTGATCATGCGGGGCGACGCGGCCGCCGCGCTGGCCGAACTGTCCGCGCAATATGCCGATGGCGCCGATCCCATGGCCGTCTTGCGCGACCTGGCCGAGATCACGCACTGGATTTCCGTCATCAAGATCAACCCGGCCTCGGCCGAGGATCCGACCACTCCGCCGGACGAACAGGCGCGCGGGCTGGACATGGCCGGCCGCCTGCCGATGCGGGCGCTGACGCGGATGTGGCAGATGCTGCTGAAGGCGATCGAAGAGGTGGCGCTGGCTCCGAATGCGATGATGGCCGCCGAGATGGCGGTGATCCGGCTGACCCATGTCGCCGACCTGCCCGACCCGGAGACCCTGGTGCGCAAGCTTCAGGACAGCCCGCGTCCCTCGCCCCTGCCCGGAGGCGCACCGGCGGGCGGCGGCACGGGGATCGGCAACGGGGGCGGGTCGGTCCATGCGCCGCGCCTGACCCCGGCGCAGGCGGCGCCCTACCATGGCCCGACCATGACCGCCGCCGCTCCGCTGCTGGCCGAAGCCCAGGTGCAGGTCTACGCCAGCTTCGAGGCCGTCGTCGAACTGATCCGGCAGAAACGGGACATCCTGCTGCTGAACGAGGTCGAGACCGGCCTCCGCCTTGTCCACTATGCCCCCGGACGGATCGAGTTCGAACCCGCCCCCGGCGCGAAACCCGACCTTGCCGCCCGGCTGAGCCAGCGCCTGCAAGCCTGGACCGGCGCGCGCTGGGGCGTCTCGGTCGTGGCCGCGGGCGGCGCGCCGACGATCGCCGAACAGCGCGACCGGGAACTGGCCGAGGTCCGGGCCGAGGCCGAAGGCAACCCTCTGGTGCAGGCCATCTTCGCGGCCTTCCCCGGCGCGCGGATCGCCGAGGTCCGCGCGCCCGAGACGCTGACGGCCGCCGCCGCCGAAGCCGCCCTGCCGCTGGCCGAAGCCGAAACGGACGACGACTGGGATCCGTTCGAGGAATGATCCGGCAGGCGACACGGGACGATGCGGCCCTGATCGCGCGGCTGAATGTCCATGTCCAGGCCTGGCACGCCGCGCATTACCCCGAAGCCTTCTTTCCCGACCCCGATCCTGCCGCCCTTACCGCCTGGTTCGCCGACCGGCTGACCGACCCGGCCTGCACCGCTTTCCTGGCCGGCGACCCGGCGACCGGCTATGCGCTCTGCACGCTTCAGACGCGCGAGCCTTCGGTCCTTTCGCCCGGCTATCGCCGCCTGATGGTCGATCAGATCGCGGTCGCACCCGAGGCGCGGCGTCAGGGCCAGGGCCGCGCGCTTCTGGCGGCGGCCCGCCGGCTGGCCCGCGACCTGAGGGCCGAGGAGATCCTGCTCGACACCTGGGACGCCAACGCCGATGCGCATGCGTTTTTCCGCGCGAACGGCTTCAGACCCCGCCGAATGCTGTTCCGCGCGATACCCTGACCTTGCGTTGGACGACCCGGACCCGTATCTCGAAGGAAACAACAGGAGACTGACATGCTGAAGGGTCTGGGCGCATTGGGCGGGCTTGGCGACATGGCCAAGATGATGAAGGCCGCGCAGGAAATGCAGACGAAGCTGGCCGAGGTGCAGGAAGAGCTTTCCCGCACCATCGTCACCGGCGAGGCCGGGGCCGGGCTGGTCAAGGCGCGCGCCACCGCGAAGGGCGAGGTGACGGGGCTCGACATCGACCCCTCGATCCTGGTGGCGTCGGAGAAGGAGATGGTCGAGGACCTGATCCTCGCCGCGATCCGCGACGTGCAGGAACGCGCCCGCGCCCGCAACGACCAGGAGATGAACAAGCTGGCCGAGATCATGGGCATGCCGCCGGGCATGAAACTGCCCTTCTAGGACATGGCCGACGAAACCGGCATCGAGGCGCTGATCGCGCTGATGGCCCGGTTGCCGGGTCTCGGCCCCCGGTCGGCGCGGCGGGCGGTGCTGGTCCTGCTGAAGAAGCGCGCGCAGCTGATGGCCCCCCTGGCCCAGGCGCTGGCCGAGGTGGCGCTGGCGGCCAAGGACTGCCGGATCTGCGGCAACATCTCCACCGCCGAGATCTGCCCGATCTGCGCCGATCCGGCGCGGGCGACCGGCGAGATCTGCGTGGTCGAGGATGTGGCCGATCTCTGGGCGATGGAACGCGGCAAGGTCTTTCGCGGGCGCTATCACGTTCTGGGCGGCACGCTTTCGGCGCTGGACGCGGTGGGGCCGGAGGACCTTGGCATCCCGCGCCTCGTCGCCCGGGTGGCGGACGAGGGTATCCGCGAGGTGATCCTGGCGCTGAACGCCACCGTCGATGGCCAGACCACCGCGCATTACATCGCCGACGCCCTGGCCGGGACCGGGGCGCAGATCACCACCCTGGCCCAGGGCGTGCCCATCGGCGGGGAACTGGACTATCTCGACGACGGCACCATCGGCGCCGCCCTGCGCGCCCGCCGCCGGCTCTGACCGCACCGCTCCTCGGTGACTTCCCCCCTCGTCGCTGCCTGCCGTCGCTGCCTGCCGACGAGAAGCCGAAGGCGCACAAGGAGGCGTCGTTCAAAGGCCCAGCAAGTCCGGCAGGTCCGCCATCCGGTGAAACAGCGGCACGCCCAGCGCCGTCAGCTGCCGTGCCGTCACCGTGTCCGGCCCATGGCCCGCATAGCCCAGCACCCGCATCCCCGCCGCCAGCCCGGCCTGCGCGCCCGAGGCGCTGTCCTCGATCACCACGCAGGCCTTGGGGTCCGCCCCGCAGGCCGCCGCCGCGCGCAGATAGACATCGGGCGCAGGTTTCGGCGCCCCGATCTCCTGCCCCGACAGCACCGCGCGGAACCGGCCCGTCAGCCCGTGCTGGCCCAGCGTGATCCGCATCTTGCGCATCGACCCGTTCGAGCCCACCGCACAGGGCACTCCGGCTGCCTCCAGCCGGTCCAGCAGCGCCACCACGCCGGGGATCAGCGGCACCCCGGCGGCCATCATCGCATACATCCGGTCGTAGAACCGGGCCACCCAGTCCTCGGGCAGGTCGGCCCCGGCCGCCCGCGCGCGCCGGGCCACCATCTCGACCGTGCCGCCGACGAAATCCGCCTCGAAGGCCTCGGGCGTCAGCGGCAGCCCATGCGCGGCCAGGTCCTTCAGGAACAGGTCGAAGGTCATCCCCTCGCTGTCGACGACCACCCCGTCGCAGTCGAACAGCACGGCTTGCGGTCGCGTCATCCCGGGGCTCTCAGCAAGGTCACGATCGTGTCGCCATACTTGCGCCGGTCGGCAAGCGCGAACCCCTCCGGCACGGCGGGAGGCGCGCCCTCCTCCCAGACCACCATCGCACCGGGCGCCAGCCAGCCGCCGCCCAGCGCCGCCGCCAGCGCCGCCGCGCCCAGGTCCTTGCCATAGGGCGGGTCCAGGAACACCAGATCATGGGCCGCACCCGGGTTCGCGCCCAGCCGCCGCGCGTCCTGCCGCAGCACCCGCGTCTCGCCCTCGGCCTTCATCTTCGCGACATTGGCCCGGATCAGCGCCAGCGCCTTCGCCCCGTCATCCACAAAGGTCACCGCCACCGCCCCCCGGCTGAGCGCCTCGAGCCCCAGAGCCCCGGTCCCGGCAAACAGGTCCAGCACCCGCGCCCCCGCCACCGGATTGCCGTGGCCGCCGTTGACGAGCAGGTTGAAGATCGCCTCGCGCACCCGGTCCGAGGTGGGGCGCAGATGCGCCGCCGCATCGCCCTCGCCCACATCGGCCAGCTTCAGGCCCCGGCGCGCGCCGCCGATGATCCTCATGCCTTGAGCAAGGTCTTCAGGTCCCCGGTCCCGGCTATGATTTCCGGCGCCGGCGACTTGCCCGTCTCGATCAGCCGCTTGCCGACCATGTAGGCCCGGCTGTCGTTCATCGCATCCACCGCAAGCAACTCGCCACCCCGGTAGTACCAGAAGCTCACCGCCTCGCCCTCGCCCTTGCGGGTGACGATCCGGTCATAGCCCGTGTTCAGCCCGGCAATCTGAAGCTTCAGATCATACTGATCCGACCAGAACCACGGCTTCGCCGCATAGGGTGCCGCCGCGCCAAGGATGTTCGCCGCCACCGCCTCGGCCTGGTCAATGGCATTGCCGACCGATTCCAGCCGGATCCGCCCGCCCTGCCAGGGGAAGGACGCGCAATCCCCCGCCGCCCAGATGAACGGGTCCGAGGTCCGCCCCATCTCGTCCGTCGCGATGCCGTTGTCGATCGCCAGCCCTGCCGCCTCGGCCAGCTGGCTGTTCGGCGTGATCCCGACCCCCACGATCACGAAATCCGCCGGAAGCACCCGCCCGTCCTTCAGGACCGCGCCCTTGACACGACGGTCGCCCTCCAGCCGGTCCAGAGCCGTGGCTTCCAGCACCTTGACCCCATGCGCCTCATGCATGTCCCGCACGAAACCCGAGGTCTCGGGCGCGGCCACCCGTTGCAGGATGCGCGGCGCCATTTCCAGCACGGTGACGTCAAGGCCCAGCTTCGCCGCCACCGCGGCCGCTTCCAGCCCGATATAGCCGCCGCCGACGATGATGACGCGGCGGCCGGGGCGGAACTCGGCCCGCATCGCATCGACATCAGCCAGCGTGCGCACGGTGAAGACCCCGTCCAGCGCCCCGCCGATCGCTGCCGGCAGGCGCCGCGGGCTGGATCCGGTGGTCAGCGCCAGATGGTCATAGGCCAGCGCCGCACCGCCGACCGTCACCGTCCGGGCGGCCCGGTCGATGGATGTGACCGGCTGGCCAAGGCGCAGCTCGATCCGGTTCTCGGCCCAGAACTCGGGCGCACGCAGCCAGAGCCGGTCGGCCTCCATCTCGCCCAGAAGATAGGCCTTCGACAGGGGCGGGCGCTGGTAGGGGGGCGCGGGTTCATCGCCCAGAAGGACGATCTCGCCGTCATGCCCCAGCGCCCGCAGCTTCGCCGCCAGCGACGCGCCGGCCTGCCCCGCGCCCACGATCACCACCCGCATCTGCCGGCCTCCCTCTGGCATGTTCCACGCCGGACCCTATAACCCAAGCCGCAACAGGTGCAACGCACCAGAACGGAAAGGATTGCCGGACATGACGATTGCCGAAGGGATGCGACTTCCCGATGCCGCGCTGCTGCGGATGGGGGACAACGGGGCCGAGACTGTCAGCCTGGCCGACCGGCTCAGGGGCCGCAAGGTGGTGATCTTCGGCCTGCCCGGCGCCTATACCGGCACCTGCTCCACCGCGCATGTCCCAAGCTTCATCCGCACCGCCAGCGGCTTTGCCGCGAAGGGCGTGGACGAGATCATCTGCATCGCGGTCAACGATCCCTTCGTGATGAAGGCCTGGGGCGAGGCGACCGGCGCCACCGCCGCCGGGATCACCATGCTTGCCGATGCCGATGCCAGCTTCACCCGCGCCATCGGCATGACCTTCGACGTGCCGCAGCTGGGGTTCTTCGCCCGGTCGAGGCGCTATTCGGCCCTGGTCGAGGACGGGGTGGTGACGAAGTTCAATCCGGAACCGGGCACCGGTTGCGAGATCTCGGCCGGCGAATACCTGCTCGCGCAGCTTTAGGCGGCGGCGCGTTGTCGGCTTCGTCGATCCTTGCAGGGCAACCTTACGAGGAGGAGACGAAGCCGAACGACGCTGCGTCAGCCGGTTTCGCGCGCGTGGCGCTGGAAGGCGCGTTTCAGCAGGTCCAGTTCGGCGCGCAACAGGTCCAGCTCGGCCCGGATGTCCGCTTCCGGCACCACACCGGCAATCAGGGTGAAACTGCCAAGGGTCGCCGCGCCCGACAGCACCAGGAAGGTCTGCACCCCATCGTTCAGCGCCCGGGTCGGGATCGGCACCCGGATCACGAAGGCCCCCGGCTGCCCCGGAGCGGGGCTTGCCGTCACGCCCTCGACCACCTGTCCGCCGTGCCGCACCTCGACCGGAGGGGCGGCCTCGACCCCGGTCAGCACCGCTTCCCAGACCCCGCCAGAGATCCGGCCCCGTTCCAGTTTCATCGCCATCTACAGCTCCGCCCGTGGGCGGCGGCTGACCACCACATCGCGGATCGCGATCCGGGTCATCGCCGGATCGTTGAAGATCAGGTCCAGCCAAGCCCGCTCGATCCGGCGGTCGTTCAGGTCGGCATAGGCCAGATCGAATTCGGCCAGCCTGTCGCGGCCTGCCTCGGGCAGGGCGCTGACCGGCTGGGCCAGGTTGGGCCCGTGCTTGACGTTCAGCCGCGCGAAGGCCTTGACCGGCCGGTCGCAGTCCATGACCAGCTCGGCCCGCACCAGATGCCGCGACCGCAGGCCCGCGATGGCCGCCTCCGGCAGGTTCAGCGCCAGCGACAGGAAACTGCCGCGAAACCCGAACACATCCACGACAAGGCCGAAAGGCGCCCGGTCCTCGGGCGCCTGGTTGCGGACCTGCCGGACGGCCACTTCGCCCAGCGGGCAGTCATGATACAGCGCGACGCCCTCGCCCAGCGCCGTGCGTGCGCCCGCGGCGACGGCCCCGCTGTCAGACAAGGGCCCGCGCCAGGCATCGGGGCGCCAGCTCCAGTCGGTGCCAAGCGGCATCTGCGGCAGACCCGCGCCAAGCGGAGGAACCGCCAGCCGCGCCTCGGAGACCTGGATCACCCGGTCCAGCTGCCGCCGCATCGCCCGCGCCTCGTTGCGCAGCGCGCGCAGCTCCACGCTGTCCAGGTCGGGCGCCGCCTCGGCAAGGCGCGCCCAGCGCGCTTCGGTCCGCCGCTGGTGCCAGCCCTCGATACGGCGCGCGATCCAGCCGGCCATGACGCCCTACTGGTCCATGTAGACGTGGCTTTCGCCCTTCGCGCCGGGATGCGTGACCGCCCCCCAGCGCGCGCCACCGCAGAGCCTGGCGAACTTGTGCACCGCTCCGCTGGTATAGGCCGTCTTGCGCGGCCCCTTCCATTCGGCGCGGCGCTTCGCCAGTTCCTCGTCGGACAGGGCCACCGACAGTTCCCCGGTCAGCGCGTTCAGCGTGATGATGTCGCCGTTCTTCACAAGCGCGATCGGCCCGCCATGCGCGGCCTCGGGGCCGACATGGCCCACGCAGAAGCCCCGCGTCGCGCCCGAGAAGCGGCCGTCGGTGATCAGCGCCACCTTCTTGCCCATGCCCTGACCCGACAGCGCCGCCGTGGTCGCCAGCATCTCGCGCATCCCCGGACCGCCCGCCGGGCCCTCGTTGCGGATGACGATGACCTCGCCTTCCTTGTATTCCCGCTTCTTGACCGCCTCGAAGGCATCCTCTTCGCATTCGAACACCCGCGCCGGTCCGGTGAAGACCTGCTCGGCCTCGGTCATGCCCGCGACCTTCACGATGGCCCCGTCGGGCGCGAGGTTGCCCTTCAGGCTGACCACACCGCCGGTTTTCGTGATGGGGCTTTCGATGTGGTAGATCACCCGCCCGTCGGCCTCGCCGCGGATCTCCTCAAGGCTTTCGCCCAGCGTCTTGCCCGAGGCGGTGATGCAGTCCAGATGCAGCAGGCCCGCCTTCGCCAACTCCTTCATCACCACGGCCACGCCGCCGACCTCGTGCAGGTCCTTGGCCACATATTTCCCGCCCGGCCGCAGATCGACGAAATAGGGCGTGTCCTTCATGCAGGCCGCCACGTCGAAGAGGTCGAAGTCGATTCCCGCCTCATGCGCGATGGCCGGCAGGTGCAGCGCGGCATTGGTCGAGCCGCCGGTGCAGCCGACGACCCGGGCGGCGTTTTCAAGCGACTTCCGCGTCACGATGTCCCGCGCGCGGATGTTCTTCTCGATCAGGTTCATCACCGCCACGCCCGAGGCCTCGCAGAACTGGTCGCGGGATTCGTAGGGCGCCGGGGCGGAGGACGAATTCAGCAGCGCGAGGCCAATCGCCTCGGACACGCAGGCCATCGTGTTCGCGGTATACTGCGCCCCGCAGGCGCCCGAGGACGGGCAGGCCACCCGCTCCATGATCTCCAGTTCCGCATCCGACAGGTTCCCGGCTTGGTGCTTGCCCACCGCCTCGAACATGTCCTGCACGGTGATGTCCTGGCCCTGATAGCGGCCGGGCAGGATCGACCCGCCATAGATGAAGACCGAGGGCACGTTCAGCCGCACCATCGCCATCATCATCCCCGGCAGGCTCTTGTCGCAGCCCGCCAGCCCCACAAGCGCGTCATAGCAATGCCCGCGCATCGTCAGTTCCACTGTGTCGGCGATGGCGTCGCGGCTGGCCAGCGAGGAGCGCATCCCCTCATGCCCCATGGCGATGCCGTCGGTCACGGTGATCGTGGTGAATTCGCGAGGGGTGCCGCCGCCCTTCTTCACGCCCTGCTTGACCACCTGTGCCTGACGGTTCAGCGCGATGTTGCAAGGCGCCGCCTCGTTCCAGCAGGTCGCCACGCCCACCCAGGGCTGATGGATCTCCTCCTCGGTGATCCCCATGGCGTAGAAATAGCTGCGGTGCGGAGCGCGCGCCGGGCCTTCGGTCACATGGCGGCTGGGAAGCTTCGACTTGTCGAAACGGGCTTTGGTCATGGCGGCTCCTCCGGGCTTTCGGCTGGCCGCAAGGGATAAAGGCCCGCCCGCGCGGGGGCAAGCCGAATTGGACCTCAGCCGCCCGTGCCGTTGATGGCGACCGTCGCGCTTTGCATCAGCCCGTCCATCTGCAACCGCAGACTGTTGATGAACGCGACATAGGACTCCAGCACCCCGGCCAGCGACGGCACCGCCCGGGCCAGCGCATCGGCGCTGATGTAAAGCGCCGAGGCCAGGATCGCGACGGTCAGCACCAGCAGGAAACCGCTGCGGAAACTGCTGCGGCCTTCGGCTTCGGGAAGGGCGGCGGGCTCCGGGATGTCATCGACCGGCGCCTCGCTGGGCCGCAGGGTCGAGTTGATCTCCTCGACATCCGGCAACCGCGTGCGGCGACCCGCAGCGCGGTCGGCGGCCTCATCGGCCGTCTCGGGCGGAAGGACGGGCGCAGCGGAAGGCGCGGCAGGGGGCGCGGCGGGGGGCGCGGCGGCCACGCGCGCTGCCGGCACGGCCGCGTCGATGCCGAGATCGGGCTGCATTTCCAGCGGAGCGGCGGCTTCAGCGCGACGGGCCTGGGCTTCGCGCTCGGCCTCTTCTCGCAGGATGGCCAGGACGGATTCATCCACCGCATAAGCCGCAGGCGCCGCCTGAGGCACTTCGGGTTCCGGGGTTTCCGCGTCATCCCCTGCTTCGGCCACACCCGCGCCGGTCGCAGGGGCCTCGGGGGGCCGGACCGCTGCCGCCGGTTCGATGGTCTCGACCGAAGGCTCCGGGACAGGCGCGGCATGGGGCACGGGCGCAGCGGCCGGGGCCACCGCCTCTGACAAGTCGGGCGCGGGCAAGTCGGGCGCAGGGACGGTATTTGCAGGCCGGACAGCCTCTTCGCGGCCCGCCGGGACCGCCGGCCCCGGCTCAGGCTCCGACACCACCGGCGCAAGGGCCTCTGCCGCGGATGCAGCGGCCACCGGGGCGGGCGCCGGCTCGGCCGCGGGTTCGGGTTCAGGCGCGGCAACGGGCTCGGCAGGCGCGGGCGCCGCAGGCACCGGGGCTGCGGCAGGGGGTGCCGCAGCCGGCTCGGCCACTGCCGCGCGCGGCCGCATCTGATACCAGGCATGCCCGCAGTTGGCGCATTGCACGTCGCGTCCCGTTTCCGGAATCGCGTCTTCGGGCACCTCGTACTTGGCCTCGCAGTTCGGGCAAACCAACCGCATTCCTGTCCCCTCAACGCCTGTTTTTCCGGTCGCCACCAAAAGTTGTAATCCTTAATTCCTGTCGTTCCAAGGCTTTGTCGCGCGCTCTTGTGCAATCGTTTCCCCCTGTGCGATGGAAAGCGCAGTCACTTCGGCGCCGCAGGGGTCGGCGGCCCGAAGCCGAAACCAGGGGATGACCGTGATCAGCTTCGAGAACGTGGCCTACAGCTATGGCGGGGGCGAGCTTCTGACGGATGTCTCGCTCAAGCTGGCGCCGGGGTCGTTCCACTTTCTGACCGGGCCCTCCGGCGCGGGCAAATCCACCTTCCTCAAGCTGGCCTATGCCGAGCTGCGCCCCACCTCGGGCCGGGTCATGCTGTTCGACAATGACGTGACCAGGCTGTCGCGCGACGACGTGGCGCGCACCCGCCGCCGCATCGGCATCGTGCATCAGGACTGCAAGTTCCTCGACCACATGACGCTGGCCGCCAACATGGCGCTGCCCTTCACCGTCTCGGACCGCGAAAGCAGCCCCCAGGACATGGAAGATCTGCTCGGCTGGGTCGGTCTGAAGCACCTCGCCGACGCCCTTCCCCCGCAGCTGTCGGGCGGCGAACGCCAGCGCGCGGCACTTGCCCGCGCCGTCATCGTCGATCCCGACGTGATCCTCGCGGACGAGCCCACCGGCAACGTGGACTGGGAGATGTCGCTGCGCATCCTGACGCTGCTGGTGGAACTGAACAAGATGGGCAAGACGATCCTCGTCGCCACCCACGACCTGAACCTGATCCGCCAGGCCAAGGCGCAGATCCCGGCCCGCGTGCTGCGCATCCGGTCGCATCGGGTCCAGCTTGCGGGGGCCGACCTGTGAAACTGCCCGCCGCCAAGCCCGCCTCGCCCGCCACCCGCGCGCTTCAGGTCGTCCCGCCCTCCGGCCCGACCGCCTGGCTGACGACCTTCACCGCCGGCGCGATGACCTTCCTCTGCGTCTTCGCGCTGGCCCTGTCGCTGGCCTCGGGCCGCCTGGCGAACCGCTGGTCCGAGGCGCTGGCCAGGACCGCCACCATCCGCCTGTCCGCCCCGGCCGAACAGGTCCAGATCCAGACCGACGCGATCCTTGCCACCCTGGCCACGACGCCCGGCATCGCCAGCTTCCGCGCGCTGGACGATGCCGAGACGCGCGCGCTGCTGGAACCCTGGTTCGGCCCCGGCCTGCCGGTCGAGGCGCTGCCGATCCCCCGCCTGATCCAGGTGGTCGAGGCCGACCCGCCCTATGATTCCGAAGGCCTGCGACAACGCCTTGCCGCCGAGGCCCCGGGCGCGCTTCTGGACGACCACACCCGCTGGCGCCGCCCGCTGGCCGAAGCCGCGGCACGCATCCGCCTTCTGGGGGTGCTGTCGATCGCGCTGATCGGCGGCGCCATGGCCGCGATGATCACGCTGGCCGCCCGCGCCGCGCTGGCCACCAATGCCGAGGTGATCCACGTCCTCCGCCTGGTCGGGGCCAAGGACAGCTACATCGCCCGCGCCTTCGTCCGCCGCTTCACCCTGCGCGCCCTGACCGGGGCGGCCATCGGCGCCGCCGCCGGCCTGATCGGCGTCGCGGCCCTGCCCGCCGCCGATGCCGCCGGAGGCTTCCTGACCGGCCTCGGCTTCACCGGCTGGGGCTGGCTCTGGCCGCTCGCCCTGCCGCCCCTTGCCGCGATCGTGGCCTTCTTCGCCACCCGCCGCGCCGCCTTCCAGAAACTGCGAGAGCTGACATGACCCCGATCCGCTGGCTTCTGTCGCTGGTGTTCATCGTCCAGATGTATCTGGCCATGGCGATCATGGGCGTGCTCTTCACCCCCCTCGCGCTCGCCTCGCGCCGGGGCGCGCGCTTCGCGGCCAAGACCTTCTGCCGTTGGGTGATCTTCACGCTCCGCCTCCTCTGCGGCACGCGCTGCGAGATCCGCGGCACCCCGCCCACAACCGAGGCGCTGATCGCCGCCAAGCATCAGAGCTTTCTCGACATCATCCTGATCTTCAATGCCGTCCCCGCGGCCAAGTTCATCATGAAGCGCGAGCTGATGTTCGCCCCCTTCCTGGGCCAGTACGCCCTGCGGATCGGCTGCGTCCCGGTGGACCGCGGCAAGCGCGGCGCGGCCATCGCCAGGATGAAGGCCGATGTCGCGCGTGGCGCGGCCGAGCCCGGCCAGCTCATCATCTATCCGCAAGGCACCCGCGTCGCCCCCGGCGCGATCAGACCCTACAAGGTCGGCACCGGCCTCCTCTACCAACAGCTTGGCCAACCCTGCGTGCCGGTGGCAACCAACGTCGGCATCTTCTGGCCCAGGCGCGGCATCCTCCGCAAACCCGGGCTGGCGGTTGTCGAGTTCCTCGACCCCATCGCCCCCGGCCTGCCGATCCCCGAGTTCATGGCGCGTCTGGAAGCCGAGATCGAAACGCAGTCCAACCGCCTGATGGCCGAAGCCGGCTTTCGCGGCTAGAGCGGGCAACCGACGAGAAGCCGAAGGCGCACGAGGAGGCGCCACAGGCAGGCGCCACAGGCGGCCGGGTCCGCGACACCCGCCGTAGGCCCCCCGGCCCGGAACGCGGCAAGACCTGCCCCGGCCCTGACAGGCTCAGCTCAGCGGACAGTCAGCGACCTCGACATCCAGCGCCAGCGTCGCGTCCGGCCCGAAGTCCAGACCCGAGACGTTGATATAAAGCGCCCCGGTCTCGGCCCAGACCTCCGTCACCGGCATCGTGCTTGCTGCGGGATCCACCGCAACGCTTTCGAACAGGGCGCAGTCCGTCTCGAAGCGCAGCACATAGCCGTTGAAAGCCGCCTCGAAGAACTGCCCGCTGCCGCGCGGATAGGACAGTTCGATGCGCCCCGGCAGGATCTCGACCGTCACCGGCACCACATCCAGGCCCCCGGTCAGCCCCTCGGGCTCCAGCCCGAATTCGACGCCCTGGCCCACCATCACCGTCCGCCCGCGCGCTTGCAGATAGGGGGTATCGCGGTTGTCCCAGGTCTCGACCGTGAAGGTCACCAGCCGCCCTTCCAGCGTCCCCGCCGCGCCCTGCCCCGCCAGAAGCGCCGCGAGAATCAGCCCGCGGATCATGCGAATTTCAGCGCCACGATGCCGGCGAGGATCAGCAGCACCCCCAGAACCCGCAGCAGGTTCACCGGCTCCTGAAACAGGAAGACCGCCGCAACGGCGGTCCCGATCGCCCCGATCCCGACCCAGACCGCATAGGCCGTCCCCACCGGCAGCGCCTTCATCGCGACCGACAGCAGGTAGAACGACCCCAGGGCCAGCACGATGGTCACGACCGAAGGCACCAGCCGGGTGAACCCGTCGGAAAACTTCAGACCCAGCGCCCAGCCCATTTCCAGCACACCGGCGATGACCAGAATCAGCCAGGGATTCACGCCGCCAGACCCTTCGACCCCATGTCGAGGAACTTCTGCCGCCGCTCCCGGACCAGCGTCTCGGGCTTCTTGCCGGACAGCTCGCCCAGCATCGCCTCGATCGCCTTGCCGACCGCCTCGATCGCCTCTTTCGGCGCGCGCTGCGCCCCGCCGACGGGCTCTTTCACGATCCGGTCGATGATGCCCAGCTTCTGCAGATCCTGCGCCGTCAGCCGCAGCGCCTCGGCCGCCTCGCGCATCTTCTCGGCGTCCTTCCACAGGATGCTGGCGCAGCCCTCGGGCGAGATGACGGAATAGATCGAATGTTCCAGCATCGCGACCCGGTTCGCCGTGGCAAAGGCCACCGCGCCGCCCGATCCGCCTTCGCCGATCACCACGCTGACCAGCGGCACGCCGATCGTCAGGCATTTCTCGGTGGACCGGGCGATGGCCTCGGCCTGACCGCGCTCTTCGGCGCCCTTGCCGGGATAGGCCCCCGCCGTGTCGATCAGCGTGATGACGGGCAGGCGGAAACGGTCGGCCAGGTCCATCAGCCGGATCGCCTTGCGATAGCCCTCGGGCCGTGCCATGCCGAAATTGCGCTGGATGCGCGACTTGGTGTCGTTGCCCTTCTCGTGCCCGATCACCATGACCGGCCGGTCGTTGAACCGCGCCAGCCCGCCGATCACGGCATGGTCGTCGGCAAAGGCCCGGTCCCCGGCCAGCGCGGTGAACTCGGTGAACAGCCCCTCGACATAGTCCAGGCAATGCGGCCGTTCGGGGTGGCGGGCGACCTGGCATTTCTGCCAGGGCGTCAGCGTCTTGTAGAGATCGCGCAGCGCCTGGTCGGCCTTGCGGTCCAGCGCCTCGGCCTCTTTCGTGACATCCATGCCGGGGTTGGTCCGGGCCATGGCGCGAAGTTCCTCGGCCTTGCCCTCGATGTCGGCAAGCGGCTTTTCGAAGTCGAGATACTGCATGGCGCTTCCTTTTCGGGATGGCCCCTATATGCCCGGGGGCAGGTACCGATGCAACTCGGCACTGGCGGATGCGGCAGCCGTCGGCACCTCAGCGCCCGGTCTCGTGCTCCAGCCGCTGCCGGGCGATGGCTTCGTTCTTCTCGGCGCGCATCTGGTCGTGGAAGGCCTGTTCCACAAAGGCCAGATGCGCCGTGACGGCGGCGCGCGCGGCGACCGGGTCGCGCGCCTGGATGCCCGCGTTCATCGCCCGGTGCTGGTCCAGAAGCTGGTCCCGCGTCATGCGGTTCTTGAACATGACCTGCCGGTTGTAGAACACCCCCTGCCGCAACAGCTCGAACATCGACCGCAGCATGTGCAGCATGATGACGTTGTGGCTGGCCTCGATGATCGCCATGTGGAATTCCGCATCCAGCTGCGCCTCGTCCGAAGGGTCGCGCTTCTGATGCGCCAGTTCCATCTTGCCGAAGATCGTGTCGATGACCTTCAGGTCGGTCTCCGACCCATGGACCGCCGCGCGTTCCGCCGCCAGCCCCTCCATGTCCCGCCGGAAGCTGATGTAGTCGAACACCGCCTCCTCATGCGTCGAGAACAGCCGGATCAGCGCCGGCGAAAAGGCCGAGCCCAGCACTTCGGCGACGAAGATGCCCGCCCCGGCGCGGCTGACCAGCAGCCCGGCCTCGGCCAGTTCGGCGATGGCATCGCGCAGGGAGGGGCGCGAAACGCCCAGCCGCTCGGCCAGGTCGCGCTCCGAGGGCAGACGCTCTCCCGGGCGGAGGATCCCGCGCAGGATCAGCTGCTCGATCTGGCGAACGACGGCGCTGGAAAGCTTTTCCGGCGCGACTTTCAGGAACGGCATGGCGGGGCCCCAATCACGGACGCCGATGATTGGTCCAGAAATATGACCGATTTCTCGCCGTTACAACGAAAAAGGGGCCGGAGTTGACCGGCCCCCGCTGCAACTGGTGTCGCCGGATCAGCGCGTCGGGCGGATGATGATTTCCACCCGGCGGTTCTGAGCGCGGCCCTGCGGCGTCAGGTTCGACGCGATCGGCTGGTCCTCGCCCCGGCCGAAGGCCACGATGCGGTTCCCCGGCACCCCGCTTTCGCGCAGGATCGAGGCCACGGCGACCGCGCGACGCTGCGACAGGTCCTGGTTGTAGGCGGCCGAGCCGGTGTTGTCGGTGTGGCCGATCACCTCGATCCGGCTGTTGGGATATTTCAAGAGGCTTGACGCCACGGCATTCAGGTCGCGGCGCAGGTCGGGGCGCACCGCGGCGCTGTCCACGGCGAACAGCAGGTCCTGCGGCATGTTGACGATCAGGTATTCGCCCGTGTTCGTCACCGAGATGTTCGAGTTCAGCGAACCGCGCAGTTCGGCCGCCTGCCGGTCAAGGTCGGCGCCGATGATCGCGCCGGTGCCCGCACCCAGCGCGCCACCGATGATCGCGCCTTTCAGACGGTCCTTGTCCGAGGACACCGCCGCACCCGCCACGGCGCCGGTCAGGCCGCCGATGATCGCGCCGCTGCGCTGGCGGGCGTTCGGGTCATCGGGATAGGCGTTGGGATCGACGCAGGCGGTCAGGGTCAACGCGCCGGCCACGGCCAGGATCAGGGGGGTCTTCATCATCATGTTTGCTCTCGCCTCGAAAGTGCGCCCATTGGTGGGCCTGTGCTCAGACCCCTGCCACAATACATCAACGCCGTCGATAGGCTGCCGGTTCCCTGCGCCGTCGGCAGGGTTCCGCGCATTCACAACTCTGTGCGCGCCGCCTCCCAGGCCAACATCGCGCGCTTGCGCGGCAGGCCCCAGTGATAGCCGCCCAGCCCCCCGTCCCGGCGCAAGGCCCTGTGGCACGGGATCAGAAACGAGATCGGGTTCCGCCCCACCGCCGTCCCCACCGCCCGGTGCGCCCGCGGATGGCCGATCGCGCTGGCAATGTCGGCATAGGTGGTGACATGGCCCGTGGGGATCGCCAGCAGCGCCTCCCACACCTTGATCTGGAACGGCGCGCCGATCAGGTGCAGGGGCGTCGCCCGCCCGCCGAAGGCTGCCTCGACCAGGGGAAGGATCGCCGCGCGGTCCTCCAGGTAGTCCGCCCTCGGCCAGCGCCGGGCCAGATCCTGCCACGCCGCCTCGGCTCCCACCTCATCGGCAAAGCCCATCCCGCAGATGCCCTTCTCGGTGGCCATGACCAGGGCCGGGCCGAAGGGGCTTTCATACCAGCCCCAGCGGATCGTCAGCCCCGCGCCGCCCCTGGCATAGTCGCCGGGGCTCATCGCCTCCCAGGTCAGGAACAGGTCATGCAAACGCCCCGTGCCCGACAGCCCCGTCTCCAGCGCCGTGCCAAGCAGCGTGTGGCGTTCGGCCAGCAGCCGCCGCGCATGGCCCAGAGTCAGGTACTGCTGATACCGTTTCGGGCTCACCCCGACCCACTGGCTGAAGACGCGCTGAAAATGCGCGGGGCTCATGTTCATCCGCCGGGCCAGCGCCTCCAGCGTCAGCGCGGGGCCTTCCGCGTCGATCACCTGCAAGGCGCGGCCGATCACCTGATAGTGGTAGGACGGGGATTGATCGGTCATGGCGTTCTCCTTGGCCTGGCAATCTAGTCGCACCCCGCCGGCCCCGCGACCCGTTTCCTGCGGCTTGTCGTGGCCCGCCTTTCGTGCTGCATAGGGCCCATGACCCCGCAGCTTCCCTACGCCACGCTCCGCCAGATCTTCGCCCGCTTCGCCGGGATCGAGCCCGAACCGAAGAGCGAGCTTGAACATGTCAACGCCTTCACCCTTCTCGTCGCCGTGGCGCTTTCGGCCCAGGCGACCGATGTCGGCGTGAACAAGGCCACGCGCAGGCTGTTCCAGATCGCCGACACGCCGGAAAAGATGCTTGCCCTGGGCGAGGACGGCCTCATCGAACACATCAGGACCATCGGCCTTTACCGCAACAAGGCCAGGAACGTCATCAAGCTCTCCCGCCTCCTGATCGAGACCTTCGGCGGCGAGGTCCCCTCCTCCCGCGCGGCGCTGATGACCCTGCCGGGGGTGGGGCGCAAGACCGCCAATGTCGTCCTGAACATGTGGTTCCACCACCCCGCCCAGGCCGTCGACACCCACATCTTCCGCGTCGGCAACCGCACCGGCATCTGCCCCGGCCGCGACGAGACCGCCGTCGAACGCGCCATCGAGGACAACGTGCCGGTGGAATACCAGGCCCACGCCCACCACTGGCTTATCCTGCATGGCCGGTATATCTGCACCGCGCGCAAACCCAGATGCGGCATCTGCCCGATCCGGGACTGGTGCCTATATGAGGAAAAAACCGCATGAAATCCTATCAGGTCGTCGGCATCGGCAATGCCATCGTCGATGTCTTCTCCACCGCCGATGACTCGTTCCTGGACCTGATGGGCATCCAGAAGGGCATCATGCAGCTCGTCGAACGCGAACGCGGGGAACTCCTCTACGGCGCGATGCAGAACCGCCAGCAGGCCCCCGGCGGGTCGGTGGCGAACACCCTCGCAGGCCTTGGCAACCTCGGCCTCACCACCGCCTTCATCGGCCGCGTCCACGATGACGCGCTCGGCCGCTTCTACGCCCGCAGCATGACCGAGGAAGGCACCGATTTCGTCAACCCCCCCGTCCCCGGCGGCGAACTCCCCACCTCGCGCTCGATGATCTTCGTCTCGCCGGACGGTGAGCGGTCGATGAACACCTACCTCGGCATCTCCTCCGAACTCGGCCCCGACGACGTGTCCGATTCCGTCGCGGGCAATGCCGAGATCCTGTTCCTTGAAGGCTACCTCTACGACAAGCCCAAGGGCAAACAGGCCTTCGAACGCGCGGTGGAGCTTTGCCACAAGGCCGGAGGCAAGGCCGGCATCGCGCTCTCCGACCCCTTCTGCGTCGACCGCCACAGGGGCGACTTCCGCCGCCTGGTCAAGTCGCTCGACTACGTCATCGGCAACGAACACGAATGGTGCTCGCTCTACCAGACCGACCTTTCCACCGCCCTCGAACAGGCCGCCGCCGACGCGGGCCTCGTGGTCTGCACCCGCTCCGGCCATGACGTGATCGTCGTGCGCGGCGAGGAACAGGCCGTGGTCCCCGTCCACCGCGTCGTCCCCGTGGATGCCACCGGCGCCGGAGACCAGTTCGCCGCCGGTTTCCTCTACGGCCTCGCCACCGGCCAGTCGCTCGCCACGGCAGGCCGCATGGGCTGCGTCGCCGCCGCCGAGGTCATCAGCCACTTCGGCGCCCGCCCCGAGACCGACCTCAAGGCCCTCTTCCGCAAGGAAGGCCTGATCTGACCCCATTACGCTTTCATCTGTCCCCAAATATCCCCGCCGGAGGCCATCCGAGCCGGTTGGCGCCTGCGCCAGAGGCGAGACAAAGGCTTGCGCCGCAAGGCGCTCAATTTCCAGACCGCCCCACCTTGCGAAGCCGCTGGCCAGCCGGGCGCGCCCATGGCAAAATGTTCACCATTTGTTCACGCCATGCGAGTCGCCCGTGCCCTTCGTCGAACTTTCCGCGCTGTCGAACTTCACCTTCCTCACCGGGGCCTCCCACCCCGAGGAGATGATCCTGCGCGCCGCCGAGATGGACATGCCCGCCCTCGCCATCGCCGACGTGAACTCCGTCGCAGGCATCGTCCGCGCCCACACCAGGGCACGCGAACTCGCCCGCGACGGCGGTCCCAAGGTGCGCCTGATCCCCGCCGCCCGCATCGTGCTCACCGACGGCGTCCAGGTCACGACCCTTCCCCGCGACCGTGCCGCCTGGGGCCGCCTCTGCCGCCTCCTCAGCCAGGGCCGCCTCCGCGCCGCCAAGGGCGACTGCACGCTTCACCTCACAGACCTCCTCGACTGGGGCGAGGGGATGGAGATGCTCCTCCTCCCCCCCGACCAGCGCCTGACGCTGGCCGAAACCGGCACCACCGCCGACCCGAAACTCTGGCAGGCCCATGCCCGAAGCCTCGCCCAACGCTTCCCCGGCCAGGTCTCCCTCGCCATGGCCCCGCGCTACGACGGCCAGGACGCGACCCGCTTCCGGCATCTCACCCGCCTCGCCGAAACGCTGAACATCCCCACCGTGGCCACCGGCCTGCCCTTCCTGCACCACGGCAAACGCCGCCGCCTCGCCGATGTCCTGACCGCGATCCGCCTGGGCGTCCCGGTGGACAGGCTCGGCCGCCGGGCGCTGCCGAACAACGAAGGCCGCCTGCGGTCACACACCGAAATGCTGCGCCTCTTCGCCGGTCACGAGGCCTCCGTCCACCGCGCCGGAGAGATCGCCCAGCGCGCCGCCTTCTCGCTGGACGAGCTGCAATACCAATACCCCTCCGAAGTCACCGGCGGCGAAACCGCCGCCCAGCGCCTCGCCCGCCTGGCCGAGGCGGGCCTGAACTGGCGCTATCCCGAAGGCCCGCCCGACAGGGTCCGCGCCCAGATGGCCCACGAACTCGCCCTGATCGCCAAGCTGAAATACGAACCCTATTTCCTCACCGTCCACGACATCGTGGACTTCGCCCGCAAACGCGGCATCCTCTGCCAGGGCCGCGGCTCGGCTGCAAATTCCGTCGTCTGCTATGCGCTGGGCGTGACCTCCGTCTCGCCGGAAATCGGCACCATGGTCTTCGAACGCTTCATCAGTGAGGCGCGGAACGAACCCCCCGACATCGACGTCGATTTCGAACACGAACGCCGGGAAGAGGTGATCCAGCACATCTACGAAAAATACGGCCGCCACCGCGCAGGCCTTTGCGCGACCGTGATCCACTACCGCGGCAAACGCGCCGTGCGCGAAGTCGGCCGCGCCATGGGCCTCAGCGAGGACACCCTCGCCGCCATGTCCAGCCAGATCTGGGGCTGGGGCGGCCCCGGTGCCGTGACCGAAACGCGGCTGAAGGAAATCGGCCTCGACCCCGCCGACCGCCGCCTTCGCCAGACCATGCAGCTCATCGACGAAATCCAGGGCTTCCCCCGCCACCTGAGCCAGCACGTCGGCGGCTTCATCATCACCGAAGGCCGCCTCGACGAGCTCTGCCCCGTCGAAAACGCCACGATGGAGGACCGCACCGTCATCCCCTGGGACAAGGACGACATCGACACGCTGAAGATCCTGAAGGTGGACATCCTGGCGCTCGGGATGCTGTCCTGCATCCGCAAGGCCTTCGACCTCCTCCAGCAACACCATCACCAGCACTTCACCCTGGCAACCCTGCCCCCGGAAGACCCGGAGACCTACCGGATGCTCTGCCGGGCCGACTCGCTTGGCGTCTTTCAGGTGGAATCCCGCGCCCAGATGAACTTCCTGCCCCGGATGCGCCCGAAATGCTTCTACGACCTCGTGATCCAGGTCGCGATCATCCGCCCGGGGCCCATCCAGGGCGACATGGTCCACCCCTTCCTGCGGCGGCGGAACGGACAGGAACAGGTCAGCTTCCCCTCGGACGAACTGGGCCGCGTGCTGGGGAAAACCCTCGGCGTGCCGCTCTTTCAGGAACAGGCCATGCAGATCGCCATCGTCGGCGCGGGCTTCACGCCCGAGGAAGCCGACCGCCTGCGCCGCTCGCTTGCCACGTTCAAGAAACACGGATCGGTCAGCGAATTCCACGACCGTTTCATCGGCGGGATGCTGGCCCGCGGCTATGACGAGGATTTCGCCAAACGCTGCTTTGCCCAGATCGAAGGCTTCGGCAGCTACGGCTTCCCCGAAAGCCATGCGGCCAGCTTCGCGCTCCTCGTCTATGCCAGCGCCTGGATCAAGCGCCACCACCCCGGCATCTTCGCCTGCGCGCTTCTCAACTCGCAACCGATGGGCTTCTACGCCCCGGCCCAGATCGTCCGCGATGCGCGCGAACACGGCGTGACCGTCCTGCCGCCCTGCATCAACGCCAGCCACTGGGACAACCGGATGGAATGGCTCGACCGCCCCGGACAGCCGCCCGAACTGGCCTTGCGCCTCGGCTTCCGGCAGATCAAGGGCATCGCGGAAGAGGACGCCCGCTGGATCACCGGCGCGCGCGGCAACGGCTACCAGACGGTCGAAGACGTCTGGCGCCGCGCCGGGGTCAGCCCCGCCACACTGACCCGCCTCGCCGAAGCCGACGCCTTCGCGGCCCTCGGCCTTTCCCGCCGCGACGCGCTCTGGGCCGCCGAGGCGCTGGCCGAAGGCAGGCCCCTGCCGCTCTTCGCCGGGGACCTGGACGGCGAGGGGATCGTGGAGCCCGCCATCACCTTCCGCGAGATGACCCTGGGCGAGGCGGTGGTCGAGGACTACGTCGCCATGCGCCTGACCCTGCGCTCTCACCCGATGGCGCTGCTCCGCCCCTGGCTGGAGGCTGCCTGAAAGGGGGAGCCGTCCTCAGGGCATCGAGCCCTTCGGACGGCGCATCCGCGGGACAGTCGGACAGGTCTGCGCCAGAGGCCGATGTCGCTGCCTCCGGCGGGAGTATTTTCGACGTGAGCAAATGCCATTCGGATTTCCTTAACCAATCTCTGATGCACTGCGCAGGCGGTACAGGGAGGAGTCCCGATGACCGCACGTGGGCAAGTCGTCCCGGCGGCGTGGGAAGCTCTCCCTTCGCACTGTAAGAGGTGCCGACCGCCGGGGCGCATTGCCTGCCACATTCCCATGCCTTGCCCATGTCCCAAATACTCCCGCCGGAGGCATCCGCCCTCTCCACCTCTCGCCCCCGGCAGTCATCCTTCCGAGACAGCGCTGTCCGAGGGGTTCGATGCCCCGAGGACAGCTCCCCCGCCCGGGGAATGGCCTTTCCGCGCGCGCTGCGCTAAGCCTGCCGCAGCCAGCCGACATGAGCCGCCGATGACCCCCCTTTTTCCCCAGATCAAGGACCTCGTGCTGATCGGCGGCGGGCATAGTCATGCGCTGATCCTGCGGATGTGGGGGATGAATCCGCTGCCCGGCACCCGCCTCACCCTGATCAATCCCGACCCCGCCGCGCCCTACACGGGCATGCTGCCCGGCCTGATCGCCGGGCATTACCGGCGGGAAGAGCTGATGATCGACCTCGTCCGCCTCGCCCGCTTTGCCGGGGCCCGGCTGATCCTGGACCGCGCCACGGGCATCGACCGCGACGCGCGCCTGGTCCACCTCGCCGGTCGCCCGCCCCTGTCCTACGACATCGCCGCCATCGACATCGGCATCACCTCCGGCCTCCCCGGCCAGCCCGACGTCATCGCCGCCAAGCCGCTCGGCCCCTATGCCACCGCCTGGGAGACCTTCCTCGCCCGCCGTCCGGCCAGGCCCCAGATCACCATCCTCGGCGCGGGGCTTGGCGGCGTGGAACTCGCACTCGCTTCGGCCCACCGCCTGCGTGGGCTCGGGGCCAAAGCCGAGGTGACCCTGATCGACCGCAGCACGCGGTTCCTGCCCGCCCTCTCGCCCCGCGCCCAGAGCGCGATCCGCCACCGGCTGGCCGAGGCCGGCATCACGCTTCTCCTCGGCACCACAGCCACCGAAATCGCCCCCGGCCGGATCACCCTGTCCGACGGTCGGACCCTGGGTTCGGACTTCACCCTCTCGGCCACCGGCGCCCGACCGCATCCCTGGCTGGCTGCGACCGGCCTCGACCACCGCGAGGGCTTCCTCGTCACCGATGCCTGCCTGCGCACCTCCGACCCGCGGATCTTCGCCAGCGGCGACTGCGCCAGCCTTCCCGTCCCGCGCCCCAAGGCCGGGGTCTTCGCCGTCCGCGCCGCGCCCGTCCTGCATCACAACCTCGTCGCCAGCCTCACCAGCCGCCCGCTGCGCCCCTTCCGGCCCCAGCGCGACTACCTCAAGCTCGTCTCGCTGGGCGAGCGCAGCGCGCTTGCCGAGAAATGGGGGCTCACCGCCATCGGCCCGCGGCTCTGGCGCCTGAAGGACCGGATCGACCGCCAATTCATGGATCGCTTCGACGCCTATCCGGCCATGCCCCGCCCCGCGCCTCCCGCCAGGCAGACGCAGGGCCTGGCCGCCCGTCTCGACCGACGCCCGCTCTGCGGCGGCTGCGGCGCCAAGCTCGGTCCCCACGTGCTGGCCGGGGCGCTCGCCCCCCTGCCGGCCCCGGCGCGGGCCGAGGTCCGCTCTGGCCCAGGCGACGATGCCGCCGTCCTCTCGCTGCCGGGCGGGGGCTTCCAGGTCCTGACCACCGACCACCTGCGCGCCTTCTGCAACGACCCCCGGCTCATGGCCCGCATCGCGGCGCTGCATGCCATGGGCGATGTCCTTGCCATGGGCGCCGCCCCCCAGGTCGCGCTGGCGCAGATCACGCTGCCCCCCCTCGGGCCCGAGCTGCAATCCCGCATGCTGGCCGAGATCATGGACGAGGCCGCCGCCACCTTCCGCGACGCCGGGGCCGACATCGTGGGCGGCCATTCCACCGAAGGGGCCGAGCTGACCATCGGCTTCACCGTCACCGGCACCGCGACCCGCACCATCGGCAAGGGAGGGGCGAACCCCGGCGACGCGCTGATCCTGACGAAGCCCCTCGGCTCCGGCACCATCCTCGCCGCCGAGATGGCCCTCGCCCGGCCGCCCGGCCGGCTGATGGGGGAAGTCTGGGCCGCCTGCATCGGGCAGATGACCCGCGCGCAAGGGTCGGCCGCCGCGATCCTGACGCCGCACGCCACGGCCATGACCGATGTCACCGGCTTCGGCCTTGCCGGGCACCTTCTGGAACTGCTCGACGCCTCGCAGAGCGCCGCCACCCTCCGGCTGACAGACATCCCCCTCATGCCCGGCGTGCTGGAGCTTGCGCGTCAGGGCCATGGATCCTCCTTGCAACCGGCGAACCTTGCCGCCGTCTCCTGGCGGATGACCGCCCCGCAAGACCCGCGCGTGGACCTCCTGAGCGATCCGCAGACCGCCGGGGGCCTGCTTGCCGCCGTGCCGTCCGATCAGGCCGAAACGCTTCTGGCCGCCCTCAAGGCCGCTGGCCATGACGCCGCGCTCATCGGCACCGTCACTGCGGGGCCGCCGCACCTGACCGTCAGCGCGTAAGGCCCCGCACCGCCTCGGCCACCCGGGCCGCCAGCCCCGGCAAGGCCTCGGGCCGCAGGTCATCGGCTGCCACCTCCGCCACCGGCACCGCCATCCGCGCCCGGTGCTTGCCGTAGCGGGGGTCGTAATGCCGCTCCATCAGGCTTTCGGCCAGCGCCGCATGAGCCCCCGCCGCGGCCATGGCCAGCCAGTCCGCGATCACTTCGCGCGGATGCAGGGGCCGCAGCAGCGCCACCGTCGCCGCCAGCCTTTCGGCGTCACGGGTCAGATCGGCATAGGCCCGCGCCAGATACTCCGCCCGCACAGGCCGCGGGGCCGCAATCGCCACCCGCGGGGCCGCGACCATCGCCTTCCAGATCTCCGGCGGCAGACGACAATTGCCGATCTTCGAACTTTCCGCCTCCACCACCACGGGCCGCGACGGGTCCAGACCGGCCAGGGCCAGGGCCAGCGCCGCCTCGAAGGCCTTCTGCGACGGCTGCTCCCCCAGCGCCCCGAACAGCGACCCGCGATGCCGTGCCAGCCCCTCGAGGTCGATCACCTGCACCCCGAAGCCGGGCAGCAGGTTCAGCACCTCCGTCTTGGCCGAGCCCGTGTTTCCGTCCAGCACCACCACCGGCGCGCGGACCGGCGTGTCATAGACCTCGCGCACCACCAGCCCGCGCCAGGCCTTGTAGCCGCCCGCCAGCGTCTCGACCCGCCAGCCGATCTGGGACAGGATGGTCGCGAACGACCCCGACCGCTGCCCGCCGCGCCAGCAATAGACCAGCGGGCGCCAGCCCCCCGGCTTGTCGGCCAGAGGCCCCTGAAGATGCGCGGCGGCATTCTTCGCCACCAGCGCCGCGCCGATCTTGCGCGCGGTGAAGGGCGAGACCTGCTTGTAGATCGTCCCCACCCGCGCCCGCTCCTCGTCGTCCAGCACGGGCAGGCTGATCGCGCCGGGCAGATGATCCTCGGCATATTCCGCAGGCGCGCGGACGTCGATGATGTCATCGAAGCCATGCGCCGCCAGATCGGCAAGAGAGGTGAGTGTAACGGCCATCACGAAACTCTTACCGACCCCGGCGGAAAGGCGCCAGACTGAGCGGATCACGGAAAATCCTGACTACCCACGGGGCCGTGAACAGGGCATGATTCGCGCCATGCGGTCCCTGTGCCTCATCCTGTCCCTGTCGCTGGCCGCCCCTGCCTTTGCGGGGTCCGAACCCTCGCGCCTGACCGCCGCCGCGCGGGATCAGGTGGGGGTGACGGTGACCTACGACCCGGCCTATGCCGCGCTGGAGTTTCCGGGCGGCGACATCCCGCGCGACCGGGGCGTCTGCACCGATGTCGTGATCCGCGCGTTGCGTGACGGCTGGGGGATCGACCTGCAACTGGCGGTGAACCGCGACATGAAGGCGGCGTTCTCGGCCTATCCCGCGCTCTGGGGCCTTGCCCGGCCCGACCGCAACATCGACCATCGGCGGGTGCCGAACCTCCAGACGCTGTTCGACCGGATCGGGGCAGGGCTGCCGCTGGACGAAGGCCCAAGGCCCTACCTGCCCGGCGACATCGTGACGTGGAAGCTGCCCGGCAACCTCGACCATATCGGCATCGTCTCGGATCGTCGCACCGCGACGGGCATTCCCCTGATCCTGCACAATATCGGCGCGGGCGTGAAGGAAGAGGACATCCTCTTCGCCTATCCGATGACCGGGCACTACCGGATCGGCCAGGCTCAGGCCGAACGGCTTAAGGCGCTGATGTAGGTCGGGCTTCAGCCCGACTCTTCCTGCGAACCGCATGAAAAAGGGGGCCACCGGCCCCCGAACTCGTTACCGTCGCTGTCCGCTGGTCAGGCGGGCATCATCACGGTGTCGATGACGTGGATGACCCCGTTCGAGGCCCCCAGATCGGCCGAGCTGACCTTGGCCTTGCCGACGTGGACGGACCCGTCCTTGCCGGTCACGGTGACCTTCTCTCCGCCCAGCGTGGCGATTTCGGCGGTCTTGCCGGTGAACTCCGACGCCATGTGCTTGCCGGACACGACGTGCAGTTTCAGGATCGCCACCAGCTTGTCCTTGTTCGCGGGCAGGACCAGGTCTTCGACGGTGCCCTTGGGCAATTTGGCGAAGGCGTCGTTCGACGGGGCGAAGACCGTGAAGGGTCCGGTGCCGCCCAGGGCAGAGGTCAGGTTGGCCGCAGTCAGCGCGGTCACAAGCGTCGAGAAAGCCGGGTTTCCGGCAGCCGTTTCAACAATGTTCATGAAAGTCCTTTTGTGCGGACGGATGGCCCGCTTCCTTGAAGATGGGGCGCCGCTGGCGGATTGTTAGGGGCGCGCCGGATATATCTGCTGCGGCGCAGAGAAACCGGCGCTTTCCCGCCGCATCTGGCCTGCGGTGTGGGACGGATGGCGCTTGGGCATCGGTAAACAAATGCCTAACGCCCACAGCCAACCCATTGATTTTCAACACTCGAAAAACCGCGCCACGCGCGGCGCGGCACTCAGAACCCCGCCTCCAGCCGCTCCACCAGCGCCGCCAGCATCCCCCGGCACCGCTCCACCTGCTCGACCGAGACCCATTCGTCCGGCTTGTGCCCCTGGGCCATCGACCCCGGCCCGCAGATCACGGTGGGCACCCCCAGCCGCTGATCGAACAGCCCGCCTTCCGTCCCGAAGGCGACCTTCATCGTCCCGTTCGCCCCCGTCAGCCCCTGGACGAACCGCACCACCTCGGCATCCGTCGGCGTCCCGAGGCCGGGGTAGTCCCACAGCCGCTCCACCACGATCGCCGCCTCCGGGAACTCCCCGCGCAGGGGTGCCACGATCGCCTCGGCCTCCGCCTCCAGCCGCCGGATCAGCCCCGCCACATCTTCCCCGGCCAGTGACCGGATCTCGAAGTCCAGGGTCGCATGGTTCGGCACGATGTTGACCTGCACGCCCCCCTGCATCTTCCCCACATGCAGGGTCGGATAGGGCACGTCATAGTCCCCATCCCGCAGCCCGGTCGCCGCCACCTCGGCCTGCACCCGCCGGACCGCCGCCAGGAAATCCCCCGCCAGATGCAGCGCGTTCAAGGCCAGAGGCGCCAGCGCCGAATGCCCCTCGCGCCCCCGGCAGGTTGCCCGCAGCGCCACCTTCCCCTTGTGCCCCGTCGCCACCTGCATCCCCGTCGGCTCGCCCACGATGCAGAACCGCGGCCGCTCCGGCGCCCGTGCCAGAAGGTCGATCAGGCTGCGCACCCCCATGCAGCCGATCTCCTCGTCATAGGACAGCGCCAGATGCAGCGGCACCTTCAGCGGCCGCCGCGCCGCCAGCAGCATCGCCTCGATGGCGCAGGCGACAAAGCCCTTCATGTCGGCCGCACCGCGCCCGTAATACCGCCCGTCCGCCTCGGTCAGCGCGAAGGGCGGCACGGTCCAGTCCTGCCCCTCGACCGGCACCACATCGGTATGCCCCGACAGCATGACGCCGCCCCCCCCCATGGGCCCGGTCGTGGCATACAGGTTCGCCTTCCCGGCTGCGGCATCCGGCACCAGCGTCACCGTCAGCCCCGCACCTTCCAGCAGCGCGCGGACATGGTCCATCAACGCCATGTTCGGCCGGTGACTGACCGTATCGAAAGCCAGAAGCCGCTCCAGGATCTCACGCATGACTTGGTCTCTCCCCTCCCTCCTGCTACCGTGAATTCGGACGGTCGGAAAGCGGGGTTGCTCCACCTTCCGCCCTTGTCTCCCGCCGCGCGCTTTGCCAGTGTCCCGGCATGCGAGCCCAAAGCCGAACCAGACGCCTTCTGGCGCCGACCCTCGCCACCCTCATGGGGACGGGCAGTGCCTGCTGGGCCGAAGCCGCCAACCTTGCGCCGACCGAATCAAGCCAGTCCGGACCCGCCGCGCGCGTCGTGCTGGCGCACAGCCTCTATCAGGCGGCGATCGAGCAGGGCGACCCGGTCCTTCTGGTGGCCGCGATCCGGCTTGCCCGCGGTATCACCCTGCGCCCTGTGACCGGCTGGACCCGGACAACCGCGGGTGCCGCGGCCCCGGACCAGCCCGCCGGACGGCCCGCGCCGCCGGACCCGGCATCGCCAGAGGTACTGGCCATGGCCGAAGCGCTTGCCGACGAAGATCCGACGCTGCAGGATCTGGTCTACGGCATCGTCGCGCAAGTTCCCCACGGCCGCCAAGCAACTGCGATCGAGGCCCGAGCCGAGCTGGCCGGAGGCCAGATCGACACCTGGCGGGTCGCGCTGTCGGGCGATGTTCCGGCAGAGTTCGGCCTGATCGGCGATGGCGATACGGATCTCGGCCTGTCGGTGCTGGACGAGGGCGGCAATGTCGTGTGCAGCGTCTCGCCAGGCAAACCGGCCGCGCTGTGCCGTTTTACCCCCGCTCGCAACGGCTTTTTCGATGTCAGGGTGGAAAGCATCGGCATGCAGCGGAACAGTTATCGTCTGGTCGGAGGCGGTTAGGGTCGGTCTCGGCTGATTGCCGACCCTCGGGCGGTTTTCCGGTTTGATCACGAGGCGCCCCTCGCCGTTTCGACCGGGCGCGACGCAGCACTCCCGCGGAGCATTTCGGCTTCAGGGCGGGGC
Organism: Rhodobacter calidifons; assembly: GCF_011174775.1. Taxonomy (GTDB): domain Bacteria; phylum Pseudomonadota; class Alphaproteobacteria; order Rhodobacterales; family Rhodobacteraceae; genus Tabrizicola; species Tabrizicola calidifons. Next base: position 337,265 of record NZ_JAANHS010000003.1, read on the forward strand.
TGAGGCGGTCCGGCAAAGCTTCGCGCTCTGGGGCCTGATGCGTGACCGCCCGTCGACGGCAAGCTTGGTTGATGGGCAAATGCGACCAGACGGCGGCGGCGATCATCGCCAACCCGAACACCACAAGGGCCGCCGATACGCCGGGGTCGCGGTGAGGCGCATCGGGGCAGCAAGGATCGTCGTCGTGCCGAAGGCGACAAAGCCTGTCCGCATGAACCGGGCATTCGGCATGTTCAGCCCGGCAAGCTCGCTGACGCTGCGGGTGATCGAGGAATAGTCCGGGTGCGACAGGAACAGCACGATGACGGCGGCCGCGATGAAGGAGATGATCCCCGCCAGTGCGATCAGGCCGGGGCCGGAGACAGTGACACGGACCCTTTGCTGAAGCGGACGGGGCCGGTCAGCCGGGTGATGCAGGCAGGGACGATCCCCGCCGCAAGGTCGGCGGGCGAAACGCTGTTCGGCGTATCGAGCGCCACATGCTTTGCCCCCTCCACCAGCCGGACGGTGCAGGACCCGCAGCCGCCCGTGAGACAGGAAAAGTCGATGGTTTGACCTGCATCAAGCGCTGCATCGAGAAGGCTTTGTCCGGGCAGCACGTGAAACGCGGTCAGAGTCGAGCAGGGTCGAGAACAGCGCCTCCAGCCCGCGTAGAACCCTGGGATGCGTGGTACGCGTCGCCCGGCCGCCAACGACGTCGCCCGCCAGGGGCGGGTTGATGCTGACAACCCCGTTCTCATAGAAGCTGAACCGGTTCTTGCCCGACATCTGCGCCACGACGAGACCGAGACAAGCGAACAGGAACGAGCGGGTCCGCTGCGTGAACTCGACGGGCTTGGCAACCTCGTTCGAGACCCAGACGGGAACGTAGGAGACCCGCCTTTCATATCCGCGGCTCTTCAGATCGCGGATCAGCTCCTCCTGAACGTTTCGTACCTTCGTTGACGAGTAATGACCTACGAGGGTTACCGACTTGCCCAGAGTGATGATGTCGTCGACAGCGCCGGCAAAGGAATCGACGCCGCCGGAGAAGAGCGCCACCTCATCGTTTTCCTGGAAGGCGTCGAGAAGCTCCGGAAAATACAGCTCTCGCGGCTGCACCGGCGCTTCCGCTTTGCGGAAACTGAACTCATAGCTGTCGTCGGACAGGAATCCGAGCGTATCGAGGAGGAGCTCCTGCACATCTGTACGCTGCCAGACCTCGGGGTGACGCACGGGGATCGAGAAGGTCAGACTTCGGCGCCAGTCTTCCCCGAAATTCGTGAGCATGGCAGACCCACGTGCGATGCGCTGATCGGCGCAGTACACATAGGCCGCCACTTCGAGGAGGTCGATCAACAGGTCGGGAATGTTCCCGATCATCGAGCGGCTGATGTAGTCGATCCTCAGATTGACGTTCTTGCCGGGCTCGCTGACGTTCATCGCGAGCGCATCGGCCTCGGATGCCTGCGGCACGCCGCATTCGATCAGGCAGCCGCTGCGCCGCCGCGGGAATGCCGATGATCGGCTTTTGCTGAAGCAACTGGTGGACCCGGAGCGCGGATGCGGCCGGGCGCCCGAGATTCTCGATCCGGTGCCGATCGGCTTCGAACAGCGCGAGGATTTCGCGCGCCCCCTCTGATGCCTGCAGAGACGTCTCGGCGATGCCGTCGAGGAAGAACTCCAACCATGTCTCCCAGTCGCCGTTCTCACGGACCTGCTGCAGAAGGTCGTAGAACTGGCGGCGATGCGTCTTGAAGTAGAGGCTGAGATACAGGACCGGCTCCTTCAGGATGCCCTGCGTGCAGAGAAGGAAGGTGATCAGCAGGCGGCCGAGGCGGCCGTTTCCGTCGAGGAACGGATGGATGGTCTCGAACTGCACATGGACGAGCCCGGCCTTGATGAGGGTCGGCATCTCCGGAGTGTCGGTATGGATGAACGCCTCCAGGTCCGACATGAGGTCGAGGACGTTCTCGGGGGGCGGCGGTACGAAGAGCGCATTGCCCGGCCGCGTTCCGCCAATCCAGTTCTGCGAACGTCGGAACTCTCCCGGCTGCTTCGTGCTCCCGCGTCCCTTTTCGAGAAGGATGGCGTGGATTTCCCGAAGCAGGTGCAGGGAAAGCGGAAAGCCCTCGCGGATCCTGTCGAGGCCATGGTTCATGGCGGCGACGTAGTTGGAAACCTCCTGCACGTCGTCGAGCGGGACGCCCGGCGCTTCCTCGCTCTCGAACAGCAGGAGATCGGAGAGCGACGACTGCGTGCCCTCGATCTGCGAGGACAGCAGCGCCTCCTTGCGGACGTACATGTAGAGAAAGAGCGGGGTGTCGGGCAGGATGGAGGTCACGCCATCGAGCCGGCCGATCGCGCGGTTCGCGCGCTCGAGCTGACGGTAGAGCCGGTCCATCCTCACTGGCGGGACTGGAGGCAACAGGGGAGGCACGAATGCCTCTGCGCGTTCGCCCGCGGTCGAGATGGCGACGCGCTGACCCAACCGTGACGGCTCCGGTGCTAACGCCATGGTTGAAAAAGGATCCTTTCCTTGGCAGGCTACCTGAGAAAGGATATCGCATCTTCCTTTCGTTGTCGTGGTTCTAACGGAGGGTTCCTTTTCTTGTCGAGTGCTCATTCCCCCTGTCCGCGCCAGATCCGGTCCGGGCTCATCCTCTGATCGGTGGCGCGATGGGACATCAGCGCCTCGGCAAACTCCCCACCCACCGATACCTGCCGGACATCGTCAGGTATCTGGTGACCGGCGGGGCACCCACCGCGCCGCTGGTGGAACAGGTGACCGAAGTCAGTCGGGATGCGCTGAGGCGCGCGCTGAGGGACCCTGTCTTCGTGGAAGCGTTGTGGCTGCTAATCAGGTTGCCGCAGGCCGCTGCGTCGAAGGATTTCGGGGCGGCCCTCGCCGACATTGGCATGGGAGCGCGACCGCCGACTTCGGTGACTGAACTGATGGTCGCCTACAACAGCGCACTGGAGCGCGTGCAACGGCGTGTCCATGCGGGAGCGACGGATCTTGGCGACATCGCCCGCGAGGCGGGAGCCGCCGCGCTTGCTGAGGCCGTGGAAGCGGGCATGCCGATGTGGTCCCCAACTGCTGCCGATGTGCAGGATTCAGTGGCGGTGCTGAGGTCGCCGGAGAAGTTCGGCGCCCTGGCCCACCATTTCCACGCGAACATCGGGGAACGCGTTATCCACTATTATGTCGATCGAAACTTGCACAAGCTCGTCGGCGCCGATCGCGACGCGCGGTCTGTCCATGATCTCGGGACGTACAATTCCGCGAGCCGATGAAGTTCGATGGATGCTCCACGCGGGTCACGATCAGCAAGGAAACATCCTGAGCCTTGACGATCCATCGCTCGAAGTGCAGCGGTCGCGATGGTGGGTCTATCACGCAAATGATCTGTGCCACATCGCGCATGAGGCGCTGCTAAAGTTCACGCTCGATACGTTGGGTGATTATCCCTCTGGTCTGGGAATGGAGCGACTTATCGGGCGCTGTGCGCAACACATTCTATCAGAAATTTCACCTGTGCCGGAATCTTGGGCAGTGTCCCACGACGTGGTGTAGGAGGCCGCGCGCGGAGCCTTCGGCGTAGCGCAGCGCGCGGCCGGGGGTGACGCTGGCGGTCATCGCCGAGGTGAAGCGTCGCGCCGACGTCATCGGCGTTCGGGCATTCCTTCGGACCGATGGCAATCATGCCCTCACTCCCGAACGACGAGGCCATCATCCGCCTGGTCGGCGCGTTCGCCATTTTGCTTGAACCAATGGCGCAGAATGGCTCACTGCTAGAGACAAACGGCGAATGGGCCGTCGCGCGGCGATACATGTCGCTTGAAACGCTTGGCCGCGTGACCGACAATCCAACCGTCAGGCTGCCCGCCGTGGCTGCATGATCAGGCCCTGACCTCTCCGAGGGTCGGCGCTCCTACACCACGTCGTGGGACACTATCGAATCTTGGTCGGCCCTGCTTGAGGGGTTGGAGCCTGCTTCGAACGCCTTCGATGCAAGCGATCCCGACCCCGAGGTTTCGCTGACCAATGAGATCATTCGGGCCGGCCGTGACGACGCGCGGATATGCACGCCGGACACGGCAGCAAAGGCCGTTCGCCTGCTTGCCATACTGCATCGGCGGATTGACCTGGTGGGGGCGGACCTGACGGAACCACTCGGCGGCTTCAATCCAGACGCCTTCCGGTCGCTGCTAAGTGAAACGCGATTCCTCGATCGACATCGTGAGGCCCCATTCGGGCAGACAATCGAGCGTGTCCTGGAAGAGCGGGTGATCTGTCGGCATCTGTGGGTTGCCTTGCGAAAGCTGCGCCACCAAGGAGACTATACGTTCCTGATCGAGTCCGATGACGGCAAGCTGCGGCTCCGCGAGAAGGACGGTCCGGTCTTCACCAATCCGCGGCTGGGCCCCGCCATTACCTTCCTCAAAGATATTGGGCTGCTGGGCAACACCGGCCTCACCGAGGCGGGGCGAGAGGCCATCTATTCATGAGGCTGTACGAACGCTTCGCCGACAAGGGCTATCACAGCAGCATCGCCACGACCTTCGGTATCGATTTCGATGCCTACGACAACATCGTACTGCCACGCATCCGGGGGGCCGGTTGTCGCAACAACATGGTCCTCGCTGACGCACGCATGCTGACTCACGCACTTGGCGTAGCCTCGCCGCTGCCAAGGCAAGCGGGAAGACTCTACACCGCCTCTGGAGCGCAAGTTGCGGGCCTTTTTCACCCAAAGCTGTTCTTGCAGATCGGACGTCAGGGTGGTCGCCTGTTTATCGGGTTTGCCAACCTGACGGCAGCAGGCCTCGCTGGAAATCTAGAACTCGTTACGCTTCTCACCTCTGGAGTTGAAGATGACGGCGCGCAGCGTCTGATCGCCCAAGCCTATCGCTACCTCTCCAGCCTTATCGATCCGGCTGACCCGATGCTTCCGACGCAGTTCGAATGGATGCTCGCCCGCGCTGCTTGGTTGCGTTCTGCAGCACCTGCCGAGGGACCTGTCGAGCTTGGCGATGGAACACGGGCAGCGCTCCTACTGTCAAACTCAGCCGAGGGCATAGGCGCCCGCTTCGCCCGCGAGATCGACGGCGAAGTGAAACGCTTGATCGTGATCAGCCCCTATTGGGATGAGCGGCTCGGAGCCTTGTCGGCTCTTGCTGAGCGGCTTCGCCCACGGGCAATCGCTGCGCTCATCGACACAGACGCCGGGTTGTTCCCGCGGGATGCGACAGGGAGCATCTCCGGCATTACGCTCTATCGCCGGGACGGCTTTGGGGGCAGTCGCTTCATCCATGCCAAAGCTCTGATCGCGCAAACCGATACGGCGGACCACCTCCTGATCGGCAGCGCGAACTGCACGATTGCAGCTCTTGGCACCGGGAACGCATCAGGCTCCAACAGCGAGGCAAGCCTATATCGGCAGCTGCCGCCCGGTCGGGCTGTTTCGGAATTGGGGCTGGAGAAAGTGCTCACGCCCGAGAGGCGAATTGAGGTTGAGGAACTGCCGCCGCTGCACGTCGAAGACGACATCCCGTTCGACGCCCTCTCGCAGAGTCACCCGGGCATTTTCGCGGTTCACGGCGACACACTGAGCTGGCGACCAGCTGCGCATGTCGGCACACACGAGGCATATGAAGTCGAATTGCTGGCTGCTTCCGGCGCGCCGCTGGTCAGCAACCCCACACGACTCGAAGGTGCTGATCATCGGAGGATCCGCTTCCAGATTGAGGCAACAATTGACCTTCCGGCCTTCGCACGACTGATCGGGCCGCAGGAGTTCACGCCAGGGATCATCACGCACATCGATGCCCTGCAGATCGCAATTCGCGAAACACACTCACGACAAACGGAGAATGCGCTCGCTCAGCTGGACGGCGAAACAGAAGCCACCCTCGGACAAGCTTGCAGGTTCTTCCCGTGGAGGGCGATGCCAACAGTTGGCCCTACGTTCGGTCCGCAGCGCCGCCGTGGACGGCAGGCGCGGCACAGCGCTCATCCAGTTCTCGGCCCGTCCGGAGGTGGATCCGGTCTGGCAGGACGTCCTGGCGGGCATCCTGCGGCACGTCTCGGTCGGCTACTCGGTCGAAGATTGGGCCGATACCACCGAGAACGGCGCGCGCGTGCTGACCGCCGTGCGCTGGACCCCTCACGAGATTTCCCTATTGCCGACGCCCGCCGACCCCGGCGCCCAATTTCGCATGGAGACAGAGATGACCGAGCCGACCACCACCCCGGCGCCGCCCGAGGCACAGAAGGAAACGCGCGCCGAGGCCAATGCCGAGATCCGCTCCATCGCCCGCATCGCCGGGCGGGACCAGTCCTGGATCGACGGCCAGATCGACGGAGGCGCCGATCCCGACACCGCACGCCGCGCCGCCTTCTAGGCGCTGGCCAAGCGCAGCGCCCCTGCGATCCGCACCGAACAGATCCGCGTCGAGATGGGCGAGAGCCAAGACGATCCCGCGCTCCGCGCCAGGCAGATGAGCGAGGCGCTGTACGCCCGGATCAACCCGCGCCACGAGCTTTCCGAGCCCGCCCGGCGCTATGCCTACTCGACCCCGGTCGACATGGCGAAGGAGCTGCTGACCCTGCGCGGCGAGTCCACCATGGCGCTGTCGCCGGCGACCCTCGTGACCCGCGCGCTGCACACCACCTCCGACTTCCCGATCATCCTCGGTGACACGGTGGGCCGCGTGCTGCGCGACGCCTACCAGGCCGCGCCCTCGGGCATCCGCCGCCTCGGCCGCCAGACCACGGCGCGGGACTTCCGCGCGGTGAACAAGATCATGCTCACCTACGCGAGCGACGGCGAGATGGCCACCGCGCTCACAGACCTCAACCGGCAGATCGCAGGGGCGACCGAGCGCATCTCGGTCGTCCGCATCCAATCCTCGAAAGGGTTCTGAGATGAAGAACTACCTCCAGAAGGCCACATCGTCCGCGTCACGACGCCCGCGGGCGGCGTCGCCTCGGGCGACGCGCTGATCGTTGGCAGAATCTTCGGCATCGCCGCCTATTCCTCGACCGAGGGCGATTCGGTCGAGCTCTCCACCATCGGCGTGTTCCAGCTGCCGAAGGCCAGCGCCGCGGTGCTCGCCGTCGGCGGGCGCGTCGCATGGGACAACACGGCGAAGGAAGTGACCACACCGGCCGCGGGACGCTTCCCTATCGGCGTGGCGGTGGAAGCGGCCGGGAACGGCGTCACCAGCGTCGCAGTGCGGCTGGATGGGGTGGCGACGGCAGCGGCGTGATCGCGCGGGCAAATCGCGTTGGCGGCTACAACGCGTTCGCTTTTCTGGTTTCGGCTGCCATTCCTCAATCCTACTCTGGGCCCGGCAGACGAATCTTTCGGGCCTTTTCATGGACGGCGGAACGACACGAACGGCAAAGGACCTCTCCCGCGAGGAGCTCTATGCGCTCGTATGGGAACGGCCGCTCAATCGTGTCGGCCCGGAACTTGGTCTCGACGGCCCGCGTCTCGCCAAGCTCTGCGCCAAGCGCCAGGTGCCCTATCCGCCTCCGGGATATTGGCAGAAGAAGGCTGTCGGCCGCGCCCCTGCTCCCACGCCTTTGCCCGCGGAAGAGGTGGTTCCCCTAAAGGAACTCGCCCCTCGGACATCGCGCACCCCGCGGCCAACCGCCGTAGCATCAAAGAAGTCTCCGGCGGTGGCGCGGCCGAATGAGGCACGCGCACCTGAACCTCCGTCCATCATAGACGCCAAGGAGACCGAGAAGGACGATGGGCTGGATCCGCTCGACGGGCTGCATCCGAAGATCAAGGCATGGATCGCGGAGCACAAGCGAGAGCAGAAGGAGCGTGCGCAGGAAAACCGGCGACGGAGGAACGACATCTGGTCCTGGGGCAAGTCCCTCCTGGACGATCTCACACCGCGCGATCTGTATCGCTTCAGGGCCAGCAGCTCGCTCTGCCGCGCCGTCGAGGCGGCGGGCGGCCGCGTCAAGGAGGCCGACATTCACGGCAAGCTGACCTTCACCGTCGGAGGGCGAGACATCGAGTGCATGGTGAAGGAGAAGATGTCTCGGCCGATCAAGCGACCGGAAGGTGAAGCCGCGAAGTGGACGGCATATCCGCATCACTACAATTCGGGGCTGACCTCATCGGGATTCCTCAGGGCGCAGATCAGCACATGGCTTCCGGGCGAGCAGCAGCAGTGGGTCGAGAGCCAGAGGAAGCCGTTCTCGCAATTGATCCCGGCAATCGTGGAAACGGTCGTGGCGAGCGTTCCACGCCTGATCGAGTGGGAGCGCAAACGCGAAGAGGACCGCCGTCGCTATCAGGAAGAGGAGCGGCGCCGGTGGGAGTTGCGGCGGCTCAAGGAGATCGATGACGCGCGCTGGACCCGCTTCCGGTCTGCGGCGACTAACTGGCAGGAGAAGCAGCTTCTCGATGCGTTCCTCACTGAGCTTGAAGCGCGGCTGGCTTCCGAAGAGGATCATACCATCGGGGAGAAGACGACCACCGAGTGGCTTGACTGGGCGAAGGACCGTGCCGCGGAGTTCGATCCTTTTGCCGAGGGGCTGGCCGGGCTGTTTCGCGATGTGCAGCGTCCGTGAGGGCCCACCATGGTTCGGCGCCGCGCCGTGGGGCGTGTTCCCCCTCGGCATAGATCGCGTCCGTGATCCGCTTGAGCAGCGCGGCGTGGTCTGCGAGGGCCGTGACATGGCCCCAGTGCACGTCCCCGGGGCTGGCGAAGAAGTGGTCGTCGCTGGCGGCGCGGATGCGGTCGAGGGCCGCATCGATCTCGGCCTTGCGAGCGATGAAGGCGGCCAGTGCGGCGTCGTTGGTCTTGGGCATGGGGCGGTCTCCCGTGGTGGTGTCGGGGACCATCAGGCTCGCGGGCGCGCCTCGATCAAGCGGAGAGTGCGGCGCGACTCGGCGCCATCCGTTGACACGGGCCGCTAGCGTTCTGTTGACACAGTGTTGACACGGGCGCGAAGCGCAAATGGCCTCCCGTTCGGGAGGCTCTTAAGCGGCTGTATTCTTTGAGAGATTTGGTTGCGGGGACAGGATTTGAACCTGTGACCTTCAGGTTATGAGCCTGACGAGCTACCGGGCTGCTCCACCCCGCGTCTGTTCCCGAGGGCTTTGTGCTGCGATCG
>NZ_JAANHS010000040.1 GCF_011174775.1 Rhodobacter calidifons
GTCCACGATCAGGGCAGAGTGCAGCGGGCGGAGGTCAGCATGCGGAACCATGGTCTTCTGCCTTCGGGATCGGTTCCCCGCCACCATAACCTGCCCCGCACGCCCCCGATACAGGCCAAAAGTCCTATGCCGCCGATCGGGCAAAAACACACGCGCGCCCGGATTGCCCCGGACGCGCGCGGCCTGCATGGCCTGACCAGAGGGGGTCAGTTCGCCATCGCCAGTTCCTTGGGCAGCTTGAACACCCAGACCATGCCGCCCTGGTTCAGGTAGTTGACCTTGCTGGCCACCTCGCCGCCCCACAGAGGCACGGCACCACCCCAGCCCGACACGACCGCGACATACTGCTCGCCGTCCATCTCCCAGGTGACGGGCTGCCCCACGATCCCCGATCCGGTCTGGAAGCTGTAAAGCTCGGCCCCGGTCTCGTCGTCCAGCGCCTTGAACTCGCCTTCCGGCGTGCCGAAGAACACCAGACCGCCGGCCGTGGTCATCACCCCGCCCCACAGCGGCGCCTCGTTCTTGTATTCCCACTTCCACTCGCCGGTCAGCGGGTCGATGGCCTTCAGGCTGCCGATATGGTCCTCGTAGTTCGGCTTGATGGTAAACCCCGCGCCCAGATAGGCCGCGCCCTTCTTGTAGGTGATCGGCTCGTTCCAGATGTCCATGCCCCATTCGTTCGAGGGCACATAGAACAGCCCCGTCTTCTGACTGTAGGCCATCGGCATCCAGTTCTTGCCGCCCAGGAAGGACGGCGAGGCGAAGATGACCTCGCCCTTCGCCCCGTCGGCCGAGGCTGCGGGATTGCCCGGACGGTTCTCCTCGACAAAGATAGGCCGGCCGTTCTCGTCGATGCCCTTGGCCCAGGTGATGTCCTTCACGAAGGGCCAGGCGTTCAGGAACTTGCCGTCCTCGCGGTTCAGCACATAGAAGAACCCGTTGCGGTCGGCGGTCGCCCACTTCTTGTTGCCGTCCTTGTCGGTGAAGGCCACGACCTCGTTCACACCGTCATAGTCCCAGCCCTCGCGCGGGGTGGTCTGGTAGTGCCACTTGATTTCGCCCGTCGCCGGGTCCAGCCCCAGCCGCGACGCCGCATAGAGGTTGTCGCCCGTCCCGTCGTTCTTCTGCCCGGCATCGCGCAGCCAGCTGTTCCAGGGCGCGGGGTTGCCGGCACCAAAGACAATTGTGTTGGTCTCGATGTCATAGGACCCGCCCAGCCAGGTCGCCCCGCCGCCGGTCTTCCACAGATCGCCGGGCCAGGAGGCGTTCAGCGTCCCCGTCATGGTGCTTTCCTTGCCCATGTAGGTGCCCATGTGGCCCTCGATGGTGGGGCGCGTCCAGACCAGCTCGCCGGTCTCGGCGTCGCGGGCCTGCACTTCGCCCACGATCCCGAACTCGCCGCCCGAGTTGCCGGTGATCACGAGGCCGTTCACGATCAGCGGCGCGGCGGTGTAGCTGTAGCCTTCCTTGTAGTCGGCGATCTTCTTGTTCCAGACCACATCGCCGGTCTTGGCGTTCAGCGCCACGATCCGCGCGTCCAGCGTGCCGAAATAGATCTTGTCGCCATAAAGCGCCGCGCCCCGGTTGATGACGTCGCAGCAGGGCAGGATGCCCTCGGGCAGACGCGCATCATATTGCCACAGCTCTTTCCCGGTCTTGACGTCGATGGCATAGAGGCGGCTGTAGGATCCGGTGATGTACATCACCCCGTCATGGATCAGCGGCTGGGTTTCCTGCCCGCGCTGCTTTTCGCCGCCCAGGCTGAAGGCCCAGACCGGGACCATCTTGCCCACGTTCTCCTTGTTGATCAGGGCCAGCGGGCTGTAGCGCTGAAGATCGCGGCCCATGCCGTTGGTCAGCACGTCCCCGGTCGAGGCGGCATCCCCCGCCAGGTCCTCTTCGGTGATCCCCGCATAAGCCGGGGCAGCAAGCATAAGGGCCGCCGAAACGGCAGCGACAAAGCGGTTCATCGGGTTCCCTCCCTCGGGTTTTCGCGACAGACGAAGCGCCGGTCCCTCCCCCGGGGCTCCTGTCCTGGGTCACTTTGCGCGTGAAGCGATTGCAGGGGTATTGGCCAATAGTCGTAACCCTTGCAGCCGGTCCGTCGCGCCATGCCGCTAGGGCGGAACGACCCGCGCGCCGGCTATTGCGAGATCGATTGCAGATAGGCCAGGATGAAGTCCTGCACGGTGGGATCCGCGATTCCCACATGCCGCATCCGGGTGCCGGGGACGAGGCCATCGTTGTCCTCCATCCAGGCCTTCAGCGCGCCGCGGGTCCAGACGAAACCTGCATTCTTCAGCGCCTCGGAATAGGGGTAGCCGTCGAACGTGCCCGCCTTGCGGCCGACAACGCCTTCCAGCAGCGGACCATAGCTCGGGTCCTTGGCGTCGGTGGCGTGGCATCGGCGACATTCCGCCTCGAACAGGGTCTGCCCGGCCTGGACCTTGATCCGGTCGAAGGTCTTTGCCTCCTCGGCAGGGGCGGGAAGGCCGGGAAGGGAAAGGCTCAGGACAAGGGGCAAGAGGAAACGGCGCATCGTGATGGCTCCATTCTGGCTGATCCGCCGCCGATCTTCGCCCCGCACGGGGACCGCCGGTTTGACCTGCGTCAAGCTCTCCGGGCCGAATGGTCGTAGAAACCGGGGCCTTTTGGTCGTAGATCTGCCCCCGCGGCCACGGGCCGGGGACCGCAGGCCGCGGGCGAGGCACGCGCGGCCCGGGGCGCAGGGCCGGTCCGTGCCAATCCTTTGCGAATCTTCACCTCTAGAATGGAGCGCAACAGCTGAGGTTGGGATGGGGTTTGGGATGGATCGGCGGGGGTTGCATCTGGATGGTGCGGAGCGGGCGGTGATCTTTGCGGAGCATCGTCGAGGCACGAGCC
>NZ_JAANHS010000041.1 GCF_011174775.1 Rhodobacter calidifons
CAAAAGACCGCACTCGATCACAAGTCCAGACGATCACAAATTCCTTGCAAACCGAGCGGCATCCACAAAAGAAGGTTTGATGGCAGGCCCATTCCCTCCGCCAATTGCCCCCGCGAAAGCGTTCTCCCGATCCGGCTGCAGCCGGATTTTTCGTTGTTTTCGGGGGTTATGCTGGAGGGGCTGAGCACCAGCCTCGCTGCCAGTGGACCTGGAAGCGGTCTCTCCGGGCCGACATTCTCCGGACCTCATGACTGCGCCGGTTTGGTGAATTTTTCATAAGCCCATGTAGATATTGACGAAATTCAAGCCGGTGAAATTGCTTCGATTGGAGTCGCGTTTGCATCTGCCGCGACCGGGTTCGGAAGTTCTCAGGCCATTGCCCGCTCCAGTCGTTGCTTCCGACGCTCCCAATCGGGCATCACTTTGTCGAGTAGCTCGAAGAATGCGGGGCCGTGATGACCGCCTCGTCGATGGCGTAGCGGTGGATCAGCCGCCCGAAGGTCGAAAGCGTGTTCTTCTCCTTCTTCAGCAGGGGCGTGCCGGTGAAGCCGAGGTAGCAGGCCCTGGGCAGGAGGCGCCGCATCTTGGCGGCGAATTGGCTGTAGCCGCCGTAGCGCCCTGTCTGCGTCCTGTGACTCTCGTCGACCAGCACGAAGATGTTCGGGTCGTCGTCCGCCAGCTTGCTGTTCCTCAGCGCCGTGTCGAACTTGTTGATGATCGTGGTGATCAGCGGAGCCTTGTTCTGGACGAGTTCCAGAAGGTGAGCCCCGCTCGTCGCGCGGACCGGCTCCAGGTCGCAGGACTTGAAGGTGTCCTTGATCTGTTTGTCGAGATCATCGCGGTCCGTGACGATGATGATGCGCGGGTTCGCTGATATCGGCGGCATGGGCGCGCGCGGCCTTCCATGTCCCCGCCACGATCTTGGGCTGCTGCAGCACGGTTCGATCGTGCACCAGCTCTGTCGCGCGGTGTGGCAGCGCTGGCTGGAGACGGCGGTGCTCGCGGGTGCGCTCGACGCCGATCCCGCGGCGGCGCGACCGGTGCAATGGATCCCGCCGCGCTGGGACTGGGTCGATCCGCTGAAGGACATCCAGGCGCAGGTGCTGGCGATGGAGGCCGGCATCACCTCGCGGCGCAAGGTGGTCGAGGCGACCGGTTACGACGTCGAGGAAGTGGACCGCGAGAACGCCGCCGACGCCGCGCGCGCGACAGGTCTCGGCCTGCGCTACCGCACCAGCCCAGGCGAGACGCAGGGCGCCCGCGCGACGCCTGCAACGCGGGCCGAGCCCGGCAATGGCGCCGGCAACAACACGGATGGCGGCGCCGTCGCGACCGATCCGGCCACCGAACAGGAGTGACGACATGGCAAACTGGTATGCGATCCGCGTCCGGGGGACCGGTGCGGAAGTGGCGATCTATGACGAGATCGGCGCCTACGGGGTCTCGGCGAAGGGTTTTCTGGCCGAACTGGGCGCACTGCCCGAGGGCACGCCGGTCGATCTGCGGCTCAACAGCCCCGGCGGATCGGTCTTCGATGCGGTCGCGATCCACAACGCGCTGAAACGGCACGCTGGCCCGGTCACGGTCTGGATCGACGGCATCGCCGCCTCGGCCGCCTCCTATATCGCCATGGCGGGCGACGAGATCGTCATGCCCGAGAACGCCTTCCTGATGATCCACAACCCATCGGGGCTGGTGATGGGCACGGCCGAGGACATGCGCGCCATGGCCGAGGCGCTCGACAAGGTGAAAGGCAGCCCCGTCTCGGGCTACGCCGCGAAATCCGGCCGGACGCCGGAGGAAGTGTCCGCGCTCATGGCGGCCGAGACCTGGTTCGACGCTGGCGACGCGGTGGCGCAGGGCTTCGCCGACCGGCTGATCGAGCCTGTCCGGATTGCCGCGAACTTCGACATCGGGCGCTTCCGCAACGCACCGCCTGTCCTGGTTGAAGCGGTCGGGGTCGAGCCGGCGCCCGACAACGAGACCGACGGTGCCGGCACTGAGGTCACCGACGAAACGGGTCAGGTTGAGGACGCCGAAGACGAGCAGGCCGCCGCCGCCGACACCGCTCAGCCGCTGGCCGAGACGCCGCCGCCCAGCGGTGCGCCGCCGGACCCCGCCGCGATCCGGGCGGAGGCCATCGGACATGCCCGCGCCGTGGTCGATCTCTGCCGCCTCGCGGGCCAGCCGCAGATGGCCGGCCGCTTCCTCGAAGAGGACGCGAGCCTCGACGAGGTGCGCACGGCCCTCCTTGCCGCGAAGGCCGAGGCCGAGCCCGAGATCGCACCCCATCACCCGCAACCTGGCCGCTCCTCGGCCGCGCGCCCCTGGGGCGAGATCGTCGCCCGCACCTTCAAGCTGAAAGGATGACACCATGACCACTTTGGTCGAAGGCAAACACCCCGGCGGCTTCCTCGTCTGGGAAGCCTTCCGCGACTACAACCGAGAGACGATCACCGTCGCCGCGGGTGCCTGCAGGGTCGTCAGCGAAATCCGCGTCGCGAAGGTCCAGCCGCCGAGGCCTGCGGCATTGCCGCGCCAGCAGGCCCAGCCTGCGGAGCGCTGGTCGGCCACCGAGTCCACGACGGCAGCCGAGGTCAGACGCCAGCGGCGCATCGAGGCGGCAAGGTTTGCGGCGGCCAGCGTCGGGTGCGACACGGTGCAGACCGAGGTGATGGGCATGCCTTCGGTGGTGATTGTCGTCGTGACCGAGGGCGACCAAGTCGCGATGCGGTTCACTCCGAAATGCGGCTGCAGGGGGAAGTCCCGACCCGAGGGGCGCATCACGTCGATCCATGG
>NZ_JAANHS010000042.1 GCF_011174775.1 Rhodobacter calidifons
GCCCGCCGTGGCTGCATGATCAGGCCCTGACCTCTCCGAGGGTCGGCGCTCCTACACCACGTCGTGGGACACTATCGGTGCCGCTGCGGGGCGGCTGGCTGGGTGGTCCTGCGCCCGAGGCACCCGCGCCGAAGAAGTCTGTGCTGGACTGGGACCTGTAAGCTATTCCCGGAACCCGGGCTTCTGCGCCCAGGCCCAGGCATCGCCGATCATCTGCCGCAGGGTCGAGCGGCGGGGCTCCCACCCCAGCTCCTGGATCGCATGGGTCGAGGAGGAGACCAGCGCCGCCGCATCGCCCGGGCGCCGGTCGCCGATCACCACCGGCACCTCGCGGTTGGTTACAAGACGGCTTGCCTCGATCACCTCGCGCACCGAAAAGCCGCGGCCCGTGCCCAGGCAATAGACCCCGTTGCCCCGCCCGGACAACAGACGCTGCAAACCCAGCACATGCGCATCGGCCAGGTCCGAGACATGGACGTAATCCCGCACGCAGGTCCCGTCGGGTGTGGGGTAATCGGTGCCGAACACGGTCAGCGCCGGGCGCTTGCCCGCCACTGCATCCAGCATCAGCGGGATCAGATGGGTCTCGGGCACATGCTGTTCGCCGATCTCGCCTTCGGGGTCGGCGCCGGCAACGTTGAAATATCGAAAGATCACATGCGAAATACCGGCGGAAACCCCGAAATCGCGCAGCATTTGTTCAATTGCCAGTTTCGAGCCGCCATAGGCGTTGATCGGGCGCTGCGGCGTGTCCTCGGTCAGAAGCACGCCGTCCTGATCGCCATAGGTCGCGCAGGTCGAGGAGAAGACGAAGTTCCCGACCCCCGCCGCCGCGCAGGCCTCCAGAAGGTTCAGCGCGCCGGTGACATTCACGCGCCAGTACAGCCCGGGGTCCTTCATCGACTCTCCGACCAGCGACAGCGCGGCGAAATGCATCACCGCGACCGGGCGGTGTTCGGCCAGCGCCGCGTCGATCGCGGCGCGGTCCATCAGGTCGCCCTTGACCAGCGGGCCCCATTTCACCGCTCCAGACCAGCCGGTGGACAGGTTGTCGAACACCACCGGCAGGAACCCGGCCCGCGCCAGCGCCTTGCAGGCATGCGCGCCGATATAGCCCGCACCGCCCGTCACCAGGATCCTGTCCGTCATCGCACCCCGCCCGACCCGCTGGAACCATTCGACCTCGGGCCGAGCATTGCGTCGAAATCGCCCCGGTTGTCCAGCCCGTCCCCGACGGAAACGTCACATGAGGATCAGGTCACCCAGGGCAAGGGTGCAACCCTCCTCCATGCTGAAGAGCGCTATGGCATTGGCCGAGGAGCCGCCGTCGAGGTCCAGGAACAGGGCCCGCAGGCTGGTGTCCCAGAACAGCGCCGGCCCGCCGCCGAAACTGTCCGGCAGTTCCGCCCCGGTCTGCCACATCTCTGCCAGCGTCGCCCCGGCCGCGATGCCCAGCGCCGCGCGGTCCAGCACCACCCGGTCGGTGCCCGAGGTGAAGTCGAGGAAGTGATCCGCTGCATCGGGGCTGTCGATCACGAAATGATCCACCCCCGCCCCGCCGTGACAGACATCGCGCCCCGCCCCGCCATGAAGCCAGTCGTTTCCGGCGCCGCCGTACAGATGGTCCGCACCAGAGCCGCCAAACAATGTGTCGGCATCGGCATCGCCCCAGAGCATGTCGTCATCCTCTCCACCGTAGAGCAGATCGTTGCCGTTGCCACCGTAAAGCCGGTCGTCGCCGGTGCCGCCGAACAGGCGGTCGCCGCCATCGCCGCCATAGAGCAGGTCGTCGCCTGCTTCGCCATGAAGCCAGTCGTTGCCGGCCAGCCCCGACAGCGTGTCGTCCCCTTGCCCGGCGATGATCGTGTTGGCCAGGGCGTTGCCGGTCCCGATGACGTCCCCGTCCGAGGTGAAGATCAGGATCTCGAGGTTGGCGCCCAGCGTGTAGCTGGCCAGAGAAGTGCGCACCGTATCGATGCCCGCCCCTGCCGCCTCGACCACGACATCGCCCGTGCTGTCAACGATGTAGGTGTCGTTGCCCGGACCGCCCTCCATCCGGTCCGCCCCGGTCCCGCCGTCCAGCCAGTCGTCGCCCGCACCGCCATACAGCGTGTCGTTGCCTGCCCCGCCGCAAAGGATATCGTTGCCCTCGTTGCCGGAAAGCCAGTCGTCGCCCTCGCCGCCATGGAGCGTGTCGCGGCCCGCCCCGCCCTCCAGCCGGTCATTGCCGAGGCCACCCTCCAGAAGATCGTCGCCGAGACCGCCATACAGCGTGTCGTTCCCAGCCCCGCCCTCCAGCCAGTCGTCACCCTCACCGCCGAAGATCAGGTCATTGCCCTCGCCACCGTAAAGCGTGTCGCGGCCCGCCCCGCCCTCCAACCGGTCATTGCCGAGGCCACCCTCCAGCAGATCGTCGCCGAGACCGCCATACAGCGTGTCGTTCCCCGCCCCGCCCTCCAGCCAGTCGTCACCCTCACCGCCGAAGATCAGGTCATTGCCCTCGCCACCGTAAAGCGTGTCGCGGCCCGCCCCGCCCTCCAGCCGGTCATTGCCCGGGCCGCCCTCCAGAAGATCGTCGCCAAGACCGCCATACAGCGTGTCGTTCCCCGCCCCGCCCTCCAGCCGGTCGTCACCCTCACCGCCGAAGATCAGGTCATTGCCCTCGCCACCGTAAAGCGTGTCGCGGCCTGCCCCGCCCTCCAGCCGGTCATTGCCCGGGCCGCCCTCCAGAAGATCGTCGCCGAGACCGCCATACAGCGTGTCGTTCCCCGCCCCGCC
>NZ_JAANHS010000043.1 GCF_011174775.1 Rhodobacter calidifons
GGCGCGGCCAGCCTGAAGGCGGCCGTGATCCCGGTGATCCTTCACTACACCACGGCCGACCCGCTGGCCTGACCCCCACCACCACAGGAGACGAGACGATGGCACGAGCCCATGGGGCGCGGGCGCAGATGGCGCTGGCGTTCGAGACGACCTATGGCACGCCGCCCGCCAGCGGCTACACCCGGATGCCGTTTGCCAGCACCACGCTGGGGGCCGAGCAGCCGCTCCTGAACTCCGAGCTTCTGGGCTACGGCCGCGATCCGCTGGCGCCGATCAAGGATGCGCTGACCGCCGATGGCGACGTGGTCGTGTCGATCGACGCCAATGCTTTCGGCTTCTGGCTGAAGGGGGCGTTCGGCGCGCCGACGACCACCGGCACCGGGCCGGGCCCCTTCACGCATGAGTTCCGCTCGGGCGGCTGGGTGCTGCCGTCGATGGCCGTCGAGGTCGCCATGCCCGAGGTGCCTCGGTTCGCGATGTATTCGGGCTGCGTGGTCGACCAGCTGTCCTTCCAGATGCAGCGTGCGGGGCTCCTGACGGCGACCGCAAGGCTGGTCGCACAGGGCGAGGCGCTGGCGACGACCACTGGCGCGGGCACGCCCGCTGCACTCGACCTGCTGCGCTTCGGCCATTTCAACGGCACCGTCACCCGCAACGGCACGTCGCTCGGGAACCTCGTCACCGCCGAGGTGACCTATGCCAACAATCTCGACCGGATCGAGACCATCCGTGCCGATGGCCGCATCGACGGGGCCGACCCCGGAATGGCGGCGCTCACGGGCCGCATGGAGGTGCGCTTCGCCGACCAGGTGCTCGCGAACCAGGCCATCGCCGGGGACCCTTGCGAGATCGAACTCGGCTGGGCGCTGCCCTCGGGCGAGAGCCTGACCTTCACCATCCACGCCGTCTATCTGCCGCGCCCGCGTATCGAGGTGCCGGGGCCACAGGGCATTCAGGCGACATTCGACTGGCAGGCGGCGGTCGATCCCGCGCTCGGGCGCATGTGCACGGTGACGCTGGTCAACGATAGGGAGACCTGGTGATGCTCACGCTGGACCTGACGAACGCACCGCGCTGGCTGGACCTGCTGCCCGGCGTGCGGCTGAAGCTGCGCCCGCTCACGACCGCGCTGATGGTCTCGGCCCGCGCCGATCCGGCGGTGGAGGCCCTGCCGCCCGAGGCCACGACCGAGGAACTGGCGCTCGCCATGGCGAAGGCCGTGGCCCGGCGCGCGGTGCTGGACTGGGAGGGTGTCGGCGATGCCGAGGGCAACCTGGTCGGCGTGACGCCAGAAGGCATCGACGCGCTGCTGGAAATCTGGCCCGCCTTCGAGGCCTTCCAGGGGGCCTATTTGGCGAAGGGGCTCCTGCTGGAACAGGAAAAAAACGCCTCATCGCCCTCGCCGAATGGTCCTACGGTGGGGGCGAAAGCTACTGCGCGGCGTGCTCGCAAGTCTGCCCGGACTGCCCTGCAAGGCTGAACCGGCCACTGACCTTTGAGGGCGCGCAGGTCTGGGACCTGGCGCAGCGCCTCGG
>NZ_JAANHS010000044.1 GCF_011174775.1 Rhodobacter calidifons
ACCGGCGATGTTCGGTTAGGGTCTGGTTGCTTACGCCCACCCAGAACCGAGAGGACCACCGATGACCACCGACATGATGAACTTCCGCGACCTTGTGGAGAAGGCCCCCGATGCGGACCTGCTGCGCGAGATGATCGGCTTTGCGGCCGAACGGCTGATGGAGCTGGAGGTGGGCGCCGCGACTGGCGCGGCCTATGGCGAGAAGGACCCGGCGCGGCGGGCGCAGCGCAACGGATACCGCGACAGGGACTGGGGTGAGGGCATTCCCGCCACCGGTCCGAGGGAATGCCCGAACGCGCGCCGGGACGGTCGAGCTGCGCATCCCGAAGCTTCGGAAGGGCAGCTACTTTCCGGGCTTTCTCGAGCCGCGCCGGATGGCCGAGAAGGCGCTGACGGCGGTCATCCAGGAGGCCTATGTTCAAGGCATTTCGACCCGCTCGGTGGATGACCTGGTCAAGGCCATGGGCATGTCGGGGATCAGCAAGAGCCAGGTGTCGCGGCTCTGCGAAGAGATCGACGGCAAGGTGAAAGCCTTCCTGAACCGGCCGCTCGAAAGCGACTGGCGCTCGCCATCGGACTTGAACCGATGGCGTCTCGATGGCTCGCCTCTGGATCGACGCCACCTACCTCAAGGTCCGGCGCGGCGGGCGGATCGTGTCCGTCGCCGTCATCATCGCCATCGGCGTGAACACCGACGGCAGGCGTGAGGTTCTGGGCCTGGAAATAGGTACGTCCGAGGCCAAGCCGATCTGGACCGAGTTCCTGCGCAAGCTGACCCGCCGCGGCCTGCGGGGCGTGAAGTTGGTGATCTCGGACGCCCACGAGGGCATCAAGGCGGCCGTTTCGAAGGTTCTCAGCGCCACCTGGCAGCTCTGCCGTGTCCACTTCCAGCGCAATGCCCTCGCCCATGCCGGGAAGAGCGGGCGCAGGGTCGTCTCGGCCTTCATCGCCACCGCCTTTGCCCAAGATACCGCTGAAGCCGCCAGCACCCAGTGGAGGGCCGTGGCAGACCAGATCCGGCCCAAGGTGCCGAAGCTCGCCACGCTGATGGATGACGCCGAACACGACGTGCTGGCCTACATGTCCTTCCCCAAGGAACATCGGGCCAAGCTGCATTCGACGAACCCGATCGAACGGCTGAACGGCGAAATCAAGAGGCGCACTGATGTCGTGGGCCCTCGGGCATTCCTTCGGACCGATGGCAGTCATGCCCTCGATCCCCAACGACGAGGCCATCATCCGACTGGTCGGGGCCTTGCTGCTGGAACAGAATGACGAATGGGCCGTCCAGCGTGCCAGATACATGACGCTGGAAACCATCGCGCCGATGGGCGTTCGTCGGGGAATTGATCCACCGGATCAATTCCTGATCCTCCTCACTCCCGTCATCAGCCTGCCAGCCGCGGCATCCTGATCAAGCAGGCCCGCGCCGAATATCACGGTGACGATCAGCGCCAGCTACACCACTCCATGGGACAGCATCG
>NZ_JAANHS010000045.1 GCF_011174775.1 Rhodobacter calidifons
AACCTTCTTTTGTGGATGCCGCTCGGTTTGCAAGGAATTTGTGATCGTCTGGACTTGTGATCGAGTGCGGTCTTTTGTCAGGCCTGTTCGTGCGGCTGACTGGCGCCGCTGGCCGGGATGGTGATGCGCGGAGCGGGTCCAAATCTCCAAGAGCGAGCTCGAGGCTCGGAGAAGGTTTCTGATTTGCCCGATCCGGATCATGTCGATCATTTGCCCATGCAGATCATGCCTTCCTCACAACTCGGTGGCCCGGTTGCCCGTTCGGCGCCCGATCAGGCGCCGATCAGCACCGGGCCGCGATAGCTTTCGCCGCGCGTCAGCATCGCCCAGATGCCGCGCGCCATCTTGTTCGCCAGCGCGGTGGCCACGACCGGGACCGGCTTGCGTTCCAGCATCCGCGCCAGCCACGAGTCCTTGGGCGCACCGCGGCGCGAGGCCCAGCGGATCACCGCGGTTGCCCCGATGACCAGCAATCGACGAATATCGCGCTGCCCCATCTTCGAGGTCTTCCCCAGCTTCTGCTTGCCCCCGGTGGAATGCTGCCGCGGCACCAGGCCGAGCCAGGCCGCGAAATCCCTCCCACGCCGAAACTGCTCCATCGGTGGGGCGAAGGTCTCGACAGCGAGCGCAGTGATCGGGCCGACACCCGGCATCGTCTGCAACTGGCGCGAGAGGTCTGCTTCCTGCGACATGGCCGCGATCCTGGCTTTCAGCGCATTGATCCGGTGGGTCAGGTTGGCGATCTGCTCGAGGAGCATGCGGCAGATGTCCCGGGCGAGTTCCGGCACGTCGGTGCCGGGATCGTCGACGACCTTGGCGAGGCGCGGCAGGTAGCCAATCCCCTCGGGAGCGATATGGCCGAACTCGTAGAGAAGCGACCGCAGTGCGTTCACCGCCTCGGTGCGCTGCTTTACGAGCTGCTCGCGCGTCCGGAACGCGACGGCCCGCGCCTGCTGGTCAGCGGATTTCGGTTCGACGAAGCGCATGGTCGGCCGCAGCGCCGCCTCGACGATGGCCTCCGCGTCGTTCGTCGGCTTACGCGGCGCCACTGGCGCCACGGTCCTCCTCACCGTCGTTCTTCTGCCGTTTCAGGAACGGCTTGACGTAATGCGGCGCGATCAGCCGGACCTCATGCCCGTGCCGCGCCATTTCCCGCGCCCAATGGTGCGCGCTGGCGCAGGCCTCCATCGCCACGAGGCACGGCGGCTGGTCCGCCATGAACCGCGCGAACTGCGGCCGTGACAGCTTCTTGCCGAATACGACGGACCCGTCCGCCGCAGCCCCATGAACCTGGAACACGTTCTTTGCCAGATCCACGCCGATGATGCTAACCTCTCCCATGGATGCCCTTTCCTACAGCTTGTGCTTCGACACCACGAGTTTGGCACATCGCAATGCCGTCAGGGGAGAGCGGCATCCACCCCATCTC
>NZ_JAANHS010000046.1 GCF_011174775.1 Rhodobacter calidifons
AGGTGGGTCTGCGAGGATCCACAAAGGAGGACGGTCATGCTGGATGTTACCACTGTCGGGCTCGACCTGGCGAAGAATGTGTTTCAGGTGCATGGGGCTGACGGCGCGGGCCGTGCGGTTCTGCGCAAGAAGCTGCGTCGGGATCAGGTGCTGGCGTTCTTCTGCCAGTTGCCACCTTGTGTTGTCGCGATGGAAGCCTGCGGCGGCGCGCATTTCTGGGGGCGCGAGATCGGCAAGTTGGGCCACGAAGTGCGGCTCATCCCGCCTGCCTACGTCAAGCCTTTCGTCAAGCGGCAGAAGAATGATGCGGCCGACGCCGAGGCGATCTGCGAGGCAGCACAACGCCCGACGATGCGCTTCGTGCCGGTGAAGAGCGAGGAGGCCCAGGGGGCCGCGATGGTCTTTCGAGTCCGAGAGCTGCTGATCCGGCAGAGGACGCAGGCCATCAATGCCCTGCGTGGCCACCTGACCGAGTTTGGGCAGATCGTCCCCCAAGGGGCGGCGAACGCAGCGAAGCTGATCGCCATCGTCGAGGAGCCCGAAAGCGGCTTGCCGGCCGACGCCATCGGAACGCTCAAGGTTCTTGTCGCAGCCCTGACCCATCTCGAGGCCGAGATCGGCAGGCTTGATGCCGAGATCGCTCGTCGGGCGAAGACGAACGAGGTGGCTCGGCGGCTGATGACAGTGCCGGGCATCGGGCCGCTGATCGCCACGGCCATTGCGGTTCTGGCCCCGCCGCCCGAGACATTTCGCAAGGCACGCGACTTTGCCGCCTGGCTGGGTCTGGTGCCACGACAGCATTCGACCGGGGGCAAACAGCGCCTTGGGGCCACGACGAAGATGGGCGAGCGCTCCCTCCGGCGGCTGCTGATCATTGGCGCCAACAGCGTGATCATCAAGCGGCACGTCCGTGCCGCCACCCGACCGGGCACGTGGCTGGGCGGGATATTGACGCGCAAGCCGCCGATGCTTGTGCGGGTGGCGCTGGCGAACAAGATGGCGCGGATCGTCTGGGCCCTGATGGCACGGGGCGGCGTCTACCAGTCTCCGGCCGCGGCAGCGTAAGCCTTCCGTCGGTCGCGAGGACGTCGGAGCGAAAGAGGGCAAGGAGCAGTTTGGCGCAACAGTCGTGAGACGGGATCGGGAGAACCAGTGTGCAACAGAGTGCCTTCGAGCACGCGGCTTTGATCTGGATCCGACCCGCGAACACCATACGGGCCCGCGGCATGTGTGACGCCGCATCTGAGGCCGGACACATGTCAGCACCCGATGACGCGCCGGGATCAGGCCCGAAGTTCCCTCTT
>NZ_JAANHS010000047.1 GCF_011174775.1 Rhodobacter calidifons
GGGCTGACCTTGAAGCTGAAGTCATCATTGCCGAGCAACCCGATCAGCGCACGGGCGGAAAAGCCGGTCTTGAAGGCAAAGGCTGCGTCGTTCACGGCCGCCGCCTTGTTGACTGTGGCTTCGATCCCCGCCCCTGCGTTGTTCAACAGCACGGCCGGGGTGTTGACCGACAGGCGGTTGAAGCTGTCGGCCGTCGCCCCGCCGAGGCCGAGCAATTGCGCAGTCAGGTTGGCCTGGGGCATGCCGACCTGCGTCACGGCATTGGCGAAGGTGACAGTCGGCGTGTTGACGACAGTCGTGCCGCCCGCGCCAGCGGTCGCAGAGCCGATGTTGACAACCATGGTCGATCCGGATGCGCCGCCGGTGCCGAGGTTCACGGTCTTCGTCACACCGGTGGTCGTCGCACCAATGCCCATGCCATAGGTCGCGGTCGTCGTCGCCGTGCCGATCGATGCGCTCGCTGCGGAAACCGTGACGGTTCCGGATGCTGTCAGCGTCCCCGAAAACGTCTTGTTGCCGGAGAAGGTCTGGGTGCCCGCAAGGATCGCCAGTTCCGAGGAGGTATTCGGCAGCGTGAAACTGCGAGTCGTCCCGGCGCTGATCCCTGCCAGCGAGAAGTTCGCCTTCTTCGTCGGGTCCGCATCATTCACGAGGCTGAACACTGCATCCGAGACGTCGCGCGGCTCGCCCACCACCTCCCAGGCCGCGCCGGTCCAGACGAGGAACAGGCCCTCGGCCGCGACCCAGACCAGCCAACCGGTGCGCGGGACGAGGCGGATCCACGCGCCGTCGACCCAGAAGGCGATGTTCAGGTCCCACCCCGCCCAGAGGCCGGTTGCGCCGGAGGCCACGAGGTGCCGATTGCCGTCCGCCGGGCTTGCGGGCGGCGCGGTGCGCGTCCGGTCGAGGACGGAGAGTTGCACCATGGCGTCGAGCAGGCGCAGCGCCTCGTTGTGGGTGACGTGCTTCTGCGCCTGCGCCGCCAGCAGGTAGGGCAGGCCCAGATGGGTCGTGGTGTCGGACATGGGAAATCCCGTCAGAACTGGAGTGTCACGGACGCAGGCGTGCCGCGGCCGAGGCGGTTCGAGAGCTGGTAGATGCGGAGCGCCAGC
Organism: Rhodobacter calidifons; assembly: GCF_011174775.1. GTDB lineage: Bacteria > Pseudomonadota > Alphaproteobacteria > Rhodobacterales > Rhodobacteraceae > Tabrizicola > Tabrizicola calidifons. The sequence continues at coordinate 1,113 of NZ_JAANHS010000047.1, forward strand.
GTCTGGCCGGGCCCGAGCGGCGCACCCCA
>NZ_JAANHS010000048.1 GCF_011174775.1 Rhodobacter calidifons
GATGGATCGGCGGGGGTTGCATCTGGATGGTGCGGAGCGGGCGGTGATCTTTGCGGAGCATCGTCGAGGCACGAGCCAGCGGGAGATCGCGCGGCTTCTTGGCCGGTCGGCGAGCACGATCTGCCGGGAACTCGGGCGGGGGCGGGTTGCAGCGGGAACGGCCGTCGGAGCGGGGTCCGGATACTGTCCGCAGGCCGGCCAGCGCGCCTATGCCCGGCGTCGGCTGCGCTGCCGGCCCCGGCGCAAGCTCCGGCCGGGCGGGGCGCTCTGGCGCTTCGTCTGGCATCACCTCGTCACATTCCGCTGGTCGCCCGAGCAGATCGCCGCGACACTCCGTTCCATGCACCCCGACGATCCCCGGGCCCGCGTGAGCCATGAGACCATCTACGCGATGATCTACGCCCAGCCGCGCGGCGGGTTGAAGGCGGCGCTGGTCGAGGCGTTGCGCCAGGGCAAGCACCGACGCGGCCGCGGGCGGGGGATCGGGCGCAGGCCCGGGGGCGGCAGTGCCATCGTCCCGGAAACGTTGCGTATTCTTCACCGGCCCGAAGAGGTCGACGCCCGCCTCGTGCCCGGGCATTGGGAGGGCGATCTGCTGAAGGGCGCGTCCAACCGCTCTTGCGTGGGCACCCTGGTCGAACGCAAGACCCGCTTCGTCACCCTGGCGAAGATGGAAGGCAACGGCGCTGCGGCAGTTCTGGAAGGCTTCACCCGCCAGATGAAGCATCTGCCCGCCTTTCTGCGCCGCAGCCTCACCTACGACCGCGGATCGGAGATGGCCTGCCATCCGGAGCTGGCCCGCCGCCTGAAGATCGACATCTGGTTCTGCGATCCCCATTCGCCATGGCAGCGCGGGTCGAACGAGAACACCAACGGGCTTCTGCGCCAGTTCCTGCCCAAAGGCGCTGACCTCCGCCAGTTCTCTCAGCGCGATCTCGACCATATCGCCAAGCTCATGAACAACCGCCCCAGAAAGACACTGGGCTGGAAAACACCAGCACAGGCCCTCGCCGAGGAACTCGAAAAAACACCAACAACCGTTGCACTTGGAACTTGAGTTAACC
>NZ_JAANHS010000049.1 GCF_011174775.1 Rhodobacter calidifons
ACGCTTCGGATGGGCCGGTGGCGACGCCGAGAACCTCGCGCTTGCCGTTCGGCATGGTCCTCGAACCGGTGGCGGACCATGCCTCACCGTTGACCGCCACGGCGATGATCACGGCGCGGCTGATGATGCGCCCGCCTTCCCGGACCTTGAGGTATGTCGCATCCAGCCAAAGGCGAGCCATCGAGACGCCATCGGTTCAAGTCCGATGGCGAGCGCCATGCACCCTCGAGCGGCCGCGCCAGGAAAGCGTTCACCCGCTCGTCGATCTCGGCGCAGAGCCGCGAGACCTGGCTCTTCGACATGCCGCGTTCGTCGGGGAAACGGTCCCCCGGACCGTTTCCTGATCCTCCTCACCCCATGGCCTTGACCAGATCGTCGACCGAGCGCGTCGAGACACCGTGGACGCAGGCTTCCTGGAGCGAGACCATGTTCGCCATTGGTTCAAGAACACTGGTCGAGCGCCACCAAGGCCTTCTCCGCCGTGCGGCGCGGCTCCAGGAAGCCGGGGAAATAGCTGCCCTTGCGCAGCTTGGGGATCTCCAGCGCGATCCGCCCGGCGCGCGTTCGGGCATTCCCTCGAACCGGTGGCGGGAATGCCCTCACCCCAGTCGCGGTCACGGTATCCGTTGCGCTGAACCTCCCGCGTCGGCGTTCGTGCACCCTTGGCTGCACCCGTCCGGGCCTCGATCTCGGCTTCCATGATCCGTTCGGCCGCAAAGGCCAGCATCTCGCGGACAAGATCGCCGTCCGCGTTCGGGGCGGCGCTCGAACCGGTGGCGCGCTCGCCCCTCACTCTCAACCAGGTCGATCAGCGCCATTCTCTCTTCGGTCATCATTCGCCATTGTCCTCGGACCAGTGGCGGACAATGGCTCATTCTCCGTTTCAGGCCATCAAACCTTCTTTTGTGGATGCCGCTCGGTTTGCAAGGAATTTGTGATCGTCTGGACTTGTGATCGAGTGCGGTCTTTTG